>NZ_QORW01000003.1 GCF_003574735.1 Dongia deserti
ATGCCAATGCGGATAAGCTTATCCATGGACGGCTCCCTTCAATGAGATCTGCAACGACCTCATTCTGGCACATCGATGCCGCGCGGGGGCCGTCCACACCATCACGAGTTTGCCTGCAACAGCGTCACTTGACCCAATGAAACTTGTGGATGGTCGTGCCAAGCACGACCATGACAAAACCACTGCACGGTGACACATGACCGGTTGCGGAGTCGGACGGCTTTGTTGACAATCGCGGCTCCCGCCAACCCTCCGGTCAAGGTCCATGAGCGAGCAGATCCGCAAAGTCCTCTACATCAGCGTCGATCAGTGGCGCGGCGAGTGCCTGTCGGTGGTCGGGCATCCTGTCGTGAAGACGCCCCACCTCGATGCGCTGGCGGCCGATGGTGTGCTGTTCAAGCGGCACTACACCGTCTGCGCACCCTGCGGACCAGCCCGCACCAGCCTGCATACCGGCTGCTATCTCATGAACCACCGCTCGGGGCGCAACGGCACGCCGCTTGATGACCGCTTTACCAATGTCGCGCGCGAGGCGCGCAAGGCCGGCTTCGATCCGACCTTGTTCGGCTACACCGATACCAGCATCGATCCGCGCACGCGCCATCCCGACGATCCCGCGCTCAGGACGTATGAAGGATTCTTGCCTGGATTCACCGTCGGGATGCCGTTGCCGGAGCACATGGCAAACTGGATCGCGGATTTGAAGGCGCGCGGCTATGACCTGCCGAACGGGCGCTGGGATGTCTACAAGCCGCGGCCCGGTTTCCGGAAACCGGCCGATCGCGGGCACAGCTTCACCCCGCCGGTGTTCACCGCGGAGGAAAGCGAGACCACGTTCATGGCGAACGCGATCCTGCGCTATCTGTCGGTGCGGCGGGACGAGAACTGGTTCGTGCACGGCGTGTTCCTGCGGCCGCACCCGCCGGTGATCGCACCGGAGCCATACAACGCGATGTACGATCCGGCCGAAGTGCCGATCGTTCAGCGCAAGAAGACGCCGGAGGAAGAAGCGGAGCAGCATCCGTTCCTGAAGATGAAGATCGCCGCGCTCGCGGCCACGAGCGGCGTCGACGAGCACAATCCCAACAACGCCGTGCATATGCCGGAGCTGGAACTTCGGCAGATGCGCGCGACTTACTACGGCATGATCTCGCAAGTGGATGACCAGATCGGGCGCCTGATCGCGCATCTGAAAGAGACCGGCGAATACGACGAGACGCTTATCATCGTGACCTGCGATCACGGCGAGATGGGCGGCGACCATTATTGCTGGGGCAAGGAAGTCTATTTCGACCAGAGCTTCCACATCCCGCTGATCATCCGCGACCCACGCCGCGTTGCAGACCGCAATCGCGGCCGCCAGGTCGGACACTTCACGGAATCGGTCGACGTCCTGCCAACAATTCTGGAGTGGCTGGGCCGGCCGATTCCAGACCAGTGCGACGGACGGTCACTGCTACCCTTCATCGAGGGCGCGTCGCCGCCGGATTGGCGCACCGAGGTGCATTACGAGCTCGATTTCCGCACCTCGCCGAACGCGCCGAACATCGATCCGGAAGCCGCGCTCGGCATCGCCCCGGACGAATGCTATCTGACGGTGCTGCGCGACGAGCATTACAAGTATGTTCATTTTGTTTCCCTGCCGCCGCTTTTGTTCGACCTCAAGAATGATCCGTATGAAATGACCAATCTTGCCGATGATCCCGTCTATCGCGACGTGCTGCTAACCTACGCGCAGAAGATGCTGTCCTGGCGCATGCGCTATGTCGACCGCACGCTGGTCAACTTTCATCTCAGCCCCGCAGGCGTAACCGACGGCCGCCGTCGACGCGCGTGGAGTGCGGTATGACCATTGCGGACTTGACTCGTTCGCCCGAATGGGCGGCGCTGAAGCGCCACCGCCAGTCTCTCGCCAAGACCCGCGTCGCCGACCTGTTCAAGGATGATCCGCAGCGTTTCACGGATTTTTCGCTGACGCTGGACGAGTTCGCGTTCGATTTTTCGAAAAACCTCGTGACCGCGAAGACTATGCGGCTGCTGCACGACCTGGCGAGCGCGGCGGATGTGGCCGGATGGTGCGAGCGCATGTTCGCCGGAGAGCGCATCAACACGACGGAAGACCGCGCGGCCTATCACGTCGCGCTGCGCCATCAGGGGCCGGAGCCCATGATGGTGGACGGCAAGGACGTGATGCCGGACGTGCGTAAGGTGTGGGAGCAGATGCGCGGCTTCGCCACGTCGGTCCGCGAGGGGACTTGGCGCGGCGCGACCGGCGAGCGCATCAGGACCGTGATCAATATCGGCATCGGCGGTTCCGACCTCGGCCCCGCGATGGCGGTCCAGGCGCTCCGCCCCTTCTGCCATCCGGAGATGCACTTCTATTTCGTCTCCAACGTCGATGGCGCGCATCTGCAGGCAGCCCTGGCCCATGCAGATCCGGCGTCTACTCTCTTCATCGTCTCCTCCAAGACCTTCACGACTCAGGAGACCTTGGCGAATGCGAACGCCGCTCGCGACTGGCTGACGGCGCGCCTATCGCCCGGCGCGGTGCCGAAGCATTTCGTCGCGGTCAGCGCCGCGGTCGACAAGGCCAGCACCTTTGGCATCGCGCCGGAGAACGTGTTCGGCTTCTGGGACTGGGTCGGCGGACGCTATTCCATGTGGTCGGCCATCGGCTTGCCGATCGCGGTGGCGTTGGGCTGGGACGGGTTCGAACGGCTGCTGGCCGGCGCGCACGCGATGGACCAGCATTTCAGAAGGGCGCCGGCGGAACAGAACATCCCGTTGACCATGGGCCTGATCGCGCTCTGGAACATCGACTTTCTCGACGCCGATGCCTATGCCGTTCTGCCTTATGCGCAGGATCTAGCGCGGCTGCCGGCCTATCTGCAGCAGCTGGAGATGGAGAGCAACGGCAAGACCACGCGCCGCGACGGCAAGCGGGTGAAATGCGCGACCGGTCCCGTCCTGTTCGGTGAGCCCGGCACCAACGGGCAGCATGCCTTCTATCAGCTGATCCACCAAGGCACGCAGCGGGTGTTCTGCGACTTCATCCTTGCGGCGCGCGACCGGTCCGGCTACCCGGATCTCCATCGGCTGCTGGCCGCGAATTTCCTGGCGCAAAGCCAGGCGCTGATGTTGGGCAAGAGCGCCGCTGAAGCGATGGCCGAGATGCGCCAGGCCAAGATGAAGGCCGGCAAGGCGCGCGCTCTGTCAACCCATCGCAGCTTCGCCGGCAACCGGCCGAGCAACAGTATCCTGCTGGGCGAGCTCGACCCATATCATCTCGGCAAGCTGGTCGCGCTCTATGAGCACAAGACCTTCGTGCTCGGCATCCTGTGGGGGATCAATTCCTTCGACCAGTGGGGCGTGGAGCTCGGGAAACAGCTCGCAAACGACATTCTGGGCGGGCGTGGTGTCGCCCGCGACGGCTCGACAGCGGGTCTCAAGGCTCTCTATGATGCCTGGCAAGGATAGCCGGGGAATCATCATTCATGCTGTCGATCGACCCATCGCGCACCGATCTGTGCGAGGAGTTCAAGCGCAAGCCGTTCGGCCGGCATAGCGCCGATCTGCACAAGCTGCTGGATCTCATGCGCTGGGGCTTCGCGCGCGGGCGCACCGTCATTCTGTGCACCGTTCCGCACAAGGAGTGGCGCCTGGCGAAGTTCGGTCCGCGCCGCGGCACGCCGATGCAGATCGACGAGAACCGCGCCTTCAATAGCTATCAAGATGCGGTCTGGGCCTGCTTCCGCGCGCGCTGGAAGGAAATGACCGGCCGCGACTGCCCCATCGAGTGATGTCACAACCATATCTGCCGCATCATGCCTGACCGCCTATTGGCCTATACCGACAAGTTGAGCTTAGAGCCCGGCGACCTCGTCGAGGTGAAGGTGAGCTCGCCGCGCCCCGGCAGCTATCGCGCGTCCTTGGTGCGCATGATCTGCGGCGATGATTCACCGGAAGGGCCGGGCTACAAGGCGGAGCCCGTCGCCGGCGTGCCCAGCAACGAGTATCCCGCCCGGCATCAGCCGATCCCCTGCGGCTCCTATGTCGAGATCGACGACCGCAACGCCTTTGCCTTGCAGAGCTTCTCGATCCGCACCTTCATCTGGCCGACCTGGCTGGACAAAAGCAGCGAGCAATGCATCCTCGGCAACTGGGATGCGGCGAGCAAGACCGGTTACGCGTTGTATCTCGATGCAGCTGGCCGGTTGGCTCTGCGCATTGGAGACCAGGCCCCGCTGCTGCTGCCGCATGACCTTGTCTCGCGTCATTGGTACTTGGTCGCCGTCGCTTTCGATGCCAAGAGCGGGCGCGCAACCCTCGGCTCGCGCCGGCTCATGGCCTACGGGCATTCCGGCCAGCGACACTTCGTCGAAGGACAGCTTGCGCCCTCCGCTGTGGCCAACCGCTTCCTGATCGCAGCGTGGAACAACGCGAAGAAAGTCGCTGCGCACTTCAACGGCAAGATCGATTCGCCCGCCATCTATGGGGAGGCACTGAAGCTGGAAGCGCTGCTGGCGTTTCCCGGCACGCGCGACGAGGTGCCGCCGGAGCGCGCGGTGGCGGACTGGGACTTCTCGCAGGATGTCGGCGGGACCTGGGTCATCGATTCCTCGCGTCACCGCCGCAACGGCCATACCGTCAACCTGCCGACCCGCGGCATGACGGGATGGAACTGGGACGGCAGCGAGATGAACTGGAAGCGCAAGCCGGAGCAGTACGGCGCGATCCATTTCCATGATGACGATCTCTACGATTGCGCCTGGCAGACGGATTTCTCGATGCGCCTGCCGAAGGACCTGAAGAGCGGCGTCTATTGCGTCCATCTCATGCAGGATGAGCTGGAGGAATTCGCGCCGCTGTTCGTGCGACCGGCAAAAGGCAAGCCGACCTCTTCGCTCGCGTTCCTGGTGCCGACCGCGAGCTATCTCGCCTATGCCAATCACCAGATGGATACCAGCTGGAGCTTCGATGAGCTGAGCTCCGCGCGCTTCACCTCGATCAACCGCACCGATCAGTTCCTGGAAGAGATCTACTCGCTCGGCCTCTCGACCTACGACCTGCATGGCGACGGCAGCGGCGTGTGCCACTCCTCGCGCCTCAGGCCAATCCTCAACATGCGGCCCAAGGGCGATCTGTGGCAGTTCAACGCCGACACCCACATCATAGACTGGCTGGCGGCGAAGGGGCTCGACTGCGACATCATCACCGACGAGGACCTGCATCGCGATGGGCTCGATTGCCTAAAGCCGTACCGCTGCGTCATCACCGGCACCCATCCCGAATACTACAGCCTGAAGATGCTGGACGCGGTGCAGGACTACACCGACCGCGGTGGGCGCCTGATGTATCTTGGCGCCAACGGCTTCTATTGGCGCATCGCCTGGCACCCTTCCCTGGAAGGCGTCATCGAACACCGCCGGTCCGAGGACGGCATGCGTGCCTGGATGACCCAACCCGGCGAAAGCTACATGGCGTTCACCGGCGAATATTCCGGCCTTTGGCAGCGCAATGGCCGGCCGCCCAACATGCTGGTCGGCGCCGCCTTCAGCGGACAAGGGTTCGACGTCGCCTCGTACTACAAGCGCCTGCCGGCCAGCCGAGATCCGCGCGCCGCTTTCATCTTCGAAGGCGTGACAGAGGATCGCATCGGCGATTTCGGATCGATCGGTGGCGGCGCGGCTGGCTGGGAACTGGATCGCGCTGACACTTCCCTCGGAACGCCGCCGCATGCGCTGATCGTGGCAACCGCCGATGACTTCCCCGCCAGCTATCACTGGGTGAACGAAGAGCTCAACCACACCCACTCTGCCGTGAACGGCGACACCTGTCCGATGATCAAGGCGGACATGGTGTTCTTCGAGACTCCTCATGGCGGCGGCGTGTTCTCGGTCAGCTCGATCTCCTGGGCAGGATCGCTGGCGCATAACGGCTACGACAACAACGTCAGCCGCATCACCGAGAACGTGGTCCGCCGCTTCCTCGATGCGAAGCCGTTGTAGGGCGCAGGTGGACGTACTTCTCTAACTGTCACCCCGGCCAAGCGTAGCGTGAGCCGGTGTCCATCCCGACGGTCACTGCGACGGATGAATGGACGCCGGATCATGCCGCTTCGCGGCTGTCCGGGGTGACGGGAGAACGGTATCCAGAATGCGTGACTTACCCGACCGGCAGAGCGCCCGGCCGTGTATCCAGATAGTGCGAGTAGACCAGTATGTCGGTGACTGCGACGCCGACATCGGAGAACGGCAAGAACAGCACTTCCGTTGCGATGAACCGCTTGCTGCTGTTGATGTCGACGGAAAGATCGAGCAATCCATCGCCGGCCGTCACAACGCGGTCGTAGTTCTCCAGCACGAAGTCCAGGATCTCGCCCTGGTGGCACTGACGCACCGTGCGGCCGGTCGGATCCTCGCCGCGCACGTCCATCTCGCGCTGGCCGCAATAGCGATAGCGGTAGTCGTGCGCCGCCTCGAGCACCTCGACCATCAGCATGTTCGGCATGAGGTCGGAGATCGGCTCCAGTGAGAAGTCGGCGAGCTTGAGAAGGCCGTGCGCCTGCCCAGCCTGTCGCCACAGTTCGAACGCGCGCCGCGTCTCGTTGCTGACGCGGCCCAGCCCTTCGACCACGCTGAGCTTTTCGCCGATCCCGAGAAGGCTCCCGTCGGGGCCGATCAATGTGCGTCGGCTGATATGCACGCCGGATCGTCCATCTTATGAATCATCTGCCATCAGGCGATCGCGCGTTGCGGACACCGCATTGGCGTGGCCGTCGAAGCCTTCATAGGTCGCCAGCCGACCTGCATGGCGCGCCGCCTCGGGATAGCCCAATGTCGTCACATACGCTACCGAGCTGCGCTTCACAAAATCGTAAACGCTGAGTGCCGAACTGGTCTTGGCCGCGCCGGAGGTCGGCAGAACGGCATTCGGTCCCAATACGAAGTTGGCCAAGGTGTTGGGCGTGCGGTCACCCAGCAGGATTTCCGCGGCATTGCGGATCTTGCCCATGTGGCGCCAGGGATCCTTGGCATGGATCGTCAGATGTTCGGGCGCATAATCGTTCACGAAGTCGCAGGCTGCGTCGAAGTCCGGGGACAGCACGATGCCGCCTTGTGGCCCGCCCAGCACGGTCGCCGAGAAATCGACCCGCTGCTGCGACATCTGCGCCCAGAAGCCCGGGATGGCGGCGCGCGCCGCCTCCGCCACCGGCCGGGAGTTGGTGACCAGGAAGCAGGAGGAATCCGGCCCGTGCTCGGCCTCGATCAGCAGGTCGAGGGCCGCCAGCCGGCCATCCGCCGTCTCATCGGCCAGGATGATGGATTCTGAGGGGCCTGCCAGGATGCCAGGATCAATGCAGTGGGAGAGCAGCTTCTTCGCCGCCACCAGATAAGGGCTGCCCGGCCCCACCATCTTCAGCACTCGCGGTACAGTCTGCGTGCCATAGGCAACCGCCGCGACCGCCTGGGCGCCACCGCAGCGGTAGACCTCAGTGACACCGGCGAGCTTCGCCGCCACCAAGGTCGCAGGATCAGTACGGCCATCGGGCAATGGCGGCGTGCAGATGATGACGCGCGGCACCTTGGCAACCATCGCCGGCACTGCGGTCATCACTGCAACCGAGGGAAACGAGCCCTTGCCGCGCGGCACATAGCAAGCAACGGAATCGATCGGCGACCAGCGCTCGCCCGCGAAAATGCCGGGGCGCATCTCCTTCATCCACATCTCTTCCGGCATCTGCGCTTCGTGATAGCGGCGGACGTTGTCGACCGCATATCGGATCGCTTCGACCACCTCGGGCGCGACGCTCTCCATCGCTTCATCGAATTCGCGCTCCGGCGTGCGGATGGCGTCGGGCTTGAGACCGGTCGCCCCATCGAAGCGCGCCCCGAAGCGCGCCAGGGCGGCATCACCGTCGCGCCGCACGTCCTCGATGATCGGCTTCACGCGCTCCTCAAAAAGCGCGAGGTCGGCCTCCGAGCGCACCAGCAAGCGCGCACGCGCCTCCGCCGACAGCGTGGCAAGCTCGAACAGGGCAATGGGCCGATCCATGGGCAGACTCCGTTCTGCGGGGCCTGAGCGCCCGGTTGTCGCGGTTCCAATAGGGAAATTCGGCCGGCATGACAATGAGAGATCCCTCCCCAAAAAGGAGGATGCTGGCTACTCGCCGCTCTGGACCAGCTTCCGGGCCGGGGCCGCCTGCTGGCCGAAGGTCAAAATGTCGCGCTCCATCCGCTCGTAATCCTCGATGGAGATGCTGCGATTGACGGTCACGCCGTCATCGGACAGGGGGAAGAGAGCGAACTCGCACTGTCCGAAATGGCGCGACCGCACCAGCCAGGCATAGTGGCCGAAGATCGGACGCTTTTCCTCCAGCATGCGGCGATAGCACTGCTCGATGAAGTCGCGGCCCTGAAACACCATCTCGTCCAGGCAGCGTCCGGTGAAATCGAAGCCGGTATATTGCACCACCCGGGTACCGACCAGCCGATATCGGAACCGCACCGGGTCGCCGATCGCGTCGATCATCATGAGGTTGGGCAGCAGCTCGCGCACATCGACCGGGTCGATCTCGGCGCGCGACGGCACCCCTCCCTTTGCTTTCGCTTGCCAATAAGTGTTGAGCCTGCCAATCCGCTCCGATCGCACAATCGAGCGGTCAAAACTGCTTGCCATCTTCTGGGCAGCGGTCGTGACATTGTCCAGCGGCCGCAGATCCATCTGAGTGTTTGGACCGCCTTCCGGCCGCGCCGTTTCGCTTCCTTTGGACTCTGATATCGGATCGATCATCATGGAACCCGCCGCCCCTCAGAGCGGACAGGCGCCGGACCGGCGCTCGGGACGTTCACTCTGAGCAATCTCCCACAATATGCGGGGGAATCTTAGGAAAGGCTTGCCACGCTTGGCAAGGTTGATCAACCAAGGGCGTCATCGGCTCGCTACGTTCGCCAGGCAGGCGCGGTAGAGCTGAGCCGTGGCTGAGTCAAAACAGCAGAAAATCACACTCCGCGGCCACGGATGGGCCATAAGCCAGTTTCCGACCGTGGTGACGGCCACCTCCGTCGCCTGGACCGGCGGATAACCAAACACGCCAGTGGAAATCGCCGGAAACGCGACATGCTCTGCCTCGATATCGGCGGCAAGCTCGAGCGACGTGCGATAGCAAGACGTCAGCAGGTCCGCCTCGCCGGATGAGCCGCCATGCCAGACCGGTCCCACCGCGTGGATGACGTGCCGCGCCTTCAGGCCAAAGCCGGGCGTCAGGACAGCGCCGCCGGTTGGGCAATAGCCGAGGCGGCGGCACGCCCTCTCGAGCTCCGGTCCAGCTGCGCGATGGATAGCGCCGCACACACCGCCGCCCGGAAGTAGACGCTCATTGGCGGCGTTGACGATCACGTCCACATCGAGGGCGGTAATATCTCCGACGTGCACGGACATGCGATCGGCGGCGGCTTGCGGCATCGCGACCTCCTTCGCTAAGCATAAGTATATCCCAATCCAGTCCAAAGGCCCGAAGAACAATGTGCGGCCGCTACAGTTTCAGCCTTCCGCCCGAAGCGATCCGCGAGCTGTTTCGCGTGGTGACCGTGCTCAACCTGCAGCCGCGCTACAACATCGCGCCGACGCAGATCGTGCCGGTGATCGGACTGGAGCCGAACGGCGAGCGCGCGCTGAGGATGTTTCGCTGGGGCCTCATCCCATACTGGAGCAAGGCGATGCCGAAGAGCGCGCCGCTGATCAACGCGCGATCGGAAGGCATTGCCGACAACAAGATGTTCGGAGACGCGTTCCACAGGCGCCGGTGCCTGGTGCCGGCCGACGGCTTCTTCGAGTGGAACCAGGACAAGAGCCTCAAGGACAGGACGCCTTGGCGCATCGTCGATCCTGAGCGGCCGGCCTTCGCGTTCGCGGGCGTGTGGGAAGGTTGGCGCAGTCCGGAGGGCGAGATCGTCCGGAGCTTCGCGATCATCACGACCAACGCCAATGAAAAGCTTGCGCGGATCCATGAGCGCATGCCGGTCATCCTGAAGCGCGAAGACGAGGATGCCTGGCTCGATCCCAACAACGCTGAGCCCAAACTCAAGTCGCTGCTGGCACCATACGATCCAACGAGGACTGAGCTCTATCGGGTCGATATGCGCGTCAACTCGTTCAAGTACGACGATCCCGCATGCCTAGCGAAGGTCGAGTGACCCGCACAGCTCCATCGAGACCGAAAAGACGGATCTAGCTTCGCACCGGCTCATCGTTGAGCCACTTCACGGCCGCGACGATATCGTTGTAGAAGACCCGATAGTCGCCTTCCCCGAACGCGAGACGCGCCAGATATGCGAGGCGGCTGTTCGGAACGACGATCGCCCGCTTCAGCTTGATGGCACCCAGCCCTTCATCGAGTTGGCGTTGGGCCAGGGGCACGTCGACCGGGGGTGGCTCCATTTCCAGGGCGTCGCACAGAACCTTGCCTCTCTCCGCGTCTTGTACCAGGAAGAGCACCTTTTCCTGACACTCCTGCAGCAAGGCAGCGGTCGGCTCGCCGCGGATGCGCGCCATCACAAGATCGCCGACGAGTTCGACCCACAATTGGCCCTGCAATCTTGCCTCCCCATGCAGCTGATAGCCGGTCGTCCGGCCCAACCCGGCTGCAGGCGACCACGAGACTGAGCGTAACGCTTCACTGTGGTCTGCGCCATAGAGGATTCGAACCGGGTCTACAGTTCGCAACGAGAGCCTGCTAAGGTGCGCGCCACGAGGGGTGAAATGACCATCAACATCATCGATCCGAATGCGCCGGGTCAGGCGCACGTAGACAGTTATTGGGCTGCAACCGGCGGCGCCGAAATCACCGACGCAACACCTATCGCTGGTGACATGGACGTGGACATCGCCATCATCGGCGGCGGCTACACGGGCTTATCCACCGCCCTGCATCTGGGGCGCAAGTTCGGCGTGACGTCGCACGTGCTGGAGGCCAACCGTATCGGCTGGGGCTGCAGCGGGCGCAATGGCGGTTTCGCGACGCTGGGGATCGGTAAGACCAGCATGGCAGGCTGGATCAGGCGCTGGGGCGAAGCGGAGGCGCGGCGCATCTTCGATCAATCCGGCGATGCCGTGCGGCTGGTCCGCCGATTGCTGACCGATGAAGGCATCGATGCGGAGGCAACGCCGGACGGCAATCTGGAGCTTGCGCATCTGCCTAACCGCATGCGCACATTGGAACACGATCAGCGCATGCTGGAAGCGAAGTTCGGCGTGAAGTCGCGCCTGATCGGCAAGGCGGAGCTGGAACGCAACTACCTTATCAGCCGCGAGGCGCATGGCGCGCTGCTGTTCGAAACCGGCTTCGCACTGCACGCCATGAAGTACGTGCGCGGTCTCGCACGCGCGGCCCAGCGCGCCGGCGCCGTGCTGCATGAGTCTTCCCCCGTGCAAGGCTGGGCGCGAGACGGCAAGCGCCATGTGCTGTCGACGCCCGGCGGAAAGGTGCGCGCGAAGCAGGTCGTGATCGCCGGCAACGGCTACACGGGTGACCGGCTGCATCCGGCGATCGATGGACGCTTGCTGCCGGCGCTCTCCAACATCGTGGTCACGCGGCCGCTGACCGAAACGGAGCGCAAGGCGCTCAACTGGTCGACCACGCTGCCGATCAGCGATACGCGCAATCTGCTGTTCTATTACCGCCAGCTGCCGGATCATCGCATCCTGTTCGGCGCACGCGGCGGCATCGAAGATACGGCCGCGAGCCGGATCGCACACAAACGCTGGCTGTTGGGCCGCCTGACCGACATGTTCCCGATCCTCAAGGACATCGAGACGACGCATTTCTGGAGCGGCTGGGTGTGCGTGCCGTTCGACAAGTCACCGCACGTCAATTCGATCGAAGACGGCACAGTGCACTACGCGCTCGGCTATGTGGGTACCGGCGTCGCGCTAGCCACGTATTGCGGCCTCCTGCTAACCCATCGGCTGGCCGGGGACACCAGCTTGAAGCCGTCTCCGTTGCTGGCGCGACCGCTGCCGCGCTTTCCGTTCCCAGCTCTGCGTCGCACCTACCAGCGCGCGATGTATGCGTATTTCGGGCTGCAGGATCGGTACTGACCCATGGCGGAAGGCGCGCTGGAGCCCCTGACAGCTGCGCCCACGCCGCCGCGTTTGCGCCGCCTGGTGCTCGGGCCTCTGGCGCTGCTCGCCATGGGAGCAATCTGGGGCCTCGGCTTCGCACTCGCCAAGCTCGCAGGCGAAAACGGCGCGCATCCGATCGGGCTCGTGCTGTGGGAGACGATCGGCAGCGGTTCGCTGCTGCTGACAGTCTGCATCCTGCTTGGCCGCTTTCCGCGGAGGCAATGGAGCTATCTGCGCTACTACCTGATCAACGGTCTGTTGGGGTTCACCATTCCAGGGCCGCTGCTGTTCTGGGTGGCACCACATCTACCGGTCGCGGTACTCACCCTGATGATCCCCATGGCGCCGCTGCTGACCTATGTGCTGATTCTGTTCTTGCGCACGGAGCGGTTCGATATCTGGCGGGCCCTCGGCGTGTTGATGGGGTTCGTCGGCGTCGGCCTCATCGTGCTGCCGGAGGGCAGCCTGCCGGAGCCGGGCTTGATCGGCTGGGTGCTGCTGGGATTGGCAGCCTCGTGCTTCTATGCGCTGCAGAATCTCTATATCGCGCTGCGCTCGCCGCCCGATGCCGACGTGCTGACGCAGACCACCGGCATGCTGATGCTGGGCGGGTTGGCCGCCATTCCACTGGCGGCCGGCGTCGATGGCTTCCTACTGCCCGTCTTTCCCATGACTGTTGCGGTCAAGGCAGCCTCGGCCATGCTGCTGATCAACGCCGCGATGATGTTGATCTTCGTCTGGGTGGTGCGGGCGATCGGGCCGGTCTTCGCCTCGCAAACGGCCAATGTGATCGTGCTCGCCGGCGTGTTCTGGGGCTGGGTGATCTTCGACGAAATTCTCAGTCCATGGGTCTGGGGCGCCATCCTCGCCATGGCGGCGGGCGTGGCGCTGGTGACCTTGCGCCACACCACACCAGCCGGAAAATAGCCTACGCGCCGAGCAGCAATCCGCCGCCGACAGCCCCCATCGCCGCGCCGGCGAAGCGGAATGGCATTTTCGTCGCATGGCGATGCACCACGCACGCGATGGCGAAACCGGCCGCATGCAGCAGCGCCGTCGCGGCGACGAAGCCGGCGCCGTAAGCGGCCGGATGCGCAAAGCCCGGCAGCTCCGTGCCATGGGCAAAGCCGTGGAACACGGCAAAGGCGCCGACCAATCCCATGGCCAAGCCAAGCGACATGCGCGCGCTGAACGCGATCAGGCCGCCGATCACGAGGACAGAGCCCGCGATCCCGAACTCGACCATCGGCAAAGCCGCGCCCGAGAGCGCCAGGGCCGCGCCACCGATCATGACCGCGACAAAAGCCGCTGGCACCAGCCAGCCCGCGCGCCTGCCGAGTTGCGCCGCCCACACACCAATACCGAGCATGGCCAGCATGTGATCGAGGCCCATCAGCGGATGGGCGAAGCCGGCCACTAGACCGTTGCCGTGCGCGCCGATGCCGGTATGCGCCAAGGCCGGGGCGGCAGACGCAGCGCCCATGATTGCGGCAAAAGCCACGATACGTGTCAGTCCATTCATGATCCCTGCATCCCTCTCTAGAACTTTCATTGCCTGATCCGCCCTTGTTATACCAGGGCAACCCTCGCGGCCCAAGGATCGCCATGCTCCATCTGCCCCATCGCACCGTTCTCATCCTCATCGACCTGCAGCGTGCGATCGACGACCCGCGCTGGGCCAAGCATGGGCCGCGCAACAATCCCGGCGCCGAGGCGGCGGCAGCCGCGCTGCTCGGCCGTTGGCGTCGACTGGGCTGGCCGATCATCCACGTCCGCCACGATTCGACGGAGCCGGACTCGACCTACAGGCCCGGCACTCCTGGCCATCTCTTCAAAGCTGAAGTTGCGCCGGTCGCAAGCGAGACGGTTATCGCCAAGCAGGTAAACAGCGCCTTCATCGGCACCGACCTCGATCGCCATCTCCGCGACATCAGCGCGCCGGCTCTGGTAATGCTCGGCGTCATTACCAACAACTCGTTCGAAGCCACAGTCAGAAACGGGGGCAATCTCGGGCATGCGGTCTTTGTGCCCGAGGATGCGTGCTTCACCTATGCAAAGCTCGATTTGCGCGGGCGAGTGTGGGCGGCGGAGGATGTTCATGCGCTCTCGCTCGCCAACTTGCATGGCGAATATGCAACCGTCACCAGCAGCACCGACATCTTGTCGGCGGTGCCGCACTAGGCGGCGACACCCGTCTCGTTCGCGTAGCGCTTGAAGAAGGCGCCGGTGAGGAGGCCCAGCACCAGCCAGAACACCAGGCTGGAGGCGATCGCGACCAGGATGAACTTGTGCTCGAGCTCGGCCGGAGCGAGGCCGCCCGGCACCTCCGGCTGCGGCGCGCCGATGATGTGAGGCAGCGCGATCAGCATCACGGCAGCCGCATAGCCATAGACGTTGCGCAGCCGCGCCGCGGCGAACAGGCCACCTGCCGTTGCGACCACAGTGCCGATCCACCACAGCTGGCGATCGAGCAACGGCGCCGCCTCGGTGCCGGGCAGTTCCGGCGGCAGGCCGATCGACGGCGCCAGCGTGAAGCTGGCGAAGCCGGCCAAGCCCCACAGCAATCCGCGGCGCCAGTCCGCGCCCTTGCCGAGGAAAACGATCGCGGCGGTCAGCAGGAAAGCAAAGCCCACGCCGGTGATGATCTGCGCGCCGAGGCTATAGGCATTGCGCTCCCACCCGTCGGCCGGGGCCCATGCTTCTGCTTCGTGCTGATGATCATGCCCGTCGGCCGCGATGGTCGATTCAGCCGCGCCTTCATACACCTCGGCCTGGAGGATGAGCGGCGTGGTGCCGATCATGTGCAGGCCCCAGCCGACCAGACCGGCGCTGATGCCGGCAAGCAAAGCGACTGTCAGAAAGATCCGGAGATAACCGAACATGGCAGAATCACGGCCGATCAGGCCGCCCCTTCGCTTGAATGCCGAAATACGAAGCCCGGACGGAGGCCGGGCGGCTGCCTTAATGGCAGGGGAAGTTGTTGGCGTGACGGGCGTCGTGCGCCGCGTTGTGCAACACATCCGCGCCGGCAAAGCCGATGCCGTAGGTGAACACGGCGCCGAACACGGCCACGATCATGGCGGCCGCCAATGCCGCGGTGCGGCTGTTCAGCTTGGCTTGGGTTTGAGTAGCGGTGCGAATCTGCGACATGTCGATCCCCATCTGCCGCGCCTGCCCACCGGAACGGGACGCCTGACGCGCGGATTGTCCTTCGAGTGCTAAAGTGCCCGATTTCCGTTGCCCTGGCAAGACTTAGCGCCTGCCGGGGATGCGGACTCAGGCCTCATCGATAAGGTGCAGGAACGATCCGAAGACACTGCCCTGCCGGCGACCTTGGCTCCCCAGATTGCGACAGGCTGCATCCTCCACCGCGAACAGCGAATCGCCAGGCCCTTCCGAAGCCACGGTCGCGTAGTGGAACTCGTGCCCCTTGAAGGCCTGTCGGGCCGCGCCCAGCGGGCCGTCGGCCAGCAGCGTGCCCTGGCGATAGCCGAGATGCAGCTTGCGCTCGGCAAAGGACGTGACGACGGGCAGCAGGCCGGCCATCGCGTGGCGCTCGCCTTGAGCATCGATGAGCCCTTCGCCCAGGGTCATGTAACCGCCGCATTCGCCATAGATCGTCGTTCCTTTGCGCGCGGCATTTCTTAGGCCGTTCATGAAGGTGTGGTTGGCTGCCAGCTTGCCCGCATGCAGCTCGGGGTAGCCGCCCGGAAGAAAGACCGCATCCGCAGCGCGATCGGGCGCCTGGTCAGCCAGCGGCGAGAACCTCTTGATCTCGGCGCCTGCCGCCCGCCAGCCGAGCAACGTCGCCGCATAGGAGAATCCAAACGCCACATCATCGGCGACGGCAATGCGCTGGCCGAGTGGCGGAACAATCGGCGCCGGCGCGACTTCAGCGATGGCCGGTTCCGCTGCGAGCGCCCGGAGCGCCGATAGATCGAGATGCGCCGCAACGTGCGCGCTCAGCCCGTCCAGATAGTGATCGAACGCCTCATGCTCGCGCGCCTGTACCAGACCGAGATGCCGGCTCGGCAGCGCGATGTCGTCGAAGGCCGGCAGGTAGCCGAGCACCGGCAGATCGGCGCGCACGGCCGCTTGTGCAAGCATCGCGCGATGACGCTCACCGCCAACTTCGTTGAAGATGACGCCCGCGACGCGGACATCCGGATGATGGCGCGTCATCCCTTGCAGCAAAGCCGCGGCGGTCGAGCCGATTCCTTTGGCGCGCAGCACCAGCACGACCGGCAGCTTCGTGAGCGCTGCGATCTCCGCAGTCGAGCCCGGCGCGAGCGCAGCATCGCTGGGTGCGCCATCGAACAGGCCCATTACGCCTTCGACAACCAACAGCTCCGCATCGCGCGCTGCTTGCCACACCAATCGCGCCAGCGTCGCGGAGCGCATCGCCCAGCCATCGAGATTGAAGCAAGGCAGCCCCGTCGCGCGCGCATGGAACTGCGGATCGATGTAGTCCGGCCCCACCTTGCACGAGGTGACCGCGATGCCGCTCCGCTTCAGCAACGCAAGCAACGCCAGAGTCACCGTGGTCTTGCCGCTGCCGGAGGATGATGCGGCGATAATCAGGCCTTTGGCGGAGCGAGTGGCGTCCATCAACGCAGCACATCACTCCCTCCCCCAAGTTGGGGGAGGGTTGGGGTGGGGGTTGTTCTCTCAAGCGAAGGCTGAGCCGAGCGGAAGCAGCGCCCCCACCCTATCCCTCCCCCGGCTCGGGGGAGGGAACGAGCGCAGATGGCGGTAGCAGAGATCGCACGATGAGGCACGCTCGTTACCCCGTCTGCCCCTGTCGGCGCGTTCCCAGCGGATCCGCTGCCAGCGCGCGGCCGTCAAGCGCGCCGAGCCAATCGAGTGCGGCGCGCAGGCGCACGACTTCGCCGACCACCACGATCGCAGGCGGCTCGATGCCACTCTGGACGACGTCCGCGGCGCAGGTGCCGAGTGTTGATTCCAGCACGCGCTGATCGGGGCCGGTCGCCTTGCTCACCACCGCGACCGGCTCGCTCGGCAGCCGGCCAGCGGAGACCAGGCGCGTGGCGATCGGCTCGATATGCTTCAGCGCCATATACATCACGACTACCGGCGAGCCCTTGGCGATCGCATTCCAATCTATTCCGTCGGGCACCACGCCGCCGGCATCATGGCCGGTCAGGAACGTGACGGCGTGATTGCAGTCGCGATGCGTGACCGGAATACCGGCGTAAGCGAGTCCGCCGATGCCGGCGCTGATTCCCGGCACGATGCGAAACGGAACGCCGGCTTCCACCAGCGACATCGCCTCCTCGCCGCCGCGGCCGAACACGAAGGGATCGCCGCCCTTGAGGCGCAGCACGCGCTGGCCTTCGCGCGCAAGCTGCACGAGACGCAGGGAAATGTCAGGCTGCTTGGCGGACGGCTTGCCGCCGCGCTTTCCGGCATATTCCAGCTGGGCGCCGGGCCGCGCGAGCTTCAGCACGTCCTGATCGACCAGCGCATCGTAGACCACGACATCGGCGGTGGTGAGCCCGCGCAGGGCCAGCAAGGTCAAGAGGCCTGTTGTTCCAGGACCTGCGCCGACCAGCCACACCCAGCCCGGCTCGATTCCGGGCAGCTTTTCCAGTAATTCATTCATGTCCCGATCCTACGGAGCCGCTGCCCGCCGACTAGCCAGATTCAGACCCCAAACGCTAGAATAGCGCCATGACTCGCAAGCCAGAAGGCCCGTTGCGCCGCGGCTGGACCACCGGGGCTTGCGCCACCGCCGCGGCCAAGGCCGCCTTCACCGCCCTCCTCACCGGCGAATTTCCCGATCCGGTGGAAATCGTCCTGCCGAAAGGCGAGCGGCCGAGCTTCGCGCTCGCGCGCCGCGACCGCGGCGAGGACTGGGCGCAGGCCGGCATCATCAAGGATGCGGGCGATGATCCCGACGTGACGCATCTGGCGCTGATCCAATCCAAGGTGCGCGCCTTGCCGTCACGCAGCGGCGTGCAATTCAAGGCGGGGGAAGGGGTCGGCACCGTCACCAAGCCGGGGTTGCCGATCGAGGTGGGCGAGCCGGCGATCAATCCTGCCCCGCGGCGCATGATGGCGGAAGTGATCGAAGAAGTGGCTATAACTTATGGCGCGGAGCCGGATGTGGAGATCGAGATCTCCGTGCCCGGCGGCGAGGAGCTGGCGAAGCAAACCTGGAACCCGCGCCTCGGCATCATCGGCGGCATCTCGATCCTTGGCACCACCGGCATCGTACACCCGTTCTCCTGCTCCGCCTGGATCGCGTCGATCCATAGTGGCATCGATGTCATCCGCGCGGCCGGGTTGGAGCATGCAGCGGCCTGCACCGGCTCCACCACCGAAAGCGCGGTTCAGCAGCTTTATCGCTTGCCGGATTTCGCCTTCATCGACATGGGCGATTTCGCCGGCGCAGTGCTCAAATATCTCCGCCATCATCCGATCAAGCGCCTCACTCTCGCGGGCGGGTTCGGCAAGTTCTGCAAGCTGGCGGATGGATTCCTCGATCTGCATTCCGGGCGCAGCCAGGTGAACTTGGAACGGCTGGCGCGCTGGGCTGGCGAGCAAGGTGCCAGCGATCTGACCCAGCGCCTGATCAGGGAAGCGAATACGGCGAGTGAAGCGCTGACCATGGCGCAGCAACAGAACGTGCCATTGGCCAAGGTGGTGGTGGAGAAGGCGCAGCAGGTCGCGCTGGAGGAGGTGAACGGCAAGGTGGCGATCGAGGTCCTGGTCTATGACCGCGATGGCAACATGGTCGCCGGTACGGGGTTCTCGTAAGATGCGCATCCTCATCCTGGGCGGCACGGAGGAAGGCTTTCAGCTCGCCGAACGACTGGCGGAGCTGCCCGGTCTCGAGTTCATCTCATCTCTCGCCGGGCGGACAAAGGAACCGCGCATGCCCAGGGGCGCAGTGCGCCTGGGCGGCTTCGGGGGCCCGGAAGGCCTCGCGCACTATCTGCGAGAGGAGCGCATCACGCATATCATCAACGCCGCCCACCCCTTCGCCGAGCACATCAGCGCCAATGCGGTCGCTGCTGCCGAGGCAGTCGGCATTCCGCTGCTGCGACTGCTGCGTCCGGCCTGGACGGCGCGTCACGACGATCATTGGGTCACGGTGCCTGACGTGGCGGAAGCAGCGGAACTGTGCCGCCGCGTGGGAGGTCGCATATTGCTGACCCTGGGATCGAGCGACCTCGAGGCATTCGCGCACATCCACAACGCCCATTTCGTCGTACGCATGATCGACGTGCCGGAGCGCTTGCCGCTCAGGGACTATCGCACCATCGCCGCCCGCGGCCCGTTCTCGCTGCAGGGCGAGTTGCGCCTGCTCGCCGAGCATCACATCAGCCTCATCGTGACGAAGAACAGCGGTGGCGACGCCACGTTCGCCAAGATCGAAGCGGCGCGCAAGACCGGACTTCCCGTCGTCATGATCGAGCGTCCGCCCATCGCCCTCGATCCACGATCGCCTGTGGTCGCAACCGTCGAGGATGTCATCGCCTGGGTGCAGCGAGGGGCCGGCTAGGCCGCTTCAACCCGCGGCAGGGCCCGGATCGGCGAGCACAGCAGCACCACCGGCGAGAGCGCATAGCCGGCGACGCAGATCCATAGAACCGGCGTCAACCCGAATTGCTCTGCCGCGATGCCGGCGAGAACGGCGCCGATCGGGCCCGGCGCATTGCCGCACATGGAGATGACGGTAGCGGCGCGGCCGAGCACGGCGTTCTCGATATGGTGCTGGCGCAAGGCGCGCTCCAGCGAGAATGCGTAAGCCAGCCCGAAATCGCTGATGAGCTGGCCCAACATCAGCAGCGGAATGACAGCCCAGGTGCCGACAAAGAGACCGGCGAGCGGTAGCAACATGTGCCCCACAGCAGCCGCGGCGATGCCGGCGACCATGCCGGGCCCGGCGGGCGTGACCGCGGCTATGCGCGTCGTCACGACGGCGGCGGCGAACGCGGCCGCGCCGCCGCATCCGACAATAATGCCGAGCTCGGCCGGCGAGACCTTCAGGTCGCGAAACAGGTAGAGCACGTAGAAGGCGCCGATCGCGCCGCCGCAGATGGCGCGGATGGTCTTGGCGATGGCGAGCGGCCGGAACAGGCGATGGCGGAAGACGATACGAAAGCCCGCCTTGAGATCGTCCCAGGTGACGCGGGCGCTACCGCTTCCCGCCGGCGGCGGCTCCTTGTGCGGCACACGCCAGAGCAGCAATGCGGACGCGACATAGCTGACGGCGTCGCACAGGATGGCGATCGGCGCCCCTAACGTTTGCACCAGCAGGCCGCCAATGGGCGGGCCGATGACTTCGGACGCGGCGGAAGTCGATTCCTGCTTGGCGTTGGCGTCGAGCAGCCAGCGCTTCTCGATCAGAACCGGAACGTAGCTCTGGTGCGCCGCGTCGAACACGAGCGTGCAGGCGGTGACCAGGAAGACCACGATGAGCAGCTGCGCCAGAGAGAAATCACCAATCCACGCGGCGAGCGGAATGGTGACGAGCAGGCCGGCGCGCAGCAGGTCGGTCGCGATCAGGAGCGGCCGCCGCCGCACGCGATCGATCAGGAGTCCCGCCGCCAGGCCCAAAATCAGGTAAGGCAGCGAGACAGCAAGGTTGAGCCAGGCCAGGTCCAACGGCCCCGCGCCCAGCAGCATGACAGCGCTCAACGCGATGGCCTCGCGCCCGATGCGCGTGCCGAAGGTCGAGGTCGCCTGCGCGCCCCACAGGTGCAGGAAACCGCGATGCCGCCAGAGACTCGTCATTTCAGTAGAGGCCACCTTCCCCTCCGCAGTTCCGGAAGGGAACATCGCCCGAAGGAGATTGCAAGCTACGACCGCGCTTTGGCCTTGGGGCGCAGGATGTGGCGGTGGTCGGCGTGGTAGAGGCGGCTGTCCTCGAAATCGCGCTTGCCGAACACGCGTCCGACCAGGATCAAGGCGGTGCGGGTGATCTTCGTTTCCTTCACCTTGGCCTTGATATCGCCAAGCGTGCCGAAGATCGCCTCCTGGTCCGGCCAGCCGACACGGAACGCAACGACAACTGGACAGTCGGGGCCGTAATGCGGTGTCAGCTCCGCCACGACCTTGTGGATGTTGCGCACGGAAAGATGGATGGCGAGGGTTGCGCCGGATCGGCCGAGCGTCGCGAGGTCCTCCCCCTCGGGCATGGGCGAGGCCGCGCCGTCGGTGCGCGTCAGGATGATGGTCTGGCTCACCTCCGGCAGTGTCAGCTCGGTCTTAAGCATCGCGGCCGCAGCGGCGAATGCCGGCACGCCCGGCGTCACATCGTAGGGAATACCGAGTTCGTCCAAGCGCCGCATCTGCTCCGCGATCGCGCCGTAGATCGAGGGATCGCCGGAATGCACGCGCGCGACCGTCTTGCCGGCCGCAATCGCGTCTTTCATGTGCGCGATGATTTCGTCGAGAGTCAGCGGCGCGGTGTCGATCACCAGCGCCTCGCTGCGCGCCATCGCGATTACCGCAGCCGGAACCAGCGAACCCGCATAGAGCACCACCGGCGCTTCCTCGATCAGACGCTTGCCGCGGACGGTGATGAGCTCCGGATCCCCCGGCCCGGCACCGATGAAATGCACGATGCTCATGCAGCCCCCTTTCCCGCGTCCATCTTCTTGGCGTAGCCGCGGGGTGTATAGACCCAGACACCGCCATCGGGCCGCGCCACGGCGCGCGTCGCGCTCGAGCCCACGATCACCAGGGTGAGCATGTCGACATCCTCGACCTTGAGGTCGCGAAGCGCCACCACCGTCACCGTCTCTCCCTCGCGCCCGAGATTGCGCGCCAGCACGACCGGTGTATCGGAGGGGCGATGACGCAGCAGAATCTCCTTCGCCGCCGCCAATTGCGTGCGGCGGCGCTGCGACACCGGATTGTAGAACGCCACCACGAAGTCGCCGGCCGCCGCCGCGAGGAGCCGCTGCTCGATCGCCTCCCACGGCGTCAGCAGGTCGCTTAGCGAGATGGCGCAGAAATCGTGACCGAGCGGTGCGCCGATGCGTGCGGCCGCGGTCTGCATGGCGGACACGCCGGGCAGGCCGGTGATCGCCACCCGCGCCCAGTCGGCATTGCCTTCTCGCTCGATCAGCTCGAACACCAGGGTCGCCATGGCATAGATGCCCGCATCGCCAGAGCAGACCAGCGCCACGTCCCGCCCCTCGGCGGCCAAGCCGAGCGCGATGCGCACGCGCATCTCCTCCTCACCCAGCTCGTAACCGTGCCGCGCCTTGTGCTCCGCCAGCGGGCCGAGCAAATCGAGATAGAGCTTGTAGCCGACCAGGTCGGTGGCGGCGCGGATCGCCGCCTCCACCTCGTGCGTGCGCGCAGCCGGCGCGCCGGGTCCGATGCCGACAATGGCGAGCGAGCCACGCGCGCGGCCGATGAGCTTCGGGTCGACGATCTCCGATGATCGTGCCAAGGCGCAGGTCGCGCGTTGCGACCGCTGTTTCGGCAGGATGAGTTCGCCACCCGTACCCACACCCGCGAGCGCCGCGCCTTCGGCGACGCCGTGACAGCCGGTCTCACGATAGACGAGGTCCGACGGGTTCTTGAGACGCGGTGTTTCGCGCTCCAGGCGTGCGGCATCGAAGAAACGGGCGGGCACGCCGAGCCGCCGCGCGACGCCATGGATCGCGGGCTCCGCCGCCTTCAGCGCGATGGAGGTCACGCACGCGATCGCTTCCCGAGCGATGTTCGCCTTGGCGAGCGACCGTTCGACCAGATCCCAGACTTCACTTTCTTCAGCCAACCGCTCACAGCCGACGCCAAGCACCACCGTCTGGGGCGCGTAGACCAGATCGGCTTTCGCATCGGTGCGCTCGCTCACCAGAACGGTAATTGGCGCATCCGCCGCTTGCGGCAGCTCCAGCAGCCACTCCGGTATTGGCCCCGCCTCCACGATGATGCGCGCCGATGCGCCGGCCAATAGCTCTGCCGCGACGCGCTTGTAGTCGGCAGTCTCGCGCAAGCGCCAGCCGACCGGCGGCGCGTCGAGCGGCACCCGCAGGGTCACGTCGCTCGCGGTGGTCAGCGCCGCGACGCCGCCCAGCGCGTCTGCCAGCCGCGTGGCCAGCACATTGGCGCCGTGATGGCCGCCAAGCAGCGGCACAACGACCGAGGCATCCTCTGCCACCGCCAGCACCGGTGGATCGTTTTCCTTCGAGATCAGGAACGGCGCGAGGGTGCGGATCAGGATGCCCGTCGCGCAGATGCCGATGATCGGCCGGCCGGCGGCGAAGACATCGTGCAGGATGGCGGCGACCTTGCTGAAGGCGCGGTCGCAATCGGCGACGCGGCCTTCGAGCCCGAACACTTCGCCGGCATGCAGAACAGTCTGGATGCGGCGCGCCAACGCGGCACCGGTCTCCGACAAGGCAATGATGGCGGGATCGTTCCGCAGGTCGGTCATTTCCAGGCATCCCCACGGCGATGCACCAGCAGCATGGAGAAATAAGGCGCTGCATCCGCCGGCACCTCGTGCAGCGGCAGCACGCGTTCATTCGCCAAGGTCGCGTGCTCCACATAGCGCGTGCGGTCGGCGAGCTTGAGATCGGTCAGCACCTTGCGCACCTTGGCGAAATGGCGGCCGACCTTGATGATGGCGGCGGCCTCGATCTCCGCCAGGCGCCGACGCAGATCCTCTTCCGGCAAGGGCGCCGGGATGATGGTGAGCACGTCATTGCGCGCCGCCAACGCACCACGAGTCGCGGTCGCGCAGGCCATCAAGGACGAGACTCCCGGCACCACTTCCACCCGGCAGCGATCCGCCAGCCGCGCGAACAGATACATGAACGAGCCATAAAAGAACGGATCGCCTTCGCACAGCACCGTTACCTGCTGGCCGCGCGCCACGGCCTCGGCGATCGTCTGCGCGGCGCCGTCATAGACATCGTCCTTCGGGAAGCGCCCATCGCCGATGTTCATGCGGATCGGCAACTCCGGCATGCCGGACGGGATATGGGTCGCTGCGATCTGCCGCGCGAAGCTCGGCCCTTCCTCCGGTGCCGGATAGGCGATGAGGTCAGCGGAGCGGATCAGCCGCGCCGCTTTCAAAGTTAGCAGCTCCGGGTCGCCCGGCCCCACGCCGATGCCATAGATGATGCCGGTCATGTCTTATCCACCCAATATTGCGTGACGGGCATCAGCGGTTTCCAGCCGTGCAGCTCGCCCACCGGCGCGAGGCGCGCGACGGAGAGGCGCGTCATTTCCCCACCCAGCTTGCCGCGCCAGGCGAAGAGATGAGCTTCGCCTTCAGCGGTCACGGCGTTGGCAACCAGGCGCCCGCCCGTTTTCAAGCGTCGCCAGGCTTGTTCGATCACGCCCGCATCGGCAAGCCCACCCCCGATGAAGACGGCATCGGGATCAGGCAGGCCGTCATAGGCCTGCGGTGCCGTGCCTTTCACGAGCTTCAGGTGCGGCGTGCCGAGTGCCGCCATGTTTTTCTCGATCAGGCCTAGCCGTTCTTCATCCGACTCGATCGCGATGGCCGAGAGCGAGCGATGAGCCCGCAGCCATTCGATGGCGATAGATCCGCAGCCGGCGCCGACGTCCCACAGCAATTGGCCGGGCAAAGGCCGGAGCACCGAAAGGGTCGCCGCACGGATCTCGCGCTTGGTCAACTGACCGTCATGCTGAAAGGCTTCGTCCGGCAAACCTGGCGACTGCGACAAGGCGCGCGCGCCATCTGTCCCATGGCACTCGACCGCCAGCGTGTTGAGATCGGCAGCGCGCGGGTGAGACCAGGAATCGGCGCGGCCGGCATAGATGCGTTCGCGCGTGCCGCCCATATGCTCGAGTACAGTCAGTACGCTCGCGCCATAGCCGAGCTCGATGAGGCGTCGCGCGACTTCAGTTGGCGAAGAGCCATCATGTGACAGCAGCAGCAGCTTGCGCTTCGGTGCAAAGGCGCTTGCCAGCAGATCGAGCGGGCGGCCATGGATGGTGAGGCACTCAACCTCCGACAGGGACCAAAGCATACGTGCGGCCGCCAGCGAAAAGGCCGAGATGTGCGGATAGACCGCCATCTCCTCTGCCGGCACGCGCTTGGCAAGGGCGACGCCGATGCCGAAGTGCATCGGATCGCCGGTCGCCAGCACCACAACCGGCCGGCCGCGCCGCGACCAGATGTCGTCGAGCGTGAGCGATAATGGCGAGGCCCAGCTTTTCTTTTCGCCATGCGCATGCGGCACCATCGCAAGATGACGTTCCCCGCCAATGATCAGCTCGGCGCGCTCAATAAGCGCCCGCAGAGTGCGCGGCAGGGCTTCGATGCCGTCCTCGCCTATGCCGATGACATTGAGCCAAGCACTCATGCTTCGGCTCCCGGCTTGTCGTCGGCGAGCGCATTGATGGCAGCGGCCGCGATCGCGCTGCCGCCCCGCCGGCCGCGCAACGTCAGATAAGGAATGCCGAGATTGGCGTCGATCAGCGCCTGCTTGGATTCGACCGCGCCGACGAAGCCGACAGGGAATGCGAAGATCGCGGCCGGGCGCGGCCCGCGGGCTTCGACGAGGTCGAGCAGATGGTACAAGGCAGTCGGCGCATTGCCGATGGCGACGATCGCGCCCTGCAGATGCTCGCGCCACAGTTCCACGGCGGCGGCAGAGCGCGTTGTGCCGAGACGGTGCGCAGTCTCTGCGACCTCATCCTCGGTGATCACGCAGAGGATGTCGTTCTTCGGGAAGCGCCCGCGGATGATGCCGGACGCGACCATCTGCGCATCGGTCAGGATCGTCGCGCCCGCTTGCAAGGCCTGATGCGCGGCCATAACGGGATCCCCGCCCCAGGACAGGTCGTCGACGAGGTCCGTCATGCCGCATGCATGGATCATGCGCCGCGCCACCGCGCGCAGCGATACCGGCAATGCGTCCAGCCGCGCCTCCGCCTCGATGGTCGCAAAGGACTGCCGATAGATCTCCGCCGGGTCTTTGACGTAGTCGCGGGGCATGGGAGTCACGCACCCCTTCAGTCGTCATGGTCGTGCTTGGCACGACCATCCACGAGTTTCCCTGATGCAGCGCGCTCTCGCCCAACGAAACTCGTGGATGGTCGGACCAAGTCCGACCATGACGGAAAAAAGAGCGAATAGCCGCAGGCCAACATGGTGCGCCTCACAGCCGCTCCGGATTGCGCTTGCCAGGGCCGTGGGGGTGGTCCGGGAAAGGCGGCGGGAAGTGCGTGTGGGTGTGGTCGTGATCGTGCGCATGATCATGATGAACATGAGCATGCGTGTGATCATGATCGTGGTCATGATGGTGGTGGTGCCCGTCATGCCCATGGTGATGATGGTCGTGGCCATGATCATGCCGATGCGCCTTGCCGGTGCCGATGCCTTCCACGTGGTGATGGTGGCTTTCCTGGATGCGGCCGACTTCGGCTTCGTAGCCGATCGCCTGCTCGCGGTATTTGCACATCTGGCAGTTCATCGCGTTGTCGCCGTCCAGGATCTCGCGCACCCGCGCGGCGAAGGCATCCAGCACCAGCGGATGGTCGTTGAGGTAGCTCGCCTTCAGGAACTCGATCTCCGGATGGAGCGCGGCCATCTCGTCGGTGATGTCGTAGATCCGCTTCACGAGCACGCCGGTGAACAGGAAATAGGGGAACACGATGATGCGCTTGTAGCCGAGCTTCACCGCATGCTCGAGGCCCGGTCCCACCAGCGGAAAGGCGACGCCGGAATAGCAAACCTCCGTCCAGCCGAAGCCCATGCCTTCCCACAGCATGCGCGCCACTTTGCTGATGTTGGAATTGGCATCAGGATCGGACGTGCCACGGCCGACCACCACCAGCAGCGTCTCGTCGCGCGGCACCTTGCGGCTCACGGTACGCTCCGCCTGCTCGATCCGCTCACGCGCGGCCCGCAGCAGCTTCAGGTCGACAGCAAGATCGCGGCCGTATTCGATGTGAAAGCCGGGATGGTCCGCCTGGTATTTGTTGAGCACCGAGGGGATGTCGTCCTTGGCATGGCCGGCCGCAAACAGCATGCCGGGCACGGCGAGACAGCGCGTGACACCCTGCTTGCGCAAGGCATCGAGCCCGTCGCGGATGATCGGCCGGGCGAATTCCAGGAAACCATAATCGGCGGGGAATTCCGGCAGGCGCTGGGCAATGCCGCGCGCCACTGCCTGGAACTCGGTGATCGCCTCCTCATCGCGGCTGCCGTGGCCGCACACCATCACGCCGATCTTGCTCATTGCTTATCACTCCCCCAGTCATTCCTTGAGGCCGATTGACGGGCCGCGCCAAATCGGCCAATGAACCCCGGATGTTTCTGTTCGCTCGTCCCGAATCCCTGCTGCTTGCTCTCGCTCTCGACGCCGTGTTCGGCGATCCGGAGGCGTTGAACCGGCGCCAGCTCCATCCGATCCAGCTGATCGGGCGGGTCATTGCATGGGCGGATGCCCGGTTCAATCTTGAAAGCGACACGCCCGGTCGCCGCCGCAATCGCGGCGCTTGGACCATTGCGGCGTTGCTCCTGGCTGCGCTGATCTTCGGCCATCTGATCCAGGAAGTGTTGCTGGCCTTGCCGCTCGGCTGGCTGTGGCTGGCGCTGGTCATGTCGACCTTGATCGCGCAGAGGAGCCTCTATGACCACGTCGCCGCGGTGGCCTCGGGCCTGGAGACCGGCGGGATCGGCGGCGGGCGGCTCGCGGTCTCGCGCATCGTCGGGCGCGATCCGGAGGCACTGGACCAAGCCGGTGTGTCGCGGGCCGCGATCGAATCGCTGGCTGAGAATTTTTCGGATGGCGTGGTGGCGCCGGTGTTCTGGGCGGCGTTGTTTGGCCTGCCCGGCCTGCTGGCCTACAAAGTGATCAACACTGCCGACAGCATGATCGGCCACAAGACACCGCGCCATCTGCAGTTCGGCTGGGCGGCGGCGCGGCTGGATGACCTGCTCAACCTGGTCCCAGCCCGCCTTTCCGGGCTCATCGTATGCCTGGCGGCGATGCTGCTGCCCGGTGCGAATCCACGCAGCGCTTGGCGCGCGATGCGGCGGGATGCGAACAAGCATCGCTCGCCCAATGCCGGCTGGCCGGAAGCGGCCTTTGCCGGCGCGCTTGGGCTCGCCATCGCAGGCCCACGCGTCTATCACGGCAAGCTGGTCGAGGATCATTGGATGAATGACGGCGGCCGGCCGCACGCCGCCGCCCCGGACATCCGGCTGGCGCTGCGGCTGTTCGTCCGCGCCTGCATCGTGCAGGCGGCGCTCCTCATCGCGCTTATCTGGCTGTTCGACTAGCAAGGTCCAGGATCCGTTCGGTATCGAGGTGGCGCGCGAGGTGGTCGGCGAGCTCGTCCAGCACCTGATCCACCAGCGATTCATAGGCGACGCCGCTCGCCGCACGCGCGCGCAGTGAGTTCAGGAACGCATGGCGAAACCCGTCGCTCGCAAAGATGCCGTGCACGTAGGTCCCCATGATGCGTCCATCTGCTGAGATTGCGCCGTCGGGCCTACCCTGCAGATCGAGCATTGGCCGTGCGCAATCGGCGCCACGCGTCTGGCCAATATGCATCTCATAGCCGCGCACAGATTGACCGCTCGCACGATCTTGCCCGGCCACTTCGACCAGCGCCTTGTCGCCACCGAGGCGCGTTTCCACCTGCAGCATCCCCAAACCATCGATAGCGCCGGCGGGCCCTTCCGTTCCGTCGGGGTCATCCAGCCGAACACCCAGCATCTGATAGCCGCCGCACAGACCGAGCACACGCCCGCCGCGCCGCACATGGGCCTTGATGTCGATATCCCAGCCGGCATCACGCAACGCCTGCAAGTCACCGATGGTGGATTTGGAACCCGGCAGCAGGACAAGATCGACATCGGCGGGCAGTGGATGGCCGGGCTCGATGAGCTCCAACCGCACATCCGGCTCCGCGCGCAGCGGGTCGAGATCGTCGAAATTGGAGATGCGCGGCAGACGCGGCACGGCGATCTTGATCTCGCCCTCGGACTTGGCGCGATAGCCGTTCAGGGCGACGGCGTCTTCCGCCGGCAGCAGATGCGCTTGGCTGAACCATGGCACCACGCCCACGCTTTTGAGCCCGGTTGCACGGTCGATGGTCACCAAACCATCCTCGAACAACAGTGGATCGCCGCGGAACTTGTTGATGAGATAACCTTTGATGCGTGCGGCCTCGGCCTTCGGCAACAGCGCCATGGTGCCGACGATCGAGGCGATGACACCGCCGCGATCGATGTCGCCGACCAGCAGCACCGGCACATCGGCTGCTTCTGCAAAGCCCATGTTGGCGATGTCGCCGTCGCGCAGGTTGACTTCCGCGGGGCTGCCCGCGCCTTCCACCAGGACGAGATCGGCTTCCTCCGACAGGCGCGCGAAGCTGTCGAGCACCGCTGGCAGCAGCTGCGGCCTGAGCGCGCGATAGTCGCGTGCCTTCGCCTGGCCCCAGACTCTGCCCTGCACCACCACCTGCGCGCCGATTTCGCTCTGCGGCTTCAGCAGCACCGGGTTCATGTGCACCGACGACGCAAGGCCGCAAGCCCGCGCCTGCAAGGCCTGAGCACGCCCGATCTCGCCGCCCTCCGCTGTCACCGCCGCATTGTTCGACATGTTCTGCGGCTTGAACGGCCGCACGCGCTTACCCTGCCGCGCATAGAACCGGCACAGGCCCGCGACGATCAGCGACTTGCCGACATCGGAGCCGGTGCCCTGGAACATGATGGCGCAGCAACGAGCGCTCACGTGCAATCACCTCGCTCGTGGCAGGCATACCCCTCATCCCAACCATTCTCCCTCAAGGGGAGAAGGGCGTTAGTGCACGAACCCAGCAACAGCATCCCCTCTCCCCTCGAGGGAGAGGGACAGGGTGAGGGGGTGTCGATGCAGCGCGACGCCGTCAAAACTCGATCCCCTTCTGTGCCTTCACACCGTCGCGGAACGGGTGCTTCACCAGCTCCATCTCGGTCACAAGATCGGCGACCGCCATCAACTCGTCCTTGGCGTTGCGGCCAGTCACGATGACATGGAGATGGGGACGGCGCGCCCTCAGCGTTTCAACCACCTCTTCGATCGGCAGATAATCGTACCGCAACGCGATGTTGAGCTCGTCGAGCAGCACCAGCTTGATGGTGGGATCCGCCATCAGCTTCTTCCCCTCTTCCCAGGCCGCGCGCGCATGGGCGACATCGCGTGCGCGGTCCTGCGTTTCCCAGGTGAAGCCTTCGCCCAGGGCCTTGATGGTGCAGAGGTCCGGGAACTTCTCCAGCACCCAGCGCTCGCCGGTATCCCACCTGCCTTTGATGAACTGGATCACGCCCACCTTCATGCCATGGCCGATGCAACGCATGACCATGCCGAAGGCCGCCGTCGACTTGCCCTTACCCTTGCCGGTATGGACGATCAGAAGACCTTTCTCGATAGTCTTGGTCGCCATCATCTTGTCGCGCGCTTCCTTGCGCTTGGCGGATTTCTCGTCGGCCCGGCGGTTGATGTCGGCTTCGTCGCTCATGAGGCTGCTCGCGTTGCAGGGTTTCGCCCAGACCACTCGTTAAGTTGGGCATGGGCCATATTGGACCGGGGGCGCCACAGATCGCGTTCCTGCGCTTCCAGCAGGCGCTCGGCGATCTCCTTCAAGGCGGCGGCATTGTGGCGTTCGATGAAATCGCGCACCGTCTCGTCGCTGAGATAGGCGTCGAACACCAGGTCGAAATGGTGATCGGCGACGCAGTTGGCCGTGGCAGCGAAGGCGAACAGGTAGTCGACGGTCGCCGCCATCTCGAACGCGCCCTTATAGCCGTGGCGCATCACACCCTTGATCCACTTCGGATTGACGACACGCGCGCGCACGACCCGTGCGATCTCTTCTTCGAGGCTGCGCACCTGCGGATTCTGGGGGCGCGAATGGTCGTTGTGCCAGACCTGCGCCTTGCGGCCGGTGAGGTGCTTGACGGTCGCGGCGAGCCCGCCTTCGAACTGGTAGTAATCGTCGCTGTCAAGCAGATCATGCTCGCGATTGTCCTGGTTGTGCAGCACTGCATCGACCTGCGTGAGACGATGCGAGAAAGAGGATTGCGCCGCCTCCCCCGCAGCTCCGTTGCCATACGCGTATCCACCCCAGGCGAGATAGGCGCGCGCGAAGTCGCCTTCGTCGGACCAGCCGCGCTCGTCGATCAGCGCCTGCAGACCCGCACCGTAAGCGCCCGGCTTGGAGCCGAACACGCGGAACGCGGCCTTGCGGCGGGCAGCCTTCTGATCGGCGCCCTGGGCGATCAGCTCTGCGCTCTCAGCGCCCACGCGGGCGGCGATCGGGTTGAGATGCTCCGGCTCGTCCAGCTCGGCGATCGCGCGCACGGCGCTGTCGAACAGATCGACCTGCGCCGGAAACGCGTCGCGGAAGAAGCCGGAGACGCGCAGCGTGACATCGACGCGTGGCCGGTCGAGCAGGCTGAGCGGCAGGATCTCGAATCCCGCCACGCGACCCGAGGCGCCTGCGTCCCAGGTCGGCCGCGCGCCGATCAACGCCAGGGCCTGCGCGATATCGTCGCCGCCGGTACGCATGTTGGCCGTCCCCCAAGCGGACAGCACTAGCGCGCGCGGCCAGCTGCCGTGCTCCTGCCGGTGGCGATCGAGAATCAGGCCCGCCGACTTCCAGCCCAGGGCCCAGGCGCTCGGAGTCGGGATCGCGCGGGTGTCGACGGAGTAGAAGTTGCGGCCTGTCGGCAGCGCATCGATGCGCCCGCGCGTGGGCGCGCCGGAGGCACCCGGCGCCACGAAGCGGCCGCCAAGACCGCGCAGCAGGCCATCGAGTTCCGCATTGCCGCAGCGATCAATGGTCGGCGCGAGGGTCTGGTGGACGAACTCAAGCACCGCGCCGCTGCACTTCCAGTCCGGCGGACAATGCGCACGGGTCACCAGCTTCAATGCCAAGAGCTCTAGGCGCTCGACGGTATCGCCGTTGGTGCGCCAAGCATCCGCCGTGATCTCGACCAGTACCGCCGGTCGCGGCCCGGTCCATGCATCTCCAAGATGTGCGGCAAGCGGATCGAATTCTTCGCCCAGCTCCAGGTCGACCGCGAGGGCGCGAATCAGCGACTGGTCCCTTCCCTCGCCCTTGCCGCGCGGCAAGCGCGTGAGTGCCACCAGCAATGCGTCGCGCTCGGTGCCGGCAGGCGAGCGCCCGAAGACGTGCAGACCGTCGCGGATCTGCAATTCCTTTAGCTCGCACAGCTGGTTGTCGAGCTTCGCCAGCGCGGTGTCGGCGTCATCGCCCTTGGTGATACCGCAATCGGCGGCGAGGCCGGAGCCCTGCGCCAGATCGAGGATGCGGTCGCGCAGATCGCGGCAGCGCCGCGGATCCAGCTGCGCCGCTTCGTAATATTCGTCGACCAGCAGCTCGAGATCGCGCAGCGGACCATAGCTCTCGGCGCGTGTGAGCGGCGGGGTCAGGTGATCAACGATGACCGCGCCGGCACGCCGCTTCGCCTGCGTGCCCTCGCCGGGATCATTCACAATGAAGGGATAAAGATGCGGCAGCGGCCCCAGCATCGCTTCGGGATAGCAATCCTCGCTCAAGGCCAGCGCCTTGCCAGGCAACCATTCGAGATTGCCGTGCTTGCCGAAATGCACAACGGCGTCGACCCCGGCAACTTCGCGCAGATAGGTGTAGAGGGCGAGATAATTGTGCGGCGGCACGAGATCCGGATCATGGTAAGACTTGACCGGATCGATGTTGTAGCCGCGCGCCGGCTGGATACCGACATAGACATTGCCGAGCCGGATCAGCGGCAGACGGAACGCGCCGTCGATACAGTGGGGATCTTGGTCCGATAGTCCCCAGCGTTTCGCCATCTCACCAGGCACACGCGCGAGACGGCGATAGTTTTCCGTCCCTAAGAGCAAACCCCCTCCCCCAGCTTGGGGGATCCGCACATCGGCTGCGTCAGAGCCGATTGGAGATTTCTTTGAGGGGAGCGCGTTGGTGGGACCTTCCAACAAGCGCGCGATCAGCGCGTCGCCATGCTCCGGCACCTCCTCAACCGCATAGCCTGCGTTCTTCATCGCCCTCAGCGCTTCCACCACACCGGCAGGCGTATCCAGGCCAACACCATTGCCGATGCGGCCGTCGCGGTTGGGATAGTTCGCGAGGATGATGGCGACCTTGCGTTCGCTCGCGGACTTCCGGCGCAGCTTTACCCAGTTGGCGGCGAGCTCAGCGACGAAGGCGACGCGGCTGTGCTCGGGCTGCGGCTCGACGATGGTGCATTGAGTGGCCTGGTCGTAGCGGCCAGCCGCCTTGAAGGAGATGGCACGGGTCATGATGCGGCCGTCGACCTCAGGCAGCGCGACCTGCATCGCGAGGTCGCGCGGGCTGAGGCCGTTCTTCCCTGCCTGCCAGTCGTCGAGCGTGCCGCTGCTCAGCACCACCTGCAGGACAGGCGCATCCGCAGCATCCAACGGCGTTGCGGCCTGCGCCGCGCCGGGCTGGGAGATCGCGAAGCCGGTGCAATTGAGCGTGATGTCGGGCTTCGTCTCTGCATAGAAGCGCGCGATCAAGTCGGCGGCTGCCTGCTCCTTGAGGCCGGCCGCATAGATCGGCAAAGGATTGAGGCCGCGCGCTGTCAAAGCTTCGATGAGAGCGTCGATCGGCGCAGTCTGGCCCGCCTGCATCAATGCGCGATAGAAGACAATGCCAGCAACCGGCGCGCCCTCACTCCACTCGCGACGCAGATCGTCGAGGGACAATACGGTCTTGCCCGGCCAGTAGAGCCCCGCGCGCAGCAACGGGCGTGGCTCCTGCCACGTGACTTCGCTGCCGATCAGGCTCGCGGCGTAGCGCAGGAACTCGGACGCATTCTCCAGCCCGCCTTGGACCAAGAACTGCCACAGGCGATGCGCCGCAGCCGCCGGAAGGGTGCTGTGATCGTTGAGCTCCGGATCCGGCTGATCGTCGCCGGGCAGGCACGCGAGGGCGATGCCGCGCCTGCGGCACTCCGCGGAAATCTGCTCGATACCATAGGGCCAATAGCGCACGCCGCCCAGGAGGCGCACCACCACGAGCCTTGCCTTCGCGACGATGTCCTCGACATACGAATCCACCGAGAGGTGGTGCGACAACTGCAGCAGGTTCGCGAGGCGCAGGCTCGGCTTCGGATCGGCAAGGTGCCCATAGGCCCGCGACAGGCACGCCAGCTCGCTGTCCGCCGCCGACAGCACGATGATCTCGCCGGGAGTCTGGCCGAGATCAATGGCCTCGCTGCCATCGATGATCTGACCAGGCTTGGCGGCGAGCAGATGCATGTTAGAGCCCGAGATCGCGTGCGATCGCGGCGTGGTCGAGACCCTTGAGCCCGATCACCACCAGGCGCGAGGAGCGGACCTCACCCGGCGCCCAGGCGCGGTCGTAATAGTGCTGCAGACGCGGCCCGACGCCTTGCAGCACCAGCCGCATCTCCTTGCCCACGATGTTCAGGAACCCCTTCACGCGCAGGATGTCGTGACGCTCGATCGCGGGCAGCAGCTTGGCGACCAGATCCTCCGGCTTGCTCAGCTGCGGCAGATCGAGGCGAAAGGAAATGAATTCGTCGTGGTCGTGGTCCTCGCCCTCCAGCTCGTGATGCGAATAGCGGCTGTCGAGATCCGCTTCCGCGGCGGCGCCCAAGCCCAGCAGAACCTTGGGATCTATGGCACCGAAGCTGGCCGGCACCACCTTGGCCGCACGCTTCAGCTCGGCGGTGATCGCTGCCGTCGCGGCCGCGCGTGCCGTGTCATCCATCTGGTCGTTCTTGTTAAGCACGATCAGGTCCGCGCAGTTGATCTGATCCTCGAACAGCTCTGCGATCGGGCTGTCATGATCCAGTGCCGCGTCGGCGGAGCGCTGGGCCGCGACGGCGTCGGGATTGTCAGCGAAGCGCCCCGCTGCGGCTGCAGGTCCGTCCACCACCGCAACCACGCCATCGACCGTCACGCGCGTGCGCACTTCCGGCCAGTTGAAGGCCTTCACCAGCGGCTTGGGCAGCGCGAGGCCTGAGGTCTCGATCACGATGTGCTCGGGAGGGTTGGGCCGGTCGAGCAGCGCGCGCATGGTGGGCAGGAAATCGTCCGCCACCGTGCAGCAGATGCACCCGTTGGCGAGCTCGACGATGTTCTCCTCCGGACAGCCTTCGATCTTGCAGCCCTTCACGATCTCGCCGTCGACCCCGGTCTCGCCGAACTCGTTGATGATGAGCGCGATGCGGCGGCCATTGGCATTGCGCAGCAGGTTCTGGATCAAGGTCGTCTTGCCGGCGCCGAGAAAGCCCGTCACCACGGTCGCCGGAATCTTGCCGCTCATTCTTTCAATCCCCTCATTTCAGGCGCAGCGGCAAGCCCGCCGCCACGAAAAACACATTATCTGCGACCTCCGCCACGCGCTGGTTGAGGCGGCCGGCGTGATCGCGGAAAGCGCGCGCCAGCGCGTTGTCCGGCACGATGCCGAGGCCGACTTCGTTGGAAACGAAGACAACCGGACCGCCGGCCTGCCCCAGCGCGCGGACAAGGTCTTCACTCTCTTTCGCCGGATCGCGGCCCGCCGCCATCAGATTGCTGAGCCAGAGCGTCAGGCAATCCACCAGGACCGCCGCGCCCTGTTCTGTTTCGGCCACGATCGCAGGCCCAAGCTCAAGCGGCGCTTCGACGGTGCGCCAATGAGCCTCGCGCCGCGCCTGGTGCTTACGCACGCGCTCGGCCATCTCCTCATCGCCGATCTCGGCGGTCGCGACATAGACGCAGCCGCGCGGATGCGCGACGGTGATCCGTTCGCCGAAACTGCTTTTGCCGGAGCGCGCGCCGCCCAGCACCAGAGTGACCGGCGGCAATGGTTGCGTGGTGCCAGCCGTGATGGCTGCCATGAATGTGGTCCCTTCCTCCCGCCGAGGCGGCCGACAAACCGAGCGTCCGTTGAGGTCTCCTGGCTTGATCGCGGGACTTTGGTCGCGCCTTCCCAGCCTGAAAGGCCAGTGGCCGATGCGCCGTCCTTGATTCCGCCGGAGTGCGGCGGGCGATCCTACAGTTGCGGGGGCAGCGCCGGATTTACGCCTCTGACCTTTGCGCGCACCGGCTTCCCTCACGACGGACAAGCGGACCATAGCGGAGAGATCGGCCGCTTTCCATCCCTCTTGATCGGGCCTCTGGCAAGCGGAGCAAGACGCCCAGTAGGATCAACTAACCATCGGATTTGTCACGCTTTTGGCTGGTCGCCAGCACTCCTGCCACGTTCCGCGGAAAAGCTCAAAATCACACACCCCAATATCAAAGATGCGTCATCCGGCGATCTGGAAAGGCGGCTGTACCCTGCCAACATTCTTTTCTGTCGCTGCGTCGACTCCGCGTTCGGGGATAGGTTCAGGCCCCCGAACGCGGAACACCTTGAGCGAAGCGGCGAACGAGGGCATGGCGTCCAACGAACCTTTCAGCGGGCCGGCCGACGAAGAAATCAGCCGATTGCTGCGCTTGTCATCTGTTGTGCCGGTCACCATCGCCGCGTGGGAAACGGGCGCGCTGCTTCATGCCAACGATGCGGCGGCAGCCATGTTCGGCACGTCAGCCGAGGCGTTGAGTGGCCGCTCCATTCTCGAATTCTATGTCGAGCCGGAGCGACGCGGTGCGCTGCTGCGTGACATCGATGCCGGTACCGGCGGCACACAAAAGCAAGTGCAGCTGCGGCGCGCCGACGGTAGCACGATCTGGGTCAAGGTCGCGGCGCAGCGCGTCTCCTATCGCGGCACGCCGTCCGTCTTCAAGATCAGCCACGACATCACCGAGCATATGGATCGGGCGCGCCAGTTGGCCGAGGCGCAAGAGAAACTGAGCCGGCAGGCCAGCAACCTGAACAGCAGCGCGCAGACTTCCGCCGAAGCCGCCAGCCGCGCGAAGAGCACCTTCCTCGCTCAAATGAGTCACGAGTTGCGCTCGCCCTTGAATGCGATCCTGGGATTCTCGGAGGTTGTCCGCGGCTTGCATTTCGGGCGCGATCAGGTCGACAAATACGCGGAATATGGCGGCTATATCCACCAGGCCGGCACGCACCTGCTGGCCTTGATCGACGACATCCTGGACCTGGCGAAGGTGGAGGCGGGCAAGCTGGAACTGAAGCGCACGCCCTTCGACCTCGTCGAACTGCTTGACGAATGCGCGCGCATGATGCGGCCGATGATCGACGGTCGCGGGCTCAAGCTCCAGGTCTACGGCACCGCGGCGAGCCTGATGCTGACTGCGGATCGTCGCCGCACCAAGCAGATGGTCATCAACCTGCTCTCCAATGCCATCAAGTTCACCCACCCTGGCGGCAAGGTGGAGATGGCCGTGCAACGCACGCCCGATCAGGCGATCGCCGTGACGGTCTCAGACACCGGTATCGGCATGAGCCAGGCAGAGATCGCCGTGGCGCTGGAGCCATTCGGCCGCGTTGGCAACGCGGCCGCAACCGATCCGACCGGCAGCGGCCTCGGCCTGCCGATCGTCAAGAACCTGATCGAGGCGCATGGCGGAAAGCTGCAAATCCTGTCCGAACTCAATCGCGGCACCATCGCGCGGCTGATCTTTCCCGCGCAGAGCTAGACGACATCCCATACCTTCTCCGGTGGACGGCACAGCGCGGCGCCCTTGTCCGTAACGACGATGGGCCGCTCGATCAGCACCGGGTCCTCCAGCATCTTACCGATCAGCGCGTCGGCATTGAGCTTGCTCACATCGCCCAGCGCTTCATACGCTTCACCCTTGCGACGCAGGATGTCGTGTGGCTTGGCATTCATCTGCTTCAGGATGCGCTTCAGCTCCCCCGCGCTCGGCGGAGTCTTCAGATACTCGATTACCTTGGGCTCGATGCCCTTGTCCTTGAGCCAGCCCAGCACCTTGCGCGAGGTTGAACAATTGGGATTGTGATAGATGGTGACGGCCATGCCTTGCCTCCTGCAGCAGGCGGCGACGGTAATGCAGCGCAATTGTTTGAGCAAGCCATGCACTTGCAACCTTGTCAGACCAAGTCCGACCATGACGATTAAGAGTGCGAGAGAAGAACTCAGACGCGCCGTTATACCTTATACCCGCAGCGCACACCGCCCCAGTGGCGCCCTTTGACGCAGATCGGGGCGGAGGCGTCCTTCATCAAAGCGAAGTTGCCACCGCCCATATCGCGGCGATAGGTCTGGACTACAAAGGGCTTTTCGTTGCGGCCGGCCTTCAGGCCAACGCGATCGTTGAAGATGCGGCGGTTGCGGCAGTTGGCGGTGTTCCACAGCACGTCGCCCTTGCGTTGCGGCTGTGAGAACTTGCGATTGTGCGTCGGCAGATAACCGTTGCGGTCCACCGTCGCGCAGAACACGACGCGGGCATCCACCTCCAGCGCCGCCTCCTGGATCGGCGGCAGGAGCCGGTCGGTCAGAGCGGTGAACTTCGCCATCACCTGCTGCGGCTCAGTGCCCACGATGGGTTCATAGCGCTCGTCGAACAGGTCCTGCAGCGTGATCTCGCCGCGATCAATCGCCTGCTCGAACAAGGCGCCGATCTTGGCCGCGTTCTCCACCACCAGGCGGATCATCGGCATGTCGGTAGTCTCGACCCCGGCATCGGCGGTCGCCTCGATCAGGTCCTCCGCCACATCCAGCAGATGATTGATGCGATCCTTGGCCTGGCTCAGATCGCCGGTCGATTTCTTGACTCCGCCCGAGAGCCCCACGAACGCACTGGTCAGCACGCTACCGCGCTCGCGGATCTGCCGCGTCTCGCCGGCGATGGCTTCGGCCTGGGCGGCGATGTCGCTAATGGCGCGCGCGGACTTCTCGACCACATCGCCGATCGCCGCGGTGCCCGACTCGACCTTTGCAGCGCGCTTGGTCGCTTCGGCGCCCTCGCGGCTCAGTTCCCCGGTCTGCTGCGTCAGCTGTCCGACTGTTCCGGCGATCTGCTGGGTGGCGTCTGCCGTCTGGCGCGCCAGCGCCTTGACCTCGCCCGCGACCACGCCGAAGCCGCGGCCGGCATCGCCCGCACGTGCCGCCTCGATCGTCGCGTTGAGAGCGAGAAGGTTGGTCTGCTTGGCGATCGCATCGATGGTCTGCGCCACCTTGGCGATCTGCTCCAGCGCCTGGCGCAGGCCAGTGATCTTGCTTTCGATCGCGGTGGCGCTGGCGGCAAGGCTGCGCACGTCGGCGAGAGAGGATTCGAGCGATCCGCGCGAGGCGGACATTTCGGCAGCGGCGTGACCTGCGTTCCTGGCCGCGGTCTCGACCTCGCCCGCGATGCGTTCGTTGGCTGCGACCATCGCATCGGCGGCGACGCGCAGTTCCTCGAACTGTTGCGCCTGGTTGGCGACGACCTTGGCCACATCGTCGATCGAGCCGGCCGCATCGGCCAGCTGCACGCCCAGCGAGCCCGCCTTTTCGGCGATCCTCTGGGCAAAGCCGGAATCCGCCACGGAAGCCGAGTCCCCTGCCTCAACCATCTTGCGAAGATCCAAAGCTTTCATCGGTGAAACCTAGGAGACTATGCGTTAAGTAGGGGTAAAATTCAGACCTAGACAAAGGTCGGATCGCATGGAAATCGTGTGGCTGGGCCGAAATGCCCAACGATGGCGCGAGCCGCGATTTGACATTATCTGTATCTGTGGTCCGAGAACTCGGACGGAGGTTTCATGAAGCTGCTGTACTTTGCTTGGGTCAGAACCAACATCGGCAAAGCCGAGGAAGAGCTGGTTGCCCCCGATCACGTCCAGACCGTGGAGGGGCTCCTCGACTGGCTCGCGACGCTGGGCCCGCAATACGCCGCCGCCCTCGACCGGCGCAACGTGATCAAGGTCGCGATCAACCACGAATATGTCGAGCACGATCACCCGGTCCGGCCCGATGACGAGATCGCACTTTTCCCGCCGGTGACCGGCGGCTGAGAGCAGCCATGATCAGAGTCCAGCGCGAGGATTTCGACATCGGCACGGAATTGGCGCTGCTGACCGAAGGCAACAGTAAAATCGGCGGCCTCGCCAGCTTCGTGGGCCTGGTGCGCGACCTCGCGGACCAGGGCGCGGTCAGCGCGATGACGCTGGAGCATTATCCCGGGATGACCGAGAAGCGGTTGGCCGAGATCGAGGCCGAAGCGCGGTCACGCTGGCCGCTCGACGGCGTGCTCATCATCCATCGTTACGGGCGGCTGGAGCCCGGCGATCGCATCGTGCTGGTCGCGACGACATCGGCGCATCGCCAGGCCGCGCTCGAATCGTGCGCCTTCCTCATCGACTGGCTGAAGACCAAGGCGCCGTTCTGGAAACTGGAAGAAGGCGCCAAGGGCACCGCGTGGGTCGAAGCCAAGGAGAGCGACGACCGCGCGGCGGAGAAATGGAAGCGATAGGCTCCGCCATCTGAATCCAACACCAGAAGGGTCCGAAAATTTGCCGGCTCTCTCGCGAGGACCGCAGGGTGGCGGCATGTTCCATCGTTCCAGGCCCAACGGGACAGATGCCGCCACGGCCGACAGCCATCCCGGATGATGCCTCGCACCCGCGCCTGAAGGAGAGCATCCAGATGGCCGACTTGCCCCCCTATCCCGGGACCCCGCGCTGGGTAACTGTGTCTGGCACCGTTATCGGCGGTCTTGTCATGCTGGTCGCGGTCTTGGCCCTGGCTGGCGTCGCTGGTCCCCACGGTCCCGGCCGCCACGCATCACCTGATCAAGCGGGTAGCCATGCAGGCTGGGGGCTTCTGGCGCTTCTGGGGGTCTTCGCCGCGATCGGCGCGGCGGTCAACTGGAGCGGACTCGTCGATCGCTGGCCGCCGACCGCCTCGACTACCATGGCGCCACAGCTCCGCAAGCCGGTGCTGATGGCGCACATCATCGCGTCCATCAGCTCGCTCGGCGCAGTCGCCGTTTTTCTCCTGCTCGCGATCGTCGGTCTGAGCAGCACAAACGGCCAGGTGGTACGTGCGGCCTACATCGCAAATGAACTGATTGCCTGGTACGTCATCCTTCCCCTGATTCTCGCTGCGCTCGCCATCGGCATCATCCAATCGCTCGGCACGCCGTGGGGCCTGTTCCGACACTATTGGGTCCTGGCGAAGCTCCTGCTCACGGTCGTCACCATCTATGTGCTGCTGCAGCAAATGGATGGAATCAGCCACATGGCAGGCGTTGCAGCAGACGGCGCGGTGACCGACGCCGATCTGCTCGGCTTGAGGCGCTCGATGCGGATGCATGCCGCCGGCGGCTTGGTGATGCTGCTCTTGCTCGTTGCGCTATCGATCTACAAGCCGCGAGGGATGACGCGCTACGGATGGCGCAAGCAGCATGAACAATGACAGGCACCCGCCGCCGCAAGCTGCCGCGACGGGTGCTGTGAGGCAGTCCGCGTTCGCTATTCCGCAGCCGCGCTGGTTGCCGGTTGGCGCACTTCCTTGAGGTAGTCTTCGCGCAGCTGTTTGGTCACCGAGCCTACGGTGAACTTGTATTCGCCGATCTGGCCGACCGGCGTCACTTCAGCGGCGGTGCCGACCAGGAACACTTCCTGCGTCTTGCCGAGCTCATCCGGCATGATGGCGCGTTCCACCACCTTGATCTGGCGCTTGCGCGCAAGGTCGATCACCGTCTGGCGCGTGATGCCGTTAAGGAAGCAGTCGGGCGTCGGCGTGTGGAGCTCACCGTTCTGCACCAGGAATACGTTGGCGCCGGTCGCCTCGGCCAGCTGGCCGCGATAATCCAGCATCATGGCGTCCTGGTAGCCTTCGCGCTCCGCATCGTGCTTGGCGATGGTGCAGATCTGGTACAGGCCCGACGCCTTCGAGGCAGTCGGCGCGGTGTCGGGCGACGGCCGGCGATAGATCGCCCACTTCAGGCGGATACCCTTTTCCAGCAGCTCCGGCGAGAAATACGACGGCCAAGCCCAGGCCGCGATCGCGAGGTGGATCTTCGCCTGCTGCGCCGCCACGCCCATCTGCTCGCTGCCGCGCCAGGCAATAGCACGCACATAGAGGTCTCCGCCGCCCATGGCCTTCACGACTTCGGCCTTGGCCTTTTCGATCTCATCGACCGAGTAGGGAATCGTGTAGCCCAGGATCTCCGCCGATTTGTGCAGCCTCTCGGAATGTTCCCGCGACTTGAAGACCCGGCCCCCATAGGCCCGCTCGCCCTCAAAGGCTCCGCCGGCATAATGCATGGCATGGGTCAGGACATGGAGCTTGGCATCGCGCCAGGGGATTAACTTTCCGTCGAACCAGATGACTCCGTCACGGTCATCGAATGGGACTAAACTCATCGCTGACAACTCCACGGGAGGGGGGTAGGGATTGTATTATGGTTCATCGTAGTCCAGACCAGCGTTAGAACAATCGAACAAATAAGTCAACATGGCTGACATAAAATCACCGGCAAATCCGCTGTTTCTGCGCGAAGATGAGCTGCGCCAGGGCATCGAGATGCTGTTTTTCGCCTACCGCGATTTCACCGCGAAAGCCGACCAGACCCTGGCCCAGTTCGGCTTCGGACGGGCCCACCACCGGGTCATCTATTTCGTCGGCCGCAATCCGGGCATGACCGTGTCCGAACTGCTCGGCATCCTCCACATCACCAAGCAGAGCCTGAGCCGGGTGCTCGGCCAGCTGGTGCGCCAGGGGTTCATCACCCAGAAGCCGGGCTCCACGGACCGGCGTCAGCGGCTGCTCAGCCTCACCGAAAAGGGGTCGGAGCTGGAGCGCAAGCTGACGGAGGAGCAGCGGGCGCTGATCGCTCGCGCCTATCGCTCGGCCGGCGCGGATGCCGTCGACGGCTTCCGCAAGGTGCTGCTGGGCATGATCGAGGAAGGCGATCGGCGGCGCTTCCGCCCGAGCCTGCCGCGCTAGTCGGCGAGCACGATGAGCGAAGCCCAGCCGCACATCCTGGTCGTCGACGACGACAAGAGGCTGCGCGATCTGCTCGGCCGCTATCTGACCGAGCAAGGCTATCGCGTCACCACTGCGGTCGACGCTGCCGATGCCCGCGCCAAGATGGCCGGCATCACTTTCGACCTGCTGGTGCTCGACGTGATGATGCCGGGGGAGAGCGGGGTCGATCTCGCGCGCAGCCTCCGTGAGAGCAGCCTGGTGCCGATCCTTCTGCTGACCGCGATGGGCGAAGCCACCGACCGGATCGCGGGCCTGGAAACCGGCGTCGATGATTACCTGGTGAAGGGGTCGTTCGAGCCGCGCGAGCTGGTGCTGCGGATCAGCGCCATCCTGAAGCGCGCGCAGGCGCGGAGCGAGCGCCAGACCAGCGTCGGCGCGGTGAAGTTCGGCGCATTCGTGTTCGAGATCGAGCGGCGGCGGCTGTTCAAGTCGGGTGAACCCGTGCATCTGACCGAGGCGGAATCAGAGCTGCTGTTCCAGCTGGCGCGCCGCGCGGGCGAGCCGGTCTCCCGCGAGGACCTGTCGCCGCAGGGCGAGGAAGGCGGCGAGAGCAGGCAGATCGACGTGCAGATGACGCGGCTGCGCCGCAAGGTCGAGGACGATCCGCGCTTTCCGCGTTTCCTCCAGACCGTGCGCGGGCGCGGCTATGTCCTGCAGCCGGACTGATCGTATCCCATGCTGATGGCACTGCGTGCACTGCTGGTGGAGTTTGAGGCGATGCTGCCGCGCTCGCTGCTCGGCCGCTCGATCATGATCATCGTGACGCCGGTGGTGCTGCTGCAGGTGGTGTCGGCCTGGGTGTTCTATGACAGCCACTGGAACACGGTGACGCGTCGCCTGGCGCAGAGCGTGGCCGGCGACATCGCCGCTGCCATCCAGCTGATGCCGCATCCGATCAGTGAAGAGCGCGCCAAGCGCATCTTCCGCGTCGCCAGCTCCACCATGCGCATCGATTTCAATTTCAACCTCGGCCAGATCCTGCCCAACGATCCCACCATCATGCGCCAGAACCTGGTCGACCGGCAGCTGTCGGATGCGTTGGAATCGCGGGTCGAGCGGCCGTTCATCATCGACAGCCGATCGCTGGAGAAGGAGGTCGAGATCCACGTGCAGCTCCCGGAAGGCGTGCTGCAGGTGGTCGTGGAGCGCAGACGCCTGTTCTCCTCCACGACGTACATATTCTTCCTGTGGATGCTCGGCACCTCGCTGGTGCTGCTCTCACTGGCGACCTTGTTCATGCGCGGGCAGGTGCGGCCGATCAGGCGCCTGGCCCAGGCGGCGGACGATTTCGGCAAGGGCCGCGACGTGGGCGAGTTCGTGCTGGACGGCGCGGCCGAGGTGGAGGTGGCGGGCCGTGCCTTCAACCAGATGCGCAACCGCATCCGCCGGCAGATGCAGCAGCGCACAGAGATGCTGGCGGGCGTCAGCCACGATCTCAGGACCCCCCTCACCCGCATGAAGCTCCAGCTTGCGATGATGGGACAGACTCCGGCGATCGAGGACCTGAAGCGCGACGTGGAGGACATGGAAGGCATGGTCAATGCCTATCTCGCCTTTGCGCGCGGCGAAGGGACCGAGCTGCCGACCGAGACCGACATCGTGGCGGCGGTCGAGGATGTCGTGAGCGGCGCTCGGCGCAACGGCGCACGCATCGGCTTCGCCGCAACCGACTCCGAGATCACGGTTCCGCTGCGGCGCGACGCCTTCCGCCGCGCGGTGGCCAACATCGTCGGCAATGCGCAGCGTTACGCCGGCCGCGTCGAGGTCGCGCTCAATCGCCGCCGCGGCAGCGTGGAGATCGTGGTGGACGATGACGGGCCTGGCGTGCCGATCGACAGCCGCGAGGACGTCTTCAAACCGTTCTTCCGTCTTGATGCCTCGCGCAACGAGGAGACCGGCGGAACCGGTCTCGGGCTCACGATCGCGCGCGACATCCTGCGCAGCCATGGCGGAGATCTGACGCTCGGCGATTCACCGCTCGGCGGCCTGCGCGCGGTGCTGAGGGTGCCTGTCTAGCGATCAATCGATGACCCGACGCCTGATTCAGAAATCGGTGATCGGCCTCGTGATCATGCTCGTGCTGCTATTCGTGTCCGCCGGAACGCTGGCGTGGCCCGCCGGCTGGGTTTTTCTCCTCGAGTTCAGCATCGCAAGCGCCCTCATCACGGGCTGGCTGGGGCGCCACAATCCCGCCCTCCTCGAAGAGCGGCTGAAGCCTCTGATCCAGCGCGAGCAGAAGCCGTGGGACGGGGCGTTGATAGCGACGTTCCTGCTCCGCTGGTGCGGCTGGTTCGTGGTGATGAGCCTGGACGCCGCGCGCTTCGGCTGGTCCGAGGTGCCGCTCTGGCTCCGAGCGATCGGCGCCGTCGCGATCGCAGTCTCCTTGTACATCATGTTCCTGATCATGCGCACGAACAGCTTCGCCGTCCCGGTGGTGAAGATCCAGGCCGAGCGCGGGCACCGCGTGATCAGTGCGGGACCATATGCGATCGTGCGGCATCCGATGTACGGCGGCACGCTGCTGCTGATCGCCGGCATTCCGCTGCTGCTCGGACATGGTGGGGCCTGGCGCTCGCGCCGGTCATCATCCTGCTGTTCGCCATCCGCGCGGTGATGGAGGAGCGCACATTGATGGCGGAACTGCCGGGCTACGCCGACTACGCCACACGCGTGCGCCATAGGCTGGTTCCCGGCGTGTGGTAGCGCCATCAATCCGACACCATTCGGCCGCAATCAGGATGGAAGCTCAGGGCGTCGAAGGAGACGACCGTGAGCCGGCGAATCCTGATCGTTTTCATCCTGCTGTTGTCCATTGTGCCGACCCCGCAGGCCGGTGCCGATCCCGAGCCGAAGCCGCGAAGCCGAATCGTCGCAGCGATCCTGGAACGTTTCGCTCCGGGCTATGATCGATTCTGCTTCATCGGAAGCGAGGTGAGCCGAGAGTTCAAGCCTAGGCCATTCGAGCTGCCGCCGACCTTTCATGAGCGCTTTACCGATGGCAGGTTCGATGAGGCGCAGGTCAATGATACCGGATGCCCGACACCTGAGCGCACAAGAGACGACTGTCATTGGGGTTGCGTCGTCGTCTTAGTCTTCGACTCTACCGCTTTTGGCTACCCCACACATTGGGAACCGTGGCCCGGTTGCAATGAGGAGACGATTTCATTCAGCAGCAGCTATCGAGAAGGTCCGAACGCCAGGCTGATCCTATGGGCAAATATCTATCGCGACGGTCTGTTCCACGCGAGCGACTACGGATCTCACAATTATCTGACAATCGTCGAGATCGCACCGTGCACATACAACGTCCACGACAAGCGTGGGATCGAATGAGCCTCTACACCAACCCGATCACCGACACGTGGCGGCCGTAGTCCGGCTCCTTGCGCAGGACGGAGCGGCGGTAGCTGAAGAAGGTACCCGCTTCGGCGCAGGTGTCGCGGTGTGCGACCTCGATCTCCGCAAGATTCATCGCTTCGAGCGCGGCAGCGACGTAGGATTCGAGGTCGAACATGTAATGACCGTCGCGCTGAGCAGGCCGGAAGTACCGCGCGTTGGCCGGGTCCTGCGCGAGGAACGGTGCCGGGAACTCCGGACCGACTTCGTAGCTCGCCGGACCGATGCACGGGCCGACCCCGGCGCGGATGCGCTCCGGCCGCGCGCCTAGCGCGCACATCTGCTTCACCGTCGCCTGCAGCACGCCGCTGACCGCGCCGCGCCAACCCGCATGGGCGGCTCCCACGACGCGTGCCTCCGGATCGGCGAACAGGATCGGCACGCAATCGGCCGATGACGCGGCGATGGCGATATTGCTGCGCCTGGTGACCAGCGCGTCGACCTTTGGCCGCGGCCCGTCGCGCCATTCCTCTTCGACCACCAACACGTCCGGCGAATGCACCTGATAGGCGGTCAGCAGCGTGTTCGCGGGAATATCGGCCAGCTTAAGCACGCGCCGGCGATTCTCACGCACGCGCTCTGGCTCATCGTCGGAGCCGAGACCGCAATTGAGCGAATCGTAGATGCCTTCGCTGACACCACCGGCGCGCGTCATGAAGCCGTGGCGGATGCCGGGCAGAGTTTCGAAAACGCTGAGTTTGATCATGGGAAGCCGGCAAGCTCCTGCAGGTCCGGATGCGAGATGGCGAGCGCCTTGAATAAACTGCCCATTTGCCGGGGATCGATCAAGCGGGTCATGGCTTGCGCGATGGCGCTGCGGTCGGCCTCGCTTGCTTTCGCGGACAGCAGCGCTGCGCGCGTGCGGATGCCGAGTGTTTCCAGGAAGGTCGCCTGTGCCAACGCGCCGTGGGTACGCGCGCCGGCCTCGCGCGCGGCGTTCGCCACCGCCGCAAAATCGACGTGGCCGGTGAGATCGGCGGCACCGATCTCGGCCAGCGGATCGCAGAAGCGGTGCGCCTTCACGGCTTGCAGCGACTCGCCGACGGCGCTGTCGGCGGGTCCATAATCGATGAACAAGGCCGCGATGCCCTCCTCAGCCATTCGCGCACCGACCGTGCTGGCAATGGACAGGGCGGCTGGACAGACTTCCGCGATCTCGTCCGGCTTCGCACGCTTGTGCGCCGCCTGCAACAGGGCGAGTTGCGGGCCGGGCGGCAGCAACGTCCAGGCGAGCGTGTCGTTCACGAGATCGACGCCGCGCTCGCGCCAACCCCGCTCCGTCATCTGGAACTGGTGGATCGGCAGAGCATCCAGGAACTCGTTGCCGACGATCAGGGCCGGTCCGTCGGGCAAGGTCGTCAGATCGTCGTGCCACAGCGGATGAAAGGCACCGAGCCTCTGCTCCTGCAACGCGCGCAAGGGCCGGCTGATCTCCACCAGATGCAGCCGCATGGCGGAGAGGAATGGCCGCCGCACCTTGGCGGCGCGCAGGGCATCCGCCATCAGCGTGCCGCGACCCGGACCCAGTTCCACCAGCAGGAACGGATCAGGCGCGCCTGCGCGCTCCCACGAGTCGACGCACCAGAGGCCGAGCAGCTCCCCGAACATCTGGCTGATTTCCGGCGCGGTGATGAAGTCGCCCGCACCGCCAAGCGGATCGCGCGTCGCGTAGTAGCCGGTCCCCTGCTCCGCCAACGCGATGCGCATGAACTCCGCGACCGTGACCGGCCCACTCGCCGCGATGCGCCGCTTCAGAAGATCGAGGGCGGAGGTCATTGCCCCTGCACTTTCCGCTACTCCATCCGTCATCCCGGCCTTGAGCCGGGGTCCATTCCGCAGTCGCACGCGCGGCTGGACCATGGGTCCCGGCTCAAGGCCGGGATGACAGTGAGAGAAGAACGTGCACTGCTGGCGAATATCGCGCTCACTTGCCTCCTTCCGCCATGCGCGGTTTGCGCATCACGAGATAGAGGCCGAACAGGAACATGGGGACGCTCAGGATCTGGCCCCAGGTCACGAAGCTGTAGGCGCCGAGGCTCACTTCCGGCTCGCGGAAGACCTCGCCGATCGAGCGCGCGATGGCGTAGCCGATCAGGAACAGGCCGGTCATCATGCCGAGCCGCTCGCGGATCCGTTGCTGGCGGGCGGCCCAGAACAGGAAGAGGAAGAGCACGATGCCTTCGAGCGCAGCCTGATACAGCTGGCTCGGGTGGCGCGGCACATTGTCGATGTGCGGGAAGATGAAGGCCCAGGGCACATCGGTTGGCCGGCCGACCAGCTCGCCATTAACAAAGTTCGCAACGCGGCCGAGAAAGAGACCGATTGGGGCCGAGACAGCGATCACGTCGGAGAAGGCAAACGGACTGAGCTTCTGGCTACGAGCATAGAGCACGATCGCAACGATTACGCCGATGAGGCCGCCATGGAACGCCATGCCGCCCTTCCAGATCTTGAAGATCTCCAGCGGATTGGCGAGATAGACGCTGGGCTCCCACAGCAGCACCTGCCCCAGCCGTCCCCCGGCGATGATGCCGATAGTGACCCAGAACAGGAGGTCGTCGAACTGCGTGCGCGACACGCGCTGCGGCGGCAGCTGCGCCTGCCAAATGCAATAGCGCCAGGCCAGGAGAATGCCGACGATATAGGCGAGGGCATACCAGCGAATGGCAATAGGTCCGATCTGCAACGCAACCGGATCGAACTCGGGAAACATCATGTGCGGAACCGATGGAATGGATGGAAACGGCCGGCGATCGGTTTATAAGTGGAGCCATCGACAGCGGCAAGCGAAGCGACCATGCAGACCGACAACCGATTTCTCGATGACCTAGCCAAAGTGGCCAGCGGCGCCTTGGGTTCCGTCAGCGGCGTGAAGCATGAGGTCGAGGTCCGCGTCCAGCAGCAGCTGGAAAGGCTGCTCGCCCGCATGAATCTGGTGCCGCGCGAGGAGTTCGACACCATGAAGGCGGTCGCCCAGGCGGCACGCGAGGCGCAGATCCGGCTGGAAGCGCGCGTTGCCACCTTGGAAGCCCGACTGGCAGCCGAGGATGCCATCGCGGCCGCGAACCGCACCGACGCGCCTCCACAAGAGTTCGAGTCTGAACAGCCTTAGGCGCTCTTCTTAGACTGGGACTCGAAATTTCCTTAATTCCCCGCTTGCGCTGGAGTCCCAAATTTGCAACTCTATTTGTTGTGGGGATTCACTGTTCTGTCATCTAGTCCTGGGGGCGCGGCCCCACCTGCGGGCCTCCGGGGGGCGACGCATGGAGGGCGCTAGCAATGGCATTGCTCCGAGTTGAGTCGACCCAAACCCGTCACAATCCCATCGACATGCTGGAAGAGCTGGTGGCCGTCAATGAATGGCGGCACGAGCGTTCGGCTGACGAAGAGATGGTGGTCGAGTTCCGTGGTCAGTGGTGCGAATACCGCATGTTCTTTGTTTGGCAGGAGGATTTGGGGGCCCTGTATTTCTCGTGCTTGTTCGACATGAAGATTCCGGCCGGCAAGCGCCTGCTGGTTTCTGAATTGCTAGCCATGATCAACGAACGGCTTTGGCTCGGCCATTTCGACCTCTCCTCCGAGGAGATGTCGCCGATGTACCGCCATACCGTCCTCTTACGCGGCACCAGTGGGATCGTCGCCGAGCAGCTTGAGGATCTGCTTGAAACCGCGATCGGCGAATGCGAGCGTTTCTACCCTGCCTTCCAATTCGCGCTGTGGGGCGGTAAGAAGCCCCATGAGGCGATGGAAGCCGCCATGTTGGAGACGGTCGGAGAGGCCTAAAACTCAACGATGAGCGATCAGAAGATCGTCTTGCCCGGCCCGCTTCTGCTGGTGGGTTGCGGCAAGATGGGTGGTGCGTTGCTGCGCGGCTGGTTGGGGCGCGGCGTCGCCGGCAAGAACGTGTTCGTGGTGGATCCGGCGCCGCGGGACCTGGAGGATGTCCAGGCCCGCGGCGTCACCATCGCGGCCGCGATTGATCAGCTGCCGGCCGGACTGCAGCCCGGCATCGTGCTCCTGGCGATCAAGCCGCAATTCATGGACGAGGCCCTGCCCGCCTATCGGCGATTCGCCAAGGCGGGCACGGTCTTTCTCTCGATCGCTGCCGGCAAGACCGTCGCTTATCTCAAGAGCAAGCTCGGTGCTGATGCAGCGATCGTCCGCTCCATGCCCAACACGCCGGCCGCGGTCGGGCGCGGCATGAGTGTCATCCTCAAGGACCCCAGCATCCCGGCCGCCACGCTCGAATTGTGCGGACAGCTCTTGTCTGCCGTCGGCAAGGTCGGCTGGATCGACGAAGAGGACCAGATCAACGCCGTCACGGCGCTCTCGGGCGGCGGGCCGGCCTATGTCTACCTACTGATAGAATACCTGGCGGAAGCGGGCCGCGCAGCGGGCTTGCCCGCCGACCTTGCCATGCAATTGGCGCGAGAGACGGTGGTCGGCTCCGGCGAGCTGGCGTACCAATCGAGCGAATCCGCCACCAAGTTGCGCGAGGCGGTGATGAGCCCCAAGGGCACGACCATCGAGGCGCTGGCCGTCCTGATGGCGCCGGATGGATTGCAGCCCTTGCTCACCAAGGCCATCGCCGCCGCCACGACGCGCGGGCGCGAGATCGCCGAAGGAAAGTGATGGACGCTGCGCCGGGGGCCAGGGGTAGCATCGCCCGCGTGCGCGACGCGCTCGCGCGCCACGGCCTCGAAACCGAGATCAAGGAATTCGATGCGTCGACCCGCACCTCCGCGGATGCGGCAGCTGCCATCGGCTGCACGGTTGCGCAGATCGCCAAGTCGGTGATCTTTCGGGCCAAGGGCGCCAACCAGCCGGTGCTGGTGATCGCGAGCGGCGTCAACCGGGTGGACGAGAAGAAGCTGGAAGCAGTGCTGGGCGACAAGATCGGCCGGGCCGATGCGGAGTTCGTGCGCGCCTCGACCGGGTTTGCCATCGGCGGCGTTGCGCCGGTCGGCCATACCGGACCGGTGCGCGTTTTCATCGACGCAGACCTCAACCAATATGACGAGATCTGGGCTGCAGCAGGGTCTCCGAATGCCGTCTTTCGCCTCACGCCGGCGGATTTGCGGCGCATCACCGGGGGCCACGTGCTGAAGGTGAGTTAGGAGTCCAGCCCTCTCAAAGCCTTGCTCTCGTCCTCTTCCCGCGCCAAAGTGCTTATTAAGGTTCGGCGCAAGGAATGGAGCAGGTCATGGCCAAATCCGCGCGCAAGGCAGCGAAGAAAGCTAGACCGAAGGCCCGGCCGCGTCCCCGGCCGAGACCATCGCCCAAGGGTCCCGCGGGCGACCCCAAGGCGGCCATGCGCGAGGCGCTGCTGCGCATGGTGGCAGCCGGTGGCTGGCGCAAACTCTCTTACGCCGAGATCGCGAAGGATGCGGGGCTAAGCCTCGCCGCCGCCTATGAAGCGTATCCGTCGAAGGCGGCGATCCTGACCGGGATCAGCCGAGACATCGACGCCCGGCTGTTCGCCAGCCTGGAGGAGGATCCGCTGGACGGCTCGGTCAAGGACAAGCTCTTTGACCTGATCATGCGGCGGTTCGACATCCTCAGCGAGCACAAGGAAGCGTATGCGGCCCTGGTCTGGGAACTGCCGCATACGCCGTTCGAGGCCGGCTGCCTGATGTTCCAGCTTCGCCGGTCCCTGGCAAACATGCTGGAGGCAGCGGGCGTCTCCGCCTCCGGGCTGCGGGGCGCCTTCCGCATCGAGGGGCTCGGCGCCATCTATGCTTGCGCGCTTCGCGTCTGGCTCAAGGATGAGACTGCCGACCTATCTAAGACCATGGCAGAACTGGATAAACGTCTTGCGCAGATCGATCGGTGGATCGGTTTGACGCGCCGCGTCAGAGATTAATTGTATGATTAATATAGCTTAATCGCAGATTTTTTGCATCGCAGCAAAAATTCCCTTGACGTTCCTGTTGCACTGCACAATATTGGCCTTAAGAACAGTTCGGCGGCCCGGGACGGGGTCCGAACAAGTTTAACCATACCCCTGAGGAGATCAGAGATGGCCAAGGCACAGACCGTCGAGACCGAGTTCGTGAAGGTTCCCGACTTTACCCAGTTTCAGGCCGAGTTCAGCAAGTGGGCTGGCGACTTCGGCAAGTATTTCGTCAACGGCAAGGCGCCGGGCTTTGACTTCGACGCGGTCTTCGCGCTCCAGCGCAAGAACGTCGAGGCCCTGACCGCCGCCAACCAGCTCGCTTTCGATGGCGTCAAGGCGGTTGCGCAGCGCCAGGCCGAGATCGCCCGCAAGGCGTTCGAGGAGTTCGGCAAGGTCACCAAGGAGCTGACCACGGCCGGCACGCCGGAAGACAAGTTCGCGAAGCAGGCTGACCTCACCAAGGCGGCTTTCGAAGAGGCGCTCGCCAATCTGCGCGAGCTCGTCGACACCCTGCAGAAGTCGCAGGCTGAAGCGGTCGACGTGCTGACCAAGCGCGCGGTTGCCAACATCGAAGACGTCAAGGTGGCCGTCGCCAAGATCGCGAAGAAGTAACGCTTACTCTCGAGTAGGCCCGAGAAGGTCTCCCCTTCCCCCCAAGTCGGCAGACCTTCTTAAAAACTGACCGCCCGCTGTCCCCCACAGCGGGCGGTTTTGTTTTCCAACCTGCCTTGTCAAGCCTAAGCTCGCCGGAGCCGGAGCATCAGCGACACGACGACAATTGCGGCGTCGCGCATCAAAAGAAACCCGAGAAACCCCGGACCAAGGATGATCAACGCCCACTTGACTGCAAGCGGCGTGGAACCAGCATCTTCGGCGAGCCATCCCTCTAGCGGGAAGTAGATAAGGGAGAAGATCAGAACTGCGGCCAACTTCGGTGCCAGCGCTTGGAGCCATTCGGCTGCCGGAAGGGACTGAAGCCGCGCAAGGTTGAACTGCCAGTAGCCGCCAGCATTGAGCTTCGGCCACGCCCGAACGTGTCTATAGTCGCGAATTATACTCGCACCCAAAACGATCACCATCCCGACCAGCAGGCCCCGAAGGAGATCGGGTTCGCCAATCCAGAACGCGGCGGCAACGCCGGGGAAGAATCCCAAGGCGAGCACAATGTGTGTGCGTTCGTGGGCTCTTGCGAGTCGGCTTCCGTTCTCAGCCGACGGTACGACACGCAACGCGCCAAACCAAGGCACGAACACCCGTTGGCCCTGCCATTCGACGAACACTCTACTTAGGCAATCACCTCCGTTCATGCGGACCTCGCGGTCCCTGCACGAGGCGGTAATGAGAACAGGGCCAGTACCGCATGACGGGCAGCAAGGAACGTCAACACGCTGAATCCGATCAGCATCGGACTAACCACGAACCAGTATTCGCGCCAACCTTCGCCCGGAGCCAACAACATCGAATAGAGCGCTTTTCCGCATATAGCGCCCCCAAGTGCGCCCCATCCAAGTTCCTTTACTCGATCGAGGATCGGCAGCGTTCTGAAATAGCTGAGCATGAAGCGAATACGGCTAGACCACGCCGTCGTCAGAGGCAGCCAATCCCTTACCCAGCAATGCTCCAGGAGCATTCCGCATCCGAGGGCACTCAGGCCAGAAGCAATGGCTGCTCCGGTCGCTACGGCAAGAACATCACTATCACCAATCGAACGCGCGGCTACGAAGAACAGAATCAGCGTCGACGCAGTGATAATATCCATGCGGTAGCGCATTTTCAGCACCCGTGTTTCCTCTTGAGCCGACGGTACTATTCGCGGCGCGCCAAACCACGGCACAAAGACGCGCTGCCCCTGCCAGTTCACGAAACCCCTGTTCAGACGCGTGTAGTCGCTCATGCGGCCCTCTTTGGCACCATGAAGCTATCAGAGTTCAATCATTGCGGGAAGGTCCGGGGCTGGAGGCGGCCTCTTTGCAAGTGCACGCAAGTTCCGTAGTCTCCCGCCCTTGCGCAGTTAACCACGAGCCGAGGCATGCCAGAGGGACAATCGGAGCCGCTTTCCGGGGAGATCAGCTACGATGACTTCCGCAAGATCGATATTCGCGCCGGGACCATCATCGCGGCGGAGCCGTTTCCCGAGGCGCGGCGGCCGGCCTACAAGCTGACCGTGGATTTCGGGCCTGCCATCGGCACGCGGCGAACCTCGGTGCAGATCACTCAGCGCTACACGCTGGAGGAGCTGGTCGGCCGGCAGGTCGCGGCGGTGGTCAATTTCCCGAAGAAGCAGATCGGCAAGTTCATGTCGGAAGTGCTGGTGCTGGGCTTCCCGGATGAGAACGGCGCGGTCGTGCTGATCCAGCCGAGCCTCTCCGTGCCGAACGGCGGCCGGCTCTATTGAGGACGACATAGATGGCGTTGCATTTCTCGGAATCGGAACTGGCGGCGCGGCGCGAGCGCGCGGTCGTGCTGATGCAGAAGCGCGGGCTCGATGGCCTGCTGATGTTCCGGCAGGAAAGCATGTACTACCTGACCGGCTACGACACGTTCGGCTATGTCTATTTCCAATGCCTCTATCTCGGCGCCGACGGCAGGCTCATGCTGCTGACCCGCATGCCGGATCTGCGTCAGGCCGAGAACACCTCCGACATCAAGGACATCCGCATCTGGATCGACGCACCCAATGCCGACCCCTCGGCCGAACTGCGCGAGTATCTGCGGACCTTCGGCCTCGCCGGCAAGACGCTGGGAGTCGAATGGGAAGCCTACGGCCTCACCGCCCGCGGCGGCATGCGGCTGCAGGCGGCGTTCGACAGCTTTGCCGATCTGCAGGATGCCTCGGATCTCGTCTCGCGCCTCCGATTGGTCAAGAGCCCGCAGGAGATCGCGTATGTGCGAGAGGCCGCGCACCTCGCCGACCTGGCGCTGGACGAAGCGCATCGCTTGACCAAGCCCGGCGCCGACGAGGGCGAGATCCTGGCCGCGATGCAGTCGATCATCATCCGAAATGGCGGCGACGATTCGGCCAATGAGTTCATCATCGGCTCGGGCCCGGACGCCCTGCTCTGCCGCTACAAGACGGGGCGGCGCAAACTCGACGCGCAGGATCAGCTGACGCTCGAGTTCGCCGGCGTCTATCGCCACTATCATTCCTGCCTGATGCGCACGATTCCCGTCGGCAAAGTGTCGCGGCGCCAGATCGAGATGCACAAGGTCGCGGTCGAGGCGCTCGAAGCCTGCAAGGCAGCGCTGAAGCCCGGCCGTCCGATCGGCGCGGTGTTCGACGCGCACGCGCGCGTGCTGGATGCCGCCGGCTATCGCCAGCACCGCATGAACGCCACCGGCTACAGCCTCGGCGCCACCTTCGCGCCGAACTGGATGGATTGGCCGATGTTCTATCACGGCAACAGCGAGCCCGCGGCGCCGGGACAGGTCTACTTTATCCACCTCATCATCTTCGACAGCGAGCACGGTCTCGCCATGACCAGCGGGCAGACCGTGCTGGTCAACGAAACCGGATGTGAGGCGTTATCCCAGCGCTCGCTGGAGCTGGTCGTGCGGTAGCGTTAGCCTCGGCCGTCCATCGAATTGCGCTGACCGCTGACCACCAGGGCCCGCGCCGAAAGCTCAAACGAGCCATCCGACCGGATATTCTGCAGCTTCTTTCGATAGAGCCGTTCGAGCTCGCCGCCGGACTCGCGGTCGAGCTGAGCCGCAAAGGCGGAAAACGGCGTGGCACTGGACCTGAACGGCAACCAGAACTCCTCGAAGGATCGGAACGGCATCCGGAATTCGAGATGCGCGGTCCTGACATTGGACAGTCCTGCCTTCATCCATCGTCTCGAGAATTCCTCGAGGTCGGCATTCCGGAGCGGCCGCGCCTTGGCCTGGTAGCCGGCGACTTCGTCCGGCGCCAACGCGGTCGCTGCTTCCCAGAACATCGCCATCATGGGCATTCCGCCGCGGAAGTCCCACTGGCAGGCCGCGACCCGGCCAAACGGCCGCGTCACGCGCACCATCTCGCCGATGGACCGATCGGGCTCGGCAAATTCCTGCAGCACCAGAAGGCCCAACGTTGCGTCGAATACGCCGTCCGGAAACGGTAACGCCTCTACGGAACCGACTTGAAACTCGGCGCGCGAACTACTCGCCCGCCGCGCAAATGCGATGAAGCTCTCGACTGGGTCCACGCCGGTGATTCGGATGGTTCTCCCGTCTGCCAAGGCGGCACGCGCCAGCACGCCCGTTCCGCAGCCAACATCGAGAATGTGTTGCCCATCCTCGAGACCCGCGAAGCGCAGGAACAGCGGAGCCAAGCGCGCGCTCCAGCGCCCCATGAATGCTTCATAGCCTTCGGGGTCGGAGTAGCTCATAGGCGCTGTGTGGTGGTTTCCACCGGCAATCCGGCGGCGCGCCATTCCGGCAGTCCGTCCTGCAGGCGCCGGACCTTGAAGCCGCGCGCCCTGAGCAGCGCGACCGCTTCATAGGACAGGACGCAGTAGGGGCCGCGGCAATAGGCGACGATCTCCTTGGATTTGTTGAGCTTGGTCAGGCGCCGCTCCAGCTCGCCGAGCTGCACATTGAGCGCTCCGGGCAGATGACCCAGCGCGAACTCGTCGGCCGGCCGGACGTCCAGAACGGTGACCAGCCCCAGCTTCATACGCTCCAGGAGCTCGGCACGCGAAACCGGCTCCATGCTGTCGCGATCGTTGAAATAGCCGCGCACCACGCGATCGACTTCGGCGAGGTTACGCTCCGCGACGCGCTGGATCGCGGCGAGCAGATCGAGGACCGAATCATCGGTCAGCCTGTAGAAAACGAACTTCCCGTCGCGCCGCCCGCTCACCAGGCCCGCCTGGCGCATGTGCTGCAAATGCTGGGACGCGTTGGCGATCGACAGATGAACACGGTCGGCAAGCAGTTCCACGCTGCGCTCGCCCTGTGCGAGTTGCTCCAGCAAGGCGAGGCGATGGGGGTGCGCCACCGCCTTCGCGACGGCAGCGAACTGCGCGAACAGGGCCTGTTTCGGACTCTCGCTTGACTTCTGAGTCATATCATTCCATCATTCAACAGATTTATTGAATAATGCGCTGATCGCCTGCCCTCGTCAAGCGCTGTGGAGCCGATGACCTGGACCGAAACATTGCTCGCGCATGAAGCCGCGATCCGCCTCGGTGCCTTTGCCGGCGTGTTCGTCGCCATGGCGGCCTGGGAGCTGTTGGCGCCCAAGCGCCGCCAGACGATCGGACGCCTGCGTCGCTGGCCAGGCAATCTTGGCATCGTCGTTCTGAACACGGTGCTCATCCGTATCATCTTTCCCGTCGCGGCGGTGGGCACGGCGATCGCCGCAGCAGCGCACGATTGGGGACTGTTCAACTGGCTGCCGGTACCAACCTGGCTCGCGGTGATCGCATCCGTCGTCCTGCTGGACCTCGCCATCTATCTGCAGCACGTCCTCGTCCACGCGGTGCCCGCGCTCTGGCGGCTGCATCGCATGCACCATGCCGACCTCGAGTTCGACGTGGCCACGGGAGCGCGCTTCCATCCGCTGGAGATCGCCTTGTCGATGGTGATCAAGATCGGGATCGTGGCGGCACTCGGGGCACCGGCGGTCGCCGTGCTGCTCTTCGAGGTGGTGCTGAATGCCACGTCGATGTTCAATCACGGCAATGTGCGGCTCGCGCCGTGGCTTGACGGCGCACTGCGCAAGATCGTCGTCACGCCCGACATGCACCGCGTTCACCACTCGGTCGTGCCGCGCGAAACCAACAGCAACTTCGGTTTCAATCTGTCCTGTTGGGATCGCCTGTTCGGCACCTACCGCGCAGCGCCGGCAGCGGGCCATGACGGAATGACGATCGGAATCGAGCAGTTTCGCAACCCGCGCGAGCTTCGGCTGGATCGGATGCTGATTCAGCCGTTCCGTGACGATGACCGCCTTTATCCCCTCGGACGCCGGGAAAACGCGACATGACCCGGTGGAGCGTCTTTCTCCGCCTTCTGCTCGCGCTGGCCGTGGCAGGCGGCGCAGTCTTGTTGGCGGTCTATCGGGACCGCTTCGATCCAGCACTCATCGAGCAGGCAATTGTCGCGATCGAGCCCTGGGCGCCACTCGCGCATGTCCTGCTCTTCACGATCGCGACTGTGCTCTTCGTGCCCGGTGCGATCGTCGGTCTTGTCGGCGGCGTCTTATTCGGGCCGGTGTGGGGGACCCTTTTCAACCTCGTCGGCGCAACCCTCGGCGCGACGGCTGCCTTCCTGACGGCGCGCTACATCGCGTCCGACTGGGTCAGGCGCAAGGCGGGCGGACGGCTTCAACGGCTGATCACCGGGGTCGAGGAGGAAGGCTGGCGCTTCGTCGCGTTCGCTCGGCTCGTACCGCTGTTCCCGTTCAATCTGCTCAACTACGCGTTTGGCCTCACACGCATCCGGCTCCTGCACTATGTCATCGCCTCTCTGGTCTGCATGTTTCCGGGAACGCTGGCATACACGTGGCTGGCCTATGCCGGACGCGAGGCGCTCGCAGGACATGACACGGCTATCCGCTACGGGCTGATTGCGCTTGCGCTGTTGGCCGCCATCGCCTTTGCGCCGCGCATCATTCGCCGTATTCGATCACGCATGCCGTTCCGCTGGATGGATGCGGCCGAGCTGTCGGGCGAGATCGATCATCTCCAGCCGACAATCATCGACGTACGCGGAGCGGACGAATTCGTGGGGCCGCTGGGGCACATTCCCGGCGCCCGTAACGTGCCTGTCGGAGAGTTGCCACGGCGGCTGCACGAGCTCTCCGCGGTTAGAGATCGTCCGATCGTCTTGGTTTGCCGGACCGACAAGCGATCAGCCAGCGCGGCTGCCTTGCTTCACGATGCGGGGTTCCGCGATCTTCGCGTCCTGCGGGGCGGCATGGAGCAATGGGACAGGCACGGGTTCAACATTGCAGACCGGAACGCTCCCGTTGCGGCATAGGGGAATATCCCACGCTGGAATCCGACAAGGTCATGACGCTTTGAGGTCCATATGACGCCGATCTATCTGGACTACAACGCCAGCACGCCGATCGATCCTTCGGTAGCTGCAGCGATGCGGCCCTTCCTGGAGGACGCTTTCGGCAATCCGTCAAGCGGCCACTGGGCGAGCATGCCGGCCAAGGTTGCGTTGGAAACAGCCCGGGGCCAAGTGGCGGCGCTCCTTGGTTGCGGGGCTGATGAAATTATCTTCACCAGCGGCGGAAGCGAAGCCAACAATCTCGCGCTCAAGGGCATCTTCTTTGCGAACAGGCACAAGGGCGATCACATTATCACCAGCCAGATCGAGCACCCCGCGATTCTCGGTCCCTGCAAGTTCCTGGAGCGGCTGGGCGCGCGGGTGACCTATCTACCCGTCGATGGCAGCGGCCGGGTGGACCCCGACCACGTGCAGCGCGCGATCGTGCCCGGCACGATTCTGATCTCCGTCATGCATGCCAACAACGAGGTCGGCACGATCCAGCCGATCGACAAGATCGGGCGCATCGCACGCGAGCACGGAATCCTGCTCCATACCGATGCCGCGCAGTCGGTCGGCAAGATTCCGACCAAGGTCGACGCGCTGAACATCGATCTCCTGACGATGGCGGGGCACAAACTCTATGCCCACAAGGGGGTTGGCGCCCTCTACGTCAAGCGAGGGATCGAGCTCGAACCACTGATCCATGGCGCCGGGCACGAGCGCGGCCGGCGCGCCGGGACAGAGAGTGCGCTGCTGGCCATCGGTCTCGGTGCGGCTTGTGCCCTGGTCGAGGACCTCGCACCGATGGCGCGTGTCCGGGCTCTGCGCGATCGGCTCTGGGAGGGACTGAACCGACAGTTCGGCGACGGGGTCGTCCTGAATGGTCACCACGAGCATCGTCTGCCCAACACGCTGAACGTTGCCTTCAGCGGCAAGATCGGCGCCGAGCTGCTACAGCGGCTGGATGGCCTTGCGGCATCAACGGGCTCGGCGTGCCATGCCGGACGCATCGAGCTCTCCCCGGTCTTGAAGGCCATGGGCGTACGCCCCGAGATCGGCGGCGGCGCAATCAGATTCAGCCTCGGCCGCAGCACGACGGAAGCCGAGATCGACCAGGTGCTGAAGCGTTTGGCCGACGAACTGAAGCCGGTCGCCTGAGCGAAGACGAGAAGGCAAGCGATGGCCGACAACGCGTGGCGGCGCGTGCCTGGCTGCGCTCTAGGCCTTGATCGGAATCCAGATCTCCAGGCCGCCGTTGCCGGTCCTCGGATCGAACTCCTCGCCGTAGCGTTCGAAATCCGGGCCGTCGACGACCTCGTGGCCGGATTCGGGCAGCCATTTACTCCAGATCGTGTGCATCGTCCGGCGGATGGCCGAGATGTGATCGCGATGGCGGAACACAGCGTAGCGCTGCGGCGCGATGCGCAGGCGCGCGAACTCCGGCGGCACGTCGCTGAAGTCAGAGATCTCGACGCCGCAGACGTAGTCGAAGTTGCCGGACTCATCGGCATTGCAGCGGACGCCATAGGCGACCTTGCCGACCTGTCCCGGAATATTGTCGATGTGCGGCCCGAAACGCTGCCACTGCGCCGGAATCGCCTTGCTGGATTCGCAGGTGTAGCGCTCGCTCAAGCCCACGATCAGCAGCGGCTTGCCGTTCTCGAAGCGCGGCGCATCCAGTTTCGCCATCAAGGTCTCATCCATTTTGATCGCCTCCACGAGCGGAAGATTGCCGAGATGGCCTTGCGCGCGGACCTGCTCCGGCGTGCAGCCGAACTGGTCCCGGAAGGCCCTGGTGAATGCCTCGTGAGAGCCGTAGCCCGATGCGAGCGCGACCTGGAGAATGTCGGCCGCCCCGTTGGTCAGGGACCGCGCCGCCTCGGTCAACCGGCGGGCGCGCATGTAGCGCATCACCGAATGGCCGGTGGCATCCCCGAAAGCCCGGGTCAGGTGGTAGCGCGAGACGCCCGCCACGCCGGCGACATCGTCAAGCGTCATCTCGCCACTGAAGTGGCTTTCGATGAACCACAGGGCCTTTCCGATCGGGTCCATAGCAGCCTCATGTCAGCACGGGCTCACTCTCGCCCGCCCGCGTGCCGCCCGCTTGATCGGTCTTGCGCAATCGGCATTGTTTCGGCAGCCGGTTTGCAGGAACGGAATGGCGGTCCGGCCGAGTCGCGCGGACCGGCCATAAACCAGTATAGATCATAGGCTTAGTACTCATATCCCGACCCCGCCAAAGGCATTGCCAGCCCGTCATCGCGCTGTTACATTCCGCGCGCTTTTCGCCCCTCGACCGACATCGGGGTGGCGGTTTTTTTGTCTCCCGGTGGCGGCGGGGCGACGGGCGGGCAACTTAGGGCAGCGCGGCGTTACGATGAAGATCCTGACGGGCAACAGCAACCGGCCGTTGGCCGAGGCCATTTCGGCCTATCTCAACCTGCCGCTGGTGAATGCCAGCATCCGGCGCTTCTCCGACATGGAAGTGTTCGTCGAGATCCAGGAGAACATACGCGGCGAGGATGTGTTCGTCGTGCAATCGACCTCCTTCCCCGCCAACGATAACCTGATGGAACTGCTGGTGATCATGGATGCGTTGAAGCGCGCGTCCGCGCGCCGCATCACCGCTGTCCTGCCCTATTACGGCTACGCCCGCCAGGACCGCAAATCGGGGTCGCGCACGCCGATCTCCGCCAAGCTGGTGGCGAACCTGATCACGACGGCGGGAGCCAATCGAGTCCTGACGGTCGACCTGCACGCCGGACAGATCCAGGGCTTCTTCGACATCCCGACCGACAATCTGTTCGCAGCGCCCGTCCTCATCAAGGACATCAAGGAGCGCTTCCACGGCGAGAACAATCTGTGCATGGTGTCACCCGACGTCGGCGGCGTGGTCCGGGCTCGCGCGATGGCCAAGCGCCTGAATGCCGATCTTGCCATCGTCGACAAGCGGCGCGAGCGCGCCGGCGTCTCCGAGGTCATGAACATCATCGGCGAAGTGAAGGACATGCGTTGCATCCTGGTGGACGACATCGTCGACAGCGCGGGCACCTTGTGCAATGCGGCCGTCGCGCTCAAGGAAGCGGGTGCGGCCTCGGTCAGCGCCTATGTCACGCACGGCGTGCTGTCGGGCGGTGCGGTTGCGCGCGTCTCGGCCTCGCCCCTGGAATCCCTGGTGATGACCGACTCGATCCAAGGCACCGAAGCGGTGCGGGTCTCGCAGACGGTGCGCCAATTGACGATCGCGCCCCTGCTGGCCGAGGCGATGGCCCGCGTCAGCGAGGAGCGTTCGGTCTCCAGTCTGTTCGACTGAAGACGCATTGCCCGGGTGGTTCGCGCCATCCGGTTCAAAATCCGTTCGGCACCCCTGGAGGCCGATCGGTTCCGCCGGGCGGATGGTCCGCCCGCGGAGATGCTGCAGGATGAAAGGAGATAATCATGCCCGCAGTTGAATCCATTCGCGCGGAGGCTCGCGACCGCGCTGGTAAGGGGGCTGCTCGTGCGACTCGTCGTGCTGGCCGCGTCCCTGCCGTGATCTATGGCGAGAAGAAGGAGCCGACCTTGATCTCGCTCGATCCTAAGGAACTGGTCAAGCTGGTACACAGGAAGGCGTTCTTTGCGACCCTGCTCGACCTCGACCTCAGCGGCACCAAGCATCGCGTGCTGCCGCGCGACGTGCATTTCGATCCGGTGACCGACAAGGTCTTGCATGCCGACTTCCAGCGCGTGAGCAAGGAATCCAAGATCCGCGTCCACGTGCCGGTGGTGGTGAGGAACGAAGGCGCTTCGCCTGGGCTCAAGCGCGGCGGCGTGCTCAACCTGGTGCGGCACGAGATCGAATTCCTGTGCTCGCCCGAGAACATTCCGCAGCAGATCGAGGTGGATGTGACGGGCCTCGAGATCGGCGGCAGCATCCATATCGGCAGTGTCGCACTGCCTGAGGGTGCCACGCCGACCGTCAAGGAGCGTGACTTCACCGTGGTCACCATCGGTGCCCCGTCCGGCCTCAAGGCCGAGATCGAGGCCGCTGCGGCGGCTGCCGCTGCGGCGGCGGGCGCTCCGGTTGCGGCTGCTGCACCGGTTGCCGGTGCTGCCGCGGCTGGTGCTCCGGCTGCCGGCGCTGCCCCGGCTGCGGGTGCCGCTGCTGGCGCCCCGGCAAAGGGTCCGGCGAAGAAGTAACGCGCTCCATCGGTTGGGAGCTGGCGATGCGTCTGATCGTCGGCCTGGGCAATCCGGGCGCACAGCATTCAGGGCATCGCCACAATGTCGGCTTCATGGCGGCGGGCGCGATCGCTCGCCGCCATGGCTTTTCTCCAGCCCGCGAGAAGTTCCATTCGCTGGCCGCGGAGGGCACGCTGGCCGGCGACAAGGCTCTGATCCTCTGGCCGCAGACTTACATGAACGACAGCGGCCGCGCGGTGCAGGCGGCGGCGCAGTTCTACAAGCTCGACCCGGGCGACGTGGTCGTGCTGTATGACGAGATCGATCTGGAGTTCGGAAAGGTCCGCGTCAAGAAGGGCGGCGGCACGGCGGGGCACAACGGCATCCGCTCCATCGATGCCCATATCGGCCCCGATTTCTGGCGCATGCGCATCGGCGTCGGCCATCCGGGCATCAAGCATCTCGTGAAGCACTATGTGCTGCACGATTTCGATGCCGAGGAGAAGCCGGAGGTCGAGAAGATCGTCGGCGCCATCGCCGACAATTTCCCGCTGCTGTTCGAGCGGGGCCACGAGCATTTCATGACGAAGGTGGCGCAGGTGATAAACCCGCCACCGCCGAAGCCTCCGCGGCAGGACCAAGAGTAATCAAGGAATTCGAGAACCATGGGTTTCAATTGCGGCATCGTCGGGCTGCCTAATGTCGGCAAGTCCACGCTTTTCAACGCCCTCACCTCCACGGCGGCGGCGCAGGCGGCGAACTATCCGTTCTGCACGATCGAGCCGAATGTTGGCCGCGTGGCGGTGCCTGATCCGCGGCTCGACAAGCTCACCGCGATCGGCAAGTCGGCCAAGACCATCCCGACGCAGCTGGAGTTCGTGGACATCGCGGGCCTGGTGCGCGGCGCCAGCAAGGGCGAAGGGCTCGGCAACCAGTTTCTCGCCAACATCCGCGAGGTCGATGCGATCGTGCATGTGCTGCGCTGCTTCGAGGGCGAGGTCACGCACGTGGAAGGCTCGATCGATCCGATCCGCGATGCCGAGACGGTCGAGACCGAGCTGATGCTGGCTGATCTCGAGAGCCTCGAGAAGCGCCTCGATGCCGCCGCCAAAAGGGCCAAGGGCGGCGACAAGGAAGCCAAGGCGCTGATGGAGGTGATGGAGCCCGCGCTCAACGCGCTGCGCGATGGCAAGCCGGCGCGCACGGTGATCGCCAAGCTCTCGCCGGAGCAGAAGCCGCTCTTCAAGCAGCTGGCTTTGCTGACCAGCAAACCCGTGCTCTACGCCTGCAATGTCGAAGAAAGCGCAGCCGCGACCGGCAACGCTTATTCCAATAAGGTCGAGGAACGCGCCAAAGCCGAAGCCGCGGTGGCAGTGGTGATCTCCGCCGCGATCGAAGCGGAGGTGGCGCAGCTGCAAGACGAAACGGAGAAGTCCGAGTTCCTGTCACATCTCGGCTTGCACGAGACCGGCCTCGCCCGCGTGATCCGCGCCGGCTATGCTTTGCTCGACCTCCTCACCTTCTTCACCGTGGGTCCCAAGGAAGCGCGCGCCTGGACCGTGCGCCACGGTGCCAAGGCGCCGGAAGCGGCCGGCGTCATTCACACCGATTTCGAGCGCGGCTTCATCCGCGCCGAGACCATCGCCTACGAAGATTTCGTCGCGTACGGCGGCGAAGCCGGCGCCCGCGACGCCGGCAAGCTCCGTTCCGAAGGCAAGGACTACGTCGTGCAGGACGGCGACGTGCTGCACTTTCGATTCAATGTTTGACGCCTTCTTGACCGGACGGCTGGGCGGCCCTAGCTGTTGATTGCGGCAACCCGGCAGGTCAGTCATGAAGAACGCCCAATCGCGCGAGCTGGCGCAGCACGAGTCCTTACTGGCGCGCATCGCCGATGTTACGCGGCGAGACCCACGCCTCATCGGCCTGTTGGTGGGCGGTTCTCACGTCAGCGGCACGACCGACCGATACTCAGACCTTGATTGTATTCTAGTCGCGGAAGCGGAGTCGTACGCATCCGTGCTCGAGGACCGACGTGCGATGGCGGACAGGGTAGCTCCCCTGCTCCATGCCTTCACGGGTGAGCACGTGGGCGAGCCGCGGCTCATGATCTGCCTGTATGAAACCCCGCCCCTGCATGTCGATTACAAGGTCCTCACGTTGGAGGCGCTCAAGGAGCGCGTCGAGGACCCGATCGTCGTGTGGGCGCGCGATGACAGCATCCGGGGTCTCTTCGAGCGGTCGGCGCCGCATTGGCCGCGCCAACTGCCAGAATGGTTCGAGGAGCGGTTCTGGATCTGGGTGCATTATGCCGCGATGAAGGTCGGCCGCGGCGAGATCTTCGAAGGGCTGGATATGTTCGCCTTGCTGCGACGGCGGGTGTTCGGGCCGCTGCTCGCGGAACGTGCTGGACATAGGCAGTATGAGGTCCGGCACATCGAGCGCCTAGTTCCTGAGGCCATCCCGCTGCTCGCTGCCTTGACGCCACCTCCGGATCGCGCTGCGTGTGCAACCGCCCTGGTCCGTGCGATGGATGTGTATCTCGATCTCACGCGCACGACGGTACCGAGCAATCGCAATCCAGCGGCCGAGATTACGGTGCGTCGCTATCTGGCCGAAGCAATCGTGTGACGTAGACGACTTATGCTAGCGCCGGGGTGCGCGATCGCGCCGGCACCAATCCCGCGATCATCGCCGCAGCCAGAGCGAGCCCGAACGAGCTCGACCACAGCCAAGTATAGCCGCCGGTGAGGTCGAACAGGTAGCCGCCGGCGAAGGCGCCCAAGGCCGCGCCGATCGCATGGCCGGCGGAGATCAAGCCCATGGCGGTGCCGACCCGCGCTTTGCCGAGGTGGCTGGCGGCGAGGCTGGCAGTCGGCGGGACCGTCGCGTAGTCGAACACGCCGAACAGGAAGGCGAAGATCCACAGGATCGCCGTCTCCTGGATCAAGAGCGGCAGCATCAGGAAGGTGAGCGAGCGGAAAAAGTAGATGCTTGCCAATAGCACCGTACGATTCATCCGGTCGGTAAGATAGCCAGCCGCCACCATGCCCAAGGTGTTCACGCCCATCAGGATGCCGAAGGCGAGCGCGCTTGGCGCCGGCGGAATGCCGCAGAACTGCGCGAAGGGAATGAGGTGCGTCTCCACCACGCCGGTCGAGGTATAGCCGCACAGCAGGAAGCTCCAGAACAGCCCGTGGAAGGCGGGGCGGCGCAGCAGGTAGCCGACGCGCGTGATGAAGCCTTCGTGCGTGCCCTCGGACGCGGCCCGTGGCACGGCGCCGGCCGCCGCGTTGCGCAACAGCCACCAGGCGATGATCGCCACAATGAGGCACGCCGCCGCGAGGGCTTCGTAGCCCAGGCGCCAGCCGCCGCCCGCCAGCACCAGCCCCAGGATGGGCATGAACACGAACTGCCCCGCAGTCGAGCCGGAAGTCGCGATGCCGACCGCGCGTCCCTGCCCCACGTCGAAGCTGCGCGCGACCGCGCTGCTGACCGCGTGGGTGGCGACCAGCCCGAAGCCGAGCGCGCCCAGAACCGCAAAGCCGATGATGAAGGCCAGCATGGAATGCATGCCGGCGAGCACGGCCGAGCTCGCACCCACCATCAGGAGGCCGCCGGCTAGGATGATGCGCGGGCCGCTGCGGTCGATCGCATAGCCGACCAGCGGCGCCAGGCCAGCCATGATGACCAGGGTCGCGGTCATGACGCCCGAGATGCCGGCTTTGGTCCAGCCGAACTCGCGCACCCATTCTTCCATCGCCAGGCTCAGCATGCTGCGCCCGGAGAAAGCAAGGCTGAGCGCGACGAAGCCAACCGCCACGATCGCCCAGCGCGCGTCCAATCTCGGTACTGCCCGCGTCATAGCTTAAGATTTTCTCCATATGGCCGTTGGCAGGCGTCAGCCCGCTTGATCTGGCACTATCGGCGGCCCATGATCAATCTCAAAGCTCTAACCCATGAGTTTAGTTCTTCTAACGTATGAAACGGAACCTGCCGCCGCTCAATGCCTTGCGGGCTTTCGAAGCCAGCGCGCGCTTGTCCAGCATGCAGCGGGCAGCCCACGAGCTCAACGTCACGCCGAGCGCCATCAGCCAGCAAGTCCAGAATCTGGAGCAGTGGCTTGGTTTTCCTTTGCTGGAACGCCGCGCGCGGCAGGTGCAGCCGACGGCGCAGGGCCGCACTTATCTAGCTGCCATCAGCGGCGCCTTTGACCAGATCGCGGCGGCGACGGCGGAATTGTCGGCCGGCGCAATTCCACGCTCCATTTGCATCACCTGCACGCCGGGCTTTGCCGTCCAATGGCTGGTGCCGCGGCTGCAGCAGTTCCAGGATCTCCATGCGGACATCGACGTGCGGATCGACGCCTCGACCCGGTTGATCGACCTGCGCGGCGAAGATGTCGATCTTGCCGTGCGGCATGGCACCGGGCGCTATCCGGGGCTGGTGAGCGAAAAGCTGCTGGATGATGATCTCATCCCCGTCGCCAGCCCTCGCCTGCTCACTGGGCGCGGCCGCATCAGGAAGCCGGCGGACCTCCTCCACCATCGCCTGCTCCATATCGAGACGCGGGACGATTGGCGGCTGTGGTTCGCCGCGCAGGGCATGGAGATCGACTGGCGGCGCGGCCCGCTGCTGATCGACACCGCGATCGGCGTACAGGCGGCCGTCGCCGGCAAGGGCGTCATCCTGGTTCGCCGCTCGCTTATCGCCGATGAGCTTGCCAGCAACCGGCTGGTTGCCCCGTTGCCGCAGGGCCTTTCGAAAGGTATGGCCTACTACCTGGTCTATCCGCCGGAGAATATGGGCCGGCCGGCGGTGCGCGCCTTTCGCGCGTGGCTGCTGGAGGCGGTGGGCGCTGGCTCACTGCCGGAGCCGACAGCCAAGCCGCATCTGTTGCAATCACGCGTCTGATCGCAGACGATCGGCGTCCCCAAGATTGGAGAAGAATGCATCATGCCGACCGCCATCCGCTGGGACGCCCATTCCTGCCTGCCGCTGCTCAGCGGCATCGACATGGGCCCGCTGCGCCGGCACAAGAAGGCGGGGTTCGATTTCGTCTCGATCAATGTCGGCATGGACATGAACCCTATCGAGCAGGTGATGAAGGCCATCGCCTGGTTCCGGCATTGGCTTGCGCAGCATTCCGATGAATTCGTGCTGGTCGATACCATGGCGGACGTGAAAGCGGCGAAGGAAGCCGGCAAGCTCGCCGTCGCGTTCGACCTCGAGGGCTCTAAGATGCTGCTCGAGGATGTTGCCATGGTGGAGGTCTATCGCAATCTCGGCGTCCGGCAGGCACACCTGGTCTATAACCGCAACAACACCGTCGGCGGCGGGTGTCACGATGACGATGACAAGGGCCTGACCGCCTATGGCCGCGAGGTGGTGCGTGCGGTCAACCGCGCCGGCATCCTGATGGATTGCTCCCACAATGGCGAGCGCACCAGCCTCGACATCATCGAGACGTCCGAGAAGCCGGTGATCTTCTCCCACGCCAATGCCCGCGCGCTGGTGGATCATCAGCGCAACGTCACCGATCGGCAGATCGACGCCTGCGCCGCGACTGGCGGGGTCATCGGTATCAACGGCATCCGCCTGTTCCTCGGCGCCGAGGACAATTTCGCCGAGCCGATGGCCAATCACATCGACTACATGGTGCAACGCGTCGGGCCGGACCATGTCGGGATCGGCATCGACATCTCCTTCGACCTCGGCGTCGACGATCATCCGAAGCACGAGGACCGCAGCTACTGGTGGCCCGCCAGCGGCCGCTACAATCGCACGCTCGTGGGCGGCGCCGGACCTGAGGTTCTGCCCGAGATCGAGCAGCTCTTGCGCCAGCGCGGCTACGACGACGCGGCGATCGACAACATCTTCGGGCTCAATTTCGTGCGCGTGGCCGAAACGACCTGGCGTTAGCCTGCGACGAACTCCACGATCGCGCCGTTCGCCTCCGCCGGCGGCACCAGGCAGCCGCGGGCAATTGCATGGAAGGCGATGCCGGCGTTCTTCAGGTGCGCGACGCATCGCGTCTTGTCGGCAACCAGCAGCTTCATCGCAATGGGGAATGGCAGCTCGGGCAAGGGCCCGGGCACCACGCCAGGGTAGATCTGCGATAGCGCCTCGGGCTTCGTGAAGCGAATTGCACCGGCGCCGCAGGAAACCGACGTCATCTGATCCGTGACCTTGATCCGCTCCGGGCCGAAGATCGGCAGGTAGCCGATCGCGGCACCGACCGGATCGGCACAGACCACCGTCACGGAGAGCAGGCGCTGCGCACCGTTCGCATGCTGCAGCCAGTCGGAGCGACGGACCAGTTCCGGGGAGAGGTGGTGGCAGACGAAGGCGCTGACCTCGGGCGTCGATTCCGGTGGCAGGAACACCAGACGGAATTCCGGGGTCACGGTGCCGGTGGGAAGCTCGAGATCGCGCTTCAGCTGCTTCGGTCCATCCGGGTTCAGGCCTGCGGCGTCCAGCGCGTCGCGGCAGGCATTGGCGTCCGACGTCGCGAAGGCGAGACCCAGCAGCCCTTCGCGCTGCTCCAGCAGCTTGTCGAGATTGTTGCTGAACTGGCTAGGATCGACGATGCCCAGCAGCTCGATATAACCCTCCTCGAGCATTATGCAGTAATTGCCGGTGCCCCAGCCGATGTGACGGCCGCGCGGCGTGACGGTAAAGCCGAGGCGGGCCCAAGCCGCACGCGCCGCTTCCAGGTCGCGCACGCCGACCAGGGTGTGATCGATGCCGGTGATGCCGCAGGCATCGAGCGCCATCAGCAAAGCTCCACCGAAGGAAAACCGCCGCCGAATGTAAGCCACTCGGCGGCGGTCGTCATGCTGCGATGTTTGTTATCCGGAGCGTTTTCCGGCCGATTCGGCGTAAAAAACGCGACAGATCTTGCCCAGCCTCAGTGCACGTTGGCCCAGACGCGCCGTTTGACGGTATAGGCCAGCAGCGTGAAGATCACCAGGAACAGCACCGCCTTGATGCCGGTCCGGTGCCGCTCTTCCAGATTGCCCTCGGCCGCCCAGGTCAGGAATGCCGCGATGTCCTGCGCCTGCTCATCCACGCTCGTCTCGCCGTCGGACAGCGGTGGCGGCATGGCGATTTGATGGCCTTCGAAAGCTTCGTTGTAGTACATGCCCTCCGGAACTTCGACATCTGCCGGCGGCTCCTTATAGCCGGCCATCAGGCTGTAGATGTAATCCGCGCCGTCGTGGCCCAGGAAGCCAGCGCCGGCCCGCGACTTCGCGATTAGCGAAAGATCCGGTGGATAGGCGCCGTTATTTGCGGCGCGTGCCGCCTCTTCGTTCGGGAACGGCGCCTTGAAATGGTCCGACGGCCGGCCGGGACGCTCGAACATCTCGCCGGTGTCATCGGGGCCGTCCTGCACCTGAACCTCGGCCGCGAACGCCTTCACCTCGTCCTCGGTGTAGCCGATGTCCTGCAGGTCACGATAGGCCAGCAGGTTCATAGCATGGCAGCCGGCGCAGACGTCCTTGTAGATCACGTGGCCGCGTTGCAGCTGCGCCCGGTCGAACGAGCCGAAGAAGCCCTCGAAGCTCCAGCTCCGGGTGTGGATCTCCGTGTGGTGAACAGGGTTGGCAGCCACGATGCCGACCGCGGCGGCACCGACGAGAATCGTCACCAGCCCGAGAACAATACGACCCTTGGACATCACGCCTTCTCCATCGACTTGGCGGTGGCGTGCGCCACACTCTGACCGCCGCCAAGCACCGGCTTGCTGATCGACACCGGCACCTGCCGCGGCCGTTCGAAGATCGAAAGCAGCGGCAGCACGATCAGGAAGTACGCGAAGTAGTAAAGCGTGCCGAGCTGGCCTAACCGCACAATCTTGATACCGAACGAGCCGCTGGCCGCGTTCACACCCCACATTTCGCCAACTGCGTTCATCGCTTCGTCAGGCGAGACGCCCCTGAGCTCCGCCACGCGGTCGGTGAAGGTGTCGGCATCGACGATCTGGAAATCGAACGGCATCCAGTAGGCTTCCGGCGGATACTTGCCGCAGAACATCAAGATCACGCAGTCGAAGATCAGGAGCCAGAAGAACCACTTGAACACCGGCCGGAAGGTGCCCGAGCGCACCGGCGAGCGGTCCAGCCAAGGCAAGACGAACAGGATGAGGATCGAAGCGAACATCGCGACGACGCCCAGCAGCTTGTCCGGGATCGAACGCAGGATGGCGTAGAACGGCAGGTAGTACCACTCCGGCACGATGTGCTCCGGCGTGGAGAGCGGATTGGCGACCTCGTAGTTGACCGGATCGCCCAGTGCGTTCGGCGCCCAGAACACCCAGAAGGCGTAGAAGATCAGGAAGATGCCGAGGCCGAACATGTCCTTCACCGTGTAGTACGGATGGAAGGGGATGGTGTCCTGCGGGCCCTTGGTGTCGATGCCCAGCGGGTTGTTCGAGCCGAAGCGGTGCAGAGCCACGATGTGCATGAGCACCACGGCCACGATCACGAACGGCAGCAGGAAGTGCAGCACGAACAGGCGATTGAGGGTCGGGTTGTCGACCGAGAAACCGCCCCACAGCAGCGTCACGATGCTGTCGCCGATCCACGGAACGGCCGAGAACAGGTTGGTGATGACCGTCGTGCCCCAGAAGCTCATCTGGCCCCAGGGCAGCACGTAGCCCATGAAGGCCGTCGCCATCATCAACAGATAGATGAGGACGCCAAGCTGCCACAGCAGTTCGCGCGGCGCCTTGTAGGAGCCGAAATAGAGGCCACGGAAGATGTGGATGTAGACGACAAGGAAGAACATCGACGCGCCGTTCATGTGGAGATAGCGCAGGAGCCAGCCCCAATTGACGTCGCGCATGATGCGCTCGACCGAGTTGAAGGCGTAATCGACGTGCGGCGTGTACTGCATCGCGAGGACGAGGCCGGTCACGATCATGATGATGAGCATGAAGCCGGCGAGCGAGCCGAAGTTCCACCAGTAGTTCAGGTTCTTGGGCGTCGGATACTCGTACGCCTCGTGATGCAGGTAGCTGAACATCGGCAAGCGATGATCGATCCAGCGGATGACCGGGTTCTTGAAAACGGGAGCAGCCATGATTCTCTCTCCTCCCTCAACCGATCTTCACGAGCGTGTCGGATTCGAAGGTGTATTGCGGCACCACCAGATTGGTCGGCGCGGGACCGCGGCGGATGCGACCGGAGGTGTCGTATTCCGAGCCGTGGCATGGGCAGAACCAGCCGCCGAACTGGCCGCGCGGTTCCGAGGGCTTCTGGCCCTGCGGCACGCAGCCCAAGTGCGTGCAGATGCCGACCACGATCAGCCATTCGGGCTTTTCAACGCGCGCGCTGTCAGGCTGCGGGTCGCGCAGATTGCCCAAGTTCACGTCCTCCGCTGCCTTGATCTCTTGCGGCGTGCGGTGGCGGATGAAGACCGGCTTGCCGCGCCACTTCACGGTGATGGCCCGCCCGACCTCGATCTGCGAAATGTCCACTTCGGTCGAGGACAGCGCCAGCACGTCCTGTGACGGGTTGAGGCTGCTGATGATGGGCCAGGCCACGGCGGCGGCGCCGAACGCCGCTACTGAATTGACCAGTAGGTTCATGAAGTCGCGACGGGTGCCGGAAGCCGACCCGCCATGCGTGGTATCCGCCATTACATTCATCCCTTAACCGGCCGCTTTTCCCGGATCCGGAGAGCCCCTGGACACCTTTCAGGCAAGCGCCCCAAAAGGCCCAATTTTCCCGGCGGTTCAGCGACCCTTGTCCGTTGGATGCCGCCTTATATCACGCGCCTTGAAGGCTGCCCCCGCACCCAATTGCGACAAGTCGCCGCATTCGGCGGAAGGCTCCGTGCTTGGCGGTTTCAACTGGCTTCACCCCGGCGGCCGGTATAATGGAAAAGCCCTTGATTTGCAAAGGATCAGGCCTCGCTATGCGGCTTGCGCTCTACCAGCCGGACATCCCGCAGAATACCGGTGCAATCTTGCGCCTAGCGGCCTGCTTTGGGCTGCCGGTCGACCTGATCGAGCCCTGCGGATTTGTCTTCGACGACCGGCGGCTCCGGCGCGCGGGCATGGATTATCTGGAGCACGTGGAGCTGCACCGCCACCGCTCGTGGGATGCCTATCAAGCGGCACGGACCGGGCGACCGGGACGGCTCGTTCTCCTGACCACCAAGGCCCCGATGCCGCACGTTGCGTGCCGCTTCGAAGCCGCCGATTCGCTGTTGTTCGGGCGCGAGAGCGCGGGCGTGCCGGACGACGTGCACGCGGCGGCGGACCTGCGCATACGGATCCCGATGCGCCCGGGCCTCAGATCACTTAACGTGGCAATGGCGGCGGCCATCGTCACGGGCGAAGCGATGCGGCAACTGGGATTTCCGAGCTCATGAGTTCCTACCCGGCGGATCACAAGCAACAGGCCAGCGTCTGGTTCGAATCCCTGCGCGACCACATCTGCGCGGAATTCGAACGGCTGGAGGACGCGCTGACGGCGACGCGCCATTGCGATCTGCCGGCGGGTCGATTCGCGCGCACGCCCTGGAAGCGGCCCGACGCCGGTGGTGGTGAAGGCGGTGGCGGCACCATGGCCGTCATGCGCGGGCGCGTGTTCGAGAAGGTGGGCGTCAACGTCTCCACCGTGTTCGGCACTTTCAGCGAGGAGTTCCGCAAGCAGATCCCGGGTGCGGCAGAAAGCGGCGCGTTCTGGGCCAGCGGTATCTCGCTGGTCGCGCATATGCGGTCGCCGCACGTGCCCGCCGTTCACATGAACACCCGGCATATCGTGACAAGCCAGAGTTGGTTCGGCGGCGGAGCGGACCTGACGCCGATGTTTCCCGAGGCGCACGCGGAGGACGCTGCCGATTTTCATGCGGCGTTCAAGGGTGCGTGCAACCGCTTCGACGCGACCTACTATCCGCGTTTCAAGAAGTGGTGCGACGAGTACTTCTATCTACCGCATCGCAAGGAGCCGCGCGGCGTAGGCGGCATCTTCTACGACAACCTGAATACCGGCGATTGGGACAAGGATTTCGGGTTCACTCGTGCGGTCGGGGAGGCCTTTCTCGCGATCTATCCCGAGATCGTCCGTCGGCACATGAGCAAGGATTGGACGGATGAGGAGCGCCGCAAGCAGCTGATCCGCCGCGGGCGCTACGTCGAGTTCAACCTGCTCTATGACCGGGGCACGTTGTTCGGCTTGAAGACCGGCGGCAATACAGAAGCGATCCTGATGTCGCTACCACCCGAGGTGATGTGGCCGTGAGCGCGGCTGCATGAAGGGCAAGATCGCAGCTCTGCTCGACCGCATCCGAGGCTCCGGATCGCGTGACGACGCTGATATCGTCAAGCGTTCCTGCCTCGAGCGCGCGGGAGAACCGCCGGCGATCGACGCGCCGCCGATCGCCCTCTCCTACGCCATCGACATCAAGAATATCGGTGACCTGATCAGCCCCGTCGCCGTGCAATACGCGACCGAGCGCCCGACCGTCTGGAGACCGCCCGCGGCTGGCGAGCATCTGCTGGCGGTCGGCAGCATCCTGCACTGGGCGACGCCTTTGTCGCATGTCTGGGGCTCTGGCTTGCAGCCGACCCTGGGCATCGGTGAGCTGGAAGGCGAGCACATCTGGGCGCTGCGCGGCAAGCTGACGCACAGCTTGCTGCAGCCGGAGGTCAGCGGCTTGCGCGACGTGCCGCTCGGCGATCCGGCCTATCTGGTCGCGCGACGCCTCGCCCCGCTCATGCCCGCCCGGTCGCCGACGCATCGGCTGGGCCTCGTTCCGCATGTCGAGGACCGCAATCATCCCGGCATTGCGCATCTGCGCGGGCAGGATGGTGTGCTGGTGCTCGATGTGCGTGATCCCGCACCCAAATTCTTCGCGCGAATGATGGAATGCGAGACAATCGCCGGCTCTTCGCTGCACGGGTTGGTTTTTGCGGAAGCGTTGGGCATTCCGAATGTGTGGGTGGATTTCCGGCCCGAGGACCCGGATCGCGCCTTCGCGTTCCAGGATTGGTTCTCGCTGGCGGACAAGCCGGGGAATATGCCGCTGCGGGTCGACGCCGCTCCTTCTGCGGGAGACCTGATCGCCGCCGCCGCGCTGCATGATATGAAGATCGACGAACGCGCGCTGCGCGGTGCCGTGCCGCAGCCGGTGCTGGATGAGCTCAGCCTCTCGCGCAAGAAGGCGCCGCGCATCGTGCACATGCTGAATTGTCGCCGGCGACCCATGCCGATCTTCCTGACCTGCGGCGATCTCGGCGCGCGGCTGCAAGCCATCGCGGCCTCGTATCGCACGCAGTCCGTCCCCACCGAGCTCGTCCTGATCGATGGCGGCGCCGGTGGTGAAAAGGCGCAGGGAGCGATCGGCCGATTGCAGCAGGACGGCGCCCTAGTCCGTGTCATCGATCCCGGCACGCCGGAACAGCAGGCCCAGTCCCTGCAACACGTGATCCGTGACTACTTCAAGCGCTGGGGCGAGCCGCAGCGCTACGCGATCGCCTCCGGCGCGGTTGACTTCTCGACCACATCAGCGGAGGCCTTTGCGCTCTACGACGAATTGCTGGATCGCTTTCCCGATGTCGAGGCCGTCGGTCCGATGCTGCGCGTCCAGGAACTGCCGCGCACGCATCCCGCCCTCGGTCACGAGATCGCAGCCCACTGGTCGCGCGAGCCGATCTGGTGCGATACGTCGCTGGGCCACATTGCCGTAGTCCGCTCCAGCCTGTTCGGAAACTTTGCGCTGTGCCGCGCCGGTGTCGGACATCTGCCGCCGAAGTCCGGGTTGCGCGTGCATCATCCGTTCGATGCGCACGCGCTCGATTGGCCGAAGCCCAGAACGACCGAACCGCCCGCACACCCTTTCTACTACGATGTCGAGCGCCGGCCCGATGGCACCTTGGCCGCCGTGACTCGGCCGCTGTGGTCGAGCCGCCGCCTACACTGGTAGCTCGGTCGTCGACATGATCTGCTTCACCACGAAGAAGGTCCGGATCTGCCGCACGCCGGGCAGGGTCAGGATCTCGTCGGCGTGCAGCTTGTTGAAGCGCTCGAGATCCTTGGTGCGGACGATGAGGAAATAGTCGAACTCGCCGGCGACCAGGTGGCATTCGAGGCAGCCGGGCACTTTGCGGGCTGCCTCCTCGAACTCGGCAAAGGAGGCCGGCGTCGAGCGGTCGAGCACGACGCCGACGATGACCAGCGTGGTGAGGTCGAGCTTCGCCGGGTCCGCCAGCGCGACCACTTTGCGGATGATGCCGTCCTGCTTCAGCTTGTCGACCCGGCGCATGGCCGCGGTCGGGGAGAGGTTCACCCGGCTCGCCAGCTCCGCATTCGTGATGCCGGCGTCGGCTTGCAGCTGTCTCAGGATGTTGCGGTCGATTTTGTCGAGCTTCCGTGTTTCGGCCATGCGCACTTTTCCTGCGCCATTCGTGGAACTAGCGCCATAAAATCATATCCACTCGCGTCAAGCGACGTTTTTCCGCGGGTACAGCTGGAATAACGCATTTGATCGGAGTCGCCGCCCTGAATAGCCTTTTGAGTTCATTCAAGGAGGGGCGACACCGATGCGGTTCGACAAGTTTCCACGCCTTCAGCTGACCTTCGGCCCGACTCCGATCGAAAAGCTCCAGCGCCTCAGCGACCATCTCGGCGGCAGAGTGGAAATCTGGGCCAAGCGCGAGGATTGCAACTCCGGTCTCGCTTTCGGCGGCAACAAGGTGCGCAAGCTCGAGTATTTGATGCCGGAGGCGATCGCGCAGAATTGCGACACGCTGGTGACGATCGGCGGCGTGCAATCCAACCACACCCGCCAGGTCGCGGCGGTCGCCGCCAAGCTCGGCATGAAATGCCGGCTGGTGCAGGAGAGCTGGGTCAACTGGCACGACGGCGTCTATGACCGCGTCGGCAATATCCTGATGAGCCGCATCCTGGGCGCCGAGGTGGAGCTGGTGAACGAAGGCTTCGGCATCGAGTTCAAGAAGAGCTGGGAAGCCGCGCTGGAGGACGTGCGTGAACGCGGCGGCAAGCCTTATGCGATTCCGGCCGGCGCCTCCGACCACAAGCTGGGCGGCCTTGGCTTTGTCGGCTTTGCGGAGGAAGTGCGCGCGCAGGAAGCGGAGCTCGGCTTCAAGTTCGACTATATCTTCGTCTGCTCGGTGACCGGCTCGACGCAGGCTGGCATGATCGTCGGCTTCGCGGTCGATGGCCGCGCCAATCGCGTGATCGGCATCGATGCCTCTGCCAAGCCCACGGAGACGCGCGAGCAGGTGAAGCGCATCGCGCAGAACACGGCCGAGTTGGTGGAGCTCGGCCGGCGCATCACCGACGAAGACGTGGTGCTGGACGAGCGCTACGCCTATCCGGAATATGGCGTGCCGTCGGACGAGACGCTGGACGCGATGCGCTTGAGCGCGCGGATGGAAGGCATGATGACCGACCCGGTCTATGAGGGCAAAAGCATGCAGGGCATGATCGACATAATCCGCCGCGAGGAAATTCCGACCGGATCGAAGGTGCTCTACGCCCATCTGGGCGGCGTGCCGGCGATCAACGGCTATTCGTACCTGTTCCGGAATGGATAGACTTCGCTCCACCCGTCATCACCGGGCCGCAGCGAAGCTGCGAGACCCGGTGATCCAAATTTGAGAGTTGCCTGGGGACGAACTTGGATTGCCCGGCAATGACGTGAGAGAGAGGAATTGAGCTCGTGGTCGCGAAGCTCTTCTGGCAGAACTCCTATCGCACCACGCTCGACACGCGCATCGCAGCGGTCGAGGGCGATCAGGTGCGGCTGGAGGAGACCATCTTCTACGCCTTCTCCGGCGGGCAGGAGAGCGATGTTGGTACGATTGGTGAATGCAAGGTGCTGGAAGCGCGCAAGGATGGCCGCGATATCGTCTACCGCCTGGAGCCTGATCATGGATTGAAGACTGGCGATTCCGTTACGATCGGAATCGACGGCGTTCGGCGGTTGAGGCTGATGCGGCTGCATCTGGCGGCGGAGATCATCCTGGAGCTCGCCTACCAGAACCTGCCCGGCATCCAGAAGATCGGCGCGCACATCGCCGAAGACAAGGCGCGCATCGACTTCGAATGGCCGGAGAACATCTCCAAGCTGTTCCCGATGATGCAGGAGAAGGCAGCCGCGCTCATCGCCGCCGATCATGCGATCGTCAGCGCCTTCAGCGACGAGGCGAACCAGCGCCGTTATTGGGAGAATGAAGGCTTCGCTCGCGTGCCTTGCGGCGGCACGCACCTGAAGCGCACCGGCGAAATCGGCGCCATTGCCCTGAAGCGCGTCAATATCGGCAAGGGCAAGGAGCGGATCGAGATCAGACTGGCCGGCTAGTCGGCCGGACTGGTCAAGGTGTAGGGCATGTAACCCACGAAACCGGCGATGCGCCAGCAGCCGGCATCGCGCGCGCAGAAATAGAGCGTTTGCCACAGCAAGCGGTCCGCGCCGCCATCAGCGCGCCGGATCGCGCCATTGAACTTCTTGTGCAGCACAGCGACCGAGCCGTTGATGTCGATGTCCGTAAGCGACGTGGCACGGAAGATCGCCGCCCGCAGCGGCTCGGCATAGGCGATCTTGCGCGTCTCGTGCGCCTGGCGCAGCCATTCGTCGCGATACGCCTCCACCGTGCCGAACGCGAGCCGCCAGCGGTCGGTATCCGGCGAATGACGGGCGTGCAGCCCGATGAAGCCGTCGCGCTTGAAGTCGTCGTCGATCCTGCCCCAGTCGGCGGCGAGGAACGCGTCGATGTCGCGCGCCACTAGCATCTCCCACAATTCGCGGCGGTCGGGATCGTCGGCAAACGGATTCTGCTCGGGATTCACGGGGCCCTCCTCAGCGCCATCATGGCACGCCGCTGCGTTCCTCGCCTACTCCGCCTTGAACGCCTTGTAGATCGCCCAAGCGGTGGCAAGGTCCTCGTGTCCGCCGCCACCGGACTTGAACCAGGTGATCTCGTCGTCGGAGATCCGTTTGGGTTTCTTGCCACGTGCGACCTGCTCCATGTCGATGATCGAAGCCTGGTCCAGCACACCCGATGTAATGGGCTGGGTGAGGTCGCCGGCCACCTCGATTGTGGTGAACCGCGCATCGACATAGTGGCGGGCAGCGAAGTTGACGCAGTCATCGTCCGCTTCGCGCATGTCCGGCCGGTAGCTGCCGACCAGATCGAGGTGCGTGCCAAGGCGCAGCCAGACACCCTTGACCAGCGGCTCTGTCGCCATGGTGGCGGTGGAGACGATGTCCGCGAAGGAAACGGCATCGTGCAGATCGTCAGCCGCCACGAGCGCAACCTTCGGCAGGCGCGCCGCCAGCGCCGCGATGGCGCGCTCCAGGGCCGGCCGGCTGCGGTTCCACCACAATACCTGGCGGATCGGTCGCACGGCGCAATGCGCCTCGATCAGGTGCGGCGCCAGAGCACCGGCGCCGATCATACATAGGGTCTGCGCATCCTTGCGCGCCAGCCAATCGGCGGCCGCCGCCGAGTTCGCGGCAGTCTTGCGCAGGGTCAGCATAGGACCGTCCATGCCGCAGAGAGTCTCGCCGGTCTTGCCGTCGAACAGCAGATAGGCGCCCTGCACGCTGGCGAGGTTCCTTGCGGCATTGCCAGGAAAGACGCTGGCGACCTTGATGCCGAAGCAGGTGTCGTATTGCCACGCCGGCAGCATCAGCCAGTCATTCTGCGCGCCGGCGGCTAGTTTCTGGCTGAGCAGCATGCGCTCGATGCGATCGGTGCCTCGCTTGTTCATCTCCTGGATCGCCGGCACCAGGCGACGGAAATCGCCGAAATGCAGAACCGCCTCCGCGTCGAGCCAATGCATAATGGCCTAGACCTCCATGCCAGCGCGCCGCCCATCATAGAGCGCAGCCGCCGCGTGCCGCGCCGCGATGCAGTCGCCGACCGTCATCACCGTCATGCCCGTCGCCTGCAAATCGCGCGCGATTGAATCATTCGAGACGTTGGTCAAGCCGGTCACGATATCGTCGATCTCGATCATCGTCTCGCTGCCATCCAGAAGGCTCACGATCCGCGCCTTGCCATCCGCGAAATCTGCGAGTGCGGATTCGACGAGGAACTTCGTGCCCAGCTTGGCAAGACGCATGCGCACCGGTCCGTCGATCGCGGTGCGGATCAGCTCCTTGCCCACCTGTGGGTCGGGCGTGACGATGGTCACCTCGTGTCCCGCTTCCGCCAGATGCCAGGCAGTGCCCACGCCTTTGTAGTTGCCGCCCTCGTCCAGCACCAGCACGCGCTTGCCGAGACGCGCCTCGCGCGCCATGACTGCTTCCGCCGGCCAGATATGAGGGCCGCGCAACGCCTTATCGGCCTCGGCATGCGGCCAATAACGCTGGGTCGGTGCGTCCGTCGGCGAAGAACCGGTGGCCAGGATCACCGCATCGTAGCCCATCGCTGCGATCTCTTCGGCATCGAGATAGGTGTTGCGCCGCACCTCCACCTGCAGATGCTCCAGCTGTCTCTCGAGCCAATCGAGGAAATCGAGAATCTGCGCGCGCCGCGGCTGCATCCCCGCGAGACGAAATTGTCCGCCCAGCTTGTCCGATGCTTCCGCCAGAGTCACGCGATGGCCGCGCTCCGCCGCCACGCGCGCGGCTTCCAATCCGGCCGGTCCACCTCCCACCACCAGCACCCGTTTCGGCTTTGCGCTCGGTGTAAAGCGATCGCCGCCCCATTCGAACTCGCGTCCAGCCGAAGGGTTGATGAGGCAGGAGATGTGATAGTCGCGCGAGCGGCGGCCCCAGCACATCTGGTTGCAGGAGAGGCACGGGCGGATATCCGATGCGCGATCCGCCTTCGCCTTGTTGACCCAGTGCGGATCGGCAATCTGCCCGCGCACGATTGAGATCATGTCGGCGCCGCCCGATGCCAGAATGTAGTTTGCGTTATCCGGCGTGCGGATGTGGCTTTCCGCCTGAATGCGGAGGTTCTTCGCCACCTCCTTCAGCGCCGCCGCATAAGGCGCCCCGAGCTTGTCCTCATAGACCACCGGCGGGATGATGCGCGTGAAATCGAAATAGCTGCCGGTGCCGACCGTCACGTAGTCGCACAAGTGGTGCCGATCGAGCCACCCAACCACCTCCTGCAAGCTCTCGATCGATTGCACATCGGGCCGCGCCGGATCGACACTGACCGCGAGCCCGATCACGAAATCCTCACCGCAGGCCCTACGGATCGCCTGCAGGACTTCGTCCGAGAAGCGCATGCGATTCTCGAAGCTGCCGCCATAGCGATCGTCTCGCCGGTTGGTGACTGGCGACCAGAACTGCTCGATCAGTGCGTTGTACGCTGCCATCAGCTCGCAACCGTCATAGCCGCTTGCCTTGGCCCGGGCGGCGCAGCGCGCAAAGGATGCGACGATGTCCGCGATCTCGCCTTGGGTCATGGCGTGGCTGCCGTCGGAATCGTGCATCGACGGCAAGCCGGACGGCGACCAGTTGTAGGCAAGTGAGTTATCCCAATCGCCGTGCGCGCCGACATGATAGAGCTGTTGCAGGATGTGCGCGCCTTCGGCATGCACCGCTTCGGTGATGCGGCGGAAGTGCGGAATGACGGAATCATCATCCGCGCGGAAATTGCCGCGCGTCAGCACCGCGGTCCTGTGGATCGGCACCGGCTCCACCACGATCATTGCCGCACCGCCCATGGCGCGCTCGCGGTAGTAGCCGAGATGCCGGTCGCCCGGCAGACCATCCACGCTCATGTTCGCGGTGTGCGCGCCGAACACGATGCGGTTGCGCAGAGTGAGATGTCGTAACTGAAGCGGTTGAAAGATTGCCGGATGATCCATCGTCCTCTCCCAGATTGAGGCGATGGTAGCGACCTCAGAGGCGGAGCGTTAGCACCCGAACGACGTAAGACCGGCTAGAGAGCGGCGCGCGAAGCGGTTGACTCGGGCGGCCGGCAGATCCTTTGGCTGGTAATGCGGGGCGACGGCGCAGAGCAGCATGTCGACGGTGACACCGTCAGCGGCGAGCGGGCAGATCAAGGTCTCGAACATCAGCGCGACACCGTTGGCCGGGTTGAAGGTGCGTTGCGCATGGACCGGCCGGCCAGTGGCGACCGCCGCGGCCGCGGCGCCATCATCCGCCGCGCTGAGGTCGATCAACTCACCGGTCGCATCGCGACCCATTATCTCGACATGCAGGCTGCCCACTACGCGATAGCGCAGGCGGCCTGCCCTGTTGGCCGCATCGCGCCTCACCTCGATCAGGCTGATCGCCGGCAGGATGTTAGCCAGATCGACCGGGTCGATATCAGCGCGGGCCGGCAGCGCCCCGCGCTTCGCGGCCTTGGCCTGCCAATAAGCGAAGATCTGGCGAAGCAAGGGATCCGAAATCGCCCGATCGATGCCAGCGGTCCAAGGGGCCATGGCTCTCTATTCCTACAGCGCCCAAAGGGGCCATGTCGGAACTATGGTGGAGAGGGATCGCGGCGGCAGTGTGGCGGATCACAGATGGTTTCGGGCGTAAACAAGGCAAGCGGCGCGGTCCGGCGCAAAATCCCGGTCGACCCACCAGTTTTCGACTTTCTCCAGCAGCTCTCCGATCCGCGGGCCTTCCGACACACCCATCTTGACGATGTCAGCCCCTTTGATGGGAAAGCGCGGCCGGGGCCAGCTTTCGACGATGGCCAGGGCTGCCGCGCCGGACGCACCGTCGATCCGGTCGAGCCAGTCCAGCAGCAGCCGGTCGCGGGCGCCGTCATTGCCCCAGGCATAGATCTGCCGGCGCACGGCCTGCGGGCCCGAAGCATCAAACGGTTCACGCGCAGCATCGAGGTCGATGATCCGATCGCCTTCCGCCCGTGAAAGCCTCAGGGTCTCCGCCACCTCGCGACCGCAGCCCGTCATGGTGAGCGCCGCCAAACGCCGGATGGGATCAGGCGCAAGCCCGTGGCGCTGCTCCAACTCCGCAACCCAGCGCAAACGGTCGAGGGAGGTGGCCCACGGCAGGTAATGCTGCACGATGCCGAGGCTCAGCATCTCGCCCCAGACATCCACGCCGCGCCGCGCCGTGAGCAGGCGCAGGGTCTCCTGCCGCAGTCGCTCGCCGGAGAGCGATTTCAGGTTCGGCGCCAGCTCCTGCGCCGCTCCAACCGCGGCTGGATCGAACTCGCCCGCGGCATAGTCCGCGTGGAAACGAAAGAAACGCAGCAGGCGCAGATAATCCTCCGTGATGCGCTGCCGCGGATCGCCGACGAAGCGCACGCGGCCCGCGGCCAGATCCTCGAGCCCGCCGAAATAGTCGTGCACCGTGCCGTCGGCATCGGCAGAGAGTGCATTGATGGTGAGGTCGCGCCGCGCGGCATCCGCCTGCCAATCATCGGTGAACGCCACCTTGGCGCGGCGCCCATCGGTCTCGACGTCGAGGCGCAAGGTCGTCACCTCGACACCGGTCTTGTCCGCAACCGCCGTGACGGTGCCGTGGTCGATGCCGGTCGGCACGGCCTTGAGGCCGGCCTTGTGCAGCAGCTCCGTCACGCGCTGCGGCGAGAGCGGCGTCGTGATGTCGATGTCGCGGATCGTGCGGCCGACCAGCGCATCGCGCACGCAGCCGCCGACGAAGCGGGCTTGGTCGCCTTCCGCCGTCAGCGCGCGCACCACCTTCGCCGCGGGACCATCCGTCATCCAGGGCTGCGGCAGTCGCTGCAGATCAGGCTTCATCGAGGTGCCCCAGGACTTCGATGAGGTTGTTCAACATGCCGGCAGTCGCGCCCCAGATGTAGTAGTCGCCCCATGGGTAAGCATAGAAGAAGCGCTGCCTGCCCTGGTACATGCGGCTTTCCAGCTGGCGGCTCTGCCGATCGCGGAAGAAGCGCAACGGCACTTCGAACACTTCCGCCACTTCGAACGGATCCGGCCGATAGAGCTCGGGCGGCTTCACAAAACCCACACACGGAGTCACCTCGAAGCCCGTGCGCGTGACATAGGTGTCGAGCCTGCCGATCATCTCCACATGATGGCGCGGCAGCCCGACCTCTTCCTCCGCTTCGCGCAAAGCAGCCGCGATCGCATCAGCGTCGGTCGGATCGACGCGGCCTCCCGGGAAGCTGATCTGCCCCGCATGGTCGGTTAGGTGCGGCGTACGCTTGGTGAAGAGGACGCCTATGCCTTCCGGTCGTTCGACCAGCCCGACCAGGACCGCGGCCGGGACGAGCGTGCGGGTCGGCAGCATGTCGGGATTGAGGTCATGGTCGCCACGCTTGGCTTGCTGCCCTTCGAGAGGAACTGCCACCACGCTGCTGCTGGTCGATGAATGCGGCGCGCTGCGGCGCCCGGGCGCCGGCGCCAAAGCAAAACGCTGGCTGATGAGAGTCCGTTCCATCAGTGTGCCAATTCGGTGCGAGCGCCCGATTCGAAATCCTGCAGATGGCCAAGCGCGAAGAACTGGCCGCGGCTCCACACCCCGAGCTGCTCGACGCCTTCGATGTTACGCACCTGCCCCAGCTCTACCAAGTGATAGAAGACAGAACGCAGGATCAGCGCCTCGAGCCCCGGCCGCACCAGGATGTAAGGTCGGGGTTCGCCGCCTGGCTGGTTGGTCTTGTTGCGGCGGTGGGCGACGCGGATGGGATGATCGCAATCGGCGATCACAAATTCGTCAAGATTAGTCCTAAAAGTCAGTTCCTGGTTGGACCCGGAACCGCTTACCGTCACTTCGACGGCAGTGAAAGGTGCGTCGTCGACCGCGATGCGGCCGCGCTCCGCCGGAGTGACGAGCCAATATTCGCCGTCCGGCTCGCGGCGCAGGACGGTGGAGAAGAGCTTGACCAGGGGTTTCCGATTGATGGGGGAGCCCCGATAGAACCATGTCCCGTCGCTGGCGATGCGCATGTCAAAATCGCCACACGTGGGTAAATCGGAGAACCTGGGGCCGGACTCTGGGTTGGACATGATTGTGGTTAACAGTTTACGCTTTAATCATCTTACGTGCGCTATAATGGAAGGTATAGGTGGCCATGACGGAAGGGCAGTTTTCCATGTCTTCACAAGGGCCTACAGCGCAAATCGGCGGTTCTCCCACTGCCGCCGCGGCTGCTGACCTCGCCGGACTGATCGAGAACTACAGCCAGCGCATCGATCTGGTGCGCCGTCAGCTCGGCCAAGTGATCTTCGGCCAGGAGCAGACGGTCGAACAGGCCCTAATCTCCATTCTGTCCGGTGGCCACGTCCTGCTGATCGGTGTCCCAGGCCTCGCCAAGACCAAGCTGGTCGATTCGCTCGGCCAGGTGTTGGGCGTCGATGCCCAGCGCGTGCAATGCACCCCAGATCTGATGCCGTCCGACATCGTCGGATCTGAAGTGCTCGAAGAGAGCGAATCCGGCCGGCGCAGCTTCCGCTTCATCAAGGGCCCGGTCTTCTGCCAGCTGCTGATGGCGGACGAAATCAACCGCGCCAGCCCGCGCACCCAGTCCGCGCTGCTGCAGGCGATGCAGGAGCGCAAGGTCTCGGTCGCCGGCCACACCTACAACCTGCCCGAACCGTTCCACGTGCTCGCGACCCAGAACCCGCTGGAGCAGGAAGGCACCTATCCCTTGCCCGAAGCGCAGCTCGACCGCTTCCTGCTTCAGATCGATGTCGATTATCCGTCACCTGACGCGGAACGGCAGATGCTCATCGTCACCACCGGCTCTCAGGAAGCCGGCCTTACCCGGGTGTTGTCGCCGGAGGACGTGCTCTCCATCCAGCGCCTCGTCCGCCGCATGCCGGTCGGCGAGAAGGTGGTCGACGCGATCCTCAAGATGGTGCGCGCCGGCCGTCCGGAACTCACCGGCATCAAGGAAGTGAAGGAAGGACTGGCGTGGGGTCCCGGTCCGCGTGCCGGCCAGGCGCTGATGCTGGCGACGCGCGCCCGCGCCTTGATCCAGGGGCGTTTCTCGCCCTCGATCGACGACGTTATGGCACTGGCGCATCCGGTCCTGCGGCACCGCTTTGCGCTGACCTATGGTGCGCGTGCGGAAGGTGCGACGCCCAGGGCGATCATCGATCGCCTGATTGCCGAGATTGGCTAGATGAGCGAAAGGGATCGCTAGACGCGCATGGCGACGGCGACCTTCGACAAGACGAAATATCAGGCAGCGGAAATCGCCGAGCGCGTGCCGCCGTTGCTGCTTGCTGCGCGGCGCATCGCCGCGACCATCGAGCAGGGCGTCCACGGCCGCCGGCGCGTCGGGCGCGGTGAAGCATTCTGGCAGTTCCGGCAGTACTACCCCGGCGATGAAATACGCCGGCTCGACTGGCGGCAATCGGCCAAGACCGACCGGCTGTATCTGCGCCAGATGGAATGGTCGGCCGCGCAAACGGCGTTCTTGTGGTGTGACCTGTCAGCCTCCATGCGCTTTTCGAGCAAGCGCGACCTGCCCAGCAAGCTCGAAATTGCGCAGGTCATCACACTCGCCCTGGCCGGTGCGATGTCGCGCGCGGGTGAGCGCGTTGCACTGCTCGGCTCCGGCGAACGGCCGAGCGCCGGCCGCTTCGTTCTGGAATCGATCGCTCATCGCCTGGCCCATCTTGCCGGCCAAGCGGAGACCTCGAGCGAGCCGAAGTTCTCCATTCCGCCGCCCACCTATCTGCCGGCGCATGCTCACGTGGTGCTGGTCAGCGACTTCCTGGCGCCACCGGAGGAACTGAAGACAACCATCAACCGTTTTGCGGGAACCGCGTGCCGCGGGCATCTGATCCAGGTGCTGGATCCGGCCGAACTCGACCTGCCCTATATGGGACGCGTGCGGTTCGAAGGCGTCGAAGGCGAAGGCGACCTGCTGATGAGCCGCGCGGAAAATATCCGCGAGGAATACAAGACCGAGCTGGCGAACCACTGGGACGGCTTGAGGCTGCTGGCGCAGTCCGCAGGCTGGAGCGTGTCGCGCCACATCACCGATCAATCGGCGGCGAAGTCGCTGCTCGAAGCCTATCAATGGCTGGCGGCCGATCACCGGCCGACAGCGCAGCACTAGAGGCCGCATGCTGACCTTAGGCAGCCTCACTTTTGCAGCACCCTGGCTCCTCGCGGCCCTTGCCGTGCTGCCGATCCTGTGGTGGCTGCTGCGCCTGACGCCGCCCAGCCCGCGACGCATCGCGTTTCCTCCGATCCGCCTATTGTTCATGCTGCGGCCGAAGGAAGAGACGCCGCATCGCACCCCGTGGTGGCTGATCCTGCTGCGCCTCATCATCGCCGGCTTGGTGATCGCCGGACTGGCGCAGCCGTTGTGGAACGCGAATTTCGGTTTTCCGCGCAACGGGCCAGTCATGGTCGTGCTCGATGACGGCTGGGCCGCGGCCCACGGCTGGGAGCAGCGCAAGGAAGCCGCGCATAGGTTGATCAATCGGGCGGAGCGCAATGGCCGTCAAGTCATTCTCGCCACCACGGCACCGCAGGAAAGCGCGTCCGGCATCGGCCTGACGCCGATGCCCCCGGCGACGGCAGCGGCGCAATTGGCGGCGCTGGAGCCTTCACCCTGGCCGAACAATCGTGCCGCGGCGACGGATCGGATTACCAAGGCCGAGCTGCCGTCGAATCTCAACATCTTCTGGCTCAGCGATGGGATCGGCAGCCAGAAGGCCGAGACGGACACCGCGTTCAGCGATGCGCTGTGGGACCGCGGCACGCTCGACGTGATGAGCTTGAAGCTGGATCTGCCGCTACTGGTCTTGCCGCCGGAGCGCGATGCCGACGGCTTGTGGGCCAGAGTGACGCGTGCGCAGATCGGCGCCGCGCAGCCAGTGAGCCTGCGGGCGCTTGATCGCGAGGGCCGTACGCTCGGCATCTCCCAAGGCCGCTTCCGGCCCGAGGAACGGACGGCACGCATCAAGATCGATCTGCCGGTCGAGCTTGCGAACCGCGCCAGCCGCATCACGTTGGAGGATGGCCAGACCGCAGGATCCGTCGCGCTGATGGATGATGGCGGTGGCCGCAAGCCAATCGGCCTCGTCACCGAGAACGCGGCTTTGTCTCGCCAGCCGATGCTGGGCGACCTCTATTTCGTCGAGCGCGCGCTGGCGCCCAACCACGAAGTGCGCGCCGACCGCTTGCAGACTCTCCTGAAGCAGGAGTTGGCGGTCATTGTGCTGACCGACAATGCGATCTTCGGGGAAGGGGACCGGACAGCCTTGCGCAAGTGGGCCGAACGTGGCGGCATGGTGGTGCATTTCGCAGGCGAGAAGCTGGCGGGCGACCCGAAGGATGATCTACTGCTGCCAGTGCGCCTGCGCACCGGCGACCGCACCTTGGGCGGCGCCTTGTCCTGGACCGAGCCGGCACATCTAGCAACGTTCCCGAACTCGTCGCCCTTCTCCGGTCTTGAGGTTCCAAAGGACGTCGAGATCAAGCGCCAGGTGCTGGCCGAACCCGATATCGATCTTGGTGCCAAGACCTGGGCGCGCCTCACCGATGGCACGCCGCTGGTGACGGGCGAGCGTGTGGGCAATGGGTTCTCGGTCCTCTTCCATGTCAGCAGCACGGCGGATTGGTCGAACCTGCCGATCTCCGGTCTGTTCGTTCAAATGCTCAACCGGCTGGTGATGACCGCATCGGGCGTCGTGACCAATGCCGACGAGAACCGGCCGCTAGCGCCGGCCCAGACCTTGAATGCATTCGGCCAGTTGACGACGCCGATCGCGTCCGCAGTTGCCGTCGTCGCCAAGAATCTGCCGGACACCAAGGTCGGGCCGCTGCATCCACCCGGTTTCTATGGCCCGGATAATCAGCATCGCGCGCTGAACATTGCGCCATCGCAGCCGGTATTCGCGCCGCTGACCATTCCGGCGCGTCAGCTTGCGGCGGATCGTACGCTGGACCTGGCGCCGTCGCTGTTCCTGATCGCATTCCTGCTGCTGATCGCGGACATGCTGATCGCGCTGGCCCTGCGCGGGTTGCTGCGGCGACGCGGCGCGGTGGCCACAGCGAGCGCGGGAGCGATCGCGCTCTGGCTGCTGATGACACCGCAGCCGTCGGAAGCGCAGCAATTACCCGAGCAGGACATCCTCGCCGCAACGGAGACCACGCATCTGGCCTACGTGCGGACAGGCGTGCCACAGGTCGATGCCACCAGTCGTGCAGGACTCTATGGCATCACCCAGACTCTCCTGCGCCGGACCTCGGTCGATGTCGGCAACCCGGTCGCGGTCGATGTGGAGGTGGATGAGCTGTCCTTCTATCCATTCCTCTATTGGCCGGTGACGGCCGGACAGCGCACGCCGTCACCCGAGGCGATCGACAAGCTGAACCACTATCTCGCGGTCGGCGGGATGATCCTGTTCGACACTGCTGATCAGAATCTGGTCGGCATGACCGGCGGCGACATGGGACCGGGTGCGCAGCGCCTCGTCGAGCTGACGCCGGGCCTGGACGTGCCGAGGCTGATTCCCATGCCGCCGGACCACGTCCTGACAAAATCCTTCTATCTGCTGCGCGACTTTCCGGGCCGGTGGATCGGCGGAACCGTGTGGGTGGAGGTGCCGCGAGGCCGCGTCAATGACGGTGTTTCCGGCATCCTGGTCGGCAGCAACGACTATGCGGCCGCATGGGCGACCGACGAAGTGGGTCAGCCGATGTTCCCGGTGACGCCCGGCGGCGAGCGGCAGCGCGAAATGGCGTTCCGGTTCGGGATCAACATGATCATGTATGCGCTGACCGGAAACTACAAATCCGATCAGGTGCATGTGCCGGCGATCCTGGAAAGGTTGGGGCAATGATCCGCGACGCCTACTCGATCGCCTTTGATCCATTGCTGCCCTGGTGGTTGGTCGCGGCGCTCGCGACATTGTTCGTGGCGCTGGTCGGATATGCGCTGGTGCGGCGTGCCCGGGGCGCGCTGCTGCGCTTGCTGGCAGGCGCCGCCCTCACGGCGATCCTGCTCAATCCCTCCCTGGTGCAGGAGCAGCGTGCCTACCAGAAGGATATCGGCCTGGTGGTGATCGATCGCTCGCCCAGTCAGACCTTGGAGAACCGCACGGCCGACGCCGATGCGGCGGTCGCCAAGCTGCGCGAGACAGCCAAAAACTTCGAGGACCTGGATCTGCGCGTGGTGGAGACCAAGGGTGGCGTCGACTATGCGGAAAAGGGCACGCAACTGTTCGACACGGTGCGCGAGGCATTGGCCGACATTCCGCAGAAGCGCTTGGCCGCCCTGGTGCTGGTGACCGACGGCCAGGTGCACGACGCACCCGCTGCGGCGCGGGAGCTCGGCATTACCGCGCCGGTGCATCTGGTCATGACCGGCAATCCTGACGGCAAGGACCGGCGCATTGTCGTGACGCAGTCACCGACCTATGGCTTGGTCGGCAAGAGCGTTGATGTCACGTTCCAGGTCGATGATCTGGGCAGCCCGGCCCTCGGTGTCGCGCGTGTGACGATCCGCCGCGACGGGCAGCGGATCGCGGACATCGACGCGCCGGTCGGCAAGCCGCAGAGCGTCCCGCTCGACATCGTGCATGGCGGCCAGACCGTGTTCGAGATCGAGGTCGCGAGGGCCGAGCAGGAGTTGACGCTGGTCAATAACGCGGCGGTGTTCGCGGTCAACGGCGTGCGCGACCGGCTGCGCGTGCTGCTGATTTCCGGCGAGCCCTATCCCGGCGAGCGCACGTGGCGCAACCTGTTGAAATCCGATCCGTCGGTCGAGCTGATCCATTTCACCATTCTACGGCCGCCGAACAAGCAGGACGCGACGCCGATCAACGAGCTGGCACTGATCGCCTTCCCCGTCGACGAGCTGTTCGATATCAAGCTGCGTGAATTCGATCTGATCATCTTCGATCGGTTCCAGCATCTTGGCATCCTGCCGGACGAGTATTTCCAGCACATCGTCGAGTACGTGAAAGAAGGCGGCGCGGTGTTCGAATCCGCGGGACCGAGCTCCGCGGGCCAGTTCAGCCTCTATCGCACGCCGCTGGAGCAGATCTTCGCAGCGCAGCCGACCGGCGAGATCCGCACCCAGGGCTTCCAGCCGCAGGTGACGCCGGTAGGCTTGCGCCATCCTGTCACCAATGACCTGCTGCCACCCGACCAGGACAAGCCGAGCTGGGGCCGCTGGTTCCGCGAGATGCCCGCGAGCTCCGCGCGCGGCGTGACAGTCATGAGCGGGATCGATGGCCTACCACTGCTGATCCTCGACCGCGTCGGCAAGGGCCGCGTCGCGCAGCTCTTCTCCGACCAGCTGTGGCTGTGGTCCAAGGGCTTCGAGGGCGGCGGCCCGCACGCCGAGCTGATCCGGCGGATCGGCCACTGGCTGATGCAGGAGCCGGACCTCGAGGAAGAGGACCTGCGCGCGACGGTGATCGACGGGCGTCTGGAAGTCCGCCGGCAAAGCCTCACGACCCAAATCGACGAGGTGGAGGTCACCCGACCAGACGGCACAAAGGAGAAAGTGAAGCTGCGCGATGATGGCCGCGGCCGCGCGACCGGCTCAATCGCCGCCGCCGAGCAAGGGCTCTACAAGGTTACCGATGGCACCCGCCAAGCTTTCGCCGCCTCCGGCGCGCTCAATTCCAAGGAATGGTCGGACCCGCGCGCCAGCGCCAGCCTGCTCCAGCCGCTGGTGGACGAGACCGCCGGCGGTGTGCAGGCAGTCAGCGTCAACGGCCAGCCCAACTGGCGCCGCGTGCCGGTCGACGGCGCCATGGCCGGCAGCAACTGGCTCGGCCTGCGCCAGAATGCCGACTACACGGTGACCGGCGTCACCAACATGCCGCTGCTGCCAGCCTGGGCCGCGCTGCTCCTGGCGCTCGGCCTGGTGCTGCTGGCGTGGCGACGGGAGAGCAAGTAGACAGCGCGCTCGTAGGCGTCTGCCGCGCCTAGCGTCCCTGTCGATTCCTTGCATATGATGCGCGACCAGAACGGCGCGAACGGGGGAAATCGAGGAAATCGACCGGTGAATATAGCCGTCGTCATCTGCACCTTTCGGCGACCTGGTTCCCTCCATCGAACATTGGCGTCTCTGGCCCAATGTGCTCCTCCACGCCGTTCCGCGTGGAGCATCGCGGTCGTAGACAACTTCGGCTGCATGCAGACCCAGAATGTTGTCGCGTCCTTCCGCGACCGCCTGCCCATCGAGATTCTAGTGGAGCGAAGACAAGGTCTGGCGCACGCCCGGAACGCGGCAGTCGCAGCGATAGATTGCGATTACTTCATATGGACCGATGATGACGTGACCGTCAGCTGCAACTGGATCCGCGACTATGAAGCGGCATTCGAGCGGCATCCGGAAGCGGCGTTCTTTGGTGGTCCAATCCTGCCCCAGTTCGAGGGCGAAGCACCAGCTTGGCTCGCCACGTGCCTGCCTGCCGTCTACACCGCCTTCGCGGGCCGAGACCTGTCCAAGAATGTGACCAGATTCGACCGAAACTCAAAGGAGCTGCCGTTCGGCGCGAACATGGCCATTCGCGCACGGGAGCAACGTCAGTTCTCGTACGACGTCAGGCTGGGTCGCCAGCCCGGCCGGCAGATTCTGAGCGGCGAGGAATCGGATTGCCTGGAGCGTATCTGCTCCGCCGGCGGGATAGGATTCTGGCTTCCGAGCGCGCGAGTCGACCACCGGATCGATCGGAAGAGGCAGTCGATTGCTTATCTGCGGCGTTATTACGCGGGTGTCAGTTTCGGCAAGACCCGCGCACGGCTACTCAACGGATCAGCAAGGCCGCAGGTCGGGACGCTCGGTGCCAGATGGAGATTGGTGCTCAGCGGTGGACGCTACCTGTGGGGCCGGCTGAGCGGCCAACCCAAGGTTTGGATTAGGGCGCTGAAGCACTCGGCGAGATTAAGCGGCGAGCTTGCGGCCCGGCGCGAGCTTCACATGGCAGGCCGCGACGCGCGGAGGCTCGAACAATGAAACGTCCCATGCTCATCCTCGGACTCGATGGTTTCGAGCCGAGCATCGCCGAGTGCCTGCTTGCCAAGGGAGGAATGCCCAACCTGCGGGCGCTTTCGGCTGCGAGCGCGCGCTATCGCCTGGATCACGGCGAGGCGAAGCGAACCGGCTTGGCCTGGGAGCACTTTGCGCTGGGGCGAGAGCCATCGGCTTACGGCCGTCATGCTGCCGTGCACTTCGATCCCGCGACCTACTTGGTCAACCAGGAGGGAACGTCGTCCAAGCCCTTTCTTGCCGATCTGGCCAAGCAGGTCCTCGTCTTCGACGCACCGTATTTCGATCTTGGCGCCGCCCCGAACTGCACTGGTCTGGTGAGCTGGGGCGCGCACGATGCCGGCGTAACGCCGCATTGCAATCCCGCGGGCCTCACCGAAGAGATCACTTCGAAATTCGGCCCCTATCCAGCGACCAAGTACATCTACGGCTTCGTCTGGCCAAACAAGCGCAAGGCCCGCAACATGGCGACGGCGCTGGTCGAAGCGGTTGAGCAGCGTAGCGCCATCGGCCATTGGCTGTGCACGGAGCGCCTACCCGGCTGGGATGTCGCTGTGATTGTGGTGAGCGAGTTCCACTCGGCGGTTGAGGCACTGTGGCACGGTTACGATCCCGATCATCCCCTTCACGATCACCGCTCGTCCAAGCCCGCTCGCGCCGGAATCATCGGTGTCTACGAGGCATTCGACCGGATGCTTGGAGTCTATCGCCGGTCAATCCCTGAAGCGGACATGATCGCCTTCTCGATGCACGGCATGGGGCCCAATGAGTCGGACGTGCCAACCATGCTGCTATTGCCGGAGCTCATGTACCGCGCGAGCGTTGGAACGGCATTGTTCGAGCCACGCGAGGATTGGCGCGGTGCTCTCCTCCCCACGCTCGAGCGCAAGGAATCGTGGAACCGCGCCGTCAAGTCTTGCCTGCAACACCAGCGAGAGGATGATGGAACGGGACTCCCGCTCGATTGGATGCCGGCGACAGCGTACCGCAGGTACTGGCCGACGATGGAAGCATTCGCGCTGCCCTCCTACTACGATGGGCGCATCCGGATCAATCTGAAAGGACGCGAGCGTGACGGCTTGGTGAGCGCCACAGACTATGGCGCCAAGCTCGACGAGATCTGCGCCTTGCTCGAGGAATGCAGGGACCCAAGAACGAACCAGCCGGTCGTTCGCCACATAACCCGCCCGGTCGCTGCGGATCCGTTGAAGGCCGGCCCGACCGAATCCGATCTCGTGGTGGTCTGGCGTGGCGCGCCGCTTGCCTTCCAGCATCATCGATATGGACTTATCGGACCAGCGCCGTACCGGCGTACCGGCGGGCATACCGGGGACTCGGGCATTGCCTATTTCAGCACACCACAGCTTCCCCGGGGTGACTTCGGGACAGCCAGTGCGTTCGACGTGGCGCCGACGCTCGTCGACTTGCTTGGTCAACCGCAGCTCCCGCATCTCAGCGGTCGGAGCCTACTCCAAGCGGAATGCGCGGCGGCAGTCTAGAAAACGTCAAAAACAAAACGGCCCCGCTTGCGCGGGGCCGTTGTCGGTTCGAAGAACCAGAGAAGTCGCTTACATGGCGACCAAGGCGTCATACTCCCTCAGGAGCGCCTGGACTTCCTCGTGGTCGCAGCCCTTGCTGACCGCGAGCACGCGGGCGTCGGTCTTCGCCGTCTCGATGAGCGTGAGGCGCTCACCGCCGCCGATCTCGTGATTGACGGCCGCGTCGATCTTGGTGCCGAGCGCGCGCCAGGTTGCGCGATCATGCACGACGCCGCGGCAGATCTCTGCCAGGCGGACCGCCTCTTGGAGTTGAGTCCATTTCGCAGCCGAATCCTGAGCCAAGGCAGCGCCGGCGCTGCCGGCAACACCGGCGGCCAGGGCCGCTGCCAGGAGCTTGCGGGAGAACTTCTTGGACATTTTGGCCATCCCTTCTGGTTCTTGGTTGTCCGATTTGGGGTTTTGAGAGAAAACCGCGCCTAGTCTCTGGCGGTCGAAGGCGGTTTGCAACCTTTTTTGTCGTCCAGACCGCGGAATTCCGCCATTGATAGACGGGTTTAAGCCAAATCCGGGCGTGCGAGTCGGGCATGCTCCGCCCCCGTTGCACCCCGGCCACAGCAGGGGAACTAACGTGCGATTGACCAAGCGGTTCCGCGATTTGATTGAGGCCGAGGAAATCCTGATCTTGCCTGGCATTTTTGACGCGCTCAGCGCTCGCTTGGCGGCGGAGGCTGGCTTCCAGGCTGTGGTCGGCGGCGGATATGCGGCGACCGCCAGCTTGATCGGCGCGCCCGACATCGGGCAGCTCGGCTTGGCGGAGATGGCCGACCATTATCGCCGCCTAGCCGATTCGATCGACATCCCGATCCTGGCTGACGCCGACACCGGGTTCGGTGATTCGGTCAACGTGGCGCGGACGGTCCGTGCATACGAACGCGCCGGCGTGGCGGCCCTCATCATCGAGGATCAGGTCGCTCCGAAACGCTGTGGCCACATGGAGGGCAAGCGCGTCATCCCCGTCGCCGATATGATTGCCAAGATCAAGGCGGCGCTGGACGCGCGAGTCGATGACGACCTGATGATCGTGGCGCGGACCGATGCGCGCGCGATCGAAGGTCTGGAGGCCGCAGTCGAACGCGCGCAGCTCTACCGCGCCGTCGGCGCCGACATGATCTTCGTCGAGGCGCCGCTCAGCACCGACGAGATGGCTTACATCTGCTCCGATATCGCGGCCCCCTGCCTTGCCAACAACGTGGAGGGCGGCAAGACGCCCATCCTCTCCGCCGAGCGGCTGGAGGAAGTCGGCTATGCGGCGGTCGCGTTCCCGGTCTCGGCCAGCTATGTGGCGGCCAAGGCCCTGCGCGCTTTCTTCTCGGACCTGCACGCGGCCGGCGATACGAGCACACTCACCGACCGTATGCTGCATTTCGCCGCCTTCCACGAGATCGTCGGCCTGCCGAAGCTCAGGGAGCAGGAACGTGCCTGCGATGCCTTCGCGCGTGAATTCCTGGAGCGCGCGGCGGAACTCGATCGCGAGGACTAGCACCCTGGATCGGTCCGTGTCGGAGCCTGCGTCCTCACATCACGTCTTTGATATTATTGCCAAATATCGATTGCGAGGTCTTAACACACGATTTATCCAGGAGGCATAGCATGAGATAAGAAAGGTTTGGCCGCGTCGGGCTTGGCACCCCATCCGACCAAATTCAGAGATCAGGATCGGCTATCGGTCGGAACAGGTTTTCAAAAGATGGATCACGACAACACCTCGCGCCAGCTGGCTTCGCAAAGCTACAAGCTGCCCATCGAGGATCAGGAGTTCCTGCTGCGCGATGAACTGCGCGGTCTTCGCTTCCAGTTGGAATACAGCAAGACAGAATTGCTTTTGCGCGATTGGGGCATCCGCTCCACCATCATCGTGTTCGGCAGTGCACGCGTGCCCTCGCCCGAGCAGGCGGAGTTGTTGCGCGAAGGCAAGGTCGCAGGCGTCGACACGGCGACGGCGCAGAGCCGGTTGCTGCTCGCGCCCTACTATGAGGAAGCGCGCAACTTCGGCCGCATTGTCTCGCTGCAAGGCGGCGCGCTCAATCCGAAGAGCGGAGTCCGCGACAACGTGATCGCGACCGGTGGCGGTCCCGGCATCATGGAAGCCGCTAATCGGGGCGCCTTCGAGGTCGGGGCGCCGACTATCGGCTTCAACATCTCATTGCCGCACGAGCAATATCCCAATCCCTATACCACGCCGGACCTGACCTTCCGCTTCCACTATTTCGCCATGCGTAAGATGCACCTCGCGATGCGCTCCAATGCGCTTGCGGTTTTCCCCGGCGGGTTCGGCACACTCGACGAGCTGTTCGAGATCCTGACGCTGCGCCAGACTGGCAAGTCCTCGCCCAAGCCGGTCGTGCTGGTCGGTCGCGATTACTGGAACGGGATGGTGAACTTCCAGTGGATGGTCAATCACGCCATGATCGACAAGGAAGACCTGGAGCTGTTCGCGATCTGCGATAGCGCGGAGGAGGCCTGGGCTTCGCTGCTGGATCGCGGCCTGGTCCTGCCGGAGTAGGCCATTGTTTCGGATCGCTTGAAGCCGAATCCGCGAACCCTTGATGCGGCGGACCTGCCGGCTCGGCTAGAGTGCGGGGCAAACAGCCGGCAGGACGCGACGGGCAGCACCTGATGACGACAACCACCTATTTACGCGGATCGATCCTGCATTTCCTGCGCGATCCGGGCGCACCGGCTGATCCGGAGGCGTGGGAATATTGGGAGGATGGCTGCCTCAAGATCATCGACGGCCACATCGGCGCAGTCGGTCCGGCGGACGAGACTCTCAAGACGCGCGCCGCGCAGGACGCGCTGCATGACCATCGCGGCAAGCTGATCCTACCCGGCTTCATCGACACCCATGTGCACTATGCGCAGGTCGACGTCATCGCCTCCTACGGCCGGCAATTGCTGGACTGGCTGAACGACTACACCTTCCCGGCAGAGCGTGCCTTCGCCGATCCGGATCATGCGCGCAGGATCGCGAGCCTATTCCTTGATACACTGCTGCGTCACGGCACCACGACCGCAGCCGTCTATCCGACGGTGCACAAGCAGTCGGTCGATGCCTTCTTCGAAGAAGCACAGAGACGTCGACTCCGCATGATCTGCGGCAAGGTCCTGATGGACCGCAACAGCCCGGACTATCTGCGCGACGATGTGCACGACGCGGAAGCGGATTGCCGCGAATTGATCCAGCGCTGGCATGGCAAAGATCGCCTCGGTTATGCGCTGACGCCGCGCTTCGCGCCGACGTCGAGCCGTGAACAGCTTGCGATGGCCGGGCGTCTCTATGCGGAGACTGGCGTCTGGATGCAAACGCATCTTGCGGAGAATGCCGACGAGATACGCTGGGTGAAGGAGTTGTTCCCCGAAGCTCGCTCGTATCTCGACGTCTATGATCGCTTCAGGTTGCTCGGGCCGCGCTCGGTCTTCGCGCACTGCATCCATCTCGACACGGAGGATCGCGCGCGCTTCGTCGCGAGCAACAGCGCGATGTCGTTCTGCCCGACCTCGAACCTGTTCATCGGTTCCGGCTTTTTCGATCTCGAGGCAGCACGAAGCCTGGGAGTGCGCGTCGGCCTCGCGACCGATGTCGGCGGCGGGACCTCCTATTCCATGCTCCAGACACTGGCCGAGGCCTACAAGGTGCTGATGACCCACGGCCAGCGCCTCAACGCCTGGCGCGGGCTATGGCTGGCGACCCTCGGCGGAGCGGAATGCCTGTCTCTCGACGACACGATCGGCAATTTCGCGATCGGCAAGGAGGCGGATTGCGTGGTGCTGGATCTGGCCGCCACGCCCGTGCTCGATCGGCGCATGCAGGTCGCCACGGCGCTGGAAGAGCGGCTGTTCGCCCTGATGATGCTGGGCGACGACCGGACGGTCGCCGCGACCTATGTCTTGGGCGAGCGACGCATTTAGCTACTTTTATCTTGATAATGTAGCTAATCGCTACTATTGTTCGCGGTAAATGGAGCGAACGATGGCCAAGCAAGACGTCACCATTCTGCGGCACGCCGACGGCACCGCTCAGCACGCCATCCTGCCATGGGACGAATATCAAGCGCTGCTTCGCGCAGCGGAAGGACGCGGCGCACCCCCGTTCCCGCCTGCGATTCCAGGGGCAGTGCAGCAGGCGACCGCGCAGGGGACTCATCCGGTACGGGCCTGGCGGGAGTATCGCGGGCTCAACCAAGGGCACCTCGCTTCGATCGTGGGGATCAGCCGCGCCTATCTGGCGCAGATCGAAGGCGGCGAACGGACCGGCACGTTGGAGGTAATGGCCCGCATCGCGCGCGCCTTGGACCGCAGCATCGAGGACCTGATGGCGCTGGCCTCGAATGATTTTGCCGTCATCGTTGCGACGCTCGGTGCGATGCCCGCCAAGGTGAAGGATCTTGCGTCCCCGATCAGCGAAAGCAGGTGGCGATCCAGGCCCGCAAGCGGCGCCTTCTCCTTGCTAGAGCATGTCTGCCACCTGCGAGACATCGACCACGATGGCTATCGCCTGCGTCTGCAGCGGATGCTGGCAGAGGAGCAGCCATCTCTGCCTGACATCGACGGCGACGAGCTGGCGAAGGAGCGCGACTACCAGAGCCAGGATCCGACCGCGGCGCTCGCGGCCTTCACCGCCACGCGTCTGGAGATTGTCGCCCGTCTCGCCAAGCTGACGGCGGAGGAGCGCCGGCGCACCGGTTTCATGGCCGGGGCCAAGGAGGTCACCGTCGAGGGGCTGGCCGAGGCCATGATGGCGCACGATTCCGCCCATCTGGACGAAATGGCGGAGCTGCTGTCGGAAGCGACCTAGCGCGGGCTATGCGCTCAGTACCGCCCGCAGACCGGCGACACTGAACGGCTTGCTCAGACAGGCGACGGCGAGCTTGCTGCCGTCCTGCCCGATCCGGCGCGCCATCTGCGAGTATTGATCGCTCGCACCGGACACCAGGATGACGCGCGCCGTGCAGCCGACCTCGCCGAGCCAGCGGATCAGTTCGATCCCGTCGACTTCGGGCATGAACAGGTCGAGCGTGACGATGTCCGGCTTGCTGCGTGCGTACGCGGCCATGAAGAAGCTGCCGTGGTCCACGGTATCGACCTCGAATCCCAGGTCGCTGCCTACCCGCCGAATGACCGACAGCACGCTAGGATCATCATCGACCGATAGAAGCCGCCTTGACATAAACCTGATCTCGCCGCGCCACCCGGTGATGCCGGCTCGCGCCAGTTTTCTGAAGACCGAATCAATCTATGGGCCGAGGCTTAACATGCGCATAACGGCCGATTAGGCCGAGTGGATTAGGCCCGGCCCTGCATACCAGTGCGGCGCGAGATTTGATCGATCGATCAACCTATGCCTGGCGAGAAACTTCATTTCATGCGGCGGGAATCCCGCTGCGAAAAAATCGCGCGGAGCCGGTTCTTAACCGGACTTTTGCCATGCAAGGGCCAAGATCGTCTGTATGATCGCCGCCCCTGACCAGCTTTGCCGGAGAAGCTACGTGGCCGAGGAACTGTTCCGTCTGAGTGGATTGCCGCCCTACGTGTTCGCGGAAGTGAACGCGATGAAGGCAGCCGCCCGGCGGCGCGGAGAGGATGTCATAGACCTGGGCATGGGCAATCCGGACGGCCCGCCTCCACCTCATGTGGTGCAGAAACTGGTCGAGACCCTGAACAACCCGCGGGTCCATGGCTACTCCACCTCGCGCGGCATTCCGGGGCTCCGCCGCGCCTTGGCCGGCTACTACCAGCGCCGCTTCGGGGTCGGGCTCGACCCCGAGACAGAGATCGTCGTGACTCTCGGCTCCAAGGAAGGTCTGGCGAACCTGGCCCAGGCGATCGTCGCGCCGGGCGATGTGGTGGTGGCGCCGGACCCCTGTTACCCGATCCACGCCTTCGGCCAGATCTTCGCCGGCGCCACGTTGCGCTCCGTGCCGATCGGACCGGGCATCGACTTGTTCGCCGGGCTCGAGCGCGCGATGCGGCAGGAGCCGAAGCCGCGCTGCGTCGTGGTCAACTTTCCGGCCAATCCGACCGCCCTCACCGTGGGCCTCGACTTCTACGAAAGACTGGTGGCCCTTGCGCGCGAGCTCAACATCACCATCGTGAGCGACGTCGCGTATGCAGAGATCTACTTCGACGGCAATCCGCCGCCATCGATCCTGCAGGTGCCGGGCGCGAAAGAGATCGCGATCGAGTTCTCCTCGCTCTCCAAGAGCTACAACATGGCGGGCTGGCGCATCGGCTTCGCGGCGGGCAATCCGCGCCTGATCGCCGCGCTCGCAAAAATCAAATCCTATCTCGACTACGGTGCCTTCACGCCGATCCAGGTGGCAGCGACCACTGCGCTCAACGGACCGCAGGAGTGCGTGGCTGAGATCCGCCAGCGCTACAAGGATCGGCGCGACGTGCTGATCGAAGGGCTTGCGCGTGCCGGCTGGCATGTGCCGGTGCCCAACGCTTCGATGTTCGTGTGGGCGCCGTTGCCGCCCGATTTCGCTGCGCTTGGCAGCCTGGAATTCTGCAAGCATCTGTTGGCGGAGGCGAAGGTGGCGGCAGCACCCGGTGTCGGCTTCGGCGCCGGCGGCGAGGGTTTCGTGCGGTTCGCCTTGATCGAGAACCGTCAGCGCCTGCGCCAGGCCGCACGCAACATCGCGCAGGTCCTGCGCCGCAGCAATTCCATCAGGAACGCGAGCTAGCCACCGACGCCTGTTCGCTGCTGACTTTGGCAGGGAGCGGCCGTGACGAGGCTTGCCGGCAGGCGCACGGTAATGCATGTGCCTTCGGCGATCGCGCTGTCGATCGCGATCGTGCCGCCGTGCCTTTCCACCAGCGAGCGCACGATCGCCGGATTTGACGCGCGGGTAACGTGCGCAAAAGCGAGGGAGCGATCACGCACTCGGCATGATCGCTCCCGATCAGTGCATCAAGACCTGTCAGGCCGCCGCTTCCGGTCGATGCCTGACTTCCCAGATCTCCCACGCCGCAGCCGCCGCGACCAGCAGGCCGAGTACGACATGGGTCCACATCGCGGCCGCGATCGCAGCGAAGCCCAGAACCCAAGGGGCCGCCACGACCCAAATGCCGGCGATCAGATTGAGCCATTCCTCCCATTCCCGGAAGGCGCTCAGGGCGCCAATCGCGATCACCGCGATCACCACCGCGCTGATCCACGCGTTCCCGGCGGCGAATTGTTGGGCGCTGTAGCCGAGAACCCAGGGAGAAATGAATAGCAGCACAGCCAGGACCAGATTGGCCCAGTCCTGCGGATGCTTGTTCTCCATGAATCTTGCCATGACTGACCTCCTGTTGAAGATCAAACCAATGACATGCCCACACTGACGTGTGGATAGCTCGGACGTAGGTAGTCCAGCGCCCAATTCAAGGGTCCAGAAGGCTACGTTAACGATTGGCCGAGCTAGCGAATTTACCGGACCTATCGCTGCTCGGCCGCGATTCTGACCCCCAGCGCCACCAGCAGCGTGCCGGTCACGCCCTCGATCCAGCGGCGGATCGCCCGACGCCGCAGGACCTCGCCCGCCTTGGCAATGACGAAGGCATAGACCGCCAGCCACAGGAAGGTCAGCAGGCTGAAGACGAGGCCGAGGCTCATCAAAGCGGCGAACAGCCCCTCCCCTGGCGTCGCGAATTGCGGCAGCAGGCTCGCGAAGAACACCGCCATCTTGGGATTGCCGAGATCGCTCATCAAACCCTGGAGAAAGGCTTTCCCTGGGCCGAGCCGCGCCTTGTCGACCCGTGCCGCGGCGGGCCCTCCGTCGCCGCCGCGCCATGCCCCGATCAAGGCATGCAGTCCGAGATAGATAAGGTAGGCGGCACCGGCATATTTCACCGCCTGAAATAGAACCTCCGACGCCACGAGGAGCGCGACCACGCCGAAGCTGGTCGCCAAGGCCCAGATCGCTTGACCGGTCGAGATGCCGAGCGCGGTGAGAATGCCTGCGACGCGGCCGCCAAGCAGCGTGTTGCGGACGGTGACCGCCGTATCGGGCCCAGGAGTCATGATGACGATGGCCGAAACGCCAAGAAAGGCCATGAAGGATGTAATCATTCGTCTGCTCCGCCCCAGCACGCATTAAGCGTGGCACGGCTTCGGCGCTGCGATCAACCGGCAATCACGTCCGGGAGCCTTTCTCCAGGCGTTGTGTTGTCCTGCGAGGGCCATGCCGTCAGGAGTCACATGCCGACATCGAAGAAAGTCAAGCCGAAGCCCTCCAAACGCAGCAAGAACGAGAAACCGCCTCCGCAGACCATGGGCCTCGGCGCGCATGGCGCCGAGGAACTGCCAGAAGTCATTCTGAAAAGCTACAATCTCGACATCCGAGATGAAGAAGGTTTCATCGGCGATCGCGCCAGCGGGCGCGCCTTTCGCGCACTGCTGGACGAAGTCCGCGCGCAGGTTCGCGAGGTCACGAAAGACCCGCTCGGCAAGAAGCCGAGCAGGGACATCTCGAAAAAACAGCTCGACAAGATGCTGGCCAACGGGGATACGGTCGCGGCCGGAATCATTCACGGGGCCATCGAGGAATTTGCGAAGCAGCTGGCCGGTGTCGTGCGGCGTTATCTAAGGCTAAAGGCCTGGCGCGACACCGAGCGCATCGTCATCGGCGGCGGCATCAGGCAGAGCCGTGTCGGCGAGCTGGTCATCGGGCGCGCTGCCGTCATCCTGAAAAGCGAGCGCGTGGACGTCGATCTGGTGCCGATCCGCGCGCATCCCGACGAGGCCGGCCTCATCGGTTGCGCGCACCTCGCGCCCGACTGGCTCTACAAAGGCTTCGGCGGCGTGCTGGCGGTCGACATCGGCGGCTCCAACATCCGCACGGGTGCCGTGAAGCTGAATGCGAAGCGTGGATCGAACCTGTCGCGCGCGACGATCGAGTGCTTCGAGATCTGGCGGCACTCAGAGGAGAAGCCGAACCGCGAAGAGGCGGTCGATCACTTGATCGAGATGCTTGAGCGTTCGATTGCCAGGGCGGCAAAAGCGCGCATCAAGCTGGCACCGCTCGTCACGATCGGTTGTCCTGGCGAGATTGCTCCGGATGGCTCGATCAATACCGGAGCGCAGAACCTGCCTGGCAATTGGGCGAGCACACGATTCAATCTGCCGGCCTTGATCCGCGAGCGTGTTCCCGCGATTGGCAAACATGAAACGGTTGCGATCCTGCACAATGACGCCGTGGTCCAGGGGCTGAGCGAGCTCCCGTTCATGGGCGATGTGAAGCATTGGGCGGTGCTAACCATCGGCACCGGACTCGGCAATGCCAGCTTTGAGAACAAGAATGGCTGAGAGTTTCGTGGGCATGACCTCGAAATGTCACAGAATGCCGCAAGTGCAGCATTCTGCAATGAAGATGGTGCGCGATTGGGCAGCGCGAGCATCGCCGGCCGCTACGCGCGGATTCCGAGCAGTCCACATTTGTGCTTGTGACACAAGGCAAACATCGTGACCAAAACTTCGCTGTTGGGTTGAACCGCGGATCCTATGCCCTTTATGCATTACGAGTTCGCAGGCGCGAAGATGGCGCAGCAGCAATTTGGCTGCAAGACACAGAAACATAGAAGAGGTGATTCATGCGCAAGCCGCTACGCAAGGCGATCTTTCCGGTCGGCGGGTTGGGGACGCGGTTCTTGCCGGCGACCAAGGCGATGCCGAAGGAGATGCTCCCCGTGGTGGACAAGCCGCTGATCCAGTATGCGGTGGAGGAAGCGCGCGCCGCGGGCATCGAGGAGATGATCTTCGTGACGGGCCGGGGCAAGAGCGCGATCGAGGATCACTTCGACTATTCCTACGAGCTGCAGGATCTGCTGAAGGAGCGGAACAAGGACGCCGAGCTGGCGATGATCGACAATTTGCTGCCGAACCCGGGGGAGTTCGCCTATGTGCGCCAGCAGGAGGCGCGGGGCTTGGGCCACGCGGTCTGGTGCGCCCGCAACCTGGTCGGCAACGAGCCGTTTGCGGTGCTGCTGGCCGACGATCTGGTGCAGGCCAAGACACCGTGCCTGAAGCAGATGGTGGAGGTCTACAACGAGGTCGGCGGCAACGTCGTCGCGGTGATGGACGTGCCGAAGGCGCACACCGACCGCTATGGCATCCTGAAGACCGGCAAGGAAAGCGGCCGCCTGGTGGAAGCGGCTGGGCTGGTCGAGAAGCCGAAGCCGGACGTGGCGCCGTCGACGCTCTCGATCATCGGGCGCTACATCCTGCAGCCGGACGTGTTTGCGCATCTCGACCAGCAGACGCCGGGTGCGGGCGGCGAGATCCAGCTGACCGACGCGATGGCCAAGATGTGCGGCCGCGGGCGGTTCCACGGCTACCGCTTCGAAGGGCGGCGTTTCGATTGCGGCGACAAGGCCGGCTTCATCGAGGCCAACATCGCCTATGCCCTCAATCACCCGAAGATCGGTGGCAGGATCCGCGACGCCGTGCTCGACTTCGCCGAGCAGCAGGTGAAGGTGGCGCGTCCCGAGGCCGCCGAGTAATCAGCTCAGCGCAGTTCGGACTTTATCCAGCATGGCGGCGCGGTCGCGGCGCGCCGCCAAAGCCGTCTTCATGTCCACCGCGACGAACTTGCTCGGCGTGTGCGGTTGCAGCTGCCCGATCAGGTCCATGTCGGCGGAAATGATCGTGCCCACCATGAAATAGCCGCCGCCCGACACCGCGTCGCGATGCAGCACGATGGGCTCGGTACCTCCTGGAATCTGGATCGAGCCGTAGGGATAGCAGGCATCGACGATGTTCGAGGGGTCTGAGCCGGCGCCGAAGGGTGGCGTGCGTGGCACGAATTCCAGCGGTTTGCCGCCTTTGAAACGATAGCCGATGCGGTCCGCCTCGAGCGCCACCTTCCAGACGTCCTCGAAGAACTGGTTGCCCGCCGCATCGGTGATGCGATGCCAATAGAGACCCGTCAGCACGCGCAGCTCCGCAATGTTGGTGGGGCCACGGCGCAGAGCGGCAGGAACGGATAGGCCTTCCTTGACGGATTTCGAGATCGCGCCGACCGGCAATTGATCGCCAGCCTGCAACTTGCGCCCTTCGTGGCCGCCCAGCGCACCCAGCGCATAGGTCGAGCGGCTGCCCAGCACCACTGGCACGTCGACCCCACCGGAGATCGCGATGTAGGCGCGCGCGCCCTTCTTGAGGAAATCGAAGGAGAGCACCTGCCCCGCCTTGACACGGAAGCTGGCCCAGGTTTCGCGCAGCTCGCCATCTACCTTCGGCGGCAGTTCCGCGCCGGTGACGGCGACCATCGCGTCGGACGTGAACTCCAGCTCCGGTCCCATGAACACGGCCTCGAGCACGGCCGCGCCTTCGTCATTGCCGACCAGCATATTGGCGGCGCGCAAGGCGAAGCGGTCCATGGCGCCGGAGAGCGGGATGCCGAGATGGTAATAGCCCGGCCGGCCGAGATCCTGGACCGTGGTGGCGAGGCCGGGAACGTTGACCTTAATTGCCATTGAGGGCCCCCTCGAGCTTATGGTTGTAGCCGTCGATGTCCTTGTGGAACTCATCGAGCGAGAACGTGACATCCCGCATACGCGGCGCGAACTTGCCGGCTTCGACGTCGGCGACCGTGGCGTCATAGGCGACGCGGTCGATCGGCTTCCACTTCACGATGTCGCCGGGCCGGAAGAACACCATGAAGTCGCGCAGATACTTGATCTCTTGCTTCGGGTCATAGATCGGCATGGGCGTGATGCCGAACATCTGGTAGCCGCCCGCGCCACGGACCGAATAGATGCAGCCGAAGCAGCCACCATGGCCGACCGTCAGCTTGGGCGTGTCGGTGCGAGGTCGCAGATATTTCGGCACTTCGATCTGCCGCTTGCGGTCGACCATCTGATAGAGGAAGGGCAGACCGGCGACGAAACCCACCATGGAGACGAACCAGGGCGAGCCGGAATGCGCCTTGATGAAGCCGTCGATGCCACTGAGATTGTTGATACGCGCGGCATATTCGATGTCGGTGCTCTTCGGGTCCTGGTGCCGCTCGCGGAACCGCATCAAAGTCTCGTGGGTCCAGGGGTCGTTATAGAAGACAGGAATCTCGATGATGCGCGTCTTCAGGCTATGGTCCGCCTTCTCGGCGTTCTGCTCCAGGCGCTTCAATTCTCTCAGCATGTCGTCGGGGCTAATCACGTCCGGATCGAACTTGATCTGGAACGAGGCGTTAGCCGGGCAGATCTCCGTGACACCTTTGATCTTGGAGTCGCGCACGGCATTGGTCATCGAGAGGGTCTTGAAAAAGGCCTCCAGCGACATCTCCTCGCTCACCTCGACGAAGATGTGCTCATCACCGCCAAACGAATATCGACTGCTCATGTCGCTGCCACCTCCCTCGCCTCAACGGTCCCGGCTTCCGCCAGGCGCGATGCATTCTGTTCCAGCCAGCGTTCCAGCCAGCGCGTATCGAACCGTCCCGCCGCGACCTCCGGATCCGCCGCCAGCACCTGATGCAGCACCTTGGTGGTGCGCACGCCGACGACTTCCAGCTCCGCCAGGGCCCGTTTGAGGCGCACGAGTGCGGCCTCGCGCGTCTCGTCCCACACGATCAGCTTGCCCAGCAGAGAATCATAGAATGGCGGAATCGTGTAGCCGGCGTAGAGCATGGAATCGAACCGCACGCCATTTCCGCCGGGCACGCGCAAGTCGCTGACGGTGCCCGGCGCCGGCGCGAAATCGCGCGCCGGGTCTTCGGCATTGATGCGCACCTCGATGGCATGGCCGGCTCGGCGCACATCCTCTTGGGCGATGCGCAGCATCTCGCCGTCGGCGACCCGGATCATCTCGCGCACCAGGTCGATGCCGGTGATGAACTCGGTCACCGGGTGCTCTACCTGGATACGGGTGTTCATCTCGATGAAATAGAACTCGTGCGTCTCATCGTCATAGAGATACTCGATCGTGCCGGCACCGCGATAATGCACCGCTTCTGCCAATGCCACCGCGGAGGCGCAGAGCTTCTGGCGGATGTCGTCGGGAAGGACCGGCGACGGCGCCTCCTCCCACACCTTCTGCCGCCGGCGCTGCAGCGAGCATTCGCGCTCGAAGCAATGGATGACGCGCTCGCCATCGCCCAGGACCTGGACCTCGATATGGCGCGCGCGTTCGATCACCTTTTCCAGGTAGAGCCCGCCGTCGCCGAAGGCAGCCTGCGCCTCGGCGCTGGCCTGGGGCATCAGGCGCTCGAATTCCTCGAGATTATTCGCGATGCGAATGCCCCGCCCCCCACCGCCGGCCGCCGCCTTGATCATGATGGGAAAGCCGGTCGACTTGGCGATAGCAAGGGCTGCTTCAGGGTCATCCACGCGCCCCGTGCTGCCCGGCACAGTTGGCACGCCGGCGGCCATCGCGGCCTTGCGCGCGGCGACCTTGTCGCCCATCAGGCGGATGGAGTCGGCGCTCGGCCCGATGAAGACAAGTCCGAGATCCGCAACGGCATCGGCGAACGCCGCATTCTCCGCCAGGAAGCCGTAGCCGGGATGCACGGCATCGGCGTCACTGCGCCGCGCAGCATCCAGGATGGCAGGGACGTTGAGATAGGACTTGGCAGCCTGGGGCGGGCCGATCAGCACCGCCTCGTCCGCCAGCTTCACGGCGAGCGAGTCCACGTCGGCCTGGCTGTAGACCTGGATGGTGTGGATGCCGAGCTCGCGCGCCGCGCGGATGATGCGGACCGCGATCTCGCCGCGATTAGCGATGAGCAGACGCTTGATCAAGATTCAGCCTCGATTTCGGCCAAGGGCTGGCCGGCCATCACCGCATCCTCGTTCTCGACCAGGAACTTCACGAGCTTGCCGGCAATGTCGGCTTTCACCTCGTTGAAGCTCTTCATCACCTCGACTAGGCCGATCACTTCGCCCGCTGCAATCCTCTCGCCGTCGGACTTGTAGGGCGGCTTGTCCGGAGCCGGTTTGCGATAGAAGGTGCCGGGAAGCGGCGAAAGGATCTGCTTGGTCGCCATTTTACAAGTCTCCAGTTCCCTGTTCGTACAGTTCGCGTCGCCCTCAGTTCGTCATCCTCGTGCTTGGCACGAGGATCCACGAGTTTGCGTCATCAGCGTTTTCATGCCCAGCGAAACTCGTGGATGGTCGGGCCACGCCCGATCATGACGATAGAATAAGTCACTTCATGCGGCGTCCATATACGGCTTCACCGCTTCCTTCACCGCAGACGCGATGGCAACGGCGTTGGGCGTGTCCGAGTGAACGCAGATCGCGTCGGCGCCGACTGCGATGTCCTTGCCGCCCACCGACTTGGTCTTGTGCTCCCTGATCGCGCGCACGCAGCGCGCGGCTGCCTCCGCCGGGTCCTTGGCCTCATGCTCGCGGGTGATGATGAGGTTGCCGTCGTCGGCATAGTCGAGGTCCGCATAGAACTCGGAGATCATCTTGAAGCCACGCTCGGTGTAGATCTTCTCATGCAGCGTGCCGGCCATGCCCATCAACGGGACCTTGTAGACCGCCGCCGCGTCGCAGATCGCGTGCGCCACATGCTCTTGCCGCGCCGCCATTCCGTAAAGTGCGCCGTGCGGCTTGATGTGGTTGAGCGGCATGCCTTCAGCATCGAGGAACGCCTTGAGCGCGCCGACCTGATAGAGGATGCAGTTGGCGAGCTCCTCGCGGCTCATCTTCATCTCCCGCCGGCCGAAACCCTGAAGGTCGGGCAACGAGGGATGCGCGCCGACCTTGACGCCGAACTTCTTGGCGCGGCGCACCGTCAGGCGCATATGGTTGAAATCCGAGCCATGAAATCCGCAAGCAACGTTGGCGACGGAGATGTAAGGCATGATCGCCTCGTCGTCGCCCATGCGGTAGAGGCCGAAGCTCTCACCCATGTCGCAATTGATGACAGCCATGGCAATTCCTCCACTCGTGATTTCTAGTCCTTGGTCCGCGCGCTGAGCCGCCGCCTGAACTCGTCCGCCACCGCGGCGAAGATGAGGATGAGGCCCGTCACGCCGATCTGGAGATAAGAACTGACGCCGGAGACATTCATTCCATTCTCCACCACGCCGAAGAACAGGGCGCCCAGCACGACATAGGGCACCTTGCCCGTACCGCCGCGCAGCGAGACACCGGCGATGACGCAGGCCGCGATCGATTGCAGCGGCATCGACGTTCCAATATTGGCTTCGCCCGTCTCCATGCGCGCCGTGAGCAACAGCCCCGCAATGCTGGTCAGGGCCGCGCAGATGGCATAGGCCAGGAACAAGGTGCGCCGTGTGTTGACACCAGAGAGCGCCGCCGCCTTGATGTTGCCGCCGACGGCATAGAAATGCCGCCCGAACCGCGTCCAGGTCATCAGGAGATAGACCGCGATGAACAGGACCAGCGCAACCCAGACCGGCGCCTTCAGGCCGAGGAACCCGCCGCTGCCGAAGGTGTCCGCGAACTCGTATGGAATGCCGCGCACCGGCATGCCGGCGGTGAGATAGAGCGCGGCACAGAACCCGACCGATGCCATGCCGAGGGTCATGATGAATGGCGAGACACTGAGCAGTGCCACGCCCAGGCCATTGATGATGCCCACCGAAAGACCGCACGCGAAGCCGACGACCACGCCGCCGCCGATGGCGAGCCAGGGCGCATCGGGATTGCCGGCCGCGATGCCGGACATGGCGAGCGCGCTGGTGACGGAGGTGACGGCAAGCGTGGACCCGACGGAGAGATCGAAGCCGGCGGTCACCATCACCACCATCTGCCCCAAGGCCACGATGGTGAGGTAGGAGCTCTGGCGCAGCACGTTGGCGATATTGTTGAAGGACAGGAAATAGTCCGACATGAACGAAAACAGGACGACGGCAACAACCAGCAGGATCGGCAGTACCCCGACTGCGACGAAGATCTGCTGCAGCTTCTGCTCATAGCCCTGAGCCTGGCGTTCCATCACGCGCTCCGCCATCAGGCCGCCCTCTCGAAGAAATGCGACAATACCCTGTCCTCCGTGATCTGTCCTTCCTGCAACTCCACCTGCACATGGCCGCGGAACATGACATAGGCGCGGTTGCACAAATGCAGGATCTCCGGCAGGTCGGAGGAGATCACCAGCACCGCTGCTCCGCCTTCGCACAATTGCGCGATAAGCTGATAGATCGATACGCGGGTGGACACATCGACGCCCACGGTCGGCTCGTCGAACACGAACAGCTTCACCTCGCGGGTCAGCATCTTGCCGATCAGCACTTTCTGCTGGTTGCCGCCCGAGAAGGTGCCGACATCGCGGTCGATGTCGAACGGATGCAGCTGGAGCTCGCGCGCGAGATTGGAGACGGTCTGCCGCTCCGCGCGGCGCTTCAGAAAAATGCCACTCGAGAACGCACCGAGGTGCAATGCCGGCAACGAGACGTTCTCGACCGAGGAGCGGCTCAGCACCAGGCCTTCCTTGTGGCGGTCGGGCGGCAGATAGGAGAAGCCGAGATCGAGCATCCGGCGCGGTGTCGCGCCCCTGACGTCCTGACCGGCAAAGGTCACCTTGCCCTTGGCAAGCGGCAGCAGGCCGTAACAGGCGCGCGCCACCTCCGACTTGCCGCAGCCGACCAGTCCGGCGATCCCGACGATCTCGCCCGAGCGGACCTCGATGCTGACGTCACGCACGCTACCGTCTTCGGTGCTAATTCGCTCGGCCCGCAGCACGACTTCGGCCGGCGCATATTTGACCTTAGGGAAGATCTGCGAGATCGGGCGGCCCGACATCATCTGAATGAGAGTCGTCTCGTCGGCATGGGCCGCATCCATCATGCCGACCTTACGCCCGTCGCGCAGGACCGTCACGCGATCTGCGATGCGGCGGATTTCCGCGATGCGGTGGGTGATGTAGATGATGCCGACACCGCGCGCCTTAGCCTGCGCGATCAGCGCGAACAGGCTCTCCGTCTCGCGCTCCGTTAGCGAGGCGGTCGGTTCGTCGAGGATAAGAACGGAGAGATCGCTGCGGAAGGCCTTGGCGATCTCCACCATCTGCTGCTCGGCGCGCGACAGATACTGCACTTGCCGGTCGGCACGCAGCGGAAAGCCGAGACGTTCCAGCAACTCCTGTGCCCGCTTGATCTCACCGCCACGATCGAGCAGGCCATGCTTCGTGGGTTCCGCGCCGAGGAACAGGTTCTCCGCAACCGTCAACTGCGGCACGAGCGAGAATTCCTGGAACACGGCGGAGATGCCGCGGGCGCGGGCCTCGCGCACATTGGCCAAGGTCGCCGGCTCGCCATTGGCATAGACCTGTCCGCGCGTCGGCTGGTTGGCGCCGGCGAGAATAGAAATCAACGTCGACTTGCCGGCACCATTCTCGCCGAACAGCACATGGACCTCGCCCGGTGCCAGCTCGAAGTCCACATCGACCAGCGCATCAACGCCGGGATAGTGCTTGCAGAGACCTTCCGTCCGCAGCAACGGGAGGCCGGCGCCGCCCTTTAGGGCGGCACCGGCCGGTGCTGTGGGAGGCACCTCTCGATACAAGCTACCGTTGGTCACGCCGTACTCTTAGTTCACGCTGAATTCCGGCTTGAAGCCGTCCGGCGCCAGCGAGGAGTTGCGATCGAAGGTCTCGATGTTCGACTTGTCGATCACATAGAGCTCCGGCCCGACATGCTTCTCGTACTCCTTGCCCTCCAGGATGCGCACGGCTTGGTCGACCGCGACGCGTGCCTGGATGACCGCGGAGTCCGTCGGCGCAGCCAGGATGCGGCCGCGCTTGATGCCTTCATAGACACCGGGCGTGAAGTAATAGGAGAGGATCTTCACCTGATCCTCCAGCCCACGGTCGCGCACCAGCTGCATCGCAGCCTCGGCGGTCACCGCCGTACCAACGATGTAGTTGACCTCCGGATGGGCGGTCAGCGCGTCCTCAAGCAAGGCGAGTTGCGCTTCCTTGCCTGTATCGCCGTATTTGGTGTCCACGACTTCGATCTCGCCTTCCTTGACCGCGGCGGTGAAGCCGGCATTGCCCGCCTCTACCCAGCCGGCGCCCGCCGGTCCGGGGAACCAGGCGACCTTGACCTTCTCGCCGCCCTTCGGGTGCAGCTTCACTAGGTATTCGCCGGCTTTGCCGCCCATCTCGCCGAAGGAGACCAGCGACTTGGCGGACAGTTTGTCCGATGACATGCCGTTGATGACGTCGATCACCGGGATCTTCTTGGCCGTGAGCTGGCCGACCAGGTTGTTGAGCCCGTCGAACGAGATCGCCCCGATGATGACCGCCTGGGCGCCGCCGGCCACGCAATTTTCGATCTGGCTGATCTGCTTGTTGAGCTCTGTGTAGCCGCCGGCCTCGAGCACCTGCATGGCCACACCCATGCGCTTGGCCTCGTCGATCGCCCCGTAGTCGACCGCCAGCCAGTAATCGTCCTTCATATGCGGGAACGACACGCAGAGCTTCCATTTCTGCGACGCCTTGTCCAAGGGCGTGTATTCCATCATGTGGCGCGGGCTTGCCATGTCGAAGGCCTTCTCCCACACCTCGATCTTATATGGAAACCAGCTGCCGGACGCGGCCAGCGCGCCGACCGATACGGTGACGAGCGCTGCGGCCGACGCCGCCAGCGTGAGCGACTTCTTCATCTGAAAAACCTCCCTGCGGTTTGGTCTATTCGCGGATGGCACGGACTCCCTTCCCATGCCAGGCCCTGATCCATCGCAGCGTTCGTATGCATGCGCCGCGATCTCGCGATTGCGGCAAATCCTGATTTGTGGCCGAGTTTTGTAAAGCGCGATCTTTTGAGTTAGTATTTCGGAAAATCCGAAATTCGAGCGGGACCAAGAATGAGCTTCAATATCCGGCAGATTCGCTATTTCGTGGCGGCGGCGGAGGCGGGGAAGATCATCACGGCCGCCTCAGCTGTCGGCATCTCGCCGTCGGCGATCACCGAAGCGATCCAGGATCTGGAGGAAAGCGTCGGCACGCGTCTCGTTACGCGCCATCGCGGCGGCATCAAGGTAACGTACGATGGGTATGTGTTTCTGCAGCATTGCAGGAATGTTCTCTCTGCCTTGACCGCGGCAACCTTCGCCGTGGGCGCGCATCGCAAGCGGGTGGAAGGTGAGCTGACGATCGGCGTCACGATCACCGTTGCTGGCTATTTCCTGGCTGCGCCTTTGGCGCGGTTCCGCCGCTCGTTTCCTGACGTCACGGTATCGATCCGTGAGCTCGACCGCAGCGTGATCGAGCGGCAGCTCGTGAACGGGCAGCTTGGTCTCGGCATCCTGCTGGTTTCCAATCTCAAACATGTCCAGGAATTGGCAACCGAGACACTGGCCAAGTCGCGGCGGCGCCTATGGACCTCCACCAATCATCTGCTGCTCGCGAAGCCAAAGGTGACCTTGCGCGATATCGCGAAAGAACCTTACATCCAGCTCACCATCGACGAGGCGGCGAAGACCACCCTCTCCTACTGGTCCAAGCACAACCTGGCGCCCAAAGTGGTGTTCCGCACGGATTCCGTGGAGGCGGTCCGCAGCCTGGTCGCGACCGGCGCCGGCGTCACCATCCTTTCCGACATGGTCTATCGGCCCTGGTCGCTGGAAGGCGACAAACTGGAATCGCGCGAAGTGAGCGCGCAGATCCCGACCATGGATGTCGGCCTCGCCTGGTCCAAAAGCGCGGAGCTACCCGCGCCGGCCCGCGCCTTCATCGAGTTCTGCCGGATGGAGTTTCTGTCGGGGAATCCGAGGTCGATGACTCTGTAGCCGTGGATGGATCCGGCGGCAGGGCCGGATCCGTTATCGCGATCGCCGGCACTCGCTCGCGCTCCGCAGACGGCGCGGCGGCGATGTGCTCGACAGGTTGCGCTATCAGGCGACGCACCCTCGGCGGCGCATCTCCGCGATGGAAGGTCCGGGCGTGTTCCCATATCGCGCGGTCGCCGACGGTGCCGCGATACCGCTGCCGCAGATAATCCACCCAGCTGGGATACTGGAATCGCTCGACCCACAGCTCCGGATCCGTGACATCGACCATGAGGGACCAGCGGCGGGCGCCGTTGCGCTGGCGTGCCTGCGCGAGCTTGCGCATAGCGTTCGCAAAGTGTGGCGCATCGGCAAGGGCAACGAGATACTCAATCGTCACCACGACCTGCCCGGCGCGATGGGGAATCGCCTGATTCAAGGTCGGCGTGGTATCGGGCGCGCGCGGATCGAGATCCTCGCCGCTTCCACTCGGGACGGGCCAGACACGCGAAAGCAACATCGACGCAACCAGCACGCCACCCGCCGCCGCAAGGCTGAAGACAAGACCGAAATGGTGTGCGGCAAGGCCCCACAGCCAGCTGCCAAGCGCCATGCCGCCGAAGGTGGCGGTCTGATAGATCGCAACGGACCGTCCGACCACCCAGCGCGGCACCGACAATTGCACCGAGATGTTGAAAGTGGACAGCGCCAGCACCCAGCCGGCGCCGCCCAGCACCATGGCGAACATCGTGATCGGCAGGGTCGTGCTGAAGGCCGCGAGAATGCTACCGACGGCAAAGGATAATGTAGCGACCGTCACGATATGCCCGCTCCCGAAGCGGGCGCGCAACCGAGTGCTCGACAGGGCGCTCAGCACCGCGCCCACGCCGAAGGCGCCGAGCAACAAGCCGTAGGTTGAGGGGCCGCCCTTGATCAAGTCGCGCGCGATCAGCGGCATCAGCGCCCAGATGCTGCTGGCGGCCAAGCCGAAAACCGTCGCGCGGATGAGCACGCTGCGGATCGTGGGCGAGAGTGCGACGTATCGCAGGCCCGCCATCATAGCGGCGGGGATCGTCTCGGGTGGGAATAGTCTTCGCTCCACCGGCCGCTTCCAGGAGAACAGCACCGCGATCAGGCCGATGTAGCTGATGCTGTTGATGAGAAACGCCGCCTGTGATCCGAATGTGGCCACGATCAGTCCGCCGATCGCCGGACCCACCGTGCGTGCGAGATTGAAACCGAGGCTGTTGAGCGCGACGGCGGCAGGCAGCTCGGTGCGCGGCACCACCTCGCCGACGGAAGATTGCCACGCCGGCCCGTAGATCGCATTGCCACAGCCAACCAGGAAGGTGAAGGTCAGCAGCAGCCAGGGCGTCATGACTCCGGCGAAAGTGAATGCCGTCAGCAGTGCCGAGACAACCAGGGCCAATATCTGTGCCGCCAGCATCAAAGCACGCCGGTCGAAAACGTCGGCTGCCGCGCCCGCAGCGAGGCAGAACAGCATGTAGGGCAGAACGGTCGAAGCCTGAACCAATGCGACGACATCCGCCGTCGGCGAGAGCGAAGTCATCAGCCACGACGCGCCGACCGATTGGATCAGGCCGCCGAAGTTGGAGAACAGGCTGGCAAGCCACAGCGCCAGAAAGATGTGATACTTGAATGGCGTGAGGGGCGACGCCCGTGCAGTCATGGGGCGCGCCGGCGTGGACTCATTCATGACTATCGATGTGGTCGTCGGTACTGTGATCGGGCCCGGACAAAGAGTCGCGTTCGTGCCGGGTCACGGGATTGTTGCACAGATCTCAGGCTCGCGAACACCGGCAATAGCGGGGTGAGGCAAAAACCCCCTCTCCCGCTATGGAGAAGGGGGCTCGTTACGATCCTAGACGGGAAGCCTCAGCGCTCGCGCATGCTCTCGGAAACGTTGCGGACCAGCGGGGACAGCAGGAAGGAGATGAGACGGCGCTCGCCGGTCTGGATCTCGGCGGTGACGGCCATGCCAGGTGTCAGAGCGACCTTCCCGTTCTCTGTCATCATCCAGTCCTGGGACAGGGCGACGCGCGCGATATAGACCGGACCCGACTCGCCGTCGGACGCGATGGCATCTCCGCGATTCGGATCGCCAGCCCGACCGCCCTTGTCATTGGCCGGGCGGTTGACGGCGTCACGGGTGACGTCCAGCACCTTGCCTTCAATCAGGCCGTAGAGCGTGAAATTGAAAGCCTCTACCTTCACACGCACCGTCTGACCGGCGCGGATGAAACCGACGTCCTTGTTCTGGACGGCGGCCTCGACCACCAGGCTGGCTTCGGCGGGCACGATAGTCAGCAGCGATTCGGCGGGGGTCACGACACCGCCGATCGTATGGACGGCTAGCTGCTGGACCGTGCCGTCGATGGGCGCGCGGAGGACGCCCTGGCGCAGGCGCTGCTCGGCCTTGGCCAGTTCCGCTTCCAGTTCGCTCGCCTGCGTACGCACCTTGTCGAGCTCGGCCAGGATCTGCATCTGATATTGCGTCGCCTCTGCCGCGCGCTGCTCGCGGAGGGCACGCTGAGCCGCCTCGGCCACTTCCTTGCGGTGAGCGACGACACCGACGTCGTGCTTCTGCTCGATCAGCTTCTGATTGATCTGGTACCAATCGAGCTTGCTGCCGACCATCTGATCGCGCATCTGGCGCATAAGCTTTTCTTGGTCAGCCAGCATGGGCAGCGAGGCTTGCAACTTCTCGACCATCGCCGCCGCCTCGGCCGCCTCGGCCTGCTTGGCCTGGATCTGCTGATCGAGATCGGCCAGCTTGGCATTCTCGTTCGCCGCGTGCGCGCGCATCGCGGCCAGAGTGAGCGCGAGATCCTCCGGCTTGGCATCCGCAGGCGGAGCCACGAGGTCCGGTTGGCGGCCCTCACCTGGCGTGCCAGGCAAAGTCGCAGCCAGTCCGCGCAAGCGCGCAAGATTGAGGTTGGCCTGCAGCAGGTCGCGCGCGAAGCGATCGCGATCGGCCAGGGCCTGCGTGGAATTGAGCTCGATCAGGACATCGCCCGCCTTCACGTTGTCACCGTCCGCAACATGAATGGCGGTGACGATGCCGGTATCGGCCGGTTGAACGACCTTGGTTTTGCCCTGTGGAACGATGCGGCCGGATGCAGTCGCGACGATATCGACCTTGCCGATGCAGGCCCAGGCGATTGCGATGATCGCAACCAGGATGATGGTCAAGCCGATCGCGCGGCCGACTGGCGAGGGCGGCGTGTCGACGATCTCCAGCGCGGCCGGCAGGAACTCGCGCTCATCCCGCGTGCGGCGCGGCAGGCGCAGCACCTTGGCGCTGGTCTTTTCCGATACCGATTCCTGCGAATCGTTAGCCGGAAGACTGCCATCCGGAACGGACGGCAGGTTGCGGGCGGCGTTGTCACGCTGCATCGATCACCTCGCCAGTCTGGACGCGATGCAGCAGAGCGTAACGCCCGCCGCTGCGGATCAAATCCTCGTGCTTGCCGTCCTCGACAATGCGGCCCTGCTCGATGGTGATGATGCGGTCACAAGTGCGGACGGTCGACAGGCGGTGCGCGATGATCAAGACAGTGCGACCCTTGCAGATATGGCGCATGTTGCGCTGGATCGCCTGCTCGGATTCGAGATCGAGGGCGCTGGTCGCTTCGTCAAAAATGAGGATGCGCGGGTTGGTCACCAGCGCGCGCGCGATGGCGATGCGCTGGCGCTGCCCACCCGACAGAGTGCCACCGCGTTCCCCGATCACCGTGTCATAGCCTTCAGGCAGTTGCAGGATGAAATCGTGCGCCCCGGCAAGCTTGGCCGCGGCCACCACCTGGTCCAGCGGCATGCCGGGATCGGCGAGCGCGATGTTCTCTCGCACTGTGCGATTGAACAGCACGTTCTCCTGCAGCACGACGCCGATCTGCCGCCGCAGCCAGGAAGCATCCACCATGGCGAGGTCAATGCCGTCGACCAGCACGCGGCCGGATTCGGGCACATAGAGCCGCTGCACCAGCTTTGCCACGGTCGACTTGCCGGAACCGGAGGAGCCAACAATGCCGACCACCTGCCCCGCCGGGAACTCGATGTTGACGCCGCAAAGCACTTCGGGTCCGTCCAGGCGGTAGCGGAACTTCACGTGGTCGAAGCGGATCGCGCCCTTGATGGTGGGCAACGCACCACGGCCGGGCGTCGCGGCGGGCTCCGGCGGGGTGTTGAGAATGTCGCCCAGGCGCTGGATCGACTGGCGCACCTGGTGGAAGTCCTGCCACACCTGGGCAAGCCGCAGGACCGGCTGGGACACGCGGCTTGCCAACATGTTGAAGGCGACCAGCGCGCCCACGGTCATGTCGCCGCTGATCACGGCCTTGGCGCCGAAATAGAGGATGCCGGCGGTCGCCAGCTTGGAGACCAGCTGGATCGATTGGCTGGCGTAGTTGCCGAGATTGGCGACGCGGAACGAGGAACCGACATAGCCCGCCAGCTGCTCTTCCCAGCGGCGCTGCATCTGCGGCTCTACCGCCATGGATTTCAGCGTCTCGATGCCGGTGACCGTCTCCACCAGGAACGCCTGGTTCTCTGCACCGCGCTGAAACTTCTCCTCCACCCGCGCGCGGAACAACGGCGTCAGAGCGAGGCTGATACCGGCATAGAGCGGCAGCGAGGCCAGCACGATGAACGTCAACCACCAGCTGTACCAGGCCATGACCGCCAGGAAGACGATGGTGAAGAAGAGATCGATCACCAGAGTCAGGCTGGAGCCGGTGATGAACTGGCGGATGTTCTCCAACTCACGCACGCGCGCAACCGAATCACCGACGCGGCGCGCGCCGAAGTAGGCCAGCGGCAGAGCGACGAGATGGCGGAACAAGCGGGCGCCGAGCTCCACGTCGATGCGGTTGGTGGTATGCGAGAAGACATAGGTGCGTAGGGCACCGAGCACGGTTTCGAAGATCGAGACCGTGACCAAGCCGATCAACAGGACGTCCAAGGTGGTCATGCCGCGATGGACCAGCACCTTGTCCACCACGACCTGGAAGAACAAGGGCGTGACCAGTGCGAAGATCTGCAGGAAGAAGGAGGCGAGCAACACCTGGCTCAACAGGTTGCGGTATTTGTAGATCGCCCGCATGAACCAGGAGATGTCGAACTGCCGGCCGAAGTCCGACAAGGTCGCCCGGCGCGTAATATAGATCAGGCTGCCGTCCCAGACGGCTTCGAAGGCGTTCCTGTCCAGCACTTCGGCGGCGCCCCCGGTGCCACGATGGACAAGCACCTTGTCCTCGTTGCTGCGACCGAGAATGAAAAAGCTGCCGTCTTTCGCCCCGGCCAAGGCCGGCAAGGGCGCGGCCGCGAGGCGCTCGTATGACGTGGTCGAGCGCCTGGCCTTCAGATCCTGCCGGCGCGCCAAGCGCACGATATCGTCGGCGCCGATCGCCTCCGAACTCGGCAATTCGCGGCCGAGCGCCTCGGCGCCCATGGCGATGCCGTGAAAGCGGAACAGAGTCGCGAGGCAGCTGAGGGTTCGCTGTCGGACATCAGCCGCACTGGAGACGAGTTGATCGGCCATGGCTGCGTTGGATTCGTTAACCAAGCTTATGGACACCGGAGGAATATCGCTGCGATAGTTGACTGAACCATTAATCTTCGCCGGCTTTTTCCGACAACTTCGCCCTATTTGGAGAGCGAGCGATCAACGGACATCTGACAAAGGTGATACGGACCCGTCTGCAAAAGTGATACGGAATCCGCCTGGTGGAAGACGACGAGGTTGAGGCGCCGGTTTGCCGATTGGCGGCGGTCGCCGCCTGACCGCGTGCCCATAGGGCTTGCTGTCAGGCGGCCATCCTTGCCGAGCCTTAGGCGCTGCTGCCGCTCTGCCAACTGGCGGCTATCACCGTCTCCACTTTTTGCTCCTCACTGCCGCTCAGGCTGGTGGGTGCGCCGGCGCTGGTCGAGAACGCCGCCATCGCCTGCACCATCTGTTGCACTTTGGACGCTTCCAGCGTGCTGCCATCGCTGAGCTGAAACTTGCTGAGTCGGTTCGACGAGTCGGAATACCATCCCTTAAGACGAACGCTATCCGAGCCGCCGGTACCGCGCACGGTCACCAGCAGGTCTTTGCCGTTTCGGGCGAACCAGAGGTCATCCTCCGTGATGCCCGAGCCGAATACCACCTTGTCCGGAGCTCCGCTATCGCCGTTGTAGATCGTGTCGTTGTCGCCGCCGAGACCGTACCAATAGGTGTCGCTGCCCTGACCACCGGTGAGCGTGTCATTGCCGGCGCCACCACTCAGCCGGTCATTGCCGGCCCCTCCTATGATGCGGTTCGCCAGGTTGTTGCCCGTTCCGGAGAAGTTACTGGAACCCGCGTAGCGCAGCTTCTCGATGTGACCGGGGAGCGTGTAGGAGCTGAGCGTGGTCTTCACAAGATCGATGCCTTCCGCCCCCTGCTCCATCGGACGATCGCCAACATTGTTGACGACGTAGGTATCGTTGCCCTTTCCGCCGATCAGGGTGTCGGCGCCGGCTCCCCCGGTGAGCGTGTCTGCGCCGGAAGTTCCATTCACAGTCAGTCCGTTCGAGGTCGAGCCGCTCAGCAGTTTGACCGTGCTGCCGTCGCCCAACCGGATCAGGTTTGAACTCGGCATGACCGTATCGATCAGGGTGACGGTGACTCCGTCATGCAAGAGATCAAAGACCTTGATCGTCCCCCCCGAAGTATCCGAGTAGCGGAAGTTGTCCAATGTGACGGTGGTGCCTCTGTGACCGCCTGCATGGAGGTGCGCCAGGGTGCCTTTTCCGCCGAAGTGATGTGGATTGGTACTAACGCTATCCACCACCGTGACCCCATCACCCCAGAACCGGTAGTTCTTGTTGTTGTAGGTCGCATGGGCGCGGATCATCGTCACGTCGTTAGACTTGATGTCGTAACCCGCATCGGTGTTGCCCGAGGCATAAGTATCCCGGAAAGTCAGATTGTAGGTGCCGCTCTCCGCGACGAAGCCATCGCCGTTCCAGTAGTCGGTCGAGCTGCCTCTGCCGTAGACGTTCTTCATCGTCACATGATCAACGACCACGTCGTGGACTGTCCCCTCTAACCTGAGACCAGCCATCACGAGACTGTATCCCTTCCCCAAGCCATCGCCGACGACGTTCTGCAGCGTCACATTGTGGCTGTCGTACTTCAGCCGAATCGCATTCTCTCCGAAACCGGTGATCGTCACGTCCTGGACCTTCAGCCCATTGATACTGGCCGAGGTCGAATCGCCGGAAGCTTGATTCTCGATGAATCGTTTGACGTTGGTGGCAGACACGCGCTGGATCGAAATATCTTGCAGATTGCCACCGATGCGGAACACACCGTTTCCGAAGTTCTTGGTCGTCAGGTCCGAAAACCTCAGATGATCCGCTCCGTCGAGCAGGCGGAACAACTCATTGCCTTGAGGTTCGCCCGGATCCCAGTCCGCCGGACGACTGCCGACGATGGTCGCTTTCATCGGCGCGCCGCTGCTGTCGGTACCACGAATCGTGATCGGCGCGCCCGCTGCGCCGCCGGCACTGATCGCAAGCTGCCTAGTCACCTTGTAGGCGCCCTGATCGGCAAGCACTCGGATTTCGTCACCCGGATCCGCGGCCGCAATGAGCTTGGGCAGATCGTTGATTGTCGCGGCATTCGCCACGGAAGATCCGCTGCGCGTGCCAGCACCGGTGGGAGAGATGTAGAAAATAGTCATGGACCGCCTGTACTCCTTGCAGACAAATTGACATGTCCAGGCGAACGGCGTTCAGCCGCTGCGCCCGTCGAAAATCCCCAAGTCTCAAAAGCGATTGCGCGTCTTGGGCCGATGCCACTCGGCTCAAGGCGCATTCACATGACCTTTGTTTCGGTCTTCCCCCACACAGGCGGCACCTGATTGTCAGACGCTGTCGCGCCGCTGCCGCTGTGAGCACGCAATTGCTAATACAATTAGCGACGCCTCGTCGACTCTGTCAATCGGCCGAGCGCCAATTTGCCGCAATCACTGATTCGATCGATTGTTGCTGCGTCGATGTCAGACTAGAGAAGCTCGCCGGAGGAGCGGAGAATGATCCCATCGCGGTGACGAGCTGCTGGACCTGGGAAGCCGCGAGGCTCGAGCCATCGCTGAGCTCGAACTGATCGAGCCGGTTGCTGGCGCTCAGATACCAGCCCTGCAAGGTCACGCGATCCGTGCTTCCGAGCACGCTCACCACCAGATCATTGCCGCTGCGCGTGAACCAGAGATCGGTTTCCGCGATGCCATTGCCGAACACCAGCCTATCCGCGCCGCCGTCCGTATCGGCGTTGGAAATCACGTCCCTGCCGCCGCCGCGGCCGAATCGGTAGGTATCGACTCCTTCGCCGCCGATCAGCGTATCGTTTCCCGCTCCGCCATCGAGGATGTCGTTGCCGGCCCCGCCGTTGAGGACGTTGGCAGCGCTGTTGCCGACGATGATATTGTTTCCGCCATTGCCAGCGCCATTGATCGCACTCGATCCCGTCAGGGTGAGGTTTTCGAGGTAAGAACCAAGGGTATGCCTGACGGAGCTCTGCACCGTATCGATGCCTTCTCCCGCCCTTTCGGAGACGACATCGCCCGCGCTGTTGACGACATAGGTGTCGTCTCCAATGCCGCCGGTCAGCGTGTCATTGCCGCCGCCACCATCCAGCAGATCGTTGCCGAGACCGCCATTGATCTTGTCCTTGCCGCTGCCCCCGCGCAGCGTATCGTCGCCCGCGCCGCCGGTGATCGTGTTGTTCGACGCGTTGCCTATCCCCACGAAGTCGCCGGTCCCGATGAAGGCCAGCTTCTCGACATTCGCTTCGAGCGCGTGGCTGGAGAGCGTCGTCTTCACCAGATCACTGCCCTGGCTCGACAGCTCGACGATGACGTCGCCCGTAGAATTCACGATGTAGGTATCGTTGCCTGCGCCACCTGCCAAACGATCGCCCCCAGCGCCCCCGGTCAACGTGTCATTGCCGGCCGAGCCGGTCTCCACCACGTCCGTCAGCTTGATGGCGACAGACTGGGCGCAGGAGAGGCCGCCTTGATCGGTGACCTGAATGGTGAGATTGTGGGACTTCTGTGTTTCGAAATCGAGCACAGCGCCTGCCTTGACGCGGATCTCGCTGCCCACGATCTCGAACAGGTTTGTCGCGCCGCCGACCAAAGTGAAGCTGTGACTATCGCGCACATCGGGATCGATCGCGCTCAAAGTGGCGACCCAGGTTGCGGCATCCGCATTCTCCTCCACCACGCCGCCCGACAGAGCGATGCCCGTCGGCGCCGCGTTGGTCACGATCACAGATCCGTTCCGGACCCGCATGAGGTCCTCGTAGAGGGGCGGAACAAACGTGTCGATCAAATGCAATGTTGCACCGCCCTTGGTCAGGTCGAACAAGATTTGCGGCGATAGCGCGTCGGAGAAGGTCAATCCGTCAACGGTGGCGTTCGCGTTTTCGGCCAGCCAGACGTGCACCGTATGGGAAGTGCCGCCATAGCGGGTCGGGTTGAGGCTGACACTGTCTTCAAGCGTGATTGACGTGCTCCAGAACCGATAGTTCCGGTTGTTGCCCTCGGCGGTCACATTCACCAGCGTGGTGTTGCTCGACTTGAGATCGTATCCGGCATCAGTATTGCCGGACGCCATCGTATTCTCGAAGCGTACGTTGTAGACGCCGCGCTCGGTCACAAAGCCGTCGCCGTTCCAATACTCGGTGGCGGTTCCTTGGCCGAAATTGTTCTTCATCTTGGTATTCGAGATGAGAACATCATGCACTGTGCCATCGAGCGCGATGCCGGACACATAAAGGCCGCCGTACGTGCGCTGGCTATCGCCGATCACATTGTCGATCAGCACATCGCGCGTGTCATATTGCAGGCGGATGACGCCGCGCGAATAGCCGGCAACGTCGACATCCTGGATGGTCAAGCCACTGACGGTCGCCGAGGTGGCGGTGCCGGAAACGTAATTCTCGAAGAACCGGCCGACATTGCTGGCGTCGACGTCGCGGATCGTGAGGTTCGAGATGTCAGCGCCGGCGCGGAACACGCCGTTGCCGAAATTCCTGACCGACAGGTCTTCGAATACCAGGTTGTCGGCGCCGGAAAGCAGGCGGAAGAGTTCATTGCCTTCGCTCATGCCGTATGTCCAGCCGGCGGAGCGTGATCCCACAATCTCGGCCGCCATCGGATTGCCATAACTATCGATCCCTCGGATGGTGACCGGCGCACCTTCAGTGCCACCGGCGGTGATGGCAATCTGCGTATTCTGCTGGTAGGCGCCTTGATCCGCGATCAGCAGCACCTCTCCGCCCGGTCCTGCCGCCTGGATGTGCTTGTTGAGGCTGGAGAGCGTGGCGGCATTCTCGATGGAAGAGCCGTTGCGCAAGCCGGAGCCGGTCGGCGAAACGTAGATAGTTGCCATCACGTCTGTCCTCGTCGGATTTCTGGGCGCGAGAAACCGTCAAGGGCGCGAATATGGGCGGCTCGACTGACTCGCTCTCCCGAATAGAGGCGAGAGCGGTTAAGGAAAACTTAATATTGCCCTAGTCCTTTCGGCGTAAGCTATTGATCCGCCACGCAATTTTAGAGAAAAGAACAGTATTTCCTGCACCTCCCTGTGGCAATATCGAAAGAACAAGGCCGCTATCCGTGTTTACTGGAATACCGTTGTTGACAGGGGCTCCCGTCGAGCCTTCAATAAGAAAAAAGACAAATAATTCGGCGTGCGCGGGGAGCGCCGCTTGGGAGGAACAGCGCCGTATGACAACCGTGCTGGTGGCTGACGACCATCCGCTATTTCGCGAAGCGATTGCGGATGCACTGCGCACCATGTTCGACCGGGTTGGCGTGCTGGAAGCCGGCTCGATGACCGAGGCGATCGATCAGGTCGCTCATACAAACGACATAGATCTGGTCTTGCTGGACCTGCGCATGCCGGGCATGAGCGGGGTCAAAGGCGTGCGGACGCTGCGCCGCCGGCGGCCGGACATCCCGATCGCGGTCATCTCCGCTCTCGATGACAGCATGGTGGTCCAGCAATGCTTCGATGCCGGCGCCATCGGCTATATCCCCAAGTCCCTGCCGCGGGCTGGAATCGCTGATGCGATCCAGACCATCCTGGAGGGCGGCAGTTTCGCGCCGGATGAGCGGCTGGTCGGGGTCAGTGCGCGGAACGAAGAGCAGGATGAGACGGAGGAACTGGACGACGCCATGCGTTGCCGGTTCGAGCTGCTCACCAATCAGCAATGGAAGGTGCTCGAGCTGATGGCCCAGGGCCTGCTCAACAAGCAGATCGCCTATGCCATCGACGTGCAGCTGACGACGGTCAAGGCACACGTCTCAAGCCTCTTGCAAAAGCTCGGCGTCTCACGCCGGACCCAGGCCGTCATCCTGTATCAGAAATACTGTCGCCAGGCTTCACTCTCGGACCGAAGCAATCAGCGCGCGTAGCCGCGCTGGTTTGATCGGTTTCAGCAGCAGGCTGACACCTTCCACCTTGCGCACGTCCTCCCGGATCGCGGGATTGTGGTCGGCGGTGATGATCGCCGCCGGTATGCCGGTTTGTACCCGCCGGCGGATGGCATTGATCGCCTCGGTGCCGACGCGCCCATGATCGAGATGATAGTCGACCAGCAGTAATTCCGGCTTCTCTCCCGTCCGGTCGAGCTCCGAGAGGGCGCCTTCGGTATCGGAGGCCGCGATGACGCGGCAGCGCCAGGTGTCGAGCAGGCTGACCATGCCTTCCAGCACCTGGGACTCGTTGTCGATCACCAGAACACGGACGCCGTCGATCGCCGTGTGGCGCGGAACGCGCAGCGCCTGCGCCGGACGCGACTGTGCAACGGTTTCGGCCAACGGGACGCGGACCGAGAAGACCGACCCTTTCCCGACCTGAGAGCGAACCTGGACGGGGTGATCCAGCAGGCGGCTGATGCGGCGCACGATGGAAAGGCCGAGGCCATAGCCCTTGGAGCCACCGGCAAGATCGGCCAGGCGGCGGAATTCCGCGAAGATTTCATCGAACTTGTCCTTGGGAATCCCGATGCCGGTATCGGCGATCTGGATCTCCGCGACGCTGCCGTGCCGGCGAACGCCGAACAGCACCTTGCCCTCTGGCGTGTAGCGGCACGCATTGGTGAGGAGGTTTTGCAGCAAGCGCCGCAGCAAGCGGACATCGGTTCGAACCGTGAGCGAGGTCGGCACGACTGCGAGTTCGAGTCCGGCGCGCTCCGCCAAAGGCGTCATTTCGTCGCGCAGCGACTGCATGACCGTCGAGAGCGACACCGGTCCTACCTGCACGTTGACCCGGCCCGATTCCATCTTGGAAATGTCGAGCAGAATGTTGAGGATGTCCTCGATATTGACCAGTGCGCGATCCACTTTCTCCACATATTCCGCGGTGCGCCGCGGCAGCTTGCTGCCCTGGATCGAGGCGATGAACAGGCGCGCCGTGTTCAGCGGCTGCAACAGATCGTGGCTGGCGTCGGCCAGGAACTGAGTCTTGCTGGCATTGGCAAGCTCTGCTTCCACTTTGGCGGAGCGTAGCTCGCGCGCGATGCGGCGCCTTTCCTCCACCTCGCGCACCAGGGCTTCGTTCAGCTCCTGCAAGCTAGCGGTGCGTTCATAGACCCGCCGTTCCAGATCCTCCTTCGCCATTTCCAGCATATGCTGGGTGCGCCGGCGCTCGGTGATGTCCTGGATCAGAGTAAAGAAACCGACCACGCGCCCGGCGCTGTTGCGATGCGGCACATAGGTGGCAAGACCGAAGCGTGGCTCGCCGTCGGCCGAAGGAAGTGTGACGTCGAACACGCTGGTCGAACCGGCCAGCGCACGCTCGATATAGGCACGGCGGAAGTTGTACTCGGCTTCGCCGAGAACGGCACGGATCTTGCGGCCGACCAGCTTGCCGCCATCGCGCGCAAAAGCGGCACGATAGGCGCGGTTCACGAACTGATAGCGCTCCTGATCGTCGATGTAGCACATCATCGTAGGCATGGCATTGGCGAACAGGCGGATGCGCGCTTCGCTGTCATGCAGCGCTTCTTCCGCCTGGCGCCGATCCGTGATCTCCGCATAGGAGACGACAAAGCCGCCGTCCGGCATCGGATCGCTCTTGATCGAGAACCAACGGCCATTGACCGAGACTTCCGCCGGTGGGCCGCCATGGGTCGTGATGATCGGCGAGGCCGTGCCAAGCTCCGACACATCGCGCAGGTCGTTGAATCGCTGGAAGCTACGCAACGAAGCGCCGGGTGTCAGCAAGGTGGCAGGCAGGCTAAGCAATTCGCCATATTGCCGATTGGCGGTGACCAATCTCTGATCCTTGTCGAACACGGCGACACCGATCGACATGCTCTCCAGCGTCGCCTGCAGATGCAATGAGCGCTCGGCCAGGGCTCGCTCGCGTTCTTGCCGCTCTTCATCCTTGACGTCGGTGATGTCGGTGTAGATGGACGCCAAACCGCCTTCGATCGACCGCCGGTCGTTGACCTGGACCCAGCGGCCGCTGGACTGGGCATAGACCCATCGGTCGGAGCCATGGCGGCGGGTATTCTCTCGCTGGCGCCTGCGATCGACGATCCAGGCGTCCGCACTCTGCCCGTCCGGCGCTGTGATGCAGCCGCTCTCGAACGCGATGCGGATGAGCTCCTGGAACGTGACGCCGGTGCGGATTTCGCTCGCCAGACCGGGCCAGAAATCGGTGAAGCGCCGATTGTACAGAATCAGCCGGTCCTCCGGATCGAAGATCGCAAATCCTTCGGAGATACTGTCGATCGCGTCCTGCAAGCGGTTCTGGGTCGTCATGCTGACGACCGCCGCTTCGTTCAGCTCGCGATTGGAGGTGGCGACCGCCTCCAACGCCTGTTCCAGTTCGCGCGTGCGGTCGCGCACCATGCGGTCCAGCAGGATCGCTGCCTGGAACAGATGATAGGCGTTGCCATGGAGGTCGAGGCCGTGCTCGACCCGCTGCATCAGCGCGCGGTTGATCTCGGTCAGCTTCGCGACCTTGGTGCGGAGTTCGGTCAACTCGTCCGCTGGTGCGCTGTCGGCGGCCATTTGAAGACCTCCGCTACTTCGCCAGCGCCGTGCCGAACGCAATGCCGGTGAAGGTCTGGCTCATATGCATGGTGCCGAACTGCTCACCATAGGTGTTGAAGCCAATCACCGTATTGGCATTCAGCAGACGCGAGATGTCGCCGAGCATCTGGCCCTGTTCCATCTCGATGTAGCGCAGGATGCAATCGAAGCCGAGGACCGCTTCGACCGGGCCCAGATCGTGATTGAGGCGCACGAACAGCGATTCGAGATCGGCCACCAGGTTGCCGCTTTCGGCGATGCTGAGCACGATGCCTTCGTCGATCGCGCAGAAGAAATGAAAGCTGTCGTCCTCGTTCACCTGCTGGATCGCGCGGGCATAATGTCGCCCGCCGGCACGCACCACAAGCGGATGGGCGGCGAAGACCTGGGGGGTCAAGTCCTCGCGCCTGAGGCCGAGCAGGCGTGCATATTCCTTCGCAGCCGGCTCGGCATTGATCTCCATGACCATGCGGTTGGCTGGATCGGCCTTGGTCACCACCACTTTCAGGTCCAACGGTTTGAAATGCTGGGTCTGGAACACTCGGAAGTCGTGATCGGTGGAGATCAGCAGCATCAGCGCGGCGTTCTCCAGCACGCGGCCATTGAGGAACATGTTGGGCTCGCGCACGGTCGGGCTGGTGCCCGCCGATCCGCCCACCAGCGGCACATGGCCGAGGGCCGCGCCGAAGGCGCTGACGATCGCCTCCTCGCGCATGGCGAGGCTGTCATTGATGAGCATGGCGAAGGTGTGGGGCGTCTCCAGGCGCTGCTGGATCAATTCTTGCTCAGCCAGCAGCGCGCGGGCCGTGGCAAAACCGGCGGCGATCTCGAAGTCGCACAGACGCTCGATCGGTTTCACGGACGCTGCGAAATGCTCGGTTTCGAAGCTGACGCCGATGATCGACCCGCGGCGGTGGCCGAGCGGCGTGATCTCGCCCGCCGTCGTGCAGCCGACCACCGTGGCGTCTAGATCGTATTCGCCGACCGCCGCAGCCACCTCTGCAATGTGAAACTGCGGCGAGCAGAACAGCATGACCAGCTCGGACTTCACGCCGGCGAAGGAGTCCAGGATCGCGTACACCATCTCCTTCGGCGTGTTCCCCATGCTGTCATCCTGAAGGGCCCAGCGAATGCAGCGGTGCCCGGCGGTATCGGGCGCAGGCGTCTCCTTGTACGCGAGTGACATGCCTTTCCTCCCAGAACGCGGCTGATTTCTACGTTTGCGGCCGTCGGCACTCGACGATGGATAGGGCTCCATTATCGGCTCTATTCGCTTCGATCCAAAGTCCAATTTCGAAGCGCCGGAACTTCTCGTTAACATTCGACCAGGGCAGACGGCCAATATCCACTCGCGCCGCGCGCTACTGTGCCCGGCAAATGGACGCTCACGCAATAAGAGGAGCGCGGAGGATGGGAACGCGCGCTGCAGCTCGAACAGAGGTCGTCCGACACCCGGGACTCTGCAATTTTGAGCCTTCAGGCCGCGGCCGGAGAGGTCCCATCCAATGCGACGGCCCGAAGATATGAATGTCAGCGAGACCTCCCGGCACCATTGTTTCGACGGATGGCAGATTTTTGCCAGCCATCCGTCGGAGGAATGCGGCGTTACCATGAGGTTCTCGTTGTATTTGCCGCCCGCAGCCTCCAGGGCCACTGTGCCGGTGCTGTATTTTCTCGCCGGCCTTACCTGCACCGAAGAGACCTTCGTCCTCAAAGCCGGCGGCCAGCGGTTCGCGGCCGAGACCGGCATTGCACTTGCCGCGCCGGATACCAGCCCGCGCGGCACCGGCACGCCCGGCGCCGATGCCGATTGGGACTTCGGGTTTGGCGCCAGCTTCTATGTCGATGCCACGCAGGCGCCATGGTCGGAATATTGGCGGATGTACAGCTACGTGACGTCGGAGCTGCCACGTGTGCTGGCGGAGAATTTCCCGATCGATCCGGAGCGGCAGGGCATTTTCGGCCATTCGATGGGTGGTCACGGAGCGCTGGTCGCCGCGCTGCGCAATCCCGGTCAGTACAAGTCGGTGTCCGCCTTCGCACCGATTGCTGCGCCAAGCCGATCGCCATGGGGTAGCAAGGCCTTCACCGGCTATCTGGGAGAGGATCGGGCGCGTTGGAGCGACTACGACGCCAGCGAGCTGGTGCAGCGCGCCAGGCTGTCGACGACGATCCTGATCGACCAGGGGCTCGATGATCCGTATCTGGCCGAACAGCTGCACCCGCACCTGTTCGAGGAAGCGTGCCGGCAGGCCAACCAATCCATCGTGCTGCGCCGGCACCAGGGATACGACCACGGCTATTACTTCATCCAGACCTTCATCGCCGACCATATCCGGCATCATGCAAGGCAGATGAGCGAAGCAGGATGAGGGCCCGGCGCAACGGGAGGCACAGATGATCAGGCTATATGACTTCGAGCTGTCTGGAAGCTGCTACAAGGTGCGGCTGCTGCTCAACATCCTGAAAGTGTCGTGCGAGCGGATCCCGGTCGATTTCGTCGGCAAGGAGCACAAGACCGAGCGTTTCCTGAAGCTGAATCCGCTCGGCGAAATCCCGGTGATGGAGGATGGCGACGTCCAGCTGCGGGACGCGCAATCCATCCTGGTCTATATCGCCCGGCAATATGACCGGTCGAACACATGGTTCCCCGACGCACCGGATTCGATGGGCCGGATCATGCAATGGCTCTCCTTCGGCGGGAACGAGCTGATGGCCGCTGCGGGGGCCCGACTGGTCAAGCTGTTGAACTATCCGTTCGACCTGCCTGCGCTGCAGGAACGCGCGATCGCCGCCTTTCGGATCCTCGATGCCCATCTGTCCGATCGCGAGTTCCTGGAGCTCGGTCATCCGACGATCGCGGACATTGCCTGCTTCCCCTATGTCGCAATGGCCGGCGAAGCGGGCATCGACCTCAAGCCCTATCCCAACATCCTGCGCTGGATCGACCGCATCAGGCAGATTCCGGGCTTCATCCCGATGCCGGGCATCCCGATGATCGGCGCGGTCGCCGCGTAGCAGGAGGCTGCCTCGCATGAAGCGCATCTGCGAAGGATTACTCGCTGAACTCCTTCCACCCTTGTGGAGGAAGGGGAGCCTTGTTTGCGCGATTGGAAGGCTGTCGTCATGTTGAGAGTCGTGAAATACGCGCTCCTTGTGTGCTTCGCGCTGCTGCTTGCCGCAGTGCAGGCGATCGCCGCCGAAGCGCCGGCCATCAAGGTCGGCACGCTCAAGTTCGGCACGGTCAATTGGGAACTGAAGGTCATCTCGGACGGGCTGGATGAGAAGCATGGATTCAAGCTGACGCGCGTCGACTTTGCCGACAAGGATGCCACCAGCATCGCCCTGCAATCAGGCGAGGTGGACGTCATCGTCACCGATTGGATCTGGGTCGCCATGCAGCGCAAGCTGGGCCACAACTTCACCTTCGTGCCCTTCTCCCGTTCCGTCGGCGCGGTGATGGCCGACCCCGCGAAAGGCATCAAGACAGTGGCCGATCTGGCAGGCCGCAGCATCGGCGTCGCCGGTGGGCCGAGCGACAAGAGCTGGGTGCTGCTGCAGGCCTATGCGCGCCAGACCGCCGACCTCGAGCTCAAGGATAAGGCCGATGTCCAGTTCGCCGCACCGCCGCTGCTCAACGAGCTGGTGCAGCGCGCCAAGCTGGATGCGGTCCTCAACTTCTGGCACTTCAACGCGCGGCTCAAGGGTAAGGGCTTCGTGCCGGTGATTTCGATCCGTGACATCCTGCCGGACCTCGGGCTCGAGGCCGATCCGCCTCTGCTCGGCTGGGTCTTCAGCGAGCAATGGGCCGCCGCGAACCCTGAACTCGCGAAAGGGCTGATAGACGCTTCATATGAGGCCAAGGCCCTGCTCAAGTCAGACGATGCGCTGTGGGAGAAACTGCGCCCGATCATGGATGCGGAGGACGATGCGACCTTCCAGGCGCTGAGGGACGGATATCGCGACGGCATTCCCGGCCGCTACGAGCGCAAGGACATCGCGGCCGCCGAGAGTGCTTTTGCGGTGATGCGCGCGGCCGATCCCGGCTCGGTCGGCAACCTCGAGGCACTGCCGGAGGGTACCTTCTGGCCCGGCTATCTCAAATGAACCGGCTGGTCAGCGCGGCTCCGATTCGACTGGGCGCGGGCTGGAGCCGGCTGATCTCGGCGATCGTGCTGCTGGCGCTGTGGCAGGCGGCTGCGACCGCAATTGCCGATCCCGCGCTCCTGCCCTCCCCTCTTGCCACGCTGCACGCGGGCTATGCCGAGCTGATGCGTGGTGAGCTCATCTTTCACGTTGCCGTTACGTTGGCGCGCGTGGCTGTCGCGTTCGCCCTCGCCATGCTGATCGGCAGCGCCATCGGCATCCTGCTCGGCCGCTCAACCGCGTTGGATCAGATCTTCAATGGCTGGCTCATCGTCGGGCTGAATTTGCCGGCGCTGGTGACGATGGTGCTTTGCTACATGTGGTTCGGGCTCACGGAAGTGGCCGCGATCCTCGCGGTCACTATCAACAAGGTGCCGACAGTCGCTGCCATCGTGCGCGAAGGCACCAAGGCGCTGGACCGCTCGCTGTTCGAAATGACCCAGGTGTTCAACGTGCGGCCGGGGCGCATCCTCACTCGGGTCATCCTGCCCCAGCTGGCGCCCAGCCTGATGGCGGCGGCGCGGGCGGGACTCGCCCTGACGTGGAAGATCGTGCTGGTGGTGGAATTGCTGGGTCGGCCGAACGGCGTCGGCTTCCAGATCCGTACCTTTTTCAACTTCTTCGACATCGCCAGCATCCTTGCTTACTCGCTGGCTTTCATCGGCGCGGTCATCGCGATCGAGACCTTCCTGCTGCAGCCGATCGACCGTCGGCTCGGGCGCTGGCGGCGGGCATGACCGGACTACTGTTGAACGGCGTGACGCGCGACTTTACCGAGCCCGCTGCGCGGCATGTTCTGCGCAGCATCGACTTGACCATTGCCAAGAGCGAATTCGTGTCGCTGGTCGGCCCGTCGGGTGCCGGCAAGACCACACTTCTGCGGATCATCGCCGGGCTCGATATAGCCCATGCGGGCCGCGTCACGTGGCAGGGCGAAGGCCGACCGCGGCTCGGCATCGTGTTCCAGGAACCGCGCCTGGTGCCTTGGCTCAGCATCCTCGACAATCTGCTGCTGGTCGGCGGCTCCGACCAAGCGGAGCGCGCCCGGGCCTTGCTGGCGGAGGTCGAGCTGGCGGGCAATGAAGACGCCCTGCCCAGCCAGTTGTCCGGCGGCATGCAGCGGAGGGCGGCGCTGGCGCGTGCGCTGCTGATCGCGCCCGATTTCCTGATGCTGGATGAGCCGCTGATCTCGCTGGACACGGCGCTGGCGGAACGGATGCGCCGACTGCTCAACAGCTATTGGCGCGAGCATCGCACGACGACGTTGCTGGTGACGCACAATCTGGCCGAGGCGGCGGAGCTCTCCACCCGCATTCTCATCCTGTCGCCAGACGAAGGCAGGATCGTGGCCGATTGCGCCTTGCCACCGCCGGCCCCGCGGCTGCGCAATGATCGCGCCGTGTCCGCAGTGCTGGAGGACCTCCGGCGCATGACCCACACTTGGCCAAGGCCGGACTCTCCCGAGACCGGGGTGCCCAAGGCGCACTCAGCCGCGTGAGCTAAACCGCTATTGAATGAGGTTTCCCCGTACGTCCAGCACAGGCACGTGATACTCGCGCAGGATCGCTGCGATCTGATCCTTGTTCTCGGCGAGCAGCTTCTCGATGTCATGCTTCCAGCGTGTCTCGCCGGGACGCACGCCCATCGCAATGTAATAGTCCATACGGCTGGATTTTGCTTCGTGTACCAAGGGTGTGACGGTGAGCGCATCGCCGTGCTCCGCAGCGAAATAACCGCCGAGCGGCCCCCAGAGCAGCGCCACGTCGATGGTGCCCGTCGCCAGATCCTCTACCATGCGACGGCTCGGGGAATCGTGGCGCGTGTCGACCATCAGATCGTACGGCTTGGCATGCGCCATCAGGCCGTTCTGAGCTACCACGCTCGCGGGTGGCGTGCCGGCGATCAGGCCGATCTTCAGCGACTTCAGTTCCGGATCGTCCAGGCGGTCGGCGGTGATGCCGTCGGCCTTGCGCGTGACCATTACATAAGTCGAGCGGTAATAGGGATTCGTACTGAGCACCATTTCGGCGCCGCTGGCCATGCCGACTACCAAGTCACAGCGGCGTGCGCGCAGCGTGTTGCGCAGGAAGCCAATTGCCTGCGGGAACCAGGTGTATTTGACGTCGACGCCAAGCTTGGCAGCAAGCAACTCTGCGATCTTGTTCTCGAAACCTTCGCCCTTCACATTGGAGAAAGGCATGTTGCCTGGATCGGCACAGACCCTGAGAACGGAACGATCGACGGCCTCCGGCTGATCAGCGGCCCACGTAGCAATGGGAGCCGCCGCTGGTATGGCGACGGCCAAGGCGAGAATACAGAGGCTCTTGAGCGCCATGGTCGCGCCGGCTAACCGCCCATGCAGGCTTCTTCGGCTTCCGCCGCCTCGGGTGGCTTGTCGGCATGCTTTGCCGGCCGACCGCGGCCGACAACGCCGTCAGACCTGGCCTTGAGATAAGCGTAGATATCGTCGAGATAGCACATGACGTTGGGGTCGGTGCCGAAGGCCGGCATCTTCTTCTGCACGGCTGTGTTCACGTCCTGCTTGCCGTTGACCACAATCTCCATGAACTGCTCGTAATTGAGACGCTTCATCGATTCCACCAAAGCCGGAGCAAAGGTGCTACCCACCCCGTCCGGACCGTGACAAGTGTGACAGACGCTGTTATAGCGGCGGAACCCGCTGAAGGTCGGCCAGTCAACAGTGCCGTCACCGGCCACGTGATAAGGCTTCTCCTCCTCTTGCGCAGCCGCCACATTCTCCTGCGCCTGCGCGGCCACGATGCCGCAAAGCGTGAGTCCGGTTACCAAGGCAATACGCCAACGCCAATCAGGTTGCATCAAAGCCCCACTTTGGTACGCGTTTCGTTTCATCGTTCCGACCGGCAAAAAGATCGGGCGAGAAGCTGCCGCCGCCCGCCCGATCGTCGCAAGCGCCGCTATTCAGGCAGCGCGAACACCGTCATGGTGCCGCCCAGCGCCGTGTAGTTGGACAGCGCCTTGTAGGCACCCACCGCGCCAAGGCCGGCGGTGTCTTCGGTCAAGCCCGCCGCCATGCCGATGCCGGCCCAGCCGCCGACGCCCGACAGGACTGCGATATACTGCTTGCCGTCATGCTCGAAGGTGTTGACGTTGCCGATGATGCCGGACGGAGTCTTGAAGCTGTAGAGCTCCTTGCCGGTCTCGGCATCGACCGCCTTCAGGTAGCCTTCCAGCGTGCCGTAGAACACGACGTCGCCGGCCGTCGCCAACGCGCCGCTCCACACCGAGAACGGCTCCGGCACCGACCACTTGATCTCGCCCGTGGTCGCATCCCAGGCAATGAAGTTGCCGAGATGGTCGTCACCCTCTGGCGGATACATGCTCAAGGTCGCGCCAACATAGGGCTGGCCGGCCGTGTAGGCGACCTTGAACGGCTCGTAGTCCATGCAGACGTGGTTAGTCGGCACGTAGAACAAGCCGGTCTTCGGTGAGTACGCCGCCGGCTGCTGGTCCTTGCTGCCGAGCGCCGCCGGGCAGATGCCCTTCGAGTTGACATCCTCGCCGTTAGCTTCCGTCGAGTACTCCTTCACGCGCTCCGGCAGGCCGGTCTCGAGGTCGATCTTGGTCGCCCAGTTCACCTTCGGATCAAACTTTTCCGCCACCAGCAATTCGCCGGTGTCGCGGTCGAGCGTGTAGCCGAAGCCATTGCGATCGAAGTGGACCAGCAGCTTGCGCTCCTGACCATTGACCTCCTTGTCGACCAGGATCATCTCGTTGACGCCGTCATAGTCCCACTCGTCGTGCGGCGTCATCTGATAGACCCACTTTGCCATGCCGGTATCGGCATCGCGTGCGAAGATGGTCATCGACCACTTGTTGTCGCCCGGCCGCTGTACCGGGTTCCAGGTGCTGGGATTGCCGGTGCCGTAATAGACCAGGTTCAACTCCGGATCATACGACATCCAACCCCAGGTCGTGCCACCGCCGATCTTCCACTGATCGCCTTCCCAGGTCTTCAGCGAAGAATCTGCGCCAACCGGCTTGCCGAGCGATGTGGTCTTCTGCGGATCGATTAGCATGTCCTTGTCCGGACCGGCCGAGAAGCCGCGCCATGCGATCGAGCCATCCTTCATGTTGTAAGCGGTGATCTTGCCGAGCACACCGAACTCGCCACCGCTATTGCCGATCAGGACCTTGTCCTTCACCACCAGCGGAGCGGAGGTTCCGGTCTCGCCCTTGGTCGGATCGCCGTCGGCGACGCTCCAGACTTCCTTGCCGGTCTTGGCATCGAGCGCGACCAGCTTAGTATCCGCTTGGTGCAGGAAGATCTTGCCGTCGCCATAGGCAACGCCGCGATTGACGGTGTCGCAGCACATAACCGGAATGACGTTCGGATCCTGCTGCGGCTCGTACTTCCAAACGATCTGCCCGTCCTTGGTGAGGTCGAGCGCGAACACCGTGTTCGGGAACGGCGCATGGACATACATCATGTCGCCGACGACCAGCGGGCCGCCCTCGTGGCCGCGCAGCACGCCGGTGGAGAACGTCCACGCGACCTGCAGGTCTCCCACGTTATCCTTGTTGATCTGATCGAGCTTGCTGTAGCGAGTGCTTGAATAATCGCCCAGCGGCATGACCCATTGCTTTGGGTCTTCTTGAAGTTTCAGCAACTCCTCATTCGCTGTGGCCTCCGCGCCCCACAGCGAAATCGCACCGGCAACTGCCAGCACGTACCCTGAAGCAGGCTTTAGTCTTGCCATCTTTTCCTCCCGATAAGGATTGGTGTCCAGGCTCCGCAACGTTCTCTTGACCTGTCGGAGTGGTCCTCTTTGTTGCCGTCACGTCAGTCCGCTCGCACGGACGGCAGCATTCCTGGTGCTCGCTATTGTCCCACGATCCTCCATCATTGACCGCGAGCGGCGTGATGGAACGTTAATCGACAAAGCCGCGAAAGAGCATTGTCCTTTGGTACAACTTCGCTCGATTGAATCTGCAGTCGAAAAAAGTGCATCAATCGCGGCGTGCTGCACGCCACCTCCACCGCCGCGCATAGCGGGCGCGTTCGCAAATGAGGAGATCGACCGCTCAGCTCGTGGCTGCGGCCAAAGCGGTCTTGTCGTCGTGCGGCGTCATACGCCGGTAGACGAAGTCCGGCGGCGGCTCCGACGATGCCGTGTCGGCCAGCGCGCGCAAGCTGTCGTGCGCGCTGGACAGCGCGCAGGCTGGATCGGTGGCCGCGGCATTGCCGGTGATGGCGAGCGCCTGGCACCGGCAGCCACCCCAATCCACTTCACGCTGATCGCAGCTACGGCAGGGTTCTGGCATCCAATCGGTGCCGCGGAACCGCTCGAAGGCCTTTGACGACGCCCAGATCTCCGCCAAAGGCTTGTGCCGCACGGATTCGAACGTGAGGCCCGGAATCGTTTGCGCGGCATGGCATGGCAACACCTCGCCGCTGGGCGTGATGTTAAGGAACTGCCGGCCCCAGCCGCCCATGCAGGCCTTCGGCTGCCGCGCATAGTAGTCCGGCACGACGTGGTCGATGACGATTTGACCGCGCAGCCGTCCGCGCGCCGCTTCAACGCGTTCGGTTGCTTCCCGCACCTGAGCAAGCGTTGGCATCAAGGCGGCGCGGTTACGGATTGCCCAGCCATAATATTGCGCGTGCGCGACCTCCACCCGGCTGGCACCGAGGGAGACCGCGAGATCGATCATGCGCTCGACCCGCGTAATGTTGTGGCGATTGATGACGGCGTTGATGGTGAGCGGCAGACCGGCCTCGCGCACCATGCGGGCGAAGGCGAGCTTCTTGCCCTGGACGCCCGGATAATTGGCGATGAAGGCCGCGGTCTGGTGGTCGACATCCTGGATGCTGAGCTGAACGTGGTCGAGGCCGGCGTCCGCCAGTTTCGCGATGCGCGCCTGATCCAGCGTCACGCCGGAGGTGATGAGATTGCTGTAGAGACCGATCTCGCGCGCATGCGCGACTAGGTCCGGCAGATCGCGGCGCACGGCGGGCTCCCCGCCTGAGAAATGCACCTGGAGGATGCCGAGCTCCGCCGCTTCATCCAGCACGCGCGTCCACTCGGCCGCCGAAAGCTCGTTCTTCGCTCGCTCCAGCTCGAGCGGATTGGAGCAGTAGGGGCATTGCAGCGGACAACGGTGCGTCAGCTCCAACAGGGCCGCGAGCGGCGGTGCGGGGATGCCGGGGGCGCTCATGCCGTCAGAATCCGCTTTTCGATCAACGATGCCAGCAGGTCCCTTACGTCCTGCTCGATCTCACTGCGGTCGGCACTGTACGCGCTGGCCAGTTCATCGATGATGTCGGTCAGCTGCCGGGTGCCGTTGCAGCGCTGCAGGATCTCCAGTGCCGTCTCGTCCGGCACCAACACCCGCTCAGGCGCCAGGACAACCCATTGGTCACGCGCCTTGTCGAAGGTCAAGCGTACGCCCGGGGCCAAGCCGGGGCGTGCGTCGCCCGACAATTGGGGCATCGTCATGGCGCGACCTCCTCCGGGCGAAAGACCCCGGGCGGGACATGCCCAGGCGAAACATAGGCGTGATAGAGCGCGTCAAGCTGGGCCCACAGCACATCGCACTTGAATTCCAGCGCGCGCAGGACAGCCTGCTGCTGATGGGGCAGGCGCGCCTCGCGCTTCACATACTCGATGGCGAAGTTGGCGTCGCGCGGTGCCTGGGAGAGCCGCTTGTCGAAGTAGCTGAGCGCCTCGCGGCTGATGAAATCGTAGTTGGCCAGCATGCCGGCCACGCGCTCGGTGATGATGCTCGGCGCAAACAGCTCGGTCAGGGAGGAGGCGATCGCTTCCAGCAGGGAGCGCTCGCGCACGAAATGGAGATAGGCCTCGACGGCGAAGCGAGTCCCGGGCAGCAGCCCATCGCCCGACATCACGTAGTCGCGGTCGAATCCCAGGCTGTCGGTCAGGCGCAGCCAGCGCTCGATGCCGCCATCGTATGATTCGTCGCCATCGTGATCGATGATGCGCTGGCGCCAGGCGCGGCGGGCATCGCGGTCGGTCATGCGCGACAGGATAGCGGCGTCTTTCAGCGGAATGATGGCCTGGTAGTAATAGCGGTTGAGCGCCCAGGCCTGGACCTGGCCGCGATTCAGCTTTCCGCTATGCAGCAAAGCATGGAACGGATGGAGATTGTGATAGCGCACGGCCCCAATGGCGCGCAGGGCAGCCTCAAGCTCCTCGGGTGCCATCAGTTCCGTCATAGCGAAATCCTCATGCCATCCTCTGCGACCTCCCAGCCATGCGCCACGATCTCCGCGTGCTCCGGCGAATCCTCGTCCAGCACCGGATTGGTCGTGTTCACGTGGATGAAGATCTTGCGCTTCACATCCAGCCTTTCGAACGCGCTCAGGGTGCCGGCGCCGCCATTCATGCTCATATGGCCCATGCGCTGCCCGGTCTTATGACTGACGCCAAGCCGCACCAGCTCGTCATCGGACCAGAGCGTCCCATCGAAGAAGACGAGCCCCGAGCCGCGCACGCGCTGCTCCACTTCAGGCGTCATGCGTGCGCAGCCCGGTATGAAGTGGAACTTGGTTCCCCCCGAGCTTATTTCCAGTCCAATCGTATCTTCCGCGACTCCGGCCAGATTCTTCGGATCCCGCCCCTCGAGAAATAGGGGCACCTTCCCCGGCACGGCAAAGGCGGTCATCGTAAGACCCAGCGGCCCGTCGCTGCCTGCGAGTGCGACCGGCTGGCCGAGCGTAAACATCCGCCGCTGCACGAAATCGGGATTGAGGGCGCCGAAGATCGGATTCTCTGCCAGCAGGCCGAGAACGCGTTGCGTGCCCCAGAGCACGAACGACTGGCTCTCTCGCATCGAGAGGAGGCCAGCGACGTGATCGATCTCCGCGCTGGTCAGGACCACCGCGCGCACCGGCGAGTCTCGCAACCCGTGGCGCGGCCAAAGACAACGGTTCTGCAAGAGTTGTTGCCGCGCATCGGGCGAGGCGTTCAGCATTACCCACCGCTCGCCGTCGACGCTGACCGCGATAGAGGCCTGCGTCCGCCACTTGGCGCGCGCGGACCCTTCCCGCGCACGTTTGCTGGTCGGCGCATTGCAATTCCATTGAGGAAAGCCTCCGCCGGCCGCAGAACCGAGCACCACCACTTCCATGGCCGCTAAACCCTGGCTATGCGAGGTCGCCCCGCTTTGTCGCGCGGCGGAGGGGGTCTGTTACAGGCGAGCGCAGGCGTAAGAATTAATCTCGAGGCCGACGCAGATCTCGCGCAACCGCGGAGTCTTCCAAACCTTCATGGTCAACTCTCCCAGTTAAAAGGCGATTGTTGAGTTTATTTTGTGTCGGCAGCACCGACAAGCCCATCCTACGTGCCACTTTTGAAGGTTTCTAGAACAATCGCCGCGCCTGCCCTTATCCTTTGGACCAAGATTCCGGCAGTGCGATATTCGAACGGTCCAGGCACAGCGTGTGCACCGGCACCCCAAGGTTCAGGCGCCTCATCGCGACCGAGAATGTCTGCACGGAGCCGCTATGATCCCGCAACCATTGGGCCTGGACTCCAAAGGCCTCGCGCTCACGATCTCTCCAGATCTGACAGGTGACCGGCTGCGGATGCGCAACGCTTTTCATCTGCAGAAAATGGGTCAGCTCATGCACCAGAATACTGGTTGCGGCCGGATCGCTGCCGATCGCGAGTGCCTCGTCAATGGTGATCTCGCCATCCGGCCAAGTGAAGCCGAACACCTGACACGGTCGGCCACACACCCTTTGCTCCAGCTCTGCGTGTGACAATGTCGTGATCCGCGGCGGCTCACCCGGGATGGCGTAGCCGGTGTAGCCTGCAATCGCGGTCAGCAGCGTCACCACCAGCTTGGCCGAGATCATGTGGCACCTCGTATGCTAGGGGCCGGGATCCATCATCCTAAGTTCATTGTCCGGAAGATCAATTGAACACCGCGCCGATCCTGTGATTTCTTCGCAAGAATTTCGCAGCGGACGCGGCGGAGGATGCATGAGCATGCGATCAAGTCTGGCCCACGTGAGTGCCGCCATCATGGCGCTCGGCACCATTGCCGCAGCGCAGCATGCAGAAGCAAATGCCTACCCTACCGAAGTGGTGGCCGATTACGTTATCGGCTGCATGGCGGCCAACGGGGAGACCCAGGAGATGCTGCGCCGGTGCTCCTGCAGCATCGACGCGGTTGCCTCCATCGTACCCTACGAGACGTACGAAAGGGCGGAGACCGTCATCCGGATGAGTGACGTTGCTGGCGCCAATACCGAGATTTTCCGGACGACAAGCATGCTCAAGAAGATCGTCGATCAACTCCGGCTGGCCCAGATCGAGGCGGATTTCCGCTGCTTCTGACCTGGCGCGCTGCTTTCACCGTCTCCAGCGCCGCTTCTCGTTCTTTGGTCGAAGAAGGCCGAACTTAGCTTGCTCACAATTTTTTCGATTCCTAGAGTTGCCCGCGGACATGAGCGACGGAGCCCGCTTGGGCTTCCAGCTCTTCAGGATCGGGCAACCGATCGATTCCCCCTGTGGGGCTATTAGCGGAAGGCTTTTGCGATGCGATTTTCTACCTGGCTGCTTGGTGCGATGCTTTCTCTTCCGGCGGGGCTTTTGATCGGTTCCGCCATTGCGCAGGCCGTGGAAGCGGGCGATCCTGCTCACGGCAAGAAGGTGTTCGCAAAATGCCAAGCCTGCCATTCGCTGGAAGCTGGCGTCAACAAGGTCGGGCCGACCTTGCACGCGATCATCGGCCGTGCATCGGCAGCGGAAACGGACTTCAACTACTCCGATGCGATGAAGAACGCGCAGCTGAGTTGGACACCAGAGGCGTTGGATCAGTATCTCGCAAATCCGAAGAAGATGGTGCCGGGCACCAAGATGGCGTTCCCTGGTCTGCCGAAGGAGAAGGACCGCACCGACATCATCACTTATCTGGAGCAGACAGCCGGGACGCCGCAGTGAATCGTGGCACGACCACGCCTTTCAGGTTTCGATTTCTGGCCGCGAGTATCGCGATGCTGATTCTCGCGCCTGACGGAAGCGAGGTCGTCGCTGCGGAGGGCGATGCACTTCATGTGCCGATCGTCTATCTGGGTGAGTCGATTCCGGAGCCGCCGCCGCTGTCCCTTGTCGAGCCGATCGCACCAGACAAGGGCATCGCCGGCGCCAAGCTGGCAATCGGCGACAACAATACGACCGGACAGTTCCTCAAGCAGAACTTCGAACTGATCGAGAAGGTCGTTCCCGCGGGCGGCGATCTCAAGGGAACTGCGGCCGAGCTGTCGGGCGCGGGGCAAAAACTGATCGTCGCAGACCTGACCGCTCCACGCCTGACGGAATTCGCCGACCTGCCGGAGATGAAGGATGCGGTGATCCTGAACATCCGCGCAGAGGATGACCCCCTGCGCGCGACCGACTGCCGGGCCAATGTCTTTCACGTGATTCCCAGCCGCGCCATGAAGGCAGATGCGCTGGGGCAGTTCCTGATCAGCAAGAAATGGATGCGCTGGGTCCTGATCTACGGCGTCAATGATGCGGACAAGGCCTTTGCCGATGCGATCCGGCGCTCGGCCAAGCGCTATCGCGCCGAGATCGTCGAAGAGCGCGGCTATGAGTTCAAGGCCGGCTCGCGCCGCACCGACACCGGCGAGCAGCAGGTGCGCGAACAGATGACGCAGCTGACCCAGCGCCTGCCAGACTACGACGTTCTGATCGTGGCAGACGAGAGCGAAGTGTTCGGCGAGTATCTTCCCTACCGCACCTGGGATCCACGGCCGGTGGTCGGCACGAGTGGCCTCGTCCCGACAGCCTGGCATCGCAGCCAGGAGCAATGGGGCGGAACACAGCTGCAGCGCCGCTTCACCCGCGCCTTCAACCGCTGGATGCTCGAGCGCGACTATGCAGCGTGGGAAGCGGTGCGCACGATCGGCGAAGCGGTGACGCGCACCAGCAGCGGCGATGCCTCGACATTGCGCAACTACATCGTCTCCGATTCCTTCGAGCTCGCCGCTTTCAAGGGCAAGCCGTTGACCTACCGCAAGTGGGACCAGCAGCTCCGCCAGCCGATCCTGCTCGCGACCCCGCTGATGCTGGTCTCTGTCTCGCCGCAGGAAGGCTTCCTGCACGAGCGCACGCCGCTCGATTCACTCGGTCATGATGAACCGGACTCGGCCTGTCGTTTGAACCAATAGGGGCTAGCCAAAAGCGATGCCGACTGAGCACCATCTTGGGAGGAAAACGATGCTTCAGCGGACATTGATGGCAGTATCAATCGCGCTTGCTTGTGGCGTAACCGTGGACAGGGCAGCGGCGGCGACAGCCTACGTTTCGAATGAGAAGAGCAACACCATCACGGTGGTCGATCTCGACAAGATGGAGCCGGTGGCGACGGTTGCGGTCGGCGAGCGGCCGCGCGGCATCACACTCAGCCACGACAAGAAGCTGCTCTACATCTGCACCAGCGATGATGACCATATCGAGGTGCTGGACCTCGAGACCCTGCAGGTTGTCCGGACGCTGCCGAGCGGTCCAGATCCGGAGTTGTTCGTGCTGTCCCGCGACGGCGGGACGCTCTATATCGCGAATGAGGACAATAATTTCGTGACCGTGCTCGACCTGGCCCAGGGTGTGGTGAGCACCGAGATTCCGGTCGGCGTCGAGCCGGAGGGAATGGCGATCAGTCCCGACAACAAGATACTGATCAACACATCCGAAACAACCAACATGGCGCATTTCATCAACACCGAAACGTTGGAGATCTTCGACAATGTGCTGGTGGATCAGCGGCCGCGCTATGCTGAGTTCACGCCAGACGGCAAGCAGGTGTGGGTTTCGTCGGAGATCGGCGGGACGGTGAGCGTCATCGATGTCACCACGCGCAAGATCCTGAAGAAGATCGGCTTCGAAATCCAGGGCATCCGCGCGGATACCATCCAGCCGGTCGGCGTCAGGATCACGCCGGATGGCAAGACCGCCTTTGTTGCTCTTGGCCCAGCCAATCGTGTGGCGGTCGTCGACGTGGACAGTGCCGAGGTGCAGGACTATTTGTTGGTCGGTCAGCGGGTCTGGCAGCTTGACTTTACGCCGGACGCCAAGTTTCTGGTTTCCACCAACGGCAACTCCAACGATATATCGGTGATCGACGTGGCCGAGCGAAAAGTAGTGAAATCGATTCCCGTTGGCGAATTGCCATGGGGTGTTGCGATCCGCTGACATGGCCGACCTTGCGCATCTTCCGGCTAGAAACTCCGCTCCAACGCCAGATGCGCTGACGATCGATGGCCTTACGCATCGGATCGGCGATCGCAACGTCCTGCAGGACGTCGCGCTCACGGTTCCAGCGGGCCGTTTCGTCACCTTGCTGGGACCGAACGGCGCCGGCAAGACCACCCTCCTCTCCCTGGTGACGCGGCTCTACACCGCTCAGCAGGGCACGATCACCGTCTTCGGCCATGACGTGCGCAAGGAGAGCTCGGCCGCCCTCTCCATCATGGGGGTCGTGTTTCAGCAGCGCGCCATCGACCCCGACCTCACGGCGAGGCAGAACCTCTCCTATCACGCGGCCCTGCATGGGTTGCCGGGCAAGGTGGCGCGGGCCCGCATCGCGGCGGAACTGGAGCGCATGGAGCTTACCAAGGACGCCGACCGGAAGATCCGCACCTTGTCGGGTGGCGAGTCGCGGCGGATCGAGATCGCGCGCGCCCTCCTGCACAATCCGAAACTGCTGCTGTGCGACGAAGCGACGGTCGGCCTCGACGTGCGCAGCAGGGCCGACATCATGTCGGACGTGCGCGGCCTGGTGCGCGATCGCGGCATGGCTGTGTTGTGGGCAACGCACCTGATCGACGAGGTGGAGCCGGAGGATTTTGTCATCATTCTCCACCGCGGAAAGGTGCGGCGGCAGGGCCGCGCAGCCGAGATCGCGGCATCGTTGGGCGCGGATGGCCTGAACGAGGCCTTCCGGCGTGTCACGGAGGCGGCAGCATGAGCCTAGCTGCGATGTTCCGCTGCTTCCTCGGCATCCTGTGGCGCGAAGTCCTGCGCTTCCTGCACCAATATACCCGGTTCATCGCGGCCCTTGTGAGGCCTTTGATCTGGCTGTTCGTGTTTGCGGCTGGGTTCCGCTCGGTGCTCGGTGTCTCCATCGTGCCGCCGTACCAGACCTATATCCTCTATGACGAGTACGTGATTCCCGGCCTGGTTGCGATGATCCTGTTGTTCAACGGCATGCAGGGCTCGCTCTCCATGGTCTATGACCGCGAGCTGGGTAGCATGCGGGTGCTGCTGACCAGCCCGATGCCGCGTTGGTTCCTGCTGCTCTCGAAACTGTTGTCGAGCACCCTGCTCTCGCTGGCGCAGGTTTATGTATTCCTGCTGATCGCCTTTGCCTACGGCATCGAATTGCCGCCGCTCGGCCACGTCTATGTGCTGCCGGCGCTTCTGCTGTCCGGCATGATGCTGGGCGGGCTGGGGCTGCTGCTGTCTTCCGTGATCAAGCAGCTGGAGAATTTCGCGGGTGTGATGAACTTCATCATCTTTCCGATGTTCTTCACCTCCTCGGCGCTTTATCCGCTGTGGAAGGTGGAGGAAGCGAGCCCGATCCTGCGCGACATCTGCGGCTTCAATCCGTTCACTTATGCGGTGGAGCTGATCCGCTTCGCGCTCTATGGCCAGTTCGAGCGTTTCTCCGCTTTAGTTGTCGCCGGCTGCATGGTGGCATTCGTCGCCGGCGCGATCATCGCCTATGATCCATCCAAGGGCATCATCACCCGCGTGCGCGCGGGCGCCCCGGCTTGAGGGAGGATGAGATGAAAGCAGGCGCCCGATTGTGTCCGCTTCTCTTCGCGTTCGGCATCGCATCGATCGTCGCGACAGCCTCGATGGCGCAGAGCACGGAGGCGCCGGGCACCGGCACGGAAGGCACGCAGGCTGGACCGATCCAACCAGCGTCCGAATGGCCATGCGAGCAACCGCTGCGGCCGGAGATGTCGATCGGCGCGATGTGGCAGGGCCCCGAGCTTGATGCGCAGGACGACTGGCGGGAGGTCTCAGCTGTGGTCACCCTGGTCAACCAGATCGCACCGCGCAGCGTGCCGCAGGAAGAGGCGGTCGCAAATATCCGGCGCTTCGCCGCAGGCTATCAGGGGGCAGAGCGCTCGACGGTCCTGACGGAATTGTTCGTCGGCCTATTCGAGACGTTGAGCGCGGAGCGCAATGACATCGTGCGCGGCATCAAGCGCTTCCACCGGCGGCAGGACGCGCTTGCTCGCCGGATCGAGGAAGGCTGGAAAGCGCTGGGCGAGATCGATCCCAACACGACTGATCCCAAGATCATGGAGCGGCGCGCCGAACTCCAGCAGCAGGTTGATTGGGACAGCCGCATCTTCGACGATCGCCAGCGCCTGCTTCCCGCGGTCTGCGAGCAGCCGCGAGTCTTGGAGCAAAGGGTGTTCGCCCTCGCGCGCGCCATCCAGGAGCAGCTCACCATCACGCAATAGTGTGATTTCTGCCCTAGCAGGGCGCACGCGGTTCCACCTTTTGGCCGATGTCATAAGAACTAAGCCATCCACCACAAATCGGTTGGTGCAGCGCGACGTTGCTATTGAATTTCCGAGCAATTGTAATATCATTCCGCTCGCTGCATTGCAGCATAGAATGCCGGCCGAGGCGAGACCGGCATGTCGGGGGATTTCAGATTTGTTAGTGCTAACCGGCCATTAAGCGGCCACTGGTAGCGTGTGCGCGCCACGACGACAGGCGTGGTTGTTTACGGACCATCCGCCGATCTCGGTCGGCAGTTTCGTGTGAGAACGAGTCATGCTCTATTCGCTTGTCATTTCGGTGTGCATGATTGCCACGCCGACCGATTGCAGAGTTTACGAACAGCCGGTGACGGAACTGTCCGCAAATCCGTCGACCGCCTTCATCCAGGCCCAAGCGCTGGTGGCCCAATGGATGGACAAGCATCCGGGCTTCAAGCTTGATACCTGGCGCTTGGAACCGGGCCGCGGCGCCTAGCCATCATCTCCGCCCCTGTTCCGTTAGTTCCGGATCGCGCGGTCGATGTTCCTCGCGTTATCGAGGTTGCGCGCCTGATCCGCGCCGATCAGCCCGATCAGCTTCGTCGACGTGACGTCGGTGCGGTCGAAATTGGCACCGGCCACGTTGGCGCCAGTCAGGTCGGCGCCGGCGAGCTCCGCCAGCATCAGGTTCGCGTCGGACAGATCCACGCCCGCCATCTTGGCAAACTTCATGCGCGTGCGCGCGAGATTGGCGCCCGACAAGTCAGCGCCGGTCAGATTGGCCGAATCGAGCACGGCGCGCATCAACCCCATCGACTGGTTCTTCATATCCGCGGACAGATCGGCGCCTATGAGCTTGGCGCCCGATAGATTGGCGCGCGTCAGATCGGCGGCGATCCGTGCCTTTGAGAGGTCCGCGCCGGAAAAATTCGCGCCACGCATCTGCGCCGCAAACAGCGCTGCGCCCTTGAGGCTCGCCTGCGACCAGTCGCTATCCAGCGCCCAAGCCTGATCCAGGATCGCGCCGTCGAAGTTGGCGCCCGTCAGCTTTGCCTCGTTGAGATAGGCGCCGCGCAGGTTCACCCGCGAGAAATCCAGGCCCGACAGGTCGAGGCCGTTCAACCGCCGCAGTGATAGATCCGGGGGCTGGTCGGCCTCAAGTAGTGCTGCCACCTCCTCGCGCGTCATCTCTGCTTCGGTAAAGGTCGGCGATGACAGGTTGACCCCGCTCATCATGTCTTGCGCAAGCGCAAGGCTGGGCGCTGCGAACAATGCGACCAGCCAGCACCGGATCAAGATGAGTGGCGCGCGCTTTGCCATCTGCGCCTCGTGGAGCGAAGCCACACCTTCGCGCCGCGGTTCGCCCGAGTAAACGGGCGAAGGCAGAATTCATCCCAAAGGCCAATGTTTATGGAAGACGCTGGCCGCTTTGGGCATCGAACAGATGCAGCCATTCAGCCGGCAGGCGGATGGTGACAGCATCGCTGCCACTGACGTCGCGGTTCAAGGTGAAAGCCTTCAGCGTGGTGCCGAACGGACGGATATGCAGGATAGTGCCAAGGCCGGTCGGCTCGACCAGCTCGACCTTGCAGCGGATGCCGGCATCATTGGTAGCGCCAACCGGAATGTGTTCCGGCCGAATGCCGACGGTGATGGCAGCACCGTCTGCTATTTGATGCTGCCGCTGCAGCGGGATGCGGGTGCCACCTTGCACTTCGATCGCCGGGCCGGCGCTATTGGCACAATAGGTGCCGTTGAACATGTTCATGGCAGGCGAACCGATGAAGCCGGCGACGAACAGGTTGGCCGGCCGGTCATAGAGATCGAGCGGGCTACCCACCTGCTGCACGAGGCCGGCATTCATCGCCACGATGCGGTCGGCCAGGGTCATGGCCTCGATCTGGTCATGCGTCACATAGATCGAGGTCGCGCCCAGCGACTGGTGCAGCTTCTTGATCTCGCCCCGCATCTGTTCTCGCAGCCGGGCATCGAGGTTGGACAATGGCTCATCGAATAGGAAGGCCTTGGGCGCACGCACGATGGCGCGGCCCATCGCGACCCGCTGGCGCTGCCCGCCGGAGAGCGCGCGTGGCCGGCGCGCCATCAGCGCGTCCAGTCCGAGCTTCGTTGCGGCGCCCGAAATTGCGGCAGCGATGCGCTCCTTCGCCGTACGGCGCAGACGCAGGCTGTAGCTCATGTTCTCCGCGACCGTCATGTGAGGATAGAGCGCGTAGGACTGGAACACCATCGCGATATCGCGATCCTTGGGCTCCAGATCGTTGACACGGCGGCCATCGATGCGGATCTCGCCAGCCGAGATGTCCTCGAGGCCCGCGATCATGCGCAGCAGCGTGGACTTGCCGCAACCCGATGGACCGACCAGAACCACGAACTCGCCGTCGTGGATCGAAAGGTCGATGCCGTGCAGGACGTGGACCGGACCATAGGCCTTGCGGATGTCGGCAATATCGATGGATGCCATGGGAATCTCCTCAGCCCTTCACCGCACCGGCCGTCAGGCCCTGCACGAGATAGCGCTGGATGAAGAGGAAAAAGAGGCAGGCCGGAATGAGGGCCAGCACGCCCGCCGCCATCATCTGCCCGAAATCGACCGAGAACTTCGAGACGAAGGAGAGCAACCCGACCGGGAAGGTGCTGACCCCGCTGCTGGAGATCAGCATCAAGGCGAACAGCAATTCGCTCCACGCCGCGGTGAACACGAAGCCAAGGGTCGCCGCGATGCCGGGCAGCGTCAGCGGCAGGATGATCTGGCTGAAGGCGCGGAAGCGGGTCGCGCCATCGATCATCGCCGCCTCCTCGAGATCCTTCGGTATGCCGTCGAAGAAGCTTTGCATCAGGAAGGTCGCGAACGGCACGTTGAAGGCGACATAGACGATGACGAGGCCGGTCAGGCTGTTGGTGAGGCCAAGGGGTGACAGCATCTTGAAGATCGGCGCGATCAGCATGACCAGCGGAAACATCTGGGTCAGCAGCATCAAGATGACGATCCAATACTTGCCGCGGAAAGCGAAGCGTGACAGCGCGTAACCCGCGCAAGACGCCAGGATCGTGACGATGAAAGCGGTCGAACCCGAGACGATCACGCTGTTCTGGAAGAAACGCGGGAAATCGCTGTGCTTCAGCACGAAGAGGTAATGGTCGACGCTGGCATGCGAGGGCCACAGGCGCACACCTTCGCTATAGAGCAGATCGTTGGGCGTGACCGAGACTTTCAGCAACCAATAGAGCGGGAACAGCGCGACAACGATGTACACGAGGATGGCGCTACGATGCGCGATAGTGCCTGCGATGCGCTTCGAGCGAGTCATCACGCCCTCCGCAGCATGGTCTGGCGCAGCAGCACGATCAGCAGCGAATACGCCATCAGCAGGAGCAGCAGGACCAGCGCGATGGCGGAGGCATAGCCGAAATCGAGCCGGCGGAAGGCCTGAGTGAAGATATAGCTGGCGACAATCTGCGTCCGGTCGGCTGGGCCGCCCTTGGTCATCACGATGATGAGGTCGGCAAAGTTGGAGATCCAGACCGTGCGCAACAGAACCGTGATGGCGATGGTCGGCGCCAAGAACGGCAAGGTGATGGACCAGAAACGCTGGAATGCGTTCGCGCCGTCGATTGCCGCCGCTTCGTAGAGATCGCGCGGGATTGCCTGCAAGGCCGCCAGCAAGGTGATCGCAAAAAATGGGATGCCCCACCAGATATTGGCGATGATCGGCCCCCACATCGCGTTCTGCGGATCGGACAGCAGGTTGGTCGGCGCATCGAAAATGCCGAGCGCCGTGAGCCAGTGCGGCAGCGGCCCGACAACCGGATTGAACAGCCACGCCCAATTGAGCCCCGAGAGGAAGCTTGGAACCGCCCAGGGCAGGAAGACGAGTGCCTGTGCGAGAGCGCGGCCGCGGAACGGCCGGTCGAGCAATAGCGCCAGGATAAGCCCGAAGGTGAACTGGAAGAACACCGATGCGCCGGCCCAGAACAAGGTGTTCTTGAGCGCACGGGCGAAGTTCTTGTCGCTCGCCAGCGTCTCGAAATGCTGCAGCCCGACAAAGCCGCCGCTGAACGGGTTGAGCAGGCGCACATCGCGGAACGCGTAGGACAGCCCGAGCGCCAACGGCACCAGCATCACCGCGACGATCAGGATCAGCGCCGGCGCGGAATAGAGCCAAGGCTCGCTCGCAGTCGCCAACCGCCGCAGGAAGGGGCGGTGGTCGGACGGCAGGCGAGCGTGTTGGGCAACGGTTGTCATGTTGCGAATCCCCCTCCCCCATCATGGGGGAAGGCCGGGGTGGGGGAAGCGAGCGAAAATTGCCTCACATTGAGACGCGGCTTCCCCCTTTCTAAGCCTCCCCCAGTTTGGGGGAGGGGATTACGGCGCATGTTCGTCACTGGGCCGCCAGGAACTTCTGCTGGGCCTTGGTCATGTAGTCGGCCCATTCCTGCGCGAGATCCTCAGGCGTGCGTTCGCCGAGCAGGGCTTCCTGGCTGGTCTTGATCACCAGCGAATCCTTGAAGTAGGCGAATTCTTCCAGGTGCGTCGGCATCACCGTCGGATGCACATCCTTGTCCGCCAGCTCCTCGAACCAGCCCTTGAACTTCGGATCGGCATAGAACGGATCGGTCTCCGCCGACTTGCGGGCCGGCAACGCGCCGGTGCGCTTGTTCCAGGCGATGTTGCCTTCCTTCCCCTCCAAGGTCGCGATCAGCTTCCACGCCAGATCCTTGTTATCGCTGTCGGAGAACATCGACCAGCCGGCATAACCGATGGTCGGGAACGCCTTGCCGCTCGGGCCCTTGGGGAACGGCGCGACGCCATAATCCTCCGGCTTCATGCGCTCGGCGATGGCGATCAAGGCATCGGGATCCTGGTCGAGCATCGCGCAGGTGCCGGAATAGAAACCGGCGACGATCTCGTTGAAGCCCCAGTTCACGCTGTCCTTGGGCGCATAGCCGTTCTTGTAGAGATCGACCAGGAAGGCGATGCCCTTGACCCAACCTTCATCGGCGAAGGTCGAGGTGCCATCCGCCCTGAAGAACTCGTTGGAGCCGGCGGCGGTGGCGCCGAACATCACCCAGCCATTCAACCCGCCCGGCCCACCGCGCAAGCAGTAGCCATACTTGCCCGGCAATGCCGAGACCTTCTTGGAGGCTTCCCAGAATTCATCGAGCGTCTTCGGCGGGCCTGCCACGCCGGCTTCCTCGAACAGCTTCTTGTTATAGAACATGGCGCGCAGATAGAAGCCGTAGGGCAGCATGTAGGCGGTATTGTTGACCGCCCGGCCGAACTCCAACGCGCGATTGTTGAGGTCATCGGTCTCGTCCCATCTCTTGAGATAGGGCTCGAGGTTCTCCAGCGACCCGTTCTTGGCATAGAGCGCCAGCCAGGTGTCGGGCATCTCCACCACGTCGGGAGTCTCGCCAGCGGACACCATGGTGGCGAACTTCTCGAACGCCTCGCCCCATGGCAGCGAGATGATCTCGACCTTGGCCTCCGGATTGGCGGCCTCGAACCTTGCAACGATGGATTTGAGCGTCTCGGTGCGCTCCGGGCTGGTGATGACCTCGACCAGTTTCAGCGTGGTATCGGCAAGGGCCGAACTGCTGAGCAATGCGGTCAGAGCGGTTGCAGCAACTAGTTTCTTGAACACTGTCTCCTCCTCTGTTGATTGGTTTCTGATTAGGTTTGCGAGCGCGCGGCGAAATCGACCGCCCCGGCCAGATCGCTCCACAGCACGTCAGCGCCTTCGAGACCCACGTGCAGTCGGACACAGCGGGGATCAACGCCGAAATCGATGGCGGAGTTGGGTCCGGCCGCCTGCTTGCGCACCACTTCAGCCGGAACGACCAGGCTCTCATGGCCGCCCCAGCTCACGCCGAGCTTGAACAGCCGCAGCTTGTCGGCGAAGGCGGGAATGTCGATCCCAGGCTTGAACACGAAGGAAAACAAGCCCGACGTCCCGGTGAGGCCGTCCGGCAGCTGATTGCCGAGACCGGGATGCTCCACACTTTCAACAGCATCATGGGCCGCGAGCCGCCGGGCGACCGACAGAGCGGCAGCCTCATGCGCCTTCATACGGATCGGCAGGGTGCGCAAGCCGCGGATCAGCAGCCAGGCATCGAAGGGCGAAAGCTTGCCCCCAAGATAAGGCAGCGTCGCGGACCGAATCTGGCCGATCAACGCCTTCGACCCCGCCACGGCACCCGCCACAACATCGCTATGGCCGCCGAGATATTTCGAGGCGGAATGCAGCACCAGATCCACGCCCATTGTGATCGGTCGCTGGAAGACCGGCGTCGCCCAGCTGTTATCGATGACCGTCAGCACGCCGTGATGCTTGGCGAGCGCGGCGAGAGTGCGGATATCGTGCGTCTCGAAGGTCCAGCTGGTCGGGCTCTCCATATAGAAGAGCGCGGCACCCGGCAGCGCCTTGGCGACCGCATCTTCATCGCGGCCGTCTACATAGGTTGCGCTGATGCCGAAGCGTTTGAGCAGCGTCTGGTTGAGGCGGTAGGTATCCGGATAAAGATGTTTGACGCACAAGATGCGATCGCCCGGCTTCACGAATGTCAGGATGGTAGAGGAGATCGCCGCCATGCCGCTGCCGAAGCCGAGCGCGTCTTCCGCGCCTTCCAACTCCGCCAGCTTCTCTTCAAACATGCGGACGGTGGGGTTGAGGCCGCGCGAATAGGTCGGCCGGACCTTGAGCCCGCGATAGGTCTCCTCCATCTCGGCATAGGTCGAGAAGGTGAAAAGCGAGGTCTGCACGATCGGCGGCACCACCGCATCGAACGCATTCGCTTCGTCATGCGCGACGGCAAGAGAGGCCTGGGCGAATACGTCGTCGGCATCGTTCATTGCGACATTTCCTTGATGTCTTCTTCGACGATCGCGAGGATCGCCAGCGTCTTTTCCCGCGCGTCCTCGTCATCACGCGCCGCGATCGCGTCGAACAATTCGCGATGAAACGGAAAGGAGCGGCGCGCGAAGTCGGACCGGTCGAACGGTTTCTCCCAGAAGCTCTCGAACGCTTCGCGCATCTGCTCGAGCAATTGCCGGAACAACGGATTGTGGGTGGCGTCGTAGATCGCCAGATGGAAGGCCAGATCCTCCCGCCCCGCCGTTCCCTTCTCGTGATGGACGGCCTCCATCTCCTCGAGCTTGCGCTCGATGACCTTGAGATCCTTCGCATTGCGGCGCAGCGCCGCCAGCGCGCTTGCCTCCACTTCCAGACCCCGCCGCACGTCCAGCGTCTGCAGCAAGGCATCGCGCAGATGTCTGGTATCGATCGACAGAGGAACGTGGATGGTGTCCGCCGAGACGCTGCGCAGCAGGTACGTGCCACTGCCCCGGCGCGATTCCACGATGCCGAGGGCCTGCAGCTGGCGAATGACCTCGCGTACCGTGGAGCGACCGACCGCCAGCGCTCCCATCAGCTCGCGCTCCGCCGGCAATCTTTGCCCGGGTTTCAGCCGCGATTGCGCGATGTAGCCGGCCAGCGCGTTCATCACGCTCTCCGCGCGATCGGCGTTCGGCAGCGGCTTCAGCGCGGCTGGCCTGTTCATACGGGTGATCCCAAATTGGTCTGACATCTGACAGGTTCTGAATTTGCCGGACATTTGTCAACCCGGATTCCGGCGATCGCGCATGTCGCTCTCGACGACCCGGCGCGCTTTGGCTAGTGTTGCCGCTCCAAAAAATACAGAAACCCAAAAAGAACACTGCGGAGGCGTAGTTTCATGGCTTCAGTCGATCTGGTCGATGTGCGCAAGGCCTATGGCGAGCATGAGGTCATCCATGGCGTCTCCATCGGTATCAGCGATGGCCAGTTTGTGGCACTCGTCGGGCCCTCCGGCTGCGGCAAGTCGACTTTGCTCCGCATGATCGCGGGGCTGGAGCCGATCACGTCGGGCGAAGTCCGCATTGATTCCAAGGTCGTCAACGATCTGGAGCCGAAGGATCGCGATATCGCGATGGTGTTCCAGAACTACGCGCTCTACCCGCACAAGAATGTTGCCGACAACATGGGCTTCGCGTTGCAGATGCGACGCGTGCCGAAGCGGCAGATCGCCGAGCGCGTCAAGCGTGCCGCGGAGATTCTGGACCTTGTCCCGTATCTCAATCGCTATCCGCGCCAGCTGTCCGGCGGTCAGCGCCAGCGCGTGGCAATGGGCCGGGCGATCGTTCGTGATCCGAAAGTCTTCCTGTTCGACGAGCCGCTCTCCAATCTCGACGCGAAATTGCGCGTGCAGATGCGCGCAGAGATCAAGGAATTGCACCAGCGGCTGAAAACCACGACCGTCTACGTGACTCACGATCAGGTGGAAGCCATGACCATGGCCGACAAGATCGTGGTGCTGCATGACGGCGTGGTGGAACAGATCGGCTCGCCACTCGAGCTCTATGACAGGCCGGCCAATTTGTTCGTCGCCGGTTTCATCGGATCGCCGGCCATGAATATGATCCAGGGCATCATCCGGCCCGGCGCTACGCCCACCTTTGAAGCCGAGGATGGGACACGGCTGCCGCTCAGCAGTGCACCCAGCAACAGTGACGGCAGGAAGGCGATTTACGGCTTTCGGCCGGAGCACCTGACCATCGGCGGGCCGGTGAGGACGGAGATCACCGTGATCGAGCCGACCGGTTCGGAGACACAGGTCGTCGCGCGCCTTGCGGGCCAGAAGATCGTCGGTGTGTTCCGTGAGCGCATTTCCGCCCGGCCGGGCGAGGTGCTGACGGTCGGCCCAAATCTCTCCTCCGTGCACCTGTTCGACGCCGCCTCGGGCCAGCGCCTGCAATAGCCGACGCTGCAGCTGCGAACCAAAGCGCGCGGACCATTTTTGCTGCTGTGCACAGCATTGTTACGGCAGTTCGCGGACCCGCAACCGAGGCTTAATTGACAATCAGATGGGCCGTTTGCATACTTTGCAGTGCGTCCTTCAAACAAGAAGTTGTGCCGCGGAGCGCGGGAGCAGAATCCACTCGCGAGCGCTTTTCGAGCCCAACCGGTACAACGTTTCATCGCACGGGCGCCAAGGGGAGGAAATCCATGAGAGTTGAGCTGTACAATCTGCTTACCCGCCGCACCGTGCTGAAGGGCGGTGCGGCTGCAGCGGCACTCGGTGTCGCGGGCGCCGCAGGCGTTCTGCCCAAATCGGCCAATGCCGATCTGCGCGCTGAACTGCTGAAAATTCCCGGCGTCAACATGGGATCGCCGACGGATGCCGACTGGCAGAAGGTCGGCGAGCTGTGCATGGGCTCGACCAAAGCGACCGTCCAGCAGGGCGAGTTCAAAGGCGTTGAGCTGACCTTCATGGGGCTTAACAACCAGAACCTTCACAATCTGCTGTTCCGCGGTTTCCTGAAGCCGTGGGAAGCCTACACCGGCGCCAAGATCAACTGGATCGACTTGGCGCAGGCGGACTACAACCCGCGCCTCCAGCAGGCGATCGCTACCGGCACCGTCGATTTCGACATCGTCGAGATGGGCGCGCCGTTCGAAGGCGACGTGTGCGGCAAGGGCTTGGCTTCCGTCATGCCGGACTGGGTCAAGCAGCAGATCGAAATGGACGATTATGTCGGCTACCTGAAGGCGCCGGTGGGCACCTGGGAAGGCAAGACCTATCGCATCTCGATCGACGGCGACTGCCACAACTTCAACTACCGCACCGACTACTTCTCCGACCAAGAACTCGCCGCGGCCTGGAAGGCTGAGGGGCACCAGGGCGAATGGGGTGTGCCGAAGACCTGGCAACAGGTCCAAGAGGTCACGAAGTTCCTCAAGGGCAAGCAGGTCGCCGGGCAGGACGCCTATGGCTATCTCGATCCGATCAAGCCCTGGGGCGGATTCGGCTTCTACTTCCTCGGCAGCCGCGCGACGGCTTATGCCAAGCATCCGGACGACAAAGCCTGGCTGTTCGATGCCGACACGATGAAGCCGCGCATCAACAATCCGGCCTGGGTCCGCGCGATCCAGGACGTGATCGATGCCCTGCCCTACGAGCCGGCCGACCAGCTGAACGCCGATCCGAACACGACCGGCTTCTCGCAATTCCTCGCGGGCACCGGCGCGATGTGCTCCTGGTGGGGCGATGTCGGCTCCAACGCCAAGACCAACGACAGTTCCGTCATCGGGGACGTTTGCGGATTCTCCATCCTGCCGGGATCGGACGACGTCTACAACTCGAAGACCGGCAAGTGGGACAAGCTGGCGAGCGGCCCCAACTACGCGCCCAACATGGCCTATATCGGCTGGGGCATCTATGTGATGGCGCGCGTCGACAGCGATTCCAAGAAGCAGAAGGCGGCCTGGAGCGCAGCCGCACATCTTGGCGGCAAGGACATCTCGCTGTGGACGGCGGCCTATCCGTCAGGCTTCCAGCCTTACCGCAACAGCCACTTCAATGTTCCGGAGTGGGTCGCTGCGGGCTACGACGAGGCCTTTATCAAGTCGTACCTGGATTCGGAGGGCAACTCCTACAATCATCCGAACGCCGCGATCGAACCGCGCATTCCCGGCATCTTCCAGTATTACAGCGTCGCCGAGGATGAGCTGAACAAGATCTGGTCTGGCGGTTCGGATGCACAGACCGGCGCGGACAGGATCGCCGCAGCGTGGGAGAAGATCACCGACGAGATCGGGCGTGACAAGCAGATCGCGCTCTACAAGGCATCGCTCGGCATGTAGCCAACGCGGTCGTGATCGTACACCAATGGACTGGTGGCGCTGGCCGGCGCCACCAGTCTCTCTTTTCATAGGCCTATTGCCTGGTTCTTTAGTATCGTCACTCCATGGATCAAACCGCGCCAACCACGACAGCCCCGATGCCGTCCAGGGCAGCACTGTCAGCCCTGTCCGAAGCCGCGGCGGTAACCGCCGGCGTCTCGCTCAGGCGGGTGCAGGACGGCAAGCGCATCATCACGCTGGCCACCATCGGCTTCGTCGTCGTCGTGCTGATGCAGATCCTGTTCGACGCGGGCCTGCAGCCGTACGGTTTCGAGAACTGGCGGCCAATCTTGTATGCCTATGTGCTGTGGGGCATTGCGCTCGGGTTCGGCCTGGTGCGGATGCGCGGCGCTGCGGGCCACAGAGCGCTGTTCGTACTGCCGGCGGTACTGTTCACAGTCGCGATGGTGATCTTTCCGACCTTCTTCGGACTCTACATCGCATTCACCGACTGGAACCTGTCCTCCTTCGAAGGCCGGCGCTTTAGTGGTCTCAAGAATCTGTATGCCCTGTTTGCGGACCCCTATTATCGGAATGCGCTCGCAAACATGGTGTTCTATGTACTCATGGTGCTGCCGCAATATGCCATCGCATTCGGCCTAGCGCTGTTGCTCAACGCCGATATCCGTGCGCGCAAGTTCTTCCGAGTGGCATTCCTGCTGCCTTTCATGCTGAGCCCGGTGGCGGTGAGCTGGATGATCGGCAAGTCGCTGATGGAGTATCGCTTCGGGCCGGTTGCCAAGCTCATGCGCGAGATCGGATGGGACAACCCCGCGTTCTTCACCTCACCGTGGATTGCGAAGTTCAGCATCGCGGTCATGGACGCCTGGGTTTGGATCCCGTTCATCATGATCATGCTGCTGGCTGGACTTCAGGCGCTGCCGAAGGAATTGTCGGAAGCCGCCAAGGTTGATGGTGCCAGCAAGTGGCAGGCCTTCTGGCAGATCACGTTTCCTCTGATGCTGCCGGTCAGCGTGACCGCAATCGTTCTGCGCATCATCTTCCAGCTCAAGCTCGCCGACATTGTCATCAACGTGACCTCCGGTGGACCTGGTGGCGCAACGGATACCGTCTCCTCCTTCATCTTCCGTGAATATCGCGATCGCTCGAATGTCGGCTACGGCACGATGCTGGCGGAGTTCTATCTGATCATCATCATTATCTTCATCACGCTGCTCCTGCACTGGGTAAGCCGCTGGATGAGAAAGATGCACTGACCATGGCGACGCAAGCTAGAACCCTCGGCGCGAGCCATTATCCGACCCGGATCATCATCTACGGGCTGCTGATCCTCTGGGCCTTTATCTGTCTATTCCCGATCTATTGGACTTTCTCGACGTCGTTCAAGAATGCGGTCAATGTGACCCAGGGACATCTCATCCCCTGGATGGACTTTGTGCCGGACTGGAAGGGTTGGCGATCTGTAGGCTTGTCGCCTGATACGATCGGACAGACGTCGACTGCACGCGAGGAGTTCTTGAAGCGCTTCGAGAATAGCGTCATCGCTTCGCTCAGCGCGTCCGCGCTGGCTGTGATCATCGGCTCCAGTGCGGCCTACGGCCTGAGCCGGTTCAGCTACAGGTTCGGGCCGATGCGGAACAAGGACATCTCGTTCTTCTTCCTGGCGCAGCTCATTCTGCCGCCGGTCGTGCTCGCGATGCCGTTCCTCGTGCTCTACAAGGAGCTGGCGCTGCTCGACACGCGGATCGGCCTCATCCTGCTTTATACGTTGATGGTGCTGCCGATCGTGATCTGGATCATGCGAGACCAGTTCGACACCATCCCCCTGGAGCTGGAGCAAGCCGCACTGGTCGACGGTTGCTCCGTCTGGAGTGCGTTCCTCCGCATCGTGCTGCCGATCGCGCTGCCCGGCATGGTGGCGGCCTTCATCCTCTCGGTCATACTGTGCTGGAATGAGTATTTCTTCGCCGCCCTGCTCACCAGTACCAATGCCAAGACGCTGCCGGTGATGGTGGCGAGCCAGACCGGATCGCAAGGCATCAACTGGTGGTCCATGGCCGCCCTCTCCGCGGCCGCTATCACGCCGCTGATCGTGATCGGCATTTTCCTGGAGCGTTACATCGTCAAGGGCTTGACGGCCGGCTCGGTCAAATAGAATCGAGCGTGGCCATACTGGCGCGGGTCGCCGGATAGAGCTCGCGGAAAATCCGGTAGAGCTTGGCGTATCGATTGCGCACGTCTGTGTTCGGCGTAAATATTGTCGCGACCGGATTCCACGCCTCGATGTCGCTCACTTTCACGTCGCCCACCGCCATCGCTGCCAGGAAGGCATCACCATAGCTCGCGCCGATGGTCTTCTCCCGCACGATCTGAGACCGGCCGGAGATGTCGGAGGTCGCTTGCGCCCAGACGCGGTTCTTGGTGCCGCCTCCGACGGCATAGATCTTCGCCGGCTCCTGCCCGACCTCGGCATAAGTCTCGAAGATGTGGTTTGTACCGCAGGCGATGCCTTCCAGCAGCGCACGGAACAAATCGCCGCGTTCATGGGTCAGGTTCAGGCCGAAGATCATGCCTTTGGCCTGTGGATCGTGGATTGGTGTGCGCTCGCCCGAGAAATATGGCAGCACCACCAGGCCTTTGGCGCCGGGCGGCGATTGCGCCGCTTCTTCCGTTAGAGTGACGATCGCAGTTTCGGCATCGAGCTCGCGGGCGAATTGCTGACGGAACCAGTGTGTGAGAGTGCCGCTGGTGGCAAGGCCGGACATCGAGGCGTGCTGGCCCGGGAATAGCCACGGCGCATACCACAGCCGGCTGTCGGTCACGCGCTTCGGCGTGATCTCGACGATGAAGATGGTCGAGCCGTACATCAGCATCATGTCGCCGGGGCTGGCGACGCCGACGCTGATCGCCTCCGCTGCCGCATCGATGGTGCCGACGATGACCGGCGTTCCGACGGCAAGGCCGGTTTCGTCCGCCGCGCGTTGGGTCACCGCGCCGGCGATCTCGGTGGTCCAGGCCGGATCGGGCAGCTTGTCGAGCGCGATGATGTCTTTGGCGAGTTCATCGCTGTAGGCGAGCTGGTCGGGCAGATAGAGCGGGCTACAATTCGCCGCGGAGTAGTGATCGATCACGAAACGGCCGCTCAGCCGATGCACCAGATACGACGTCGAGGTCAGGACCTTGTATGCCCTGGCGAAACGGTGCGGACGGTGTCTTTTCAGCCAGAGGATCTTAGGACCGACCGACTGCGAGGTCAGGGCATTGCCGCACTTGTCGATCAACCCTTGCTCTCCGATCCGCTGCGTCAGGTCCTTTATTTCCTCCGCTGCACGCGTATCGATGCCGTAGAGCACGCCATTCATCAGCGGCGCGCCGTCTGCATCCACGGGAAGCATACAGGGGCCGATGGCGCTGGTTCCGATCGCGGCGATGGAACTGGGCGCGATCCTGCTCTCCGCCAGCATCTTCTGCGTGACGAAGACGAAATCGCCCCACCAATCTTCCTCAGGCCGATGCTCGGCCCAGCCGGGCTGCGGCACCAGCATCTGGTGCGGGCGGGTCGCCGTCGAGACGATCCGGCCGCCCTGGTCTACGATGACGCCCTTGGTTTCGAAGGTACCAACGTCGACGCCAAGATAGTACTTCATTCGAGATACTGATCCCGATCGAGGCTGAACTTCCGGTCGATGCGCGAGATGCCGACAACCAGCAGCTTTGCCAGGCCTTCGAGGTCCGCAAGGTCGCACATCTCGAGCGAGGAGTGAGTATAACGCGTCGGAAAGCCGAGATCGATGCAGGCGACGCCGGTGCCGGTCACCTGCACATAGGAGGAATCGGTGAGCGCGCCGATATGGGCGCTACGCTGCAGCGGAATCTTCTCCGCGACTGCCGTCTTCTCGAACAGCTCGACCAATGCCGGATGCGGGATCGTGCCGTTGAGCGTGCCGCGACCGTGGAAGCTGTATAGGCTGATGCCCGGACCGCCGCCCAGCTTGACGTCGCCGCGCTGCGTCATGTCCGGCGTGTCGGTCGCGAGAATGAGGTCGAGCTGGATCGCGATGTCTGGGTTGAGCGCCTGGGCTGCCGTGACCGCGCCGCGCAGGTTGAACTCCTCCTGCACCGAGAAGACCAGATGGAGCGTGGACCGCTTGGCGTTGCCCTTGAGCGCGCGCGCCACCTCCAGCATCACAGCGCAGCCCGCGCGGTCATCGACCGAGGTGCCGACGATGCGACTGTTCGCCACCTCCAGCACGTTGGGCGCATAGACGATCGGGGCACCGACCACCACACCGGCCTCCGCAGCCTCCGCGGCGCTGCGAAAACCGCAGTCGATGTAGAGATCGGAATAAGGCAGAACCTTGTATTTCTCCTCCGGCTGGGTCGCGTGATGGCTCTTGTTGGCGATGATGCCGGGAATGGTCCTGCCCTTGCCGACCGAGACGCGCACCGCCTGCGACGGCAGCGCTTTCTCCGGCACACCGCCGACACGCTCGACGCGCAGCAATCCACTTACCTCGATCTTGCGCACCACCAGACCGAGTTGATCCATGTGCGCGAACAGCATGACTGAGGGCGCGCTCTTGTCGCCGGGCAGCGTCGCGATCAAGTTGCCCATGCGGTCGCTGTGGGAGGAAATACCGAGCTCCGAAAGTTGCTTTGCGAGCAGCCGGCGCACCGGTCCCTCATGGCCGCTGAGCCCGGAGGTCGCCATCAGGGCCGTGAGCCAGCCCTTGATCCGCTGTTGCGCGCCGCCCCGTGCCCCCCGCGCCGCCATGATCAGTGCCCTCGCGCGGCGCGCGCGAGCCGCATGAATTCTTTCGCGCGCTCCGGATCGATCGGGTTCCAGGTGTTGCCGTCGACCTTCAGCGCCGTGCCCACGATGCAACCGTCCGCAACGCGCAGCACATCGGCGACGGTCGCATGCTTGACACCCGTATTGGCCAGTACCGGCGTGTCGGGCAGCACCTTCTTCACCGCCTCGAGCTCCGATAAGGCGGCCGCCTCACCGGTGATGATGCCGGAGACCAGGATCGCATCGGGGATTGAAGAGAAAACCGCGCTGCGCGCCCGGTCCGGCAGGCTGCGCTGATCCAGCGACCAGGCGAATTCGGCGGAGATATTGTCGAACATGGCGAGGTCATGCCGCCCCAGCCGATCGCGATAGCGCATCGCCGCGCCGGCATCGGGATTCCATGGTCCCATGTCGGAGGCATAGGTGCCGGTCAGGATTTCGCGGATGAAGTGGGCGCCGGTCGCCGCAGCCAAGGCCACAGAGCTCATCGGATCCCACAGCACATTGACGCCGAATGGCACAGTGATCTCCCGCTTCACCTGCCCGATCGCGTAGGCCATGGTGGCGGTCGAAGCGGTGTCGACCTTGAACTCGTATGGCCGGTCATTCTCGTTACCGAACATGACCGCATCGACCCCGGCGACCTGCAACGTCCGCAAGTCCTTGCGGATGCCTTCGACTAGACCATCCAGGTCCGCGTCGACATCATGGAGCGGCGATCCCGGCAAAGCGCCGAAATGCACCATGGCAATAACGGGTTTCTTGCCCGGGAAAATCTTCGCGAATCGCGTCGTCATGGCGGCCGGACGGCTGTTGAGGAGTGAGATCAGTTGGTAACTGAATCCCCCACTTCCCGCAAGGCGCGCCTATCCAGCACGACAGCAGAGCGACGCTGATGCCACGTCGTGGCGCGAAGCGATATGTGCGAACTCTGGGGGAAACAGCGGCTAGTGATCGCTCGCCTGGATCAGGCGCATGCGATCGCCAAGCAGCTGGACGCAGGTCAGCCGGCCGGAGAAGTAGGCTCCGGTGTCGATGCCGATGCGGTTGCCCAGCAGCTCCGCTTCGCTGCGCGGCGTGTGGCCGTGAACGACGATGATGCCCTCGTCATGCTCGCCGTCGTAGGTCAGAAAAGGCCCGCGCACCCATAGGGGATCGCGATCCTCGTCGAGCCCGCTCTTGGGCAGGCGACGCCAGTCGCGCTTCAGCGCCGCGAGCCCGAACTGCGGATGAATGCCGCCATGAACGAACAGATACTGGCCGAGGCGGTAATGGTTGCCGAGCTTGAACAATTTTTCGATCCGCTCGATGCCGAGATCGGAAGCCAGCGCTGCGACGAAGGCATCCGCATCAGCGGCCTTGCCATCGGACAGCCCGAGCTCGCGCGCGATCGCGCCGGCGCCGTTGTCAAGCCAGTTCCAGAGAACGTCCTGCCGCTCAGCACCTTTGCTCTCCAGGAAGTGACGCAAGAACTGCTCATGATTTCCTGGAAGGCAGACTGGCTCCACCTTTGGATGCTGAATCCCATCCAGCACCCGCTTCAACACGGCGAGACCGGCCGGGCCGCGGTCGACGTAGTCCCCCAGCGTCACCAGCAGGGCTTTCTCGAGGCGTTCCTCATCCACGATGCGCAGGACTGCCGCGATCAAAGGTTCGAAGAGATCGGCCCGTCCATGAATGTCGCCGATGGCGAATACCGGGCGGGAAGCCGTCGCCGGCGCGGTCTGCCATTCGCCGATTCTCGGTACAATAGACATGGCCATCACGTTAGGAGCAGCGAAGCCTGCACACAATCCCCCAGAGGGAACGATACGATGGCCTAATAAAGGTTACTGATTTATTAGCGGTCCTGGAGATGGATCATTGCGAACGATCGTCCAAATCGTGCTGGACGATCAGGTCAACGAGCGATGGCCCTACTGCGCCTGGCGCCGCGGGAACTTGATGCGCTCCAGCAAAGGAAATGTGCGATGCAGTCCGCGACCAGCTGCTTGGCTTCGGCGATGATCAGCGGTCGTGCAGCGCCTTGCCAACGCCGCCGCCAGCCGCATGCTGTTCGACGGCGATTATCCGACAGACTGAGATTTACAGCTCGGCCAACCAGTCCTAGGCTTACACTCTGACCATCACGTCAGGGGAGCGATCGGCCATGGAACGCACGGGCTTGGGTGTGATCGGGTGTGGCTTCTTTGCGCAAAACCATCTGCATGCCTGGACGGATCTGGCGTCGAAGGGTGTCGACATCGTCGCGGTGTGCGACGTCGACGAGGCAAAGGCGCGCGCGGCCGCGGAGAAGTTCGGCGTCACGAATTGGTATAAGGATGCCGAGACGATGTTCCGCAACGAGAAGCTCGACCTGGTGGACATCGTCACCCGTGTCGAGACTCACCGGGACGTGGTCCGCCAAGCAATCCGGCATCGCGTACCGACCATCGTCCAGAAGCCGTTCGGGCCGGATCTTGCCGCCTGCCGCGCCATGGCGGACGAGGCGCAGAAGGCCGGCATCTTTTTGGCGGTGCATGAGAACTTCCGCTTCCAGGTACCGATGCGCAAGATCACGGATCTGCTGCGAGCCGGCACAATCGGAACGCCTTCCTGGGGCCGCATCAGCTTCCGCACCGGTTATGACATCTATAAGGGCCAGCCATATCTGGCGCATGAAGAAAGGTTCGTGCTGATCGATCTCGGCGTTCATGTGCTCGATATGGCGCGGGTCGTCTTGGGCGAAGTCGATCACCTGTCTGCCGAGCTGCAGCGGCGCAATCCGAATGTCCGCGGCGAAGATACCGCCACCATGCTGCTGCGGCACAGATCGGGAGCGGTCTCGATCGTGGAATGTACCTATGAGTCACGTCGCGTGCCGGACGTTTTCCCGGAGACGTTGCTGGAGCTCGAAGGCCCGAAAGGCGCGATCATCTTGAAGCCTGGATCGGTGCTCGATGTCACGGTCGAAGGTAAGACCACGACCCATGACGTCGATGCACCGGTCCTCAAATGGGCCGAGAGGCCGTGGCACATCATCCAGGAAAGCGTGCTGGCGACCTGCGAGCATATGCTCAAATCACTCCGCGCCGGCCGACCGGCCGATACCGCCGCATCGGACAACGTGCGCACGTTCGGACTGGTCGAAGCAGCCTATGAAGCCGGCAGTTCCGGCCGCGCAGTACGCTTCGCCTAGAACGACAGGTGCGCGTCAGCATCTGAGGCGGAGTCCCTTGGGATCATAGGCCGGCTCGCTCAACATGAGCGCGTTCCGACTTTCTCCGATCACATCAACCGTCAGCTTGGCGCCCGAACCCACCAGAGCCTTGTCAACGTAGGCGAGGGCCAGGCTCTTGCCAACGGAATGTCCATAGGCGCCGGATGTCACGAAGCCGACCAGCTTGCCGTCGCACTTGACCGGCTCGAAGCCGGAAGCGTCCGCATCTACCGCATCGATACTGAGCGTGACCAGGACACGATCGGCCCCCTTCTCCCGCTCGCGCAGAGCCGCATCCCGGCCGATGAAGTTGCCCTTGTCGAAAGCGAGGTGCTGCCGAAGGCTCGACATCTCCGGTGAATAGGATTGGGTGAATTCCGTCGACCAGATACCGTAGCTCTTTTCCAGTCGCAAGCTGTCGAGCGCGCGGTTGCCGATCGATCTGAGGCCGAGATCAGCGCCAGCGGCGCACAGCGCGTCATAGAGCGCGCGCTGGTAGGCGACCGGCACGTTGACCTCGTAGCCGAGCTCTCCCGTCAAGGACAGCCGCGCGACGACGGCCGGCGACATGCCCACTTCCATCTCCATGCAAGAGAGGAAAGGGAAGGAGTCGTTGGTCATGTCCACGCTGACCAGGCGCGACATCAGCGCGCGAGATCTGGGCCCGGAAATGGCGAACCCCATCCAGTCGTCCGAAAGATTGCGGATCGTCACGCCATCCGGCGGCAGATGGTCGGCCAACCAGCGCATATGCCAGGTCTGCAGATAATAGGAGCCGATCAGCCAGAACCGGTCCTCAGCCAGGCGGCTGACGGTCAGATCGCCCATCAGCCTGCCCTTCGGATTCAACATTGGCGCCAGGCGCACGCGGCCGACCTTGGGCAGCCTGGCCGCAAGCAGATGATCGAGCCAGCCTTCCGCGCGCGGGCCGGTCACTTCGTAGCGCGCATAGATCGCGCTTTCGAACATGCCGATCGCCTCGCGCGTGGCCTTCACCTCTGCGGCGACATAGGAGTGCGCGTTGGAGCGGCGCAGGGTCGGCTTCTCGATGAAGTCCGGCTGATCCGGGACGAAATATTGCGGCGTCTCCATGCCCCAGGTGCAGCCATACACGGCACCCTCCGCCTTCAGCGCATCGTAACAGGGCGATGTCTTCAGCGGCCGTCCCGCCGGCAACTCTTCGTTGGGATAGGAGATGACAAAACGCCGCGCATAGAACTGGCCGGTCATCGCCTTGAGGTAGGACTCGTTGGACGCGAAGCTGCCATAGCGGGCCACATCCATGCCGAAGATGTCAGCGCCCGGATCGCCCTCGATCATCCAATTGGCGAGAGTAAGCCCGATCGCCCCACCTTGCGAGAACCCGCCCATGCAGCCGCAAGCAACCCAGTAGTTCCTGAGGCCGGATACCGGCCCCACCAAGGGGTTGCCGTCCGGTGTGAAGGTGAAGGCGCCGTTCACCCATTTGCGGATGCCAACATTCTGCAGCGCGGGGAAGCGCTCGAAGCCGATGGCGAGCTCCGGCGAGATGCGATCGATGTCGGGCGGCAGCAGATCCATGCCGAAATCCCAATCGGCGCCTTCGCTTTTCCAGTGCCGCGGATCACGCTCGTAGACGCCGAGCAGCACACCCTTACGCTCCTGTTGCAGATAAGTGAAGCCTTCGAGGTCCGTGATGGCGGCGATCTCGCGATCCATGGCGACGATCTCCGGCACGTCCTCGGTGATCAGGTAATGGTGCTGCATCGGCGTGACCGGCAGGTTGATGCCGACCATCTGTCCGACCTTGCGCGCCCAAAGGCCGGCCGCGTTGATGACGTGCTCCGCCGTGAAGGTCCCCTGCTCCGTCACGACGGACCAGTGACCATTCGCCAGCGGCTTCAGGTCGAGGACACGGTTGCGCAGGATGATCTCCGCGCCGCGTTTCTTGGCCGCGCCGGCATAGGCGTGGGTTGTGCCGTGCGGATCCATGTACCCTTCGTGGGCGTCATAGAGCCCGCCCTGCAGGTTCGAGACATCGACGATCGGGCAGAGTTCCTTGATCTCCTCCGGCGTCACCAGGCGCGTTTCCATGCCCATGGTTTCGTACATGGCGCGCTCGGCCTTCAGCATCTCCCAGCGCTCCGGCGTCGCGGCGAGGCTGATCCCGCCGGTCATGTGCATGCCGACGCTCTGCCCGCTCTCCTGCTCGATCTCCTTGTACAGGCGGATGGTGTAGCCCTGGAGTGCCGCGATGTTGGGATCATCATTCAGCGCGTGGAAGCCCGCGGCTGCATGCCAGGTCGAGCCTGCCGTCAGTTCCGCGCGCTCGATCAGGACGATGTCGGTCCAGCCGAACTTGCTGAGGTGATAGAGGATGCTGCATCCGACGATGCCGCCCCCGACGATGACGACCCGATAATGCGACTTCATGGCAGGACCTGGACGACGCTCGCGATTTGTTGTAAGTTCTTACAATAAGAAAACCGACGACGAAAAGCAATTGCCGAAGAAAGCAGCGCCCCGATTCAGACGCAAAGCGCCGGAGAAACGACGGTCTAACCTCATTCAGGCCGCTATCCACTGCATCAGCGAAGGCGGTATGTCCGCCTTCAGGATGGAGCGGATTGCGGCGGAGGCTGGCGTTTCGCTCGGCCTCATGAGCCACTACTTCACGGACAAGAATGAGCTTCTGACCGAGGTCTATCAGGCAGCGCTCTACGAGGACGTGAACCGGAAGCTCGCGGAACTGGCCAACAAGGAGGTGACGCGATCGCCGACCGAGCGCCTGTGCCGGATCATCGATGCGATCATCGACCCAGAGTACCTGAAGCCTACCAACCTGACCATGTGGCTAGCGCTCTGGAGCGAGATCGTGGTCAATCCCGATCTCCGGCGCGCTCATCGAGCGCTCTATCGCAGCTATCTCCAGTCCCTGGCGGAGCTCATCGGGACCGTTGCCAAGGAGCGGCGCCGCGCCGTGAATGCCGTCGAGATCGCCCGCAATCTGCAGGCGCTGATCGACGGTTTGTTCCTGGAGCGCGCACTCGACCGACGCGCGGTCGATCACGCGGACCTCCGCCGCGCCAGCTACGAATTCCTGGAGCTGCATCTGGGAGCGTTGACTAGCGGGGTCTGAGTGCCAAAGCGCGGAAGCCGCCCGCGATCAGATCGTCGACCCAGGCGTGGGCAATGCGCAGCGCATCCTCCCTCGAAAAGATCGTGGGATCGAGGCACAGCTCGAGCCATAAGCCATCCAGCATCGCGGTGAAGCCGAGGGCTGCCAGATGCGCATCGATCTTGAAGCGCCGCGCCCGAGCGATGTCCGCGATCAGCGCCTCCAGCCGGCAGCGATAATCCGTATAGACCTTCTTGTGCACCTTGCGGACGCCGGGATCGCGCCGCACCAGCGACCAGAAAGAGAGCCAGATCGCGAGGAGGTCGCGGTCCAGAACCGGCGGCTTGAAGGAGGCTTCGATGAAGGCGCGCAGCTGCGATTCCGCATCCTTCGGTGCAGCCTCCATCGCCTCGCCGAGCGCCTCAGCGACCCGCCGCCCGACGTGATCGTAAGTCGCAACGATCAGATCATCGATGCCTTGGAAATGATGCGCCACCAGGCCTGGCGACACTTTGGCCTTTGCTGCGACCGCGCGCACCGAAGTGCCGGCATGGCCGAACTCCGCCAGGCATTGCGCCGTTGCCTCGATCAGCTTGCGTCGCCGCACGTCCGGCTGATTGCGGGTAAAGCGTGGTTCAGCGGTGGCCATGGTCCCCTCTTGCGCGAGCATTTCCGTTATTATACAGTTGTACAACAAGCAGGACAACGGAGCATATCATGGGCATTGCATTGCGTGACGTGAAGCTAGCGGAGCGCCATGTGGAGTTGAGTTGGCGGGATGGCCGTGCAGGCGATCGATTCTCCCTGCTGTGGCTGAAGGATCACTGTCCCAGCCCACAGTGCCTGCATCCCGATACCAAGCAGCGCCAGATCGACACCTTCTCGATTCCGGAGAACATTTCGGCACGCGCGGTCGCGATCGAGGAGAATGGCCGCGTGCTCAAGGTCGAGTGGGCGGACGATGCCCATGTCAGCCGCTTCGACGCCGCGTTCCTGGCCTCGGTGCTGCCCGCCAACCAGGCGATGCCGAAGCGTGTCCTGTGGGATGCGGCCGCGATCGAGCAGCAAGTGCCGATGGTAGCGCACGACGCCGTCATGGCCGACGATGTGGCGCTGAAGCAGTGGCTGGAGCTGACCGAGGCTTATGGCTTTTGCATCGTGACCGGCACGCCCGCAACGCCGGAAGCGACGCAGGCGCTGCTCGAGCGCGTCACCTATATTCGCCATACGATCTTCGGCGGCTTCTGGGACTTCACCGCCAACATGGAGCACAAGGACACGGCCTATACGACGCTGGCCATTGGGCCGCATACCGATGGCACCTATAGCTTCGATGCGCCGGGCTACCAGATGCTGCATTGCCTCGCGTTCAACGGCAGTGGCGGCGAGAACGTATTCGTCGATGGGTTCAAGGTCGCGGAGATCATGCACCGCAATCATCCGAAGGAGCACCATCTGCTGACCGAGATCGAGCTCACGGGCCAGTACATCGACAAAGAGCGGAACGTGCATCTGCAGGCCTCGCGTCCCCTCTTCCGCCTCAACAAGGCCGGCGAGCTGCTGCAAGTCAGCTACAACAACTACGACCGCGCGCCCTTCTACCTGCCGGCGGAAGAGACGGCGGCGCTTTACCGCGCACTGAAAATCTTCGCGTCCTATGTCAATGACCCGAAGATGCAATATCGCCGCCGTCTGACGCCGGGCGATGCGGTGATGTTCGACAATTGGCGCGCCCTGCATGCCCGCGATGCCTATCAGGGCTATCGCAGGCTGTGCGGTGCCTATCTCAACAAGGAAGATGTGGAGAGCCGCCTGCGCAGGCTGCGCGCTCTGTAGGGCTCTCCGCCAACCGCCTTGACGCCTCCCTGACCATTGGCCATCAATGGGCCGATCCGCTCCCGGCAAGACCGGCGAGCTGGCAAGACCCAGGGAGAGTATCGTGGCGGTTTTCAGCAATTTCATCGGCGGCGAGCAGGTCGCCGGCACCCAAACCGTTCGCAACATCAACCCGTCGAACACTGATGAGGTAATCGGCGAGTTCGCATCGGGAACAGCAGCCGATGTCGCAACGGCCGTGGCGGCTGCAAAGGCCGCGTTCCCGGCATGGTCTCGCACCACGCCGCAGGAGCGCTATGACATCCTGAAGAAGGCATCCGACGAGGTGCTGGCGCGCAAGGAGGAGCTTGGCCGCATCCTCTCGCGTGAGGAAGGCAAGATCCTGGCGGAAGGCATCGGCGAAGCGGCCCGCGCCGGACAGATCCTGGCCTTCTTCGCCGGTGAGTGCCTGCGCCTGGCCGGCGAAAACGTGCCGTCCGTCAGGCCCGGCATTGGCGTGGAGATGACCCGCGAGGCGATCGGCGTGGTCGCACTCATCACGCCGTGGAATTTCCCGATCGCGATCCCGGCCTGGAAGATCGCGCCCGCACTGGCCTATGGCAATTGCGTCGTCATTAAGCCGGCAGAGCTCGTTCCCCATTCCACCTGGGCGCTGGTCGACATCCTGCATCGCTCCGGCCTGCCCAAGGGCGTGCTCAATCTGGTCATGGGCAAGGGTTCAGTGGTCGGCCAGGCGATGCTCGAACATCCGGACGTCGCTGCGCTGTCCTTCACCGGCTCGGTCGCAACCGGGCGCAAGCTTGCGGCCGCTTGCGTCGCTGCGAACCCAATGAAGAAATTCCAGCTCGAAATGGGCGGCAAGAATCCGCTGGTCATTCTTGACGACGCAGACCTCGAGGTCGCAGTCGCCAGCGCGGCCAATGGTGCATTCTTCTCGACAGGTCAGCGTTGCACCGCTTCGTCGCGCTTGATCGTGACGGAGAAGGTCCACAATCGCTTTGTCGACGCGCTGACTGAGAAGGTGAAAGCGCTGGTGGTCGATGATGCGCTGAAGCTTGGAAGCCATATCGGCCCCGTGGTCGACCAGGCGCAGTTCGATCAAGACGAGCGCTATCTCGAGATTGGCCGCAAGGAAGGGGCGAAGCTCCATTGGGGCGGCGAGCGGCTCAACCGCGCCACGCCGGGCTTCTATCTGCAGCCGGCCCTGTTCACCGAGGTGGGCAATTCCATGCGGATCGCACGCGAGGAAATCTTCGGGCCGGTCGCAGCGGTGATCCGGGTCAAGGACTATGACGAAGCGCTGGCCGTCGCGAACGATACCGAGTTCGGCCTGTCGGCCGGCATCTGCACCACGAACCTGAAATACGCCACGCACTTCAAGCGCAATTCGGAAGCCGGCATGGTCATGGTGAACCTGCCGACGGCTGGCGTCGACTACCACGTGCCGTTCGGCGGCCGCAAAGCATCGAGCTTTGGCCCCCGCGAGCAGGGCGCTTATGCACGCGAGTTCTATACGATGGTGAAGACCTCGTACACGCTGGCGGGATGAGGACGAAGCCGCCAAGCCACCTCGGTTCGTGAGGGTTTAGCGCGCTGGTCCAGGCCTGGCGGGTTGCTCTTGTGGTGGAGCAGCCCGCTTCTTATTTGAGGTTCATGCCGTATGATTCTTCCCAGCTACCCGATGAGACGCTCGACCCCTATTCAGCTCGGGTAGCGCAAGCATTCGAGACCGTCGGCCCGGCAGTCGTGCACATCCATGCCGCAGGCCGGCAGAACGGTTCCGGCTCTGGTGTGCTGTTCGCGCCCGACGGCTATCTCCTCACCAATAGCCATGTCGTGTCCGGGGCCGCTCGCCTCTTCGGCAGCCTGACCGACGGACGCCGGTTCGACGCGGAGCTGGTTGGCGATGACCCCGCCACAGATCTTGCCGTCCTCCGCCTGCAAGGCGCCGGCCTGCCGCATGCAAGCTTCGGCAGTTCCGCGCGCCTCAGGGTCGGGCAGCTTGTCGTTGCCATCGGCAATCCGCTCGGCTTCCAAGCCACCGTCACCGCCGGCATCGTCAGCGCACTTGGACGCACTTTGCGATCACCGTCGGGGCGCCTCATCCAGAGCGTCATTCAGACCGATGCGCCGCTTAATCCAGGCAACTCCGGCGGTGCACTGGTCGATGGACAGGGCAAGGTCGTCGGCATCAACACTGCCATGATCGGCCACGCCCAGGGCCTTTGCTTCGCGATCGGTATCGACACAGCCGCTGACGTCACCATGCGGCTGATGCGTGACGGCCGCGTGCGACGCGCGCGGCTCGGCCTCGCGGGCCAGACGATCATGCTGGATTGGCGCCTCGCACGGCGGCTGCGCCGTCTCCAGAGCGGCGCGGTGCAGGTGCTGGAGGTGCCGGTTCGCGGGCCCGCCGCGCTGGCGGGCATCGAAACGGGCGACGTCATCCTGGAGTTCGCGGGGACCGACGTTTTCGCAGTCGATGATCTCCATCGCCTGCTGACGGCCGAGGTTGCCGGACATCCAACCCGCATCACTGTGCTGCGTAGTGCAGGTCTGCGGAGCTTTGACATTCGGCCGGAGCTGGACGAATAACAGTGCAAGAGCGGAGGCTGGCCGGAGCTGTTTCCCATGGAACTGAACGCCGATTTCTCGCAGCGGGTCGCGGTTCACGCCGCGCAGCTCCCCTGGATGCCCTCTCCCATGGCGGGCGTCGAACGGCGCATGCTGGACCGGATCGGTGATGAGGTGGCACGCGCTACCTCCATTGTGCGCTACGCGCCCCACAGCCATTTCTCCCCGCACGTCCACGGCGGCGGTGAAGAATTCCTCGTGCTGGAGGGCGTGTTCCAGGACGAGTACGGCGACTATCCCGCCGGCTCCTACGTCCGCAATCCGCCGACCTCGAAGCACACGCCGGGCTCAGAGCCAGGTTGCGTGATCTTCGTCAAGCTCTGGCAGTTCGATCCGGATGATCGCACCGAGGTGCGGACTGATACTGGCGAAGTGTCATTCCTCTCAGTGCCCGATCGTGCGGGCGTGGAGATCATGCCGCTTTTCCACGATTCTCATGAAGATGTGCTGCTGGAGCATTGGGCGCCACGTGCTCGGATCGATCTACCCGTTCCCGGCGGCGCAGAGATTCTCGTGCTAGACGGCGCCTTTAACGAAGGAACTGAAGAGTTCACGACCCAATCCTGGCTTCGGCTGCCTGCAGGATCGCGCTTGCAGGCCGAGGCCGGACTCACAGGCTGCCGGGTCTGGATAAAGACCGGCCACCTGGTCAAGCCCCTAAAATTCAGCTCCAAGCCTCAGGTCGCATAGGTCGGCGGCGAGAATTCCTGTTCGAGCGGAACGACGCCAAGGCCGGGCGCGGTCGGGGATGCCATTTGTCCATCACGACAGGCGGGCATGCCGGTCGCATTGCTGACGGTGACCCAATTGTGGAAATCGACCGTGTGCAGCCGCGCACTTTCGGGAGTCGATAGCGACATGTGCGCTATGGCGGCGGTACCGATCTCGGCACCGCCGGTATCTTCCACAGTCACCGCAAGGCCCATTTCGACGGCCGCATCGCGGATCAGGCGCGCCCGTGTGATGCCGCCCACACGCGCGAGCTTGATGGTGATACCATCCGCCAGCCGGTCCGCACACGCTTGGGTCAGTACCCGCAGGCTGTCACAATCGCCGCGGATGGCGAGGCATTCCTCGTAGCTGGCGCAGTGAAAGAAGTTTTGGCTGTACTAATTTTTTGCGACCATATTGGAGTTTGCTCGCTCTCTTGAAGCGGCTGAGGCGCGCGATGTTATCTCAATTTTCCGTAGCCACGCTTGCGGATCGGTACCCTCGGGGGATGGTTACCGCCAAGTAGCCTGGAGGCGTCTGATCAAAGCCTTTGACATCATCTCACATTCGGGAGATATTTCCGAATATGGAAGAAATGAGCATCGACCGGCGCATTGCGCAGCGCCTGAGGGGCTTGCGTGGCGAACGCCAATGGTCGCTCGACGAGCTGGCCAAGCGCAGCGCGGTGAGCCGCGCGACCCTGTCCCGCCTAGAGAACGCCGAGGTCAGCCCAACGGCGAGCGTGCTGGGGAAGCTCGCCTCCGTCTATGGCCTCACCATTTCTCGCCTGATGCACATGGTCGAGGATGATTTCGCGCCGCTCATCCGGCGTGATGCGCAGCCGGTCTGGACGGATTCCAGCATCGGCTTTCGGCGCCGCTCGGTCTCCCCGCCGACGCACACTTTGAAAGCCGAACTTCTGGAGTGTGAGCTCGAGCCCGGCGCGCACATTACTTATGATGCGCCGCCTCGGCCGGGGCTCGAACATCATCTGCTGCTGTTGCAAGGGCAGCTGGAGGTCAGAATCGACGGGCAGGCCTACGACCTGAAACCCGGCGACTGCCTGCGCTACCAGCTCTACGGTGCCAGCACTTTCACGACGCCGAAGCGATCGGGCGCCAAATACATCCTGGTCGTCTCCTGAGACTACATGATCCACCCAACTCAAATCATCATCTCCACCATCGCTGCGGATGAGGTGCTGTTCCATCGCCGCGACCTTGGCGTCTTGCTGCATGCCTGCGTTCATGACGGCGCCAGCATAGGGTTCGTGCTGCCCTTCTCGATCCCTGATGCCGAAGCCTTCTGGACCGACAAGATGCTGCCACGCATGCGCAACGGCGCGCTGACACTATTGATCGCGCGCAGCGACGAACAAATCGTGGGGTCGGTCCAGCTGGACTACGACACGCCGCCGAACCAGCCGCATCGAGCGGAAGTCCGCAAGCTCCTGGTCCATCCCGGCTTCCGCCGCCAAGGCATCGCGAAGGCGCTGATGGCTGCGCTCGAGCGCCATGCCAGCCAATTGGGCCGCAACTTATTGACGCTCGACACCCGTACCGGCGACAAGGCTGAACCGCTCTATACCGCGCTGGGATACGAAACCGCCGGCATCATTCCGGGATATTGCCGCGATCCGTTCAAGGATTGTTTCGACCCGACAACAATTATGTACAAGGCGCTCTGAGCTGGCTGCCGCGCAAAAACGTCACAGATTTGTCCCGCCCACAACCATTCGTCTGCGGCATTATGATCCAAATTGGGATGGCCGCGCGCAGCACGGAAAGCCAATGCTCTCCGGTTGCTCTCGAGCACTCTCAAGGCCAGCCGGTGCAGTTCCCCGTTTGGGGACGCACCTGGATGGCAGAGTTGCATAGCTAGGTTGTGGAAGCATCGTGCAGCCGTGATCGCCGCTATTCCCACCGCTTTGCACGATTGAAACAAGGGTGACGGGACCAAGTGGCGATTGATTGCCCGATGGCTCATTCGGCTGTGAAGCAACACCGGTCGGCGACCTTTGAAGGGCGAACTTCTGATCTCAGAAGGAATCAGCAAGGATGAAGGAATCCGGTATTCGTCCGGTTGTCCTATGTGGCGGCAGCGGCACGCGGCTCTGGCCGCTTTCCCGGACGGGATTCCCCAAGCAGTTCCTCGGCCTCACGGCCGATGAAAGCCTATTGCAGCAAACGCTGCTGCGGGTGACAGGCCCACAGTTCGCGCCCCCAATCGTGGTGGGCGGGGCGGAGCACCGCTTCATGATCGCCGATCACCTACATCGGGTAGGCGTGCGGCCAAGGCAGATCATCCTGGAACCGGTGGCGCGCAACACTGCGGCAGCCGTGGCCCTGGCGGCCCTGCGGGCGGCGGAGGATGATCCGGACACGCTGCTGCTGATCCTGCCTTCCGATCACGTGATCCGCAATGTCGAGGCCTTCCGCGCCGGTGTGGAGGCAGCCGTCAAAGCGGCCAAGGCCGGCTACATCGTCACTTTCGGAATTGAGCCGACCGAGCCCTCCACCGCCTATGGCTACATCCTGCGCGGCGAGCGGATCGCGGCGGTGCCTGGCGGCTTCAAGATCGAGAAGTTCGTCGAGAAGCCGGACCGCGCACGCGCCGAGGAGCTGATCACGGCCGGCAGTTGCAGCTGGAACGGCGGCATATTCCTGGTCAAGGCCGGTACCTACCTGAGCGAGCTCGACCTGCACGAGCCGGCGATCCTCGCCGCCTGCCGCGATTCGCTGGTCGGCGCCAAGACGGATCTTGATTTCTTGCGCCCCGATGCCGAGCGCTTCGCCGCCTCGCCCAACATCTCCATCGACTATGCAGTTATGGAGAAGACCAGGAAGGCGGCAGTGGTGCCAGTCAGCACCATCGGCTGGAGCGACGTCGGTTCGTTTGCTGCGCTTTACGACATCGGACTTAAGGACAATCGCGGGAACGTGGTCCAGGGCGATGTCGTTCTGCAGGATGTGGAGAAGTGCTTCATCCACGCCGAGGAGAAGATGGTGGCGGCACTCGGCGTCGAGGATCTGGTCATTGTCCAGACCGACGACGTGCTGTTCGTCTCCACCAAGGACCGCTCGCAGGACGTGAAGCAGATGGTGGAGGATCTGGCCGATGCCGGCCGACCGCAAGCCAAGCTGCACTCAACCGTCCATCGGCCCTGGGGCACCTATCGCACTGTCGCGGCAGGCGACCGCTATCAGGTGAAGCGAATTACCGTGAAGCCAGGATGCAAGCTCTCCATGCAGTTCCATCATCACCGCGCTGAGCACTGGGTGGTGGTGCGTGGGACAGCGCGGGTCACCTGTGGGACGGAGGTCAAGCTGCTGCATGAGAACCAGTCCACCTATATCCCGCTGGGCGAGATGCACCGGCTGGAGAATCCCGGCATGCTCGACCTTGAGCTGATCGAGGTGCAGTCCGGCGCCTATCTCGGCGAGGACGACATCGTGCGGGTGGACGACGCCTATGGCCGGACCGCGGCCGAATAGCGGGTGGACGAACGCGACCCAGCATGAAGATCCTCATCGCGAACTATCGCTATTTCGTCTCAAGCGGGCCGGAACGGTATCTGTTCAACATCTCCGATCGCCTGATGGCCGAGGGGCATACCGTCATGCCCTTCTCCATCCGCTATGATCAGAACGAGAAAACGCCATATGCTCGATATTTCGTGTCGCCGATCGGCGGTGACAGCGAAGTCTTCTTCGAGCAGCACCGCAAATCGCTCTCGGCGGTCTATAAGGGGCTATCGCGCCTCGTCTATTCGCGCGAGGTCGAGCAGGCGGTCGCGCGCATGGTCGACGAAACGAAGCCCGACGTCGCTTATGTCCTCTATTACCTGAGGAAGCTCTCACCCTCAGTGCTGGTGGGGATCAAGAGCTGCGACGTACCGATCGTGGTCAGGATCTCCGACTATGGCATGTTCTGCCCGGAGCATCACCTGCTGCGCAATGACGCGCCTTGTACGCTCTGCCAGCAGGGCAGCATCTTCAATAGCGTCAAGCACAGGTGCGTGAAGGGCAGCCGCATTCTCTCGCTGCTCGATGCGACGGCCACCACTTTCCACCGCTGGCGCGGGTACTTCGACCTCATCGATCGGTTTGTCACGACCAATCCCTTCATGACGGAGATGATGGTAAAGGCGGGTTTCCCGGCGGACAAGCTGACTTGCATCCCGACTTTCGCCAATCTCGACAAGTTCACGCCCGGACCGGCGGGCGCCGGAAAGAGCTACCTGCTCTATGTCGGCCGTCTCGACAAGCCGAAAGGCGTACATGTTCTCATCGATGCCATGGCGCTTCTCAAGCAGCGCGGGTACATCGTGCCCTTGAAGATCGCGGGCAGTAGTCACGCGCCCGATTATCCCGCGGCGCTTCGGAAGCAAACGGACGATGCCGGCCTTTCGGACAGCATCGAGTTCCTCGGCAGCGTGCCGGCGGAGCAGATTCCCGCGCTGATGCGCGGCGCGATCGCGACCATCATGCCCGCCCTCTGGTACGAGAATCTTCCCAACAGTGTGGTGGAGGCCTTCGCCAGCGGCTGCCCGGTCATCGCTTCGGATCTTGGGTCGTTGTCTCACACTGTCACGCACGAGGTGGATGGGTTGCATTTCCGCCCCGGCGATGCCGCCGATCTCGCGGACAAGATCGAGCGCCTACTGACTGACAGCGCGCTGCGCAACCGCTTGGCCGAAGGCGCGTATCGGAAGGCCGTGACGCGCCATTCGCCGGCGGACCACACGGCTAAGCTGCTCGAGCTATTTGGCGATGTGACGTCAACCGAGCGCCATGCTCTTGCCTCGGGGAATCCCGGCGGTCGCGCAGAGCTGAGAGTGTTCAACGAGAATGCCGGGTAATCCGGCCCCTGGAGGTAGAATGCGAATTCTGGTGAGCGGCGCAAATGGCTTTGTCGGCGTGCAGACGGTGCGGGAGCTGGTGCGCGCCGGCCAGGAGGTCCTAGCCCTCGACAATCTGCGCTACGGCCCCTGGCGCTTCACCGAACGCGAGATGATGGGTTTTGAGACCTCCGTCACAGACTTGCGCGACCGCGCCGCAACCGAAGCGGCCGTCGCCCGCTTCAAGCCGGATTCCATCATTCACCTCGCCGCCATCCATTTCATTCCGGAGTGCGAGCGCCTGGCCGACGAAGCGGTCGCAATCAACATCCAGGGAACAGTCAACCTTCTGATCGCTTGCCCGGAGACGTGCCGCTTCGTGTTTGCCTCGACGGCTGCGGTCTATGCGCCAAGCGACACGGCGCACACGGTCGCCGACAAGATCGGCCCAATGGACGTCTATGGCTTCACCAAATGGAGCGCCGAGGATTTCGTCCGCTACTATGCAGGTGCGCGTGCCTTGAAGTCCGTCATCGTGCGCCTGTTCAACGTTATCGGGCCTGGCGAGACCAACCCGCACATCCTGCCGGAGATCGTGAAGCAGTTGAAACGCGGCGAGCGCACCCTGCGCCTCGGCAATACTGCCCCGAAGCGCGACTACATCTATGTCGCCGATGCTGCGCGTGGCTTCATCGCCGCAGCGGTCAAGCCGTACCCCCACGACTTGGACGGCGTGCCGGTAGTCAATCTCGGCAGCGGCAGGAGCTATTCGGTCGAGGAGCTGGTCAAGTTCATCGGCACGATCATCGGCGATGATATCAAGATCGCCGTCGATCCCACGCGCGTGCGCAAGGTCGACCGGCCGAGCCTGCTGGCCGACAATTCCGATCTCAAAGCCATGTTCGGTTGGAGCTGCGAGACCGACATCAACGGAGCGCTGCGCATGACGTGGGACGATCCCCGGATGCTGGAGACCCTGGTCGCCGAGTAACGGGGCCGCATTCAAGTTGGAGGTTTGTTGAATGGAGAGCCGCTTTAAAGTTGCGCAGATCGGCAGCCGGGGCATACCGGGCCATCGCGGCGGCGTCGAACGGGTAGTGGAGGCCGTGGCGCCGCGCCTGGCCGCCCGTGGCCATGACGTGACGGTCTATTGCGCGAGCTGGTCCAGGGAGAAGGCTCCGACCTGGCGCGGCGTGACGCTCAAGTATGTGCCAAGCGTCAAGAGCAAGCACCTCGACACGTTGCTGCGCTCCTTCGTCGCGACACTTGGTGCGATGTTCGGCCCCGCCGACATCCTGCACTATCACGGCAGCGGATCCGCGCCGCTCGCGGCGCTGGCGCGCCTCGCCGGCAAGAAGGTGGTCGTGACCGTCCACGGCGCCGACTGGGCGCGGCGCAAATGGGGCGCCTTGGGCCGCTGGTTCCTGCAATTCGGCGAGTGGGCAGCTCTCAAGATCCCGCACCAGACGATCGTGGTCGGGCCTGATCTCAAAAGTGGGCTCGACCGCATCTACGGCACCGATACCCTGTTTATCCCTAACGGCACCGAGGAACGTCCAAAGCGCCCGGCCAAGGCCATCCTCGATCTCGGCCTTGCCGCCCGCGGCTACGTGCTTTTCCTCGCGCGCCTAGTGCCGGAGAAACAGTGCCACACCTTGATCGAGGCGTGGATGAGCCTCAAGGACAAGGGTGACCTCAAGCTTGCCATCGCCGGGCCGGTTTGGCATTCGGTCGAATATGCTGCATCGCTCAAGGAACAAGCGAAGGATGACCCGTCCGTCCTCTTCCTCGGCGAGGTGAGCGAAGAAATTCTGGAAGAGCTCTACTCGAACTGCATCTCCTACGTCCTGCCGTCGGAAGTCGAAGGCATGTCCCTGTCGCTGCTCGATGCCATGGCGTTTGGCGCCTGCATCATCTGCAGCGACATCCCGGCCAATGCTTATGTCGTATCCGATGCCGGCCTCACCTTCCCGGCCGGTGATGTCGGCGCGTTGCGCGCACGGCTGCAGGAAGTGATCTCCGATCCGGCTCACGCCCAGCATTTGCGCGACGCGGCCCTGCGGCGCATTAACAACGAGTTCAGCTGGGACCAGATCGCGCAGCGCTGGGAGGAAGCCTATAGGCGCGTCATGGTCGAGGGTGCGCGCCTCGTGGAAGTGAAGAAGGCTTAGGGAATGAGGCACCTCGGGGCAGCGCAATCGCGGCGGTCTTTGCAAATGCGGTCGAGGCGGCCCCTCCATTGTGACAAACCAGTGATTTGTGCAGATGCCGCGAACGGCGCCGTTTGCCACCTAATAGCGAGCCACGACGCGGCTGAAGATTATTTGTGCTGCCTGGAGTAGGACAGCGGTGTTACGTACAATGTTCAACGCACCAATTGTGATTCAGCTCGGTGAGCCGAAGGTGGGTTGAATGATCCCGGGCGACCACCGCTCCTCGCCGTAGGCATTGAGTTCGTGCAACGCCGTGAAGCTCTGCTGGGAGGGGCACATGGATCAACAATCACCGACAAAATATCTTTATATTGTCGGGAGGGGATATAGCGGGAGCACTATCTTCTCGCTGTTGCTTGGTCAATCGAGCGCAGTCGAAAATGAGGGGGAGATCGTCTTTGGCTTCCGACCCGGATTCGAAGGAAGGCGCTGCGTCCAGCGCGACCTATTCATGGACTGTCCGTTTTGGGCAGAGGTGAAAAGGGACTTTGAGCGCCGCACAGACAGTGCATTTGCGGATGCTGTAACCCTGCTCTATCGGCGGGCTCATTTCCTGTTTGCGATCCCCAATCTGCTGGCTTCCTCGCGCAGCGCGAAGGTGCTCGAAACAAAGCGGCTGGCCACGGCATTGTACGACAGCATATCCGAGGCTTCGAACCGCCCGGTTGTACTTGATGCATCAAAGGAGATGGCGACGGCAGTGTTCCTGCTGAGGCACGTCGATGGCGTGAAGTTTATTCATTTCGTGCGCAACCCCTTTGGCGTCGTCGATTCCTACGTAAAGCGCATCAAACGCGACCAGCGCTTCGACATGTTCAGGCTGCACCTTCGCTTGGAGCGCCACTATTTCATTCCGATCGTCATTTCGGCCCTCGTGTGGACTCTTCAGAACTTGTTTTGGGACCTGCTTCGTCTTCTTTATCCCAAGAAGATCATTCGGCTACGATATGAAGATCTTTGCGACGGGCCCGTCGCGCTGTTGGAGGCAGTCGAGCAGTTCGCAGGCGTCTCCCTGGCTGGCTCCAAAGCTGCAGCCACCGAAAAGCGCGAGATGAAGCTCGGTCATGCTCTTCAGGGCAATCGGACGATGTGGCGAGGCGACCTAGTGTTCGAGCCCAGGAAGGGCCTACCCCAACACCTCACGTCGTTCGACAAGGCCGTTATTGTACTCTGTACGTTTCCCTTGATGTTGGCCTACGGATATCTCGGTTGGCGGATCGGGAAGCGAGGCAGGATCCAGTCTGCGTCCGACGCTGAGGCGCCGGCGGTCAAACCTCCGAAGGCGCCCGCAAGCTGATGGTCGGTCACATCAGTTCGACGCGGGTGTTCGGGTCACGGCGGTGCGGCGCATCGGAGGGGCGCCTGCAGCTGGAAATCTGGCTGCAATGGCCCTTCTCTAATCATGTTTCGGACTTTAATCTGCTGACCGTTTGCGCCATGAAGCAATGTTTTCCATGCCGAGATTCACTTGGAATCCGTATTCGGGTTGACGAAGTCGATCATGGCCGTAAAACGCGTCTGACGGTTCGGCAATCGTGATAACAGGAACAAGACGGGCTGATGGATGAAGGTTTAGAGATCGGCAAATCGTTGCCGCCATGGTTGCTGTATCCCGCAACGCTCATGGTGCTCGCCCTCTTGAGCTATCCCTTCTATCGGGTGCGCAGCCTCATCGCGCGCTATGTTCTGTTCGCGCTCTCCTTTCGCTACCTGATGAGCGCTCATCATGACTTCACATTTGATGCGTCGCCGATCGGAATATCCTGGAATGCCTTGGGCTCGATCTCCGTATTCCTGCTCGGATGCCTGCTAATCAGAACGAAACATCTTCTATTGACGACGCTGATACCGTTTTACGCGGTCACCTCCGTGGTGATGATGAGTGCATACGTCAACCACTCCATCGGCAGCAGCATCGATGTCGTTGTCAAGTTCGGCTATCTCATCATCATCACCATCGCAGTCTATGAATCGATCAGTGAGCGCGGCGAAGAACGCACGATGAGTTTGCTGCTGTGGGCGATGGTCACGCCGATGCTGTTCCAATTTCTTTCGGTCGTGTTCGGCATCAGCAAGGGTATCGAGGGCAGAGGCGCCGGCGTCAGCTATGTCGGCGGCTATAACCACGAATCGGGTTTCTCCACCGTGTTGGCGACGGGATTTGTCATTGCCTGCTTCGCCACAGGTCTGAAGTTGTGGGTCCGAGGCGGCGCGCTATTGACGCTGCTGGCCGGCATCCTTATGGCCAACTACCGTACTGCCATCGTTGCCTTTGCACCGATGGTTTTCATGCAGTTCAACGCCGACGTCATTTCGCGTTTCTCCCCGCGAGTACGAATCATAATCGGGCTGGCGATCCTGACTGTCAGCACGGCCGGCCTGCTGACTGCCGCCTGGTTCCTGCGCGAGAAATTCGCCGACCTCAGCATCATCTACTCGGACCCGGGCCGCTTGATCAAGCCGCCGTCGGAATACACGCCTGATGAGAGGCAACTCCTGTCTGCGCGCCCGTACATCTGGGCAGGATACATCGACGCGTATGTCAATGGTGGGATCAAGAACCTGGTGCTGGGCTTCGGTCCAAATGCCTGGGTCACGAAGTTCCCGGTCTACGCCCACAACACGTTGGTTTCGACCCTTTATGAATATGGAATCGTCGGGGTCGTCGCAATGATCGTGCTTTGGGGCTGGATGATTGTGGCGGCGCTTCGGGTGAAGCATGGGCCGAAGGGCAAGCTGCTGGCTGCGCACGGCAGCTTCCTGCTGCTGAACATGGCGACCATGCCGCATTGGACGATCGAAGGAAACCTGCTTTACGCCATCATCTGCGGCTATACCTTCTATCTGTTGCTTGGCCCAGCGCCCAAACCGGTTCCCACGACGGCAGAGCCAAGCACGGCACTTGCTCCACTCTCCCATGCACGCCCGAACATCCTGAAATAGCACGGGCCTGCGTCGAGGCGACCTTGCGACGTGTTGTTTCCAGGAGCGCCGGCCGGTATCTTGCCGGCGGAACCACTTCTGAAGGGTCGAATGCCCAAGCAACTTGATCTGACCGGCATTCTGGACATCGTGCGCCAGCGTGGAGCATCCGCGCGCAGTCTCACTGCGATCGTGGGCCCGCCCGGCGCCGGCAAATCAACGCTCGCCGATGCATTGGTTGCGAGGCTGAATGATGAAGCTCCCGACAGCGCAGCCGTGCTTCCCATGGATGGCTATCATTTCGACGATCGCATCCTAGTGCCCCGCGGCCTCAGGCCGCGCAAAGGTGCGCCGGAAACCTTTGATGTCGCCGGCTTCTACCACATGCTCCAGCGCCTCAAGCTCAATGAGGAACCCGAGATTGCGGTGCCGGTCTTCGACCGCGATCTCGAGATCGCCTGTGCCGGCGCGAGGCTCATCCCGCGCTCCGTCCGGCATCTGGTCGTCGAAGGCAACTACCTGCTGCTGGATCGGCCGGGCTGGTCTCGCCTGCCAAGCCTGTTCGACACCACGATCATGATCGCAGTCCCCGAGGCGGTCCTGCGCCGGCGGCTGGTGGAGCGGTGGCAGGGCTATCAACTCCCCCCGGAGGAGGTCGCCGCCAAGGTCGAAGCCAACGATCTGCCGAATGGCAGACTGGTGATCTCGGCCAGCGTCCCGGCGGAGTTCGTCTTTGCCTTCTAATTTCCCCGGGCTGCGATCTTATGTTGCGGTCTCCTTCCGGAGCAGTGCTCAACTAGAATTTTTCGCGCGGCAGTTGGAACGAAAGAAGCAGCATCGTTGTTTGTAGCTTTGGCTGTTTCTCCGCGATCGCGCGAGAAGCGGGCGGGTGGCAGTAACTGGCTTTGCTTCGGCCGGGGGGTTCCAGTTCATGGCGAGCGCGGCAAGCGCCCTCTCAATCGGCGTCCAAGCGACGGCTCACTCCGGCGTCGCGATTGGCGCGCCGAGCAGGGTTCTCTATGTCACCCCCGAAACCTCCGACTTTGTAAAAGCCGGCGGCCTGGGCGATGTCTCCGCCGCCTTGCCTCGGGCGCTCCGCGGCCGCTGCGATGTGCGCGTTCTGCTGCCCGGGTATCGCCAAGTGCTGCAGTGTTGCCGAACGTTGGAAATACTCGGACGGTTGGAGGGACTGGCCGGCATACCCCAGTGCGATATTGCGCAAGTCACGATGGCCGACGGCCTCGTCGCCTATATCGTACTTGCGCCTAGTCTCTACGACCGTGATGGAACGCCCTACGGCGGTCCCCTGGGCGATTGGAGCGACAACGATGTCCGGTTCGCACGCCTCGCGCTCGCGGCGGTGGAGATCGCCGGTGGTAAGAGGGAGCTGGGCTGGCGGCCGGACCTCTTGCATTTGAATGACTGGCCGACCGCCCTCGCCGCCGGCTACGCGGCATGGCGCGATACTCCGGTGCCCAGCCTGCTCACCATCCACAATTTGGCGTATCAAGGGCTTTTCGGACCGGATTGCCTCGATCGCTTGGGAATTCCGGCCGGCGCCTTCAACATCGACGGCGTCGAATTCCACGGCAAGGTCTCGTTCCTCAAGGCTGGCATCTCTTTCGCCTCGGAGATCAGCACCGTGAGCGCGACTTATGCACAGGAGATCACGACGGCGGAATTCGGTTGCGGCTTGGACGGTCTGCTGAAACTGAGGGCCGAGGAGGGCCGGCTGACCGGAATCATTAACGGCATTGACCCGTCCTGGGACCCCAGCCGCGGCGCGGGGATTGCAAGCCCGTTCGACGCACGCGATCTCAGAGGAAAAGGGCGCAACGCCGAACAGGTGCGCTCCGACTTCAAGCTTGCAGTTTCGCGCGGCCCTCTGTTCGCCGTCGTCTCGCGCCTAGTGCACCAAAAGGGGCTGGACCTGATGATCGGCGCGGCCGAGACCGTGGTGCGCTTAGGCGGCCAGATTGCCATCATGGGCCAGGGCGAGCCGACGGTCGAACGAGAACTCGGCGCGCTGGCTAAGCGCCATCCGGGCGATATCTCCTTGAAAGTCGGGTTTGACGGGGCGGAGGCACGCTGCATGTTCGCGGGCAGCGACTTCCTGCTCATGCCGTCGCGCTTCGAGCCGTGTGGCCTTAGCCAGATGTATGCGCAACGCTTCGGCTCTCTCCCCATCGCGCGCAAGACCGGCGGCCTGGCCGATTCGATCGAGGACGGCCGGACCGGCTTCCTGTTCCGCGCGATTTCGGTTGAAGCATGCCTGGAAGCGATCACACGAGCCTTCAATGTGTTCGGCAACGGCGATATCTTCATGGCAATGCGCAGGCTGGCCATGGCACGCAACTTCAGCTGGACCAAGCCGGCGGCTTCGTACCAGGCAATCTACGCCCGCGCGATCAATGGGCTTCGAACGCACCACGTGGCCTGAACGCATGGAGCCTATGGAACCGGCGGCGTTAACAGGTGTTGATATCCCTCGGGAAGCATAGGGTGCACGGCCTTCGCTGTGAGTCAGTTAGCAATTTGCTTACCGCCAAATGACGATCGTTCGGTGCGCGAGCAAGAGCGTTGAAACCTCGTCCACCGATCCGGGGTGGAGAGTTTCGTGGCGAGAACATCCAGAGCACATCCTGCCGATACTGAGTTCCACGAAGATAGGACGCCGCTCGCCCAGCTAGGTGCAAAGGCTCCGGAACCTGGCCCACGCATTTACAATCTGTTTCCGCCCTTGGCGGGCAGCGTCTCGGATTGGGGAAACCACCTGCGGCGCGTTGCCGGGATGAACTTCAACTGGGTGTTTGTTAACCCATTCCACGCGACCGGCGGGTCCGGGAGCATCTACGCCATCAAGGACCCTTATAGCCTGAGCGACCTCGCCCTGGGGTTGCGGCCGCGCGAGGACCAGCCCGCCGCTCTCCGGCAATTCACCTCGGACGCGAAGCGGCTGGGACTTCGCGTCATGATGGATCTGGTGATCAACCACACGGCGCAGGATGCCATCCTGGCAGCCGACCATCCGGAATGGTACCGCCGCAACCCTGACGGCACGTTATACGCCCCACGCGCGCTTGACCCCGATGATCCAACCAAAGTGACCGTCTGGGGGGACCTGGCGGAACTCGACTACGATACGCCATCGGCACGCACAGCGCTCATCGATTACTGGACTCACTACGTCCGGCACTATGCGGGATTGGGCTTCGATGGGTTCCGGTGTGATGCGGCCTATCAAGTGCCGGCCGACGTCTGGCGAAATATTCTTGCGGCCGCAAGGCAGAGCTTTCCTCACCTGCGCTTCTTCGCCGAAACGCTCGGCTGCACGACAGAGCAGGTGACGGCCCTCGCCGACGCCGGGTTCGACTACATCTTCAACAGTGCCAAATGGTGGGACTTCCGCGCGCCTTGGCTGCTCGACCAGTATGAAAAGTTCCGGTTGATCGCACCTTCGATTGCCTTTCCAGAGAGCCACGATACGGAGCGGCTGGCGGCTGAAGTCGAAAGCGACGCGCGGCTCAAGGCGAGCCTGAAGTTCCATCTCTTGTTCGCCGCCTGCTTCTCCTCCGGTGTCATGATGCCGATGGGCTATGAATACGGCTTCCGGCGCAAGCTCGACGTGGTGCGAACGCGGCCCGAGGATTGGGAAGAGACGGGCATCGACCTCACCGAATTCGTCGCGGCCGTGCACGCGATGAAAGCTGCGGTGCCGGCCCTCAATTGCGAGGGCCAGCAGCGGCGGATTACGGCGCCCGGCAGTCCGGTCATCGGCCTGTTGCGGTTGGCCGGAGGACACCCGATCGACTCAGATGGGTGTGCGATCATCCTTCTTAACCCCGACAGGCAAACATCTCATGCCATTGCGATCGGTCCGCTGCTCACCGAGACTGGCGGCCTGTTCGGCCGCTTCACCGACGTCACGCCGCTCAGCGCGCCGCTGACTCTGCATCCTGGCGATTCCATCACTTTGGAGCCGCTCAGTGCACGCGTATTTCGTGGCGAGCGTGTCAGCCGTCCGGCCAAAATTGCGGCGACTCCTGCTCCAACGCCAGGTGCGCTCAGTGAACTCGAGGAGTTGGCGGCCCATCGCATTGCGATCGAGCGGGTCTATCCCGAGTTGGACGGCGGTCGCTTTCCGATCAAGCGCATCGTCGGCGATGTCCTGGAGATCTGGGCCGACATTTTCGGCGATGGCCACGATCAGCTGCAGGCGCGCATCAAGTACCGCCCTGTGGGCGAGACGGAATGGTCGGAAGCTCCCATGGAGTTCTTCGACAATGACCGCTGGGTCGGGCGTATCCCTCTCACGCTCAATACCGACTACGTCTACACGATCGAAGCCTGGCGCGACCTTTTCGGCAGCTGGCGCGCCGAAGTCACTAAGAAGCGCACAGCCGGTCAGGATATTCATCTCGAGCTGGAGGAAGGCTGCATTCTCGTCCAGAAGGCCGCTTCACGCGCGCAGGGCCGGTACCGCGAGACTCTGGAGGCCTTGCTGGCGCACGCCCAGACACTGCGCGGCCGACCGAACGAGCTCGTCGACCTGCTGATGGCCGACGAGTTGCACATCGCTGTCGTGCGGTGTGCCGACCGAACCAATGTCTCGCGCTATTCACGGGAAGTGCGGGTGATCGTCGATCGACAGGCTGCGCTCTATTCCGCCTGGTACGAGCTAATGCCGCGCTCGCAAAGCGGCTCGACCGAGCGCCATGGCACCTTCGACGATGTGATCGCCCGGCTCCCGTATGTCCGGGAGATGGGTTTCGATGTGCTCTACCTGCTACCCATTCATCCGATAGGGCGGGTCAACCGTAAGGGCCGCAACAACAGCCTCGTGGCCGGCCCGCGCGATCCGGGCAGCCCCTACGCGATCGGCGCGAAGGAAGGCGGCCACACTGCCATCCATCCGGAGCTCGGCACTTTGGAGGACTTCAAGCGCCTGGTGCGCGCCGCTCATGCTCACGGTCTCGAAATCGCGCTCGATTTCGCTATTCAATGCGCGCCGGATCATCCGTGGATCGAGGAACATCCCGAATGGTTCGACTGGCGGCCTGACGGCACCATCAAATTCGCGGAGAATCCGCCGAAGAAATACGAGGACATCGTCAACCTGCATTTCTATCGCGAGGCGTACCCCGCCGTCTGGCACGCGCTCCGCGATGTCGTGCTGTTCTGGATCGAGCAGGGCGTGAAGATATTCCGCGTCGACAACCCACACACCAAGCCCCTGCCCTTCTGGGAATGGATGATTGACGAGGTGCGCGCGCAGCATCCGGATGTAATCTTCCTGGCGGAGGCATTCACCAGGCCAAAGATGATGAAGCGTCTGGCGAAGCTGGGCTTCAACCAATCCTACACCTACTTCACCTGGCGCACGACCAAGCAGGAGCTGACCGAATATCTGACGGAGCTGACGCAACAGGAGCCGAAGGAGTACTATCGGCCGAATTTCTTCGCCAACACGCCGGACATCAATCCGTATCACCTGCAGACCGGCGGCCGCCCGGCCTTCGTTGCACGCGCGACTCTCGCCGCGACTTTGTCGAGCGTCTATGGCCTCTATAGCGGCTTTGAACTGTGCGAGGCGGCGCCGATCCCTGGCAAGGAGGAATATCTAAATTCCGAGAAATACGAGATCAAGGCTTGGGATTGGGACCGGGCCGGCAACATCCGCCAGCACATCACGCGGCTGAACGCGATCCGGCGTGACAATCCGGCCCTGCATCAGCTGACCAATCTGCGCTTCTACAACGCCTTCAGCGACAACATCCTGTTCTATGGCAAGATGACGGAAACCAAGGACAATGCGATCCTGGTGGCGGTTAATCTTGATCCGCACCATGCGCACGGCTGCGACTTCGAAGTGCCGCTGTGGGAGTTCGGACTGCCGGACCACGCCGCGATCGACGCTGAGGAGTTGCTCACCGGGGCCAGGATCCGCTGGCACGGGAAGATCCAGCGCATGCAGCTTGATCCCCACGCCAATCCTTGCGCGATCTGGCGGCTGACTCCGACGGGGGCGCAGGCATGAACCTGCCTTTGCAGCAGAGTGTTCAGCTGGATCGCCAGCTGGAGGTGTCGGCCCGCAGCAATCCGCTGTGGTTCAAGAGCGCTCTCATCTATGAGGCCCACGTCAAGGCGTTCTATGATTCCAACAATGACGGGATCGGCGACTTCGAAGGCATGCGCCGCAAGCTGGACTACCTCCAGGACTTGGGCATCACCGCGTTGTGGCTGCTTCCCTTCTATCCTTCGCCCTTGAAGGATGATGGCTACGACATCGCGAAGTATCGCGGCATCAACCCGGCCTACGGCACGATGCGGGATTTCCGCCGGCTTGTGCGCGGATGCCATGATCGCGGCATCCGCGTCATCACGGAGCTGGTGATCAACCACACCTCTGACCAGCATCGTTGGTTCCAGCGCGCGCGGCGCGCCAAGCCCGGTTCCACATTGCGGGACTTCTACGTCTGGAGCGACACCGATCAGAAATACAAAGATGTCCGGATCATTTTCAGGGATACGGAGAAGTCAAACTGGACTTGGGATCCGGTTGCAAATGCCTACTACTGGCATCGCTTCTATTCGCATCAGCCGGACCTTAACTTCGACAATCCCCGCCTGCTCGAAGAGATCATCCGGGTCATGCGCTTCTGGCTGGACACCGGAGTCGACGGACTGCGGCTCGATGCTATCCCCTACCTGATCGAGCGCGAGGGCACCATTTGCGAGAACCTGCCCGAGACACACGAGGTGATCCGCAAGATCCGGGCAGAGATCGACGCCAGGTATCCGGACCGCATGCTGCTGGCAGAGGCCAATCAATGGCCGGAAGACGTGTCGGCCTATTTCGGCCTCGGCGATGAATGCCACATGTGCTTCCATTTCCCGCTGATGCCGCGCATCTACATGGCGATCGCCCAGGAAGACCGCCACCCGATTACCGATATCATGCGCCAGACGCCGGAGATTCCTGGCAACTGCCAGTGGGCGATCTTCCTGCGCAACCATGACGAACTGACGCTTGAGATGGTGACGGACAAGGAGCGCGACTACCTCTGGAGCTTCTACGCCACCGACCCACGCATGCGGCTCAATTTGGGCATCCGCCGGCGCCTCGCGCCGTTGCTCAGCAACGACCGGCACAAGATCGAGCTGCTCAACAGCCTGCTGCTCTCCATGCCCGGCACGCCGGTGCTATACTACGGTGACGAGATCGGCATGGGGGACAATGTCTATCTCGGCGACCGTGACGGCGTGCGCACGCCTATGCAATGGTCATTGGACCGCAATGGCGGCTTCTCGGCCTGCGATCCACAGCGGCTCTATCTGCCGCCCATCATGGACCCGATCTATGGTTACAACACCGTCAATGTGGAGGCCCAGGCACGCTCCTCCTCCAGCCTGCTCAACTGGATGAAGCGCCTGATCGCGGTCTGCAAGCAGCATAGCTCCTTCGGCCTGGGCACCTTGAAGTTCCTCTATCCGGGCAATCGCAAGGTCCTTGCCTATCTCCGCGAGCACGAGGGGGAAGCGCTGCTGTGTGTTGCGAACCTGTCTCGCGCGGCGCAGGCCGTCGAGCTGGATCTATCGCGTTTCAAAGGGCGCGTGCCCGTTGAGCTGCTAGGCCGCTCGCCATTCCCGCCAATCGGCGATCTGCCCTATCTGCTGACGCTGCCCAGCTATGGATTCTATTGGTTCGTTTTGCCGGAATGGGCGGACGCCCCGCGCTGGCATGACGTCATTCCGGAGCCGGTTCCGGAATTCACCACTCTTGTGATGCGCGACGGCTGGCACAGCCTGACGACCGGCCGTGAAGCAAATGAGCTCGCAAGCTCCGTCCTGCCGAATTTCATTGCGAAGCAGCGCTGGTTCGCGGCCAAGGATGATCACATCGCGCGCGCGGACGCCACCGTGCTCGGCACCCTAGGTCGGCGTCAGCTGGGCGACTATCTGCTGCTGATGGCAACGTTGGATCTGGAGGGGCGCAAGGAGAGCCAGCATTACTTCCTGCCGCTGGACGCGTCGTGGGACGAGGCTGCGGGCACGATGAACTGGCCGCTCACCCCCTTTACGCTCGCCAAGGCGCGCCGCGGCTCGAAAGTTGGAGCGATCTATGATGCATTCACATCGGATCAGTTCGTCCTGGCATTGATCGACGCCATGCATAAGGGCACGGAGCTGTCCAGCGCTGATGGCACGACCAAGTTCGCATCGACGGAGGCGTTGGCCGAGATCGACTGGGGTGCTGCGCCGGATATCCGCCGCTTGGGCGTCGAGCAGAGCAACAGCTCCGTCATCATCAGCGATCACGCTGTTCTCAAGATTTTTCGGCGGCTGTCGGAAGGCGAGCATCCCGAGCTCGAGATCGCACGCTTCCTGACTGAGGTCGCTCACTTCCAGAACACCCCGCCCCTGCTCGGCACTGCAGAGCAAGTCGGACAGGACGGGAGACGGCACGCCCTCGCCATCCTGACCGGCTTCGTGCGCAATCAGGGCGACGGATGGGTTTTCACCACCGAATATCTGGACCGCATCTTCGACGACGTGAGGGTGGTTGAGGGAGCCGACACCGTGGCACCCGAAGAGCGCCACGCCGCCTATCTCGGGCAGATCGCGACGCTGGCGCGCCGGACCGCGGAACTGCACATCGCTTTTGCCAGTGGGATCGACGAGCCCAACTTCAAGCCGGAGCCGATTCGAGCCGCCGATATCGCCGTATGGGCCGGCAGCGCCAAGACGCTGGCGCAGGCAGCCTTCGCCCAGCTTGCGAAGGCGCAGGCCGCCGCACCAGAAGCGGTGAGCGGATCGATCGACACGCTGCTCGAGCGCAAGGACGAGTGCTTCACTGCCATCGATCAGCTGGGCAAGGGTCCGATCACCGCCAGCAAGACGCGTATCCATGGCGACTACCACCTGGGCCAGGTCCTGGTGGCGAAAAACGACTTTTACATCATCGACTTCGAGGGTGAGCCCACCCGTACCCTGCAGGAACGCCGCCTCAAGTCCTCGCCTTTCAAGGATGTCGCCGGAATGCTGCGATCCTTCGAGTACGCCGAATGGTCGGCGCTGTTCGCCATCGCGGAGCACGAAGCCGACTCCGTCGCCAGGCTGCTGCCGTTCGCAGAAGCCTGGCGCCAATGCGCGCAAGCCACCTTCCTCAACGGCTATTTCGAGGCAATCGGCGATTGTCCGAGCTGTCCGAAGGATCGTGCCGAAGCGGATCGGCTGCTCAATCTCTTCACCCTCGAAAAGGCGTTGTACGAGATTTGCTACGAGGCGACCAATCGGCCGACCTGGCTGCGTATCCCCATCGCTGGGCTCCAGACCGCGCTCGACAGCTTGAAGGGACAGAAGGGAGCCGGCGATGGCGCAGCGTAGCAAGAATCCTAGGCAGGCGACATCCACGCGCGGGCGGCACGCCCGGCGCGAGACCGATCTGCATGCCCTGGCCAGCGCACTCGCCGGCGGGGATTGCGGAGATCCCTTCTCCGTCCTTGGCCTCCACGCCGAGAAGCCCGATCAGTTCGTCGTCCGTTGTTACCATCCGGCGGCGAGCCAGGCTTGGGTCATCGATCGCGCCGGCGGCGAGATCACCAAGCTGGAGCAGCAGTACGAGCCCGGCTTTTTTGCGGGACCGGTCCCCGGACGCATCAACTACCGGCTCCGCCTCGCCTTGCCCGTCCGCACGATCGAGCTGGAGGACCCCTATCGTTTTCCACCCGTGCTCGGCGACATCGATATGCATCTGCTGGCCGAAGGAACGCATCTCAGGCTCTATGAGCGTCTCGGCGCGCAGCTGATCGAGATCGATGGCATCAAGGGCGTGAGCTTCGCCGTGTGGGCGCCGAATGCCCGGCGTGTCAGCGTAATCGGCGACTTCAACGATTGGGATGGCCGCCGCCATCCCATGCGCAAGCGTTTCGAGGCCGGTGTCTGGGAGTTGTTCCTGCCGGAACTCAAGGGCGGGGAACTCTACAAATACGAGGTCAAGAGCGCGGACGGCAGGCTGCTGCCGCTAAAGGCCGATCCGGTCTCCTTCCAGTCGGAACGGCCGCCGCGTACCGCTTCCGTCGTGCATGGAGCGAAGAAGCATGAATGGAACGACGCCTCCTGGATGAGTGGCCGCGAATCCACGAGCAGCCGTTCCGCGCCGATCTCCATCTATGAGTGCCATCTCGGCTCCTGGGCCAGAGTGCCGGAGGAGAACAATCGCTATCTCACCTACGAGGAGCTCGGAGAGCGTCTGGTACCGTATGTGAAGCAGATGGGCTTCACACATCTGGAGCTGCTGCCGATCAGCGAGTACCCGTTCGACGGCTCGTGGGGCTATCAACCGATCGCGCTCTATGCCCCCACGAGCCGCCATGGCAGCCCGGTCGAATTCGCGCGCTTTATGGACCGCTGCCACCAGGAAGGGCTCGGAGTGATTCTGGACTGGGTACCTGGCCACTTTCCCACCGATGCACACGGCCTGGTCTATTTCGACGGCACGCACCTTTATGAGCACTCCGATCCGAGGCTCGGCATGCACCAGGACTGGAATACGCTCATCTATAACTACGGCCGACATGAGGTCACGAACTATCTGCTCGCCAATGCCCTCTTCTGGCTGGACCGCTATCACATCGACGGGCTCCGGGTCGATGCGGTTGCGTCCATGCTCTATCTCGATTACAGCCGCAAGCCCGATCAGTGGATCCCGAACCGCTATGGCGGCAACGAGAATCTGGAGGCGACCGCCTTCCTGCGCAGGCTCAACGAGCTGGCCTACGGTCACCATCCCGGCGTGATGACAATTGCCGAGGAATCGACTGCCTGGCCTGCGGTGTCACGCCCCACCTATGTCGGCGGCCTCGGCTTCGGCTACAAGTGGAACATGGGCTGGATGCACGACACGCTGCGTTATATCGGCAAAGAGCCTGTTCATCGCCCCTGGCACCACAACGATCTCAGCTTCGGACTGCTCTATGCATTCAGCGAGAACTTCATCCTGCCGATCAGCCATGACGAGGTGGTGCACGGCAAGGGCTCGCTGATCGGAAGGATGCCCGGCGACAGTTGGCAGCGCTTTGCCAACCTGCGCGCCTATCTCGGCTTCATGTTCACCCATCCGGGCAAGAAGCTGCTATTCATGGGATGCGAGTTCGGGCAGGAGCGCGAATGGAACCACGATGCTGGGTTGGACTGGCATCTGCTGTCCGATGCTGATCACAGTGGCGCGCAGACATTGGTGCGTGACCTGAACGCCATCTATCGCACTCTCCCTGCGCTCCATCAGCTGGATTGCGAGCCGCAGGGCTTCGAATGGATCGACGCCTCCGACCATGAACGCAGCATCATCTCGTATCTCCGGCGCGGGAAGGCCCCGGAGTCTCTTGCCGTCATCGTCTGCAATTTCACACCGGTCCCTCGCCATCATTGTCGCATCGGCGTTCCTGAACCCGGTTTCTACGCGGAGCGCATCAACACGGATTCGGCCTTCTATGGCGGCAGCAATGTGGGCAATGGCAGCGGCGTCCTGGCCGAGCCACAGGGGTGGCACGGACGGCCCTATTCCATCGAGCTGACGCTTCCTCCACTCGGCACGCTGATCCTCGAGCGGAAGAACGCCTGATGCGCAGGTCGGAACTCGGCTCATTGGCGCCGAAGGCGCGGTTGTCCACGAGCATTGCGGCAAGGCAGACCGCCGCGCGGGTGGTTGCCCCTCTCACGACCCGATCACGCGTTTGGCCGGGGCGGCCCTATCCGCTGGGAGCCACCTGGGACGGCAAGGGCGTCAACTTCGCGCTGTTCTCTGCGCATGCGGAACGCGTCGAGCTCTGCCTGTTCGACGCCGCCGGCGTGCGCGAGATCGATCGCGTACGCCTGCCCGAATATACCGATGAAGTCTGGCATGGCTATCTGCCTGACGCCCGTCCGGGCACACTCTACGGCTATCGGGTCCACGGACCGTATGAGCCTAGAGCAGGTCACCGCTTCAACCCGAACAAGCTGCTGCTCGACCCTTACGCCAAGGCGATCTATGGCAGGTTCCTGCAGTCCGAGGCAATCTTCGGGTATCGCGTCGGATCGCCGCGCGAGGATCTGTCATTCGACCGGCGCGACAGCGCACGCGCCATGCCCAAGAGCCGTGTGGTCGATGGCAGCTTCCAGTGGGGCGACGATCGGAACCCTGCCACGCCATGGTCCGACAGTGTCATCTATGAAATGAATGTCCGCGGCTTCACCATGCTTCACCAGTCCTTGTCGCAGCCGCTGCGTGGCACCTGCGCCGGGCTCGGCAGCCAGCCGGTCATCGACTATCTACGGTCGCTGGGCATCACGGCGGTCGAGCTTTTACCGGTGCACGCGCGGTTCGACGAGCCGCACCTGCTTCAGAACAATCTGAGAAATTACTGGGGCTACAACACGATCGGATTCTTCGCAGCCGAGCCGCAGTTGCTCTCGACGGGGCTGGTGGCGGAGTTCAAGACCATGGTCCGGCAGCTGCACGATGCGGGGATCGAGGTGATCCTGGACGTGGTCTACAATCACACCGCGGAAGGCAATCATCTGGGGCCGACGCTTTGTTTCCGGGGCATCGATAACGCCTCCTATTATCGCCTAGTCTCGGACGACCGGCGGCACTACATCAATGACACCGGTACCGGCAACACGCTCAACCTGTCTCATCCTCGCGTCCTGCAGATGGTGCTGGACTCTCTCACTTATTGGGTCGAACAGATGCGTGTCGACGGTTTCCGCTTCGACCTGGCGGCAACTGTTGGACGGGAAGAGCACGGCTTTGATCCAGGTAGCGGGTTCTTCGACGCCATCCGGCATGTGCCGGCCTTGCAACATGTCAAGCTGATCGCGGAGCCCTGGGACATCGGTCCCGGCGGCTACCGGCTCGGCCAGTTCCCACCAAGCTGGGCCGAATGGAACGATCGCTACCGCGACGCCGTGCGGCGCTATTGGCGCGGTGACGAACGTATGCTGCCGGAGCTAGCAGCGCGCATCAGCGCGTCCGCCGATCTGTTCGACCATCGCGGACGGCGCCCATGGGCCAGCATCAATTTCGTCACCGCTCACGACGGATTCACATTGAACGATCTTGTCTCCTACAACGAGAAACACAACGAAGCCAATCAGGAGGATAACCAGGACGGCCATCCCGAGAACCTGACCTTCAATTTCGGCGTGGAGGGCCCGACGGATGATCCGGTCATCATCGCCCAGCGCGACCAGCAGAAGCGGAACTTCCTGGCGACGCTGCTCCTGTCGCAGGGAACGCCGATGCTTCTGGCGGGCGACGAGATCAGCCACACGCAGGGCGGCAACAACAATGCCTATTGCCAGGACAATGAAACGACTTGGCTCGATTGGAGCCGCCAGGAGTCGGAGGCGACGCTGGTCGATTTCACACGGCGCCTGATCGCGTTGCGCAGCGCGCATCCGGTTCTACGGCGTATGCGCTTCCTGCACGGCAATTTCACCTGCTCGCGCGGAATCAAGGACATGACCTGGTTCACGCCGCAGGGTGTCGAGAAGACGTCCGAGCAATGGATGGACCCGGTGGCGCGTTGCATCGGCGTGCTGCTGAACGGTCGCGCGGGACCGAGCGTGGGCCCGCGCGGATCGCTGGTCGAGGATGACCTGCTGCTGATCATCCTCAATTCGCACCATGAGATCGTGGAGTTCACGTTGCCGTCGCTGCCGATCGAAGCGCACTGGACTCGATTGCTTGATACAGCCGATCCCGACAGCATTGTGGAGGCATTCTCCATGGGCGCTGTTCTACCGACGAAGGGCCGCTCCTTGGTCGTCCTCTCCCTGCCCGTCGGTGAGACTGAAGAACCGTGACTAGTTTCGTGCACGACATGCGTTTCGGCGCCAACCTGTTGCCCGACGGCACAGTGCGCTTCCGACTGTGGGCGCCCGGACTGGACCGAGTCTCTTTGGTCATCGACCAGGATCAAGCTGCCATGGCAATGGAGCCGCACGGCGACGGCTGGTTCGAGGTAACAACGGATGCCGCCCGGGCCGGCAGTCTCTACGCCTTCCAGCTGTCTGACGGCTTGCGCATTCCTGACCCGGCTTCGCGCCAGCAGGCGGAGGATGTCCATGGCCCCAGCGTGGTCGTTGATCCGCTGAGCTATCCATGGCGCTATCCCGATTGGCGCGGCCGGCCATGGCACGAGGTGGTCCTGTACGAGCTCCACACCGGCACGTTCACTGACAGCGGCGATTTCGAGGGCATACAACACAAGCTGGACTGGTTGGCCGACCTCGGCGTCACGGCCATCGAGCTCATGCCGCTTGCCGACTTTTCAGGCAGGCGAAACTGGGGTTATGACGGCGTTCTGCCCTTCGCGCCCGCGCGCAGCTACGGTACACCGGATCAGTTGAAGGCACTGATCGACGCGGCCCATGAGCGTGGACTCATGATGTTCCTGGACGTGGTCTATAACCATTTCGGGCCGGATGGAAACTATCTCGGGCGATATGCGCCGCAATTCTTCACCGACCGCCATCATACGCCGTGGGGTGCGGCCATCGACTTCGCGCAGCCGGTGGTGCGCGAGTTCTTCATCCAGAATGCGCTCTATTGGCTGAATGAGTTCCGGTTCGATGGCCTGCGCCTGGATGCAGTCCATGCGATCCTCGACGACAGCCCCACGCACATCCTGACCGAGCTGGCGAACCGCGTTCGTGAAACATCCGATCCCGACCGCCATGTTCATCTCGTGCTGGAGAACGACGCCAACCAGTCGCACTTCCTGCAGCAATCGCCGAAACTCCAGTACAACGCGCAATGGAACGATGACTTTCATCACGCGAGCCACGTGGTTCTGACGCGCGAGTCAGAAGGCTACTATGCCGACTACCAGCGCGATCCGCTCGCCGCGCTTGGGTTGGCTTTGGCGCAGGGCTTTGTCTACCAGGGCGAAAGCTCCATCCATCGCGACAACGCCCCCCGCGGCGAGCCGACGCTCGACCTGCCGCTCTCTGCCTTCGTCGCCTTCCTGCAGAACCACGACCAGGTCGGCAACCGTGCATTTGGTGAGCGCTTGGCCCAGCTGGTCCGGCCAGAATTGCTGAGGGCGGCGGCCAGCATTCTCATCCTGTCGCCGCAGATTCCTTTGCTTTTCATGGGCGAGGAATGGGCTTCAGCGCGGCCCTTCCAGTTCTTTTGTGACTTCAGGGGTGAATTGGCGCAAGCGGTGCGGGACGGCCGGCGGCGGGAGTTCATGAAATTCCCGGCCTTTGCGGAGCCCGCGGTCCGCGACCGCATTCCCGATCCCAACGATATCGCCACTTTTCGGCGCTCCAAGCTGGACTGGTCGGAGGTAGATCGCAACGCGCACACCGAGCATCTGCAGTATTGTCGCGAGCTGCTGGCGGTGCGGCGCGCGGCGATCATACCGCGGCTCGCCCAGGCCGAGGTCAGAGATGCCACATACGACACGAGTGATGGCCTGTTGCGCGTGTCGTGGCTGTTGGCGGACAATGCCAGACTGACGCTGATCGCGAATTTGCACGCCGACACGTCCAATCCTATGCCCGCACCTCTTGGCAGAATGCTCCACAGCACACATCCGCATGTCGCCGACAGTGCGGCCAAGCCAGGCTGGTTCGTGGCCTGGTATCTGGCAGATCGCGGGGCGGCGACGTGACCGAGACGAACGCGCTCGACCAGATCTGTGAAGAACTCGGTATCCTGCCGCGGTATCGCGACCATGCCGGCGCCATTAGGGAAGTGCCGCAAGCGACCCTGCGCTCGCTGATGGCATACCTGAAAGGCGTCAAATCGGACGGACTGGTGCCACCGGTCTTCGTGCATCGCCAGGGCAGCGGTCCAATAGCTGTGCCGCTACGACATGCGGATCAGACGCTCCGCTGGGAAGTGGATATCTGTGGGCGGACCTTGGCGGGTTCGGTTGCCCCCAATGCAACCTGCATTGTTGTCGAAGACGATGCCCCTTCCGGTTATCACGAACTGAAGTTGTACTCGGGAAACGCTCTCCTCGCCACGTGCACACTGATCATCGCCCCCCAGCAAGCGTTCTTGCCGCCCTTGCTGCGGGATGGCGGGCGGCTCTGGGGCTTGGCGACGCAACTCTTCGCCCTCCGATCCGCGCGCAACTGGGGCATCGGCGACTTCACCGACCTCGCCGATCTCGCCTGGCATGCGGCATCACACGGCGTGGCGGCCATCGGTCTGACACCGCTGCACGCGCTCTTTCCCGACGAGCCGGACCGGTGCAGCCCTTATTCGCCGAGCAGCCGCTGCTTCCTGAACGTGCTCTATATCGATCCGGAAGCAATGCCGGAATTCGCAACCTGCGAAGCCGCGCAGGCGTTACGCGCAGAGCCGACCTTCGATTCCGAGCTCGCGCGCCTGCGGTCCACACCTCTCGTCGATTACGCCGGCGTTGCGACATGCAAGCGCCGTATGCTCGGGCTGCTCTACGAGCACTTCCGCAACCTGCACCTTGCACGCAACGACGAACATGCTGCGCAGTTCCAGCGCTTCCGCAAGGAACATGGCAGCCGCCTGCGCCAATTCGCGACCTTCGAGGCGTTGCGCGAGCATTTCGAAAGGCTGGGGGGCAGCCTCTCATGGCCGAGCTGGCCGGAGCCGTTTCGCGATCCGGACAGCGAAGCCGTCGCCGACTTCGTCGCGCGCCATGAAGAACGCATCACATACTTCGAGTACCTCCAATGGCACGCCCATCGCCAGCTTCTCCAGTCGCAGCAGGCCGCGCGCGAGGCTGGCATGCCGATCGGGATCTATCTGGATATTGCCGTCGGCGTGGACCGCGATTCTGCCGAAGCGTGGTGGTCGCAGGACTATCTGGTGGGCGGTTGGAGCATCGGAGCGCCGCCGGACAACTGGAATCTCAAGGGCCAGAGCTGGGGCGCCCCACCCCCCAACGCCTTGCGCATGCGCGAAACGGCCTATGCTGCCATTCGCGAGTGCCTGGAAGCCAACATGCGTGCGGCCGGCGCGGTGCGCATCGATCACATTCTCGGCTTCATGCGACTGTTCTGGGTACCGGAAGCAGCTGATGCTGCCGCGGGCGCCTACATCCGCTATCCGCTCGACGACTTGCTGGCGATTCTTGCCCTCGAAAGCCAAGCCCACCGGTGTCTGGTGATCGGTGAAGATCTCGGGACCGTTCCCGACGGTTTGCATGACGCCATGCAGCGCACCGGCATTCTCTCGTACCGTCTGCTCTATTTCGAACACGAGCCGGACGGCAGCTTTCGCAAGGTCACCGATTGGCCGCAGCAAGCGCTGGTCGCGCCCTCCACCCATGATCTCTCCACCTTGCCGGCCTATTGGCGTGGTGCGGACCTTGACCTGCGTGCCAAGCTCGACCTTTATCCCTCGCGGGATGTGGCGGAAGCCGAACGGCAGCGGCGAGTCGTAGACAGGGAGCAGCTCGTCGCGGCATTGGCGGAGCAAGGTCTGCCGGCGACTGTCGACGGCGATGTGCCGATCGAGTCCGTTTATCGCTTCCTTGCTCGCACTCCTTCTTACCTGCTGATGGTACAGCCGGAGGATCTGCTCAGCGTCATTGAGCCGATGAACGTGCCCGGCACGACCACGGAATATCCGAACTGGCGACGCAAGCTGCCGGTCAGCGCCGTCGATTTCTTTGCCGACGCGAAGGTTGCGCGAGTCGTGGCGGCGATCAACGCCGAGGGCCGCGAGTCGCCTAAGGAGACGCAGGGACCAGATACCGTACCCAGCGTTCCGACCGCCACCTATCGGCTGCAGTTCAACCGCCATTTCACCTTCGCGGATGCCAGGCAGCTCATTCCCTATCTCAGCGAGTTGGGCATCAGCCACGTCTACGCTTCGTCTTATCTCAAGGCCCGGCCGGGGAGCGCCCATGGCTATGATATAATCGATCACAACGAGATCAACCCGGAGATCGGGAGCTGGTCGGAATTCGAGGGGTTCTGCGATGCCTTGCGCGAAGCCGGCATCGGGCAGATCCTAGACTTCATTCCGAACCACATGGGCATCGGCTATGCCGACAACGAATTCTGGCTGGACGTACTGGAGTGGGGCCCCATTTCGCCGTTCGCCGGCTTCTTCGACATCAACTGGCATCCGCGCCAGCCCAATCTCAAGGGCAAGGTGCTGGTGCCCTTGCTTGGCGATCAATATGGCAACGTGCTAGAGCGCGGTGAGCTCGAGCTGAGATTCGAAGCCGAGAGCGGCAGCTTCGCGATCTGGTATTTCCAGCATCGGTTTCCCATCCACCCGCGCTGCTATCACCAGATCCTCGGCGACGTCGATACAGATCTGAAGCGGCTTGCGCTCACGGTCGCGGAGGTCAACGAGGCAGCGATGCGCAGCGTCGGCGACAAGCTGAAGCAGGATCTGGCCAGCTTCGCGCGCGCAGATCCGGAGCATACCCCGCAGATCGAGAACGCGATCAAGTCCTTCCAGGGCGAGCCAGGCAACCCCGAGAGCTTTCGGCCTTTGCATGACTTGCTGGAGCAGCAAGCCTATCGCCTCGCTTTCTGGCGCGTGGCTGCCGATGAGATCAACTATCGTCGGTTCTTCGACATCAACGAGCTGGCCGGAATCCGGATGGAAAACCCGGAGGTGTTCGCGCATGCCCACCGCCTGGTTGGACAACTCACCGCCGAGGGAAGGCTGCATGGGCTGCGTCTCGATCACGTCGACGGATTGCTGGATCCGGGCGGCTATATTGCGCAATTGCGGGACTTCGCCGCGCACCGTAGCAAGGACTTCTACATCGTCGTCGAGAAGATCCTAGCGCGGCACGAGCGGCTGCGGACGGACTGGCCGATCGCAGGCACGACGGGCTACGATTTCACCAACCTGGTCAATGGATTGTTCGTGGACCCCGACGGAAAGCAGGCGATGGATCGGACCTATCGCCGTTTCCTCGACCGGTCGGCGGACTTCGATGAGATCCTCTATGCCTGCAAGCTGCAGGTGATCGATACCATGCTGGCGAGCGAGCTGAATCGTCTGGCATCCGGCCTCGATGCCATTTCCGAGCGTCACTGGAGCACGCGCGACTACACGGAGGAGCGCCTGCGCGCGGCATTGCGGGAGGTCGTCGCCTGTTTCCCAGTTTATCGCAGCTATGTGACGGAGCGAGGCGTCTCGCCTGACGATCGGCGCGACATCGATTGGGCGATCGGCCAGGCCCGCAAGAGCTATGCTGGCCCGGACCCGGAGATCCTCGATTTCATCCGCGCTGCACTGGCGACAGACCTGGCAGACTGGAGCCCGGCCTTCAATCGCGACGAGATCCTGCGCTTCGCCATGCGCTTCCAGCAATATACCGGGCCGGTGACGGCGAAGGCGCTGGAAGACACCAGCTTCTATCGCTACAACCGATTGCTGTCCTTGAATGAGGTCGGCGGTGATCCGCGCCAGTTCGGTGTAACGCTGTCGGCCTTTCATCACCTTATGCAGGAGCGTGCGAAGAGCTGGCCCAATGCCATGTCGGCCTTGGCGACGCACGATACCAAGCGCGGGGCAGATCTGCGCGCCCGGCTCAATATCCTGTCGGAGATCGCGCCGGAATGGAACCAGCGTGTGCGCCGCTGGGCCACCCTGAACCGGTTCAAGCGCGGAAAGGTCGGGGGCGATCCGGCGCCGTCACCGAACGACGAATACGCCATCTATCAGACACTGCTCGGTGCGTGGCCGGTGCAACTCCTCGGCGTCACCGCCCCTACCCAGGCAGAGCTCGAAGTCTTCCGCGAGCGCATGAAAGGCGCAGTTCTCAAATCGATTCGCGAGGCTAAGCGCCGCACCAGCTGGAGCAACCCCAACGAGGCCTACGAAGCGGCTTGCCTGCGCTTTGTCGAACGGCTGCTGGAGACCGATCGACCCAATCCGTTCCTGGACGACTTCGTGACGTTCCAGCGTCGGGTCGCACAGCTCGGCGCGTTGAACAGCCTCAGTCAGACAGTTGTGACGCTGACTGCGCCAGGCGTCCCTGACCTCTACCAGGGTGGAGACTTGTGGGACCTGAACATGGTCGATCCCGACAATCGCCGGCCCGTGGATTTCGAGTTGCGGCAGCGCATGCTGGCCGACATCACCCAGCCTGACGCCGACCGGCGTGCTCAGGTCCGCAACTGGCTCGCGAACTGGCCCGACGGTCGCGTCAAGCTGGCTGTCGCATCCGCCGTGCTGCGCTGCCGCCGCCAGCATGCGGATCTGTTCCGCCAGGGCACGTACGAGCCGATCGCCGTCAACGATTCCCAGCACATGATCGCGTTCGCGCGCCGCGATGGCAACAGGAGCTGTCTCGTCATCGCCGGCCGCCTGTTCGCGCGGTTGATGCAGGATGCCTCATCCTATGACGGCGCGGAGCTCTGGGCCGATCTGCGCATCGAGGCACAAGGCATGCCGGAGATCTTGACCAATGTGCTGACGGGCCAGATCCACTTGAGCGGCGACGGACTGCAGATGGGTGAGGTTCTAGCCGACCTGCCCGTTGCGGTCCTGCTCGGCCATAACTAATTCCGGTCTATGGCCTTCGTACCCCAGATCTCGCGCGAGTAATCCATTACCGCCCGGTCGCTGGAGAAGCCGCCCATGCGTGCGACGTTGAGGATCGCGCGCCGCGTCCATTCCTCCCGATCCGGATAGAGCGCGTCGACCTCGCTCTGCACGTCCAGGTACGACCGGAAATCAGCCAGAACGCAATATCGCTCGGTCCTCTTGGTCAAGCTCTGCACGATGGGATGGAACAGGTCGCGCTGCTCCGGCGAGAAGAAGCCGCTCGCCAGCATGCCCATGACTTCCTGCAGCTCTGGATCCCGATTCACGTACTCCATCGGATCATAATGATCGGCCTTCAGACTGCTGACCTCCGCTGTCGAGAGGCCGAAGGTGAAGAAGTTCTCCGCCCCCACTGCCTCGCGGATCTCAATGTTCGCGCCGTCGAGCGTGCCAATTGTGAGCGCGCCGTTCAGCGCCATCTTCATATTGCCGGTGCCCGAGGCCTCGGTCCCGGCGGTCGAGATCTGCTCTGACAGGTCAGCTGCGGGAATGATCCGCTCGGCCAGGCTGACGCCATAATTGGGCAGGAACAGAACCTTCAACCGGCCACCCACCACCGGATCATTGTTCACCACGCGCGCCACGTCGTTGGCGAGCTTAATGATGAGCTTCGCCATAGCATAACCCGGCGCCGCCTTGCCGGCGAAGATGATGGTCCGCGGCGGGTGGTGCCCGCCTGGATTGCGCCGGACGCGGTTATAGAGAGCGATCGCATGCAGCAGCTTCAGGACCTGCCGCTTGTATTCATGGATGCGCTTGATCTGCACATCGAACAAGGACGAGGGGTCGACGCCGACCCCGACACTCTCGAGGATATGGTCGGCGAGCCGCGCCTTGTTGACTTCCTTTGCGGCGCGGAAGCGCGCACGGAAATCCGCATCATCCGCGAGCGATGCCAGCTGTTCCAGCTTGCCGAGATCCTGCATCCAGCCATCGCCGATGCGCGAACTGATCAGCCAGCTCAGGCTTGGATTGACCTGTGCCAGCCAGCGGCGTGGTGCGATTCCGTTCGTGATGTTGACGATCCGTCCGGGCAACAGACGGTCCAAATCGGTGAACACCGTCTGGCGCATCAGATCGGTGTGGATCTTGGAGACGCCGTTCACCGCATGGCTGCCGACGAACGCCAGATGCGCCATGCGCACGCGGCGCTCGCCTTGCTCGTCGATGAAAGAGACGCGCCGCAGCAAATCGACATCGCCCGGATAACGCGTGACCACATCGTCGAGGAAGATTTCGTTGATGCGATAAATGATCTGCAGATGCCGTGGCAGCATGCGCTCGAAGAAGTGCAGCGGCCAGGTCTCCAGCGCCTCCGGCATGAGCGTGTGGTTGGTATAGGAGATGGTGCGATGCGTGATGCTCCACGCTTCCTGCCAGCCCAAACCATGATCGTCCATCAGGAGCCGCATCAGCTCCGCAACGCAGATGGCAGGATGCGTATCATTGATCTGGATCGCGACGAAATTGGGCAGCTCCGAGAGCGGGCGCTTCTGCCGCTGCAGGCGATGCAGAATGTCCTGCAGGGATGCACTGACGAAGAAATATTGCTGCTTGAACCGCAGCTCGCGGCCGGCCTCCGTCCCGTCGTGGGGATACAGCACACGGGTCAGGCTTTCCCAATGCGCCTTGTCACCGACGGCGCCGAGGTGGTCGCCTTCGTTGAAGCGCCGGAGATCGAGCTCGCGCGGTGCGCGCGCAGACCAGAGCCGCAGCGTATTGACCGTGTCGGAACGATAGCCGGGAATCGGAACGTCGAAGGCCGTCGCGAGCACGCCCGCCGTCTCGGTCCACTGGTTGTCGACGATGCGGCCGTAGAATTTCACGGGATAGGTCAGATCGGGGCGGGGGAACTCCCACGGACCGCCCAGACGCAGCCAATGGTCCGGCTCCTCATTCTGCCAGCCGCCTTCGATCTTCTGCGCGAACATGCCGAATTCATAACGGATGCCGTAGCCATAGGCCGGCACGCCGACCGCCGCAGTGCTGTCGAGTAGACACGCCGCCAAGCGACCAAGGCCGCCGTTGCCGAGACCGGCATCAGGCTCCTGCTCGGCAACCTCTTCGATGTTGCAGCCGACTTCAGCAAGAGACTCGCTGAAGACCTCGTGAATGCCGAGGCTGCGGAGCGTGTCCATCAGCAGCCGGCCGATCAGGAACTCCATCGAGAAGTAGCAGGCTTCCTTAGCCCCCTGCTTCTCCTTGCTCTGGCGCGCAATCGCCCAGCGCTCAAGCAGTAGCGCGCGGGTGAAGGCTGCGGTGGCATAGAGCCAGTGCTGCGGTTCTGCCGCGTCGGGTTCAATTCCCGTGGACTGCAGAAGGTGCCGCTCAAGCGACCGGCGGACGGACGGCTTGTCCAGGGTAGGCGCGGAGTCGGTGAACATATCGGGACCGGTTACCACTCGAGCGATATGTGTCAATTGCTGATTCTGATGCAAATTTCACCAATCAAATCAATGGGCTGAAGGTAGCAGTTTTGCCTAAAGCGATCAGTCGCAAACGATTCGGAGTCAGTTTTATGTCCGACTCGATTGGCGCTGGTTCTGGCTGCCAATCCGCGACCTTTATCTCAGCAGAATATGGTTAATTTTTGGTTTTTGGGTGGCTCTCGCCGCGATCCGGGCTTTTGGCGAGCACGTAGATATAATGATATAGGTCAGCCCGCGACCTCTCGAATGGCTCGCACGTCACCGCAAATCCGGCCTCCTCCGCATGCGCTGCGAAGGTGGTGGATTCAAAACCAGACCACAGCAACGCAATCCCGTTCTCCGAGAGCGAAGCGTAAAGCTTTCTCAGCCCCGCCGGTGAATAGAGCGCAGCGTTGCTGGCGGTTACGAGTGGCTCCGGACCGTTATCGATATCCAATACGATGACATCGTAGCGATCATCTGCTGCGAGCAACTGCATGACATCGGCATGGACGATTCTCAGATCCGTGCATCTCTCCAGCAAGGCCGATGACTTCACATAGCGATGGAACCAATCGATCACGGCACCGGAAAGCTCGGCGACCGTGATCGTTCCGACGGCACCGACCGCCTCGATGAGTGCAGCGATCGTGTAACCGAGGCCAAGCCCGCCGACCAGAACGCGAGGTTTGCGCGACGGCGCGAGTTGTGCGGCATATTGCCCCAGTGCCGTTTCCGACTCGTGGCAGAACCCGTTCATCAGTTCCAGGCCATTGGCGCGGATCATGAACATGCCGTCCTTGCCATAGAGTTCGAGCAAAGCATCGTTCTCTGTCACAGACTCGATCAGCGCCCAAGGCATTCGCTAGCCCCGCCCATTTGTTCGGTCCGGGAGGCTGCCGGCGATGAACACCGATGCCCCTGCTTCGCCGAGGCCGACTTGCCTCACACGGCCGACGATTGTTGCATATCCATGGCCGGCGGACTGCAGTTCGGCGGCGCAATCGGCCGCCGCTGCGGCAGGGACACCGGCGAGCAAGCCGCCGGAGGTTTGCGGGTCGAACAGGACCGCCTTGGCCGGCGCATCGATGTGGCTGCGCAGCAGCTGAAGGCGCGCCAGGTTCTCCGGAAGAAGGGTCGATGCCATCCCCTCCCGGGCCTTGGCGAGGACGTCGGCGTAGATCGGCATGGCGGTGAGGTCGAGTTCCGCTTCTGCACCGCTGGCGACCAGCATTTCCCCCAGATGCCCGATCAGGCCGAAGCCGCTTACATCCGTCATAGCGGTCGCGCGGTACCTCGAGAGGATCGCGGCTACACTGCGATTGGACCGGCGCATCTCCTCCAGTGCGGCAGCGACCGAAACCGCACGCGCCCGCCCGCGCATGGCGGCCGCGAACAGGATGCCCGTGCCGAGCGGTCGCGTCAGGAGCAGCGCATCGCCCGCCGCCAATCCGCCCTTGCGCACGATGCTGTCTGCCGCAACTTCGCCCGTGACACTCAGCCCCAGCGACAGATCCATTCCTTCACTTGAATGACCGCCGACCAGCGCGACGCCTTCGCGGTCGAGACATGCGCGTGCACCGGACAGCAGCTGGAACAAATGCTCTTCGACCTTGTCCGTAGGGCCGACAGGAATGACCGCCGTAGCCAGTGCGTGGCGCGGCACACCGCCCATTGCGAACACGTCATTCAGCGCATGATTGGCCGCGATCTCTCCGAACACGAAGGGGTCGTCGATGAAGGCACGGAAGAAGTCGACGGTCTGCACTAGGTATCCGGATCTCGGCGGCAGTAGGATAGCCGCATCGTCAGGCGCATCCAGCCCGATCATCACACCATCGACCATCGGCGGCGGCAGCTTGGCGATGGCGCGCGACAAAGGCAACGGACCGATCTTCGCCGCGCAGCCGCCGCAGCGCATCTCCTCTTCCCGAGCGCTGTCCAGCTGCACCTTGGGCATGCGTCCGAGCATGGCATCGGTGTCCTGATACATCCGCATCCAGCGGCGATCGATCCAATCCTTCCACCGCCAGACCCAGGCACCTTCGGTCTTGAAAGGTCCGCGCGACGCGACCGCGTAGCGTTCTCCAGTCGAGATCAGCGCGAGATGCCGCTGCTGTGGTCGCCACGGTCTTGGCGCCTGGCCGCGCGCACGCCGGCGCAGATTCCGGGCAAGGGGCGGACCGGCGCGCACGGCATAGACGCCTGCCTTCTCCCGCGGCGTCTCGGTCAGGGTCACGCAATCGCCGGCGCCGAACACATCCGGATCGTTGAGCGCTTGAAGCGTGGGGCCAACGGCCAGAAATCCATCCTTGTCCAGCGCCAGGCCAGTCCCGCGGAACCAGCCCGGCGCCGCGGCTCCGGTCGTCACCAGCACCGCGTCCGCCGCAACGCTCTGACCTCCTTCCAATTCGATCTCGGACGGCATCACCGCGCCGGCCAGGCTATGCTCATGCAGTTCGATACCACGCGCGGCGAGCGCTCGCCGGAAGCTGTCGCGCACCTTCGTGTCGTGGGTCGCCAGAATCTCGTCATCAGTCACCAGAACAAAGGAAAACGCCGCCTCATCCCGACCGTCCGCCCGCGCATCGGCCAGCAGGTGCGCGCGCATCGACAGGATGAGTTCGACGCCACCGGCGCCGCCGCCGATCACTGCGATGCGCCGCGGGCCATCGGGCGCGCGGCAACGCTCCCGCAAGGAAGCGAACTTGGCGAGGAAAGACCCGATCGGCTTGACCGCGATGCCGTATTCCGCCGCGCCGTCAATGTGCGCCAGTGCCGGCGTGATACCGACGTCGATGGAGAGCAGGTCATAGGCGATGGGCGGTCGCCCTGCGAGATGCACGCGTTTCTGCGCGCGGTCGACCCCGATCGCTTCCGCATGGATCAGCCGCGTGCCCGTGATTGCTGTCAAACGCAGCAGGTCGATATGCGCTTCCGGCTCGGCATAGAGGCCGGCAATCACACCGGGCAACATGCCCGAGTAGGGCGTCTCGAGGTCACGCGTAACCAGGGTCAGGCGCACGCCCGGCGCTGGCTTCATCGCAAACGCCTTGAGAACATGCACATGAGCATGTCCCCCGCCTAGCAGGACGATGTCGATGCGCACCTCTCCCGCGCGCATCATCGCCGCCGGACCCGGCCCATCATTGCGCGGCGACCTCCTCGATCATTATGCGCCGCCCCTGCCGGTCGAAGAAGAAGCCCTCGTTCAGAGTCAAGCGCTCGGCCTTCACTCGCGATTCGATCTCACTCAGCCTGGCACGTGCCGCGGCGTTATCGAGCGGCCCGCCTTCCGGCGCGATCGCGGGGAAGAAGGATGCGCCATCCCAATGGACTCCGGCGTCCGCGAACAGCGCCATGATTTCCAGCCACTCGACCTCCGCGCCGATCACGTTGAGATAGGTCGAGGCAAGCGGAGTCACGGATCGGTCGCCGATTTCCACCAACACCACCAGCGCGGTGAAGGCGCCGCGATCGGCGAATTCGGCAACGATCCAGTCGTTGAAGTCGAGCACGTCGCCGGTCTCAGAAATCGACAAGGGGAGTCTCCGGCATGGGCTGATCGAACAGGTCCCAGAATGGCTTGCGATGCGTCGCTTCGTACCAGGCTTCGAACGCGCCCAGCGAGGCGAGGATGTCGACCGGCGGCGCGTCCGGCTGCGGATGCAGATTCCTAAACAGTCCCCGAACCACGGGTGCAAACTGAGTCAAGATGGCGGAGCGGGCTTCGCTGTCGCTCGACCAGCCGAGCTTGGCGCGCAGAACCGCCTGACTGCCGGCGACTGCCATCTCCTCGCTCTCCGCGCGCGCCACCGCATCGGCGATCGGCCGCATCAGGTTCGCGCGGCGGAAGGCAAAGCTGCGCTCCCGCTCGAGGGCTTTGATGCGCTCGGCAGCTTCCCGGCGGTACGCCATTTCCGCGGCCGCAGCGCTCTTGGCTGCGGCCTCGAGCGTCTCGAGGAACGGCGCAATCGGGCTCATCGGCGCGCGCCCTGCGAAACTGGTGAATGGGAAATTGGCGGAAGAGAGTGGGAGTCGAACCCACCAAGGATCGTCTCGCGACCCTTCCCGGATTTGAAGTCCGGACGCCCCACCGGGGACGCATCTCCTCCAATTGGAGCCTGCGCCGGCTCGGCGCGCTTGGCGAACATGTCTGTGCGATTGGGATTGATGCGCCGCCAATCGCCACGCCGCATCGTGAAACCTTGGCGGTCGAAATATTCGAGGATCTGGATCGCCACTTTGCGGCCGTTCTCCAGGCGGTCCCGGAACTCCGCCGCATTGAATCGGCCGTCCTCGGTATTGCGCGCAACATCGATCGCGATCTCCGCCATCTCTGCGACGGTCTCCGCCAGGAAGAAGTGATCCAGCGCAACCTCGTCCACTTCACCGCGGCGGGCCACCAAGCGGAAGATCCGGCGCACGATCTTCTCGTCGATCCCGAACTCACGCGCAATGTCGCGCACGCGCGGCGGGCGGAAGCGGTTGAACTCGCCCAGCAATGGCTTGGCACGCGACCAGATCCGCTCCTCCTCCGGCGTCATGCGCACTTCGTGATGTGGCCGCCGCAGCCAGGCGCGGTCCAGAACCACGGCGCCGGCACTCACCATCCGCTGGATCGCCGCCGCGAACAATGGCGCGGGCAGACGCGGATGAAGAGATAGCCTCAGCTTCTCCTGCCCCATCCCTTGCAGATCTGGCCGTTCGGAATGAAACGCATCGAGCGTCGCGATGGCGGCATCGCTGAACCGCTGCCAGGTCGTGCGTCGCATGGCGATGGCCTGGTGACCGCCCGACAGCGCGACGAGATCATGCCGCTCAATCGCCTCTCCGGCCGCGTTGGCGGAGGCCGCACGGTCTCGAAAGAAAGCTTCCAGATCGACAAAGCCCCTCGGCCCAGCCAGAGCGGCCGAGAGCGCCGCTGCGGGATCGGCAGTGTCGAGCGCCAACAGCTCTGCGCGGCGCTCCGACGTGCGTCGCTTGCGTTCCGGGGCACGCAAGTCGATCAGCACACCGCCTCCGATGGTGCGGGTGGCGGAGGTATCGCGGATGACGAACCGGTCGCCCGCCGCCGCGGCGATCGGCTTTTCGAGAACGATCTGCACCAGCTCGGTTTCACCCGGTGCGATGGGCTCATCCCGCAGGACCACGACGCGCGCCGCCACGTCCGTCGCGCCGTGATGAAATCGCACCGGCATCCATTGGCCAACGGGCTTGAGTTCGGACTTCAGCACCCGCAGCTGCGTGTCGATGCGACCGGTCGGTGCATGCAGGGATGGATCGAGCACGATATCGCCGCGTCCGATCGCTTCCTTGGTGATGCCCGCGCCCGCCAGCGCCAACGCACAGCGCTCGCCGACTTGCCCGTGCTCCGCCGCGCGGTTCTGCACATGCAGAGAGCGCACGCGCGCTTCCAGCCCTGATGGGCTCACGATCACGGCATCACCGACGGTCACATGGCCGGACAGGACCGTGCCCGTGACGACCGTCCCTGTGCCGATCAAGGTGAAGGAACGATCGACGGCAAGACGGAAGCGCCCGTCAGCCGCCCGTGTCACAGTCGCGCGGCACAGATCATCCAACCGCTCTGCCAGTGCGCCGATGCCCTCTCCCGTCATGGAGGAGACGGGCAGGATTTCGGCACCAGCCAGGCACGTTCCGGTCAAGGCTGCCAAGATTTCCGCTCCGACTTCGCGTCGGCGCGCTTCGTCCGCGAGGTCTGCCTTGGTCAGTGCGACGATCCCGCGCGTGAGGCCCAGCAGGTCCAGGATGGCGAGGTGCTCGCGCGTCTGCGGCATGATGCCATCGTCGGCTGCCACCACCAGCAGTACGAGATCGATGCCGGTCGCGCCGGCCAGCATGTTGTGCACCAGCTTCTCATGGCCCGGCACGTCGATAAAGCCGATGACCTGCCCGTCCGGGCGCGCCCAATAGGCGAAGCCAAGATCGAGGGTGATGCCGCGCGCCTTCTCCTCCGGCAGACGGTCGGCATCGACGCCAGTCAAGGCCCGCACCAAAGCGGTCTTGCCATGATCGATATGACCGGCGGTTCCGACGATCATGTGGCACTCCGCTCGGCTTCCAACCGCTGTGCGGGCGTGCAGGCGGCGTGCGCCGCGGACAGGAACGGCCCTGCAAGCTTGCTGCCGCGGCGCTGCGCCCGCAGCAGCCACGTGAGCGCCGCCACCGAATCCCGTTTGATACCAGCACCCATGTGATGTGCTGCGCCCAGCATCGCTTGCCCATCGGCATCGCCGAGCACAGCTGCCTTTTGCCACCACTGCGCAGCAGCCGCGGGATCGCGCGTGACGCCCAGCGCATTGTGATAGAGCATGCCGAGCCGGGTCATCGCAGATGCCACGCCCTGCTCCGCTGCCGCCATCGCCCAGCGCCGCGCCTCTTCGTAGTCCGGCGGCAGCAGTTCGCCTTCGACCAGTAGCCAGGACAGCATGTCCTGGGATTCCGCATCGCCCTGTTCGGAGGCCGCGCGATACCAGCGCGCGGCTGCGGCCGCGTCCAGCTCGACCAACTCTCCTTTGAAGTAGAGCGTGGCGAGATTGCGCTGGCCGACGACATCGCCGGCCTCCGCCGCCAGGGTCAGCCAGCGCATGGCCAGCGTGCCATCGGGCGCGACCCCAAGGCCGTTGGCAAAGCAGGCGCCGATATTGCTCTGCGCGCGCGCGATGCCGGCATGGGCCAGCGGCCCCCAGATCTCCAGCGCTCGCGCGTGGTCGCCATGTTCCGCCGCTTCGTAGGCCATGGTCATCTGGTCGGTAACGCTATCGAGCGCACGCTCTACCCCGGAGTCAGGCGCTTGCATCCCATCCCTCCGACAAATCGAGCGCGTTGAGATTGGCGGCAAACCCAGCCTCATCCTCCAGGCAGCGCAGATCAAGCATCAGACAATTGTCGGCGATCCGGCCGATGACGGGAACCGGCAAGTCGCGCAGCGCCGCCCCCAATGCCGCGAGCGCGCGGCCCTGCCCGCGCGACGCCGATGGACGGATGGCGATGCCGGCACTGGGCACGATCTCCAATGGCAAGGCGCCAGAGCCGATCTGGCTGGCGCAAGCGACGCTTTCCACCTGATAGGCAGCGCCAAGCTTCGCGACCAGAAGCGGGGCGATGCGGCCGACCAACTCTTCGATCTCGACCTTTGGTCGCGCCAGCAGGCGGATGGTCGGCAGACGCGCGGCTAGGCGGTCAGGATCGCGGTGGAGCTTGAGCGTCGCTTCCAGCGCAGCCATGCGAATCTTATCCACGCGCAGGGCGCGCTTCATCGGGTTGCGGTTGATCTGCGCCAGCAGCTCCTTGCGGCCGACGATGAATCCGGCCTGCGGCCCGCCCAGCAGCTTGTCGCCGGAAAAGGTGACGAGGTCGGCACCCTCGGCAACGACTTCCGCCACCGTCGGTTCGTGTTTGAGTCCGAAGCGCGTGAGATCAATCAATGTGCCGGAGCCGAGATCGTTGACCAGCGGCAAGCCGTGCTCCCGTGCCAGTCCCGCAAGCTCGCGCGCGGAGACCTCGCTAGTGAAGCCTTCGATCCGGTAATTTGAGGTATGCACCTTCAGCAGCAGACCGGTCTTTGGTCCGATCGCCGCCTTGTAATCCTTGAAATGCGTACGGTTGGTAGTGCCGACTTCGACGAGCTTCGTGCCCGCACGGCTCATGATCTCCGGCATGCGGAAGGCGCCGCCAATCTCGATCAGCTCGCCGCGCGACACCACCGCCTCGCGCCCTTTCGCCAGCGTGTTGAGCGCCAGCAAAATAGCGGCCGCATTGTTGTTGACGATGGTCGCATCCTCGGCGCCTGCCAGCTCGCATAATAATCCGCGCAGATGATCGTCACGGTCGCCGCGCTTGCCGGCCTCAAGGTCGAACTCGAGTGCGACGGCGCTGCGCATGGCGTCCGTCGCCGCCTCGATCGCTGCGTTCGCCAGCAGCGCGCGGCCCAGATTGGTGTGCAGCACCGTGCCGGTCAGGTTGAAGACCGGGCGCAGGCTCGGCACAGCTTTGGCCTGCAGCAGCAGCCGCGCGTCTTCAGCCACGGCCTCCGCAGCAGCGCCGGTGCCAGCCTGGCGCGCGTCGGCTATCACATCGCGCACCGCAGCCACGACCGCAGAGCGGCCGAACTCGCTGATCGCAGCATTAGCGATCCCGGTCCTCAGCACTTCGTCGACCGAGGGCAGGCGTCGTGCGCTGGCGATGTTGCCGTCCGAGCTCACGTCAATACCCAACCAGGAACGGGTTTGCGCCGCCGCGCGTGAAGCCCGTCTCGCGCACCAGCAGATCCAGTCCGAGACTGGCGACGTCGTCGGCAATGGGATCGACCGCCGGGTCCTGGTGCTGGTGCAGGATCTTCACGTAGCCGTGGCAGCTTTTGCAGGTTTCGGCCTTGATCGTTCCCGCGCCGCCTTCGAGTTCCTCATAGGCAATGCCGGCCGTCGAGCCGCACAAGGCGCACTTGATACGGACATAGTTCCACAAGGTGCCGCACAGCGCACAGCCGCAATAACGCGCGCCGTGCGCGCCCTGCCAGCCGACGACCATCGACGTCGCCGGCAGGCCGCCGCAGACCGGGCACGCCCCATCTCCGACCGGCACCAGCGACTTCGCGTCAAGCTGTGCGGCAAGCCGGGCGAACTGGACCTGCAGGGCAGCCGCAACGTAGAGATGATCCGCCAGCGTTTCCATCGGAATGGCATAGGCCAGCACGGACCTGACCATCTCCGCGCGCGCCACGCCATCAGTGGAGCGCAGCCGTGCGAGCGCCTCCGCCGCCGCCTCGGGCATGTCGATGCCTATCACCTGATCGAGAAGACGCTCGAGCGTCTGGTCAAGCACCTGGTCGGGTTCGAACCGCGCGCGATCCAGCGCCGGCATGCTGAACTCGCGCGCACGCTTGAGCGCGTCCGCCTTGGGCAGTGTGGGCGCCGGCAGCCCGCCCTGCACGACATGCTGAGCCTCGGCGATGCCGGCCAGAAACAGCAGATAGGGCTTGAGATCGTGGCCTTCCGCCAGATAGCGGAAGCGCGCGGCGCGGGTGCAGAAGAGCTGCAGCGGCTCCGGCAGGCGGACAAAGGCAGGACTGACAACCTCGCCGATCGAGGTCATATCGCGCTGCGGCGCGTCCGTCTTTGCCATTGCTCACCTCACGAACCACACGGGTCACGTGTTGGGTGCCAGTTTACCCTATTCCGCGGGCTTGGCCCCACTGCCTTGGTCGTCACGCTTGCCGGTGACCAGTTCCCTCAACCACTTCCGATGATGCCGCCAAGCCCAGCCGCCGGTGACCGAGCCTTTGACCATGGCGCGGATCGTGCCGCGCACCCAGATCGCAGCATAGACGTGAACGATCCAGACGCAAATGCTCACGACTGCACCCACTGCATGGATCAGCACCGCGGCGCGTTTCTGCCCCACACTGGTATATTCAGCGAAATACTGGTCCCACAGCACCACCCCGCTCCCGATCATGATGATGATCAGGACCGACATCGTCCAGAAATACAACTTCTGACCGGCATTGTATTTGCCGACCTCCGGGACATTCTCCTCGTGGCCGCGCAATACGTCGCTGAGGCGCCGCATCCAGGTGCCATCCTCGCCCCGCCACAGGTTGGCCCGCCAGAAGCGCAGGAACAGTCCCAGGAATCCGAAGAACAGGACCACGCCGATCCACGGATGGATGGCGCGCGTCGTCTCGCCGCCGCCGAACAGCCCGGTCAGGAAGAACAGGCTGGGATGGAACAGCGCCAGACCGGACAATGCCAGCAGCACCAGGCTCGCCGCGGTGATCCAGTGATTGATGCGGGCGGCCGGTGTGTAGCGATCCACCGTCACCGGGTCGCCCGGATGGACCTTGTCGTCAGGCCCGACATCATACGGTCTTTCCATCATCCACCTCCCGGCTGATTTTCCGTCAGCCGCTTGGCATTACGCTCATCCTCCGCCGACACGCGGTTGGCGCCGGAGACGATGTGGTGCAGGAACCCGATGCCCACGAAGGAGGCGATCGCGGTCAGGCCTGCATATTTGGTGAGGCCCTTCCACAGTTCCACCACTGGGCTGATCTTCGGGTCCTTCGGCAGGTCGGCATAGATCTCCGGCTTGTCGGCATGGTGCAGCACATACATGACGTGGGTGCCGCCGACGCCGGGCGGATCATAGAGGCCCGCATTCTGGAAGCCGCGGGACTTCAGATCCTCGATGCGCGCGTTCGCGTGCTGGATCATGTCTTCCTTGGGGCCGAACACGATGGCCTGGGTCGGGCAGGCCTTGGCGCAGGCCGGTCCCTGCCCCACCGCGACGCGATCAGAGCACAAGGTGCACTTGTAGGCCTTGTGATCGACCTTGGAGATGCGCGGGATGTTGAAGGGGCATCCCTTCACGCAATAGCCGCAGCCGATGCAGTTCTCCTTCACAAAATCCACGATGCCGTTGGAATATTGCACGATCGCGCCGGGTGCCGGACACGCCTTGAGGCATCCTGGATCGCCGCAATGCATGCAGCCATCCTTGCGGATCAGCCATTCGAGATTGCCGGTCTCCCCGTTCTCCCACTCGGTGAAGCGCATCAGCGTGAAGCTGGCCGGCGTGAGATCGTGCGGGTTCTCATAGACACCCGTGTTCACGCCGACTTCTTCGCGCATGTCGTTCCATTCCAGGCAGGCGACCTGGCAAGCCTTGCAGCCGATGCACTTGGAGACGTCGATGAGCTTCGCCACCGGGGTAAGCTGCCGCGGTGGCGTCGGCACGGTAGAGGCCGAGCGCCGGACCAGGTCTTCCTGGCCGTATTGCATCGCGGAAGGCTGGACGGACGGGTTCGGAAGCGGAGGATACATGGCTGCCTCCCTTACGATACCGGTTCGGTCAGCGGCGCAATATCAACCAGGAACGCCTTATATTCCGGCGTCTCGATATTGGCGTCACCTACGAACGGGGTCAGCGTGTTGGGGCCGAGCCCCTTCTTCGCCACACCGGTAAAGCCCCAGTGCAGCGGCACGCCGACGATATGGACCGTCTTGCCGTCGCATTGCAGCGGCTTGATCCGCTTCGTCACCACGGCCTTGGCTTTCACCTCGCCGCGATTGGACATGACCTTGACCCAGCCGCCTTGCTTGATGCCCTTCTCCTCAGCCAGCTGCTCCGAGATCTCGACGAAGAACTCGGGCTGCATGACGGCGTTTGGCTGAACATGCTTGGTCCAGAAGTGGAAGTGCTCGGTCAGCCGGTAGGAAGTCGCCGCGTACGGGAACTTCTCCGCCTCGCCGAACTGGGCCATGTCGCCCTCGAACACGCGCGCAGCCGGGTTGCCCTTCACGTTCGGGGCAACCGGGTTGGCGATCGGCGATTCGAACGGCTCGTAGTGCGCCGGGAATGGACCGTCCTTCATCATGGTACGCGTGAACAGGCGCGCCGTTCCTTCCGGGTTCATGATGAAGGGGCCGACCACATCCGGCTTCGCCGTGGGAGCGATGTCGGGCACGTCATAGCCTTCCCACTTGGTGCCGTTCCAGGCGATCACTTTGCGGCTCGGATCCCACGGCTGGCCGTTCATGTCGGCCGAGGCGCGGTTGTAGAGAATCCGACGGTTGGCCGGCCAGGAGAACGCCCATTTGGAGTAGAAGCCGGCCTCGTCCGGATCGGAATTGTCCCGCCGGGCCATGTTGTTGCCGTCCTCGGTGAAGCAGCCGGTGTAGATCCAGCAGCCGCAGGAGGTCGTGCCGTCGTCGCGAAGCTGGCCGAAGCTCGCCAACTGCTTGCCCTTTTCCACCAGCACCTTGGTCGGATCGGTGGGATCGTAGACCGCCTCGATCGCGTAGCCATTGATCTCACGCGCGATCTCGTCAGCCTTGGGATCGTCTGGGTCCGCGTACGGCCAGCGCACCTTGAGGATCGGATCCGGCAGCGGTCCGTCTTCTTTCTCGTAGAGCGCTTTCAAACGCTTCCAGATCTGCGCCATGATCCAGGTGTCGCGCTGGGCCTCGCCCGGCGGTGTTCCGCCCGCCCAGTGCCACTGCAGCCATCGCCCTGAATTGACGAGGGAACCGTCATCCTCCGCGAAGCAGGTGCTCGGCAACTGGATCACTTCGGTCTGGATTTGGGATGGATCGACGTCATTATACTCGCCGTGATTCTCCCAGAACCGCGCAGTCTCGGTGTCCAGCGGATCCATCGTAACCAGGAACTTGAGCTTGGACAGTGCATCCGTGCACTTCTTCCGGTTGGGGAAGGAGAGCAGCGGATTGAAGCCCTGGCAGACGTAGCCGTTCATCTTGCCCTGGTGCATGAGCTCAAACGCACGCAGCACGTCGTAGGCCGGCACGTCGAGCTTCGGCAGCCAATCATAGGCGAAGTCATTCCACGGCTGCGCTTCGTCACCCCACATCGACTTCTGGAAACTGACGAAGAACTTCTTGTAGTTCTGCCAGTAGCTCATCTGGTCGGGCCTGAGCGGCTTGAAGCCGCGGGTCGACATGTAAGTGGCGAAGTCGACCTCTTTCTGAGTGGGAATCGTGAGATAGCCGGGGATCAGGTTTGACATCAGCCCGATATCGGTGAGCCCCTGGATGTTGGAGTGGCCGCGGAGCGCATTCATGCCGCCGCCGCGCATGCCGATATTGCCCAGGATGAGCTGCAGCATCGCCATACTGCGGATGTTCTGTGACCCCTTGGAATGCTGGGTCCAGCCGAGGGCATACATCGACGTCATGGTCTTGGTCGGCGAAGAGGTCTCCGCTACCATTTCCGCAACCTTGAGGTACTTGTCCTTGGGCGTGCCGCAGATCCGCTCCACCATCTCGGGCGTGTAGACGGACACATGCTCCTTCAGTAGGTTCCACACGCAGCGCGGATTGCTGAGCGTGTCATCCACCATCACGAACCCGTCTTCGCCGATTTGATAGTCCCAGCTCGACTTGTCGTATTCGCGCTTCGATTCGTCGTAGCCCGAGAACAGGCCATCCTTAAAGCTGAAGCCGTCCTTCACCAGATAGGTCGCATTCGTGAAGGCCTTGACATAGTCCCAGTGGACCTTGTCGTTCTGGATGCAGTAGTTGATAAGGCCCAGGATGAACGCGATATCGGTGCCTTGCCGGATCGGCGCGTAGAAATCCGCCACCGACGCCGACCGCGTGAATCTGGGATCCACGACAATCAGCTTCGCGCCGCGATTGGCCTTGGCTTCCGTGACCCATTTGAAGCCGCACGGATGGGCTTCGGCGGCATTGCCGCCCATGATGATGACGAGGTCCGTATTCTTGATGTCGGTCCAGGAATTCGTCATCGCGCCACGGCCGAATGTTGGGGCGAGACTCGCCACCGTTGGGCCGTGTCAAACTCGCGCTTGGTTGTCGAACGCCAGGATCCCGGTGCTGCGGACCACCTTGTAGGTCAGGAACGCCGTTTCGTTGGTGCTCGCCGACGCAGCGAGGAAGCCGGTGGTCTTCCACCGGTTCACCGTGACGCCATCCTGGTTCTGCGCTTCGAAATTCGCGTCGCGGTCATCCTTCATCAGGCGCGCGATGCGATCGAGCGCATCGTTCCAGGAGATGTCCTCGAACTTGTCGGCGCCCGGCTTGCGGATGCGCGGCTTGGTCAGGCGCGTCTCCGACTTCACGAAATCGAGCAACGCCGCGCCCTTCGGACACAGCGTGCCGCGATTGGTCGGATGGTCGACATCACCCTCGATGTGAGTGATCTCGGCCTTTTCGCCTTTCGTCAGGTCGCCCTTGGAATACATGATCACGCCGCAAGCGACGGAGCAGTACGGGCACGTGTTGCGGGTTTCTGTGGTGCCGACCAGCTTGAACGCCCGGATCGCATCGGCATAGGCAGCTTCGATGCCGCCAAAGCCGAACGCACCAAGCGCCGTCCCGGCCAACCCCACGCCCGCACCTTTCAACAAGGTGCGTCGCGAGAGTTCCATGTTCATGATACCGGTCCCTCCCCAGAATGTGTTTCTGCTGGCGACCGTCCTCACCTTGTGAGGATGCGGAGCCAGCGCACGAGGTTCCGCAGTCACTGTGATGACATTTTGGAACCACTTTAAGGACAACGCAACGGCGTTTGCGTACCTTGGCCGAAAGATCGAATTCTCTGGACGGGCCCAATGATTCGTTTCATGGGCCCAATCACTGGATTGGGCGAGATGGGATTACGCGGTGCAAGCGCAGGTTTTTGCCACCGTAAAGCGATTTGAGCGGGGCGCGAGGGAAAGGATGGCCATCCAAGCGGCCCAAGGTAGGGCGTCCGGAGGGTGAGCTGCTATCTGTAGAGCGCCTTTGGCACGCGGCACGGTTGTGAGCCGGGGAGCTCCAGGGCCCGGATCGCTCAGGAAACGACCTGCGCCGTGACCGCAATGCAGTCCCCGGACTTCACCAGTCCTGGGAAATGTCGGCCCGCCAGGATGCCATCCATGGCGGCGCGATATTGAGTCGGCGGCGCGCCGGTCCGGTGGGCCGGCCAGACCTGCGCGATGACGTCGCCCTTACGAACCGGCTGGGCGAGATCGATATTGGGCTCGAGCAAGCCGTCCTGCTCACTGAAAGTGAAGCATTCGCCGCTCGGCATATCGAGCATGGTCGAGGATTCAGTTTCGATCTTGCCAGCAAGAATGCCGGCATGTATCAGCAAGTTCCGCACGCCGCGCTTGGCGATCGCAACCGTTTTCGCACTGGTCGTGCCGCCGCCGCCGAGTTCGGTCGAGATGAAGACCTTCCCCATTTCCTCCGCGGCGGTGTCATACATGCCGACATTGTCGATCTCCAGCAGCATCATTGAGTAAGGCGCGTTGAACGCCTTCATCGCTGCGACGCACTGGGCTTGGTGATCGCGATCCGGCAGCCGGTGCGCGCAGCAGAACGGCACGAATTCCAGCGTCTTGCCGCCGGAATGGATGTCGAGCACGACGTCCGCCAGCGGCAGCAACGTGCGCTGGAAGTAGTCGGCGATCTTTTCCGTCACGGTACCGTCCGGCTTGCCCGGAAACACGCGGTTGAGGTTGCCCTTGTCGATCGGCGAGGTGCGTGTGGCGCTGCGGAAGGCAGGATAGTTCATCGTCGGCACGATGATCACGCGCCCGGACAGTACGGACGCATCGATCGATGCAGCAAGATTCATCAGCGCAACCGGCCCCTCATATTCGTCACCGTGATTGGCGCCGGTCAACAAGACGGTCGGACCTTTGCCATTCTTCGCCACGGTGATCGGAATCATCACGGCGCCCCAGGCGGAATCGTCGCGGCTGTAGGGCAGCCGCAGGAAGCCGTGCTGCAGGCCGTCACGTTCATAGTCCACGGTCGCGGAGATGGGATTGGCCCGCTTCTCCATACTCTCAACTCCTGTGCCCGATCTTATTCCTTGCCGTCCGGATAGCGCTTCATGCGCTTGACGCTCATGGAAATGTGGCTGCGGCGGATATGGCCCACCGCCTCCAGATCGCCGACTTCCATCGCCTGTAGGATGTCGGCCATCTCGCGCCGGAACACCTCGATCTCATCCGGCAGGTTCAGGTGTGGCACCGATTTCAGCCAGATCCGCGTCGTCAAATAATAGAGCCGCTCGGAAATTTCGCGCAGCGGCGCGTTGCCGACCATCGCGCCCAGCTCCTGGAAAAAGTCCATGTTGAGTCGCGCATACGCCTTCGGATCTGGCTTCTTCAGCAGCTTGTCGCACCGTGCCACCAAGGATCGCACCCGTGCCAGATCCTCTTCACTGCGCGGGATCGGGTCGAGCTTGCCGATCAGCTCCGCTAGCTCCATGCGCAGCCGGAACACCTGCGCCAGCGAATCAATATCGACATCGGTGACGAAGGTCCCGACGCCGTGGCGGCTTTCGAGCAACCCTTCGCTTTCGAGCCGCGACAGCACGCGGCGGATCGGTGTGCGCGAGACATGGAACTCACGTGCCAACTCCTCCTCAGCCAGGCGTTCGCCAGGCTGGTATTCGAGCAGGCAGATGCGGTCGCGGATCGCCTTATAGATCCGCTCGAACCGCTCCCGCGACATGCTGAGCGGGCGCTCAAGGTTCTCGTCATAGGTGCTCATACCGCCTCCAGGACGGCGCGCAAGAACTGCTGGGTTCTTTCGTTCTTCGGCGCGGTAAACAGCTCCTTGGGCTCGCCCTGTTCGCAGATCTTGCCTTGGTAGAAGAAGCAGACTCGGTCTGCGAATTCCTTGGCGAACCCCATCTGATGCGTGACCATCAGCATGGTCAAGTCATGCTCGCTGCCCAGCTTGCGGATAACCTGCAGCACCTCGCCGCACAGCTCCGGATCCAGAGCCGAAGTAACCTCGTCGAACAGCATGATCTTGGGCCGCATGGCGAGAGCCCGGGCGATGGCCACGCGCTGCTGCTGACCACCGGATAGCTGTGCAGGATAGTGCCCTTTCTTGTCGCCGAGGCCGACCATGTTCAGCAGCTCGGCAGCCCGCTCTTCGGCCTCGCGGCGCGGCAGGCCGAGCACCGTCATCGGCGCTTCGGTGCAATTCGCCAAGGCGGTCATATGCGGGAACAGGTTGAAGTGCTGGAACACCATGCCGATCTTGGAGCGCACCCGGCGCAGATGCTTCGGTTCCGCCGGAACCATTTGGCCGTTCTTCTGCATATGGGTCATGGGCTCACCGTCGACCCAGATCACGCCGCCGTCGATCCGCTCGAGCGTCATCAGCATTCGCAAGACAGTGGTCTTGCCCGAGCCGGAGGGACCGATGATCGCCACCTTCTCCCCGCGACCGACCTCGAGGTTGAGGTCGTCGAGCACGGTCAGTGCGCCGTAGCGCTTGGTGACACCCTCGAACCGCACCATCGGATGGTTGGTTGTTGCGCTCATCGCACGCTCCTTCGATTGAGCCGCTGTTCAAGCCAGCGAATCCCGGCCGCGGATACCAGGCTGAGAACCAGGAAGGTCAGCCCGACGATTGTCATCGGCTCATTGTAGCGGAAGTTCTCCGACCCCAGGTTCTTGGCCGTCTGCACCAGCTCCGCGACCGCGATGGCTGAAAGCAGCGGCGTGTCCTTGAACAGGGCGACCAGGTAGTTGCCCAGCGCCGGCACAATCGGCGGGATCGCCTGGGGCAGGATGATGTTCTTGAACGTGTTCCAGGAACTGAAGTTGAGCGCCGTGCAGGCCTCCCACTGGCCGCGCGGCACGGCCTCGAGCCCGGCGCGATAGACCTCGGAGCAATAGCAGCCGTAATGCAGGCTGAGCGCGATGATGCCGGCGGTGAAGGCGTCGAGCGTTATGCCGAAGCGCGGCAGAACGAAGAAGATGAAGAAGATCTGGATCAGCAGCGGTGTAGACCGCACCAGCTCGACGAAGGCCGACGCGAACCAGCCGATCACCGCCCCGCTCATCCTCAGTACCGCCAGCACAAGGCCCAATACCAGGGCGATGACGAAGCTGATCAGCGTGGCCTCAATCGTGACGATCGCGGCGTTGGCCAGGATCGGCAGGATTTCGAGCGTATAGCTCCAGCTCCAGATGTCAGCGCTCATTATCGCCCCCGCCCGCGGACCATGCCGCGTAAGGACGCGCGCTCCAGCCAGCGCATGCCGATCGTGATGGTGAGCGACATCACCAGATAGGTCAGAAGCGCCAGGGTGAAGATCGGAATGGTTTGCATCGTCGTGTCGTTGATGGTCTTCGCCCGGAAGGTGAGGTCGCTCATGGTGATCAGCGACACGAGCGCCGTCGATTTCAGCAGCTCGATGAACAAATTGCCCCAGGGCGGGATCATCGCGACGAAGGCCTGCGGGAGGATGATGCGCTTCAACGCCTGCCAGCGTGTCATGTTGAGCGCCGTCGTCGCCTCCCACTGGCCGCGGTGGACGCCCTGGACTGCGCCGCGCACCACTTCCGCGCCATAGGCGCCGATATTAAGGCCAAGACCGAGCACGCCAACGGAGAACGGATCCATTGAGATGCCGAAGAGCGGCAGCACAAAGAACAGCCAGAAGAGCTGCACCAGGGCCGACGTGCCGCGGAAGAATTCGACATAGGTGACGGCCAGCCAGCGCAGCGGCGGCGCACCATAGAGCCGGAACAAGGCGGCGGTAGTTGCCATAATCACCGCCAGGAGACTACCGAGCAAGGTAATCTGCACCGTCAGCCAGGCACCCTGCAACAGACCGGACATGAAGAGGGCGTTGTCCCCGAACAGCGACATGATCGCGATTGCGATCAACGCCGCCACCAACATTGCGCTGAGCGAGAACATGCCCATGGCGATGATCCTCGGCCTACGGGAAGGGGGTGGGTTCGCGAAGCGATGCGGGGCGGACCAAAGGCCCGCCCCGTTTCAGCCTACTCGCCCTTGCAGAGCTGTTCCGTCGTTTTGTTCGGCAAGTAGTCCTTGCCGAAGCCAATCGGCGTCACCAGCGCGATATGCTCCGGCGAGCCGATGAACTTCTTCAGCTCGGCGTTGAAGGCATCAAGGAGGTCCTTGTCCTCTTTGCGGAAGCCGAAGCCGCCATGGCCTTTTACCGACTTGCCGGCCACTTCACCGAACGGCGTGGTGGATTCTACGCCTTCGCCCTTCTTCGCCATGTCGGCGATCGAGAGCGCGGTCAAAGCGGCACCGTCGGCCCGGCCGGACTGCACCGCCGCAAGCAGGCTCGACTGATCGGGGAGGACCAGCAGCTGACCCTGCGGGATACCAGCATCCTTGGCATAGCCAACCTCGACCGCGCCGGACATGACCGCGAGCTTCAGGTCCTTGTTGCTGGCAAAGGTGGAGAAATCCTTCACGCCCTTGGGATTGCCCTTGGTCACCAGCATCGCTTGTCCGATGCCGTAGGACGGCTCGGAGAACGCGATCTCGGCGCAGCGCTTGGGATTGATGAACATGCCTGCCGCGATGATGTCGAAGCGGCCGGCCTTGAGGCCCGGGATCAGCGAACCGAACTCGGTCAGCACGCCATCAACTTGGGGAATGCCGATCTTCGCCAGCACTGCCTTGGCCACCTCCGGCGCTTCGCCGGTCAGCTGGCCATCGGGTGTCGCATAGCCGAAGGGCGCTTCGTTGGCGAAACCCACGCGGATGAAGCCCTGCTCCTTCGCCCGCTCCAAAGTGGTTTCCGCGAACGCCAGTCGGGCGCCGGCGCCGAGCGCCGCAATGCCCGCGCCCAAGCCGATGGCGGATTGCAATAGGCCGCGCCGCGTGACCCTCAACTCGTGATTCATGCTTTCCTCCTCTGTTGTCTGGTCGCATGTTTTTGCTGTGTCGGCCCCGGGAAGGTTTGACCAGCGCCCCCGCCCGGAAAACCCTTTCTTAGATAGTTGTATACATCTTATCTTTTCTTTGCGCAAGTTCCGCGCTAGTCTTTGAGTGTCTTAGCGGATTTCTCTCCAAGAGCAGTCCGGACACTCCTGGCGATGTATACATTAACGCATGAGCCTGCCTGAGACCGCGCCAAGCCTTGCCGACATCCGCAGCGCGCGCGACGCGACCGCGGGGCTAGCCCTGCGTACGCCTCTGATCACGGCCCCGAGCCTCTCGGCCTTGGCCGGCCGCGAGGTGCTGCTGAAGCTCGAGAGCCTGCAGCCGATCGGTGCCTTCAAGCTGCGCGGTGCGATCAACGCGGTGAGCCGCCTCGATCACGAGCAGAAGCGGCGCGGGATCGGCTGCTGTTCGACTGGCAATCATGGGCGCGCTGTCGCCTACGCCGCAGCGCGCGCCGGCATTCGCGCTACCATCTGCCTGTCCGCGCTGGTGCCGGATGCCAAGGTGCGCGCGATCCAATTGCTCGGTGCTGAAGTCAAGCGCATCGGCAACAGCCAGGACGCCGCCCAGGCGGAGATCGATCGTTTGGTGCGCAGCGACGGGCTAACGGACATCCCGCCTTTCGACCATCCGCACGTGATCGCTGGGCAAGGCACGATCGCGCTCGAGCTGCTGGACGATCGACCGGACCTGTCCGCAATCATCGTGCCTCTGTCCGGCGGCGGACTCATCAGCGGTATCGCGATCGCCGCCAAAGCGTTGAAGCCGGACATCAGGATCATCGGCGTGTCGATGGATCGCGGCGCGGCGATGCACGAAAGCCTGATGGCCGGCCGGCCTGTCGACGTGACAGAGGTTCCTTCTCTCGCCGACTCGCTCGGCGGCGGAATCGGCCTCGCCAACCGGTGGACTTTTCCGATCTGCCGCGCGCTGGTGGACGAGACGATCCTGGTCGGCGAAGAAGAAATCTATCGCGGCATGCAGGCCCTGTTTGGCGATCAGAAGCTGGTCACCGAAGGAGCAGCCGCTGTCGGACCGGCGGCGCTGATCGCGGGCAAGCTGAAACTCAATGGCCCGGCCGCCATGATCATCAGCGGCCACAATGTCGATCCGGACCAATTCCTCGCCATCGCCGGCGGCCAGCCGGTCAAGATCGGCGATCAAGTGATTAGGGGGTGAAATTGCGCGATATCTTCGTGCTGACCGAACGCGACCTGCGCGCATGTGTGCACCTGAACCGTGACGCCATCGACATCGTCGAACAGGCGTTTCGCGCCTTGGCCAGCGGCAAGGTCATCATGCCGCCGATCTTGTCCATGGAAATCCCCGATGCCCACGGCGAGGTCGATGTGAAGACCGCCTATATTCCCGGCTTCGACGGCTTTGCCATCAAGGTCAGCCCGGGCTTCTTCGACAATCCCAAGATCGGCTTGCCCAGCCTCAATGGCCTCATGATCCTGTTCTCTGCCAAGACCGGACTGGTCGATGCGCTGCTGCTGGACAACGGCTACCTCACCGACGTGCGCACTGCCGCGGCCGGCGCCGTTGCCGCGCGTCATTTGGCGCCGCGCGAGGTGCGGGTCGCCGGCGTGATGGGAACCGGCGTGCAGGCGCGACTGCAGATCCAGGCGGCCCATCTGGTGCGCCCCTTTTCCAAGGTCCTGGTGTGGGGCCGCGACGCAGCCAAGGCAGCGGCCTGCGCACGCGACATCGCCGCCGCGACCGGCGTCGAGGCTAAAGCAATCGACGATCCCGCCGCGTTGGTGCGCGAAAGCCAGCTGGTCGTCACGACGACAGCGGCGCGCGAGCCGATCCTCAAGGCCGCGTGGCTGCACCCCGGCTTGCACATCACGGCGATGGGCTCCGATCAGGCCGGCAAGAACGAGATCGAGCCGGCAGCAGTCAAGGCCGCCACGCTTTTCGTGTGCGATCGCGTTTCCCAGAGCGCCAAGCTCGGCGAACTGCGCTCCGCACGTGAAGCCGGCCATCTCCTCGGCATCGATCCACCCGAGCTCGGCGAAGTGATCGCCGGCATCAAAGCCGGGCGCAAGTCGGACGAGGACATCACCGTCTGCGATCTGACCGGCACCGGCGCGCAGGATACCGCCATCGCGACCTACGCACTGGCAGCAGCGCGCAAGGCCGGCAGCGGCACCATCATTCAGGCCTGAAGGAGAAAGTGACCATGGCCATCTACGACAAACCCTTCGAAAAGGCCGAATACGCGAAGCGCGTTGCCGATACCAAGCGGCGCATGCAGGCAGCCGGCTTCGATCTCATCATAGCCCAAGACCCCGCCAATATGTGCTGGCTGACCGGGTTCAGCGGCTGGTCCTTCTATGTGCCGCAATGCGTGCTGGTGCATGTGGAAGAGGAATGGCCGATCTGGTTCGGCCGCGCCCAGGATGCCAAGTGCGCGCGCGTCACCACCGATCTGCCGGACCGCAATATCGTGCCGTTCTCCGAGCGGCTGGTGCAGCACAAGGTCGAGCATCCTTATGATGAGCTGGTGCAGCTGATCCAGTCGCGCGGCTGGGACAAGGCGCGCATCGGCGTCGAGATGGATGCGCATTACTACACGGCACGCTGCCATGCGCATCTGACCAAGGGCCTGCCCAACGCCAAATTCTCCAACAACGGCGATCTGGTGAACTGGGCGCGCTTGGTGAAATCGCCGGCAGAGCTGAAGCTGATGCGCGAGGCGGGACGCATCTGTACCAGCGCGATGAATGCGGCGATCGCCAAGATGAAGCCCGGCGTGCCGCAGAACCACGTGATCGCAGACATCTACCATGCCCAGACGATGGGCATGAACGGATTCGGCGGCGACTACACCGCGATCTGCCCTTTGTTGCCCGTGGGCGAAGGCACCAGCACGCCGCATCTGACCTGGTCCGACGCGCCACTCCCCGACAACGGCCTCGTCATGCTGGAGATCGCGGGGTCCCGCCGCGGCTATCATGCGCCGCTGACCCGCACGATGTATCTCGGCAAGCCGCCGGCCGGGATCCTGGACGTGGCAAAGGTTGCCGTCGAGGGGGTCGACGCCGGCCTTGCCATGGCCAAGCCGGGCGCAACCGCGGAAGAGGTCGAAGCGGCTTGGCAGGCTGTGCTGCGCCGGAATGGCCTCAAGAAGGAGAGCCGGGTCGGCTATTCCGTCGGCCTTTCCTTTCCACCCGATTGGGGCGAGCGCACGGTTTCGCTGCGGCCGGGTGACACGACGGAACTGCAGGCCGGCATGTGCTTCCATATCCAGGCCGGCCTGTGGCTGCAGGACTGGGGTGTCGCGATTTCCGAATCCTTCGTCGTTACCGACAAGGGCGGCGAGCGTCTGTGCGACGTGGCGCGCCATCTGATCGTGATCGATTGATGAAGAATGGCGGCCTCAAGCTGGATGAGCGCGATCTCAGGATCCTCGCGATCCTGCAGACGGAAGGCCGCATCACCAAGACCGAATTGGCGGAGCGGGTGAACCTTTCGCCCACTCCCTGCTGGAGCCGGCTGAAGCGGCTGGAGAAGATCGGGCTGATCGAAGGCTATCGCGCCAAGATCGCGCTCAAGCGCTTCGGCCTCACGATGGTGTTCATGGAAGCGGAGCTGGAGAGCCACCGCGCGGCCGATTTCGCCCGCTTCGAAGCGGAGATGAGGCAGATTCCGGAGATCACCGGGTGCTGGTCGGTGGGTGGCGGCATCGACTACCTGATCCAGGTCATGGTGAAGGACGTCGATACCTACCAGCGCTTGGTCGACCGGTTGCTCGAAAGGGGCATCGGGCTCAAGCGCTACTATACCTACGTAGTCACCAAGGCCATCAAGGAAGACAGCCCACCGCCGCTGGAGCGGTTGCGTGCTGCCGACTAATTCAGTCGCGTGGCCGCCTCCGCCAGCACGTCCCAGATCGAGCGGGCGAAGCTGCGTGGCACCAGAACGTCGATCCCATCTGCTCGCCGCCACAGCACGACACTCACGCGGTGCAGCGGCGTCAGCGCGATGTCGTCGACAGCGAAATGCTGCGGCCGGAGATCGACCGCAACGAAGCGGCTCAGCAGCGGGCTCACGATGCGCTCTTCGACGTGAATGATGGTCCGCGCGTAAGAGAGGTCCAGCATGGCACCGGTATCAGCGCCGATCGACGGGTGGTCGTGTGCCGTGCCGCGATCGGCGAGCAGCCACAGGCGCTGCGGGTGGACGCGCAGCAATGCAGCCCGTGCGCCGCAAGCAGCCTTGCCGGGGCGCGGCGGCGCGGGCAGCTCGCAATGCATGGCCAGATTCTTCGCCATCTCTGCGTAGCGATCCGGCCAAGCATGATATTGCAGCAACATGGCGCAGTGCCGATGCGAAAGGGCGGGAGCCGGCTTGCTATGCAACAGGGATGAGTTGCGGTCAGCCATTGAGGCGCTTCCCTTCCGGATCGAGGAAGTGCGGCGCCACGACCTTCACCAAGGTACGGCGGCCGCGGATCGGATCATCCGCCAGCAAGGTCCGCCCGCCCCATTCGCTGAGGCCCCCCTTCAGCAGTCCGATTCCGACCCAGTGGCCGAGCGAGGGGCTTTCCGTCACCGACGTGACCCAGCCCAAGCCGTGCCCCGTTTCGTTGCCCCCTTCGCACAGGATCGATCCGCCTTTGAAGATCTCGCCCTTGGTGACCGGCACCAGACCGACGAGCTGCGGCCTGTCCTTGCGTTGCAGGTCCGGCCGTGTGCGCAGCACGCCGCCGATGAACGCTTTCTTGGTCGATGCCATGCGCCCGAGGCCGAGATCGTCCAGAGTGGCGCGTCCATCCAGCTCCGGTCCGCCAACATGCCCCTTCTCGATCCTGAGCGCACCCAAGGCTTCCAATCCATAGGCACCGCCGCGGCGCGCCGTGGCACCGTCCAGCAGTGCCCGCCAGAGTTCCTGACCGTGATCCGCTGGGACATAGATCTCGTAGGCGAGCTCCCCGGAGAAGCTGATCCGCGCGATCCGGCACGGTACACCATTGAACGATCCTTCCCGCACACCCATGAACGGGAATGCGTCGTTGCTGAAGTCGAGATCTGCGACCAGCGCCTGCAACAGATCGCGTGCCAATGGCCCGGCCACCGAGGCGCCGGCCCACTGATCCGTGACAGACGTGACCGCGACGCGCAGGTCCGGCCAACGCATCTCCAGCAGTTCTTCCAGCCACGCCATCACCTTGCCGGCATTGGCGGTCGTCGTCGTCATGAAATACTCATGCTCGCCGAGGCGCCATGACGTGCCGTCATCCATTACGATGCCGTCGTCGCGCAGCATCACGCCGTAGCGCGCCTTGCCGATTGCCAGCGACTTGAAAGCGTTCACATAGACGCGGTCAAGGAGTTCGCCCGCGTCGGGGCCTTGCACCGCGATCTTGCCCAGGGTCGAGACGTCGCAGATGCCGACGGCTTCCCTCACCAGGCGCATCTCGCGGAGATAGGCCTCATCGACGGTTTCGGTCCCTTGTGGATAGAACCAGGGACGCAGCCACAAACCCGTCTCCAGCATGCGTGCACCCTGCGTGACCAGCGCATCATGCATGGGTGAACGGCGGGTCGGCAGCAGATGCTGATCGCGCTCCGCGCCTGCGAGCGCGCCGATCGAGACCGGCGCGAACGGTGGGCGGAAGGTCGTGGTCCCGATGGCATCGAGCGGCCCACCGCGCAGCTTGGCGATCACTGCCAGCGCGTTGACAGCAGAGGTGCGGCCCTGATCCGTTGCCATGCCGAGGGTGGTGTAGCGCTTCAGAAGCTCCGGCGCGTCATAGCCTTCGTGGCAGGCCTGGCGCACGTCACCGAACGTCACGTCATTCTGGATGTCGACGAAGGCTTTGCCCTTGATGCCGCCGAAGATCCAGGGGCGGATCGGGTAGTCCCAGCCGCCCGGCGCTGGGAAATCCTCTTTCGGCGCGCTGCGGCCGAGCGCATGCGCCGCTTCCGCGCCCGCAGCCCGGCCGGATCGCGCACAATCATCGGTACGCCAGATGCCCGTGGCAGCGCCGATGCAGCGGACCGGCTCGCGCGCTTCGCCTGGGAGGAAGGCGGCCAGCGTCTCGTTCCAGACCGGCCTGACGCCGCGTTGGCTCAAGAGATGCTGGGTCGGCGACCAGCCCCCCGACATGCCCATGGCATCGCAGTCTATGGTCTCGCCGGCTTTGCCATCGATTCTCGCAACTTCCAGGGCGCGGACGCTTTGACGGCCGATGGCCCGCACTGGGACACCGCCCAAGCGCAGCTCCACGCCGGCGCTCTTTGCCATCTCCGGGAGCGGCCCCGAAACATCCTCGCGTGCATCAAGCAGCATCGTCGCGATGCCAGCGCGCGCGATATCAGAGGCTGCGGCGTACGCCGAGTCGTTGTTCGTGGCGATGACGATGCGCGTGCCCGCCGCCACCCCCCACCGATTGACGTAGGCGCGCAGGGCCGAGGTCAGCATCACGCCGGGTCGGTCGTTGTTGCCGAAGATCAGCGGCCGTTCGAGTGCTCCCGCAGCGAGCACGATGCGCTTGGCACGCACGATCCAGAAGCGCTCGCGCACCCCGGCGGCCGGCTGCAGCCGTTCCACCAGACCAGCGACCCCATGGTCGTAGAGACCGAACGCCATGGTGCGGCTGAGGACCCGCACATTCGACGCTCCGCGTAGACTGCGCTCCCGCGTCAAAAGCCAGCCACGCGCATTGATACCCTCAATCGCTTCGCTCTCTTGCAGCAAGCCGCCGCCAAGGGCGAAATCGCGCTCGACCAGGATCACATCCAGGCCAGCCTCTGCCGCAACGCGCGCCGCTTCGATTCCGGCCGGACCGGCGCCGATCACCAGCAGATCGCAAGAAGCCTCGCAGCTTTCGTAGTGGTCGGGATCGGGCTCGCGCGAGGCGACGCCCAATCCCGCAGCGCGGCGGATGAAACGCTCGTAGAACAGCCAGCTCTTGGGGCTGTTCCCGGGTCCCATGAAGGTCTTGTAGTAGAAGCCGGCGCTGAATAGTCGCGCGGACAGCTGGTTGATCGCGCCCAGATCGAACCGTAGGTTCGGCCAGCAATGTTGGCTATGCGCCTCCAGGCCTTCTACGAGTTCCTCTGTCGAGGCCAGCGTATTTGGGATGGTGCGCGCGCCGCTGCCGATCGTCACGAGCGCAGAAGTTTCCTCGATTCCTGCGCTCATGATCCCGCGCGGCCGGTGATATTTGAAGCTGCGCGCGACCAGGCGCTCGCCATTGGCCAGCAACGCGGAGGCCAGCGTGTCGCCACGGAATCCGTGCAGCGTACGGCCATCGAACGAGAAGCCGAGCGGCTTGCCGCGGTCGATGGCGCCGCCGCTCTTGAGACGAAATCCGGTCATTTCATCAGCCCGGGGATGGCAGTGCGCGCCGGCTCGACGCGCGTGATGGCATGGGTCAGCGTGTCGCGCTCCACGATGAGCCACAGGCGGCAACCATCGCTGTGCTGCCAGCGCTCGCGATGCGGTCCTTTCGGGTTCGAGCGCACATAGACGGCCTCGATCCACGCCTCGAGTGGGGCGGACAGCTCGGGATAGGCAATATTGGCATCGCCGCCATAGGTGAACTCGCTATGGTCGCGCTCGCCGCAGAAGGGGCAATTGATGCGCAGCATTCAGTGCAGCCTGGGTGTCGGACCGGAACCGGCCTCATCGACGATGGCGCCACGGGCGAAGCGATCGAGCGAGAACGGCACGGAGAGCGGGTCCGGCTGGTCGCGCGCCATCAGGTGCGCAAAGCACCAGCCGGAGGCCGGCGTTGCCTTGAACCCGCCATAGCACCAGCCGCCATTGAGATAGAGCCCGTCGACCGGCGACTTGGAGATGATGTGCGAGCCGTCCATGGTCATGTCCATGACGCCCGCCCAATGCCGCAGCAGGCGCACGCGCCCGAGGCACGGCATGAGCGAGACCGCCAGCGCGGCGACATCGCGCACCACCGGTAAGTTCCCGCGCTGCGCATAAGAGTTGTACATGTCGAGGTCGCCGCCGAACACCATGCCGCCCTTGTCCGATTGGCTGATATAGAAGTGGCCATGGCCGCCGAAGCCGATCACGTAGTCGAGCAGCGGCTTCAAAGGCTCGGAGACAAAGGCCTGCAGCAGGTGGCTTTCGATCGGCAGGCGCAGTCCCGCCATCTCGCCCAGGCGCGAGGTATGACCAGCGACCGCGATGCCGGTTTTCGCCGCCATGATCCGGCCGCGGCTGGTCTCGACCCCCGTGATGCGTCCGCCTTGGCGCACAAACCCGGTGACCTCGCAATTCTGGATGATGTCGACACCAAGCTCCGATGCGGCACGGGCATAGCCCCAGACCACCGCATCGTGGCGCGCGGTGCCTGCGGTCGGCTGCATCAGCCCGCCCCAGATCGGAAAGCGCGCTGTTGGGCGGTAGTCGAGGTGCGGCACCAGCTCCTGCATCGCCGCACGATCCAGCAGCCGCGCCGCGATCCCGTGACGTCGCATGATGTTGCCGCGCCGCGCCGCCGAATCCAGCGCATCAGGCGAATGCAGCAGCAGGATCTGCCCGCGCGGACTGAACATCACGTTGAAGTTCAGGTCATGGGCGAGCGTATTCCAGAGCTTGAGCGAGAAGTCGTAGAACTCGGTGGCGCCGGGCAACATGTAATTGGAGCGCACGATGGTGGTGTTGCGCCCGACATTGCCGGAGCCGATATAGCCCTTCTCCAGCACGGCGACATCGCGGATGCCGAACTCCTTCGCAAGATAGTAAGCAGTTGCGAGCCCATGGCCCCCGCCGCCGACAATGATCGCCTCGTAGCGCTCCTTCGGGGCGGGATCGCGCCACGCGCGCGGCCAGGGCCGGCCGGTGATGGCATGCTTCAGGAGCGCGAGCGCGGAATAGCGCGACATGGGGCCTTTATGCAGCGAATTCGATGCCGCCCTTCATCGCACTCCCGGGGCGGAAAAAGCAGCTAAAGGCGCGGTGCTGGATAGTGGAATCTTCTGCGGTCCGCTGCCACTTTGGACCAAAGTGGGCCGCTTCACCCCCTATCCTGCAGGTCTTGCGACTCCAGGGAGGATGGCATGCAAAGCTCCGCCACCAGCCGGCACAGACGCTCCGCCGGATTGGAGCTGCTTAGGGATTCCAGGTTGCTGAAGGAATTCGCCTATATCGACGGCGCCTGGCGGTCCAGCGCCTCCGGCCGCGTGATTTCGGTGACCGATCCCGGCAACGGCGAATGGATCGGCCATGTCCCGGCCTTGACCGCCGACGAGAGCGCGCAGGCGATCGCAGCAGCAGACCGAGCTTTTCCAGCCTGGTCCGCCCTTTTGCCTCAGCAGCGAGCGCAGGTCTTGCGTCGATGGTTCGAGGCGGTCGTGGCAAACCGCGAGGATTTGGCCGTGCTCATGACGCTCGAGCAGGGCAAACCGCTCTCGGAAGCCCGTGGCGAGATCGACTATGCGGCATCCTTCATCGAGTTCTATGCCGAGGAAGCGAAACGCACGAACATCGAATCGGTGAGCTCGCATCTCGCCGATGCGCTGATGAGCGTGCGGCGGCAGCCGATGGGTGTCGCAGCCCTGGTGACGCCCTGGAACTTCCCCTCCGCCATGATCACGCGCAAGGCGGCGGCGGCTCTGGCGGCCGGCTGCACCACGGTGGTCCACCCGTCGCATCAGACGCCCTTTTCCGCCCTTGCGCTGGCGGAACTCGCGGAACGCGCCGGTGTGCCCGCCGGCACATTCAACATCGTGACCGGCGAAGCGGCCGAAGTCGTCGCGCCGATGACGGAATCTCCTGCGGTTCGTGTACTCTCCTTCACGGGTTCGACGGAGGTGGGCCGCCTGCTCTATCGGCAATCTGCCGCGACCATCAAGACGCTGGTTCTGGAACTGGGCGGTCATGCGCCGTTCCTGGTGTTCGCCGACGCCGATCTCGACCGCGCGGTGGATTGTGCCGTGAGCGCGAAGTTTGCGACCTCCGGCCAGGATTGCCTCGCCGCCAACCGCATGCTGATCGAGCGGCCGGTCTATGATGCTTTTGTCGCCCGCTTTGCGGAGCGGGCGCGGGGTCTGACCGTCGGGCATGGATTGTCCGATCCCGCCATCGGCCCGCTGATGAACGAAGCCGCCGTGCGCAAGCAGGAAGAGCATGTGGCCGACGCCCTCAAGCGCGGCGCGCGGCTGGTGGCTGGCGGCAAACGGCATCAGGCAGGCCCGCTCTTCTTCCAGCCGACCGTGCTGGCCGATGTGCCGGCCGATGCGCTGATCTTCCGGGAAGAGACATTCGGGCCGATCGCCGCCCTCGCGCCATTCGATGAGGAGGCACACGCTTTAGATCGCGCCAATGACACGGATTATGGGCTGGTCGCCTACCTTCATACCCGCGATACGGGACGGATTGCGCGACTGACTGCCGAGCTGCAATACGGCATGGTGGCGGTCAACCGCACCAAGATCACCGGTGCGCCGATCCCCTTCGGCGGCGTCAAGCAATCGGGCCTGGGGCGCGAAGGATCGCGGCTTGGCATGGAAGCCTTCATGGACGTCAAATATATATGCCAGGATGTCGCGTGAGGTCAGCCGATGATGCACGATAACCCATTCTCTGAAGCGGAAATCGCGCGGCGCCTGGCGGCGTTCCGCACAGGGCTATTACAACGCGGGCTCGACGGCGCAGTGGTCGCTGCGCCGGAGAACGTGTTCTATCTGACCGGCCTCGATCATTGGGGTTATTTCGCGCCCCATCTGCTGATCGTGCCGCTCGCAGGCACGCCCGTGCTCGTGACCCGGGCCATGGAGCGCGTCTCGGTCGAGAAGCAGGTAAAGGCGGCGGAGTTCCGCGGCCACAGCGACAGCGAGACGGCCGCCGATGTGGCGGCACGCGTCTTGCGTGACCAGAAGCTCGCGGGGCGCCGCCTGGGCCTCGAATATTGGACCGCCGGCTTCAGTCACGGTCTGGCCATGTCGTTGCAGGCACAAGCCGAAGCGCAGTGGCAGGACATCTCCGGCCTCATCGACGATCTTCGCCTGGTGAAAAGCACGGAAGAGCAAACCCTGATGCGCCGCGCCGCGGCCGTGACGGATGCCGCTGCGGGCGCTGCAATCGAGGTCATTGCAGACGGAGCGCCGGAACGCGAGGTCGTCGCTGCCTGTGTTGCCGCGATGACGAGAGCCGGCGGATCGCCGCCCGCGTTCGGTCCCTTCATCCGGCCAGGGAGCCGTCTCGGCGAAGAGCACACGACCTGGGGCGACGGGCGTTACAAGTCAGGCGAGCCGGTGTTCCTGGAATTGTCCGGCTGCGCCTCGCGCTATCACGCGCCGCTGGGGCGGCTCGTCCATATCGGCTCCATCCCTGACCCGGACGCCCGGATGGCCGAGACGAGCCAGCAAGCCTTCCATGCCGTCCTGGGGGCGCTGCGTTCCGGTGCTCGCGCGCGCGACGTCTATGCCGCCTGGCAACAGGTGGTCGACGAGGCCGGCCTGCCGCGGTATCGTCGTCACCATTGCGGCTATTGCGTCGGGATTGGCCTGTCGCCGACCTGGACAGGCGGCAACAAGGTCGTCGGCCTGCGCCACGATTCCGAGATGGAGATCCGGGAGGGTATGTCGTTCCACATTCTCTCCTGGCTCATGGGAACGGGACGCGGTGATTACTTCATTTCCAATACGGTGCTGCTGGGTGCGGGGGGACCGGAAGTCCTGACCCGCACGCCCGACGGCCCGATCGTCAGATAGGAGCAATGCGATGTTGCGCAACGACCAGCTCGACCAGTGGGATCGCGCCAATCTCTTTCATCCCTCGACTCATCTGGGTCAGTTCGCGCGCGGAGAAATGCCGAACCGCATCGTCACCGGCGGCGAAGGCGTTTATATCCGCGACCGTGACGGCACCAAGCTGCTCGACGCATTTGCCGGGCTCTATTGCGTGAATGTCGGCTATGGCAGGACGGAGATCGCGGATGCCATCGCCAAGCAGGCGCACGAGCTTGCCTACTATCATGCTTATGTCGGGCACGGCACAGAGGCTGCGATCACACTGGCACACATGGTGCTGGAGCGCGCGCCCAAGAACATGTCCAAGGTCTATTTCGGCCTGTCGGGCTCGGACGCCAACGAGACCAACATCAAGCTGATCTGGTACTACAACAATATCCTGGGACGGCCTGGTAAGAAGACCGTCATCTCGCGCTGGCGCGGCTATCACGGATCGGGCCTGATGACCGGCTCGCTGACCGGCCTCGACCTGTTCCACAAGAAGTTCGACCTACCGCTGGATCAAGTCACGCACACGGAGGCGCCCTACTACTTCCGCCGTCCGGACGCGTCGATGTCGGAAGAGGAATTCTCCGCCTATTGCGCGGCCAAGCTGGAGGAGCTGATCTTGAAGGAAGGGCCGGACACGGTTGCCGCCTTCATCGGCGAACCGGTGCTCGGCACCGGTGGCATCGTGCCGCCGCCAAAGGGCTATTGGGCCGCAATCCAGCCGGTCCTGAAGAAGTACGACATCTTGCTCATCGCCGACGAAGTTGTGACGGGTTTCGGTCGCCTTGGCAGCATGTTCGGCTCCGACCACTACGGGATCGAGCCGGACATCATCACCATCGCCAAGGGCCTCACCTCGGCTTACGCGCCGCTGTCCGGCTCCATCATCTCCGAGAAGGTGTGGAAAGTGCTGGAGCGCGGTACCGATGAACTCGGCGCAATCGGCCATGGCTGGACCTATTCCGCCCATCCGATCGGTGCGGCGGCGGGCGTTGCCAATCTCAAGCTCATCGACGAGCTCGGCCTAGTCGAGAACGCACGCAACGTCGGCAGCTATCTTCTCGATACCATGCGCCAGGCGCTCGCCCGCCAGCCGATCGTCGGCGAGGTACGCGGCGAAGGCCTGCTCTGCGCGGTCGAGCTGGTCGAGGATCGGGACAAGCGCCGCTTCTTCGATCCGGCGAAAAAGGTCGGCCCGCAGGCGGCCGCAGCGCTGCTGAAGCGCGGTGTCATCGCACGCGCCATGCCGCAGGGCGACATCTTGGGATACGCCCCGCCGCTCTGCCTCACGCGGCAGGAAGCCGACACGATCGTGATGGCCACGCGCGACGCGATCGAGGAGGTCGGCAGAAACCTTCGCTGACCCCTCGCCCGCTCAGTCCCTGATCGCTTCGATCAGGGACGGCGGGGCCGGGTCACTGCCCCGAACTGCCGGCAGACTGCTGAGCCTGTGCCGGCAGTTTCGACTTGACTAGAACCTTCAGCGCTTCGAGGTTCATGGCCGCGCCATTGTGATAAGTCGGGCTGCTCTCCAGCGCCTGTGAGAAGTATTGCTGGGCGTCCTTGTAGTCTCCGCGCAACATCGCGACGTAACCCACGTTGTTGAGCGCATCCGGCCGTACGTCGGGTTGCAAACCCGTCAGCGCCTCGGTATAGCGGCCCTGCCAGGCCAAGGCAATTCGGAGATTGGATTTCGCAGTGTCCAAAGTGGGATCCTGCGCGATCGCCTTCTCGAACTGGGCGGCAGCCTCTTCATATCGCTTCTGCAGAAGCAATGACATGCCCATATTGTTCACGATCACCGCCGGCGTTGGACATGCAGCCATGCTCTTGTCGTAGGCCGCTACAGCTTCACTCCATCGCTTCTCCTGGTCATAGGCCCGTCCCAGCCCCGCCCACGAACGCCACAGCGACGGATCCGCCTCGAGCGCGCTGTTCAGCTGCGAAATGGCCGTAGTCGTATTGCCCATGGCCAGCAGGGCCAGCCCCATGCCTTGCCACGCCCGCGCGCGGAAAGCGTCATCGGACTGCACTTCCTCGAAGCGCGTCAGCGCTTCCTTCGGTCGATCCAGGCCCAGCAGCACCTCCGCCGCGGCGTAACGCGCTCGCGCTGTTGTTCCCATCTCCGCATTTAGTCGCCCCAGCCGCTGGTAAGCCAACTGAAATCGGCGTGCCTCGATGTCCGCCTCCGCCGCCGTCAGGATCGCGTCCTGCGACTCCACCGCTGGGCGAGCGACATTCTCGACGGGCGGGTTTGTTGCGCCGCAGGCCGTCAATGCGATCATGACAGCTGCCGTCAACGCGTATCGAGCCGGCCTTCGGCAAGATCGGGCCCCCGAGCGCAGAATTCCATGTATGCTATCCATGTGTGCCCCCCAAGCGTTCATCCACAGCGCGTTATATCACCATTGAGATGCAGCGCCCTCACAGAACCGAGAAATCGTCGACATCCGAGACGTGCAGGAACGACGACGATTCGGTTCTCGTCGACGCGTCAGCAACCTGCTCGCCATCGAAGAGCGCGAACAATTCCCGGAACAATCTATGACGCGGGTCCGGCGAACTTCCCTCAATGCTGCTGACGGCAGTTGCCGGCCCAGGCTCGGGCTCCGGCGCTACCGACGGCGCGTTCGTGATCAGCAGTTGCACACCTGGCGCTATGCGCTGAAGCTGCCCGGCGCGGCGCACCAGAGTCACGTGCTCAGACAACCTGATGCTCTGCTCGGCCTGCAACGGCGCAGGCTGCGGTATTGGCCTTGTCGCAAGCGCATTGTCTCGACCCGTCGCGAGACCAAGGTTGGCCGCTACAACCTGGTTGCCGTCGCCAACGGCGGCCGCACGCTCGAGGAGCCCGATCGCCTGCGCTGTGTCGCCACGCACCAGATGCGAATACCCCAGGTTGTTGAGCGCGGCGACCGAATTCGGATCGACCTGGAGCGCCTGCTGATGGTAGCGGTCGGCAAGATCGAAGCGTTTGAGATTGGCGTAGGTTACGGCCAGCAGATTGAGCGCCCTGACGTTGCGCGGATCGTCATGCACCACCTCGGTCAGCGTTTCGATCGCCGAGCCGAACTGCCCCGTCGCCACCAGCCCACGGCCACGCTCCACGGGATCATCGAAGGCCATGCGCTGTCCGTCCATCGTCATGATGGGGCGCATTCCGCCCGGCAAGGCGGAGCAGCCGGACACCAGCAGCGCTCCTCCCAACAAAGCGAACCCCAGCAGGTGTCGAATGATCGAACGCATCCCAGCCTCCACCATTCTTAGCGATACAGGATCAAGCGATAGATGCGGATCATGACCGGCAGCAGGATCACGATCAGCATCGTCGGAAACACGAAGAAGCCGAGCGGCAGCGCAAGCTTCACCGGCAGGGCATGCGCCTTGGTCTCGGCACGGAGCATGCGCATGGTGCGCATGTCGTCCGCGTAGAGCCGCAGGGCGTCCGCGACGCTGGTGCCCAGCTCCTCCGATTGCAGGAGCAGGGTGACCATCGAGCGGACCTCATCGATCCCCATGCGCTCGGCGAGATTGCGGAGAGCATCGGCGCGACTCTCCCCTGCACGCAGCTCCAGCGCCATCATCGCGAAGTTCTCCGCCAGCGCCGGATGAGCGTGGCCGATTTCCTGCCCCACCCGGTTGATTGCCGCGTCCAGGCTGAGGCCGGCCTCGACACACACAACCAGTAGATCGAGCGCGTCGGGGAATCCTTCGCGATACTGCATCTGCAGGGAACGCGTGCGCCTCGCAATCCAGAGATCGGGGAAATAGAAGGATATCGCGGCCCCCACCAGGCCCAGAACCGGTATCATGTGGTCGGGAATCCGTGTCGAGATGATCGGCGCCGCGAACGCGAACAGGATGACGAACAGCACGGCCAAGCCGATGCGGGCGGCATAGTAGAACCCTACGGCCGATGGCCGATAGTAGCCCGCGCACACCAGACGCCGACGAAGCAGGGAGATCTTCGTCATGTCGGTCGGCATCAGCCGCCGCACGATCGGCGATATCACCGGGGAAACACGCGTCGCCTCGTCGAGGTAACTCAGCGACTCGGTCCTGGCCTTCGCGCCTTGCGCGACACCCACATCGACACCCATGCGCCGGCGCACCGCGCTGCTGCTCGACCACAACGCGCTGACCCCATAGACCGCGAGGCATACGGCAAAGAACACCGTCGCGAGGAATGCCAAGCGCAGCGCATCGTCCGGCGCGAGTCCGATGAGGGCAAGCACGTCTGTCATGTTCGGCTGTTCCTAGACACGGAAGTTCACCATGCGAAACATGACGATGATTCCGACAACCATGAGGAAGAACCCGAACCCCAGGATCGGCCAGAACACGGGGTCGTCCTTGACCGCGGAATAGAATCGCGGCGCTATCAGATTGATCACGCCGATCAGCGCGAACGGCAGGATTGAAAGAAGGACAGCGGAGAAGCGACCCTCGGCCGAGAGCGCGCGGATCTTGGCGCGCATCTTAAAGCGCTCCCGGATGACCCGGGACAGGCCACTCAGGATCTCGGCAAGGTTGCCGCCGACCTCGACCTGGATGGTCACCGCCACCACCAGAAACCGCAGGTCGCCGAGCCCGACACGGCGGGCCATGTTGGAGAGCGCATTCTCGAGCGTGAGGCCATAGGTCATCTCGTCGACGACGAGCCCGAACTCCGTCGCCAGAGGGTCGCGCATCTCGCGCGCCACCATGGAAATCGAGGTGGCGACCGGATGACCCGCGCGGAGGCTCCGCACCATGATGTCGATCGCGTCCGGCAGCTGCGCCGTCATCGCCTTCCAGCGGCGGCGACGCCTCAACATCAATACCAGCACCGGCAGGACGAAGCCCACAAGCACAGCCACAGGCGCGGCCACGACGGCGGACTTGTAGATCGCCATCAAAATGATCGCCGAGAGCGCCCCGATGGCCGCCATCAGCAGCATGACCTGATTCGGCGAGCGCCTGACGCCGGATTGCGATATCAGCAGAAGGAACCACTCGAGCGGATTGCGGGCATGATCACTCGCAGGCAGCGGCCGTTCGCGCTGCAGCCGCACCAAAACCTCTTCCCGCTTGTCGCCGCCGACGAGCATGCGCAGGCGCCGATTGGGCGAGGCTACCGTTCCGCCGCCCGGCCCCGCCAGCAGGTAGAACAGGCCCTCCACCAACAGCAGCACGCTTACGAAGATCGCGCCATAGAAGAGGTATGTGAGATAGACCGGCATCTGCACCTCTAGCCGAGTATCCGCTCGGGCTCGAACGCCCGGGGCGGCATCTCGATGCCGCGTGTCTGGAACTCCTGCATGAAGCGCGGCCGGATTCCCGTCGCCCGGAACTCGCCGTGCACTGTGCCGTCGCTGTCGGTGCGCCGACGCACGAACCGGAAGATCTCCTGCAGCTGCACCACCTCGCCTTCCATGCCGGTGATCTCGGTCAGGCTGACCAGTTTTCTGCGGCCATCGCTGAGACGCTGCAGCTGCAGCACCACGTGCAGCGCCGAGGCGACTTGGTGGCGCATGGAGCGCGACGACAGATCGAGACCGGCCATGCCGATCATCTGCTCGAGCCGACTCAGCGCATCGCGCGGCGTATTGGCGTGCACCGTGGTCATCGACCCTTCGTGGCCGGTGTTCATCGCCTGCAGCATGTCGAAGGCCTCGCCGCCGCGGACCTCGCCTACGATGATGCGGTCGGGTCGCATGCGCAGCGCATTCTTCACCAGCTCACGCTGCCGAATCTCGCCGCGTCCTTCGACGTTCGGCGGCCTCGTTTCCATCCTGGCGACATGGATCTGCTGGAGCTGGAGCTCGGCCGCATCCTCGATGGTGATGATCCGCTCGCGGCCATCGATGTAGCGCGACATCGCGTTCAGCATCGTCGTCTTGCCCGAGCCGGTGCCGCCTGAGATCAGGACGTTGAGGCGACACTGCACGACTCCCTGCAGGATCGTGCTGATCTCCTCGGTGATGGTCCCATTGGTGACCAGGCTGTCGAGGGTATAGGGGCGTGCGGCGAACTTTCGGATCGAGACCAGCGGCCCGTCGATGGCAACCGGCGCGATCGCGACGTTGACGCGCGAGCCATCCGCCAGGCGCGCATCCATCATAGGCTGGGATTCATCCACCCGGCGACCAACCGCCGATACGATCTTGTTGATGATGCGCAGCAGGTGCCGCTCATCCTGGAATATCACGGGGGTCAACTCCAGCCGCCCCTGCCGCTCCGCGAACACCTGGCGGTGGGTATTGACCAGGATGTCGTTGATCGACGGATCCTTGAGGAGCGGTTCGAGCGGCCCGAGCCCGACCATCTCGTCGATGACGTCGGTAGTGATTTGCGCCTGTTCACGCTGGTTGAGCTGGACCCGCTCCGCCTTCAGGAGCCGCGTGATAATGCTCGCCGTCTGCTCACGGAACGCCTCTGGCGGCAGCTTCTCGATCGCGGTCAGGTTGATCTCTTCGAGCAGGCGCTGATGCAGCCGAACCTTCACTTCGGTATAGAGCCGGTTGGCGGCATCTATATCCGCCTGTATGGCGTCGGCCTGCGCCAGCACCATCGATTCGGTGCGCGCCGAAGGCTCCGGCTCCTTGCCGTTGACGTTCGTCAGCTTGGTGAACCGGCTCAGCATCGCGGGTCTGCCTCTTTCGCTGTGCGCACAGGGATCATGCGGCCTGTCATCGCTCGCTCCCCCGGTTGACCGCATCCATCGCCATCTTGGTGATCTGCTTTTCCGCCCGCGTGCCGGAATGGAACTTGCCGACCGGCATGCCGTGATTGGCCGCGCTGGAGAACAGGCGGTAGTCGCTGGCAACGAAGTAGTCGATCTTGCGTCCCAGGGCGCGTTCCACCTCCCTCACCTTGAGGCCGGAGCGCCACCATGAGCGACGGTAGCGGTTCAGCACCACCGCGATCGGCGTGCCGGCCGCGCTCGTTTCCTTGATCTGATTGAGGAACAGGTGTGCCTGCTTCGCGGCGACGACGGTCAGCTGCAGCGCCAGGAAGATGCGGTTGGACCCGGCCAGGACCTCCGTGAACCAGCGCGTCCAGCCAAGCGGCAGATCGACCACCACGCAATCGTAGCTCTCGCAGACGAGCGCCATGAGATGCCCGACAACGTCGCTCGGTACCGAATCCGGGTTCATACTGCCGTTCGGCGCAGCGATCAGATCGAAGCCAGCCGGGTGGTGTGTTGTCATGGCGGCCAGGAGCTCGGCATCGAGACGATGCGGCGAGCGGACGATCTCGGCGATGTCGAGAAGCGGCTCGGCATCGAGATGCAGCCAGGCGGAACCGCCCTGGAAATCGAGATCGATCAGGCACACCCGGCGCCTCGGCTGGCCACGGCGCACGCGCGACAGCTCGTATGCGCTCTCGATCGCGAGCGACGTCGCCCCCATCCCGCCCGAGCGCCGGACGAAGCTCAAGACCTGACAATCGTGCTGGGACCTCTCCGTGCCGCCGCGCAGCCGCGACCGCACCGCGCGGACCACCGCGATGACATCCTCGTGCACGATCGGCTGCGGCAAGTAATCCGCGACGCCGAGGCGGATCAGCCGGCGCATGGCGTCCACGCTGGCGGGGGACGCCGACGTCACGATCACGGTCGGTCGCATCTCCCCAGCCAGCAGGCGCTCGAGCGCGGTCATGTCCTGCCGGCTGTTGAGGTCGATGTCGACGATCAGCACGTCCTGTAGTCCGAGCCGGTCCGGCAGCCGGTCGTGCAGCCGCCCGCGCACGATGCCGATCTCGAAATGCGACGCACCGGCGAACGCCGTCCGCAGATCGTGCTCCGTCTCGGCGGATTGGACGATGGCTCGAACCCTGGTTTCAGTCACTGCGTTCACAGTCATGCCTCAGTATCATCGCATTCGCTCAGTTCACGCCCGCGGCGCTCAGATCCTCGCCGGTCATGGTCACGGTGAAGTCGGGCATCGTGATTTCGTCAAAGCCCATCAGGCCGCCGAGGGCGAAGAACTGATAGGTGAGCCCCGTAATGGTCAGCGTGACGGTCGGCACCGGCCCGCCCGGCCGGCCGGCGAAGCCAAGCTCGGTGTGGCGGTAGTTGACCCGCACGTTCTGCGGCGTGATGCGCCAGAAGATGTCACACATGCCGGGATCGCCGTCAGCGCCGATCGTGCCGCACGTCAAGTCGCCGCCTCGGCCAAAGACCAGTCGCTGCATATTGGCTGCGCTGTACGCCAGAGAGACGCCACCCGGAGCGGTTCCGCTGCAGGTACCGTTCGTGCCGCTCGCGTTGGTTCCCCAGCAGGTGACGCTGTAGTTGGTCTGCCACGGCCCGCCCGGAGTCCCCGTGGACGTGAGAGTCGTCAGCGGGCTCCAGACGGGATCGGACACAGCTGCCATGCGCGCGCCGAGCTGCGCGGCCTTGCTGGCGCTGTTCCACTGGAAAAGGGCGTACCCGAACTCGACCAACCCGAAGGTCAGCAGGAAGAACAGCACCATCACGATCGAGAACTCGATGATCGAGGCGCCGGTCTCGTCACGAAGCAGGCGGACGAAGAGCGAACGCATGGCATCACTCCCCGATCGCCCGCTGCATGTGAGTCGCGGTGATCGAGAGCGCCGGCAGCCCAAGCGCATCCAGGAATCCGACGTCGACATAGTCGAAGGTTGTGCTAGCCTGGACCGTATAGACGAAGGCACCGCCCCTGTAGCTTCCATCCGAATTGTCGACAGGAGTGACATTGAAGGTGACATCCGCCGCAGCCCAGTCGTCGACGCGGGCAGTGCCTGTGCCATCAATTGTACCCGTGACCGCTAGATTTATTGCCTTGGTCTCTTTTGCTGTCGCTTCATCCGTAGTGTCACCGGGATCATAGGCCCTCGCCAAGTAGCGCGCCCCGTCGCGCAGGCCGTCGAGCACGAGCTGATACTGATAGAGGAAACGTCCGAACTCGCTCACTCCCAGCCCGAGGAAGAGCAGGAAGGGCGCCAGCAGGGTAAACTCCACCATCGCGGCGCCGGCGGTGTCACGCCACAGGGCCAGCCCTGCGATGGAGCGCCACGTCCTCATCGGTAGAGCTGCACGATGTCGTGCAGCACCGCGTCATCGCTCCCTGGCTTGACCTTGTCGATGATTTCTATGAACAGATCGTTCGCATCCTCTTCACAGTTAGGATCAAAGTTGCCGTTGCCATTGCAATTGTTGCTGTTCTTGGCCATTGGTCGCGTGACGAACATCTTTACGAACGCCAGCGCGGGCATTTCCGTCTGCGAGTTGCCGTTGGGCAGCGCGCTGCAGTCCAGCACGGCGGCATAGATAATACGGCGGTCGATGTCGTCTGGGTTCCTGGAAGGATCGGAGAGCGTATTGTTCTGGTTGCCGTTCTTGTAGCATTGCGGATTGCCGTTCTCGCCCTTCGGGCTCAGGTTCGACGTATTCGGAATACGGCTATTGTCTACTTCCGAGCGATACATGTCGTAGCGGCTCATCGTGGTGTTCGCGGCGGTTGAGCAACCGCTCGGGGCGGCGGGGTCGCCAGCGGCAGTATGATCCGGACCGTGGTTCCATGCCCAATAACTGGCGCAATCCCAGTCGCCGAGACCCCAACGAGACCCGGCTGTTCCTGCCAGCTGGGTCCAATTCTCATCGAGCGGCAGAGGCCGGGCGTTCGTAGGGTCCAACTGATTGTTGTTGGTGCACGCGCCACCGTTTTGAAGCGTATATCCTTTGACCACGTTCACCGCCGGTCTGTAGGCTTCGTTGTTCTTCTTGCTGTTGAAGTTTCCGTCATACAGATCGAAGCGGGTGTTGATGCCCTGACGCACCGACGCGACGTTGCCTTGGTGGAGATCAACGCCGTCCTGCGAAAAACAGGCCAATGGTTCATCTACGGCCAAGGCGTCCCTCAAAGCGGCTGCGCCGTTTTGACCGGGCGTGTCCAAGAATCCGAAGTTTCCCGGCGAGAGCTGTCCGTTGCCCGACCACTTCTTCAAATTGATGAGCCTTCGGCGATCCGCATTATCAGGATCGTTCCAGTCGTCCAGCTTGTCGAGCAGCGCCTGCTCGTCTGGGTAGGGGTTGCATATGAACAGCGGAGTGAACTTGCAGACGGCCGAGGTGAAGCCCGCGATGGCGACGGCATTGGCAGGCGCCGTCGTGCCACCACCGATTGCCGGAGCAAAGAGAGTATCGATGGAACGGCTGTTGGCATCCGTCAGCTTGACCAACACGAATCGCGCTTCGATGGGGTCTGTGGTCGTGTGGGTCGAACTTTCCACAACGCTTATTGGCGTGTCGTCCGACGGCAGAGACTTCAAGAAAATGGGCGTGCTTACGGTGATCTTGGACGTGTTGCTGCTGAAAGTGGGATTGTTGTCGACCAAGTTCGCCATCGCCTGCGTGGCGCGTGTGATGGCGTCACCATTGCCGTCCAGCTCCGCGGCGCCGGCGAGAGCGAGGGCGTCGGCAGCGGATTGCATCTCGGTATCGAGCGTGAACAGGCGTCCGCCGTCGATCACCAGAGCGGCAAACCCCATGAACACCGTCAAGGCGAGCGACACATAGATCAGCACGGCGCCGCGCTCGTCGCGTCCGAGGCGCCGGCCGAAACCTATTATTCCGATCCTTCCTGACGAGATTCCCATGGCCGAATCTCCGCGTACCTTTCTGTCCAGGCCCCAGCTAGTTCGTGGTGGTCAGGTCCTCCGGTGGAATGACCTGGCCGGTGCGATACCGCTCAATCGCGATGCTGTCCTTCCGCCCGTCGAAATCGATATCCACGTTCGCCGCCGACACCGGCTGCGGATCGATGATCATGACGGCGTTATTCTGCCGCACCGAATCCCCGTAGCCGACGAACTGTGTTCTCGAATCCTGGTACACGCTGGGGTCGCACGCGGTTACCGCCATGCCTACCACCAGCAGACCGAAGCAAAGATGCGCTTTCATCGCTGTGCCCTCATTCCAAGATGTAACCGTAGGAGCCGCTGAAGCCGACCTGGTCCTTGCTCAGCGCATCAGCGCCGCTGGGCACAGCGGACACACCCGGAGCCTGCGGCGTGGTGCCGGAGCCCTTGCCCTCCGTCTGGCCGAACAGGAAGAGCTCGGCATCGCTCGGCAGAACGAGGCGATCGACCGGCGTTGCTAGATCGGCCATGGACGGTGCCGGCTTCACCAGCCGCGGCGTCACCAGGATCACCAGCTCCGTCTCGTTGCGCTGGAAACCGGTGCTGCGGAACAGCGCGCCCAGGATGGGGATGTCCGACAGCCAGGGCAGGCCGGAGATCGCGTTCTGATAATCCTGCTGCAGCAGGCCGGCAATGGCGAAGCTCTGGCCGTCGCGCAGCTCGACGGTGGTCTTGGCGCGGCGGGTCGACAGGCCCGGTACAGTCACGAGCGTCGTCTGCACGGAGATTGACGGATCGATGCGGCTGACCTCCGGCGCCACCACCAGGTTGATGAGGTCCTTCCCGATGACCGTGGGCGTGAACCCGAGGCCGACGCCGAACTCCTTGAACTCAATCGTGATCGTGTCGTCTTCCGATTCGACCGGAATGGGGAACTCGCCGCCGGCCAGGAAGCTGGCCGTGTCGCCTGAGAGCGCGATCAGCGTGGGTTCGGCCAAGGTCCTGGCCAAGCCATTCTGCTCCAACGTCTGGAAGGTCGTCTGCAAATCCGGATTCCCACCGGTGTCGAGGGCGCCGATCCCGAACGGCAAGCTGCCGGTCGCTATGGGCAGTGCGGACGAGGTGATGAGACGGAAACCAACATCGCCCGCCACGATCAGGTCGTGCCCGATGCCGAGCTCGCGCACGACGTTGCGCGAGACCTCGGCGAACTTCACCTGCAGCATGACCTGTTGGCTGCCCTGCACGCTCATCGCGTTGGTCACCGACTGCGGCGCGTATTGCTGGGCGATCGCCAACGCGTCGCTCAACGAGGTTGCGTTGCTCACAACGCCGCTCAGCAGGATCCCGCCACTGACCGGCCGCACCTCGATCGCCTCGCCCGGCATCACCTCGTGCAGCTTGGCCTTCAGCGATTCCACGTCATAGGAAACGACCAGATCGAGCACCGCCAGAAGCTGCCGCCGGGGGCCGTAGATCGTCAGGTTCGTCGTGCCGAGCCGCTTGCCAAGGACATAGACCGTCTGGTTCGTGAGCGCGACGACGTCGGCAATCTCGGGATTCCCGATCAGGAGCTCGGTAAAAGGCTGATCGACCCGCAGCACCTGCGATTTGTTCACCGGCACCACGAACTCGCCGGCATGAACCACGTCCTCCCCCAGCGGACTGATCGCGACCTGCGCCTGCGCGGTCGTGAGCGGTGCCGAGAGCGACGCGGCCACGATGAGATGAAGAAACGCCCTCACAAGAAACTTTGCCATTGGCCCCCATTCGCCCCCTTGTTCATCCCACTCCCCGCGCTGGGATCAGCACCACAGTTACGACGATGTCGCGGCCGCTGTCGGCACCGAAGGCGGCACCTGAACTGGCGGCGGCGCCACCGGCACCTCTTCGGCCTGTTTCTTGGCCGGCGCCTCATACGGCGCATTCGGCTGCAAGACCGTCCCTTCCGGCGTCACCTTGTATTCCTGGCGCGCAGTCCCGCGCGTGATCCCAATGCTGGGCAAGTTGTTGCCCTTCGGCTTCGGCACCATCTTCACGACCGGTGTCTCCGGCTTCTTCTCATTCGGATTCGGCTCTACTGTGCCGATCGCCTCGGTGATGCCGAGATCCTTCAGCGTCACCGGCCTCACCCGCGCGAGATCGACATTGCTGACGTCGCGCAAGGCGAGCGACAAGGTGCCGACCCGAGACGCCAGCGTGATCTTCTGCGCCTGCTCCGTGGTGACCTCGATGGTGACGGCCTTTACGACATCCGGCTTGTTGTTCTGTTGATCGGCTCGCTGGTCGATGCCGAGCACCTTGACGTTCTGCAGCAGGACGTCCGTGATCGGCTGCTGCTGGACAATCTCGCGCGTCAGCATGATATCGACGCGGTCGCCAGGCAGCACGAAGCCAGCGACGCCGAGCACGTCGTTCACCCGGATGGTCATGGCCCGCATGCCGGAGGTGATGACGGCCGAGAGCGATGCGCGCTGCCCGGGGCCGGTCACCTTCGAAACCAGGATGAGTTCATTCGGCTGGACCGCCTGCAGGACCACACGCGGCTGCGGCTCCAGCAATTCGTCGATCGACTTGAAGGTGCCCTCCGGCACGCTGCCGGCCGGCCAGTCGATGAACCGCAGGTTTTCCTTGGCGAGACGATCGCCGAACTTGAGCGCCGTGCCTGCAACGACCAGCCTCACCACCGATGCCTTCTCCACCTCGGCGGTGGGACGCGTCGCCTGATTCTGGATCCAGTTGCGGGCAAGGAACACTGCCGCCAGCGCTAAGAATAGCGCCAGCGCCAGCACGATCAGTGGACGCACTTTCATATGGGCGACCCTCTATGCGACATGGTTCGCCGCAGCGCTTAACCTACGCAACGGCCTACCGCTGGGTCGGCGCACACCGACCAGCTACGCGATCAACTACGGCAGATCTCTCAGCCGCAGCCAATCACGAGCCGGCCGATGTTAGCCGCTCATTAGCAGGTCAAGGAAATGTTGGAAAGCGTGCCCTGGACATCATTGCAGAGATTGCCCCAGGCGCCAGAGACGTAGATCCCCATCTGAAGGATCAACGTAATCGCTGCCGCCGTGATGATGCCGATCAGGATCGAATACTCGATCATCGTCGCGCCGTCCTCGCTCTTGCGAAGACGCACGAACATACCCCGTAGCTTCGTCATTTCATGCTCCTCAAGCCGTAGTTGTCTTGATGGGCCTAGTTTCTGTTTTGATTTGAGCCCCACTACGTTGCTGTGAAATGACCGCCTCGAGCTTTGACGTAAAAACCGGTCGCAACGCACTCATACTTTAGTCAAATGCTCTGAAAATTCGCAACATATCCCCATGCACTTTTTAATGCTTAATTAAGCATCTGGGTGTGCGCTTGGGCAGATTTTTCTCTTGTTCGAAGGATGTCATAGGGATGGAGTAGGCGCAGATCGGCGGCAAGGTGGGGAGCCGGAGTTCGCTCGAAGGACGTCTAGAGGGTCATCGACAAAGATGCTGCTGTTGGCGAACGGTCAGGCCAAGGCTCAGCTGTTTCTATTTGAGCTTGTGGCAGCGATACCGGTTGCGATCCGCCATGTCGCGCCGCTGCTCGCGATAATAGTCATCTACTGGATCGTTGGGCTCGCAATCGCGTACTCGGTCGGACTTCCGATGGACGCAACGGTCACGGGCTATCTGCCGACCTTCCTGCGACTGATGCCACTGATGCTAGGGATTCTGGTGGTAGGCCGCGGATTCCAGATCGTTGCCTTCGAACGACCTCAGCGGCCTTTGACTCAGCTGCTGCACGAGCTTCGAACAACGTTGGTGACACCGAGCCGCATAGCGCATGCGCTGCCGATACTGCTTGGCATGCTGGTGTTCGGAGGCACATTCACAGTGGTCAAGACATCGATACCACTGCTGACCTCGTACAGCTGGGATGTGACCTTCGAACAATGGGACCGCTGGCTACATGGCGGCTTGGCACCCTGGCAGATCTTGCATCCGCTGGTCGGGCAGGCCCCGGTGACTAAGGCAATCGACGAAATCTATCGTTCGTGGTTCTACCTTCTGAGCCTGATCTGGGTCTGGCAGGCGTTCAGCCAACGCGACAACCGCCTTCGCCTGCGATTCTTCCTGACGATGATACTCGGATGGATCATCCTGGGGAACGTCGCGGCAACGCTCCTTGCGTCAGCAGGACCAGTCTATTACGGAAGGATCAGCGGCCTTTCGGACCCCTTCCTTTCCCTGACGGCCTACTTGAGCGATGCAGACCGAACATACTCGATCAGGGCACTCGTCGCCCAGCGCTACGTGTGGGACAACTTTGTAATGCGGGAGTTCGCGTTGGGCACCGGGATTTCGGCGATGCCGAGCATGCATGTTGCCATCGCGACGTTGCTCGCACTCGTGTGCTGGCACACGAAGCGGTGGATTGGAGTCCTCATGACAATCTACGCCACGACGATCATGATCGGCTCCGTGCATCTTGGGTGGCACTATGCCATCGACGGCTACTTTGGCGCGCTTGGCACAATGGTCATCTGGTGGGCGGTGGGGTGCTTTCTGGACCGTCAGGCGCAGAGCACCTTAAGACGTCCAACCGCAGAAACCGTGTGAAGCGTGATGGCTTCGCGAGAGGGGAGGAAGGCTCGATGATGCTGTTGGCGAACGGCCTGACCACGGCCCAGTTGTTTCTTTCTGAGTTCGTCAGAGCACTGCCGGCAGCGACGCGCCATCACGCGCTGCCGCTCGCGATCATATTGGTCTACTGGATGGTCGGCTTCGCGATCGCTCACGCGGTAGAGCTTCCGGCCGGTGCAACGATCACCGCCTACCTGCCGACGTATATGGAGAAGATGCCGGTGATGATCGTGCTGCTTATTGTGGGTCGCGGCTTCCAGATCGTTATGTTCGAGCGGCCGCACCGGCCTCTAACTCAGCTCGTGCGCGAACTACGAACAACGCTGGCGACGCCTCAGCGCATGGCGCATGCACTACCGTTACTGCTCGGGATGCTGGTCTTCGGCGGAACATTCACGGTCATAAAAACATCGATACCACTGCTGACCTCGTACAATTGGGATGTGACCTTCGAGCAGTGGGATCTCTGGCTACATGGCGGCCTCGCGCCGTGGCAGATCATCCACCCGCTGGTCGGACTGCCCTTCGTGACGAAGGCAATCGACGAGATCTACGGTTCGTGGTTTATGGTCTTGAGCTTTATCTGGGTGTGGCAGGCGTTCAACCAGCGTGACAATCGCCTTCGCCTGCAGTTCTTTCTCACGCTCATGCTCGGATGGATCATCCTGGGAAATATTGCGGCAACGTTCCTTGCCTCAGCAGGTCCGGTCTACTACGGAAGGATCAGCGGTCTTTCGGATCCATTTCTTCCCCTGACCGCCTATTTGAACGATGCCAACGAAACATACCCAATCATAGCGCTCCTCGCCCAACAATACCTGTGGGACAACTTCCTGATGCGTGAGTTCGCGTTGGGGGCCGGCATCTCAGCGATGCCGAGCATGCACGTAGCGATTGCGACCTTGTTCGCGCTCGTGTGCTGGCGCACGAAGCGATGGGTCGGAGTACTCATGACGGTCTACGCGATGCTCATCATGATCGGCTCCGTGCATCTAGGATGGCACTACGCGATCGATGGCTATGTCGGAGCGTTGGGGATGATTGCGATCTGGTGGATCGTGGGAGCCGTGCTGGCGCGTCGAGCCGAGAAGATGCCCGGTGGTCTGGTTGCCGGTCCGGCGTAAGCTATTGTGCGCTGCGATCTCGCCGCCGATCGGCGCGAGTAAATGCGAGCACCGCACGCGACCGGTTGGGCGCTGGGCTGAGCTGCTGGATCATCTCGATGGCGGCGGCTTCGATGTTCGAACGCATGCCGGTGATGGAAAGGCCCAAGCGCCGTACCATCCGCGACGACCACGGGTTCCATCCGATGTATTCTGCATGAATCCGCAAGCACAACGTAGCCGCAATCGCCGTGAGCAAGCCACCAAGCAGAACGTACGTCTCTGATGGCGTACCGATTACCGAACGGGGTTGGATGGGGAGGCCCCTATCGAAGCAGAGCACGGCCAGGGTCGCGGCGGCGCCGAACAGCAGGTGATATGAAACCGCGCGCGCCAACCTGAGCCGCGACAATGCACCGCCGGCGATCAGCGCTGCTGCCGCGATCACCAGCATGCTGAAGGCGAAGGGAGACCAAGTGCCCCAATTGAGTTCGGCAAAGTTGTGATACACGGCAATCGGCCGCAGATACTCGAAGCGGATGTGCCAGAGCAGGCCCCATGTCGGGAACTCTCCGATCAGCCATGCCGCGAAACGGTCGGCCACGGCGAGGCCGGCGAGGATCGTGATGGAGCCCAGTACAAGATAGGACTCCCACGGGGTGCCCGCGTGCGCGGGGCTTGTCGAACGGGTGCGTTGGGTCATGCACCCATGGTGACAAACAGCCCTTTAAGGGAGGTTAACGCAGCTACCGTACCTTTGTTTCGTGTGTGATGACGAAAAAAAGCCGCCGGGCTCGAGGACGCCGGCGGCTTTTCTGACAGATGCAATGATGCCCCTGCAGTGACCAAGTTGGGCAATCACTCTGAAACGCTCGCTAAGAGCGTTGCCCTCGTGATTGCCGCGGTCACCGGGACTCTATGAACTGGAGAATGAACAGCACCTGAACCGGGCTAGGAACCGGGCTATACCGAAGTGGGTAGATGTTCGCTCTTTGGTATAGTTCCCACCACCCCGGGGTGAACTCGATATCGCGGGTGGATTCAGGCACCAGGAAAGGAAGTTCGGGCGGAGCACTGCGGGCTCCGCCCTCTTCTCGTGCGTGTCAGCTTCCGCCGCCGCCGATGCAGGTATCGACGTTCTCCGGCGTGCAGACATCGAGGCCGGTATAGGTCGGATCCTTCGGCGGGGCCTTGCCGTCCTTGATGTCCTTCAGGAAATACATCGACTTGTAACCCATCTCGAACGGCCGCTGCCCCACCTGGCCGGCGGAGAGGCCTTTCTTCATGAGCTCGATCTGGACCGGCAGCGTGTCGGCGACCACCAGGGCCAGCTTGCCCGACGCGATCTTCTCCTTGTGCTGGCTCGCGATCTTCTCGTAGGCGTCGGGGAGGAACTGCGGGAATCCGCCGGTCGGGATGAAGGCATCGAGATCCGGATACTTGCCGAGGATGTCCTCCATCTGCTGCACGGCGCGGGCGAAGTCATCGTCCGTATAGAGGGGGCAGCCATCCACTTCCTTCCAGCCGTTCTGGCCGGTCAGCTTGTCGCCGGGCGCCTGGGCGCTCTTCTTGCCGGCGAGCGTGTCGCGGATGCCCTGCATGCGCTCGTTGTGGTTGGCGGCCGCCGCGCCGCCCGACTGGATGCAGATCGTTCCGCCGTCCGGCTTGATCTGCTGGGCGATCTTCGCGAGATTCACGCCGATCTCGTAATTGTGCGTGCCGACATAGGCGAGGCGCAGCCCCTTGTCCTTCTCCAGCAGGTCGGAGTCCCAGGTCAGGACGGGAATGCCGGCCCCCTCTGCGCCCTGCAAAGCCGCCGCGATCGCGGCCGCGTTGGAGGGCGAAACGGCGATGCCGTCGACACCCCGGGTGATCAGGTCCTGCACGATCTGCGCCTGCTCGTCACCGCCGCCATGCTCGCCGGGGCCGATATAGAGGCACTCGACGGCGCCGTTCAGTTCCTTCTCCGCCTTCTTGCATCCGGCGAGCGCCTGGTCGAAGAACGGATTGTTGGTGTTCTTGGGGACGAGGGCGAACGTATAGGTCTCGGCACTGGCGCTGCCAATGCCAGTCGCCACGCCTGCCGCAGCCAGCGCGGCAATCATCAAATACTTGAGCATGCGTCTCCTCCACTCTCTTGTCTTCTTTGTCGAACCACACACGGATGCCCGCTTGTCCGGGTCATTCGCGTCTCCTGCCGCGGATCCGCTCGAGCAGAACCGCGAGAACGATGAAGGCGCCGACGAAGATGCCTTGCCAGTTGGAATCGACGCCGGCCATCAACAGCGAATTCCGGATCACGAAGATCAGCGCCGCGCCCACGAAGGCGCCGAACGCCGTCCCCTCGCCGCCCATCAGATTGGCGCCACCGATGACGACAGAGGCGATCGCCAGCAGCTCATAGGTGGCGCCGAGGCTGTTATTCGCCGATCCCGACCAGCCGACGCTGAGGATCGCGGCGAGCGCTGCCGACAAGGAGCACAGCACATAGGCCTGCACCTTGACGCGTTTCACCGGCACGCCGGTGAGGTTCGCTGCCTGCTCATTGCCGCCGACTGCGTAGATGTGACGGCCCCAGGTCGCCATCCGCAGCGCGAGGGCGAGCGCAAGCGTCAGGAGGATCAGGATGATGAACGGGTTGGACAGGCGGAACGGCAGGTCGAGTCCCAGGTTCCAGCCGCCCCCGATGATCTTGAAACCGTCAGCAGCCGGCACGAAGTCGTAGAGCATGCGATTGCCAGATAGGATCACGCCCACGGCGCGCGCGGCCGCCAGCATGCCGAGCGTGACCACGAAGGGCGGCAGCCCGACATAGGCGATCAGCATGCCGTTGATGAACCCGACGATCGCGCCGGCGGCGAGGCCGGCCAGCACCGCCATCCACCAGGAATGCGCCCAGGCCGCCTCCGGCCACCAGCCCGCCAGCCAGGCCGGCGTTTCCGTCAGCAGGATGGATCCGCTGACGATCGCGGTCAGGCCCATCACCGAGCCGACGGAGAGGTCGATGCCGCCCGTGATGATCACCGGCGTCATGCCGAGCGCCATGATGCCGATGAAGGCGAAGTTGCGCGTGATGTTGTAGAAATTGTCCTCAGTCGCGAAGCGCGGCTCGATCCAACTCATGGCGAGGCAGATGGCGACCAGCGCAACCGTCACCCAGAAGGACTGGTTGGCGATGAAGCGCTGATACGCGGATTTCTCCTGCACGTCGAGAACGGACTCGAACGCGACATGCGCCTGGTCCGAACCGGGATTCGTACGGACTGGTCTTTCGGCTGTATCGGTCATGATAACTCAGGCGGCATGGATGGCACCGGTGATCAGCCCGGTGACTTCTTCGGGCGAACTCTCCTTGATGGGCTTGTCCGCGACCTTGCGACCGCGCCGCATGACCACGACCCGCTCGCACACCTCGAACACGTCCGGCATGCGGTGGCTGATGAGAACGACCGTGATGCCGCTGTCCTTCAGGCGCCGGATGAGGTCGAGCACTTCCGCCACTTGGCGTACGGAAATGGCAGCCGTCGGCTCGTCCATCAGAACGAGCTTGGCATCGCTGAGGCGCGTGCGCGCGATCGCGACGGCCTGGCGCTGCCCGCCGGACATCTGGCGCACCAGATCGCGCGGTCGCGTCTCGGATTTCAGTTCCGCGAAGAGTTCGCCGGCACGCCTGTACATCGCCGGATGATTGAGCCAGCGAATAGGACCGATGCTGCTCTTCACCTCCCGGCCGAGGAACACGTTGGCGGCGGCAGAGAGATTGTTGCACAGCGCGAGATCCTGATAGACGACCTCGATACCCTTGCCGCGCGCCTCCACGGGCCTGTGGAAGTGCACCACCTCGTCATCGATCACGATCTCGCCGGAGGTTGGCGGGAAATTGCCTGCAATCAGCTTGATCATCGTCGACTTGCCGGCGCCGTTGTCGCCCATCAGGCCCACGATCTCGCCCCTGTCGACCTGCAGATCGACATCGGAGACCGCCTTGATCGCCCCAAAGCTCTTCGACACTTTCCGGAGTTCAAGCAACATCCCTGACCCCTCAAAATCCCTCAGCGGCGATGAGTTTCGCGCATCGGCCGGTGACACATCTGTGGCCAGACCTTTCCGGTTGGGGCACCACCATATGCGGCTTGCACCGACAGGACGCACGTCAGTGATTGAAGATGGCGCCATCGCCTGCGAACGATCGCAGGCGAACTGGCTCAAACCTTAACGCCTGACCTGATCTGCGGCCGGAATTACCTCCCGTATGTAGGCTGCTGCTGCAGCTCTTAAGTTCCGGCCATTACAGCGATTGTTCGGAGCCCCGTCAATGCCCGCAGGGTCGTGCGGGCGGCACGCCCCGCAGTCCATTTGCACACCAACGATGAGAGTGGTCAGCGGCCTGCAGGGAGATCAGATCTTATCCGCTTCTTCGCGTAGCTGCTCCCGTTGCTGGGGCCAGTTCGCGTGCAGCCGAGAGCATCGGTTCAGTAGACCTGCTCGTACAGTCCGCAGATTTCCGTCTGGTTACGTTCGCCAAGATAGGCCTGCTCGCCCCTCTTGTGCTTGACATAGACGTCAGCGAATCCGCTGGGAAACCAGCCCGTGACGACAGCGTTGGTCCGGAAGCGATCGAGTGCCTCCTCCAAGCCTTGCGGCAGGCGAACATAGCCGCGTGCACGCAATGCCGCGGCATCCAGAAGCGAGAGATCCTCTTCGGTCGCTTGTGGCACCGATAGCCCCTCTTCGATTCCTTGCGCGCCGGCGTGAACAATCGCGGCGAGCTGCAGATGCGGGCTGGCGGCTGCGTCGGCAGCGCGGAACTCGAAATTGAACTGCGCGGCCTTGGCGATGTCGCTGAGATCGGAGACAGGACAGATGCGCACCGACGCCTCGCGGTCGCGGAAGCCGAGATTGTTGAAAGCAGCACTCCAGCGATGCGGTGTCAGGCGGAGATAGGAGACCACGCTCGGCGCGGTGATGGCGATGATCGCGTCGAGATATTTGAGGATTCCGGCGATGAACTGGCCCGCGTGGCTGCCGAGGCCATATGGCCCCTTCGGGTCGTAGGTCGCAGGCTTGCCAGTGCGATCGAGGAAGCTGAGATGGATGTGCACGCCGTTCCCGACGCTGGCGGGATCGCGGATCGGCGTGAAGGTCACCGGCCGCTCTAGTCTTTCGCCCACCAGCCGCACCAATTCACGCAGGATGGTGGCCTGATCGGCGATCGCGACACCGCGCACCGGTCCGATCGTCGCCTCATATTGGCTGGCACCGAACTCCTTCATAAAGGTGTCGGGCTCCAGGCCGGCGTTGCGCATCGCCGCAAGCAGCGTCTCTGCAAAGTCCCGCCCTCTTCGGAACCCGTCAGAGGTATAGGCATCACCCAGCCGGCTCGGCCCATCCCGGAACTGGAACTCGTGCTCGAACGCGCCGTAGAGCGTCAGCCCGGTCAGGCGCTCAAGTCGTTCGAGTGCCGACTTGAGGATGGAGCGGGTGCAGAACTCCCATGGCCTGCCGTCCGTGTGCTTGATGTCGCCGAGCGCGAAATGCTCGGCGTCCCCGCCATCTTCGAGCACGACGCGCACGCGCGCCTTTTCGTCCGGAATCAGCACGAGGTCGCCAAGCGCGCCGAACGGGCTCTCGGCGATGGCATCGAAGCAAGTGATCTGGACGTTGGTCGGCGTCCATCCGACGCCGCGTTTCTTGCGTAGGTCGAACTGGCGGGCCGGAAAGGCCTTGCCGCGGACCTTGCCGGCGAGGTCCGTGCAGCAGGCGACGATCATCTCCTCACGTATCATCTCTCTCCCCGTTATTGCTGCCGGGCGGCGCTAGGCGCAGCTGGTCCCAATCCTCCAGCCGCTTGCGCGTTGCCGACCAGTTCTCTTCCGATACCTTTACGATGAGCGCCTCCACGAAGGCGATGGCGCACACCACAGTGTCCCACGCCGTGCCGCTCTCGATCGGAAGCGCGATCACGATATCGCTGTGCCGCGCGATCGACGACATCCATTTGTCGGTCACCAGCACAATGGTCGACTGGCGCTTCGTCGCCACGATCTGCGCGAGCCGTGCAAGATCCGCCTGATAGCGCCGGAAATCGAACAGGATAAGCACGTCCTGCTTGCGCATGCGCAGGACATGCTCGGGCCAATGCTCCGGGTTTGACGGCAGATGCGACACCTTGGGTCGGATCTGCGTCAGGTGGATGGCGAGGAAGGCGGCAATGCCGTCGCTGATCCGGCCACCCAGCAGGAAGATATTGCGCGTCGGATCGGCGACCAGCTTGAGCACGTGCTCGAACTGTGTCTGCGAAACACTGTCCGCCATTTCGTGCAGGCGCGCGGCGAGGCGGTGCGCATAGTCATTCAGGAACTCGCCCCCGTCGCCCAGCTGCTCCGTGGCCTTCAAATCAAGCGGCGACCGCCGACCCTCGCGCAGCTCGCCGATCAACTGGCGCTGGAACTCCTGGTAGCCGGCGAATCCGATCTTGCTGACGAAGCGGGTGATCGAGGGCGCGCTGACGCCGGTTCGGCCGGCGAGCTCGAGGATGGGCTGCAACCCGCCGAACGGATAGTCGGCCAGGATCGCATTGGCGACCTTGCGCTCGCTGGCAGTCAGGTTCGGGGCTTCCTGCCTGATGGTCTCGCGCACCGTCATTGACGCAGTCACAGCCGGCGATGCTCGTGAATGGGTTTGCAGGACAGGATGATTAGGCCGTGAAAAAAATTAGTCAAACCGAAAAACAACATTGACAATGATCAGAAAGTTTCTTTGAGTCATGTGGGCAGTTCCGAAAGGCCGAACGAGGGGAACGCCCGAGGCAGTCTGGGACAGATGTTGCAGTCTCTCGAGCACAGTGCGCCGCTGTTGTCGGAGCGCGACCCCGCGCCGGTCGAGGTCGTGAACCCTGACGGCCGCTCCGTTTTCGTGCTGACGTGCGAGCATGCGGGCCGCCACGTGCCGTCGCGATTGCGAGACCTCGGCATCGCCGCCACCGAGATGGACCGCCACATCGCCTACGACATCGGCGCGGAGGGGCTGGCGCGAAAACTATCGACTATTCTCGACGCGCCATTGATCCTGCAGCGCTTCAGCCGGCTGGTGGTCGACTGCAACCGGCCGTTCGATGCGCCCGATTGCATTCCGGCGGTGAGCGACGGAACGAGGGTGCCCGTCAATGAGAACCTGACCGAGCACGACCGGCGGCAGCGCTTCGAAGCGATTCATCAGCCCTTTCACCGTGCGGTCACCAAGCTGCTCGATCAGCGCGCGAACGCGGCTACGCTGACGATCCTAGTTTCGATCCACAGCTTCACCCCGCATCTCACGAATGGCGCACCGCGACCCTGGTTGGTGGGCGCTTTGTCGAACCGCGACCCGCGCCTCGCGCAGCGCTTCATAGCGATCTTCCAGACGACTCATCCTGGGATTTCGTGCGCCCACAACGAGCCTTACGTGGTCGACGATCGCACCGACTATACGATTCCGGTGCATGGCGAGAGGCGCGGCCTTCCGCACTTGCTGCTCGAAGTCCGGAACGACGTCATCGCCGATTACTCAGGCCAGGAGCGCTGGTCCCGCCTGATTGCGGGCAGCCTAACCACCGCAGCAACCGCTGACATGGAAGAGTTTCCCCGATGAACACCGATCACCTGACCACACGCGAAGTACCGCTTGAACCGAAATCTTCGGCCCTGCTTTTCATCGATGTGCAGAACTTCTCCTGCCGGCGCGACGGCGGCGAGTTCAAAGACGTGCCGGAGTCCGAGATCACGGGCAAGTTCGGCTACTATTTCGAACGTTTGAGATCGGCTGCGATTCCTAACATGCAGCGGCTGCAGAAGGCGTTCCGCGCCGCCGGCATCGAAGTGCTGTATACGACGATCGAGAGCTTGACCAAGGACGGCCGCGATCGCAGCCTGGACTATAAGATCACGGGTTTCAACGTTCCCAAAGGGTCCTGGGATGGCAAGGTGATCGACGAGATCGCGCCAGGCGAGGACGAGATCGTTCTGCCCAAGGGCTCGTCCAGCGTGTTCGTGTCGACCCACATCGACTACCTCCTGCGCAATCTCGGCGTGAAGCAGCTGGTGCTCGTGGGCGTCCTGACGGATCAGTGCGTGGAATCGGCGGTTCGCGATGCGTGTGATCTCGGCTACCTCGTGACGCTCGTCCCGGACGCCTGCGCGACGATGAGCGAGGAGCGCCACCAGAACACACTCCGCGCGATCAAGGGTTATTGCCGGCAGGTCAAGACCGATGCGCTGATCGCCGAGATCGAGAAACGGAATTGAGCAGGCATTGCATGAGCACCGTGCCTGCCAGTACCGCGGAGGGCCGTTGTCCGCAAATCGGGTGAGAGTTTCAGGGCAAGGCCGCCGCGGATGAGTTGCTCAGAAGCAAGGGGACTGACATGAGACGATCGATCCAGAGCATATCGAGCGCAGCGATCGCTGCGCTCGTCTTCGCAAGCGCTGCAGAGGCGCAGGACGACACCATCATCATCGGCGGGGCCATGTGCCAGACTGGCGTGCAGGCACCGCTCGACACCCCGGGTGTTATGGGCGCCCAGGTCGCAGTCAAATATATCAACGACAACGGCGGATTGCTGGGCAAAAAGGTCCAGTTCATCAATGTGGACGGCAAGTCCGATCCGGTTACGGTCGGCAATGCCGCAGTCGAGCTGATCGACAAGGGTGCCGACATCATCATGACGCCGTGCGATTTCGACTTCGGCGGCCCGGCGAGCCGTGAGGCACAGGAGGCCGGCCTGGTCGGCATCTCCGCCTGCGCCTCCGACCCGCTCTATTCCTCCTGGTCCCTCGGCGACAAGCAGTTCACACTCTCCATGTGGAACACCACGATGGGAGCGACGGCGGCCGACTTTGCGTTGAAGGAGAAGGGCTGGAAAACGGCCTATGTCGTCACCGACCAGTTCATCGCCTACACCAAGTCGCTGTCCAAGTACTTCATCGCCCAGTTCAAGGCGAATGGTGGCGAGATCATCCTCGAGGACACCTACACCAACGGTGACAACGACTTCTCCGCACAGCTCGCGCGCCTGAAGGCGCTCGGCAAGAAGCCCGACGTGATGTTCATCTCCTCGTACGGCCAGGATATCGCGTTTATCACCCGGGCTTTGCGCGAGGTGGGGTACGATGCACCGGTACTAGGCGGCGACGCTTACGACGATCCCGCCCTGCATGCTGCGCTGGGAGAGGCCCATGGGAATGAGGTGTATTTCGTCACACATACCTTCATGACGCCGGAAGCACATCCGGACATGCAGAAGTTCATCGATCTCTACGTCGACATGCACGGGCAGGAGCCCGATACGGCGTTCGTCGCCACCGGATGGGACACTGTCATGCTGATGGCTGAGGCCATCAAGGCGGCTGGCACGACCGAGGGCGCTGCCGTGGCCAAGGCGCTCGAAGACGGCCATTTCAAGCTGCTCACCGGAGAACTCGACTACGGCACGGCGGAAGAAGGCCACGTTCCGAACAAGGCCGCGGTGATGGTCGAGCTGAAGGGCGGCAAGCCGACCTTCCTCGGCTGGCGCAAGCCGGAGACGCTGCCGGCTCCCTGATTGTGCGATAGCGCCGGGACCCGCCCGGTCCCGGCGCTTCTCTTTGCGGAACTTTCATGGCCAGTTCGTCGCTGAAGGCAGTTAACATCTCGGTCGAGTTCTCCGGGCTGCGCGCCCTGGATGACGTCACGCTAACCGTTGATCCGGAGGAGATCGTCGGCCTCATCGGCCCCAACGGTTCCGGCAAGACGACGTTGGTCAACGCGATCACCGGCGAAGTGCCCCTAGTCCACGGCAGCGTCTCGCTGCGCGAAGAGGCAATCACGTCTCTGCCACCCTGGAAGATCGCTCTCAAAGGAATCAGCCGTTCCTTCCAGATCGTGCGACTGTTCAACAACCTGACCGTGATCGAGAACATCGAGAGCGCTTCCCTTGCCCACGGCGACAGCCTGCGCGTTGCACGCGGCAAGAGCGAACGCCTGCTTGATGAATTTGGCCTGTCGAACAGGGCCGAGGAACTGGGAGGCGCGCTCAGTTATGGCGACAAGCGCCGGGTGGAGATCGCGCGCGCTTTGGCCGCGGATCCGTCCTTCCTCCTGCTCGACGAGCCGGCGGCCGGCATGAACGAAGCCGAGACCGACGCCCTTCTCCATACCCTCTCGAGGATCCCACGCGATCGCAAGCTTGGCCTGTTGATCATCGATCATGACATGAGCCTGATCATGCGGCTGTGCCATCGGCTGCACGTTCTGGCTTCCGGCCGCACCATCGCAGCCGGCAAGGCCGACGAGATCCGCCGCGACCCGGCTGTGATCGAAGCCTATCTCGGAGCGAAAGCCGCGCATGCTTGAGGTGACGGATCTGGAGGTGCGGTATGGCGCGATCCGGGCGGTGCGCGGCATCTCCTTTTCGGTATCCAGCGGCGAACTGGTCACTTTGCTCGGCGCCAATGGCGCCGGCAAGTCTTCGACCCTGCGATGCATTGCGGGCGCGTTGAAGTCGGCCGGTGGTTCCATTCGCCTGGATGGAGAGAACGTCACGTCCGCAAAGCCGGAGATCATGGTGCGCAAAGGCGTGGCCACAGTGCCAGAGACCCGCGACGTTTTCCCCGATCTGACGGTGGACGAGAACCTGAGGCTCGGCAGCTACACCCGCCGCGCAGACAGATCCGGCGTCAATGCCGATCGCGAGCGGATGTTCGAGCTATTCCCGCGCCTGGCGGAGCGTCTGAGCCAGCCGGCGGGAACCCTCTCCGGTGGCGAGCAGCAGATGCTGGTCATCGCGCGCGCCATGATGTCGCGGCCGAAGGTGCTGCTGCTCGATGAGCCGTCCCTGGGCCTGGCACCGGTAATCGTCGACCAGATATTCGAGTTGATCGCGAAGCTCAAGCAAACAGGCGTCACCATTCTGCTGGTGGAGCAGAATGTCACGGAAGCGCTTGCCGTCGCCGACCGTGCCTATGTGATGCGGCTTGGCAAGGTTGCGGCGGCCGGCACCGCAGCGGAGATCAGTGCCGCGACCGATATCGACGCGCTGTATCTGGGAGGCTGAGGCCATGACCTTCGCAATCCAGTTCTTGATCAACGTGCTCAGCCTAGGCGGCGCCTATGCGCTCATGGCGCTCGGGCTCGTCATTGTCTACGGCATCCTGCGCCTGGTGAACTTCGCCTACGGCGAGCTGATCATGGTCACGGGCTACACGTTGTTCCTGATCAGCGGATCCGCGCTGCCGTGGTTCGTGATGGCGGCAGCGGCCGTTGCGATGGCGGTGGTGACCGGCATCGCAACCGACTACATCGCGTTCAGGCCAGTGCGGGCGAAGTCGGTGACGGCGGTGCTCATCACCTCCTTTGCCTTCTCGACCCTGCTGCAGAACGCGGCGTTGCTCTTCATCTCGCCGCGCCCACGGGTCATTCCGCTGCCGGAGATCTTCTCCCGCACCGTCGAGATCGGCGGCGCCATCACGCCGATGCGGAATCTTCTCACCATTGCCGCAGCCGTGATCCTGCTCGCATTGTTCGCGTTCCTCATGCGCCGCACGGTACTCGGCATTGCCATGCGCGCGGCCGCGACCAACTTCACCATGGCGCGCATGCTGGGAGTGCCGGCGAACCTCATCATCTCCTCCGCCTTCGCGATTTCCGGCTTCATTGCCGGCGTGGTGGGCCTGCTATGGATGGGCAGGATCGGAACCGTGGTTCCCGGCATCGGGCTGGAGCCGCTGCTGGTGGCGTTCATCGCGACTATCATCGGCGGCATGCGGAGCCTCACCGGCGCGGTCATCGGCGGTTTCGTGCTGGCCTTCATCGACACCAGTCTGAACTACACGCTGCCGCAGGAGTTGCTGAAGTTCCGCGACGCTTTCACCTTCAGCCTGGTCATCCTGATCCTGCTGTGGCGTCCGGAAGGCCTGATGCGCGGCCCGGCGACCGGCCAACGGACATGAGAACAAGATGAAGCGCAACCTGCTCACCTTTTTCATCCTGGGCGGATTGATCCTGCTGGCCGTGGTGGCGAGCCAGGTTGTCGGCATCCGACTCTATGATCGCGTTGCCACGAACCTCTGCATCTCGCTCACGCTGGTTCTGGGCCTGCAGGTCTTCATGGGAAATTCCGGCATCCTGTCGTTCGCGCACATAGGCTTCATGGGCATCGGCGCGTATGCCAGTGCTTTGCTCACCATTCCCACCATGATGAAGGGAATGGCGCTACCGGATCTGTATCCCTTCCTCAAAGACGTGCAGCTATCGCCCTATATCGCCATCGCAGTCAGCGGCCTGGTTGCCGCGTTGGTGGCGGCGATCGTCTCCTATCCGCTGATGCGCCTATCCGACGCAGCGGCAGTCATCACCTCTTTCGCCCTCCTGGTCGTGCTCCATACGGTCATGACCCACTGGAGCGCGCTGACCAACGGCCCGCGGACTCTGTTCGGTGTTCCCAAGGCGACCGACGTCAAGCTTGCTGCGCTGGTGGCGCTCCTCGCCCTTGTCACCGCCCTTGCCTTCAAGGAATCCCGCACCGGCAAGCTTCTGCGCGCCAGCCGCGACGACGAGCGCGCCGCGGCGGCCGTCGGGGCGCGCATCCCGCAGTTGCGCTGGCGCGCCTTTATCCTGGCCGCGCTTTTTACCGGCATCGGCGGCGCGTTGTGGGGGCACTTCATCACCTCGTTCTCGCCGCGCGCCTTCTATCTCAAGGAAACCTTCCTCATCCTCTCGATGTTGGTGATCGGCGGCGCGAACACGGTGACGGGCGCGGTCATCGGCACCTTCATCGTGACGGCCGCCTATGAATCGCTGCGTGGCATTGAAGGGCTGCTGAACGAGGCCAAGGTCTCCAGCCAGCCGGTGATCGGCCTGACCGAGATCGTTCTGGCCCTTGCCATGATGGCGATACTGGTGCTGCGGCCGGGCGGCCTGTTCCCGACACGGGAGATCGGCGCCCTGCTGGCGCGCCGCTTTGGAAGACCGGAGAAGAGCGGATGAGCTGGAAGACTTCCTATCGTTCCTTCTACTACGCCAATGCCGAGGAGCCCGCGGACATCAGGCTGGATCCCGCAACGACTGCACTCCTGGTCATTGATATCCAGAACACGTATCTGGAGGACAAGGACACGCCGGAAGAGACCGCGCGCTGGCAACCCTTCTACCGCCGCATGCGCGAGATCCTGATACCCAATACGGCCAAGTTGATCGCCGCGTGCCGCAAGCGGGGCGTGGAGGTTATCTTCGCGCGCATCGCTTGCCTGAAGAACGATGGCCGTGACCGGTCGCTGAGCCAGAAGAAGCCTGGATTCAACTATCTGCTGTTGCCCAGGGATCGCGCGGACGGGCAGATCGTGTCTGATCTCGCGCCGCAGGCCGACGAGATCGTGGTGTTGAAGACCACCGATAGCGCGCTGACTGGGACGAATCTGCGCCTCATCCTCCACAACATGGGTATCAAGGACGTGATCTGCGCCGGCATTTTCACCGACCAGTGCGTGTCCTCCACGGTGCGCAGCCTGGCCGACGAAAGCTACGGCGTGGTGGTGGTCGAGGATTGCTGCGCGGCTGCCACAGATGCGCTTCACCGGCATGAGCTGGAGGTCATCAACATGATCTATTGCCATGTTGTTCAACTTGATGAGGTGCTGGGCTTTTTTGCGTGAGGTGAGCGATGGCCGGCCTCTATGATCGCGACGCCAAAGCGTTGTCACGCATGTCCTTCCTGCGGTTCTTCCCGCAGGCCGTGATCGGCGGGGATGGCGCCCACCTCATCGGCGACGATGGCCGCAGGCTGCTCGACTTCTCCGCATCGTGGGGTGCCGCCAGCTTGGGCCATTCGCATCCGGCGCTCCGGGATGCAGTCACGCGGGCTCTGGAGAGCCAGGCCGGCGCCAGTCACCTCTCCAGTGCCAACTTGCCGGCAGTCGAACTCGCGGAGAAGCTGCTATCGATCGCCCCCAAGCGCGCGACAGGCCGCGTGTGGCTCGGCCATTCGGGATCGGATGCCAGCGAGACCGTGGCGCGCGCCGTGGTAGCGGCAACCGGCCGGCCGCGCATCATCTCCTTCAAGGGTGCCTATCACGGTGGCAGCGTTGGATCGATGGCGGTGTCAGGTCACCCCGTGCAGGAAGGCGTGCCGAAGGCGCCCGGCTTGGCACTCATCCCCTACCCGGATCCGTATCGCGATGGCGGCGAGGAGGCCGCTGCCAATTCTGCCATCACGCAGCTCGAAAGCCTGCTCTCGGGTCCGGTGCCGCCGCAGGACGTCGCGGCCTTGTTCCTCGAACCGATCCAGTCCGATGGGGGCATGGTGGTACCGCCCGCTGGCTATTTCGAGAAAGTCGAAGAAATCTGCCGGCGTCACGGAATCCTGCTCGTTGCCGACGAGGTGAAGGTCGGTCTCGGTCGCACTGGATCCCTGCATGCGTTCGAGCAGTTGGGTATCGAGCCCGATGTCATCATCTTCGGAAAGGGACTGGGCGGTGGCTTGCCAGTCTCCGCTGCAGTCGGCCCTGAAGCGATCATGGATCACAAGCCGGCCTTCTCCTTTCAGACCGTACACGGCAACCCGGTCTGCGCCGCCGCCGGCCTTGCAGTCCTGCAGACGATCGAGCGTGAGCGACTGACCGAGAACGCGGCAACAGTTGGTCGGCATCTGCTGGAGCGACTGTTGAGATTGAAGGACAAGCACGCCATCATCGGCGATGCCCGCGGCCGAGGATTGTCGATCGGCGTCGAACTGGTTGTCGACCGCGCGAACAAGGAGCCGGCGAAAACAGAGGCCGCGCTCATCGTCTACCGCGCGTTCGAACTCGGCCTCGTGCTCTACTACGTCGGCATCAATTCCAACGTTCTGGAGTTCACGCCGCCGCTGACCTTGACCAAGGAGCAGGCCGATGAGGGCGTGGCTCTGCTCGACCAGGCGATTTGCGACGTGGCGGCCGGACGGGTGGACCGTTCTGCACTCGCCGCCTTCGCTGGCTGGTAGCCTCGCTATCTGCCTGATGGCACTCGGCTGGGCTGCTGTCCGTCCCCGCGGGAGCAAATTACCCCTGCAGCCGTTCTCAGTTCGTGTTTCCGAAGGAACCGGACATGCGAAGCCGTCTGACAACTGTGCTGCTGATCGCGCTAACCGTTCTGCTGGCGATCAATATCACGCGGCCGTACGTGGATCGTCTCCTGTTCGCGGCCACGGAACCGCGCGCGATCACGCCGCGCGGAACCCTCGCCGAGTTCGAGCAGACCGCCAAGCAGATCTTCGAGACGGTGAGCCCCTCGGTCGTACATGTCGTCGTCCAGGTGCCAGGCGGCCTGCGCGGCGACCCGGGCGCGGCGCAATCGGGCACTGGTTTCGTCTGGGATAAGGCAGGGCACATCGTCACCAACGCGCACGTCGCGAGCGGCGAAGGCGCGATCGCGGTCCGGCTCGCTTCTGGAGAGGTCGTGCGCGCGAAGCGCGTTGGCGCAGCCGCGAACTACGATCTCGCTGTCCTGCGGCTTGACCGGCCGCAGAGCCTACCGGCTCCGATTTTGGTTGGGCGATCCGGCAATCTCAGCATCGGGCAGGCGGCATTCGCGATCGGCAACCCATTCGGCCTCGAGCAGACACTGACCACGGGCGTGATCAGCGCATTGAAGCGACGCCTGCCGACTAGCGGTGGGCGCGAGATCGCCGACGTGATCCAGACCGACGCCGCGATCAACCCCGGCAACTCGGGTGGCCCACTCCTGGATTCGGCAGGCCGCCTGATTGGCGTGAATACCGCTATCTTTTCACCGTCGGGCGCCAATGTCGGCATCGGTTTCGCGATTCCGATCGACGTGGTGAACCGCATTGTCCCGGAACTGATCCGAAGCGGGCGCGTGCCGACGCCCGGCGTCGGCATTCTGGCCGCGGACGAGGCCATCGCTGCACAGCTCGGCGTCAACGGTGTGATCGTCGCAGACGTGGTGCCGGGATCGCCAGCAGACCGCGCGGGCCTGTCCGGCATCGATCCATCCACCGGCGCAGTCGGAGACGTGATCATCGAGGCCGATGACAAGCCGGTGCGCCGGTTGTCGGACCTGACGGAAAGGCTTGAAAGCGTGGGGCTTGGCGGCTCAGTCGAATTGACGGTGCTGCGCGATGGAAACCGCCGCACCCTCGACGTCTCGGTCGTCGACGTCGGCCAGTGACTGCAAGTGGCATTGGCCTAGAGCACGAAGCGAGAGTGGTGGAGCAAGCCGTGACATAGTGATGACATGAAAGAGCAGAGCCATTATGCAGCAATCGTAATGACGACGAAGTTAACGCGCGCCGATGCGTTGGTCATCATGATATTGGTGGCGCTGCGCAACGCTCTGTTGTAGAGTTGCCAATCAATATACCGGAAGCAGTGATATTTTGGGGATACTTGTTCCGGCGCGCATGGCTGAGAGCCGTCGCAATTTTCCTTGCGGAGAGGGCCTTCGCAGATAGCGATACCGTGGAAGGATTGCAGCATGGCCAGTGTCTTTGCAGTCGTCCTGACGTTCAATCGTAAAGAACTGCTTCGGCGGTGCCTCGATTGCATCTTCACGCAGTCCCGCGCATGTGATCGCGTGGTCGTCATCGACAATTGCAGCTCCGACGGCACGTCGCAGATGCTCCGCGACGAGTGGGCCGGACGTGTGGAGGTTCACACGCTCTCGCGGAACGTCGGGGCATCCGGCGGATTCAATGTCGCCATTCGCGTGGCCTATCAGGCCGGTGCCGATTTCGTTTGGCTGATGGACGACGACGTCTTGCCCGACAAAGATGCATTGGCCAAGCTGATCGAAGCCGATCAATACCTCGCGGACAAGAGCGTGGAACGCGCCTTCGTCCTATCAACGGCGTGGACCGAAGATGGCCGCGTAACGAACGTCCCGAAGGTCGACACGCGGCCGAGCGACAGAGGATATGAGAATTGGCCCTTGTTCTTGGAACGAAGGCTTGTGCCGGTGACACGGGCAACGTTCGTCTCAATCCTTCTCCCGCGCTCCACAATCGCTGCATACGGATTGCCTCTCGCGCCGATGTTCATCTGGGGTGAGGATTCCGAGTACACGTTGCGGATTACCGGCAAATGCCCCGGCTTTCTGGTGTCGGAAAGCAAGGTCGTGCATCTGCGGCAGGTGAGCGGTACCGTCAACATCCTGACGGAAACCAATGACACCAGGCTGAAATACCACCGCCACTACATTCGAAATCACTTGTACATAGCGCGCGTCTACAGCACTAAGTTTGATTATGTCCGGTATGCGATCCGGCAGCTTCAAATGCTTTTTACATTGCTTGGGAAGCGCGACCTCAAGAGAGCCCGGATTGTCGTGACCGGCATTCTCGAGAGCCTGTGGTTCAGGCCACCGATCGAAACGGCAGATACCGCGCCGGAGCAGCTTGGTGTCGCAATCAAGAGCGACCGGGCGGCTGCCGCTGTCTTGCCAAGGGGGTTGGAGTCGCTCCGCCGGTCTGCGGGACCCTCCACTTAGCTCTCAGAAAGGTGCCCCTGCCCCTTCCTGCAGCAACGGCCAGGACGCATCCTTGTTCGAGATGACGGTCACGGGCAGCGGCCACGTGATGCCGAGCCTCGGATCGCTGTATCGCACACCGCGCTCGGCCGAAGGCGTGTACGGCGCCGAAACAAGGTAACTCACTTCGGCATCGTCGCTCACCGTCTGAAATGCATGCGCAAAGCCCCGCGGCACGTACAGTTGCAGGCGATTTCGGTCGTTCAGCTCAAACCGCTCGTGCTTCATGAATGTCGGCGACTGCCGCCGCAGATCGACAATGACATCGACGATCGCGCCGGCGATGCAGCGAACCAGCTTGGCCTCGGTATAGGGCGGTAGCTGATAGTGCATTCCCCGAAGTGTCCCCTTGTGAGCGGAAAACGACGTGTTCTGCTGAACATAGTCGGTGTCCAGGCCATGAGCGGCAAATTCCTCCCGACACATGGTGCGCGCGAAGAAGCCGCGATCGTCGCCCTTCTTCTCGAGCTCGATCAGATACGCATCCTGCAGACTGGTCTTGTGAAAGATCATGCCCCGCCCATCTCTCTGCTCAAATCTGGTGAGGAACTGGATCTGCTGCCGCAAAAATACCGCTCCTGCTCCGCGTAAAGAGAATCGACAAGCCGGTCGGGCGGACGCACGACGTCCTCGACCGTCAGGACGGCATCCTTGGCAATAGAACGCGCCAGCCGACAGCCGAGGCTTAACCCAATCGGTAACAGCTGTTCCCGACGGATAGCATCCATGTTCTCCGCGACGCCGTAGACCTGATACCCGCCAAACTCTTCGATCAGCTCGCCGGCGGCGAGGTCCTTCTTTGCAGTTGCGATTACTCCAACCGTTGGCGGACCGGCTGGCGCAAGGGTTGCGTCATCGAAGAGCACGGCGCGCGCGACCGAAGTTGGAACCTCGAAGTGACACAGGTGGTACGGCGTGTAGAAGCAATAGTACGGACCTGTGCCAAGCTTGTAGAGATTTAGGTAATGCTTCTGCACCGGATGGTCGGTCGCGCCCAGCACGAACACCCCGGGCCCGGGCCGCGCCCCGACCACATAATCGACCAGGCCCGGCCCAGCCGGATCCAGGTAGGGCAGGAATTTCGAGACCGTCATTTCTATCGGCGTCAGTGGCGCATCGGGATCGCCGCCCGAGAAGTCGGGACCGATCATTCCGCGCTTCGCAACCCGCATCCCGGTGCCGTTTGCCACGATTGCCTGTTCAAAGGAGATCTTCGTGCCATCCGCGAACGACGCCACCATTGCCGGCTTTTGCCCCCATTTCCAGGCAAAGGCTTCCTGCGTCGTCGGATTGCGATAGGGATCGTGCAATCCCTTGATGTTTCCGCAGAGGACCGGCTTCAATCCCAGCCCGGCGACGAAGCGGTAGAGATTCATCTGTACGCCGGGCTGATCTCCGTCCGAGAAGGTGTAGATGACGCCGGCATGGTCCGCTTTCACCTTCAGTATCGGACCGACTGTTCCATCCAGCTCCGCATTCATGTGCACGACATGTTTGCCTGCATTGATGGCGGCCAGAACTGCCTGAGCCGCGTATTCGACGGAGCCTGTGACCTCGATGATGGCGTCCAGCCCGGCAGCCGTGGCGAGAGCCAGCGCATCTTCGGTGACCGCCGGCCGGCCGGCTGAGATAGCGTCTTCCAGTGCTGCTTGCGCATCGCAGACGATTGCTTCGCGACCAGCCTGGCGGAAGGCATCGACTGCCTGCTCCAATCGCCGGCAAGCGATCGCGCAAAGCTCCATTCCGGACGTCGAATCCAGGATCTGGAGCGCAATGCCCTTCCCCTGGAATCCGGCTCCGACCATGCCCACCTTGATCGGCCGGCCTTCCGCCTCACGGCGTCGCAATGCAGTGTCGACGATGATCATTGGAAGCTCGACGGCTGGCGGCGCCCGCCCATGGCAGCACTCTTCAATCCGACCACACCTTCCAAGGCGGCCCCTCTTTCCAGGTTCGCTCCAAGAGCTCCTTGTCGCGCAAGGAATCCATGCTCTGCCAATAGCCCGTGTGATGATAGCTCGACAATTGTCCGGCCTCGATCATGCGCGACATCGGCTCGTTCTCCCAGATAGTGTCGTCGCCGTCGATCAGATCGAAGATCGCGGGCTCGCAAACGAAGAACCCGCCATTGATCAGGCCGCCATCTGTGATGCCTTTTTCGCGAAACCCGTCGACGCGTGAGCGCTCTCGATTCAGTCGAAGCGCACCATAGCGCCCAGGCTGCGTGACTGCTGTCAACGTGCACCACCGCCCCAGCCGCCGATGCGTGTCGATGAGCTTGCCAATATCGACATTGCTGACGCCATCACCATAGGTCAGGCAGAACGCTCCATCGGACAGCAGGTGCCGCGCTCGTTTCAGCCGACCGCCGGTCATGGTATTGATGCCGGTGTCGACAACGGTCACGCGCCAATCCTCCTTCACTTGGCCCAGCCATTCGACGCGCCCTGTCTTGAGGTCGATGGTGAAATCGGTGGTGTCCATCTGATATCGCATGAAGTACTCGCGGATCATCTGGACCTTGTAGCCCCCGATAACCACGAAGTCCTTCAATCCATGGTGAGCATAGAGCTTCATGATGTGCCACATGATGGGCCGCCCGCCTATCTCCACCAGCGGCTTGGGACGAATAATTGTCTCCTCGCTCAGCCGCGTCCCCAATCCGCCTGCCAACAGCGCCACTTTCATTGAACCAGCTCCTTCGGCAGGCCAGAGGTTACGCGTGATGAGAGCCATTCCAGATTCGCAGAGAGCCGCCGTTCCTCAATATGCCGCCGCAAAACCTGCAGGCGCATGAACTGCGACTGCCTGAACTCCCCGTCCTTGAATCCCATGTCCCGCAGCCCATCGATCAGTCGGAAAATGGACTGAGAAAGCGTGACCTGAGGCCGATAATTGGGGGCCAAGGACTCGAACAGACTGAAGTCCACGCGGTATGACCGACTGTCCACCGGCGCCTTGGAATTGATGTTGATCGTGGTGCCGGGGAGCGCCTCAGCCACTGCTCGAGCAAGATCTCGCACCTGGTAGTTACGATCGTTGGATCCCGTGTTGACAACCAGGTAACGGCCACCGTCTTCCGGCGATCGCAGGATCGCCCAGTCGATCGCGCGCGCCATGTCGGCGACGTCAATCAGCGGCCGCCAGGGCGATCCGTCGCTCAGGACCGTTATTTCGCCACGTGCAAGCGCGCAGGCGACGAAGTCATTCAACACGAGATCGAGCCGCAGCCGATCAGACATGCCGCAAGCCGTGGCAAACCGCAGACACGTGATTGTCATACGTGTGTCGAGGCGCCCGAGGTCCTCCTCGGCGCCGACTTTCGATTTGGCATAAGCCGTGACCGGACCGAGTGGATCACTTTCCCGTCTCGGTGTACTGTCCGCTACGCCATACACGCTGCAGCTCGAAGCAAACACGAAGTTTCGGACACCGGCGCTTGCTGCCGCTTTCGCGGCGAGTATGGTTGCCGCGCGATTTATGTCCGCCGTCACGCGGGCGAATTGCTCGCCCATCGGGTCATTCGATATCGCCGCCAGCTGAACAACAGCTGAATAACCCTCGAACATGCGCGGACTGATCGACCGCACGTCTCCGAAGAACTGTTCGTCGAGCAACTGTTCGGGAAGCGACTTGGCGCCGGTCAGACAGTGAGCGAAATAACTGTTGTCGAAACCGTGAAGCACGGCACTGGGATGTTGGGCGCGCAGGTGGCGCACGACCGCCGGCCCGACATAACCCATGTTGCCTAGGACTAGGATTCTCACTCGCCTCCTCCAACATGGCGGACCAGGTGTCCCGCAAACGAGCGTGTACCCTCTGCACGGCTATCGGATCCGACAGGGGCACTTGATTCACATTCAGTCTTGAGCGACACAGGGGAGAAAAGATGTGCTCGCGCGGTTTGACTGATAGCCAGGCAGTCCGTCACAGTGCCCTCCGCCTGCCGCTCAAAGCGACGGATCCCCAAAGCCGCCGACCCTGTATTGCCCGTTTTCAACGATCAAAGGCGCGTGGCCGTCCGGCAGATCACGCCCGACCCCAAATTGGCTCGCGAATGGCGCCTATGCGCTCATACCCAAAAGGGATCCACAGACGCAAACATTCCGCAGCTGCAGGTCCGCCGCTTCCACTTCTACACCGCAACTTTCTCGACGATCACTCATTTTTGCGCTTGACCGTTTCGTTGTTTCTGAATTGTCGCAGGAAAAACTATTAAACCGTGCGTTAGTAAGGGAGACGATCGAAGCGCAGTGCCTCGACAGGCAGGCACGCAGATGGCTGTTTGCGCTTGTGGCACCAGGGAACGCAAACCAACCCGTCACCTTGGGGAGCGAAGGAGGGGGACAAGACGCTGGCAAGAGGGCCCTGATGCTCTTTAACTCATCATCATTTCTCTTTGGTTTTTTTCCTGTCGTCCTGGCAGGGTTTTTTGTGTTGTCCAGACTTGGGCACCAGCGGTTGGTGGGCATCTGGCTCACCGGGGCGTCGCTCTTTTTCTATGCGTGGTGGAACCCGATTTACCTGCCACTGCTCCTGGGCAGCATGATTTTCAACTACGTCCTCGGAGGCTTGCTGTTGAGCAAGCCGAGCCGGACGCTCCTGGCTTTGGGTGTCGCGGCCAATCTGGCGCTCCTTGGCTATTACAAATACGCCGGCTTTCTGGTGCAGACGGTCGATCAGCTTGCGGGTCTGGACTGGGCGATTCCGAATATCGTCCTGCCGCTGGCCATATCATTCTTCACGTTCCAGCAGATCGCCTATTTGGTTGACGCGCGCGATGGTGCGGTCGTCGAGCATGACTTCCTCAACTATTGCCTCTTCATAACCTTCTTTCCGCATCTGATCGCGGGGCCGATCACGCATCACCGAGAGATGTTCCCGCAGTTCAACGACCCCAACCTGTTCCGGCCAAAGATGGAGAATATCGCTGTCGGCCTGACGCTGTTTCTGATCGGGCTGGCCAAGAAGGTGGCGATCGCCGACACAATGGGCACCTTTGCGCGGCCGGTATACGAGGCCGCCGCGGACGGTGTGCCGGTCACCTTTCTCGAGGCGTGGAGTGGCGCCGTGTCATACACGCTGCAGATCTATTTCGATTTCTCCGGATACACTGACATGGCCATCGGCCTCGGCCTCATGTTCGGTATCAGCCTGCCGCCGAATTTCGACAGCCCTTTGAAGGCGCGCAACATCATCGAGTTCTGGTCGCGTTGGCACATGACCCTTACCAGGTTTGTGACAGCCTACATCTACAATCCCGTCGTGGTCCGCATGACGCGGCGGCGCGCGAGCAAGGGTTTGCCGCTGCCCAAGCGCAGCATCATGCCGGCGGGCGCCTTCATGAGCTTGGTGGCATTCCCGACAATCCTGTCCATGTTCGTGATCGGGGTCTGGCATGGAGCCGGATGGCAGTTCGCTGTATTCGGCCTGGTCCATGGAGCGTATCTGACGATCAACCATGCGTGGCGCGCTGTCAAAGTGCGCCTCGGCTTCCCGATCGACAGCAATCGCCCTGTCGCGGTCGTGGCGTCGGTGCTGCTGACTTTCGTTTGCGTCGTCATAGCGCTGGTGTTCTTCCGGGCCGATAACGTGCCGGCAGCGTTGAACCTGTTGACCGGAATGACCGGCGGGCACGGCATTGTTCTTCCGGAACCGGCCATCTCGCTGCCTGGCGCCGCGGCCATCGCCGACGCACTCAACCTGTCGATAGCCAGCCTGGAGTATTTCGGCCCTGCGCAGATGATGTGGATCGTCGGCTTGCTCGCCATCGTCTGGACCATGCCCAACTCCCAGCAGCTCATGCGCCACTACCGCACGGCACTCACGGCACAGCCAAAGCCGAGTTCGTTGCAGATCGCGTTCCCGGCCGTGGTTTGGCGCCCGAACGCAATCGTCGGCCTTGCTGTCGGCTGGCTCGGGTTCTTCCTGATTATCCGCGCCATCTCGGCTGCGCCGATGGAATTCCTGTATTTCCAGTTCTGAGGCGCTCAAATGGAGCAGCTCGCCTGGCTACCCATCCACCCCGATTTCGCCGGCGCGCTAAAGGCGGCGCGCCTTGTGGCCGATCCGGAAGAAAAACTGTCTCGGTTGGTGGAGCTGGCCAACTACCGCCGGAACTTCGTCGCGACCGAAAAGCTGGATCGCACAGCAGCGCAGCACCTGAGTAGCGCGCCCAATCTTCTGTCGGCGCTGCAGTTGCGGCAGGCTCGCCTGGCAGTCCTCTCGTCTCACACGGTTGACCACTTGGTGCCGGCAATTCGCATTGCCGGTCTGGGGCGCCGTACTACCTTGTCCACACACGTGGGTCCCTATGGGCTCTATCGGCAAGCGCTGCTGGACTCCAATCCCGATCTCGTTGCCTTCGCGCCACAGTTCCTGCTGCTGGCGCTTGATGCACGCGACTACACATCGGACATCGCGCTGAGCGCGTCAGAAGCGGAGGTCACTGAAGCGATCGTTAAGCACATTGACGAGTTGCGGGTACTCTGGCGCGCGGGGCGGGAAAGATATGCCGCCCAAGTGATCCAGCAGACGTTCGTTGCAAGCTCCCCAACCCTCTTTGGCTCTTATGACGGCCTTGTCCCCGCTTCCCCGGGCGCCTTCGTTGAGCGGCTGAACGATGCCGTTCGGTCTGCAGCACGCGAGGAAGGCGTCCTGCTGCTCGATGTAGCGTGGCTCGGGCGGCGTTGGGGCAACGAGGCGATTGGAGATCCCGTTCGGTGGCACCAGGCAAAACAGCTGGTGGCGCCGCACTTCGCTCCCCAATACGGCGACTGGGTGGCGCGAATCATTGCGGCATCGCTTGGCCTGTCTCGCAAGTGCCTCGTGCTTGATCTGGACAATACGATCTGGGGCGGCGTGGTCGGGGATGACGGGGTCGAAGGCATCCGACTGGGTCAAGGCGACCCGCTCGGGGAGGCCTATCTGGAATTCCAGCGCTATGTTGCGGCGCTCGGCAAACGTGGGATCGCGCTCGCAATCTGCAGCAAGAACGATCCTGCCACCGCCGAGGCTGCGTTCTCGGAGCACCCGGAAATGGTGCTGCACCGTACGGATATTGCGAGCTTCGTCGCGAATTGGGACGACAAAGCCAGCAATTTGCGGCGGATCGCGCAAGAGCTCGGCCTCGGGCTCGACAGTTTCGTCTTTGTCGACGACAACCCCGCCGAGCGCCACATCGTCCGTCGCGAGCTGCCGATGGTCGCCGTTCCCGAGCTGCCGGATGATGTCGCCAACTACCCAGGCAGCTTGGCTGATGCAGGGTATTTCGAGGCAGCCTCCTTCACATCCGATGACGTGATGAGGGCTCGCGCCTATCAGGCGAACGTAGAGCGGCAGGCAGTTCTGGCGCGCACGACCGACATGGAAGGATATCTCAAGAACCTGTCCATGACACTGATCGCTTCGGAGATCAGGCCAGTCGATCTGCCGCGCGCCTCGCAACTGATCAACAAGAGCAATCAGTTCAACCTGACGACACGTCGCTACACGGAAGCCGAGCTCCAGCGTCTGGTCGACGATCCTGCGATCCTGGCCATGTGCTTCAGGCTGAAGGATCGCTTCGGCGACAACGGCCTGATCAGTGTCATCCTCGCGCGGCCCGATGTGCACTGGGGCAAGAACGCGTTCCTAATTGACACATGGCTCATGAGCTGCCGGGTGCTCGGTCGGCAGGTTGAGGCGGCTGCCCTCGAAGTGCTGGCAAACGAAGCGGCCAATCGCGGCGCGCAGTCGCTGATCGGCGAATATCGTCCGACCCCGCGGAATGGACTGGTGTCCGACCACTATGCGAAGCTGGGTTTCGCGCCGGCGTCAGCGCCACGGGACGAGTCCAATAGTGCGAGCTTCTGGCGCTTTGACATCCAAACGCCTCCGCCGCGCCACTTCATAACGGTGGAAAGACTGTCATGACCGAGCAAGAGATCTTTTCCGAGTTGTCGAGCGTGTTTCATGACGTCTTCGACGACGAGACGATCACACTCCGTCCCGAGACAACGGCCGATGACATCGATGGGTGGGACAGTCAGGCTCATGTTACTCTCGTCGTGGCGACGGAGATGCACTTCGGAATCAGGTTCCGCACTGCGGAACTGGAGTCGCTCCGCAATGTCGGCGATTTCGTGCAGCTGATTCAATCTCGTCTAGTCGATTCAAAGGCTGCTGGGAAGGATGGGGGATGAGGCTTGAAAGGCAAGCAGCGGGTGTCTCGTTCGGCGGCCACAAAGCTCTTGTGGCGAGCCCTGTGAGATACATGATCGCGATCCTTGGCGGCGCGATTGCCGCCCTGGCGGTGTTCTGCGCCACCTATGGCGCCCTATACGTCACCGGCTATCTCCCGCCGCCGCCATTGTCAAACAACATATGCACCGATGAGAAGCTGCTCTTCTTTCGCAGGAATCCACCCGCAGAGCCGAATTTTGTGGTGATCGGTTCATCCATCGCCTGGCGCAACATCGATAGCGCCGCCATCGCCAGCGGGATTCCCGGCGCACAACCGCTGAACGGTGGTTTCTGCGGATTGATGGTGCATCAGTCGGCCTTCGTCGCGGATTGGATGATAAGCCGTTGGCCTGCCATTCGGGGCGTCCTGCTGATCGTGTCTCCCATGGACTTCAAGGCCTGCAAGGGCACCGGGCAGATATTCGACCCAGTCGATGCCAACGAGTTCACATTCGAAGGCGCGCCAATGTGGAGCTTCTACCTGCGATACTTCGATCCGATATCGCTTCATCACAACGTCATGAGGGAGATGTCGGAGCGCGAACAGGAGCGTATTCTGAAGGTGAGTAGACGATTCACCAAATACGGCGACAAGCCGTTTGATACGAAAGAGGATCGGGGCCTGTTCTATGGCCGAATGCGCGATCCGGATCCAGCTTGCCTCACCGCCCTTCGCTCCTTGGCCACGACGCTCGCTGAGCAGGGCCGATCCTTCATGGTCGTCGTCACACCGATTCATCCCGATTGGCACGCTCAGTACGATGCCGACCGCCGTTTCACGAAGCACGTTGTGTGGCAGCTCACCGATGCGCTAACCGGTACGCGTGCGCGAATTTGGGATGCAGACGCTGCGCGCGTCATTGACTCATCAGGATTCATCGATGCCGTCCATCTCCGCTGGTCTGCAGCGACGATCCTAACCAGCGCGATTGTCGAGCACTTTCGTGCCAATAGAGGTCTATGACATCGCGGAGAAGACGGGCGCATCATCCGCGGCATTTTGGATAATGATCCAGCTTTGATCGTCAGGCCGTCCGATTCCAGGCCGCGCGCAGCTCGTTAGCGGTTGCGGCGAGCAGGCCGCATGTGCCGATGGCCGCCTGCGCGCCGGCAACGAGGGCGGCATTGTCGGGAGCGATCGAACCGTCCGGCAGCAAAAGATTGTTTTCGAAGCCCACCCTGACATGGCCGCCGAGTAAGGCGCCGGCGGTGACGCACGCGTTCTCGCGAACGCCGAACGCACACACGCTCCAGTGGGCGAAACGCGGGATCTCGGCCGCAAGGAAAGGCAACAGGTCGGCAGGAGTCGATCGCTGCCGAGCCGTGTAGCGGCCCAGGACATAGAGCACCGGCACGTCCTCGAACGGCACCAGACCGCGCGCCTTGAGTGCAGCGAGCTTCACCGCTTCTTCCGGCGAATAAAGGATGATCTGAGGAATCACCCTCTCGGTCCTCAGCCAGGCGAGAAAGCCGGCAAAGGAGGACTCGTGGCTCGCATCCGGCACGAGCTCCCTCAGTGCCAGCGAGACCGCTTCGGGGCGCACGTCACGAACGACCGCCATCTGCTCGTCCGATCTGTAGATGCCCAGGGCCTCGCTCGTGATCTGAACGACCATCCGCTCCCCGACTGCGGCGCGAATTGCCGCGATTGCGGTCCGGTAGGCATCCGCGTTCAGGAGGTGGCCGCCGCTTCGATCGCGAACATGGACGTGGATCATGCAGGCGCCGGCATCGAGACACGCGCTCGCTGTCGCCGCGATTTCCTCCTGGGTCAGCGGCAGGGCCGGATGATCGGCCTTGGTGCGCCTGCCGCCATTCGGAGCGACGGCAATCGCGACCGGCAAGGTGCCATTCGGATCGATCGGATCATGGGTGGCCATCAGTCAACTCAATTGTTTCAATTTCTAACGCAGTGTAACACATGTTGCATAGCCAGGGTGAAGCGCCTATCGTGCATCTTGAGCACAGTTGCTGCCGGAGTGTCACATGACCCGCATCCTGCACCGCCAGATCGGCATGAATCTGCCGACAGCAGTCGGCGGCAGAGGCATTTACCTGTTCGATCAGGATGGACGATCCTATATCGACGCCTCCGGTGGCGCGGCAGTGTCCTGCCTTGGCCATGGCCACCCGGATGTCACTGCTGCAATCCATGCTCAGGCCGATCGGCTGGCCTATGCCCATACGAGCTTCTTCACCAATGATCCGGCGGAAGCGCTCGCCGAGCGGCTAATCGCCGGCGCGCCGCAAGGGATCAGCCATGTCTATTTCGTTTCCGGCGGATCGGAAGCGGTGGAAGCAGCGCTCAAGATGGCGCGGCAGTATTTTGTGGAACTGGGGCAGCCGCAAAGGCGCAACATCATCGCCCGCCGGCAGAGCTATCACGGCAACACGCTTGGCGCGCTCGCGACCGGCGGCAACGAGATGCGGCGCGCTCAGTTCCGGCCGCTGCTGATCGAGACGCACCATATCGCGCCCTGTTTTGCCTACCGATACCAGGAGCCTGGGGAAACCGACAAAGGCTACGCCGCGCGCGCCGCGCAGGCACTGGAGGACAAGATCCTGGAGCTCGGTGCTGAAACGGTGCTGGCCTTCGTGGCCGAGCCGGTCGTGGGCGCGACGGCCGGTGCGGTGCCGCCGGTCGCGGACTATTTCAAGCACATCCGCGCGATCTGCGATCGCTACGGCATTCTTCTGATCCTGGATGAGGTGATGTGCGGGATGGGGCGCACTGGCACGCTTCATGCTTCCGAGCAGGATGGCATCGCCCCTGACCTGATGACCATCGCAAAAGGGCTCGGCGGCGGCTATCAGCCGATTGGCGCGGTCCTGCTCAGCGAACGCATCTTCAAGGCCTTTGCCGATGGGTCCGGCGCGTTCCAGCACGGTCACACCTATATTTGCCATCCGATGGCATGTGCAGCTGCGCTGGCTGTGCAGGAAGCGATCGTGCGGGATGATCTGTTGGCCAACGTCAGGACGATGGGCGCCCATCTCACGCGGCGTTTGCGCGAGCGCTTCGGCAATCATGCTCACGTCGGCGACGTTCGCGGCCGGGGACTGCTGATGGGAGTGGAACTGGTCGAGGACCGCTCGATGAAAACGCCCTTTGACCCGAAACGCAAAGTGAACGCCCGGGTCAAGCAGGAGGCGATGGCGCGCGGACTGGTGATCTATCCCGGTGGCGGCACGATCGATGGCGTGCGCGGCGACCACGTGCTGCTTGCGCCGCCTTTCATCATTGATCAGACCGCGATCGACCTGGTGGTGGAACGTCTCGGCGATGCGATCGATGCCGCGACTGCGTGACGGTCAGTCAGGCAGATAGGCACCCAGCGCGCGGAGCACCGCTTCAGCCTCTCTCACGCGCACCGCGGCAGCAGGTCCTCGGCGCGCGAGCATGGTGGCGGCCAGGGCCTCGACGATTGCGACGGCCGCCGCGATCGACGGAAAGAATGACGGGCTCTCCGTCGAGAAGCGCAGGGTGACGTCGGCATGTCGGGCAATCGGTGCGGCCATGCTGTCGGCAAGGGCGACAACGGGCGCGCGATGCCGACGGGCAGTCTCCACCACCGGCCCAAGCTCCCGCGAATAAGGCGTAAACCCGATCACCACCACGGCATCTTTCTTGCCGATGGTGGCAAGCTCCGCCTCCAGCGCACCGCCATCCCCGCCCAGCAGCGCGACATCCCGGCAGAACATGCGGCACAGGTAGACCAGCGTATGCGCGGGCGCGCGGCAGCTTCGGAAACCGGCAACCCGTATCCGTTCCGCCCGTTCCAAGATGGAACAGGCCTTGCCAACCTCCCTGCTTCCATTGCCGGCTGCCGCCAGATTGGCCGCGGCCGCTTTCAGCGAATCCACGAAGACCGCCTGCGAGCCCCGCTGGACCAGGGCGTCGGCCCTGATGGCAAAGGGCATGCTGCCGGAGCGGAGCCGACTCTCGAATGGTCGCCGCAGTGCTGCCCAGTCCTCAAACCCCAGGCGCCGTGCCAGCCTCACGAAGGTTGTCGGCGTCGCACCCGAACGGGAGGCGAGGACGCGCATCGAAACCAGCGCCACGTCGTCCGGATGATCGACCAGAAACCGCGCGGCCTTGCGCAGCTCTGCGCTCAGTTCCGGGAGCTGCGCAAGGATACGTGACTGGACCGTCTCATAGTTCATGGGTCTCGTCCGCCATGTAACAAATATTCCTCTACGTTGACTTTCTGAAACAATTGTATCATAGGTTGGAGAACCGTTGACACAAAGATCAAGGGCCGGCCCAATGGCCCGCGAGAGCACCAAGGGAGGATAAGATGAAGCACAACCGAATGATCGGTCGTGGCGCGCAGATTGCTGCCTTGTCGGCCGCGCTTCTGCTTACAGATGGCGCAGTCGCGCAGGAGCAGCAGTTCGTGACGATCGGCACCGGTGGCGTTACCGGCGTCTATTACGCCGCAGGGGGCGCCATCTGCCGGCTGCTCAACAAGGATCGCAAGACGCATGGCATCCGCTGCTCGGTCGAATCGACCGGCGGATCGTCGTTCAACGTCAACACCATCAAGGCCGGCGAGCTCGACTTCGGCATGGCCCAGTCGGACGTGCAGTACAACGCCTACAACGGCGAGGAGAGCTTCAAGGAGGGCGGTGCCCACACCGATCTGCGTGCGGTGTTCTCCGTTCATCCGGAGCCGTTCACGGTCCTCGCGCACCCCGATTCTGGCGTAACCAAGTTCGAGGACTTCAAGGGCAAGCGCTTCAATGTCGGCAATCCCGGATCGGGCACACGCGCCTCGATGGAACGCTTGCTTGCGGCCATGGGCTGGTCGCTCAAGGACTTCTCGCTCGCCTCGGAACTGAAGGCGGATGAACATGGGCCGGCTCTGTGCGACCGCAAGATCGACGGCTTCTTCTATGGTGTCGGCCACCCCTCGGCCAACATCCAGGACCCGACCACGACCTGCGCTGCGAAGCTCATTCCGCTGACCGGCCCGGCCATCGACAAGCTGGTGGACGAAAACCCGTACTACGCCAAGGCGACCATCCCGGGCGGTCTCTACAAGAACAACCCCGACGATACCCAGACCTTCGGCGTGCTTGCGACCCTGGTCACCTCAGCGAATACGTCCGAAGAATCCGTCTATCAGCTCGTCAAAGCGGTGTTCGAGAATTTCGACGAGTTCAAGGCGCTGCATCCGGCCTTTGCCAATCTCGATCCCGCCAAGATGATCAAGGATGGCCTCTCTGCGCCGCTGCATCCCGGCGCAGAGAAATATTACAAGGAGAAGGGCTGGCTGTAAGCTGCGCGATCCGACCGGGACCGGCGGGCTGGAGCGGCCCGCCGGTCCCGTCCGGCTTTGGGAGGCCTCATGAGCGGATCCAGGCAGCAGCCGGCCGACGTCGATCTTGAGCAACTGGTCGCGGATGTCGATGCCGGCGGCCGCGCGCCCAAAGGAGCCGTCGGGACTCTCCTGCTCTGCATCGCGCTTGCCTGGGCGCTGTTCCAGCTCTGGTACGCATCGCCCCTGCCCTTCGTCGTCGGGTTCGGGGTCTTCAATGACACGGAAGCGCGGGCCATTCATCTCGGCTTCGCGTTGTTTCTGGCCTTCACTGCCTACCCGGCCCTGAAATCCTCGCCGCGCGACAAAGTGCCCGTGCAGGATTGGATCCTGGCGGTGCTGGGTGCCTTCGCGGGCGCCTATCTGTTCCTGTTCTATAACGCGCTCGCCGGGCGGCCCGGCCAGCCGACGACGCTCGACCTCCTCGCCGGCGGCGCCGGGATCCTTCTGCTGCTGGAGGCGACGCGCCGCACGCTCGGCCTGCCGATGGTGGTCGTCGCCAGCGTGTTCATCTTCTTCACCTTCGCCGGGCCCTGGATGCCGGACGTCATCCAGCACAAGGGCGCCTCGGTCACCAAGTTCCTCAATCACCAATGGCTGACGACGGAGGGCGTGTTCGGCATCGCACTCGGGGTATCGACCAGCTTCGTGTTCCTGTTCGTGCTGTTCGGCACGCTGTTGGAAAAGGCCGGCGGCGGGAACTGGATGATGCAGATCTCGATCGCGCTGCTTGGCCACCTGCGCGGCGGCCCGGCCAAGGTGGCGGTTGTTTCCTCCGCTTTGAACGGCGTCGTCTCCGGCTCCTCCGTTTCCAATGTCGTCTCCGGCGGCATCTTCACAATCCCGCTCATGAAGCGGACCGGCCTTTCGGGCGTGAAAGCGGGCGCGATCGAGGCCTCCGCCTCGATCAACGGCCAGATCATGCCGCCTGTCATGGGCGCGGCCGCCTTCCTGATGGTCGAGTATGTCGGCGTGCCCTACGCGGAGATCGTCAAGCACGCCGTGCTGCCCGCCATCTTCTCGTATCTGGCGCTGCTCTACATGGTCCATCTCGAGGCAGTGAAGATCGGCCTCAAGCCGATTCCTCAGGCCGTGGCGCCAAGGAAAGAGCGGCTCCTGCGAATGGGCCTGGGCCTTTCCGGCACGATCGCGACCATCTGCATCCTCTATTACGGCATTCTGGCCATCGAAGCCCTGTTCGGCGCCGCGGCACCGTGGTTGCTGAGTGCTGCAGGCATCGCGCTCTATGTGGCGACGATCTGGTATGCCGCGCGGTTTCCGGATCTCGCCCTCGATGATCCGGACACGCCGATCGAGCATTTGCCGCGCGCCTGGGACGTCACGCGCACGGGTCTCGACTTCCTCATTCCCATCGCCGTGCTGCTGTGGTGCCTGATGGTGGCACAGTTATCTCCTGGCCTGTCGGCCTTCTGGGCAACGGTATCCATCATCGGCATTCTCGTGACGCGCAAGCCGCTGATGGCGCTCTTCCGCAAGCAGTCGCTTGCACCCGCCATCCGGGCGGCGGCCGCCGATCTGGTGGACGGCCTGGCGCTTGGCTCCCGCAACATGACCGGCATTGCGGTCGCGACCGCAACTGCCGGCATCGTCGTCGGCACCATCACGCTGACCGGGCTTGGCCTGATGATGACGGAGTTCGTCGAGTTTATCTCGGGCGGCAATGTCATCCTGATGCTGATCCTGATCGCGGCCATCAGCCTCGTGCTCGGGATGGGCATTCCGACCACCGCCAACTACATTCTGGTCGCGACCCTGATGGCGCCGGTCGTGGTCGATCTCGGGGCGCAGGCCGGACTGGCGATCCCGCTGATCGCGGTCCATCTTTTCGTGTTCTATTTCGGCATCATGGCCGACATCACGCCGCCGGTCGGGCTCGCGGCCTTCGCCGCGGCCGCGATCTCGAAGGAGGATCCGATCGCCACCGCCTTCCAGGGCGGCTTCTACTCGTTGCGCACCGCGATCTTGCCTTTCGTCTTCATCTTCAATCCGGCGATGCTGCTGATCGACAACGAGGGCTGGATTCATACGGCTTTCGTTGCCACGGCGTCGCTGATCGCCATCCTGCTGTTCTCCGCTGCTGCCATGAACTGGTTCGTGACGAAATCGCGCTTGTGGGAAAGCGCGGTTCTGCTGCTGGTCTGCTTCACGCTGTTCCGGCCGGACTGGTGGCTCAACCAGTTCTCTCCACCGTACGAGGAGGTGCCCGCCTCCGAGTTCCTCGCCGCAGTCGAGCAGGCGCCGCCCAAGGGCAGGATCTCCTTCGTCGTCGAAGGCATCAACCTGATGGGCGATGATGTCCGCAAGACCGTCAACGTCCGGCTCGACGAGGCCGGCGATCCGATGCAACGGCTGCAGGAAGCGGGCCTCAGCGTCACGCCGGCGGGCGACACGCTAGTGATCACGAACGTCGCCTTCGGATCCTATGCCAAGCGCATCGGGCTCGAGGTCGGATACGATATCGTGGCCGTCGTGAAGAAGGCCGACCAGCCCTCCATCGCCATCCCCATCGGGATCAGTCTCGCCATCGCCGGGGCGATCGCGGCGCTGCAATTTGCTCGACGGCGAGCCAGAACGGCGGAGCCCGTGCGCACGCCCAGCCGGTGATCCGATCGCGCTTCCCGCCACTCTTGCCGATGCGATGGACACTCAAGCTGTGTCGCATGCAGTAGCATTGCAACAATGCACCCGCCCTTGGCGAAATCGCAATAAGCTCTGCGTTCGCTGCTGACTTACACTCCGTCCTGCAGATGCTTGACCCGTCGCCAGGGGATCGCTGGATTTGACCCTCAAAAAGCGGAGACTCTCCATGGGCGCTCCATCTCCCGAACTCTGTAATCTCTGGCTTGCGCGCGCCTTCAACGCGCACGACGTCGAAGCCGCAGCGGCGATGTATCATCCGAGGCCTCGATCGTTCAGGTCGACGCGGTTCACGGCGAGACCACAGTTGCGCGCGGCGCGGACGGCATCCGGAAGACGATGGCTGCCTATATCGGCCTCAGGCCGCACATGGATGTGATCACGCACCATACGACGGTGGCCGGCGACTTCGCCATGACGAGGTCGCAGTGGCTAATCAAGGGCGTCGACAAGGACGGCAAGCCAACCGAAGTGCATCACCACGGCATGGAGGTTCACCGCCGGCTGTCCGATGGAACCTGGGTATTCTTCATGGATCATCCATTCGGAGCCGATCCAAGCTGGGCCGTCGGGGGCACCCCCGCACACCGAGTAGTGATGGCGGTAACCGGCTCAGGCTGCTTGCCAGAGCGAGGTGAGCGGCCCACCCGTCCCAGCGACGGGGTCGGAGGGCGGAAATGGCAGGCGCGCGATACGCGCAACCATCTCTGGCGTTGGCGCCTCACGGCAGAGGTCCGGGCTCTGGTCGGGTGGATAAGCCCCGACCACCAGGAAGTCTGCGGTCGCTTCCAGCCGACAATGCGCCGTGCCGACGGGCAGCAGCGCAACATCACCGGCACTGACCGCAACCTCGCGACCATTTGGACCGCCGAGCATGAGCCGGGCGGCTCCAGCAGCGAAGCCAAGCACCTCGTGTGCGGTGGTGTGATAGTGATGATACGAATAGACTCCGTTGCGCCATGCGGCGGGCCAGCCGTTGCGATTGAATGTGGCTTCAAACCTGGCCGCGGGATCTTGGTCGGAGATGTCGAAGACATTTCGATAAAGGAGGACCGGCAAGCGCGTGTTGTTCGGTACCCAGCCGTTTGGTCCCAACCGTAACGCCTCCGGCTTCGGCGCCGTAGCGATGGCGTCAGTCATCGGATTCTCCCTCCAATAGCGGACTGGACAACCTCTTGAACATCATGCGCCTGCTCGGGATGCCATGCGGAACAAGGGTCAACATCCTATTCGGGCTGCCGGTTCCCGGCAGCCCCTTCTGTGTTGCAGCAAACGCAGAACAACGCAACTATAGGTGTGGCTTATGGAGCCATCCGGGGGATCCCGGCTCACTGGATAGGATGGATCTGCATGTCGCCTCTCGTTTCCTTGCTCGCCGAAGTGCCGTTGTTCCAGCTGCTGGATACCGACGAGCGCGCCGCCCTGGCGCAAATGATGGAACAAGCCAGTTTTCCCACCGGCTACATGATCTTCCAGGAAGGGGAGCCCGGTGAGCGGATGTATGTCGTCTGCTCCGGCCAGGTGGAACTGGCGACGACGGACAAGCTGGGCCAGAAGCTTGTGCTGACCACAGCCTCGCGCGGTGACCTGTTCGGCGAATTGTCGTTGCTGGACCACGGCGCCCGCAACGCCCACGCCACGGTCCTTGAGGATGCCGAGTTGCTCGTCCTCGACCGCGCTGCGCTGATCGATTTCGTCCGCCGCCGCCCTGAAGCGGCACTCGACATGATGGCAGTCATGGGCGGCCGCATGCGTGCCACCACCAACCGCCTGCGGCAGATGGCGACCCGCAACGCGAACGAGGAGACGGAAACGAAGCTGACCATGCTGGAGCGCATCACCGATGCCATCGCCGCCTTCAGCGGCAGCCTCTCGTTCCTCGCCCTTCATGCCGTCTGGTTCTCCATCTGGATCGGCATCAATACGATACCGGGCCTGCCCGACTTCGACCCATATCCATTCGGCTTTCTGACGATGTGTGTTTCGCTTGAGGCGATCTTCCTTGCGGTCATCGTGCTGCTCAGCCAGAACCGGCAGTCGGCCAAGGACCGCATCCGCGCCGACGTCGATTTTGAGGTCAATTTGAAGGCCGAGCTCGAGGTCTCGCACCTGCACGACAAGGTCGATCACCTGCACACTGTGCTGCTCAGCCGTCTGCACCAGCTGGAAGCAGGTTTGCGCCGCTGAGATCCTGATCGAGATTCCTCTCAAGCGCCGTACATCGGGGCCGCGCTCGCGCGTGAATCGAGCTATGAAACCGCTCAGTGTGCCAGCATGTAATCCGCCAAGCTGTAGCAATGGCTGGCCTGGTAAGCGTTCCGGCCTCGGTTCATGTGCGTCAGATTGAAAGCCCGGATGGCGCGCAAGACGCGGCGCGTCGCGAGGAACTTGCCGATCGAGCGGCAGCCGCGAACCTTGATGCCGAAGATATCCTCGCCGCGCGGGAAGAAATACCCGACGTCTTCCGGCATCGCGGCGGAGCGCTCAAGAAAGGATATGTCCACCTGAGCCCGCTCGAGCGAATGGTCCGTGGTGAAATCCGAAAGATGCACCAGGAATTTCGCACGGATGCCCTCGCCGTCCGCGTAGAGTGCGAAAAGCTCCATCCAGTTCGCATTGACGCGAACAAGCGCCTTGCCTGGGGTCGACGGCAAGCAGGAGACTGACCAGTACTGCCGCTCGGTCTTGCGCGGAATCGGGATGCAGTCGCGGCCGTAGCGTCGAAGAATCTCCAGGACCTCTTGCGCCTGCGGCCGGCGGAGCAGCTTCTCAAAGCGCGCGACGTACTTGAGACGCAACTCCGGGGAATCCGCGCGCTCGTCGGTGTCGCGCAAGATCGTCCGGCTCTGCATCCAATCGCGTTGCTCCTGGAGGTCCACCAATCGGCGAAGACCGGTAGTGCTCTGGCGACGGGTCGCGTTCACGTCAAATACCTGTAACAAGGAATCCGTGCCCATAAATCGGCATTCGTGTAGTCACAACGCGCGACTGCGGACCGCAAAAACGGCACTTGGTGGAAGTTCGTCACCAAACACACTGCGACCTCCGTATTCATGCGAGTGCGCGCGCTCATCGGCGAGAAGCGTCTCGAGAGATGGTCCCGATGCACGCCGTTCCAAGTAACGCGCCTGATCATCAAGACGCCTGAGCGCCGCCAGCTCTTCGGCATGTCCGAGCTTCGCGCGCCGCACCGCAAGTTTCATGACTTCGATCGTGCGATCGTAAACCTTCAGTGGCACCGGATACGGATGTCGATCCTTGCCGCCATGTGCCAGGGAGAACCGAGCTGGGTCGCTGAACCGATACGGTGCGCCATGGATCACCTCAGCCACCATCGCCAACGCGCGAACAGTACGCGCGCCGACGCCAAGTACGAGCAGGAGTTCGGAAAAGTCCTTCGGCCCGCAATCGGCTGCAGCGGCCAGATTGCCGTGCAAGCGACGGGCGACCACGTCCTTGGCGCGAACGTCATGATGATCGGGCATGACCAGATGTGGCAGCACAGGTTGCGCGGCCGGCATACCCTTGCCCTCGGCTTTGCCGAATTCGCGGACGATCGCGTCGGGGCCGAGGTTCCGGAGAAGGTCGAGTTGGCTGTGCCGCGACAGTTCGGCTCGTCGATCGGTGAGATTGACGATCACGCCCTGATCGACGCCGTCGATGGCGGCATGGGGCGCATCGACGAAACTCTGCAGGCCTTCGGAGAGCCAATGATACCGCCGTGCTTGCCTGCGGTCCCCGTTCATGCCCTGCTGGACGACTACCCAGCGCCCATCATCCGTCACGATGAAACCATGCAGGTAGAGATCAAAACCGTCCTGAACCGCGGCACTATCGACCTTGGCGATGAGCCGGCTCGCTTTGGCGAGCGCGGCGCCATCGACTCCCACACGATCACCGACGGCCATGAGTTCGCCCGGCGTATCGCGCGAATACCTGCCGCGGCCGCCGCAGACGTGGATGCCGAGCTCGCCGGACAGCGGCGTGAGGCCTCGCTTCAATGCGCCGAGCACGCTCGTCGTGATACCGGATGAATGCCAGTCCATGCCCATGACGGCGCCGAACGACTGGAACCAAAAGGGATGAGCGAGCCGACGGAGCAGTTCATCGCGGCCATATTCGATGACGATCGCTTCGCTGATGACGGCGCCAAGGCGCGTCATGCGATCGCCCAGCCATTTGGGCACACGACCGCCGTGAAGCGGGAGATCGGCGCTGCCGGCACGGCTGGCCATCAGGTGGCCTCCGCCAGCACAGGGGCCGTCCGGCGGTGCTCGTCCCTGGCGAACAGGGGCAAATCGTCGCCAGAAAACTCTTGCTCCTCTGGGAAATTCGACACCGTGACGCCCACAAGCCGGATACCCTGAGACGGAGGTAACAGCGATCGGATCAGGTCGAGACTTGTCTGTCGCAGCAGATCGCGGTTGGTCACGGGCGCGCTGAAACTGCGGCTGCGCGTGACCTGGTGGAAATCGGCGAACTTGACCTTGACGGTCACTGTTCGGCCGAACGCCTTAGCCTTCGCACACCAGGCCCAGACCTCGTCCGCCATCGCCAGGACGCCGGCTTCGATTGGCCCTGGTTCTGTCAGGTCATCCTGGAACGTAGTCTCCGACCCGGATGATTTGCGCGGGCGATCGGCCACCACGGGGCGATCGTCCTCGCCATGCGCAATGGCGCGATACCAAGCTGCCGACTTTCCGAAATGCTGCTGCAATAAAGACAGCGGCGCCGACCGGAGATCCGCGCCGGTCTCGATGCCGAGCTTCTGCATCTTCATCGCGGTCACGGGCCCCACGCCATGAAACTTCGCGACCGGCAACGTTTCGACAAACGCACTGCCCATTTCCGGTGCGATCACGAACTGACCATTCGGCTTGCGGTGGTCGGAGGCGAGCTTGGCGAGGAACTTGTTGTACGAAATCCCGGCCGACGCCGTGAGCTGCGTCTCTTCAAGGATACGCGCGCGAATCTCCTTAGCAGTGGCGGAAGCGCTCGGCAGGCCGCGTCGATTTTCGGTGACGTCGAGATAGGCTTCATCGAGCGACAGCGGCTCGACGAGGGACGTGTACTCGGCAAAGATCTGCTGAATCTGGCTCGAGACGGCCCGATAGATCTCGAAGCGCGGGGGCACGAACACGAGATCGGCGCAGAGGCGTAGTGCACTGGTCGATGGCATCGCCGAGCGGACTCCGAAAGCCCGCGCCTCATAACTTGCCGCGAGCACGACGCCGCGCTTCGCGCCGTGGCCGACCGCAACAGGCCGGCCGCGCAGCGTGGAATCGTCGCGCTGTTCGACCGACGCATAGAACGCGTCCATGTCGATGTGAATGATCTTGCGGACGGCGGTTGCGGACATGAACGAAATGTAGCAGGATGAGAACGGAAGGTGAACTACTTTTCCCGGAGCCGTGTATCGTGCCACGCGTAGGTCTCATCTCTGACACTCACGGTCTGTTGCGGCCCGAGGCAGTGACGTTTCTGCGCGGAAGCGATTACATCGTCCACGCCGGCGATATTGGAGAGGCCAACGTACTAGGAGAGCTCAATGCTTTGGCGCCGGTTACGGCGGTACGAGGCAACAACGACAGGGGGTCCTGGGCGGCAGCGATCCCCGAATCGCAAGTTCTCCAGGTGGACGACGTCTTTATATACGTCCTCCACAACGTGGCGGAGCTGGACCTCGATCCTGTTGCAGCCGGATTCAAGGTCGTTGTGTCGGGGCATTCGCACCAGCCGTCGGTGGAGGAGCGAGACGGAGTGTTCTATGTCAACCCCGGCAGTTCCGGTCCCCGCCGGTTCAAATTGCCGATTACGGTAGCGGAACTCGATATTGCGGGCCATTCCGTTAGAGCGCGGGTGGTGGAACTCCAAATGGCATGAGCGGATGGCTCCGGCCAGACGTCGCCCTAGGTGCGACCGAGCCGGTTCGTAAGCCCAACAGCGTCTTGAGGCCGGGCCGGCGACGGTTGACTTCATACGACAGCTGGCGACCGGTCATGCCGCAGGGCATGATGACATCAGTTAGCAGCAGATCGATGGCTGTTGGCTCCTCAAGAGTACCCAATGCCGATGGTCGTCCTGATTTTGCCAAGCCCTCGACGGAGTCGCCGCGAACGCAAAGTGCCGGCACACGAAGGCGCGACACTGCGTCAGCCAGCCGCGCCTTCCCTCGCGGCGTGGACCCTCGATTGCAACAGATCAATGCTCCTGGGTAAGGACCAGTGCGGTATAGGGGCCGATTCCGATCGCGCCATGAAAATCCAGGCCATCGTACCTGCCCGGCTTAGCGACCATGTGATAGCCGGGATGGTTGGAGAAATCTGAGCTGTATCCGGACCAGTCGCTGTTGAAGCGCACGCGCCAGTCGCCAGGGCGCGGAAAGCCGATCGTGTAGCTGTCGTAAGCGCGGTTGGCGAGATTGAGCACGACAATCACGTCATCGCCAGCGCCGCCGCGGTCCCAGCGGTGAAAGGCGATCACCTTATCCGCATCATTGCAGTGGAAAACATTGACGCTGTGTCCTTGGAGGCCTGCGAACCGCGCGCGATCTCGCCGCATCCGAACCAGATCCTGATACAGTCGAAAGATCCCCACAAACCGCTGCTTCTTCGACCAGTCGAGAGGGTCTATATCCCGGAACCACTCATCCTCGAGGAACTCCTGCCCCTGGAAGATCATCGGAATTCCGGGCGCCGTAAAGACCAACACCGCACCGAGGGCCGATCGCTTCCGTGCGAACCAGCCGCCAGGGTCCTGCGACGCGATATCCTGCGGCAGACGGGCACGGCCGTTGGCGACCTCGTCGTGCGATTCTGTGTAAATCACGCGCTCGAAGGCATCACCATTGTAGCGGCTGCTGATCGCCTCACGCAGGTCCGCCATGCTTCGATCCTCATCTCGGCCGGCGATCAGGGCGCGGCGCACCGGATGAACAAAGTTTGCCGCCCACTGCGATCCAAAGCCCGCACCACCAGCATCCACATCCCGCGTCAGCCACGGATTGTCCTGCAGATCCTCCGCGATGCTGATCTTCCAGGGCCAGCGCGTGCCGATCTCGCGGTTGATCCACTGCATCAGGCTGAAACCGTCGGGCAGGGCTTGGCCCGGGTCGCCCTGGTCTCCGAAGACGGTGCGGATGTAGAGCGTCATATCCCAACGCAGACCGTCAGCGTGAAATTCATCTAGCCAGTAAAGCCCATTGTCGCGCAGGTACTGGCGAACCTCACCGCGCCCGTAATCTGGCCTGCCAGTCTCGCTCCACGGCGTCCAAGATCGCCAATCATTGTAGAAGTAGATGCCACCCTTTCCGGGCTCAAGCTCGCCGTCGAACTGCCACGTGGTCAGATCGTTCGGCCCCAGGTGGTTGTAGACGACATCGATGATGACCGCGAGTCCGAGGCCATGTGCGCCCTTGATGAAGGCCTTCAGATCATTTGCGCCGGCGTACTTGCTTTCCACGGCAAAGATGTCGCTGGGATTGTAACCCCATGAAAAGTCACCGGGGAACTCCGTGAGCGGCATAATCTGAACGGCATTCGCGCCGAGCTCGGCAACATGGGGCAAGCGCTCGATCGCCATTGCGAGATTTCCCGGTTCTCCGCCTTGCACGTCATTGAAGGTGCCGAGATGCATTTCGTAGATGACAAGTTCATTCCAGGCCGGCATCCAGAAGGCGTCGCCGGCCCAGTCAAAGCTATCGACATCGACGATGACGGAAGGCCCATTCGAATGATCAACGTCGCGCGCATAGGGATCCTTACGCTCGAGGCGCTGCGAACCATTCCAGATGACATAGCCGTATCGCTGGCCCGCGCGGGCACCGGTGACCTCACCCGACCAATAGCCCCCGCCCTCGTGAACAAGCCGGTTACGATCATCCCCCCAATCATTAAAGTCGCCGACAACGGCGATGGCATCGGCGTTCGGGGCCCACACACGGAAGGACACCCCGCCGGGGAACAGCCGCGACCCCATTCCTGGTCTTGACGACGGCGCACCGCGCACGGGCTCAGTTGTCTCCATCATATCAAGCATGGAGCCGCTCCCGCCTCAAGTCGGAGATCGGCTATCATCGCATTTTGTCAGGATCGCGTCCATCCGGGTCGGATTGAAGAGGCCGCGACTATGCACAGCTGCGAAGCTGCTGGTCGCGCCATTGCTCAATAACTACTATGGTACGTTCTCTTTGCGGAGGAGGGATACCTAAGGGTGGTGGCAGTACGGCCTGCTCTTTTTTCGGACCGATAGGTTCTTGCCAACCATTTTCGGGACGCAGAGGAAAAGACGATGACCCAATCGAAATGGAAGCATGACGGCGTTCGGGTAGTTCCTGGTGATTCGCTCGATGCGAATACAGCCCAAACTCCGGGCATGGATCGCCGCGCGGCCATTAATTACGCACGTGTCGGTGCTCAGAAATTGTGGGTTGGCACCGTTCACATTCATCCGAATGCCAAGACGGGCGCGCACCACCACGGGCCCCTCGAAAGCGTCATTTATGTGGTACGCGGCAGGGCTCGCATGCGGTGGGGCGAGCAACTCGAATTCGTCGCTGAAGCCGGGCCCGGGGATTTCATCTATGTTCCTCCCTACGTCCCCCATCAGGAGATCAACGCCTCCCCCAACGAAGAGCTGGAATGCGTCCTGGTCCGGAGCGACGGCGAAGCAGTGGTGGTCAATCTCGACGTGGAACCGGTCGAGCGTCCAGAAACCGTCAAGTGGATTGACCCAATCCACAAGGACTGACACGACGCATCTTCTTTATGACGACTCTGCATGCCTTGCTCCGTCTGCTTGTTCCAGCAGATGAAGTTGCCGCTTTTCAATCTATCAAGCGACCCTTAGTCGCCGCTCGACGAGACGGACCCAGAGGCTTGCGCCGATCGACAACAGAGCGTCATTGAAATCATAGCGCGGATCGTGGGCGCATGCCTGATGACCGGTGTCACCTTGTCCCAGCAAGAAGTAGCAACCCGGCTTCACCTGCAGCATGTAGGAGAAATCCTCCGAGCCCATCTCAGGCGGCGGATTGCGCAAGACGTTTTCGTCTCCCACGACATCGTCGGCTACCGAGGCCATGAAATCGGCCTGTGGCGCGCTATTGATGGTTGGCGGAAAGATCCGGTTGTACGAGCAGGTGGCGGTGGCGCCGAAGGCGGCGGCCAGCCCGTTAGCCGTGCGGCGGATGGCCGCTTCGAGGCGATCGCGCACCTCTGGATCGAAGGTCCGGACGGTTCCGGCGATCACGGCCTGCTCGGGAATGACATTGAAGGTGCGGCCCGCACGCATCTGTGTGACTGAAACGACCGCTGGCTTGGCGGCTTCGATCTCGCGGCCGGGAATCGCTTCGAGCGCAAGGATAAGACGCGCCGCGATCGGGATAGGGTCGATAGCGAAGTGCGGCGTCGCCGCGTGGCCGCCGCGTCCGGTGATCGCGATTTCAAACTGGTCGGCACTGGCGGCCACCGCTCCGTCATAGATCACGACCTGCCCGAATGGCCGCTCGGAGTTGTGCAGCGCATAGACCTCATCCGCAGGGAAGCGCGTGAACAGTCCTTCCTCCAGCATCGCCTTCGCTCCGCCGAGCCCTTCCTCCGCGGGCTGGAACACGAAATGTACCGTGCCCTTGAACTTCGGCTGCAAAGCGAGGCAACGGGCAGCGCCCAGCAGCATGGCGACGTGGCCATCGTGGCCACACGCATGCATCCGGCCCGGATGTCGGGATGCATAGGGATGGTCCTGCAGCTCGGTCATCGGCAGTGCATCCATGTCCGCACGGATCGTGATGGCGTCGCCAGGTCCAAGAGCACCGCGGAGCGTGCCAACCACGCCTGTGCCAGCGATCCCCGTCACCGTATCGATGCCCCAGCCGCGCAGCCTTTCGGCAATGAAGTGCGCGGTCGCATGCTCCTCGAACCCCAGCTCAGGATGGGCATGGAGGTGCCGCCGCCACTCGGTCATCTCGCTTTGAATGCCCTGGACAGACTCATTGATCTGCATATGGCCCCTGACGTTCCATGGATGAATGGGCACTATAACCTGGCGCCGCGCTTGCTTCGCGACTGAATCCAGCCGACGAGCCCCAGCAGGCAGGCAGAGAACGCGATGAGCAGAATGGCAGCGGCGGCTATGGCGGGGCTGACCGATTCCCGTACGCCGCTAAAGATTAGCCGCGGCAACGTGCGCTGCTCGGCCACCGACAGGAAGCTCGCCACCACCACCTCGTCGAAAGAAATGATGAAGGCGATCAACGCTCCGGTTGCCACGCCCGGCGCGATCAGCGGCAGCAGCACGCGGACCACGGCTTGAGCATGGCCGGCGCCGAGTGAGGCGGCAGCACGCATCAAGGTGCGATCGAAGCCAGCGAGGCTGGCGGTAACCGTGGTGAGCACGACCGGAACGGCGAGCGCGGCATGGGTCAGCACCAACGACAGCCGATTTCCAACCAAGCCCAGGGTCGCATAGAACGAAAAGGATGCCACGCCGACGATGACAATCGGCGCGACCAGCGGCGCGGCGGCGACGGCATAGATCAGCTTGCGGCCTGGAAATGAGCCCCAGGCGAGGCCGATCGCCGCTAGTACGCCCATGATGGTGGCCAGCATCGTCGAGGAGACGCCGACCAGTAGCGAGTTCCACAACGCACCGACCCAGCGGGGATCGGTCACGACTTCCTCGTACCACCGCAAGGAGACCCCGGGCGTTGGAAATATCAGCGTGTTCCCGCTGGTGAGGGAAACCGGGACTATGACCAGCAAGGGCAGAAGCAGGAATGCCAGCACCAACAGGGTATGGGAATACATCGCCCAGCGCCGGACGCGTTCCGCGCGGAAGGTCATGCTGCGCTCCTCCGCGCCACCAGGCCCCGGCCCAGCATCAGGGCGCACCACGTCAGCACCAGAAGAAGCAGGAGCTGGATGGAGAGAGCTGCCGCCAACCCCCAGTTCAACGTGTTGTTGGTATAGAAGGCGATGAAGGAGGAGATCATCTGCTCCTTCGGCCCGCCGATCAGCGCCGGCGTGATGTAGTAGCCGAGCGAAAACACGAAGACGATGCCGCATCCGGCCAGGATTCCCGGCATGATCAGGGGCAGTTGCACGCGCCGCCAGGCCGTGAACCAGGGCGCCCCGAGGGACAGGGCCGCCTTCATGTAGTCCTTCGGCGTGCGTCGCATCACGGCCACGATCGAGAGGATCATCATGGGCAGCAGCACCTGCACCATGGCGATGTAGAGCGATGTCCGCGTGTAGATCAGGTCCAGCGGCTCGACGATGATGCCAAGAAACTGCAGTCCGCCATTCACTGGCCCGTTGGCCTGCAGCAGGATGATCCAGATGACCGTCCGAATCAGAAGCGACGTCCACAGCGGAAACAGGATGAGGGCGATCAACACCCTGCTCGCCGTCGGGCCGACCGCCACAATGGCATGCGCTACTGGAAGCGCCACGACGGCGCAGACGAGGGTGACGACGACGCTGATCCAGATCGTCCGCAGCAGCACTTGCACGAACACTGCCTGACCCGCCGGTGCCGGCGCGACCGACCCCTCGGCGGTCCTGCGCAGATCAAGGCTGGAGAGCAGGTAGAAATCAGTCAACCGGGCGGAATCGTCGGCGATCGTCGACCAGACCTCGACCCGGTTCCATTCCGGAAAGTGCTGCAGCATGGCCGCGCGTGGCGCCGTCTCGAAAGCGCCCTCCTCGGCGAGCTTCGCGGTCTTCAAGATCAGGTAGCGGGTGCCGACCAGCCGCTGATTGATCAGCTGCGCGACAATGCCATCGGTCTTCCGGCTGCGTGCATCGGCCAGATCCTGCGCCAGGGCGCCAAAGACGTCTTCCCCCGGCACACCGTCCGCACGCTGCCACGTGGCCAGCGCGGCGACCGTTCTTGGCAGGTTGTCGACAATGTCGGAATTATCGACCGCCAGGTACAGGAACCTGCCCAGCGGCCACAAGAAGGTTAGCACGAGGAAAATCACCAGCGGAGCGACGCAGGCCGCGTATCCCCAGCCGCGGAATCGACGCGCGAAAGGACGAGCGCGCAATGCAGATGGCGCGCCCGTCCAGACGGCCGTGCCGGTCACTGCGCCAGCCAAGCCTTGAACCGTTCCTCGAGCGACTCCTTGTTCTCCACCCAGAAGGCGTCGTCGTAGCTTGCGCCATGCTTGATGTGGTGCGGCGCGGTCGGCAACTGATCGAGCTTTTCCTTCGCCACGAAATCAGCGGCCTCTTTGCGCCCGGTACCATAGGCGTAGAGGTTGGAGAAGCCGGCCTGGTTCTGCGGTTCCGAGAACCAGGTGAGGAGCTTGAGCGTCGCCTCGCGGTGCGGCGCGCCCTTCACCAGCGCCCACAGATCGGTGCCGTAGAAGAAACCGGCCTCCCACACGATGACGTAGTTCTTGCCTTCTTTCTCGATGTCGTTGGACACGCGCGCATTGTATTGATCGGTCATCACGACCTCGCCGGACGCAAGGTTCTGCATCGCTTGCGTCGAAGTATTCCACCAGACGACATGGGGCCGGATCTGGTCCAGCTTCGCGAACGCCCTGTCCACGCCACCAGGCTTGCGCAACTCGTTATAGACCTCCGAAGGCGGCACGCCGTCGGCCATCATGACATTCTCCAGCGTGTACTGCGCCTGCGCCAGCATGCCCCGCTTGCCGGGAAACTTCTCGACGTTCCAATAGTCCGCCCAGCTCTTCGGCCCCTCGCCCTTAATCCGATCGGCATTGTAGGCGAGAATGGTCGCCCAGGTGTCGGAGGCGACGCCGCACTCATGGATCGTGCCGGGCAGATAGCTGGCCGGATCACCTGTCACCGACGCCGGCAGCGGTTCGAACAGCCCTTCGGCACAGCCGATCTCGACGCTGGGTGCTTCCGCGGCCACCAGATCCCACACGACATTTCCGCTCTGCACCTGTGCGCGCACCTTTGCGATCTCGCCGGCCCATTCCTCGATCACGATCTTCGTGCCGGTCTTCTCGGTGTAGCGATCCCAGACGCCTTCCTTATAGGCCTTGTCCCAGTTCCCGCCCCACCCGACGACGGTGATCGGCCCCTCCTCCGCCCACGTCACGGAGACCGCCGGAACTGCCAGCATCAACATCGCCGCGCCTAGCGCACATCTCATCCTCATGATCCTGCTCCCTTCCGCTGATTAACATCGCTATTATTTGATCAAATCTATTCTCACGTTTTTCCCTGGTGAGCAAGAATTAAATAAGCTATAGCTGCCGTTGCATTGCCCAGCGACGCGAGGGTTTGATCAAATCATGTCAACAATCCAGTCTCGACGAAGCAACATCGATTTGGACGCCAGCCTCGCCGAAAGCCGGGAACGCTTCGTGGCGGCGAATCCGAAGAGCCGTTCGCGGCAGGCCGACGCGTCGCACGCGCTGCCCGGCGGCAGCACGCGCGCCGTCCTATGGTATCCGCCCTTTCCTCTCGCGATCGCGCGGGGCGAAGGCTGCTATGTCGAGGACCTGGACGGACATCGATATGCGGATCTCGTGTCCGAATACAGTGCGGGTCTCTATGGACATTCCGACCCCGCGATCGCGGATGCCTTGTGCCGCGCCATCCGCGAGGGGATCTCCCTCGGCGCTCCCAACGTCTACGAGGCTCGCCTTGCCGCGGCCATCGTGGAGCGTTTCCCGGCGATCGAGCGGGTCAGGTTCTGCAATTCGGGAACCGAAGCCAACATCATGGCGCTATCGACCGCGCGAGCCCTGACGCGGCGCGAGAAGGTGCTGGTCTTCCACGAGGGTTATCACGGCGGTGTCCTGACCTTCGCCCATGGCGGCTCTCGGCTCAATCTGCCGTTCCCCTATGTCCTTGGCGAATACAACAAGGTTGAGAGCACGGACCGAGCCATTCGGCGCGAAGCATCCAACCTTGCAGCCGTCATCGTCGAGCCGATGATGGGCGGCGGCGGCTGCATTCCCGCCACTCCGGAGTTCCTTTCGATATTGCGTAGCGCCACACGTGACATTGGCGCGCTGCTGATCTTTGACGAGGTCATGACATCACGCCTGTCCTATCGCGGCCTTCACGGGGAGCTCGGAATACATCCGGACCTGGTGACGCTCGGAAAGTATATTGGCGGAGGGTCAAGCTTCGGCGCATTCGGCGGCCGGGCGGACATCATGGACCGCTTCGATCCGTCCACACCCGAGGCATTCCCGCACGGCGGCACCTTCAACAACAATATCCTCAGCATGGTCGCCGGTCTCACCGGCCTCGAGAAGGTCCTGACGCGCGAGGCCAGCGCGCGGATGAACGATCTGGGGGACCGCTTGCGCGCGAAGCTCCAGCACCTGCTCGACCGCCATCAGATATCCGCCGTCCTCCTTGGCCGCGGGTCGCTGATGAACCTGCATTTCGTGTCCGGCCCTGTCACCCAGCCACAGCAACTCGCCCACGCCGATCGTCGCCATCTGCAGCTCTGGCACCTCGAGATGCTCGCCCGCGGCCAGCATGTGACGCCGCGCGGACTTCTCGCCCTGTCGTTGCCATTCGGCGAGGACGAGGCCGACGCGTTCACTGAAGCGATGGAGGACTTTGTCGTGACGCACAAAGCGGTCCTGCCGCGCACGGAGAGCAGGGCATGAGGCAAGGCGCGCATTCCACACGGCCGGAAGCCGATCTGGCGGGGGACGGCCAGCACGGCACGGCGCATGAGCGAATCTACGAATCACTCAAGGCCGCGTTGATGAACGGCGCCTTCTGGCCGGGCGAACGCCTGGTCGTGCGGGATCTCGCCGAGCGATTCAGCACCAGCCCGATGCCGGTCCGGGAGGCCCTGCGCCGTTTGGTGAGTGAGCAGGCGCTGTCCAATCACCCCAATCGCGGCGTGATCGTCCCGCCGGCGACGGTCGAGAGCATCGCGGATCTGCAGCGGGTGCGCTGCTCGATCGAGGGTGCGGCGACGGAGTGGGCCGCCGCGACCATCACCGCCGCGGAAATCAAGAAGCTCAAGAGCCTCAACGATCGCATGCTTGCGTGCACGCGGCAGCGCGATCCTTCCGACTATCTCGCGCTGAATACCGAGTTCCACTTCACGATCTACAAAGCGGCCCGCTCCGGCATCCTGATCCCGATCATCGAAGGATTGTGGCTGCAGGCCGGCCCGCGCCTCAACATCATGCGCGGCGAGGCGACGATCGGCATGGGGATGGATCATCACCAGGAAATTGTCGCCGCCCTGCTCGAGGGAGATGGCGCGCGCGCTCGCAGGGCTCTGGTGCGCGACATTTCCGACGCGGCCGACATCATGCTGCGCGCAGCCGCTGCCGATGGCGGGCAGATCTCCATGGAACGACCCCGTGTGGGCCGCAAACCGGCGAGCGGACGCAAGGTCGCGGCTGCGGAGCGACCCAGGCTCCGCAAGGCGCAGCGATGATCGGGCAGGCGACGGCCCCCCGTGGCCACCAGGATGTCCACGTCACCTTCGCCGGCGTCGGCAAGATGTTCGATGCCAAGAACTGGGCGGTCAGGGACCTGAATCTCGACGTCGTCCGGGGCGAGTTCCTCACGCTGCTCGGCCCATCCGGCTCCGGCAAGACCACCTCGCTGATGATGCTGGCGGGCTTCGAGGCACCGACCACCGGCGAGATCCGCATGGATGGTCGCCGGATAGACCAGATCCCAGCCAATCGCCGCGGCATCGGCCTGGTGTTCCAGAACTACGCGCTCTTTCCGCACATGACGGTCGCCGAGAATTTGGCATTTCCGCTTCAGGTCCGGCGCCAGTCCCGCGCCGAAGTGGAGAGCCGCGTGCGAAGGGTTCTGGAGATGGTGCAGCTGCGTGGCAAGGAATTGCGCCGGCCGGACCAGCTTTCGGGCGGCCAGCAGCAGCGGGTGGCGGTCGCGCGCGCCCTTATATTCGAACCGAAGCTGGTGCTTATGGACGAGCCACTCGGCGCGCTCGACAAGCAGCTGCGCGAGCAGATGCAGCTCGAGATCAAGCACATCCACGAGCGGCTCGGCGTAACCTTTGTCTACGTCACGCACGATCAGGCCGAAGCCTTGACCATGTCGACGCGCATTGCTGTGTTCAATCAGGGTGCCGTGCAGCAACTGGCCACTCCGGCGGAACTGTATGAGCGGCCGGCAACCAGCTTCGTCGCCAGCTTCATCGGCGAGAACAACCGCCTGACCGGACAGATCGTGGGTGATGAAGGCGCCGCTGTCCTGGTGCGCCTCGAGACCGGGGCAATGATCAGGGCCCACACTCATGAGCATCTGAGGCGCACCGGCGCCAGGACCTCGCTATCGATCCGCCCAGAGCGAGCGGACATCGTGCAGGGCGAACGCTCCTGCGACAATGAGCTGACCGCCAAGGTGGCGGAGGTCGTCTATGCCGGCGATCACCTGCGAATCGTTCTGGACGCGCCGGAAATGCGCGGCTTCGTGGTGAAGAAACCGAACACCGCCGGATTGACCGCAATGGCCCCGGGGCAGATCGTCCGCGTGGGTTGGCGGGCGGACGATTGCCTGGCCCTGGACGCCTGAGGGCACCGGTGAAAAGTCGAACGCGTCAAGGGGAGGACGAGCATGCAGGACAACACGGGCAAGCCCACCAAGACCGGCCGCAAGGTGATCATCACCTGCGCAGTGACCGGTTCTGTCCACACGCCGACGATGACGCCATACCTGCCCATCACGCCGGATCAGATCGCGCGCGATTCGATCGCGGCAGCCGAAGCTGGCGCCGCGATCATCCATCTTCACGCGCGCAATCCTGAAGACGGCCGACCGACCGCCGAGCCCGCCGTGTTCATGCAATTCTTGCCGCGCATCAAGCAATCCTGCGACGCCGTCATCAACATTACCACCGGCGGCTCGCTGGGCATGAGCATGGAGGATCGCTTGGCGGCGCCGCTGCGCGCGCAGCCCGAGCTCTGCTCGCTGAACATGGGGTCGATGAATTTCGGGATCTATCACGTCACCGATAAGATCGCGGACTGGAAGTACGACTGGGAGCGGCCCTATGTCGAGAAAACAAAGGACCTGATCGTCAGCAATACGTTCGGTCAGATCGAGCGGTTCATTCGCGAACTCGGCGAGGGATGCGGCACGCGCTTCGAGTGTGAATGCTATGATGTCGGCCACCTCTACACGCTCGCGCATTTCTTGGATCGCAAGCTCCTGCAGCCACCCTTATTGGTGCAGACGATCTTCGGCGTCCTCGGCGGCATCGGGGCCCATCCGGAGGACCTTCAGCACATGCGTCGCACCGCCGATCGACTGTTCGGGGCCGACTACCAGTGGTCGATCCTGGCGGCGGGCAGGCATCAGATCAATCTCGCCACCATGGGGGCCGTCATGGGCGGCAACGTGCGGGTCGGCCTGGAGGACAGCATCTATCTCGGCCCGGGCAACCTGGCGAAGAGCAATGCCGAACAAGTGGCGAAGATCCGCCGCATTCTCGAGGAGCTGTCCCTGGAGGTCGCAACCGCCGAGGACGCCCGCCAGCTGCTGCGCCTCAAGGGTGGCGATCGGGTCGCATTCTGAGGCGGGCGAGGCGGACATGCAGCATCAGACCAGGATTGCCGGACGTTGCGCCTGGCTACGTGAAGCGATCGCGCCGGGCGAGATTGATGCGCCGGCGCTGGAGGGCGAGCAGCGGGCTGACGTCTGCATCGTCGGCGGTGGCTATGCCGGGATGTGGACGGCTCTCGAAATCAAGAGACGCGCGCCGGCGACCGACGTCGCCATCGTGGAAGCAGACATATGCGGCGGTGGTGCCAGCGGGCGGAACTCCGGCATGGTGCTGTCGCAATGGGCGAAGTTTGCCGCGCTCGAGAATTTCTGCGGAACCGCGGATGCCATCCGCCTGGGTCACCTCTTCGGGAACTCCGCCGGCGACCTGGATGCCTTCTGCCGAGCGCAAGGTATTGAAGCGGAATTCCGGCGCGACGGCTGGATCTGGGGCGCGTCCTGCGAACGCCATGTCGGATCGTGGAACGGCATTCTTGCCGCGCTCGCCAAGCACAACCTGGCGCCCTTCACGCCCATGTCCGCCGAGGAGATTGCAGCCCGCACCGGCAGCCGGTCCTTCCTGGCAGGGATCTTTGATCCGACAGCAGCGACAGTTCATCCGGGCAAGCTGGCCAGGGGCTTGCGCCGCGTTGCGCTGCAAGCCGGCATCCGCATCTATGAGAACTCGCCGATGGTTCGGCTCGAGTCCCGCCCGTCTCCTCTCGTGCACACGCCCGCCGGCCGCATCGCGGCGCAGCGCGTCGTGCTGACACTGAATGCCTGGTCGACGCTGCTCCCCCAACTCCGTCCTGCCATCCTGGTGATCGCAAGCGACGATGCGGTCACGGCACCGCGCCCGGACCTGATCGAACGTGCCGGCTACAAGGCGAAGCCGCTGATCAGCGATTCCCAGGTCTTCGTTACGGGGTTCCGCACCACGGGCGATCATCGCCTCAATGCCGGCGTCACCGGCGGGATCATCGGCTACGGCAGTCTGGGTGGCGCACGCTTCGAAGGCCGATCACCGCGAGAGGATGCCATCCGCGCCGCGCTGCGGCGCTGTCATCCCACCCTTGCCGATCTGCCCTTCGCTGATTCCTGGTACGGTCCGATCGACCGCACGCGCAGCGGCCTGCCGCTCTTCGGCGCACTGCCGCGTAGCCCCGATATCTTCTACGGGTACGGATTTTCCGGGAATGGAATCGCGACCACACCGATAGCCGGCCGCATTCTGGCATCCCTCGCCCTGGGCCAGAAGGACGAATGGTCGGGTTGCGGCCTGGTGCGGCCGGTGGAGCGCTGGCTGCCCCCGGAACCTATCCGTTATATCGGAGCGCACCTTGTCCGCGCCGCCATCAGGCGCCAGGACGCGCTCGCTCACCAGGGCCGCATGCCCGGCCTTCTGGTGCGCAGCCTCGCCGCCCTGGCGCCCGGCGGTATCACCAGCTCGCGGATTGCGCGCAATTGAAAGCCTGGGAGGAAGCCATGGCCGATGTGATGCATTTCTTGTTCGACCGGATGCCCTTCATTCCCTGCAAAGTGCCGGGTGGAGAGACGCGCATCGCCCGAGTCGTAAACGGACAGATCAGCCGGCATATGGGCGGCGGACTGGAGATCGGCGAGAACGTCCGCTACGACTGGACCACGCTGTATGACGAGATCCTGTTCATCCACGAAGGCAGCATGATCATGCGCACCGATCGGCGCGCGTTCGAATGCCGTGCCGGAGACATCGTCTGGCTACCGGAGGGCGCGACCGTCCACTACGACATGACCGGACGGCGATGTTCCTATTTCTATGCACTCTATCCATTCGACTGGGCGGAACGACATGGTATGGCCGAGCCCTAGTCTTCTTCAAATTCTTGAGTTTGGCACCTGCCTTGTGCCGGCAGCTATCGTGCGCTGAACTAACGCCAACGCCGCCTCGGACGGCGCGAGTCGCTTGTGAACTGCTGCCAATTGGCCTGCCAAGCCGACCTCGTCTGCTACGTCTCAAATACCGGTTGGCATGTCAGTATGGCAATTCAGTGCCAAGCTCGGACGCTGTTTCGGCCAATCGGCAAGACAGCTCAGTGCAGGACCAAACCGCTTGCGCGGTGTATGGGGCGACGGGCCGGCGGGCGCATCAGGAGAATGGGATGGGTGCGCCTGCCGGTGCCATCCGTCGGCGGCACACGTTCGAGAACCCCTTAACAGAAGCTGCCTTTCAGTGGATTTGTGGCAAAAGTCTTGTGACCACTGCTCCTGCACTTGGCAGGTCAAGACGCCAAATCGTCAAGCGGAAACATGAATGCGTCACGTTTAGCCGGCACGCGGACCCAGGGTGCCGGCTTATCCCCTCAGCGGCTCCGCAAGGTGTCCCGGAGCTTTCGGGCCAGCTGCTGGCGCTGGTAGGGCTTGCTGAGAAGCTCCAGGTCGTCATGCGCATCGCCCTCGTTCCGCGCCCCCATATTGCTGAAACCGGAGGTCAGGAGCACCTTGAGTCCCGGGCAGAGCTTCTTCGCCTGCCGCGCCAGATCCAGCCCCGTCATTCCGCCAGGCATGACGACATCCGTGAACAGCAGATCAATCGCCCGATCCTCCCGTAGAATCGCCAGAGCCTTGGTGCCATTCTCCGCCTGCTGCACGCGATGGCCCATCTCGGTGAGCTGACGGACCACGACGTTGCGGACCTCGCTGTTGTCCTCGACGACCAGGACTCGCACCTTCGGTGTTTCGGAGAGCACCTCGTCAATGTCCGGCTCCGCGGCGCTTGCCGACTCGCCGCTGGCACAGGGCAGATAGATCCGAACCGTCGTGCCATGGCCAACCTCGCTGTAGATCTTCACATGGCCACCGGAATGCCGCACAAATCCATAAACCATGCTGAGGCCTAGACCCGTTCCCTTGCCCGCTTCCTTGGTCGTGAAGAACGGCTCGAACACCCGATGGAGGATGTCGGCCGGAATGCCGGTGCCCGTATCGGAGACCGCTACCATCGCATATTCGCCTGGTGTCACGCCCGGATTTGCTGCGGCATAAGCGGCGTCGAGGTACGTGTTGTCGGTTTCCACCGTCAGGACGCCGCCCGACGGCATGGCGTCCCGCGCGTTGATCGCGAGGTTGGCCAATGCCGACTCAAGCTGTGCAGGATCTGCGACAGCCGTTTTCAGTTCCTCGTGGAGCCGGAGTCTCACGGTGATTGTTTCGCCGAGGGTGCGCTTCAGGAGCTTGGTTGTGGATGAGACGATCGTATTAAGGTCGACCTCCTTCGGCTGCAGGGCCTGCTTGTGCGAGAAGGCAAGCAGCTGCCGGGTCAGCTCGGCGCCCCGGAGGCTTGCATGAAGTGCGGCCGCGGCCACCTCGCTAGCCTTTGGATCTGCGGTCAAGGGTCCATCAAGCAATTCGAGGTTGCCGATGATGACCGTCAGAAGATTGTTGAAGTCGTGCGCTATGCCGCCGGTGAGCTGCCCCACCGCTTCCATCTTCTGCGCTTGCACCAGCTGACGTTCGGTAGCACGCTGCTCGGTGACATCATCCGCGATATAGAGAACCCTCGGAATCTCGCCTGGCCTTCCGTGCAGCGGCGCCATCGACAGGCGCAGCTCAATGTTTTTTCCGTCCGGCCGACGGTATGGCAGTTCGATGTTCTGCCGCTGCTTTCCCGCCTGCACTTCGTCGATCGCGACGGCCAGCACACGTGGGTCTCGTTCGAGAATGTCCAGGAGGGAGCGTCCCAGCACCCCGTCGGATGGGATGCCGAAGATGCGCTCCGCCGATGCATTCCAAAGGTCGACTTTTCCCTCCCGGTCCTCGGCAAAGATCGCCAGCGGCGAGGAATCGATCACGGTCCGCAGCGAGTCTTGGGCCTGCTGGAGGTTGTCCTGCGCTTGCCGGCGGACCTGAACTTCCCGGCCGAGCTGCTGAATGGCTTCCGTCAGTTCGAGCGTCCGTTCTTCGACCCTTCGTTCCAGATTCTGGTGCAGCTGCGCGCGATCAAGGGCCGCAGCTACCTGATTGCCGATCCCATCCAGAACCTTCAGCGCGTCCTGGTCGAGCGAGCCGTCTCCGTATCCGATAGCATTCATCACGCCAATGGTGCGTCCGCTGATGATGAGCGGAACGCAAGCATGGTATCTGGACTCCAGTTCTCCGATCGCGGTGGCTTTCATCCGCTCGCAATCACCGATGTTGACGGCACCGCTGAGCACACCATCGGCGAGCTTCCGCTGGCAGCTGCACGGGCCGGCGAAAGCGTCCGCCGCGCTCAGCCACGCCGGCAGATCTCTGCACGCGACGGTGCGAAACTCGCCGGCCGCATCGATCAAGCGGATCCAGCCCGACCTGACGTTGGGCAGCTCGAGTATCCGTTCCAGGGCGGCATCCGCCACCTCTACCTCCGATACGGCGCGATTGAGGCTTTCTGCGATGCGGTAGAGCTCGGCCAGCAGGTGGTTCGAGCGCGCAAGCTCCTGCTCCCGCTGCTTGAGATCTTGATTGATCTGCACCGCCTGTTCATAGGTCGAAATCAGCAGATCCAGAATCTGCTGGCGTTCCGCTGTGATGAACTGGCGGCGACCGCCAATGTTGATCTCCACACCGAGGCGCATCTTCTGGCTCTTACGCAGCTCCCGGTTCATCAATATGTAGTCGATGCGGGACAGCAAGTACTGCTGGTCGACGGGCTTGCGGAGGAAATTGTCGGCACCCGACTCGAGACCGCGGATCACGTCCTGGGGATCCGTGAGCGTGGTAACCAGGATGACCGGTATCTCCTTCAGACCATCGTCGCTCTTGATCGCTGCGCAGAGGCCATACCCGTCCAGCTTTGGCATGACGACATCGCTGACGATAAGTGCCGGCTTGCTCCGGCGTGCAAGAGTGAGGGCCTGCTCCCCATCGCCCGCCACCACCACGCTGTAGCCACGTCCCTCGAGTGTGCTTTGCAGCTGCATGGCCTGCGTGGCGCTGTCCTCTGCGATGAGGATCTCGACGTGGCCATTGCTTGCTTCTCGCCCGATCATGTGGTGCGCTCCGCTCTGATTGCTCCGCCGCTGGTCATGGTGAGCAGCATGGCCGCGATCTTTTCCGGCGGGAGGACGAACATCGCGGCGTCAAGCTTGATTGCCTCACCCGGCATGCCGTGAACGGCGGAACTATCCTTGTCTTGCACAAAGGTCACGGCGCCCGCTTCCTTGAGCAGCCGCAACTCCTCGGCGCCATCCCTGCCCATTCCCGTCAGCAGCCCCGCAATGGCATCTCCCCCATACGTTTCTGCCACCGACCGGAAGAGCGCAGAGACCGCCGGTCTTATTCCGTTCATGGGCGGCTTGGTGGTCAGGACAATCGTGCCGTCCTTGGCGACCGTCATGTGGCGCTCGTCGGGCGCAACATAGACGCGGCCTGGAGCCAAGACTTCACCGTGTATGCCGACGCGAATGTCAAGGCGGCAGGCTCCACGGAGCCAGTCTACGAATCCGCCGATGAAGCCGCTGGCCATGTGCTGCACGATGACGATGGGAAGCGGGAACGTCTTCGGTAGACTCGACAAGATCGTGTGCAGGGCCGGCGGACCGCCGGTCGAGGCGCCGATCGCGACCAGCCTCGGAACGCCCTCCTTGCCGGCGCTGGCTGATGCCCGGCCGCCTGCCGCGCGGGGGCGGCTTACAGACCAACGCCGGACGACCTTCACTTCCGACATCAGCTTCACCGTTTGAATCAATTCGCGCGCCATGGCCGCGTGATCCGGATGGCCCAGACCAGTCGGACGCGGCAGGACGGTCAGTGCCCCTGCCTCCATCGCGTCGAAGGTGACGGCGACCGACTCCGGCTCACTGCTCCCAGTGATGATCACGATCGGGACCGGCGCCGTCTCCATGATCTGACGGGTCGCAGTGAGCCCATTCATCCTGGGCATGTGAATGTCCATGGTTACGACATCAGGCCGGTGCTGGAGGACGGCGGCCAGCGCCTCGTCGCCATCGCTGACGACTCCGACAACGCGCAGGCTAGGATCCGAACTGAAAAGCTCGACGAGAAGCGCGCGAACTGTGGGCGAGTCCTCCACCACCAGTACCTTGACGGCACCAGCGCGTGTGCGCCTCTCTTTATCCTCCGTCTCGCCCATGATGCCTTTCCGTTCTGATGAGACGATCAGATCAAGCGACGGATCGCCTCCACGAGGTTGCTCTGATCGAAGCTGCTCTTCACAATGTATGCGTTGGCGCCGCTATCGACGCCGCGTTCCCGGTCTTCGCGCGATTCGAGCGCTGTCACGAGCACGACCGGTGTCTCGAGCAGGCGCTTGTCGGCACGGATCTTGGCCGTGAGGTCGAAACCATTCATACGCGGCATGTCGACATCCGAAACGACCAAGTCAAAGCGTCCGGTCCTTAGGATCATGAAGGCGTCGACGCCATCGACAGCAGTGGTCACCTGATATCCCGCGGCTTCCAGGATGTTCTTCAGCAAGGTCCGCGCGGTGATGGAATCCTCGACAACAAGGATGGACTGCTTGGCGGTCGTTGCGTCGCTCTCGACGCTCGCCGTCGGCATGCGTGTCACGCCGTGGAGCACTGCCGATTTCAGGAGATCGGGCACATTGAGCACGGGCACGACCTGCCCGGTGCCTAGCACGGTGGCGCCGCCCACGTTCCGTACGCCAGCCAGCTGCGGCCCCAGGCCCTTCACGAGGATCTCCTGTTCTGACAGCACCTCATCGACGCGATAGGCGATGCGATTGAGACCCAGGCTGAGGACCACCACCTGCACCCGGACAGCGCTGCGGCCCGCAACCGGGCCACGCGGCAGGTCGAGGACGTCCGCCAGCCAGACGAGGGATACAGCCTTGTCATCCAGCAGGATCGTCTCCCGGTTCTCCACGGTCCGGATGCCATCGGCCGGGACGCGCAACACCCGCTCGATGCCAAGCGCGGGGACCGCAAACTGGCGGTCGCCCACGCGAACCAGCACCCCCCGCATGGTCGCCAAAGTCATCGGTAGGACGATCCGGAACGACGTGCCTTCGCCGGGCCGGGACTCGATTGCGATCATGCCACCCAGTTGCTCGATCTTCTCGCGTACGATGGCAAGGCCAAGCCCACGTCCGGACACATCGGTCACAAAAGGACTCGTGGAGATACCTGACCGGAACACCAGCTCAAGCACATCCCGATCGCTCATTGCCTCCGCCTCAGCGCTCGAGATGGATCCCTGGCGCAGCGCTGAAGCCCTCACGCGCGCCAGATCGACGCCGGCCCCATCGTCGGACACTAGGACCTCTACCTTGCCGCTCTCGCGTTGCGACAGGATCAATTGAATGGTGCCGGCCCGTGGCCTTTCGTGGCCGAGGCGGACGTCCGGTCTGGCGATACCGTGGTCAATGCAGTTGCGAAGCAGATGGATCAGCGGATCCTTCACCTCTTCCAGGATGCGTCGATCGATCTCGATCTCTGCCCCCTGAATGACCAGCTCCGCTTCCTTGCCCTGATCGCGCGCCAGGTCGCGCACGAACCGGGGGAATCCCTGCAGCAGGGTGGTGAAGGGAAGCAGCTGCAGATCTTTCACATCACGCAGCAAAGCTTCAGACATGCCGCTCAGCGTGCGCTCATCGCCGGCAATGGACCGCGCGAGCCGCGCCAGCTCGCCTTCAAGTGCCTTGACCAGGATCTGTTCGCTGTCGAGGACGTCGAGCAGTTGCCTCAGGTCGTCGCCGGTGAAGTCTGGACCGTCTGGCTTGACGCCTGCAGAGACCGATCGCTCGAGAGAGCGGCAGAACGGTTGGATCTTGCTCCTGAGTTTTCGAAGCTCTCCGAATGGCCGTATCGCGTGTTCCACATCCCTCACACGTTGCTTCAACGCCGCGGCGGGCAGGAGCAGTTCCTCCGCTTGTCGCATGACGCTTGCGACCTTGGCAGCAGAAACGCGGACGGTCTCGGAAGACAGCGCGGCGCCGGGCGCCAAGGAGGCGGATGCGGCCTGTTGGTCTTCGCCTGAATGCGCCACAGTGGAGTTTGACCGGGGCGGCTGGCGCTCGGGCGCGCTGCGCGCGTTCGCGTCGGTTGCGGACGCGAGAGAGTCGAGCTGTCGGATCAACCGCAGTGAATCAGAACTCTCAGCGCCAGACGGACCGTGCTCTTTCACAATGAGCCGAGCAAGCAGATCGAGACTCCGATGCAGCAGGTCGAACAGCGCGGCCGAGACCGTGATCTGGCGGCTCTTCAGCTTGGCGAAGACCCCCTCGATGGCCTGGCAGACCGCCTCCACCTGGGTCAAATTGACGGCGCGCGCAGCGCCTTTCAGGCTGTGCACCTCCCGGAATACGCGCTCTATGATGTCCGCCTGTGGCGCCCCGGGCTTCGACCGCTCGAGCACGATAAGGCTGGAAGACATCACCCCAAGATGCTCCTCCGCTTCGACGCGGAACGTCGCGAGCAGCTTGTTCAGCAGGTCGTCCTTTCCGGGCGGCATCGTATGATCCGCGCCCCGGGCTAACGCCGTGCTTCTACGAGTGCATTGAGTTTCTGTCCGAGCCGCTGCAGGTCCTGCGCGGCTGTCTCGGCCTGTTTGGTGCCGGAGACGTTCTGCACGCTCGCCTGCTTGATGTTCTCCATCGCCAAAGCGACCTGGTCCATCCCAACCATCTGCTGCTGGCTGGAGGCCGCGATCTGGGTCGCCGCCTGTGCTGCCTCGGCGATGCTCTCCGCCAGCAGCCGGATTGTCTCGCCCGCCTCCATCGACTGCTTTACGCCGGCCTCTACCGCCTTGTTGCCCTGCTCGGTTGCCAGTACCGCCGCGCTCGTCGCCTTCTGGATGTCACCCAGGATCGTGCGCACCTGGGCTGTTGCGTGCTTCGATTGCTCGGCCAGATTCTTGACCTCCTGTGCCACGACGCCAAAGCCTTTGCCCGCCTCGCCCGCCCTTGTCGCCTCAATCGCCGCATTCACCGCCAGCAGGTTCGATTGCTCCGCGAGATCGTTGACGCTTGCGATGATCTCGCCGATCGCCTGGCTCTGCTCGCTGAGGCGAACGATGCTTTCAGCAATCGATTCCATTTGTTCCTGGATCCGATGCATCGCCTGAATCGCGTCATCCACCGACTTCCGGCCGGTCTGCGAAACCTGCGCAACCTTCTGCGCGCTGTCGGACACATAGCGCGCCTTCTGGCTCGAGAGCTGCGCCGTCTGCTTCACCTCCTCGACGGTCGCCGTCGTCTGGCTTACCGCTGTCGCGGTCTCCGCGGCGCCGGAGGCCACCTGGCTCGTCGTTGCCAGAATCTCGGTGGCGGACGTCGCCAGCTGACCAACACTTTCCTTCAGCCTGCGCGTGATGTCGCGGCTCAGGTAACTGCCCAGCAACAGCGCGATGATCAGAGCCAGGGCTGAGGCGAGGCTCATGACCAGTACGTAGGCGTTCGCCTGCTCGGCCGCATCCTCGCGGCCCGCGGCGATCACGCGCGCCTCGCGATCGCGGAACGCCTGCGTCTTGTCTGCCAAGGCCTCGTTGATCGGTCGCGACTCGCGCTCGGAGATCTCGGCCGCTCCAGCGCGATCACCCCGGTTAACCATCTCCAGGGCCCTTCTCTCCGTCTGCACGTAACTGTCGTTCAGGCTCGAAATCTCATCCAGGAGCCTGGCACCCTCAGGAGAGAGGCCGGCTCTACGCATGCGCTCGAGCAGCGCGCGCACCTCGTTGTTCTCGATCTGCAATTTCTCAGTGAAGTCGCGCGCGAGATCGGGATATAGAAGCAGCCCGCGGTAATGAGCCGTGCGGTCTCGCATCGAGAACTGCAGTTCGTCCGCGCGAATCATGGATTGGACGTTGACGTCGAAAAATTCGTCATAAGTCGCTTTGACCTGGTTAAGGGAATAAAAAGCGACGGCCGCCACGAAAGCAAGCATGGCCAGCACAACGGCATAGCCTCCCACGATCTTCTTGCCTATGGTCATGTCACGATCTCCTTCCCCGCTAAAGGCCCATTCTGTTCGGCGCCCTTCGGTCTATGATGCAGCGCCCGATTAAACCGGCTGAGGGCTCTGGGCGGCCGCCTCTGCCTGCATCGTGTCCGAGACGTTCCGTAATCCCGCCTGCTTGATGCTCAATCGCTCCAGCATCACGCCATTCCTCCGTTTCCTCGTCCGCGCGTCTGCCAGCATGCCTCCAGACTCGATCACTCTCCGGACATGCCGCGGATGCCCGCGCCTCCTCACGTTCTGCCTCATGGTGGTTGGCCCCTGTTGCCCCCGCTTCCAACGACCGCGACCGGTCGCGCTCCTCAAGCACCTGTCCTCTGCTGCACCACCAGTGCGGGATCGTGCAGGAGACGCGCCCCATCCAGGATCGCGACGCGATCGCGGTCCACGCCCCTGAGGTACGCCTCCCGAATACCAGTCAGCGTGGGCAGCGACGGCTGGAGCTGCTGGACTGGAACGCGGCGCGCGCCCGTCACCGCGTCCGCCAGAATGCCGAACACCATCCTGTCGTCCTGAAGCACGATGACTTTGTTGAGATCGGTGAGGCCTCGCTCAGGCAAGTCGAAGAATTTCCGAATATCGATTACGGATATAATCTCACCGCGAACATTGGCGATGCTCACCACATAGTCCGGCACACAGGGGATCGGTGCAAGGCTCTCCAGCGGATACACTTCCCTGACAAAGCGCGATTCGACCCCATAGCGCTCCCGCGCGAGCAGAAATTCGACAACCTCGATCTGCGGGCCGGTCTCTTCGTCGGATTGCGCCGGCGTGGCGAGACGCTGCGCCCGCTCCCGCAAGATCCGATCCACGTGCTCAGCGCTTGGTGACAGCACCTGTTCGGCGGCAAGACGCGCAGAATGCAGTCGCTCTTGCACCACGCCCCAGTCGATCGGCGCTCGCCGCCCTCCGTGATGGCCCCTCAAACCTTATCGCCCCCTATTCCCCGCCCAATCAACCGAGACCGTATGCTTGCGATGATCTCATCGAGACCCCTCGCCGATAACCCGCCGGAGTCAGGGAGAATGGTCTCCGGCGGCAACTGACGCAGCAGCGTGCGCGCACCATCGAGTAGGCGCGCCGCGTCCTGGTGTCTTCCTTGCGTCAGGCGCAGCTTGCCCACCGCGACATGCGCAAGGACATGGTCCGGATCCAGGTAGAGCACGCTGTTCAGGCTCTGAATCGCGCCGTCGAGATCCCCCATCTCCTGTCGAATCGTTGCCAACAGATAATAGTGTGCCGGGTTGTTGCGCTCGAGCTGGATTGCCTTGCGGCACCATTCGGCGCCTTCCGCCAGCTGCCCGAGGTCGGCGCACGCGCGCGCAGCGCGGTGAGAGTCCCCCGCGACTTGTGCCGGTGGCTCGGGCCCTGTCAGATCGGGCTCTGCCGGCGCCATCGACATCGGCATGCGGTCAATTGGCGACGCTGCAGGCTGCACCAGTGTATCCTCCAGCAGGGCAGAGCCATGCCCCATGAAGCTGGCGGCCATTGGCTGTGATGCCTTGCGTCTTCGACGGTCCTCGACCTCCTGCCACAAAACATCTGTCTTGCGGCCCAGGATCGCGCCGGAAAACTGCACCGGTTCGAATGGTGCGAAGAGACTCACCGTGGCTTCGGCGGGGCTGACGACCAGCCAGCCGTCCAGGACCGCCGCCTGATGGAGCCTGTTCACCACGGCCCTTGCCGCGTCCGGTCTGAAATACATCAGCACATTCCGGCAAACAATCAGATCCATCGCCTCGGTGTGCGTCGTAGAGGACGGGTAGAGATCGCTTGCCAGGTTGAGGGTGGCGAACGTCACACGCTTCTTGAGCCGGGGGTGAATCTCCCATCGCCCCGGAGCAATTCGCTTGAAGTAACGCTCCCGAAGCCAATTGGGCGTGTCGCGGAAGGACCACTCGCCATAGATGCCGCGCGCAGCCCTGCGGAGGAACTGCACGTTGACGTCAGTCGCGTGGATGGTGATGCTCCAAGACTCAAGATCAGGGATCAACCGGTCCAGGAGTATCGCGATCGAGTATGGTTCTTCCCCCGTGCAGCATCCCGCGCTCCAGAATCTCAGCACACGGTTGGTCTGTGCGCGCTTCTCAATGAGTCGCGGCAGCACCTCCTGCTCGAGAACCTCGAAGCTGCGCCAATCGCGGAAGAAGTACGTCTCGCCGACGGTCAGATGCGCCGCCAGCACATCGATATGGGCGCTGGTCAGTGGCCGAGAGAGCAGCCCCAGCGCGCAGGATTCGGCATCCCGGAGCCCGAGCGCAGATGCGATAACCTCGGTCTTCCGCTCCAGCTCCGGCCAGCGTTCCACGGGAAAGTGCAAGCCCAGCTGACGGGCGAGAAGCTCGCTCCAGGGATCCAGGTAGGAGGCGATCGCTGTCTCAGGCATCGGCAATCGCCCGGCTCAAGGCCTCTTCTTCGTCGAGCGAAAGAAACGTCTCGAGATCGTGAATGAGGATGAGACCATCCCTCAGCCTGACAACGCCCTCGATATAACCGCTGTCCGGTACCACCGCGCCCGTTGCGATGATGTCCTTATCGGGACAGTCCAGTACGCCTGAAACCGTATCGGCCGCGACAGCCACCGGTCTGTGGCGCGTGCGGGCAATGACCAACCTGTCGGACAGAGCAAGCCGGGGTTTCGGTGGCAGAGCGAACCGTCGGCGCACGTCGACGACCGGGACGATCTCGCCGTGGATATTCACGATGCCGGTGATGATCTCGGGTGCCTTGGGCAGCGGTGTCACGTGGACGGCTGGCACGACCTTGTCGACCGTCTCAAGGTGCAGCGCGTAACGATGCCCCTCCAGACCGAACACAAAGAGCTGAGTCCCCAGTCCCACAGCCGTCTCACCTGGTGCATCTTTGCGATGAGAAACTTAGATAAACCGAGTATATACCGTATTAAGATTAGGACAAAGGCCTCAACTCACGGGTACTGGCCGCTGCTAGCTCGAGACACAGCCGCGCTGGGCCCATCGAAAGCTGAGAAGCCTGACGGGAATGGATTGCCCTAGCCCGGATCAGGACGTATGGCGCTGATCCTGCGGTCTGATCTGCCCTGATTGCATCCTTTGGTCCTTCGATCCTCTGCCGGCCAAGGCTCGGTTCATCCAAATGGCTTAAGCCGAATGCTTCTCCGGCCTTTACCGCGACTAACGGACTCTTATCCGCTGAGACCTGCCCCGCTCGAGCATCTTTCGCATGATCTTGCGACCATGAGCTCATCATCGATCAATAGGACGCGCATTGTTGGTCTCCCGTCTTCGCCTGCCAGCCTTGTTGCGCTGAGCAGATCGGGCGGTGGCCGTACCGGCAATGTTGACTTTCTGAATGTGGCCGAGCGGCGCGGCGGCTCGGCCACGCTGCAAAAGCCGTTTACGTCCGGCCGCGCTTGACGAGGCGATCAATCAGAGTTGCGCCGATCGGAAGGTCGCGTAGCACAGAGGAGTCGCAGACGCTCCAGTCCAGAGTTGACCTCTGCTACCAACAGCAAGCTCACGTCATCAAACTTTCCAGCAGCGTCGTTAGCTCCTGCCTCCTGAAAGGTTTTGATAGCGTGCCTGCAATCTGAAGTCCGCGGGTCTTGCCGATAACGGCGCTCATCTGAATATAGGATGGATGGGAACCGCTCATGACCACGATCTTGCCTGGATACGACCGCGCGGCCAAGGCGGCGATCAGTTCAACCCCATCTCGATCCGGCATCGTAATGTCCAGGCAAATAATTGTCGGATCAAGCTGCGACAAAGCCGTTTCGAACTCTTCCGAGGCGTGGATGGCGGCGACCTCAAAGCCGAGCTCTCGCGCGACCGTTTCGATCACACGGGCGACGCTCGGCTCATCATCGACAATCAGCAGACGATTGCGTACCGCCATGTCTTGTCCTGATTGGTACCACAAGCAACCAAAGATAGACGGTCCGATTCCAGTTGAAAAGATGGCCAAAACCTCACTGTGCCTCGTGATTGGAACGGAACAGACCATCACCAGCGCATACCACGGGTCTTCCGAGAGAGTGCGAACACGCGGTCCTTCGCCAGGAAAGCGGAAAGCATAAAGGGGATCAGAGTCCTTCGCCGCACAACGAGGTCGCCGGCGCTCTCGATGCACGGTTCACCTCAGCAAGTAATACCGTCAGGATACAGAACTACCTTCGCCAGCATCCCAACACTCCGAAGCCTCGATCGCCCAAGATGCCGGACTGAAAATACCGTCAATTCCCTCGCTTTCGCCGATGTACGCGCCACTGTCCCATTGATCACCGGCGGGCCCGTTACCTTCGCCTGATGGTCGTCGCTTCAATGATGTGATTTACATCATGTTGACGCAGCCCGCGAAGTTCCACAACCGCACGGCTCGCTCGGTATCAAGCCCCGCTCGCGCGCGGGCAATGGAAAACCAGCGCCCTCTTTGTCCGCTACGCATCAACTCGGACGCCCGTCTTCGCCGATAAATAAGGCAGCTCAGTGCCAGTCTGGTCTGATACATGAGGCTGAAGCCAGTGTCCGCCCCGCGACAGCTGTTGGGCACCGGTTATCGCCGAGCATTTAGGTTTTCGCTTATTTCAGCGCGGTCGCCGTCGTCATGCCCACTTGCAGGCGCATGGCGCCGTCCACCACGAACTCCTGCCACTGCGCACAGACGTCGCGCTCCAGTGCGTCGCGCTTGGCCTTGCTGGCCTGCGCCGCCATTTCGGCGATCGGCGTGCTGTCGATGTATTGCCACAGGAAATCGCTTGGCGCCGGGAGGCGAAGGGACTTGGATTTCGCCTGGACATCGACTCGCCGGAAGCCGGCGCTTCGCATGAGTTCGCTGAGTTCGTCGACATCGTGCATCGAGAACACGAGATCGCCGAACGATGCTGCTTCAGGGCCCAGGTGCCGGGCTAATGCGTCCGTCATGATCGCGAACAGGGGCGGCTTCGGCCCCGGCACGGTGACAAGGGCCCGTCCGCCATCTAAAACCCGCCGCATCTCGCGCAGCGCGGCCAGCTTGTTGGGGATGAACTGCAGTGCCATCTGGCAGAGCACGACATCGAAGGCCTCGTCAGGAAGCGGCATCGACTCCGCAGTCGCCTCGTACCAATCGATCGAGATATCGGGCGGCGTCTGTGAGCGGGCCACCGCCAGCATGCCTGGGTTCACGTCGAGGCCGGCAACCGTGCCCGCGACGCCGACGCGCTCCGCCGCGAGCCGCGTCACGACGCCGGTGCCGCACCCCACGTCGAGCACACGCTCGCCCGGCTTAAGGCGCGCCACCTCCATCAGGTCCTCGGCCACCGATGCGCCGATGGCAGGGACAAAGAAGCGCTGGTAGTTCTCGGCAGGATTCCCTCCAAAGGTCTTGCCATAAACTTGCTGGGTCATCGTCATCCTCCTTTTCGTCGGGAGCTCGGGCACCCTAGGAAAGGAGGGGACGCTGCGCATCGCCCGAATTCGCCACATGCTTCCGTTGGCCAATGTGGTCAAAATTGACCACATGGCGATGCTCAGACGAGCTTGTGCTTATGGGCGAATGCACTGGCGGCGGTTCGGGACGTGACACCAAGCTTGTCGAAGATATTGCTCAGGTGGCGGGCAACGGTGTGCTCGCTGATGCCGAGTGCGGTGGCGATTTCCCGGTTGGTTTCACCCGAGGCTACGAGGGAAAGCACCTCCCGCTCGCGGTCCGTTAATGTGCTGGACGGACGAGCGTCCTGAATAGCCATCAGACGTTCGAGTTCGACCAGATCGGGCGCAGCCCCCAGCTGCTTGAAAACCGCATATGCGGCGTCGAAGTGCATGCGCGCCGTCTCGTGGTCGCCGAGCCCGTGGCAGGTTCGCCCAATGAGCACCCGCACGCGCGCGGATTCGTAAGGCATATTCAGTTCTTGCCAAGTCGCCCACGCCTCGCGCAGGTGGGCGAGGGCCGCTTTCGTCTTGCCCTCCGCCATCAGGACGGCGCCGGTGCCCTGGGTGGACGCTGCCTGAAGGAATGGGGCATCGAATGTCATAGCGATGCGCGTCAGTTCGTCGGCGGCAGCATGTGCGGTATCCATGTCGCCGGTGGCAATCAGAATTTCGACGTAGGGGGCGAGCAGCTTGGGGCGCGACGATCCGGCGCGCGGCCCCTGCAGGCTGCCGGCAGAATCCACGATGCCGCGGATCGCGGCAACGGCGGCATCGCGTTTGCCCTCGGCCAACAGAAGCAGCGACAGGCCGGGCTGCGGTTCGCACCCGTTCCGGCCCGCCTCGCGGTACATTTGATCCGCCTGCGCAAACTCCCCACGCAGGCGGTGGAGTTCGCCCTGCTGGTAGCACGCGCGCCCCACGACAGCTTCCGACCGGTCGGCCAGATGCTCGCGGGCTTTCACCACCTCGGCGAGCGCTTCGGGCCAGTCGCCCTTCAACTGCAGAACTTCGGAGCGGTGCACCAGGCATTGGCCCCGATAGGGCACAAGATCGGGCTGGGAAGCACACCAGGCATCGAGCTGCATGGTCCATTCACGCGAACGGCGGAGATCGAAGATGCGCTGGCAGGTCAGGATGACGGCGCAATAGATGATCCCCGTCAGCACCGGCGACACTTCCCCTGCCGTAGCCGCCACCATCGCCTCATCGAGCCGGGCGACGCCGTCCGCGATGTTGTTTGATTGGATCAGGCTCTGACCCTTGCTGAGCAGGCCCAGCGCCAGCAGGTCTGGATCCCTGAACTGCTCGGCGAGCGCGAGTGCCTGATTGAAACTGGCATCGGCCTCTCCGGCGTTCCCCTTGCCCATCGCCAGCAGGCCGGTCACGATCAGCCCATATCCCTGCTCAGCGCACACCTTCTCGCGATCCTTGAGCAACCGCTGAGAACGGGCGAGCCATCCCGTGCTGCGCGCCATCTCGCCTGCGAGCAGCAGGCTCAAGCTGAGCCAGAACCCCAATCGGGCGGCGCGCTCCACATCTCCCTGGTCGACGAGTTGGTGGTGCGCACGCATCCACATGGTGGTTGCCTGCGCCTCCTTACCAACGAGCCACGCCGCCGTCGCGAACCGTTCGAGATCGGCGGGTTCGAGGGGCAGCTCGCGATCCGCTGCGGCGAATTGCGCGTACGCCTCCCTCCATTTCCGGCGGGCGAACGCCTCGCGCCCCTGAATAATCGCGGAGGGCCTTGCCATGGCTCTATTTAACACAATCTGCCGTCCATGGTACGTCGAGATCAGGCAGTCTTTGCTCGACCGGGTGGCAAGCGGAATCAGCGGCCGCTTCTGGCGCTTCCCCGGACAAGTCCAACATTCCCGCTGAACGGCCATGATGCCTCCGTCCCGCCCATCGTCGTGCGCCCCCACGACCGCCTCAGGTCAGAGTGAGACCAGCAATCACAGTTACGTTAGATCGGCTTTACTTTCGAATGCGACCTCTCCCGGCGCCACCATTCCGGCTATCTCCTAGGATCCCTCTTAAATGAAACTTTCGCTCGACAAGGCGGAGAGCACCCTTGTCCGCCAGCTCATCCTGGGCGGCACGCCCCATGAGGAGGTCGTCCGGCAGAGCGGAGTCTCGAGCGGCACGGTCAGCAAGATCCGTCAGCAGCTCAAGGCGAACGTGATGCTCTTGCGCAACACAGAGGGCCAGATGTGCGTGCCCACTGCGTGCCCATACCAGAACATCGCGCCAACAAAAGCGCAGGTGAGCGAAGAACGCGATTCTTGTTGCAAAGATTGGTGGGCGCGGCAGGACTCGAACCTGCGACAACACCGTTATGAGCCTTTCTCTTTGGCGCCCTTATCCGCCGAGGAACAGCCGGCCCACCTCGGCATCTGCGGCAAGCTCACCCCCTCTGCCGGCGCGAGCGAGCTGGCCGGAGACAAGGACGTAGCCGATGTCGGCGAATTCCAGCCCCTTCTTCGCATTCTGCTCCACCATGAGGATGGTCTTGCCATCGCGTCGCTGCAGCTCGTTCATGATCTCGAACACCATGTCGATGAAGCGTGGCTCCAGTCCAAGTGAGGGTTCATCGATCAGGAGCACTTGCGGGTCCATAACGAGGGCACGCGAGATCTCCAAAAGACGCCGTTCACCGCCTGAGAGGACACGGGCCGGTAGATGTCGCCGCTCCGCCAGTCGCGGATACTTCTCGAGGATCCGCTCGGCCGCCGCTTTGGCCTGTTTCGGCGAGTCCATGAGATAGCCGCCCATCCAGAGATTCTCCTCCACGGTCATGTCGGCGAAAACGGAGTTGTCTTGCAGTACATAGGCGATGCCGCCGTGCTTGAGCTTGTCGTTGGGCTTGAGTCGGGTCACATCACGCCCCCCGATCTGCACCGTACCAGAATAGATATTGGTAAAGCCGAAGATGGTATGGAGCACGGTCGACTTACCGGCTCCGTTCGGCCCGATTAGACAAAGCGACTGGGCCCTCCCCACCCTGAGCGAGAAGTCATGCAGGATCTCCATCGGTCCGTAGCCGGCACGCAGGCCGTCGAGGGCGAGGACAACATCGCCACCGGCCAGCTGGTCGAGGACATCGATCGACGGAGCGTCAGCAACGAGCCGCTCGGCTTCACGCGCAACGTCAGTTACGGAGAGCACTATATCTACCGGCTCGGAAGCACGTCCCGAACAACCTTGGCGCGCCCGCTCGGTTGGCAGGTTTTTCGGTTGCCGCTTCCGTTCCGCCATTCAGTGCGATCCCAGGTAGGCGTCGACCACGCGCTGGTCGTTGCGGACCTCGTCCGGTCGACCCTGGGCCAGGAGCTCGCCATGCGCCAGGCAATAGATGTACTCGGCCAGGTTCATGATCACGCGCATATTGTGCTCGATCACGAATAGCGTGATACCGAACTCCTCGTTGGCCCGCTTCAGACGGTCGATCACTCCGTTGATGAGCGTTGGGTTGATGCCGGCCGTCGGCTCGTCGAGCATCAGCATTTTCGGCTCGTTCATGAGCGCCATGGCGAATTCCAGCAGCTTTTGCTGGCCGAAGGAGAGCGAGCCGGCCTGCAGATGGCGCTTGGGGTGGAGCCCGACGAACTCGAGCAATTCCTCGGCACGCTTCTCGCGCAGAGGATTCCGCGCCCGGAACAGATCGAACAGGCTGCTCCCTCTTTGAGAGGAGGAGATCAACATGTTTTCGACACAGGTCATGCGGCCGTAGATCCGCGTCTGCTGGAAGGTGCGGATGAGGCCGAGGCGCGCAACGTCGGCGGCCCGAAGATGGGATATCTCGCGTCCCTCGAAACGGATGACTCCTTCGTCGATCGGATGAGTGCCGACGATTGAGGAGAACAGGGTTGTCTTTCCCGATCCGTTGGGGCCAATCAGCCCGACAATCCGGCCTTCCTCCACCGAGAGACTGATGGAGCGGTTGGCCCGGACACCTCCGTAGGACTTCGACACGCGCTCGACTTCCAGCATGGCGTTCATCGAGCCTTCGTCTCCTCAACCGCGTCCATGTCCTTCACACCCTCCACGCGGTGACCGAACCAGGCCGGAAAGCGCTCGCGCAGGAAGCCCATGATGCCCTGCGGGAAAAATACCACGATCAATACGATCAGGAGGCCGAGTGCCACGCGCTGCCACCCAAGGAGATAGGTCCAGCTTGCCTCCTTGAATACCTGGAACAGTATGGCGCCGATGACCGGCCCCCACAGCGTGCCCTTGCCGCCAAGCACGGCCATCAGGACCATCCACACGCCGAAAGTGGCGCCGGCGAAGGCCGTGTCGATCGGATCGATGAAGCGTTTGAGATTGCCGAGAATTCCCCCGGCGATGCCAAGGAAGAATGCCGCGATGACCCACGCCGTCGTCTTGATCTGCGTGGTCCGCAGTCCCATCGCTTCGGCCTTGTCCTCGTTATCGCGTATGGCGTTGATGGCAAATCGGAAACGCGTCGTATAGAGCCAACGCAGGCCGAGAAACGTGACGATGGCGAGCGCAAATGCGAGGTAGTAGTAGAAGCGCGACAGGTCGCCTATGGCGCCTGGCGGGTTGGGCGGTACCATGCCGGATCCCGCGCCGATCCATTCCCAACCGTTGGCGAGCTCGCCTGCGGCAACGCCAAGGCCCAGCGTGCAGATCGCAAAGTAGTGTCCGCGCATTCCGAGGACGAGGGAGCCGAGAAAGGCGGCCGTGAGTGCGGCAAGGACGGCGCCGACCGGCAGGCCGATTGCCAGTCCTTCGAAGTACTGCCTGGGGTCGAACGTGAAGATCGTCGCCCCGCCGCCACGCGCGTCATTGTAGGCAGAGACTTGGTAAAACAGGCCGACCTGCGTGACCACGCAGGCATACATGCCGACACCGAGGAACACGACATTGCCGAAGGAGTTGTAGCCCATCTGGCCGCCGACCAGGTCCCAGGTCAGTGCGAAGACGATGAACAGCCAGAGCTCAGCCATCTGCGACTGCCAGGCGGGAAAGACAAGCGGCGCAGCAATGCCAATCGCCAGGATCGCGAGATGACCGAGAAGAGGTCGGCGCGACTTGCTCACTTCAAGTATCCTCTCTTGCGCGCGAGCCGCCTGTTGCGCCACACGAGCACGACAACAAGGAGCAGGAAGACGAAGGCGAGCTGGTACTGCGTGCCGAACACGAAGCCTGCGACGTTTTCCGCCGCCCCAAGGCCCAGCCCGGCCGCTATGACGCCGGCCAGATTGCCGAGCCCGGCGACGACGACGATCATGAAGGATCGAATCGTGTAGGGCAGGCCGATATAGGGATGGACCGTATAGGCCATCGCCACCAGGGCGCCGCAAGCACCGCAGATCGCTGCGTTGAGCCCGTAGGTCGCGGCATAAACGCGATCGGTGTCGATTCCGAGCACCCGTGCAGCGCGCGGATGCTGCGCAGTCGCCCGGATCGCCTGGCCGAGCCTAGAGCGCTTCAAGAACACGACCAGCGTCGAGCCGAGCACGGCAGCGAGTGCGAAGGCCAGAAGCTTGACCTGGGCAAGCGACACCATGCCGTTCATCAGGAAAACCGTGCCGAGCCCGGCGTCGGCGATCCGCACATTGCCGCCGAATATCGTGTTCATCAGCTGCTGCAGCACGATCGATATGCCGAAGGTCGCGAGTATCGAGGTGAACAGATCCCGGTCGACGATCCGGAAAATCACCGTGCGGTATAGAGCCCAGCCGATTGCGTAGAGCAACAATGCGGCTACCGGCACCGCGATGAGCGGGTGTATCCCGTATGCCGCCATGACGACGGCGACATAGCCACCCAGGATCACGAACTCGCCTTGGGCAATGTTGATGATGTTCATAACGCCCCAGACGAGCGCCATACCATAGGCTGCCAGCGCGAAGATGGCGCCGAGCAGGAGCCCGTTGAGCACGAGATCCAGCGTGATGACCGGTGCTTGGACGAGGATTTCGATGTTGTCCAGCACGATCCGGGACTGCTTTTCAGATCGTCATCGCGATGATGGAGCGGATGCGGGCGGGTCGGTCACCGACCCGCCCAAATCTGCACGACCCATCAGGTTGACGGGCGCGGCACCACCGCTTCCGTATCGGCGACACCGGATGGCCAGACGACCTTGTACTCGCCGTCGAGCACCTGATAGAGTGCCATCGGCTTGGCGATGTTCTTGCCGGCCTGGTCGAACTTGATCGGTCCGTAGAACGTCATCATGTCGGTCGCCGCCAACGCGTCGCGTACCTTTTTCGAGTCCAGTTCGCCGGCTCGTTCGAAGGCATCGGCGTAGACTTGCACCGCTGCCGCGGACTCCGCGGCCTGATAGGGTGGAGCATATCCATAGGTCTCTTCGAACAGCTTGGCAAAGTCCTGCGCCGAGCCGAACAGCTCGTCGGAGTAGCTCATCGTCGGCGCCCATTGAGTGGCACACAGCGTGTGCTCCGCCCCATCGCCGAACTTACCGATGATGTCGGCGGAGTCGCAGTGGGTCATGGCGAGGACCGGGAAGTTGACCTTCAGCTCGTTGATCTGGCGGATCGCCGTCGCGGCACCTTTGGAGTGGCCGGAGACAATCAGCAAGTCTGGTTTGAGCGCCTTCACCTTCGTGAGCGTGGCAGTCATGTCGTTGAGCTCGCGCGGAAGCTGGTCGTCGATGACCGCCTCCATGCCGTACTCCTTCATGTCGTCAAGAACACCTTCGCGAACGTCCTGGCTGAATGGATCGTTCTCGAACGCCATGGCCACCTTGATTTCCTCCGGCTCCTTGCCAAGATCGTCCGCATTTTTCGCGACGAGCGTTATAGCGCCGGTTAGGTACTGTTCCGACGTCGAAAGCGTGGCGAAGAGGTATTTCCAGTTATTGGTGAACAGCGACCGCGATGCGCCATTGGCCTCCACCATCGGCACCCCGTGCTCCTCGGTCACCGGCGCGATGGCCTTGGTCATGCCCGAGGAATAGGGGCCCAGCATGAATTTGATGCCGTCCTGCTGGATGAGGCGCTCAGCGAGCTCTGCACCCCGGGCCGGCGTTGACTCGTCGTCGTAGTACTTGATCTCGATCTTGTAGGTCTCGTCACCGACCGTCACGCCGCCGGCCTCGTTGATCTTCTTCACGGCAAGATCATAGCCGCGCTTTGTATGTTCACCGTTGGTCGTGTACTTGCCGGTCAGAGATACCGCGGCGCCCAGAGTGATGATGCTGCCATCGGACTGGGCATTCGCTGCCGCGAACGGCAAACTCGCCGCTGCAACAGCGGCGATCATAAACGTGCGATAATGCAGCATAGCTGGTTCCTCCCTTGTTTTTCTTGCGTTCCAGCCGAAAGGAACGTTTGGTTCGAAGGTCCTGATTGGGCCGATGCCGTCGAGAACGCTCGCGATTTTGTTGGCGCACCGCTTGCTGGGTATTCGGCCGGTGCATCAGCTTGCCGTGACGGCGCGCGCCCCTTCGGGTCACGCACCCAGGCTGACGTTCTCTGACAAGCGGCAGTCGCACCGGACGGTCTGCTGGCGGACATGGCACCCCTCCGCCCCGCCTTCGCAGGCCCCAGCTTGCTCTGGCGCTGCCACAAGGCCCACTGGTGCCCCTTCGCTGCAACACATGCGCGAATTCCCAGCGATTCGCGGTAGACTCTACTGTTTCATGGAAGGGACCACCTTCGCCTTAACATAGGTTAGGCCGTCGCGGGGCGCTTGGGATCAGTCTGCACTTGATATTTCTTCCACTCAAAGAAAGCGCTTTAGGCCTCGTCTGCCGACTCCGCTATGTTGGCTGGAGGCTGGAAGCGACAATGCCGTCTGCCGGAATCCAATTGGCTCGCGCCTGGTCTCAATCGCTCCCAGCACAAGCAATAGAATCATCTGTTCGTCAGGCGGCCTGCTCCGCCATGGCCACAAGCCATCGTCATCGTCCAGGCCTAGCTGGGCCGAACGATCTGAGGCCCTGCCGAAGATAGCGCCGGGTGGGATGTTTCCGCATCCTTGCCGGATCAATCTGATTCGGCCATCTGCGCCACATTGCCCAACAGCTTCTGCACTTCATCGTAGCGCGATTGGATGCAGAGGTCGCGGGCCATTGCGATCAGACTCCTGGCTTTGGCGCTTAGCTCGTCCTCTTGTCTTTCCCTCCGGTTTTCAACCTCAGCGACGCTACGCATGCAGTCACGGGCTGAGACATAAGGCGGCTCGTCTGCAAAGGCCGGACTAGGCGCGGCGTGCCCGCCCAGTAACATCAGCGTCAGGGCCAAGACAAGGATCGGAATGTGTGAAGATTCAGGTCCTCTCATCGAGCCTCCTCTCCGAATTACGAACCGGGGCTCTAGCGGGATTGGCTGCAAATCGGCCTCGAGGGTCCAGACCCTTGCCGAAGCTTCACCCTCCTGATCCATGATTTTGTGCAGGCAGTGCCCGCTTCGCCGCGAGGCGCTCTTAGGCGGGAGACTGCCTTTCACGAGCCATCCCGTGGTACACAGCCCATGTGTCGGACGTAGCCGTGTGACAAGGACGTACGCCTGGCAGTCACCGGCTCGAATAGCCATTAGGGCCGTCCGTCAATCATGCCCATGTTCCATGGAAGGGACGGCCTTCGCCTTAACATGGGTTAGGCCATCCTCCGGCGTGCCCCGGCAGGTTCCCACGACAGCGGCGATGCCGCATGGCTTTTCCTGGCAATGATGGGAGCTGCGAGTGGGCTATCTATTTGATTGGGCAGAGGAGTTCTGTCCAATGGGCGAGACAGGCCACCTGGCGTCCGTGTACCGGTGACATTGCCAAGGGCAGACGAAATTCGGTCATTGCCGTTGTTCGTCCCCGTCCAGGAAAGGCGGCGCTCGGCCAGTCTCTTGCTGCAAAGCACGTCTTTGGTCATTCATGGTCGGTTCGTTCGCAACGGCGCCGAAACAGACGACTTCGGTCGGCACAATCGGGGGACCTCTTGGTGGACACACCGCTTCACCGGAAACTGAGCTCAGCGGTTTCTTTGACCGACGAAGACGTCATTGTGGTCGACAGACTGCTGTCAACCACCCAAGTCGCGCCCGCAGGTGCCACGCTCATCCCAGAGGGCCATGTTGGCGGGGAGGCTTATGTCCTGCTGGCGGGGTGGGCCTACCGCTTCCGGATGTTCGAGGATGGCCGGCGCCAGATATCTCGCCTGCTTCTCCCCGGTGATTTCATCGGATTGAATGCCAGCTATTTGGGAATGCCGGAGCAGTCCATCGTGGCGCTCACGGATGTGCAGCTTGCGAAGATCGACGCGAAGCTGCTGATGGAGCATTTTCGGCAATCTCCGCGGCTATCTTTGGCATTCTTATGGTCCGACACCAGGGATCGCTTCATCACCGAAGAACGGGTCGCGAGCATTGGTCGGAGATCAGCATATGAGCGGCTCGCCCACGTATTTCTGGAGCTGTACCTACGCCTCGAGCTGATCGGCGAAGCGGCGGAGGATGTGTACTCATTGCCCCTGACGCAGGAGCATCTGGCAGACCTCCTTGGGCTGACAAGCATTCATGTCAACCGCGTGCTCCATCGCCTGAAAAACGACGGCTTGATAGCGATGGAGGCACGAACGATTCGCCTCCTGTCGCGTGAGAAATTGATGCGTGTTTCAGACTTTGATCCGAGATATCTCATGCACCGGAGCCCCAAGTAGCAGACGCCTGCTTGCAGTGGCCTGACCCCGTTGGCCTTCAAGGACTGTATAGGCCTGGGGATCTTAGTTGATCGCGAAGTACGGGCCCGAGCACCAGACCTGCGAGCCACGGGATGGACAGCACCTTGGAAGCTCGATTCCGAAGGAAAATACCGAACCTGGTGCGCGGCACAAACGCGCCGGCCAGCGTCTCGCCCGCTCTCTGCTTCCTCTCGACGAGGGGACGCATCCAGTCTTCGTAACGCGAGAACGCTGCTTCGTATTCTCTGCCGAAAACGTCCAGCTCACGTGCCAACACGTATGCCCCTGTCATGGCAAGAGCCGCACCCTGCCCCGCCAGGAGGGACGGAGCGTAGGCCGCATCGCCGACAAGCGCGATCCGGCCACTGGACCAGCGTTCCATGCGTATCTGGCTCACCCGATCGAAATAGAGATCCTCGCTCTGATCTAACAGATTGAGCATCGTAGAGCATTCCCAGCCCTCGCGATCGAACTGGTGATGCAGGAGTTCCCTTTGGATTGTTGGATCGCTCAGGTCTGCCGTGCCCAAGCCGTTCGCCGCGAAAACGGCGAAAATGACAGTCGCGTCATCCTCGACCGCAAATCGCGCGATCTGCTTGCCCGGCGCGGAATAAGCGACATAAGCACCTTCGTCGCGCGGCCGATATCCGTACACGGCAAACGCCGCCGCCATGTATCCGAGATGCCTTTCAAAACGCCCTTGTCCTCCAAAGGCCAGTCTGCGAACCGTGGAATGAAGGCTATCCGCGCCAATCACGAGGTCGAAGGAAAATCAACGTCAACCGCCGATGAGGTTTTCGTCATCTTGGTGATCGTATCATCGAAGATGACTTCGCATTCCGATTCAATCGATCGATAGAGGAGACTGGCAAGGGCTCCGCGTCTCAGGCTCGCGAATCGACCACCCGAGAGCCGCTGAAACACAGTAGCGTCAAATCCACCTGTCCTCTGGCCCAGACGGTCGACAAATTTGAGCTCCCTGACGCGGTAATCCTCTCGGGCAATGTCGCGAGTCAGTCCCATATGCTCAGCGACATCATATCCGGTACCCCAGAAGTCGATTACGTATCCACCGGTTCGCGGAGAGGCGTCGCGCTCGACAACCGTCGGACTGAAGCCCGCCTTTGCCAGCCAATATGCCAGACAAGGTCCTGCTATCCCGAGGCCGGAGATGAGGACGGATCCTCTCGTCACAGGACATGTCCTACTCTGCTTCTGCGGCTTGGCGAACTCTCGGCGCGAGCTGCGCCAAAATCTGCACTCTGCTGTCGTGGTCCATTCGCAAGCGGACGCTTCCGAAAAAGGACCGGCATGCCATTCCGCACGCCGGCTGAGTTGGACAATAACGTCACTGGAGCTCGAGACCAAGGCGTCCGAGTGCCGACCTCTTGATCTCCAATACCCCAGGGTTGACAGGCTTATATGAGCGCCGCCCTGTGTAGCACTAACATGGGTTAGGAAGCGCGATCATTTGAAGCAGCGTTAGAGTTCTCTTACGCTAGCCTCGCTCAGGCACTCTTTCGATAGAACGCGCCCAGCAGGATCGGCGTGAGGTACATGGGTATCTGATAGCATCCGATGAAAAGCAGAAGCGGATCGGTCACGGCCGCCGGAAGCGCGGCAAGGAAAAGCGCAATGTTGCGATTTCCTGCAACGATCCCCAACGGGGCCGCTATATGACGGGTCCCGGAGCGCCGGAGCCACAAGGTCACCAGGATTTGAAGGCCGAAATTGCCGGCAAAGGCAGCGCCGAGCGCGAGGGCAAATGCCTGAGGGTTGGAGCCCATCGCCGGGCCAACGGCGGACATGAGGCCCACGACCACCACGGCCATCCCAATAGCTGAGAGTCCGTCGATCGCCACTAACGTCTCCTTGGCCGGATTGGCGAACCAGAAACGGACGGCGAAAGCGCCTCCTGCTGCCAGAGAGATTATGAGGAGCAGCCGAGCGGCGGCCGTGAACACTTGCGCTCCGTCGCCTAGCGCGGGCGCCAGCCAGAACACGGGAATGACGGTGAGGGGCAGGAGAGCTGTTCCGACGACGAGCTGGCGCAACGCCGGCGCTGGATCGTGTCCGGTGAGGATCGTCAGGTTCGGGCTTCCCGAAATCGGAGACGCTGCCATCATCAACACCAGCGCCGTTGAGAGAGCACCCGACCATCCGGCAATCCGGAACAGCAGCATCGCCGCCACAGGAAACGCGATCTGAAAAATCAACGTGAATACTATCGAGTTTCGGAGGTCCGCCAAGGCGCCGACGGCCTGCCGCGGTCCGACCCGCAACGCTGCGATGAACAGCAGGACCGCGACCAGCTCGCCGATCCAGGGCCTGAGCGCGAGCGCCAGATCGGGGAAGAGAATGCCGGCGAGAAGCCCCAGCACGAGCACGGAGCGGCCATGGCGCGCGACCCACCCGAGGCCGGTGACGATCGCAGTCATTCCAGCCTCTGACAGCATGGGGAAGGCGGGGCAGTATCCAACGGGATCAGCCGCCTGGCCGATAGTACATGTTGGCCGGCAGCCAGGTCGCCAGATCCGGGAAGGCGATCAGGAGGAAGACCATAAGCATCATGATCAAGAACATCGGGAAGGCCACCCGCGCGATATAGTTCATCTCGTGCCCTGTCATGCCTTGCAGCACGAAGAGGTTGAAGCCGACGGGCGGCGTCACCTGAGCCATTTCGACGACCACCACGACGAAGATGCCGAACCAGATGATGTCGATTCCCGCCTCCCGAATCATCGGCTCTACGACCGCGATCGTCAGCACGACCGCGGAGATGCCGTCGAGAAAACAGCCAATGATGATGTAGAAGACGAGAAGCACCATCAAAAGCTCCAAGCGCGAGAGCTCGAGAGAGCCGATCCACTGAGCCAAGCCACGCGGCAGGCCGGTAAAGCCCATCGACAACGAAAGGAAGGCCGCGCCGGCGAGGATGAAAGCGATCATTGCAGAGGTCCGCGTCGCGCCCATCAGGCTTTCGGCAAAGGTGATGCGAGTCAGCGAGCCCTGCGCGGCAGCAAGCGCGAGGGCACCGACGACCCCGATAGCGGCTGCTTCTGTCGCCGTGGCAAACCCGAGGTACATGGACCCGATCACCGCGATGATCAGAAGCAGGACGGGGATCAGGAAGCGCGAGTTCTTGAAGCGCTGCGAGAACGGTACTGCCGGTTCCGGGTCCGGACGGTAGCTCCGTGAGAACTTCGAGGCGACAGCTACATAGCCCATGAAAAGGAAACAGAGGACAAGGCCGGGGATGATGCCGGCAATGAACAGCCTCGTGATCGACTCATTGATCGTCACCCCATAGACGATCAGGGTGAGTGAAGGCGGAATCATCAGACCGAGCGTCGCGGCCCCCGCGAGCGTTCCGATCACCATGCTTTCGGGGTAGTGGCGCTTCCTGAGCTCCGGGATCGACATCTTCCCGACCGTAGTCAGCGTGGCAGCCGAGGAGCCGGAGACGGCGGCGAAGACCGTGCAGCCGACCACATTGGTGTGGAGCAGACCACCCGGCAATCTCGCCATCCAGGGCGAAAGACCCTTGAACATGTCTTCTGAAAGCCGGGTCCGAAAGAGGATCTCACCCATCCAGATGAAGAGCGGCAGCGCCGTCAACGTCCATGACGAAGCCGAGCGCCAGATGGTGGTCATCATCGCGTCGCCCACCGGTCGCAACGTGAAAAGCTCCATTCCGACCCAGGCGACGCCGAGGAGCGCAAGGCCCACCCAGACGCCGGTGCCGAGCAGCAGGAACAGGACGAACAGAAAGATGGCGATTGCGGCGAAGCCTTCCATGCCGGGCTATTCCGCCGCTCTCTCGACCACATCCGACCGGATGTTGTCCTGGCGGGTTGCAATCAGGCTGATGAGATTGTCCGCGAAGCAGATCGCCAGAAGAATAGCGCCGAACGCCATCGGCAGCTGTGGGATCCAGAGCGGTGTCACGTCTTGACCCTGGCTGACGTCGTGCAACTTCCACGACCAGTAGACCGTCTTCACCGCGTACCAGGCGAGGTAGGAAGACGTGGCAGTGCCGACAACAAGGCCCCAGAGCTCGCCCCAGAAGCGGCGCTCGCCGAGCACTGTCAGCAACAGGCTCACCCTGATGTGGGCGCCGCGGTTGAGCGTATGAGCAAAGGCGAGGAAGGAGGCCGCGGCCATCAGATACCCGGCATACTCCGCGGAACCGGGAAAGGGCGTGCCGATCCATCGCGCTACCATCTGCAGGACAATCACGCAAAGGATGAAGATGAGGCAGAGCGCCGCCATTACGCCCGCGCCATCATAGATCGCGTCAAGTGCGCGCCGGATAGCAGGCATCACGGCCTCTCCCAAACAGTCGCTCGCCGATTGCGGCTCGACTCAGCACCCGGGCCGCCGCGTTTGCAAGGATCACATCGCCTTGTAGGCGTCGATAATCGCCTTGCCCTCTGCGCCCGCACTGTCCACCCATTCCTGGGTCATGGTTTCGCCGAAGGCCTTGAGCTCCGACTTCAGCTGGTCGCTGGGCTCGGAGACTTTCATGCCGTTGTCGGCGAGCGTCTTGAGAGTCTGATCGGTAAGCGCCTTCGATTTCGCGGTTCCTTCCGCAGCCGCCTTCTCGCCGCAGTCGGCGATCGCTTTCTGCGTGCCATCGTCGAGCGCACTCCAGGCGTCCTTGTTGACGAAGACCACGTTGCGTGGCAGCCAAGCCTGGACATCGTAGAAGTGCGTCAGGCTCTCCCAGACCTTGGAATCGACACCCGTGGCGCCTGAAGAGATCAAGCTCTCTGCCACGCCGGTTGCCAGCGCCTGGCTGAGCTCGGCCGCCTCGATCTGGACGGGTGCCATGCCGGCCAGCGCGGCGATGCGTGCGGTCGCGGCGTTGTAGGCGCGGAACTTGATTCCCTTCATGTCCGCTACCGCGTTGACCTCCTTCTTGAAGTAGAGGCCCTGCGGCGGCCAAGGGACGGCATAGACATAGACCAGGTTCTGTTCATCGAGCGCCTGGGTCAGCTTTTCGCGCGCGGCCTTCCAGAGCTTGTCGGAAGCCTCGAAGGAGGTCGCGAGGAAGGGGATGGAGTCAATGCCGAACAGCGGGTTCTCGTTGGCGTGGGCCGAAATCAAGCGTTCGCCGATCGGCGCCTGACCTGTCTGCACGGCGCGCTTTATGTCGTTTCCGCTGAACAGGGCGCCGTTGGGGTGGGTGACAATCTCCAGATTGCCGCCGGTGCCCTCGGCCACGCATTTGGCGAAGGCGACAGCGTTTTCGGAATGGAAGTTGGTCGCCGGGTAGGCCAGAGGCATGTCCCATTTCTCGGCCGCCAAGGCCGGTGCCGAGGCCACGACGAGTGCCGCCGAGGCAAGAAGCGCCGATAAATGCTTCATTTTCTGGTCTCCCATTTTTGCCACGCCGTTCCACTCTCTTTCTCATCGCCCTATTGGAACCGCGAAGGTGCGTAGAGCGCAAGGTTCAAATTGGGTGCGCGTCCGGACACAAGCCGAGCCAGAAGCCGGCCTGTTTTCGTCTAAACAGGTCCTGGACCAACCGCAGGCCTGCCACGGCGTGATCGCCCCGTTCCTTAGGAGCGGTCGAACCGGAAAAGTGTTGCACCGGCCAAGCGGAACTGGGCTGAATAGGCTAAACGGCGGGCAATCCACTGGGAGGAGAAGACAATGAAGAAAACTCTTGTGGCAGGTCTGTTTGGGCTTGCGGTCAGCGTGTCGGGCGTTGCCTTTGCCGAGCCCGTCAAGGTCGGCATGATCACCACGCTTTCGGGCGGCGGGGCGGGCCTTGGCATCGACGTGCGCGACGGCTTCCTGCTTGCGATCAAGCAATCGGGCAACAAGGACATCGAGGTCGTCGTCGAGGACGACGCGATGAAGCCGGAGCTAGCGGTGCAGATCGCCGACAAGATGATCCAGAGCGACAAGGTCGATATTCTGACCGGAATCATCTGGTCCAATCTTGCGATGGCCGTGGTGCCGAACGCGGTCGCGCAGGGCAAGTTCTATCTTTCGCCCAATGCCGGCCCCTCAGCGCTCGCTGGCGCCAAATGCGACGAAAACTATTTCAATGTCGCCTGGCAGAACGACAATTTGCACGAGGGGATGGGCAACTACGCCAACACCGCAGGCTACAAGAACTCCTTCATCCTGGCGCCCAACTACCCTGCCGGCACCGATGCGCTGACGGGCTACAAGCGTTTCTACAAGGGTGAGCTCGCCGGCGAGATCTATACCAAGCTCGCCCAGACCGACTATGCGGCGGAGATCGCCCAGATTCGCGCTTCGGGCGCGGATTCGGTTTACATCTTCCTCCCGGGCGGCATGGGGATCGCCTTCATGAAGCAGTACGCCCAGTCGGGCGTCGGTATCCCGGTGCTGGGCCCCGGTTTCTCGTTCGACCAGGATGTGTTGGGCGCGATCGGCGATGCGGCCATCGGCGTAAAAAACACCTCGCAGTGGTCGAAGGACCTCGACAATCCGACCAACAAGACGTTCGTCGAGACCTTCCAGGCCGAGTACGGCCGGCTGCCGTCGCTTTATGCAAGCCAGGGCTACGACACGGCGAGCCTGATCCTCTCGGCCGCCGCCAAGGCCAGCGTAAAGGACGCAGATGCCTTCCGCGCCGCGCTCAAAGCGGCGGATTTCAAGTCGGTGCGCGGCGACTTCAAATTCGGCAACAACCACCACCCGATCCAGGACATCTACGTGCGGGAAGTCGTGAAGGAAGGCGACGTGCTGACCAACAAGATCATCGGCGTGAGCCTGGAAGACCATCAGGACGCTTACGCCAGCGAGTGCAAGATGTGACGGCTTCGTCTCCCCCTTTTCTGCCCGCTTTGCGGGAGAGAAGGGGGATGGCGTCAAGCTTGAAGGCCCATCATCAATGAGTTGCGCACCTCACCCCTGCCTATGTCGCCGACAGGGTGAGGGCGAGCCGCAGCGATGCCAATCCTGAGATCCCGTTAGCCTATGCAGACGACCCTCCTGATTGAGCAGATCCTGAATGGCGTGCAGTTCGGCGTCATGCTGTTCCTGATGGCGGCCGGGCTGACGCTGATCTTTGGCGTCATGGGCGTGATCAATCTGGCACATGGCTCGCTCTATATGCTCGGCGCCTTCGCCTGTGCAGCCGTCGCGACGGCGACAGGCTCGTTCTGGCTCGGGCTCATGGCCAGCCTTGCAGCGGCAGCGGCCGCCGGCGCCATTGTCGAGCTTCTCGTCATCCGCCGGCTCTATGATCGTGATCACCTTGACCAAGTGCTTGCCACGTTTGCGCTGATCCTGATTTTCTCGGAAGGGACGCGCTGGCTGTTCGGTTCCTTTCCGCTCTATCTCAACATACCGCCCGTGCTGTCCGGTGCGGTCGACCTGCCGGCAGGAGCGCGCTACCAGCTCTACCGCCTGGCGATCATTCTCGTGGGGATTGCAGTGGCGATCGGGCTCTACCTGCTCATCTCGAAGACCAGGCTCGGCATGCGCATCCGCGCAGGCCAGTCGGATCGCGAAATGATCGCCGCACTCGGTGTGGACATTCGCACGCTTTATACCGTCGTCTTTGCACTCGGGGCGGCGCTTGCCGGCCTCGCCGGCGCAATGGTCGGGGCGCTACAGTCGGTACAGGTCGGCATGGGCGAGCCGGTGCTGATCCTCGCCTTCGTTGTCATTGTTATCGGCGGCATCGGCTCCATCAAGGGCGCGCTGGTCGGTGCTGCGCTCGTCGGTCTCGTCGATACGCTCGGTCGTTTCCTGCTGCCGCAGTTCTTCGCCCTTTTTCTCGGCCCCTCCCAGGGGACGACCGTCGGGGCGGCACTCGCCTCCATGCTGATCTATATCGTAATGGCGTTGATCCTGGCTGTCCGGCCGCGGGGCTTGTTTGCGGCAAGCACATGAAGAGGATGCGCGCCGAAACGCCGATCAATTTCCTTCTGGCGGGACTGCTGCTCCTCGTGCCGCTTGCTGCTTTGGCGTTGGAAGAGCCTTTCTACATCACGCTGGCCACACGGATGGCGATCCTGGCGCTCGCAGCGGTCGGCCTGAACCTTGCGCTCGGCTTGGGCGGGCTGGTGTCCTTCGGCCATGCGGCTTTCTTCGGCATCGGGGGCTATACAGCGGGCATCCTTTCCACCCACGCCTCCAATGCTCAGCCTTTGATGACCTGGCCGATCGAGATCGGCGGGTCCGACAACATGCTCGTCATCTGGCCGGTGGCAGTGGTCCTGTCCGGCCTTGTCGCATTGGTAACAGGCGCGATCAGCCTGCGCACCTCGGGCGTCTATTTCATCATGATCACGCTGGCGTTCGCGCAGATGATCTATTATTTCGCAACCTCTTGGCCGGCCTACGGCGGCGAGGACGGCCTCTCGCTGGGGCTCCGCAACGCCTTTCCAGGGATCAACACAGCGCTTCCGCTCAATTTCTTTCTCATCTGCTATGCCCTGCTGATTGCAGCGCTGTACCTTTTCGCGCGCATCCGCGACTCACGATTCGGCACCGCCCTGCAGGCGGCGCGGCAGAACCAAGTGCGGCTCGCAGCCGTCGGCATTTCGCCGTTCCCGATCCGTCTGGCCGCCTTCGTGCTCTCCGCCATGATGACCGGTCTCGCCGGTTCGCTCTTCGCCGACCTCAATCGCTTCGTCAGCCCGTCGATGCTCTCCTGGCAGATGTCTGGCGAGCTCATCGTGCTCGTCATTCTGGGCGGTACGGGCCGGCTTTTCGGGCCTGTTGCCGGCGCCATGCTCTTCGTGCTGTTCGAGTTCATCCTCGGCGGCTTCACCGAGCGTTGGCAGCTCTTCCTCGGCCTCATCCTGCTTGGCGTGGTCTTGTTTGCACGCGGGGGGCTGCTCGGCCTGCTGGCGGGGAAGGTGCGCCATGGCTGAGGCCATCCTGTCCGTCCGGAATCTGCGAAAGAGCTACGGAGCGCTGACGGTAACGGACGGTGTCAGCCTCGATCTTTGCGCGGGCGAGATCCACGCGCTGATCGGACCGAATGGCGCAGGCAAGACGACGCTCATCCATCAGATCGCGGGCACCGTCAAGCAGGATGGCGGCACGATCGCGTTTCTCGGACGCGACATCGGTGGTCTTGGCGTTGCCGAAAGAGCGCGGCTCGGCCTCGGCCGCTCCTTCCAGATTTCGTCGCTTGCCCCCGAATTCTCCGCACTCCGCAACGTAATGCTGGCTGTCCAGTCGCAACAGGGGTCGAGCTTTCACGCCTTCCGCCCTGTCATGCGCGATCCTTCCCTGACCGAACCTGCATTGAACATGCTGGAGCGGGTTGGCCTCGCTGGTCGCGCGCATGTGACCGCGGCGGAACTTTCGCATGGAGAACGCCGCCGGCTCGAAATCGCGATTGCGCTGGCGCTTTGCCCCAGGGCGTTCTTGTTCGACGAGCCGATGGCTGGAATGGGACCGGAAGGTTCGAAGAGCCTTACTGGATTCTTGAATGACCTCAGGCAGGAAGCGCCCATTCTGCTCGTCGAGCACGACATGGATGCAGTTTTTGCGCTCGCCGATCGCGTTTCCGTCCTGGTCTACGGCCGGGTCATCGCAAGTGGTAGCGTGAGCGAGATCCGCAACAATGCGGAGGTTCGCCGCGCATATTTCGGGGAGCACATCTGATGCTCCTGGAAGTGTCGCGTCTCGAAGCGTTCTATGGTGCCTTGCAGGCGCTTTTCGGAGTGGACCTCGCCGTCGATGATGGCGAGGTCGTCGCTCTCTTAGGGCGCAACGGTATGGGAAAGACGACGACGATCTGTTCGATCCTCGGTCTCTTGCGATCGCGAAGCGGAAGTGTGCGCTTTGACGGTACCGAGACGTCACGGTTGCCTGCCCACCGTATAGCCCGCCTGGGCATGGGCCTCGCTCCCGAAGGCCGCCGCTGTTTTCCCAATCTGACGGTGCGTGAGAATCTGGTGGCGGCGGCGCGGCCGGGCACCTGGACGCCTGCCCGCGTCGCAGCCCTCTTTCCCCAACTCGAAGAGCGGAGGGACCAATATGCCAATACACTCTCCGGCGGCGAACAGCAGATGCTCGCCATTGGCCGCGCTTTGATGACCAATCCGAAGCTCCTGATCCTGGACGAAGCGACCGAAGGGTTGGCGCCATTGATCCGGCAGGACATCTGGGCTGCCATCCGTAGGCTGAAGGCTGGCGGTCAATCCATTCTCGTTGTCGACAAGGCGCTCGCCGAGCTTCTGCCGATCGCCGACCGCGCCTTTGTTCTGGAAAAGGGCGTGACCGTCTGGAGGGGGCGGCCTGACGAACTCACGGCCCAGCTTCAGGACCGCTATCTGGGTGTCTGATCCGTTGCGCGCCGGCTTTACGGCGCTAGAGGCGCTTCACGCCCTCTGGGATGTGCGGACACCGCATCCATTTCGATGCGGTGGCATTCGCTACCGATGCAATGACGCGCGCGTTCACGATCGCGCCGCAATCCACGACGAGTCACGCGCGTCCGCGAGGAAGCGAAGAAGTCAATGACTATGGGTTCTCATTCCGCGCCTGGTTGACGAGCCGGGATAGATCCGAGCCACCCGAGCACCAGTTCTCGAGTCCGGAGGCGAACACTTGGCCGATGGCGGACACGACGGCGACCGCGTAGGCGCCTGGATCATTCTCCCAGAAACCGAACATTGGCGATCCCGACTGGATCCTGCAGATATCCGCGTTGGTAGTCATCGCCCTTCCGGAACCGTAGTCGAATTCGTCTTCGTCCATGCTCTTGCCCATCTGAAAGAGCGGGAACGACGTGCCGGGATTGACGGCATATCCCATGTTGAACCAGACGCTGAGATCGTCCCAGGACGAGCTGTAGACCTTGGTACCGAGCCACCCGAAGCGGTCGCCCAGTCTTTCGTTGATGACGAGTACCGCATAATCCTCATCGACCGTGCTCGCGCCCGGATCGCCCTGGATCTGGGTATAGGCATAAGCGAGGGTATCGAAGACGGTCGCCTGAGCCGCGTTCCCAGCAAAGTGGACCTCGATTTTCTCGGCTACATCGGTGTTCCAAGCCACGACATGACTTGCCGTCAAGATGTGACGCGGGCCGATGAGCGCACCGGAGCCCATGCGACCGTTCGCGTTGGTGATCCGGCACACGCATCCCCACGGATAGCTCGTGTCGTTGTAGATCCTCCGATCATCGGAGCCATAGAAATGACAGTCGATGGCGGGCGTCAGCCGATGGCCGCGATGCGTCACGACAGGTGGCTCAGGCAGCCGCAGGCGCTGCGGAGCGAACGCCCCTGCAATCCAGGCCGGGCGATAGGAGTCGGTCTGCGCAACCGCTTCGGATGGGGCCGCGCGCTCGACGAAGCGCACGGACTTGCTCGGCGGCACGGACGAGATCAAGCCCTGCAGTTCTCTGGGGACCTCTTCCCGGGCCGCTTCGCGCGGCCGGCGGCGGAGCTCTTCCGGATTCATCGGGAACACATTCTCGACGTGCGACGTCATTGTCCCTCCTTGGCGGGTGCCTGGGACCGCAACCCGACTATCCTGAGAACGCTTCGTGAGAAAATAGCAGGCCCGGCGGCGGAACATGACCGCCCCGCACGCATGATCATCGTATCAATGCCGATATTGGGGCCACTGCCTGCCGACCCGATCTCTATAGTAGGCTTGAAGCGGCACGGTGTCCACGACTTTCACTTGTGCGCCTTGTGTAAAGCCGATAACAGAGCGACCTCGCGTCTTGCGCGCTCTACGCCAACCCGAAACGATATCGCCGATGTGGGCGCGCACCGGTCACGCTGTCTGCTGACACGCACGGAATATGCCTATGAGCAGGCCAAACCAGAGTTCACAGCGCAGATGGTGATCAAACCGCACACCGCATGCTCAATGATGCAGGTTGCGATCTCACCTCAAGGTAACGCCGCCGCCTCCGGGTCAAACAGAGCCTATCCAGTCAATTGAACTAAGTCGGATTTACCTCCGACAGCAGACGTCCCAATTGCTGCCGCTCGGCGAGTGCCAGAAGCAGTATTATTCGCAAAGTCAGCTTATATGGCACACCGCAGGCTTGGGACTACGATAGCTGCTCCGAGCGCGCTTTCACGTCATCGCTAAGCCGCTGTATGATCTCGATGGTCTTGCGGATATCCACTTCGCCGAGAGCGACACCCATCGTCGAGGCGATCGCCAAGAGGCGGTCGTTGAGCTCCTGGTAGCGCGCCTCACCTTTAGGCGTAAGCCGCACCAGCTTCGAGCGCCGGTGCTTCGGATTGTCGATGAACTTCACGAGCCCTTCGGCGGCAAGCTCATCCGCCAGCCGCTGCATGCGTTGGCGGCTGGTGGGCCGCATCTCCGCGATTTGGGGCACGGTCAGCGGACCAAGCAGCGCAAGGCTTCGCATAAACCCGAACGCACCGCCGCCCCAGCTCGTGATGAGCCCTGTCTTCTGGCCGAGGGCCCTTATCCTAAAGAAACACTGGGCGACTTCGAGCATCAGCTGAGCGACTGCCTCGCCCTTGCTGTCGACGATTGGGCTCGCACCTGTTCTCTGTCGTGTCGACACCATCGCCTCCGTTCCCTTTGGCTGTACCAGGTCTCCAGTATACCAATTCTCAATTGACACCTTAGTTGTCAAATCGTAGACTGACACCTTAGTTGTCATTTTCAGAATCTCTGCTGCGTGTCCTCCAGCATCTGCGGGAGCAACCATGGATATGGACACAGATGGACAACAGATGGACGACACAGAAACGGCGGGCGTCATCGCGCGACCACCCTTCCTCTTTCTCGCCGCTCTTCTGCTCGGCCTTGTCTGGGATCGCCTCCTGCCTTTGCCGTTCCCGGTTCCAGGGACCAACTTGGTCCACTGGATCATTGGCGGCGCGCTGATCCTCATCGGGTTGGCGCTTGCAGGCTCGGGTATTCGCAACTTCTCACTGGCCGGGACGCCGGTGCCCGGGAACAAACCCACCCGCGTGCTGGTGACGACCGGCATTCACGGCTGGACCCGCAATCCCATCTATCTCGGCATGTTCCTCATCTACGGGGGCATCGGCGTGGCCGCACAGAGCTCGTGGGTGCTGATGATCACGCTGCCTCTGGCAATCACGATCCGCTTCGGCGTCGTCGCGCGCGAGGAGATGTATCTGGAACGGCGATTCGGCGACGCCTATCGGGACTACAAGAGCCGTGTGCGCCGCTGGCTGTAGCCGTCGGACACAGCGCTGGCCCTCTAGCGCCGACGCGCTGCGCATTCGGAGGCCCAGGTGAGATCAGGCCTGATTGTGATCGGCGTCTTGGCGGTCGTGCTCTCCTCCTGCGCGACGATCCCGACACCCCAGGAGGCCAACGTTGCCGTACTGACGCTCAGAAAGTATGGTAGTTGGGCGTGGGCCGTAGGCATTGCTCTCATCTGGGTCGATCTGGTATTGCCGATCCCACAGACTGCCGTGATCACCGCACTCGGCATCATCTATGGGACATTGCTCGGCGGATTGCTGGGTAGCTTCGGCCTGATCACCGGTGGTCTTCTCGGCTACGGCCTGATGCTCACCTCCGCACGGCGTCTTGTGCGGCGGTTCGTTGGACTCAAGTCCCTGCACAAGATGGAGGGTTTGTTCGACCGGGGCGGGGCTTGGGCGATCGTTCTCACCCGCAGTCTTCCGTACAGCATCCCCGAGGCCATGGTCTTTCTCGCCGGCCTCGCGGGCATGACCATGCCGAAATTTATCATGGCGCTGACCATCGGCAGCGTACCCGCGGCATTCGTCTTCGCAGCGATCGGCGCTGGCTGGGCGGACCAGCCGATCTTGGCCCTCGTGGTTAGCTACGTCCTTCCCATCCTCCTTCTACCCATCGTCGTTTATCTCATGCAGCGGCGAGCAATGTGAGAAATGTCACTATAGCAAGTCAGGTAGCGAAGCCGAGATGCGTGGTGGCGAACCATGATCAGCCTCAACTCGCTCACAGCTATCGTCCATATATCCAGTCCAACGTGTCTGCCACTATAAACAAGTCTTCGGCGTCTGGATCGAAGCGCTGGCCAGCAGCCAGTCGGACTGCCCAATCGGCCGCGGCGCGACCGCCCCAGGCATCCGGCGGGGTTGCGATTCTCTGGCACTGGGTACCGCGGTAGTGCTCAGCGATGAAGTCATAAAAAGATCCATTCACGTTGCGTAGTGCCGCACCACCCGTGGTGCCGTAGAAGGCGGCAGAGATGAGCGCATCGCGGCCCGCTTGGAGTCGCCATGAGCAGACCAGTCGTGCAACCGCACCGGTCTCCAGTTCCAGCGCAATACTGGCGTAATCTTCCACGCGCCCGTTCACCATGTTGAGCCGCTCGCCGCCGGCAAACAGCGTTGAAGAGACGCGCGAGACCTTGGGAAAATCCAAAGTCCAGAGGGCCAAGTCGACGAGATGAACGCCGAGATCCATGACACAGCCACCACCGGAGAGAGCAGCGTCATAGAACCAGGGCTTGTCAGGCCCATAGGCGTTGTGGAACACCAAATCGATGGCATAGATGCGCCCCAGTTCGCCGCGAGAGATCAGGTCGCGGATAAGGCGCATGCCCACTGTGAAGCGATAGGAGAAATCGACGGCCAGCAGCCGGTCGGCACGGCGCGCCGCATCGAGTACCGCGCGCACTTCCGTCGCGGTTCGGCCTAGCGGCTTCTGGCAAAACACCGCCAAGCCGCGCTCGAGCGCGCGGATCGCTTGGGCGGCATGCAGAGCGGTTGGCGTCGCGATCACGACGCCGTCAAGTCCCGCCTCGAGCAACTCATCGAACGTCCCGCCGCAGACGGCATCCGGCGCCAGCTCCGCCGCGCGGCGGATCATTTCCGGCGAAGGATCCACAATAGCGGCTATCTCTGCGGCGCCCGTCTCCAGGATCGCTTTCATCCGGTGGTGACCGATCCACCCCACGCCGAGAAACCCCAGCCGCGGCCGGTGCAGTGCTGTCTCGCTCACGCGATCGGGCGCGGTCTGCATCATGGATAGGTCACCAGCGCCTTGACGAATCCGTCCGGACGTTCGCGCGTCGCATCGAGCGCCTCGTCCAGCCGCTCTAGCGGGTAGGTATGTGTGTAAAGCACGCGAGGATCGAGCCGGCCGGCCGCGACCGCATCCACGGCTGACCGGATACCCTGGATATAGATGGCCGGATCGCGCTCATGCGCGCAGATGACATCGAGACCACGCCAGTTCCAAAGCCACATGTTCACTTGCCGTGGACCGTCCTGATGGTAGCCGGCAACGATCATGAGGCCGCGCTCACGCGTGAGCTCAGCTGCGAGATCGAGCGGCCCCTGCTTACCGACTGCTTCGATTGTACGGTCGCAGAACGTCCCGGCCGTCAGGTCCTTGACCTGCGCGATGATGCGACGATGGTCATCCATCTTTATGGTCTCAGCCGCGCCCATGGCGCGCGCGAGATCGAGCGAACTAGGCCGCCGCGAGATAGCGATCACCCGCGCTCCGGCATTGCTTGCCAGTCTGGTGAGGAGCGCGCCCAGGAACCCGATACCGATGATCGCGACCGTATGGCCGGCCGCAACATCGCTGCGCTTGAAGATGTTGAAGGCGCAGCCGAGCGGCTCGCCCGGAAAGGGTTGGCCCGCGAGAGGACCGGGGAGTTTAACCACGCAATCCGCGTCCGCCACGTCATATTCGGCATAGCTGTGGTAAGAGAGCGCCGCGACGCGGTCCCCGACCGTGATCGCTGTGACATTGTCACCCACCGCATCGACGACACCCCAGCCCTCGTGACCGAGAGACCCCGGCGCCGTCGGGTATTGCATCCAGTCCGGGCCCGCCCAGGGAACGAGATTCGACGCACAGACGCCGCACCCCTCCAGCCGAACACGCACCTGGCGGGGACCCGGCTGCGGCTTCTGTGTCTGCTCGATGCGAATCCGGCCCGGCCCGACCAGCACGGCGGCACACATGGTCTCTGTGTCAATTGATGAGCCCCTCATCGTCTCTCGCATGACGGTCGAATGCCCTGTCCGCTAACCCTTGTTCCTGCAGCACGTTCCAACGTGAACGGCCAGATGCAGTTCCGCCGGCGCGCAGGCACGCGGGATTTTCCTCGTGCCGCGTGAACGTTCGGCCTGCATTCCTGTTCACAACGCATATTCCAGGTTGACGCTCCCACGCGACGTGCTGGCGCCAGAGGCATTTTGGAGAGATGACGATGAAGATCAGCGATTGCATGAGTTCGGACGTGCGGATCGCCTCACCTGCCTGGTCGATCCGCGACGCCGCCCGTGCGATGAGGGAAATCGATTCCGGATTCCTTCCGGTCGGAGAGAACGACCGCCTTGTCGGTGCGGTCACCGATCGGGATATCGTGATCCGCGCCGTCGCCGAGGACAAGGGGCTGGAGACCAAAGTGCGCGACGTGATGTCAGATGAGATCATCTACTGCTACGATGACGAGGATCTCGACGCAGTCGCCACCAGAATGTCGGATCGCAAGATCCGGCGCCTGCCGGTCCTCAATCACGACAAGCGGCTGGTCGGCGTGGTCTCGCTTGGCGACCTCTCGCAAAGCCCGGAGGATGATGGAAGGCGCAGTGCCGCCGCACTCGGAAGTATATCAACGCCCGGCGGCGAGCACGTTCAGTAGAAACTCCGATGCCGGCGAAATCCAAAAAGCAGCAAATGGCAGCGGGCGCCGCGCTCGCCGCCAAGCGTGGGAAGCGAAATAAAAGTTCCCTGAAGGGTGCCTCCCGCTCCATGGTCGAATCCATGAGCGAGAAGGAGTTGCGCGACATTGCTTCCACCAAGCGCAAAGGAAAGCCGAAGCGCGCTTCACGCTCGTAACGTGCAGCGCGACTTCTCGGCCACCCGGGGAGGTTGCGCAATGGGACAATTAGAGGGGCGGATCAGTTGCCTGCTCGATTAAGCAAGGACCCAACATGACTAGGCGCAAGCTCCGGGTAGCGATCGTCGGCGTCGGAAATTGCGCCTCATCCTTGATACAGGGCATTACCTATTATCGCGACGCACGCACCGGCGATGCCGTGCCGGGCTTGATGCATGTCGATCTGGGCGGATACCGGGTCGGCGATATCGAGATCGTCGCAGCCTTTGACATCAATGCCGAGAAGGTGGGGAAGGATCTGGCGACGGCCATCTTCGAGCGGCCGAACAATACATTCCAGTTTACCCAGGTGTCGCCGCTGGGCGTCACGGTCCAGCGCGGCCCCACGCTGGACGGACTTGGTCGTTATCTTAACGACGTGGTGCCGGAATCGGACAAGCCAGCAGTCGACGTCGCGAAGGTCCTGCGACGCTCGGAGGCGGAGATCGTGGTCTGCTACCTGCCCGTTGGATCGCAGCGTGCTGCCGAATGGTATGCCGAGCAGGCACTGGCGGCGAACTGCGCTCTGGTCAACTGCATTCCGGTCTTCATCGCTTCGGACGAGGGCTGGAGCCGGCGCTTTGAGGAGCGTCGCTTGCCTGTCATCGGTGATGACATCAAGAGTCAGGTCGGCGCGACGATTACACACCGGGTGCTGACAAACCTCTTCCGCGAGCGCGGCGTGCGCCTCGACCGCACCTATCAGCTGAATTTCGGCGGCAATACCGACTTCCAGAACATGCTGGAGCGTGACCGGCTCGAGTCCAAGAAGATCTCCAAGACGCGCTCGGTGGAGAGCCAACTCGACGTGCCGCTGTCGCCGGACTGCATCCACGTCGGGCCCAGCGACTATGTGCCGTGGCTGACCGATCGCAAGTGGTGCTATATCCGGATGGAGGGCACCACGTTTGGCAATGTGCCGCTGAATTGCGAGCTCAAGCTGGAGGTGTGGGATTCGCCCAACTCGGCGGGCATCGTGATCGATGCCGTTCGCTGCGCGAAGTTGGCGCTCGATCGCGGCATCGGCGGCGCACTGATCGGCCCATCCAGCTATTTCATGAAATCGCCGCCGCAGCAATTCACCGATTCAGAGGCAAGGCGGCTGACGATTCAGTTCATCGATCAGGGCTGAGCGGCGCCAACGGACATTGACATGCTGATCGTCGTCTTCGGTCTTACCATCAGTTCTTCCTGGGGCAATGGTCACGCGACCTTGTGGCGCGGCCTGTGCGGTGCGCTGGCGCGGCGTGGACACCACGTCGTCTTCTTCGAGCGAGACGTCCCCTACTACGCCCTTAATCGCGATCTCTGGGAGATTCCCGATGGAGAGCTGGTGCTCTATCGCGATTGGGCCGAAGTGACTCCCACCGCCGAAGAGCGTCTCGCCGCCGCCGATGTCGCGATCGTCACCTCCTACTGCCCTGATGGCGTGGAAGCGGCGGAACTGGTGCTCTCCTCCCCGGCAGAGATGCGCGTCTTCTACGATCTCGATACGCCCGTCACGCTCGCCAACCTGAGTGCGGGCAAGGAAGTCCCCTATATCGGGCCGCACGGGCTGTCGGGGTTCGACCTGGTACTGAGCTATACCGGCGGTTCCGCGTTGGATGCGCTCAGGACGCAACTCGGCGCGAGGCGGGTCGCACCGCTCTACGGAAGCGTCGACCCGGCCGCGCATCGGCGTGTTGCCCCTCAGCCGCAATACGCTGCCGACCTTTCCTATCTCGGCACCTATGCGGCCGATCGGCAGGCGGCGCTCCGCGAACTGCTGATCGAGCCGGCGCAGCACAGGCCGGGGCAACGCTTCCTGATCGGCGGGGCGCAGTATCCGCCGGAGTTCCCGTGGCTCGGCAACATCTTCTTCGTCCGCCACCTGCCGCCTTCCGAACATCCGGCCTTCTACAGCTCCTCGCGCCTCACCCTCAACATCACACGGGCGGCCATGGCTCGGATGGGCTGGTGCCCGTCGGGCCGGTTGTTCGAGGCGGCAGCATGCGGCGTTCCCATTCTGTCCGATTCCTGGCCGGGGCTGGAGGAGTTCTTCACGCCCGGCTCGGAAATCCTGGCGGCCGAGACGCGGGAGGATGCCATTGCCGCCCTGGACCTCTCCGTCGCGGAGCTGGCGCGGATGGGGCGCGCGGCACGGGAGCGAACGGAAGCGCAGCATACGTCCGATCAGCGCGTGCGCGAGCTCGAGCGCCTGCTGGCCGATCGTGCGCCGCCGGCGCCAGGAATCGACATCCATTCGGCAGGAGCTTGAAATGTGGGGAATAGTGCCGGCCGCGGGCAGCGGCACACGCATTCAGCCTCTCGCCTTTTCCAAGGAGCTGCTGCCGGTCGGCAGCAGATTCGACGGGACCACGGAGCGGCCCCGCGCAGTCAGCGAATATCTGATCGAGCGCATGATCGCAGGAGGCGCGGACAAGATATGTTTCGTCATCGGGCCGGGGAAATCCGACATCTTGCACCATTTCGGCGACCGATATGGCGATGCCGCCATCGCTTATGTCGTGCAGCCGCAGCCCCGCGGGCTGTGCGATGCGATCTTTCGCACGACGCCGCTCATCCATCCCGACGAATCGATGACGGTCGGGCTGCCTGACACGATCTGGTTTCCGGCGGACGGGCTACGCGCATTGCCGGACGACCGCCTCTCCTTTCTCCTCTTCCCTGTGGAGCGCCCGGAAGCGTTCGATGCGGTCGTGCTTGATGAGCAGGATCGCATCCGCGAGATCCAGGTGAAGCGGCCCGACGCGCAGTCGAATTGGATTTGGGGTGCGTTCAAGATGCCGGGCGCCGTGCTGCATGCACTCAATCGCCTGTGGCTCGAGCGGGTGCCGCGGGACGAATATGTCGGAACGTTGATCAACGCCTATCTGAGTCAAGGAGGAGACGCGGTCGGCGTGCGCGCCGGGCAATCCTATGTCGATGTCGGGACCCTGCATGGATATCGCGAGGCGGTCGCGCTGCTGGCGCGTGGCGATAGTCAGACGCAACGCATGCGCGCCTGAGGACGATCGAGATGATGAGCAACCTGGACACCATCGAGCGGATGTCCCACGAGCAGGTCCGGCAGCGCGTCGCAGAACTCGGCCCGTGGTTCCATAATATCGACCTCAACGGCGTAAGAACGGCGCCCGAGCACTTCCTCGGCGACTACCCGGCGGTCAAGTGGCGGCGCTTCGCCGACCGCATTCCGGCCGATCTCGGAGGAAAGAGCGTCCTGGATATAGGCTGCAACGCCGGGTTCTATTCGATCGAAATGAAGCGCCGTGGGGCCGCCCGCGTCCTGGGCATCGATTTCGACGAGCGGTATTTAGCCCAGGCCCGTCTGGCCACAGACGTATGCGGAGTGGATGTCGAGTTCCGTAACCTCTCGGTCTACGACGTGGGCGCCCTCGGCGAACGGTTCGACATCGTGCTTTTCTTGGGCGTGCTCTATCACTTGCGCCATCCGCTGCTCGCCCTCGATCTCATCCATGAGCATGTCGCCGGCGACCTCCTTGTCCTGCAATCGATGCAGCGCGGGAGCGAAGCCATCGATCCGCTGCAGGACGACTACGACTTCTGGGAAGCCGACATGTTTGAAAGCTCGGGCTTTCCAAGGATGCATTTCGTCGAGCACAAGTACGCGGACGACTGGACCAACTGGTGGATTCCCAATCACGCCTGCATAGAGGCGATGGTACGCAGCGCCGGCTTCGACATCCTGGAGCATCCTGAACAGGAGGTATTCATCTGTCGGCGCGGCGCGCCCCCCTACGGGGCTGGCAGCGTCTATCCTGCGCGTGGAGACAGCCGATGATCGAAGCGGTCATGATCTGGAACGAACCTAACAACAAGTCGCATTGGGACCCCGAAATCGATCCGGACTGGAGGCTCTACGGCGAAATGGCTGTGACGGCTGCCGACGCGATCGCGGCTGAGGCACCGAGTTTGCCCAAGGTGCTTGGCGGCATTTCGCCGATCGATCCGAACTTCATCCGCAACATGGCGGGAAAAGGTGTTCTGGATCATGTCGATGTCGTGGCGCTCCACGGTTTCCCGCTCGACTGGAACCTCTGGCCCATCCACGAATGGCCGGACCGGATCAGGGATGTTGAAGCCGTCACCAGGCTGCCTATCTGGATTACCGAAGTTGGCGTTTCGACCTTCGGGGCGGAGCAGGTGCAGGATTGGGGATTGCAACGCACCGCCGAGCTACTCATCAGGCGCGTGCCGCGGATCCACTGGTACAGCCTGTATGACTTGCCGCGCGCTTGGACGGCGACGACGCGCCACAAGGAAGCCGAGGGTTCGTCCTATTACAGGCACTTCTACATGGGTCTGTTGCGCGAGGATGGCTCGCCCAAGATCGCGGCCGAGCAATTCGCGGCTTACGGTGCGGAGATGGGAATCTGCCAGTGGTTCAATTTCGACGATCACCGGCTCTATGACGCGGTGCAGTGGCTGCGCCGGCTCGGCGTGCGGCACGTGCGTACCGGCCTCAGCTGGGCCGACAGCTTCAGGCCTAACGCACTGGCCTGGTTCGACCGGCAGATGGCAGCATTGGACGAGTTCGACGTGACGCTCACTTTCTGCTTCACGCCGGAACATCGCGGCATTGCCCCGCACCACACCAGTGCTCCGCTGATCAAGGAGGAGTTTGCGGATTTCTGCGCGGCTATGACGCGCCGCTATGTGGGCAATGGACGCGCTGATCGTCTCCGGGCCATTGAAGCCGCCGCGGGATAAGAACCGGCGGCCTCTCCTGCGCCGCGCTCAGGCGGGCACGGCCGCCTGCCCGTTAGCGCGCTTGGCCGCGGAGACGCGACGCTCGCGTCGTCCATCGGAGAGCCGCCGTTCGAAATAAGCTATGGTGTACCCAAGTCCCTCCGTCAGCGGAACGGCCGGACACCATTTGAGCAGTTGCTGCGCCTTCTCAATGGCCGGCCGGCGTTGCCGTGGATCGTCTGTCGGCAGCTTCTTGTGCACGATCCTCGACTTGGAACCGGTTATGTCGATCACCAACCTAGCCAGCGCGAGAACGGTGCATTCCGTGGGATTGCCGAGATTGATTGGCCCCGTTGCACGTCGGTTATCCATCAGCCGACGCAATCCCTCGATCAAATCGGTCACATAGCAAAACGAGCGCGTCTGCAGGCCGCTGCCATAGATCGTGATCGGCTTGCCCTGCAAAGCCTGGACGATGAAGTTAGATACCACTCTTCCGTCCTTCGGGTGCATGCGCGGGCCGTAGGTGTTGAAAATCCGCGCGACGGCAATGTTCAATCCATGGTGGCGCTTGTAGTCGAACATAATGGTCTCGGCGCAGCGCTTGCCTTCATCGTAACAGGATCGCACCCCGATGGGGTTGACATGGCCCCAATATTCCTCCGGCTGTGGGTGGACCTCCGGATCGCCGTAGATTTCGCTCGTCGAGGCCTGCAGGAGCCTCGCTTTAGCCGCCGTCGCGAGCTTGGCCATGTTCAGGGCGCCGAGGACGCTCGTCTTCACGGTTCCGAGGGGGTCAGCCTGATAGTGCGCCGGTGAAGCGGGGCACGCGAGATTATAGATCTGATCGACCTTCAGTTGAAACGGCAAAGCGACATCGTGGCGCACAACCGTGAACCGGCGATTGTCGAGAAGCGACTCTAGGTTCACAGGACTGCCGGTGGAGAAGTCATCCAGGCAGATAACGTCGCCCCCATCGGCCAACAACGCCTCGCACAGATGCGATCCTAAGAAACCGGCACCCCCCGTCACCAAAATCCGTGTAGCCATGCAATACCTCGACTGACTCAGGCTGATTTTCAACTCCGCGACTGGCTGCCCGATTACAAGTGAATACGCGGACGGCAGCGACGGTTCCACGTGCTACTTACGCCTACATCGCCATGCATGGAATGTGCAGAACTGTTGCAACGCGGTGCGTCCTTTGAGGTTTACCGTCAGTTACGCGCTGACGTCTCATCACCGCGATGTCAAACGATAACGCGATGCCGAATGGGCAAGTGTTGGTCCGTGCAGTGCTTTGGGATGATTGGTGCAGTGCTTTGGGATGATTGGAGCGACAGTGGCATGCGCGAGCGAGTGCTGATAACGGGCGGCGCAGGATTTATCGGGTCGCATCTCTGCGATGCATTGCTGGCCGCCGGATACGACGTCCGCCTGTACGACAACTTGAATCCGCAAGTGCACGGGAACGGCGCATGGCCATCCTATCTGACAAAGCATGCAGAGCTGCAATGCGGCGACATGCGCGATGCAGCGCGGCTGGGGCGTGCCCTGGAGGGAATCGACGATGTCGTCCACCTCGCCGCGTCTGTCGGCGTGGGCCAGAGCATGTATGAAATCGCCGACTACGTCGGTGTAAACGATTGTGGCACTGCAAACCTCCTGCAGCTTCTGAGCAAGAAGCCGGCACGCAAGCTCGTCGTTGCGTCCTCCATGAGCGTCTATGGAGAGGGTCGATATCGGACGGCGCCCGGCGCGATCGTGGACAATGCCGTGCGCTCGGATGGCGCCATTCGCGCCGGCGCATGGGATCCTGTCGACGAGCGGGGCGAAGCGTTGGTGCCGATCCCCACACCGGAGGAAAAGGTGCCGGATCTTGCCTCGGTTTACGCCCTCACCAAGTTCAGCCAGGAGCGGATGTGCCTGCTGGTCGGCAAGGCCTATGGGATGAGCACCGTCGCACTGCGTTTCTTCAACGTCTATGGAACGCGGCAGGCGCTGTCCAATCCCTACACGGGCGTGCTGGCCATCTTCGCGAGTCGTCTGATGAACGGCAATCCGCCTATGATTTTTGAGGACGGTGGTCAGCTTCGCGACTTCGTTCATGTCCGTGACGTCGCCCAGGCTTGTCGTTCGGCCATTGAGGCGGCTCCGACAGCGGACGGCGTGTACAATGTCGGCACGGGCCGCGGCGTTTCGATCGCGGAGCTAGCCGACAGGATGCGGACATTGCTCGGTCGGCCGGACCTAAAACCGCAATTGACCGGCCGCTATCGCATCGGCGATGTGCGCCACTGCTTCGCCGAGATCAAGAAAGCGCGCCACGCTCTGGGATTCGACCCGAAGGTCGGGCTCAATGAAGGCATGGCGGAGCTCGTGGAATGGGTGCGCTGCGAAGCGCCGCGCGATCAGGTCGATTTCGCGACCAGGGAGCTGTCTCGCCGAGGATTGGTCGCATGACGGTGGACGGCTTGCAGCCTTGGAGGCTGCGTCAAGTAGACGGGCTCGAACCGGTGCGGCACCGAGACAGCGCGGATGATGCGTTGACGCTAATCACAGGCGGGGCTGGCTTCATCGGCACCAATCTTGCAGACCGGATCGCGCGCGAAGGCGGCCGTGTTCTGATCTACGACAATCTCAGCCGAGCTGGAGTCGAGCGGAACCTCAAGTGGCTGAAGCAGCGCCATGGCGATCGCATTTCGGTGGACGTGGCGGACATCCGGGACAATGAGCGGATCGAAGCGGCCGTCGCACAGGCGGTTCGCGTCTTTCACATGGCCGCGCAAGTGGCGGTCACCACTAGCCTCGCTGATCCGCTGACCGATTTCCAGATCAACGCGGCTGGGACCTTGTCCCTGCTTGAAGCGCTACGCAAACGGCACAAGCCGCCGCCGCTCGTCTTCGCCTCCACCAACAAGCTGTACGGTGAATGCGTGGCCCGTGACCAGCTGTCCGAAGAGGCGACACGGTATCGGCCCCGCCGGCTCGGTCTGCGGCGTGGCATCGATGAGCTTTGCCCAATCCAGCTCGTCAGCCCATACGGTTGCTCCAAGGGAGCGGCGGATCAGTACGTGCTGGACTATGCCCGTGCTTTCGGCATACCGGCCGCTGTGATGCGCATGAGCTGCATCTACGGGCCGCGTCAGTTCGGCACGACCGACCAGGGTTGGGTCGCACATTTTGTCGGCGCCTGCCTGCAAGGCGAGACCATCACCGTTTATGGCGATGGCAAGCAGGTGCGAGACATACTGTTCGTCGAAGACGCAGTGAATGCCTATCTGCTCGTGCAATCCCATATGCCGCAGATTAGCGGCCAAGTATTCAATCTCGGCGGTGGTCCCCGCAATGCTGTTAGCCTGCTCGAACTGCTCGCGTTGCTCGAGGGGCTGACAAAGACGAAGCCGAAAGTACGATTCGACAACTGGCGTCACGGGGATCAGCTCTACTACGTGTCGGATACCACACATCTGCGGCGCGCAACCGGCTGGCAGCCGACCGTCAGCTATACGCGCGGCATTGCGCAGCTCCATCATTGGCTTTCGGGCTTCCTCGGCACCCACACACTGCACCGCGAGCGGGTTCCCGCATGAGCCCACTTTGCCGCGAACGCAAGCGCAAAAGTGAAGCGCCACGACGCATCCTGATGACGGCCGATGCCGTGGGTGGCGTATGGCAATATTGTCTGGAGCTGGCTGCCGGACTTTGCCGCGCCGGCTCGGAAGTCTGGATGGCGGTGATGGGACCGGCACCAAGCCAGGGACAGCTGCAGAGCACGCACATCGCTGGCCTCAGAATCCTTCATGGCGATTTCCGGCTGGAGTGGATGGTGGACGCAGAGGCGGATTTGGGGCGCGCTGGCGACTGGCTCCTGACGCTGGCCGACGCGCTGAGGCCCGACATCGTCCACCTCAATGGCTATGCGCATGCGGCGCTGCCCTGGCGCCGGCCGGTCGTCGTGGTCGCGCATTCCTGCGTGATCACCTGGTGGCGGGCGGTGCACCGATGCGAAGCTCCCCAAGAGTGGGACAGATATCGCAACTTCGTCGCACGCGGGCTTGAGGCTGCGGACCTTGTAATCGCGCCGACCCTAGCGTTCTTGCGGGCGTTGCGCGCGACCTACCGGTTCGACACACCGAGCTGCGCGATCTGGAACGGTCGCAGCCGTACCCCTGAGAGCACAGGGGCGAAGCAACGGGTGGTCATGACCGCCGGCCGACTATGGGATGCCGCGAAGAACGTCGCCATATTGACAAGAGCGGCCGAGCACGTGCCATACCCGATCTGGGTCGCCGGCGCCGACATGACGCAGGATTGCCCGGCTTCTGTCCTGCCGCTTGGTCGCCTCGATGAATGCGAGATGCGGCAACGATTGGCCGACGCGATGGTCTTTGCCATCCCCGCGCGCTACGAGCCGTTCGGCCTCACTGCCGTGGAAGCCGCCCAGGCGCGCTGCGCGCTGGTGCTGGGCGACATCGATACCCAGCGCGAGCTATGGGATGGGGCTGCCATCTTCGTTCCGCCGGATGATTCCGCGGCCCTGGCGCGCCATCTGAATCGCCTGTTGGAGCAGCCGCAACTGGCTGCAGCGCTGGGCGCCTTGGCCCATCGCCGAGCAAGCCGCTTCACGGCGGAGCGTATGGTGCACCGCTATCTGCACGCTTATGGCATGGTCAACAAGTCGGCCCAGCGCCGCACTTCAGGCGCTGAAACGAGCGATCTGCCACGCGCCCACCTTCACACCCTCTAGGGAGCCGAGTGTGCGCTTTGTCCTCTTCTATCACTCTCTGATCTCCGACTGGAATCATGGCAACGCCCACTTCCTGCGCGGCGTTGTTCGCGAATTGCTGGCTGCTGGACACGATGTAGCGGTCTATGAGCCGGACGGCGGATGGAGCCTGCAGAACCTACTGCGCGAACACGGGCCCCACGCCGCGGAAGCCTTCCGTCGCGCCTTTCCCCAGCTCCGTTCGACCGTCTACGATCTGGAGACGCTCGACCTGGATCGCGCGTTGGAAGGCGCGGATGTCGTCATCGCCCATGAGTGGAACCCGCCGGAGCTGATCGCACGCCTCAACCGAAAGCGCGCGAGCGGCGCAAAGTTCCGCCTGCTGTTCCATGACACGCATCATCGTGCCGTCACCAAGTCGCGGGAGATGGCGGCCTATGATCTCTCGGCCTTTGACGGCGTCCTCGCCTTCGGTGAAGCCGTTCGCCAGCTCTATGTCCGAAACGGGTGGTCGGGACAAGCCTGGACGTGGCACGAGGCGGCCGATACCGCCTTATTCAAACCCATTCGCGCGACGCGCCCAGTCGATGACTTGGTCTGGATCGGCAATTGGGGTGATCGCGAGCGTAGCGCCGAACTGCTTGAGTTCCTGGTCGAGCCGTCGCGCGCGCTCGGTTTGCGTACGTCGATTTATGGCGTGCGCTATCCGCAGACGGCCAAACGTCTTCTGGCGAGTGCGGGCATCGCTTACCACGGCTGGTTGCCGAACTATCGCGTGCCGGCGGTGTTCTCGCGGTTTCAAGTCACCGTCCACGTGCCTCGCCGACCCTACGTCAAGCGGCTGCCCGGGATCCCGACGATCCGAATGTTCGAGGCCTTGGCATGCGCCATTCCACTCATCTGCGCGCCGTGGGACGATGCAGAGAGCCTGTTCGGGTCGATGGACTTCTTGCGTGCCCGGAACGGCGACGAGATGAGGACACAGCTTCAGCGCGTGCTCGCAGACCGCGATTTGAGGCGGGAACTCGCGCGCAACGGCTTGCGTACTATCGAGACGGGACACACCTGTGCCCATCGCGTTCGTGAACTCCTCTCGATCTGCGAGTCGATCGGTGCTGTGCCGGAGGCGCGCCGGCCCTCCGTGGTTGCTGCCTAGGAGTTCGTGATGCACATCGCCTTCTTTGGATCCAGCCTTGTCTCATCCTACTGGAACGGGGCGGCGACGTATTATCGCGGCCTGTTGCGAGCCCTGGCGGATCGGGGCCACCGGATCACGTTCTTCGAGCCAGATGCCTTCGATCGCCAGGCGCATCGAGACATGCCGGATCCATCCTGGTGCAAGGTCGAGGTGTATCAGCCGAACACGCTGGCGTGCGAGCGGATGCTTCGCCAGGCGCGTGTGGCCGACCTTGTGGTGAAGGCGAGCGGCGTCGGCGTGCTCGACGAATTCCTGGAGCAAGCCGTGCTGGAGCTGCAGCGTCCGAACCGACTGGTGGCATTCTGCGACGTCGATGCACCCGCAACCCTGGAGCGCGTGACCAACGATCCGGCAGATCCATTCCGATCGCTAATTCCAAGATACGATGCCATCTTCACCTATGGCGGCGGCGATCCGGTGGTCCGCGCCTATCGCGCGATGGGAGCGCGGCTGTGCCGTCCGATCTACAACGCACTCGATCCGGCAACCCACTTCCCTGTTGCTCCCGATCCGAAGTTCGCCGCCGATCTCAGCTTCCTCGGCAATCGCCTGCCAGACCGCGAGCAGCGCGTGCGCGACTTTTTCCTGCAGCCTGCCGCGCATCTTCCAAACCTGACTTTCCTGCTCGGCGGTGCCGGATGGCCCGGCAGCCACCTGCCGGCCAACGTCCGCACCATCGGTCATGTCGGCACTGGTGATCACAACGCGTTCAATTGCTCGGCAAAGGCGGTGCTGAATATCGCGCGCGACAGTATGGCGCGCTCCGGCTTCTCGCCGGCGACGCGCGTGTTCGAGGCGGCCGGCGCCGGCGCCTGCACGATCACCGACGCCTGGGAAGGAATCGAGGAGTTCTTTATTCCGGACGAGGAGATTCTCGTTGCGCCGGATGGCGATGCTGTTTGCTCGATCCTTGAGGGTCTCGACGCCGAGCGTGCCGCCCGGATTGGCGCAGCGGCCCGCCGCGCAGCACTTCACCGCCACACTTATGCCATCCGGGCAGTGGCGGTGGAGGAGACCCTCGAGGGCCAGAAGATTGGATCGGTGGCGGGATGAAGATTGTCATTCTGGGACTTTCCATCACCTCCTCCTGGGGCAACGGGCATGCCACGACCTATCGTGCGCTGGTCCGTGCGCTGCATCATCGAGGACACGAGGTCCAGTTCCTCGAACGAAACCTCTCCTGGTACGCTGACAATCGTGACATGCCGCGGCCGGATTTCTGCACCGTCAAGCTCTACGCAAGCGTGCGCGATTTGATTCGCCGATTCTCCGGTGCGGTTGCAGGCGCGGATCTGGTGATGGTGGGATCTTTCGTGCCGGACGGAATTGCCGTTGGCGAATGGGCTACCGAGACCGCCACCGGGACGACCGCGTTCTACGACATCGATACGCCCGTCACGCTCACGAAGCTTCAAGCGGGAAGCTGCGACTATCTGTCACCCGATCTGGTGCAGCGCTTCGATCTCTATCTATCCTTCACCGGTGGCCCGGTGCTCGATCGTCTCGAGCGCGCTTTCTTCGCGCGACGAGCGCGTGCGCTCTATTGTTCGGTCGATCCGGCCCTCTATAGGCCCGCGCGATCCACGCCGCGCTGGGAGCTGGGCTACATGGGCACCTATTCGGCGGACCGGCAGCCCAAGCTGGAGTCCCTGCTGTTCGACACTGCACAGCGTCTGCGTGACCGCCGTTTCGTGGTAGCGGGCGCGCAATATCCATGCGAGATCGCATGGCCGACGAACGTCAAGCATATCGAGCACCTGGCGCCTGATCGCCATGCCGCATTCTACAACGCACAGCGCTTCACCCTGAACATTACGCGAGCCGACATGACGGAGCTAGGCTGGTCGCCTAGCGTGCGCCTGTTCGAAGCGGCGGCCTGCGGCACGCCGATCATTTCTGATCTCTGGGGCGGCATCGAAAGCTTCTTCCGTCCGGATTCGGAGATCTTCCTGGCACGATCCGCGGATGACGTGGAGCGCATCCTGCGATGCACCGGCGATGCAGAGCGCCGGAAGACGGCCGCCGCGGCACGAAAGCGGGTGCTGAATGCTCATACCGCGCTGCATCGCGCTATCCTGCTGGAGCGATATGTCCACGAAGTGACGACCAGCAGTCGGGCCAGATCCCGGCCGCGGCAGGCTGCCAGCGTGGCCTGAGCACCCGGGGAGAGGGCTCGGGCGTGGTTTCGCAAGTGAACGCGGAACCGCCCTTGCGGCGGATGGTTGACAACACGATGTGGCTAGCACTGGAGGAAAACTTGGCCAGCGCGGACGAAAGATTCATGGAATGGCTGCGTGACGCCCATGCCATGGAAGAGCAATCGGAGCAGATGCTGGAAAGGACGTGCGACCGGCTCGAGAATTATCCGGAAGTGCGGGAGAGATTCAATGCTCACCGCGCGGTTTCGCGACGGCATGCCGATACCGTGAGGCAATGCATAGGCCGGCGAGGCGGAAGCCCTTCGGCGATCAAAGATACGGCGGGCAAGCTGATGGCGTTCGCGCAGGGCGCAAGCGGCCTGTTTGTCGGCGATGAAGTCGTGAAGGCGATCCTCGCGACCTCGACGTTCGAGCAGATGAAGATCAGCTCGTACGAGATCCTGAAGGCGACCGCAAGGACTGTGGGTGACAGCGAGACGGAGCGCGCCTGCGAAGAAAACCTGCGGGAAGAGCAACAGATGGCGGACTGGCTGGAGGACAACATCGCGCCGATCACCCAGACCTATCTGCAGCGCGAAGAAGCCTCGGGCGTCACCGCCAAGCATTGAGGAAGCACGCTTGGCCGACAAGCCGAGCACGCAGATTGCAGCAGGACAAGCCCGAAGGGCCGCGGAAGGCTGTCGAGCACAAGCTCGAGCGCCAGCAGAAGGAAGTGTCGTCGCGGGAAGCGGTGCGCCCTTCCGAGGACGACGCAGGGCGCGCGGCCGGCCGCGAGAACAGCGGCACAGGGAATCAGTCCTGAGCGCCTAGCCTGCGAAGTGCGGCATACTGAGGACAAATCCGCTCCTCGGGAGCGCGGGTGCGCCCGAGAGGTCGACGGTCATATCCTGCTGCGGCACCGCGTAAGCCAAGCGGACCAGGCGGAGGATGGCCGTCTTGAACAGCGCTTCCGTGGCCCACTCACCCGCACAGCGATGGGTCGTCCGAACACCGCCGGCGCCTAGACTAGCGGAACGAGATCGAAGGGTCCGGGTTGCCGTTTCAGGAACCGCTCCGGGCGGAACGCGTCCGGCTCCGACCAAGTCCTGGAATCGTGGTTGGTACCATAGAAGTCGAGCAGCAGCCAATCTCCGGCCGCGAAATGGTGCCCCAGGAAATCGAACGGCGTCGTCACTCCTGCCGCCGATCGTAGGGAAGAACGGCGCATCATGGCGCACCTCGAAGCGTGCAGCAAGCGATCGTCACCAGTACGGACGACGAGGCTGCGGGGACGCCGCGAAGGCCGGCACGATCGCGCAGCTCCGCCGCAGTGAACGCGCCAGAGGAGATCCGGATCCGCAAGGAAGCGACCGGCGTGCAGGCGCGAGCGTGGGCATTCCTGCCGGCCTGCGTGGCCATGACCGCGTTTCTCCTCTGGGCGGTCCTGCGCTAGATCGACGACCCCTTTCGTGCGGCGCTGACTCGGGCCCGAAGCCGCTCGAGCAATCGGGTCACCGCTTCCTGCGGATCATCTACTTCCCCGCGCAGGGCCACTACGCCCCATTGCTTGAGCACCTCGGCCTGCATGTCATTGTCATGTGCCATGAAGATGAACGAGGCAGGTCGGTGCCGTGCATAACCTGATTTCTCCCAGGTCCGCCAAAGCCAGTGGAGGAGCATGCGGATGTTCATGTCGCTCATGCTGTAGCCCAGGAACAGCACGGTCTTGCCCAGGGCGTCGGCGCGGAACTTGATGTCGAGCGGGGAATCGAAGCGCAGCCGGTCGAAGTAGTCCGTCTCGGTGATAACCAGGGATTGCTCGTCGTCGAAGTCGCCGTGGAACTTGACGATCTGGGTCGCGCCCTCGCGCACCTTCGCAAGATCCAGCGCATTGGCGATCTTCACATAGGGCTTGTCATGGGTTTCGAAGGCCGCCTCGATATTGCGGTCGTAATTGGTCGTGTAGACGATCGGGAAGTCGAGCTCAACGATCAACTCATGGATGCGGGAGTGCGGGACGCGTTCGCGGGAAAGGCTGCGATTCTGGTCCATCCAGCGCCGCAGGGAACGAACATCGCCGTGCTTGATGCGGTAATATTCGGCCAGTGTTCGGTAGGCGTCCGGGCCGGAGATACGCTCCGCCTCGACCCCAAGCTCTGCGCACATGTTCTCGATCAGCTCCCGCCAGGACGGCAGGCCGAGCGCCAGCGACAGGCCCGCTCCAACAAACAGGATCGCTCGGCGCTCGGCGATGCTCCTGGAAAGCGGGTCGAGCGCCTCAGGGTCGACATCCACGCCCGGGCACTCCTCGTCGCGCTCGTTCGCTAGCCCTCGTCGCCACGGCTTATGAACTTGTTGAAGTAGCTTTGCTTCCCTTCGTTGGTTTCCTCTTCGTGCAGGAAGGCAAGCTCGCGGTCGTCGAAGATCTGGAAGAACTCGTCCCAGCCGATCGGCATCAAGCTCTCCTCAGGCTCACCGAAGTCGACGCGCAGGATGCCGCTGCCCCGGCGGCCGTCAGTGTCGGCCACCTTTGCCGGCTTGCCGCTCCGCGTCTCGACCCACTTGCGGATCTCGTCGTGATCGGTCGTCGTGCGTGCGCCGGCCTCGGCCTTCCTGCTCTTGCCGGTCGTCTGCGGCGCTGCCTGCGTCCTCGCCATGGTCACCTCCTCAATGAATTCGGATGCCCATTAACAACAGCCGGCAATCTGCGGCGTTCCGAATGAACCTTTTTGCGGCTTTCCCGTTCACAGAGGAGCGGTTCGGCGCATACCGGGAACCCTGGCCGTCCCGCAACAACGCGGGGGATTCAGCAGAGGGCTCAAGTGGGGAGATCTCGATGACAGAGATCGAGTCCAACGGCCCGTCCGACCGTCGCTCCAGATTTCGCCGTCTGCATCAGGTGGCGCAGTTCGCCTTTCCCCAACGCGATGCAATCGCCATTATCCTGGGCTTCACTTTGGCCGTGGCGGCGATCAGTGCCATCGAGCCCTTGATCCTCAAGGCAGTGTTCGACGAACTGGCCGGCGCGCAGAACGGCCGCGCGCTCATGGTCGCCGTGGCGGCGCTGCTGGGACTTGCGATTGCGCGCGAGCTGCTGGACGGGGCCGCCAATTGGCTGACCTGGCGGACGCGCATCGGCCTGCAATATGCGCTACTCGAAGCGACCGTCGGCAAGCTTCACAAGATGCCGCTCCGGATCCAGCGCAGCGAAGGGGTCGGCGCCATCATGACGCGCCTCGATCGCAGCATTCAGGGCTTCACGTCCGCCGTCACGCTGCTCCTGTTCAATGTCCTGCCCTCCGTGATCTTCCTGTCGATTGCCATCTGGATCATGTTGCACCTGGACTGGCGCTTGGCACTGGTCGTTTTGTCCTTTGCACCGATGCCGGCGCTGCTGGCGATGCGCGCGGCGCCCGAGCAGGTGCGGCGGGAGCGCTCCTTGTTGGATCAATGGGCGCACATCTACTCCCGCTTCAACGAAGTGCTGTCCGGCATCGTCACGGTGCGCAGCTTTTCCATGGAAGAGGCGGAGAAGGGCCGGTTCCTGAAGGACGTGGCGGCGGCCAACCGATTGGTCGTGCGCGGGGTTGCAACTGACGCCAGCTATGGCGCGGTGAGCAATATCATCGTTGCCGTCGCGCGCATCTGGGCAGTGGGATTTGGCGCATATCTCGCGGTCAAGGGGGAGGTCACCATCGGCACGATCGTCGCCTTCCTTGGCTATGTCGGCGGGCTGTTTGGACCGGTTCAGGGCTTGAGCGGCGTCTATTCGGCCCTGCGCCGCGCGTCGGTGTCACTGGATGAGATCTTTCGCATCCTGAACGTCCAGGAGCATCTCGGCGATTCACCCGACGCGGAGGAGCTGACCAGCGTACTGGGCGATGTGCGCTTCGAGAATGTCCACTTCCGATACGAGCAGGCTGGCCGGCCACTACTGGACGGCGTATCGCTGCATGTCGAGCCTGGCCAGACCATCGCGATCGTCGGGCCCAGCGGCTCTGGCAAGACGACTCTCATAGCGCTGCTCATGCGATTCTATGACCCGCGGGATGGGCGCATCTTGCTCGATGGTCGCGACCTCCGCACGATCAAGCAGAGTTCCCTGCGCCGGAACATCGGGGTCGTTCTGCAGGATCCACTGCTGTTCAACGACACCGTCCTGGCCAATATCGCCTATGGCAAAATCGGTGCGGGCGAGGAGGAGATTATCGCTGCCGCGAAGGCGGCGCAGGCCGACGAATTCATCCGGCGCCTTCCGGACGGCTACAACACGATGGTCGGCGAGCGGGGCAGCTTGCTGTCCGTCGGTGAGCGGCAACGCATCACCATTGCGCGCGCCCTCTTGAAGGACCCCGCCATCCTTGTTCTGGATGAGGCAACGTCTTCGCTGGACGCGGAGTCCGAAGAAGCAGTGCAGACGGCGATCGAGTCCCTTGTGAAGAGCCGCACCACCTTCGTCATCGCCCATCGCCTGGCGACCGTGGTCAATGCCGACCGAATCGTCGTTCTCAAGGAGGGTCGGCTCGCCGAAAGCGGCACGCACGTCGAGCTTCTGCAGCGGCGTGGATATTATTCGACCCTGGTCAAACGCCAGAGCCGGGGCCTGATCGTGAATGAAGGCGAGGAGCCGATGCCCGGCCCGGGCGATGGACCGGGCGCGTGAAAGTTGGGCGCTGCGAGTCCCCGCGCGTACCTAGGCTCGAGCTAAAAGCCATGGATGCGGCTTGCGTGCACGCGGCTTGGAAATAGACAATCTCGCTCACCCAATCCATTATGCATGTGAAACTTCACCGACCGAAATCGCGACCAGATCGCAAGCCTGCAATTTGCTGTCTATCGCGAGATTGAACAGCGCGAGGTCCCGTTCTGCGCGGTGTCGAAAAATCGTGTTCGATCGCCGGCGGTAGAGGAAGGACGGTGAGCAGACGCATGCGCGTGGACGGCCGAAATTCAGCTCGCTGTAAAGGTACTAATGGAAACCTAGAAGAGGGCTTACCCAGCCCAGGCATCCTGTGCAGCGGTCGTTCCGTTCGTTTGGCGGGAACTTTCGCTAATCCTATTCGTTGCTGGCCTTAGTGCCGCCATCTGATTCAGGTGGTGCCATGGGATGCCTCCTCGCGTCCCCTTCTGACATCGCTTGCTGGGATCTCTCCTAAGCGGTTGCGAATACGCAGGTTTGTTACGACGAGGTGACCGGGTCTGGATTTGGGCAGCCCTAACCGTAGTTCTGTCTGCCAAGGCATCGAACGGATTCGGGTCTCGAGACTGTTGATCCGAACCACGCGCTCGCGGCAGCGTGGGAACACGAGAACTAAGCCGAATGGCGATCTATGACAGGAGCATCGCTTCTAAGGCCCGGCCAGACCTGCTGGCGAATCGAGAGAGCAAATCGGATCGCGTTCCTGATCGACGCAGAGGCGTACTTTGCCGCAGTCAAGGCTCTCTTGCGAAATGCTCGCCATTCGATCCTCTTGCTCGGCTGGGAGTTCGATCCCCGCACGCGTCTCGAGCCTGGAGCTGAGACTAAGTCCGAACCGGACGCAATCGGTCCTCTCCTCTTGGACCTGAAGAAGCAGCGTCCGGAACTCGACATCCATGTTCTGATCTGGGATATGGCAATTCTGTTCGCTCTGACGCACTACCTCTATCCTCAGCGCGCCGAGAAATGGTTCGAATATCGGCTCGCATTCCGGCTGGACAGTTCCGTCCCGTTCGGCGCATGCCACCATCAAAAGGTGCTTGTGATCGATGACGCGGTGGCATTCTGCGGCGGAGGGGATTTCGCGCCGAACCGCTGGGATACGCCGAGCCATCCCGACGATCACCCCGCTCGGCGACTGCCGTCGGGACGGGCGTACGAGCCGCGGCATGACGTTACAATGATGGTGGACGGCGCTGCCGCCGGGGCGCTGGGTGACCTTGCTCGAGCGCGGTGGCAGCGAGCAACCGGCGAAGTGATCAAGCCACCTGAGCGATGCCTTGATGACCCCTGGCCCGCTACAACCATTCCGGCCCTCACGGACGTGCATGTCGCAATCGCCCGTACTGAACCTGCCTGGCGCGGTCGCCCGTCCATCCGCGAGAACGAGGCGTTGTACCTCGGGGCGATCGCGGCGGCGCGCTGCCTCATAGTGCTCGAGAACCAGTATTTCGCCTCGCCTCTAATTTGCGCTGCGCTCAAGGCGCGTCTGAGCGAGCCCGATGGTCCTGAGGTCGTCGTGATCTGCTCGGGGCACAGTCCGAGCCTCTATGATTTCTTCAGTATGGACAGAACGCGCGACGCGTTGATCCCTAAGCTGGCGAGAGCTGACGCTTACGACCGGTTCAGAGCCTACGCGCCCCTCACATCCGGCGGGCGGGTGATCGTCGTTCACTCCAAGGTAGCACTCATCGATGACCGGTTTCTCCGCATCGGATCCGCAAACCTCAATAATCGTTCATTCGGCTATGACACCGAATGCGACCTCGCGATAGAGGCTGATGATCGGAACGAGGGGAAGCAGAGTCGGCAGGCGATCGAGCAGTTTCGGAATTACCTAATCGCCCACTATCTCGGCTCCACCACAGAGCACGTGTCAAAAGCGGTAGAGTCGCACGGTAGCTTGATCGAGGCGATCGAAGCGTTGGACAAACGTAGAGAGCGCAGACTGCGCCCATTTGAGCGGACGGCGCCTAGTCTGTTCGGGCGAGTGGTTGCGGAGTGGAGTCTCGGCGATCCGATCAGTGTCGCGGATGCGTGGCGCCCCTGGCGCCGGCCGACCGCCCAACACGTAGTCGATGGGATGTAGTGATGCCCGACGGGCGGCGCCGGGCAGCTGCCGGACCAAATTGCAGCAACCTGTCGCTTAAGCCGACACCAACACTCATCCGGCAAGGGCGAACGCGCTCCGGAAGGCCTAGCGCCTTCAGCTGCGTGCACTGAGGTAGACCTTGCGATGTCAGGTCCTCGCCCAACAGCGGACCTCTCCCGCCAGGGACGATCGGCAGAAACGTGCTAAGAGCCGCCTCTGGGATCGGCCTTGTGCCGCACACATCGTGATGTCAGCCTGTGGCATGCGGCAATTTGCCGGTCCTAACGGCCGCGCGGCGCCGCCGATGAGATCAACACATAGGCCAAACCGGCCAGAAGTCCGATTTGAGTCGCTAGGCGTACTAGGAAGCCCTGAATAGGTCAGCTTCAACTCCGATAGCCGAGCTCGCCTGTTGGGATCTCTTTAGCCGGGTGCCATTTTCAGACATCGCTGTCATCGAACCATAGTAGACTACCGTGAGCGCTTTGACCTTCCGACCCGGCTCAAACGCGAACAGCTCTGAGCCAGCTGAGCTGATCTCACGCCAGCCCTCGGCCACGCACATCATCGAGAACGGTCTGTAACAGCGGGATCGCTCAGCTACCTGAGCTATCCTTTGTGGATCCGGTTGACGGACCGGCGGTACCTCCCCTGCCTGCCCTCGTGCCCGGAGGCCCGGCCGGGTTGGTTCCTTCAGGCTGCAGGCCCGATGCAAGCCCAGAGCTTCCGCTGGATTGGCTTGAACTGGCGCTCTCGCTGTCGGCTTTATGTTCGTTCTGCCCTTCGATCTCGCGCTCAGCGCGTTCCCAGTGCTCGCGCTCGCGTCCATCCGGCCGGCCTTCGTCTTCCCAAATCTGGCGCGCCCGCTCTCGAATCCTCTGCTCCCGGTCATCCATGACGTGCCTCCTCGACCGCACGCAATGTAAATGCAGCGGCTTGAGGCGTGTTCCAACCGCAAGAGGCGGTGCTGGTATGTTGACCTGTTCAGTTGGCTTGCCACCACATCTTCATTCCTAGACCACGGCAAGGATACGTCGAGTGCGAGCGCATGCGGATACAGCAGACCTACCTCCTTTGTGGCGGTACCTGCCACATCGCGCCGCCACACACAGGAGCGCCCTTCGGGCCAGCCCCAGGCGTCGTTCTACATCGACGGTCGTTCTCTCGAAGAATTTGCCGTTCGATGATCCGCTTCGGGAACGGCCTATGCGACAATGCGGTTCTTCTATTCGGCTTCAATCGCCTCGGCTGCGAGCTCCGGAAACCGGGTTCGCAGTGGGCCGAATACAGTTGGAGAACTTGCAGAAGGCATATCCTGCGTTTCGAGCGCTGAGATCGCGGCAGCAAGGAAATGGCAGCCGCATCATAACCGTAGTGCTGGATCGCGATTATAGCGATCCGCGTGACCTGGAGGGGCGAAAGCTCTGGGTTGATGGCGAGCTCTGCCATTGTGAGCGAATCTGCGAAGCAGCGACCGTACCTCGCAAGAAGGGTGAACGAATCATGTTGCAGGTCGGGAACTGCCCCGAAGACGACATGGCCCCTTTTCCGCTCTCGCCAGGCCGCAATTCGCAATGAAGCAGCCGCTCTCCTCTACGGGTGCACGGACTTGCTAGACTGCGTCATCGTCGGCGGTGGTCCGGCCGGATTGGCCGCGGCCATATACCTCGCGAGATTTCGTAGGGCCGTCCAGCTTGTCGACGCCGGATCGAGCCGGGCAAAGCTGATTCCTCGCACGCACAATTTGCCCGGGTTTCCCGATGGCGTTTCCGGACGCGATCTCCTCGACCGCCTCCATCAGCAGGCAGCCCGGTTTGGTGTTTCGCCGCTCATCGGCCAAGTTGAGACCGTTGACGCCGTGGATGGTGGTTTTTCAGTTGGCGGGACCAGTGTTGCTTTGAACGCGCGCACTGTTCTGTTGGCAACGGGAGTGGTCGATCGGAAGCCGGACATAGCGGACCTGGACGAACTGGTCGCTCGAGGCATAGTGCGTTTTTGCCCAATCTGCGACGCTTATGAGATCGTAGGGCGCAAGGTCGCGGTCATAGGACCAATCGACCATGCGATGAAGGAGGCGCAGTTCCTCCGGACCTATACCCCCGATGTTACGGTACTGGCTTCTGATCTCCTCCGATCCGACAGGACGAGCAAACCAGAACGCGGAGAGCCAGGCATCAGAATCCTGCGTGAGCAGCGACTCCGGTTCGATGCCATCGCCGGGCAGGTGACTGCGGCCCTTCCGGATGGGACTCATCTGCATTTCGACGTGCTCTACGCGGCTTTGGGGACGACCGTGCGCTCCGAACTAGCCAGACGGCTTGGCGCCGGCTGTACCGACACAACATGCATCCTTGTCGATGGCCATCAACGGACATCGGTCCGCGGCCTCTACGCGGCTGGAGACGTGGTGCAGGAGCTGGACCAGATCGCAGTCGCCTTCGGACACGCCGCCATTGCTGCCACTGCAGTCCACAATGACCTGCCTCGAAGCTCCGGAGGTGAAACCTGAGGCATTCGGCATGAGCGACTCCCAACGCGAAACGCCCCATGTAGAACCGCCCCTCCGGCGACTTCCGATCGGTGCGGAATTCATGAACAGTGACGTGCACTTTCGCGTATGGGCGCCAGACCAAAAGCGCGTCGAGGTCGTGCTAGAGAGGGCACGAGGCAAGTACACCTCTTTCGAGCTGAAAGCGGAAGCAAATGGCTATCATTCCGCCGTAATGAACGGGATTGGTCCAGGCACCCTGTATCGGTTCAGGCTTGACGATGGTGACCAGCTGTACCCGGACCCGGCGTCAAGATTCCAGCCAGCTGGTCCTCATGGGCCGTCCATGATCGTGGATCCGCTTGCCTATCGCTGGAGGGCTACGGAGTGGAAAGGCCTTAGCAAGCAGGGTCAGGTGATCTACGAAATGCACGTGGCGACTTTCACGTCCGAAGGCACCTGGGACGCCGCGATCGGCCGGCTAGAGTATCTTGCGGACATCGGTATTACCGCATTAGAGATCATGCCTGTCGCTGATTTTGCTGGCAGCTTCGGATGGGGCTATGACGGCGTCAATCTATTCGCACCGACCCGTCTTTATGGAACTCCTGATGAGATGCGCACCTTCGTCGACCAGGCGCATCGTCTGGGAATGGGCGTCATCCTCGATGTCGTCTATAACCATCTCGGCCCCGACGGAGACTGCCTGCGCCGCTTTGCAGACCATTATTTTTCCAAAATTCATAGAACCCAATGGGGTGATGCGATCAATTTTGACGGACCTTACTCCGCACCGGTACGTGAGTTCGTCCTTTCCAACGTGCGCTACTGGACAGAGGAATTTCGCCTCGACGGATTGCGCATCGACGCAACACAGGACATGTCCGATTCGAGCCGACAGCACATATTGTCGGAGATATCGCAGACCGCGCGTGCGGCTGCGCGGGACCGAAGCGTGCTGATCATCGCCGAGAATGAGCCCCAACAGCGGCAGCTTGTAGATCCCATTGAGCAAGGGGGCTACGGCTTTGACATGCTTTGGAACGACGATTTCCATCACACTGCCATGGTCCGGTTGACTGGTCGGCGCGAAGCCTACTACACCGACTATTGCGGCACGCCGCAGGAACTCGTGTCGGCAGCCAAACGTGGCTATCTCTATCAAGGGCAGTTCTATCGCTGGCAGAACAAAAAGCGCGGAAGTTGCACGCGCGGTCTGCCTCGATCGACCTTCGTGAATTTCCTGCAGAATCACGATCAGATTGCCAATTCCGGCCGGGGCGTTCGTGTCCACGTCTTGGCGGGTCCCGCGCTCTACAGGACGATGACGGCACTTCTCTTGCTCCTTCCGGGAACGCCCATGTTGTTCCAGGGCCAAGAGTTCGCTTCCAGCTCGCCATTCCTGTATTTCGCCGACCATAAGCCGGAGATCGCCGCCTTGGTAAGACACGGACGAGCCGAGTTTCTGGCACAATTTCCGAGCCTCGCGACACCCCAAATGCAGGCAGTGCTGACGGATCCGGGCGACCTTGAGACGTTTCGGCGTTCGAAGTTGGACTGGTCCGAGCAGCAAGAGCATGAGGACGTCCTCGCTCTGCATCGCGATCTCCTGGCGCTGCGGAGAACCGATGCCGCCCTTCGCGCGCTAGAAAGCATCGAGGTGGATGGTGCAGTGCTAAGCGGAAACGCACTTGTGTTGCGGTATTTCTCGCCTGATCGTGCTGATCGGCTCGTTTTGGCCAATCTCGGTGACGACCTTCAGCTCGAAAGACTGCCTGAACCTCTGTTGGCGCCGCCTGTCGATCTCTCTTGGGCAGTGCTCTGGTCAAGCGAAGACCCGCGATATGGCGGAAGTGGGACGCCGGAGATGGAGAGCGAGCGTGGCTGGCACGTGCCAGCAAATACTGTACTTCTGGTGGGCGCGGTTAAGTCTGGCTAGTCAGGCGCAGGCAAGTAGTTGCGGCATTTGATGGTAAGCTCCGGATGTATTCAGCCCGATGCGCAACGGCAACTTGCTCGCCGGTTTCGCGGCTCTCGAGCGACAACTTGCCGACCGTACGAAGCCACTTGGTATGCCAAGCACCTGAAGCCGCAAGGCCAATACGTGCTGAGAACATCAACAATCGCTTTGCCTCCTGACCAGCGTCGGATGTGGCGCCCTCGACCACCAACGCCTGCGAGCTATCGGCTTCCTTGGCGTGCGAAACTCCGGCCATAGCGGGTATCCAATTGCGACATCCTTTGCCCGGGGTACAAAAGCAGCCTTGTGGCCGGGCGTCTTCGTCAACTCGGCTATGATCCTGCATACCGAAGGCCGCCTCCGCATTGGGATGCATGCGCATCGCTAGATACCGGGAACTTTCTACCAGGACGTTTGTTTGCGAATGTTGGTCGGGGCAGCCGATGATACGTAATGTCTTCGACAGTGGGGGCTTGATGTCGAGCGTTGAACATCTTCCTAGAGCTTTGGGGATCACAGAATACGAAGCACTGGTCGCTGCACCGCCATCCTTGCTCGATGCTATACCGGGCGCAGTTTATCTATGCGATCGGGGCGGACAGCTCGTCCGCTACAATGCGGAAGCACAAGAGCTATGGGGGAGAGTGCCAGACGCCAACGAGCGCTTTTGTGGTTCGCACCGCCTATTCCACATAGATGGTCGGCCGCTTCGACACGAGGACTGCCCGATGGCCGAAGCCATCCGGACGGGAACGGCCACCCGCAACGCCGAGGTCATGATCGAAAAGCCGGACGGGTCCCGATTTGTTGCTCTTGTGAACATCCGTCCGCTCAGGGACCATCACGGCGACATTCAGGGCGCCATCAACTGCTTTCAGGACATATCCGCGCGCAAGGCAGTCGAGGATGAGTTGCGTCGCAAGAACGCAGAGCTCGACGACTTCTTTGAGAATGCTGCCGTCCCTCTCCACATTGTGAGCGGCGAGGGCATCATTCTGCGGGCGAACCAGTCGGAACTGGATCTCCTGGGGTATACCGCGGATGAATATATTGGTCGGCATATCGCGACCTTCCACGCCGAGGCTCCGGTGATTGGCGAGATCCTGGAGCGCCTCTCCTGTGGAGAGAGGCTCATCCGGTTTCCGGCGCAACTGCGGGCCAAGGACGGCTCGATCAAGCATGTCCTAATCACATCCAGCGGCCGCTTCGAGGATGGCAGGTTCGCCAATACGCGTTGTTTCACCATTGATGTGACGGATCTGTACGAAGCGGAAGCCGCCCGCGCGGACATCGACGGACGCCTTGCGGCAACCTACGAAGCCGCAAACGTCGGCATCACTGAAGCTGACCATACCGGTCGTATCCTCCGACTGAATGATGCTCTCTGCAGAATCTTGGACATGCCGCGCGAGCAGCTTCTCAGGATGAGCTTCCTTGATTACACGCATGAGGATGATCGCGAGCGGGATGCTGCTCTCTACGCGCGCCAGGTCCGAGGAGAGTTGGAGGGCTACTCCATTCGGAAAAAGGCACTGAGGCGCGACGGCACGATCCGATACCTCGATGTATCGAGCACGTCAGTCCGGGACCCGGAAGGTCGGTTCCGATACGGAGTTCGGGTCATCCAGGACGTGACAGAAGCCAAGACTCTGGAAGACCGTATCAGAGATGGTGAACGCCACATGCGGGAGCTGCTCGAAGCATTGCCCGCGGCGGTCTATACGACCGATCAACATGGCCGGGTCACATTCTACAACAAGGCGGCCGTTGAGATGACTGGCCGCATCCCGCAGCCGGACGATGAATGGTGCGTCAGCTGGCGGCTCTATCGGCCTGACGGCACGCCGCTACCTCACGATGAGTGTCCGATGGCCGTCGCGTTGAAGGAGCAACGGGCAATCCGCGGAGCCGAAGCTGTCGCGGAACGGCCGGACGGCACGCGCGTGCCGTTCATGGCATATCCGACTCCACTGAGGGACGCTGAGGGAAATGTGGTCGGCGCGATCAATATGATGGTCGATATTACACAAAGAAAACAGGCCGAAGCCCATCAGAAGGCTTTGGTTGCCGAGCTCAACCACAGGGTCAAGAACACCCTCGCGACTGTTCAGTCTTTGGCGCTTCATTCGGCCAAGCACTCCAGCAGCATCACGGATTTCGCCGAAGCGTTTCAAGCCAGATTGCTGGCCCTTGCCAAAGCACACGATCTGCTGACGAAAAGGCATTGGAAAGAAGCTCCACTAGACGTGCTGCTTGGGGAGATTGCGGCTCCCTTTGCGGGAAAGAATGGCGATAGCATTAAAATTGATGGGCCCGCTTTCCAGGTGGATCCCAAAACCACCCTAAGTCTCACCATGACCTTGAACGAACTCTGCACCAACGCCGCAAAGTATGGCGCACTATCCTCGCAAGAGGGGGCGCTTTCGGTGTCCTGGAAAGTGCATCAAGACGGAGCGCGGAGCGTGCTGCACCTTGATTGGAATGAGCATGGAGGACCTCGGGTTACGCCCCCGACCCGGCGTGGATTCGGCACTCGCCTGATGAAGACCTGCATTGAGCACGATTTGGCAGGGCAGTTTGACTTGGCATTCGACGCGGCAGGCGTGCGTTGCCAGATAAAGATTCCGGTGAATTCAAAGATAGACCAATGATCGGCTTCAACGAGTTGCCAGTACTGCTCGTTGAAGACGAGGGTATGGTTGCTCTCCTCATTGAGGACATGCTTGCCCAGTTGGGGTGCAAAGTCACGGCGTCAGCGTCGCGTGTCTCGCAGGCCTGTGAATTGGCAAAATCGACACCTGTTGAAATCGCAATACTTGACGTGAATCTCGCAGGCGAATCGGTGGCACCCGTGGCGCGTATACTTCAGGATCGAGGTATTCCGTTCGTCTTCAGTACGGGATATGGTCGAACAGGACTGCCTCCAGGATTCAGCGCATCCCCGGTGATTACAAAACCATTCTCGATCAACGAACTGCAGGCGCAGGTTTCAGCGGCACTCTCACGCGCCCCTTAGCGACCGAGATTCTCCAGGCGTGCTCGCGCCTCGGTCGATCATGTTGGACAAATGTCGCTGCGGCTAGGATGCAGCACGACCGAGTTCGACTTCTGCGTCGCTGACAACCGAGGTTGCGGTGCGGGCTGCCAGGGAGGAACCGGACGACGTTTCCTCCACTCCCTCGCATTCCTGCTCCACCTTGTGCATCAGATCGTCGGCGATCCTGCGCAGCAATGCCTGTTCCTTGCTGCCGAACGAGCGGGGCTTCGTGTCGATGACGCATAACGAGCCGAGCGTGAAGCCCGATCGGGTCCGCAGCGGCGCACCGGCATAAAAGCGTATTTCGTTCTCGATCAGGAACGGATTGTTTGCAAACCGCTTGTCTCTTGATACATCCTCAACGACCACCATCTCGCCCATTGCCACCACGTGGCCGCAGATAGAGGTTTCGCGCGCTTCCCGCCGGCACGCATCGAGAGCCGGGGGCAGCCCGGTCGCGCCCGGCCAATTCTGGTGCGCCTCATCGACCACACTGACCAAGGCAATCGGGGTGCCAAAGGCGGCGGCCACCTTTGCGGCGACCTCGTCGAAATGCCGGCTTTCGGCTTTGACCAAGCCCAGTGTCTGGAGCACACGGAGACGGTCCTGCTCGTTCTCCGGGATCGGAGCCGCCTGCATAGGCGCGGTGACGGGTGGCGCGGTCAGCGCCGCGATCTGTGTCACCGCGGCCGCGATTGAGGAGACCACCGCGTCCGCGCCAGAGCGATCCTTCAACTCGGAGGCAAGTGTCGGCCCGATCGCCGTGTTCCATAGGCAGACGACGATCTTCAGGTTCGGCGCCCGCCTCTTGAGGCGCCGGCAAACGAAGCTCGCGTAAGTCTGAGGCTCCTGCGCAAGATAGGAGAGGCACACGACATCGACTCCCGCGAGATCGATGCGGCCAATGCCATTCTGGCTAACTGTGATCGGGGGAAGAACGCGCGAGCCGATCCCGTGCTCGCGGAGCGTCTGGGCCACCATTTCAGCCGCCACACGGTCCAGATCGGTCTTACCTCCGATACAAAGGCACGGCTCGCCCAGCGAATGAGAAGCAGCATCGTCCCCGGCCTCCTCGTCCCCGCGCTTCCGTTGCTGCGCATATTCCGTTACCTCTGGGACGACGGCGGACATGCCTTCTGCCACAGTCCGCCTGAAGCCGCCAGCCCCAGCATCCCTCTGGCGGTCGTTCTCGGCGAGGCGGAGCGCGGGGATAGCGACATGATCGTAGAAAGCTGGAGCGGAATGCTCGTCAACATAGCGCTCTGCGATTTCAATCGCGCCCTCGTGGTTCTGAGAAAGAAGGCGCTGATAGAGCTGCTCCTCCGGCGCGAGGACGGGATCGCTCCCCAGGAGGGTGCCGAGGAAGCTCAGCCGAGGAACATACCGACCGATCACAATGAGGCAGACGGTCAGCGGGGTCGAGAGAATCAGCCCGACCGGCCCCCAAAGAGTGGTCCAGAAAATCGCCGCAGCAATGACAGATAGCGGCGACAATCCCGTACTGGAGCCATACAGCCAAGGCTCCAGGAAATTGTTGCTGACGAGCTCCATTGCCAGGAATAGCCCAGCGACCCATAGAAGCATTGACCATCCCGGATCGACGGCGAAGGCCAGCGTCATTGGGAACAGGGCGGCAAGGAACGGGCCGAGATAGGGAATGAACCGGAGGAAAATCGCAAGCAGGCCCCACAGCACGGCATTGGGAACGCCGATGATATAAAGACCGATGCCAAAGGGCACTCCATAGCTGACGTTCAGGATTAGCTGCATCAGCAGATAGCGGCTGATGCGATGTCCCGCCTCGTTCAGCGCTTCGGTGCTGGTCTGCAGGTCACCCGCACCAACCAGCTTGATGAAACGGTCCCTCAGGTCGTCGCGCTCCAGAAGAACGAACAGGACAAAGACGATGGCAAGCCCTGCCGTCGTAAGCGGCTTCAGGAGCGGGCCGATCACCGATCGAAAGACGTCCATCGGCGAACTTGCCTCGGACTCGATGATGACCGGGATCGGATCAGCTCTGTCCTGCCCGTCCGAAGCGGATCGAGGCAGCCCGCTTGGCTCGCGCTCGTCTTGCTGGGCCAGCCGGCTGCGAAGCCGCTCAAGAGTGGCAGCAAGGCGGTCGATCACCCCACTTCCATCCGCCTGCTCGCCCCGCATGGAGTCTATCTTGTTGAGCATCGTGTGCTGGTAGCTCGGAATAGACTCCGCCAGCCTGATCAGCTGTGTCGAGAGGACATACGACACGCTTGCGATCAGGAGCATCGCAAGCGCGACCGTGAAGATGACCGCAGGCACACGCGGCACGCGCCAGCGTCTCAACGCATCGATGATGGGAGAGATTGCAAAGGCCAGAAGAACGGCGAGCGCAAACGGGATGAACAGCTCGCTGCCAAAGTAGAGTGCTGCGATGGCGAGGAGAATGCCTCCCGTCGTGAGGATCGACTGCGAATTTGTGCCTGCCGCCTGACCGGGTTGCTCGGGTTGCTCATCAGCCATGACCGCCCCATTGACAATGCCGAGAGCGAAGAACCTTGACCCAGCACCATAACCCGGTCGGCGCAAACTTGGTTCCACCTCAGGCCGTCAGGCGATGAGGCCCGGAATGACCTCGGAGCCGAACGCCTCGATAAAGGCCCGCTGGTTGCGGCCCACCTGATGCAGGTGCAGTTCCTCAAACCCCATGGATGCCAGCACGTGCAAGCGCTCAGTGTGTCGCTCGAGCTGGGACGAGATGAAAAGCGAGCCGTGCATGTCTTCTGGACGAACGAACCGCGCGGCAGTCTCGAAGTCCGCCGGCGACCGCATTTCCCAATTGACCTCACCTCCAACGGCATTGAACCGCCACTGCTCGTACGCGGCTTGCAGCGCATCCTCCTCGGTTGGAGCCCAGTTCAGCCCCACCTGCGCAAACAACGGCTTGTGCGTGCCACCCCCGGCGCGAAAAGCCTCGACCACGTCTTTCACGCTCTCCGGCGAGGAAGCGGTCGTGAGCAGCCCATCTGCCCAGCCGGCCACAAAGCGCGCCGTTTCGGCAGTGACGGCAGCGCCGAGGAGCAGCGGCGGCTCCGCCGGGAGAGAGTAGAGCCGCGCGTCGATTAGAGTGACCCGGCCGCGGTGCGTCACGGTTTCGCCGCGCAACAGGGCGCGAATGATGTCCGCGCATTCCCGCAGCCGGGCATTGCGTTCGCTCTTTTCTGGCCACAAATCGCCGACGATGCCCTCGTTCAGCCGCTGGCCGCTCCCTAGCGCCAGCCAAAGGCGTCGGGGATGCATTTCGCAGAGCGTCGCCGCGGCTTGGGCCACCAGGGCTGGATGGTGGCGGTAGCCTGGCGTGCAGACGATTCCAAACGGCAGGCCGGTCGCCTGCATCGCCGCACCCAACCACGACCAGGCCGATCCGGACTGGCCCTGCGCCGTCGACCAGGGCTGGAAGTGCTCCGAGGACATGGCACATTGGAAGCCCGCCTGCTCGGCCTCCCTGACAAGCTGCACCAGCTCCGAAGGAGCGAATTGTTCATGGGAGCAGTGGTAGCCGATGCGAACCATGGTGTGCGCCGTCAGATCCACAACCGCCGATCGGGGCGTGTGTTCCAAGCGGCGCGCGAATTCGGCGGCACGATCCGCTCGTCTTGGAACGCGAGCGCCTTCGTCCTGTTCGCTCAAGCGCAAGACGGAGGATTCTTCCTTGAACAAACCGCTTCAAGGCCGGATGGCCCAGGTGATCCGACGATCGCGGCTGCGCGAAGGCTTACCGTTTCCCCTGGGCGCATCCTGGGACGGCTTGGGCGTGAACTTCGCTCTGTTCTCAGCGCACGCGACCAAGGTCGAGCTGTGCCTGTTCGATCCGCACGGCGAGACGGAGCTCGAGCGCATCGAGCTGCCGGAATTCACCGACGAGGTCTGGCACGGCTACCTGCCGGATGCGCGGCCGGGAACCATCTACGGGTTCCGTGTCTACGGGCCGTATGATCCCCAGAACGGACACCGCTTCAACCCCAACAAGCTCTTGCTTGACCCCTGTGCCAAGGCAATCATCGGCCAACTGAGCTGGAACCCGGCCTTGTTCGGCTACAAGCTCGAGAGCAAGGATGACCTCACATTCGATGACCGGGACAGCAGCCCGTTTGTGCCGCGCTGCCGTGTCATCGATCCGGCCTTCACCTGGGGTAGCGACCGTCCGCTCCGAACTCCCTGGGAACGCACGGCTATCTACGAAACCCACGTGCGCGGCTATACCAAGCTGCACGAGGCAGTGCCGGAGGAGCTGCGGGGCACGTTCCGCGGCCTCACCGACTCTCCCGTCCTGGATTACATCCGCGGCCTAGGCGTCACGGCGGTCGAGCTGCTGCCCATTCACACCTTCGTCGATGACAGCCATCTTCTCGACAAGGGCCTGCGAAATTACTGGGGCTATAACACCATCTCGTTCTTCTCGCCGGAGCGTCGCTACGCGAGTGTGCCTGACTTCGCCTTCGCCGAATTCAAGGAGATGGTGGCAAGGTTCCACGCTGCCGGAATCGAGGTCATCCTGGACGTCGTCTACAACCATACGGCCGAAGGCAATGAGCTTGGCCCGACCCTGAGCTTCAAAGGCATCGATAACGCGTCATACTACCGGCTGATCCCCGATCAGCGGCGCTACTACATCAACGACACCGGGACGGGGAACACGCTCAACCTCTCGCATTCCCGCGTGCTCCAGATGGTCACCGATTCGCTGCGCTACTGGGTGCAGGAAATGCACGTGGACGGATTTCGCTTCGACCTCGGCACAATTCTCGCGCGGGAGCCGCACGGTTTTGATGAAGGCGGCGGATTCCTGGATTCGTGCCGCCAGGATCCGGTGCTCTCAGCCATCAAGCTGATCGCAGAGCCTTGGGATTGTGGCCCAGGCGGCTACCAAGTGGGCCGCTTCCCGCCCGGCTGGGCGGAATGGAACGACCGCTTCCGCGATACGGTCCGATCCTTCTGGAAGGGGGAGGATGGGATGCTGCCGGAGTTCGCCAAGCGCATCACCGGCTCTGGCGACCTGTTCAACCGGCGGGGGCGCAAGCCGTGGGCGAGCGTCAATTTCGTGACAGCTCACGATGGCTTCACCCTCAATGATCTCGTCTCCTACGCCGAGAAGCACAACGAAGTGAACCAGGAGGGCAATCGGGACGGCCATTCCGATAACCGCTCATGGAATCACGGCGTCGAGGGGCCGACGGACGATCCCGCCATCATCGAACTCAGGGAGCGGCAGAAGCGGAACTTCCTCGCCACGCTTCTTCTGTCCCAGGGGACGCCAATGCTGCTGGCCGGCGACGAGTTCGGCCGCAGCCAGCAGGGCAACAACAACGGCTATTGCCAGGACAACGAGATTTCATGGGTCAATTGGGACCACGATGATCGAGCGCAGCGCCTCACACGGTTCTGTCAAAGACTGCTGGCGATCCGTCACCGTTACGTCGTTCTGAGGCGGAGCCGCTATCTCACGGGGGAGTGGAATGATGAAATGGATATCAAGGATTCGGCTTGGCTAGATCCGACCGGCAAGGAAATTGGCGAGGAGCAGTGGAAAGACCCGCAGGCGCGGTGCCTGGGCCTCCTGCTCGATGGGCGTGCGCAAAGCAGCGGGATCAAGCGGCGCGGAAGCGAAGCATCGCTGCTGCTTATCGTCAATGCTCATCACGATGTCGTCGTCTTCTCCCTGCCGGCGGTGGATGACGGAAGCGAATGGATGCTGCTGGTTGACACCAACCGGCCTGGCGAGAACGAGGAACTCGATGACGGACCGCGTTTCAGCGTCGGTGATCAATACGAGGTGACCGGCCGCTCCATGCTGCTGTTTGCGCTGCGGACCGGGAAACAGCAGAGGGAGTAACAGCAATCGCCGCCGGGCGAGCCGGACCATAGGCGACCAGCGTGTGGATTATTACCGTTCGTAACTAAGCCTTGTCGCGAGCGTGCTCGGTATCGCGAGTGGGACGGGGACCCGGCTTTCCGTCTGCAATTCCTTCGCGCTGGATTTCCGCGTCTTCACGGTCCAAGTCTTCCGCGGCACGGTCCCAATGTCTTTGGGCCTCACCCTCCGGCCGGCCTTCTTGCTCCCATAGCTGGTGAGCACGCTGTCGAATCCGTTCTTCACGGTCAGACGGAGCGCCCCGTCCCAGATTGTTGTCTGGATCAGGCTTTGCCGGCTGCGGCACTTTTGACTCCTGACGGTCTTTCATGGCTCAAGACTCCCATTACTAACTCTTGGATTTCGCCGTAGCCACTGAGTTTTGCGGCTTCAATCGAAGGACCGGCAACGCTCATTGTTGCCCGCGGGAGCGTGCCGGGTTGCTTGAGACACATTCGTCATCGTCGATGGACTGGACGACGCTTTTACCATCTGTACGGCGAAGGACAACTTCGACGGAGTAACCTTGCTCGCGTTTCTTCCTCGCCACGGCCTTTGCGGCAAGGACGGCCGCAGCTTGATCTGAATAGGGAGGGGAAAGCTTGCCGCGATGAAGCGTGCGCCAACGTCCGCGATGCCGGACAACCTCAAAGACCAAGGAGAGCGACCCTTCTTCAGGGTTATCCAAGCGGATCTGCCGCAGCTTCTCAATCTTTCTCGCGTGCTCTGCGAGGGCCCGCTCTCGTTCTTTCGCGGCATCGCTCGGCTCTTGGGGAGGACGTTGCGCCTCCGGCGCGCCAGCGGCAGCATCAAGCATGGTTTGGAAATTCTTCATTCTGGAAGCTCTCCCGTCGTACGCCTCGCAGAAATATGGCGAGGTGCTTCGACTTCCGATCAACGGGGCCGGTCCGAATAGATTCCGGTCCCAGGTCAGTCAGTGCTTTGCGTCTCGGTCAATGCGAGTCTTGCGAAGCGCTTCAATTCTCTTGGCCTTCTCTGCCAGTTCTCGCTCCCGCGCCAAAGTGAACTCGTTTGGTTGCTGAGGTTCGCGGGGTGAAGGAGATTGCCCAAACACTCGGTCGAGTATGTCTTGCTTGATCATAGCGTGAGGCTCCTAGTGCCACGTCCCAAACGCCGAATCAGTGGCGTCGTCGGACATCATTTTTTTAGAATGGCAATCTGGTGGAATGGTTCCGATCTCGCCGCCTTCATGATCGGGCCACTGGGCATCTCGGCGCGGCTCCGTTCGGCGAGGCGGAACACGAACCAGCCCAAGCCCCAGGTCAGCGCCGCCAGCTAGATGCTGCTGTCGCCGTTCGCCTGGCGCCTTGGGCTCGCGGCATCGGTATTGCCCCATCTCCCAACAATTCGGCTGCCCTGCCAGAGTTCGGCTGAGGGAAATCGCGACGCAGCCAGCAGTCTCTGGGCCTCCAGCGTCGCTTCTGCGTCATTCTCGCACTCGATCTGCTCGTAGGATCGGATTCGATCGTCGACGTCGGTGAAGTAACAGCGATAACTCTTGTTTGCCGCTGTGCTCCGCGCGTCCGCTTTCGGCGATTTGCGCGGCTCAAGTGTCTCAAACGTCACGTGTTACCTCCCTTGCGTTCGACGACGCGCTTGTCATCGCAGCCTGTCCACCGGAATGCGAACGGTGCAGACCAAGCCTTCCGTGTTCCAGTCATAGTGAATTTCGCCGTTCAGAGCTGGCAACGTGGTCTCGATCAGTTGACTACCAAAACCCACGTTCGCCGGCCGCGCCACGGCCGGTCCGCCTGTTTCACGCCAGCGCAGGCTCAAGTGCTCTCGATTGACATTCCATTCCACTGTGATCCGGCCGGTTTGCTGCGAGAGCGCTCCATACTTGGTCGCATTCGTCGTCAGTTCATGCAGGATCAAGGCAACCGACTGTGCCGCGTCCGGCGCGAGCTCCAACGCCGGCCCCGAAACGACAACGCGATCTTCGACGTTGATGAACGCAGCCAGCTCCTCTTCGATCAGCCCTTGCAGGCTGGCTCCATGCCATCGGCTCGCTGCAAGCAGTGATTGCGCGGACGCGAGCGCCTGTAGGCGACCGATGAGAGCCTCAGCGAAATCGTTGGCCGTGTTGGCCTTGGTCAGTCGCGTGAGAGCGATCGCCGTTGTGAGGATATTCTTCACGCGATGCTCGAGTTCGCGGGTGAGTAGCCACATATGCTGTTCGGCCCGCTTGCGCTCGGTTATGTCCACCAGCATGTTGATCGCACCCACGATCCGGCCGGCATCGTCGCGCAGTGGTGTCGGATAAGGCGTGAACCACACGCGCGTTCCATCGGGCCGCTCCGCGATGGCCTCAGCGCCATGTATCGGGCGGCCCTCCTTCAGGCTAAGGGCCATGGGGCATTCATCGTGCGGCATTGGCGTGCCGTCGGGATAATAGAGCTTCCACGTCACGCACCATTCGTCTGTCCCCAGTTGCGGAACACGCCCAGCGAAGGCGACGGCGGCCGGGTTGAAATGTGTGATGCGACCCCCTGCGTCAGTTGTGTAGATCGCCGCCGGCAGTGAATCGATCATCTGGCGGAATCGACGCTCGCTCTGCTTGCACTCGGTGATATCCTGGAAGCAATTGATGGCGCCCTCGATGCGGCCTGCTTGATCCTTGAGAGCGTCGATGTTGACAAGCACCGTCCGCCGCTGTCCGGTCGGCTGTTCGACCACGACTTCCTGGTTACGGAAGCATTCACCGGTCTGCAGCGCCGCAGCCATCGGGCACTGGTCATGAGGCAGCAGTGCGCCGTCGGTTCGATAGAGCCGATAACTGCCGCAAAATCGCTCGCGTGGATCTCCCGCGTTCGGGGATCGCCCCCACAACTCGGCAGCTGTTTGGTTGAAGCGGATCACTCTACCGTCCGCGGCGCACAAATAGACTGCTCCCGGCAGAGCGTCCATCGCCGCCTGGTCCAACGTAGCAAGCGCCGCGAAGCTGCTGCTGGTCAGGTGGGCTTCGCCCTGATGCACTAAGTTCATGCGCGGCTCCTGACTTGCTCTTCGATGTTCTCGGGAAGCGCCAGCGACGCAACGAGCTGGTATCGGCTGCTACAGACGTCGCAGGTGTGCACCGCGAGGCGGACGCGATCGATTCCCGGTAAGCCGCAACGCGCAACATGGGAGAGATTCGTCATGCTCATCGCAGAACGTCTTTGGTGCCGGTGATGAGAACGCAGGTGCAGCCGGTCTCGCTCCAGACGCGCTGGTCGCCCGTTCCTGGCGCACCGTAGCTGTAATCGCCCGGGAAGAGCTTGCGCGCGTCGATCCACAGCTCGCCGTCCAGGAGATGAAGTTCCTCAACACCCGCATGCGTATGCGGTGGATAGCTCGCGCCAGGCGCCAGGCGGACCAGCATGCTCACCCGGTGCCGGTCCGTGTCAGTCGCGAGCAGCTTGCACTCAATGCCGAGCGCGACCTGTTCCCACTCGGGCTCGGACCACTGCCGCGCCGTCGGCAGGACCGGCGGTTTTCTCGTCTCCTCGGCGATGCGAAGCGCAAGGCGCGCCTGCAGCGATGTCGTCGGCCGCAGCACATCGGTGGGCCAGCCGACAAACCGCTCGACCACCGGGCGCAGGATTTCCAGCTCACGCTGGCAATCCGGGCACGCGGCGATGTGCGCTTCGACCGCCGCAATCTCGCTCACAGGCAGGGCTTGCAGGGCGTACGCGCACGTCACCTCCCTCTGCCCGCAGCGGTTCAGGTGTGGGCTCGGGCTCATGGGAGATCGGCCGCCAGCTTGCTCGGCCGCGACCGGGCGATCGGTGGAGATGCGGCTAAAGACCTGTCACCATTCACGAATTTGACCGCGACCTGCCCGATGGAGGGGGAATGCAAGCATTGCATATCCCTAAAACGTCAAACGCTCGCCTTTGGATTGGTCCGAGACAGAAGTAGGGCGGAAAGAGCGGCCCCTGAATCAGCCGGCGGCGTTTCCCGATCTCGAGGGGCACTTGGCGCGGATCATGCGCCCCCAGGCATTTGGGGCGATTCAGCGAAGAGTATCCTTGGTGCTGGTGATGAGAACGCAGGTGCAGCCGGTCTCACTCCAGACGCGCTGGTCGCCCGTTCCTGGCGCACCGTAGTTGTAGTCGCCCGGGAAGAGCTTGCGCGCGTCGATCCACAGCTCGCCATCCAGGAGATGAAGTTCCTCAACACCCGCATGCGTATGCGGTGGATAGCTCGCGCCAGGCGCCAGGCGGACCAGCATGCTCACCCGGTGCCGGTCCGTGTCAGTCGCGAGCAGCTTGC
>NZ_QORW01000030.1 GCF_003574735.1 Dongia deserti
CTCTTCGAGCGTCTTGTCGGCCAGCTCTACCGCGCGGTTGAACGTCTCCTGGTCGATCGCCTTCTGCGCCAGCAGGTTGCCGAGGTGCTCGATCGTGTCGGCATAGACCTCAGCCGGCGTGCGCATGGCCTCCATCAGCTGGCGGCCTTCCTCCATGGTGGCATTGGCCGCTTCCTGCGCCGCGTCGGCGAGCTGCTGCGCGTCGGTCTTCTGCTGGATCGACGCGACCAGCTGCTGGATCGTCTGCCCGGCCGCCGAATTGATGTCGACGCCGGCCGCGTGCAACGCGTTGTAGAGCTGCTGTTCTTCCGATGTGCGCGAGAGCTGCTCGTTCTCGAACTCAAGCGCCTCGACCAACTTGCGGATCTGCTTCTCCGCATCGGTCTCGCCGCGCGGTCCGCCGCCGACCGGCGGTGGCGGCGCCTTGGGTGGCTGGTTGCCCTTATCGAGCATCAGGCGGTCGGCGAGGTCCTGCAGCTCGACCAGGCGCGCCTCGATCTCGCCAAGGCGCTGCGTATCGCGATCGTCGCCGACGCCGAGGAAGTCCGAGATCCCGGCCAGCACGGAATCGTTCTGCCGCTGCTGGATGCGGGTGACGATCTCGTCGCGTTCGTCAATGAGATCGTTGATCTCGTTGGAGACGGCATCGAGCCCGCTGGCGTTGAGCCGGTTGATCCAGTCCGTCAGCGTGCGCAGCCCGGCGATGGCGACGTCGAACGCCTTGCTGTCCGCCAGCGACTTGAGAAAGTCGCCCCAGGCGTCGTCGAGATTGTTGAGCGCCCCGGTGAGGCCAGTCACCTGCTCGGTGGCCACGCCGCCGATCTGGCCGGCGACGGTGTCGAGGATGATCTGCATCGCGTGCGCCTGGTCGCCGGTCTCGACCAGGGATTTGATGAGATCCTGCTGGGCCTCGGTGAAGCTGATGCCCGATCGGCGCAGGGCGGTGAGGCCAGTCACCGGGTCTTCGAGCGCCTTGCCGAGCTGCAGCACCGCGCCCTGCAGGTCGCCGCCCATGAGCGCGGCGAGATCCGTGGCCAGGCCGATCGCCTCTCGGAACGTGTCCCCCTGCACCTGGCGGAAGGTCAGCAGCACCGCTTCGGCCTGCTTGATAGCCGCATCGTCGAACAAGGTCGTGCGTTCGAGCTGGTCCGCCATGTCGGACAGCTCGTCGGCCGTGAAGCCTACGGTGCCGCCCGTCGCGCGCAGCACGGCATTGAGATTCGCGGTCGCCTTCTCGGCCGCCATGATCTCGCGCGTGGCGGCGCCGATGAAGCGCTGCACGGTCTGGAAGCTGGCATAGGCCGTGACGGCGCCGAGCACTGCCGTCTTGAGCCGGCCAAGCGATGCGCTGGCCAGGTCGGTGCCCTTGCTCGCCTGCTCGCCGGCGCGTTTGCCCGTGTCACCGAGCTTCTTCAGCTCGTCGGCGCTGACCTTGACCGCGCCGACGAACCCGGTGCCATCCGCCTTCAGCGTGATGCCAAGCGTGAGATCAGCCATGGATCACCGCCGCTTTTCGAGCATGGCTTTGATCGCGGCGTGCTCCATTTCGCGGAGATCCGCGAACAGCGTCGGCGTCACGGCCAGCGCCATCATGCGCGCCGCGCTTTCGACGCCGGGGTAGTCCAGCCCGATCGCCACGCCGCCCATGCCGGCCGTGCGCCACTGCGTCGAGCTGGCGAGGAACAGCCGCACCGCATCCTGGTTCTCCTCCAGGATCGCGAAGCGTGCCCGCTCTGCGTTGCCCTTTGCGCGTCGCTCCCATTGCGCGATGACCTCCGGTGGTGCGCCCAGCTCCCGCAGCTCACGCGCTACTGAATCGTCGCCGGCTGTCGGGTCATCGCCGCTTGCCCAGTGGCGAGCGGCGTCCCTGAGTTTTTTCTTTTCGCTCCGGTCATGCACTCGATGAAGGCGCGCGCGATGCCGGCGCGCGCATAGGGGATGCGCAGCATGGTGCCGAGCGCGTCCTTGCTAAACGGCAGCTCCTCGGCTTTGCCTGGCTCGACCTCGCGCAGGACGCCGCTCCAGCCGACGATCACGTCCTCGAACTTGCTGAAGCTGGCGAGCTGGTCCGTCGGGATCAGCTTGAACGACATTTCGAACTCGTGCTGTTGCGTGTTACCGCCGTCCACCGGCATCTCGACGATGACCGGCCACTTCACGATGCGCTCGGTGTTGAGCGTGAACATGGATTGCCCTCTTTGCTGTGCGAGCGATCACGGGGTTGGCGGGGCGGCCGTGATCGCGAGCCGGCCGCCGCCGGCGGCACTATTTGACCGTAATTTTCACCTCGTCGTTGCCCACGCTGGGATGGAACTCCAGGTCCATCGTCAGCGTCGTGATGCCCTGCGACTCGCCGTAGCGCGGATTGAGGAGCTGCACCTGCGGCGCATCGACCTGAACGATCTGGCCGGCGCCGACGCCGTGGATCAGCTGCAGCGCGCCGAGCGTCTCGCCGCTGATGGCGCTGAAGAAGTTCTTCTGCGCGATCGTCGGCGCTTCGATGACCACCTGTCCCGCCGGCTCGCGGTCGGTGATCTGCACGTCCTTCGTATTCACCCAGTCCCGGAAAGCGACGACATTCGCCAGGTCGATCGACAATGAGGACAGCGCGGGCGCGAAACCGTGCAGCGTGAAAGTCGGCGTATTGACCTTGTTGACGACACGCGGCTCGCTCCAGCCGGTGAAATCCGGCGTCACGATTGCGGAATCATCAGGCTCAAGGGGCAAGCCCGTCATGGCAACGCGGAGTCGCGGCGGCAGTCCGGACGTAAACTCGAACACCGGGGATCCGCGATAGCCGTTCGCGCGGGTGCGCTGGCCGTCGACGTTCCAGAAGCTGGTCATGGAATCGAAGGCCGCCGACACCGGCGAATACTGCACATCGATGCCGACATTGATCGTCTCGGAGAACCCGCAGCAGCGCAGGTCCAGGCCCCACTTCGGCGCGGTGCCGGCAGCGCCGGCGCCGGCCATCTCCAGGAAGTAGCTCAGCGTCGACTTGGCGTTCGCCATCTTGGTCTTGGTCGTGCGCCCCATCCACGGCTTGATCGCCCTGCGGCCGACGCCGTCGGTAGCATACGGAACGAAGTCGACTTCGTGCGCGAGCGCCGCGTCGGCGGCGGCTGGCACTGGATCTGTGCCGTAGGTGACCTCACGCTTGCGCTGCAGGATCTTCTTCGCCCAATAGAACGGCATGGCTGGTTACTCCTTCGCTGCGGGCGCCGGCTCGCCTGCGACGGCCGGCTTTGTGGGCTCTTCGACGCGCGTTCGAACGCCGTCCTTGATCATGTAGCTGCCGCCCTCGGCCGGTGGCGGCAGTTCGGACTTGCTGGTCTCGGCTGGCTTCTTCGCCATGGTCAGGCTCCCACTCGGAAATGGCGCGTCGCGAGATTGAGGCGCGCGCCGTGACACAGCACATCGGCGAACATGACCGGGCCGTGCTCGATGAGCTGCACGCCGATCGCCGGCGGGGGCACTTGCGTGCCTTCAATCAGGCTGCCCAGCGTCTCGTCGGCGCGGAAAGCGTCGCGGATCGCTTCGATCAGAAGATCGAACGTCAGCTCGCTCTCGGTGGCGTCGTCGATCGCCATGAAGCCGCGGATCTGCCAGCGGTGGTCGATGACGTAGCTGCCGAGCGTTGGGCTGGCTTCATTGGTGGCGATCCGGCGGATGTGCCAACCGCGAAGCTGGCCGCCAGTCACATACAGTGCCTTGAGATCCGCCACACGCGTTGCCAGGCGCTCGTACTTGTGCACCACGCCGATGCCTGGAATCGCGTCCAGCTTCGCTTTGATGGCATCCCGGATCTGGGTGAGCGTCGTCATTGGATCGCCTTTCCAAGACGCTGTAAGCCGCGTTCCGCGGCCCGCGTCAATATGGCCTGCACGGTCGCCTCGCCATCGCTGAAGGCGCGCTGGAACATGAAATGACCCTTAGTGCCTTCGCGCGCGATCTTGCGCGCGACCGCATAGCCGACTTCCTCGGCTTCCTCCGGTGGCAGGCCGAACTTCAGCCGCGCCCACTCGCTGAGGGCCTGCACTGGCGGGAAATGCGGCTTGGTGCCCAGCTCGACGGGGATCGCATAGCCGAGCGACGTGCCGACGACGCCGATCACGTCCTCGCCAATGCGGCGCGGCTCGCGCGCGCCGACAGAGCTGCGCAGGTTGCCGCTCGCGGTCTCGGTATTGTCCTTGACCAGGCGCTCCAGGTAGAGCGAGGCCTCCCACACGCCGTTGACCAGCTCCTCCGCCATCAGGTCCGGCGCATAGCGCCAGGCGTCCGCGACGGCTGCGACCTTGCTGGCGTCGATCTCGATGCGCATGCCGGTCATCGCCGCAACCTGTGTGTCATGCGCGGCCCGCCCAAAGAGTCCCTGACGTCCAGCTCCACCACCGTGCCGGCCGCCACCTCGCGCTTGGGATCGATGCCGAGCTGGTCGAAGTAGAACTTGCGCAGGCGGCTGGCGCGCGATGCGAACTGGTCGCCGCGCGAGCGGTGATCGACGGCGTCGGCCTGGATGGTGGAATCGCTGGCGCCCGAAAAGAACGCCGCCAGCTCGTCGAGCAGGATGGCGGCCGCGTAGGAGGCGATCGGCTCGCGATCGTCGACCGGGATCGTGTCGGTGACGCCGTCGACCTGGTGACGGATCGTGTAGGTGGTGCGCACCGCCTGGCCGGCGCCGATCGCGCTGTCGAGCTGGATGACCGTGCTCGCCGGCTTCTGGTAGAGCCGCCGGAACTCAGGGGCGATGAAGGTTGGCGGGATGTTGCCGACCGGGTGCTCCAGGCTTTTGAGGTCGGAGAAGCCTTCCTGCCAGCCAACCGGCAGCGCCAGCTCGTTGGTGCCTGCACCAACCAGGTCCTCGACCTTGGTGCGCGGACGGTCCTTGCCGTAGCGTGCGAACGCCAAGCCGAGCGCGCGGTCCCGATCGGCGACCGTGATCTTGGTCGTATCGTCGCGCACCAGGTTGTCGGTCAGCGTCTGATAGTCGGAAAGCACTTCTTGCCCTCTGATGGTTGGCGCCGGCCGGGAGAGAAGGCTGACCCCCGCGCCGGCGCCGTTTTCCCCCGCTGCAGAAGGGGATCTGCGTCTACTTCCGGAACAGCGTTACCAGCACGACGATGTCGTTCCAGGTCGGCGAGGTGCCGCCGATCGCCAGGTTCACGGTGATCGCGGCTTCGTCGGCCAGGTTCGTGTCGGTGACGGTAGCCTCAGCCACGGCGCCGGCGGTGACCGCGACCGGCGCCGACAGGATCGTGACGCCGCCTTCCAGCACGTCGACGGTCAAGGTCGGCGAGGTGCCGCCGGACGCGCGCGCCGAGGCGCTGACGCCGAGCACGGCCGCCGGGAACGGCAGCGTGAGCCGCGCGACGGCGGTGGTGTTCGCGGTATACTGGCCGCTGATGTGCAGCGGGATGACGACGACCTGGCCGGCGCCGGGCGTGACGTTGGGGGTCGCGGCCTCTGCAAGTTGCGTGATCGGCGCCAGGATCGTCGCGGCGACGAGCAAGGCGGCGGCGAGAAGATTGCGTGCGAACTTCATAGTGGCTCCTCTGTCTACAACCGCTCCAACGGCGGGCGGCGCATCGGGGTTGGCGGGGCGGCCGATGCGCCGACCGCCCCTGTCGTCGCTACGCGACGACCGATTTATCGAAGGCGCGGAAGTCGAGTGCGTTGCCGCCGTAGATGTGGCGCAGCTTCCAGGTCACTTTGTCGTTGGTGAACATGGAGCCGACGGTCGGCGCGTCCTGCACGAACAGCTCCGGCTCCTCGTTGCCGTTGAGGAAGCCGATCTCGATGCCGGGCACGTCCATCGGGTCGGCGCCCAGCGCCCAGTCGTTGGTGTCGGTCCAATACCAGATCGGCAGGATCTCCAACGTCATCATCTGGACGAACGTCTTGTCGTTGTTGGTGTTGCGGTTGAAGAGGTTGACTGCCGTCTCCTTCAGGTCCTCGGGCACCAGCAGGTATTTCGGTCCGACGCCGATGCGATCGTTCGAGTTCAGCTCGGTCTGCTTCACCATCGCGAGCCGGCGCGCGGCCAGGCTGGTCGCGTCCAGCGCAGCGGAGCCGAGGTTGCCGTGCGAGGCGTGGAAGAACGCCACGCCGTCATAGATGGTCGGGTTCGTGCGGATGAAGTCGAGCACGAACTTGGCGAGCGTGCGCTTGGCCGCCCGGCCGAGCTTGATCGGGATCTGCCGGATGGCGCCGACGTCGTCGTTGGCGATCATCTCCAGTGTCACGTCCTCGGTGCCGCCGCGCTTCTTGACGGCATAGGTTGCCTTCTCGTCAGTGGGCGAGGACTGCGCGATATAGGGGGCGCCTTCCTCGACGATCGGCAGGTCGCCATAGCCGCCGTAACGCGTGCGCTCGTTGGTGCGGAAGTCCTTGATCGGGACCGGCGTGGTGATGATCGGCCGCCACACGTCGTACTGGTTGATGTTGCGGTAATCGGCGATCATGCGGCGCGTGATCGAGTTGCCGAGCACGTTGGTGAAGCTGCCGCTGTCGAGCGACTCGCGCAGCAGCGCCTGATCACAATTGTCGATGCGGCCTGTAATGCCGTGGTCGCCAGTGATTGCCTCGTAGCACTCCCGGAACGAGCGCGCGTGACGGTGCTCCTTGTGACTGGGATCGAAGAAGGCGTCCAGCATAGCGGCCACCTTCTCGGCCCGCGTCTCGCCCATCTCGATGCGCGGGAAGCCGCCGAGCTGCACCTTGCCGCTCTCGGTGAACTTGGCGATGTAGGTGCGTTCGTCGCCGATCAGCTTGTCGATGTCGGCCTCGGTGAACTTCGCCATGAGCGTGACCTGCGCCGTCAGCTTCGTCTTCGCCTCGTCGGGCAGGCCGCAGCCAGCGATCGCCGCGCGGGCGTAGGCGCGCGCCTCGGTCATGCGGATCACCTCGGCGAGCTGATCCTGCGTGACGGCGTTCGCGGGTGCCGCGGCAGGTGTGGCCGCGGGGGCCGGCGCGACGGCTTCGGTCAGCAGCGTCTCTAGCTGCTCGTCGGAGAGCTGGTCGACCTTCTTGCCCTGCAGCAGGTCGGGCCGCTTCGCTTCGATGAGAGCGATGATCTTCGTGCGATCCATGATGACGTCCTTCTTCGCTTCGAGGAGCCCGATGACGCGTCCGCCGGCGCCGGGCTCGACGATGAGGTCGACGGAGTTGACTTCGGTGAACTTGGTGGCGGTGCGCTGCGCGCGGCCATTGCGCGTCTCGTTGCGCGCCATGCCCTTGGCGTCGATCGAGAAGCCGAACAGGTTGGTGAGGCCGCTGTCCCACGCTTCGCGGATCTTCACCGCCTCCGGCCCGCTGGGATTGAGCAGCGTGAAGGTGGCCTGCACCTCACCGCTGTCAGCGCCCCGGCCTTCGACGAACTTCGGTTCCGTCAGTCCGCCGATGAGGTTGCGGAAGTCCTTGCCCTTGCCGGCCAGGTGCTCCGCGTCGCCCTTGACGAAGACGCGGGCGTTGTCGAACAGGGGCACGGCCTCGCGCAGGACAGCGTCCGGATAGTAGTTGCTGTTGCCGCTGAGACCGGCCTTGATGACGCGGATCTTGTAGCGGCCGGGCTTGCCGGCGGACTCGATGAAGGCGCCAGTGCGCAGCGCCTCGCGCATACCGACCGGCTGATAGACTTCGATCACCTCGACCGGATCGCCGAGCGTCACGGCATTGGTGCCTTGGTCGTAGCTGTAGGGATAGGACCAGGTCTTGCCGTCGCGCTCCACGATCACGCGGTCGGAGAACAGCGCCTTCACGTAGGGCCACGGGTCCCAGTCGCTCGACATGGCGAACACGCCGCGCAGCGCCAGGGTGATGAGGCCCATGATGTGCTGGTAGGAGCCGGCGGCAGCTTCCTTGAGCGCGGCCGGCCCGACGATGCCCAGCGTGGGGATCGAAGCGCCGGCGGCTTCGATGAAGCGCGCCGGCAGCTCGTCGCCAATGACGAGGACGCGGCTCACGCAGCGGCCTCGATCTTCTGGCCGTCGATGGTGACGATCGTCACCTTGTCGCCGCGCATGCGGTGATCGAGGATGTCGGCGGCAGTCACCTCGCGCTCGATCACGACCTTCTGCTTGGTCTTGGGATCGATGACGGGATTGCCCTTCTTGTCGACGTCGAACACACGCACCTTCGTGCCCTTCGCCAGCTTGGCGAGCTGCTCGGCCGTGAGGGCGGTCTTGGGTTCAGCCATGGAGCCTCCTGAAGGTTCGGCCGGGTTGCCGCCGGCCGCCGGTTGCCAAATCGGCAAGGCTGGGCGACTGTATCGGCGCACCCCTCTGGTGGGACCCCGAACACCTGTTCGGGGGAACCGGCCCAAACCCCAGGACAGCCCGAAATTGCCGAATCCGCCCTGGCGACCAGGACGGGAAGGCCGATTGCCGGCCTTTTAAACGGGGTTTTAAACGGGTCGGCGGTTCCGGCGCGGCAACCGGAGCGGCCGGAGGCGCGAATCGGCCTCTACGGGCTTCTGTGGGGCGTTAACGGAACAGCCTAGGTTTCCGGGGTAGACAAGCCGGTTTCGACTCGGCGTGGGTGGTATGGTGCAGACCGGAGGGCGAACCATGGACAACACCCGCGCAAGATACGTAGCGCCGACGACCGGTGAGACGGCTTTCAACTGCCCGCACTGCGGTGCTTTGGCCAAGCAGTTCTGGCACTCCGCCTATGTCTGCGAGCTTCCAAAGGACCAGGTCCCAACCATCATGAAGTGGACCGAACAGGAGGAGCAATTCGCTAGTCAGATCGAGGACGAAACGGGCCGCGATTGGTTTCGTGCCTGGGCTACCAAGAAAGCTTCTGGGGTGGCCTTCATCGACATGGAACCACAGTACATCAACTCGAAGCTCCGCCTTGAGAACGTGACCATCTCAAAATGCTTTAACTGCAATAGCGTCGGGCTTTGGCTGTACGACAGACTCATCTGGCCGGAGCCGGGTGATGGTCCGCCCCCGCACCCAGATCTGCCTGAGGATCTACTCCCCGATTACATCGAAGCAAGCGCAATCTTGAAGCGTTCCCCGCGCGGAGCGGCTGCGCTGCTGCGTTTAGTCATCCAAAAACTCTGCGCTCGCATAGCGGGAACGGGCAAGGGGCTCAACGACGACATAGCCGCACTCGCAAAGCGCGATCTGGCGCCCACCATCGTGCAGGCGCTCGATGCCGTTCGGGTCATAGGGAACAATGCTGTTCATCCCTTGGAGATGGACCTTCGCGACGATCGTGCAGCGGCGGAAACGTTGTTCGGACTCGTCAACGTAATAGTTGACAACCTGATTTCCCGGCCGAAGCAGATCGAGAAGATCTACAGAAGGTTGCCACCGGGCGCGCTCGAAGCCATCGAGAAGCGGGACGGCAAGGCTGCAGTTCCCGAGCCTCCGAAGGATCGAAGTTAAGAGCTGAAGCTGCTCGTTGCGCTGTGACAAGCGTCAACTGATCGAGAGATGCCATGCGTCAGGACGATGCGCGTGACCTGGAGAATTTTCTGAACGAGTTTGATCGCGAGACCGATCGCGGCCTTGCTCTCGTCGGAGCAGCTGTGATTGACGAGAAGCTGGAGCAAACGCTCAGAGCGTTCTTTCGCGACGACGAAGACCTCGCCGATCGATTGCTCAAAGCTGAAAAACAGGGGCCGCTCAGTTCCTTTGCCGTTCGTGCTGACGCCGCTCTTGCACTAGGTCTCCTGGTGCCATTTGAGTACGATGAGATCAAGCTCATAGCCAAGATCCGGAATAGGTTCGCCCACCAAAGGCACGGCACAACCTTCAAAAGCCCAGAGATCGTGAAGCTCTGCGCAAAGCTCAGATCTCCACTGCCCCCGATGCAGGCAGAAGACGAGCCATCGTCACGGCTCCGATTCACTACGTCGGTCATCATCACATACCTAAGACTCTACTACCGACCTGAGCTTGCGCTGAGAGAGCGACGCCTCGCCAAAGCGTGGGTGTCAGAAGACGACGTGCGATGGGATACGCTGCCGGCCGATGATCCGCGAGTCGGTCAGCAAAGTAGCTACATTATGGTCTGGCTAAAGCAAAAGGGAGCGCCTGATTTGCCGGGCGTCCCGTTCATACTTCCTGTTCCCAGGTGTCCATGAACGGCACCGATTCGCACCCGCAGTTGATCGTCTCGGCCGCCGGCGCGCGCGGGTCGCGCGGGAACATCAGCGAGATCCCGTTGCCCAGCGTGAAGGGCTCGTCGACCGCGCGCACCTGGCCGTCGATCGCGTCGTGCTGCGGCCGGCTGTGCACCTTGCCTGATCGGTGCCATTGCTTCTTCAGGCCCGGCAGCTTTTTGGCCGCCTGCTCGTAGCGTTCCTGCGAAGCCACCGAGAACGCGCGGCCCAGCTCGGTGCGGATGATGGTGGTGGCGCGGGCGCGGCCGCCGTCGATCAGCGCGCCGATCGCCTCCGCCGCCTGGTGTTGCGTCTTCGCGCCGATCATCACCAGGCCCAGCTCGCTGTTGATGCGGTTCGCGACGCTGGTCGAGATGTCGCCGATGCGGTCGGTCATGAAGCTGCGCATCGCGCGCAGCTGCCGTGTATCGATCTCGCCGAGCACGCCGTCGAGCCGGAAGCGCGCGCCGCCCGCCGCCTCGATCGGCTTGTCGACCAGGTCGATGCCGGCCTGCCAAGCCTGGCCGGCCGCGCTGCCCAGCCGCGATGATGCTCCGCGCTCCATCGTCTCCAGCGCGCGCTTCACGTTCTCCTTGAGGCTGCTGAGATGGAAGGCCTGCCAGGACTTCGGGTCGGGCGCGAGCGCCAGGTCATGGTTGATCTGCTCCAGCGCCTTCTTCAGCAGCCGGCGAATCTCCTTGTCGGTGTCCTTCTGGATCGCCGTCAGCCGGCGCGCCTGCTTGATCGCGGCTTTACGAAGGATCTTGTCGCGTTGGTCAGCCATCGCACAGAACGCTGATCCCGAGCGCGAACAGCTCCGCTTCCTTGGCGAGCAGCAGCAGCTCGCCCTGCGTGAGCCGCGAGTTGACGATGGTCACGCCGCCTTCCTTGAAGCGGCCGACGATCAGCACGTCCTGCAGGTCGAGGCCGGCGGCGTGCGCGAGCGCCTGGTCCGCCTTGTAGAAGTCGCTGGCAGGCAGCGCCACCACGCGCGCGCCGCGCTTCGGTTCGTCGGCCATCACTCGCCTCCGTCATTCGGCGGCTCCGGCAGATCCTCATCCTCCGGGATCTCCTGGAACGAGTCCTCCTCCCGCCGCTTCGCCAGTTCTTTCTTCGCCGCCTGCAGCTCCGCCTCCGCGTCGATCTCGACGCCGAGCCGGCCTGCCACCGCGTTGATGATGCGCACCGCCGTCAGCTCGGTCATGAGGCCGCGGTCGATCGCGCTGGCGCAGCCGGTGACGACTTGGGCGAGCGCAGCCGCATAGGTCGAGATGTCGCGCGTCTGCAGCTCGGGGAAGATGGCTTGCGGCATCACCTCGTCGTCGGTGCGATCGATCCAGCTCTTGCCGCTGGGATCGATGCCGCGCGACACGACGAAGCGGCCGACGTCCTCCAGGATTGTCTTCAGGATCCGCTGCAGCATCGAGAGGACCTTGTAGGTAGGATCGCCCATCTCGCTGGCCGTCGCGCGGTTCACATCCCCGCCGCCGCCGAACCAGTGCTCCGGCAGGGTGCTGCCGGAGAGCATGTGGTTGCGGAACAGCCGCGCGGAGTTGGCCGACTCGTAGGACCCCAGCTCGGGCGATTCCGACTTCCACGTCTCGCTGTCGTTATGGACGCGGACGCTGTTCGGCTTCGGCGGCGTGAACTCGCCGGCGCGGGCCTTCACTTCCTCCGGCGTGGCGCCGTTCAGCGTCACGTCCCAGATGAAGCTGCGCATGATGTGCGAGCGGTCGATCTCGCCGAACAGGAACTGCTCGTAGGCATCGAGCCAGTCGATCTGCGCCAGCAGCGCGCCGTGACCGCGCACCACCGACGTCAGGTCGTTGATCGAATAGTAGAAGCAGTCGCCGTCGGTGAAAGTCTTGCGGATCTCCTGGGTGCGCGCGGTGAAGCAATCCTCCTCCGTTCCCATGACGATGACGCGGTAGCGCCGCGCGCGACCCTTCTTGTCCTTCTTGGTCACGATGCCGATCGGCTGCTCCGGGTTATCGGGATCGGTGACAACCGTCTCGATGAAGCACGGATCGAGGTTGCCGAGGCGCACTCTGCCGTTGAACTGGTTGGTGAAGGCCGGCCAGCACTGCTCGCCGAACAGCTTCAGCTCGCGCACGCGCTTCGGCAGCTTCTGGTCCATGCGGTTGATCGGATCGAACCAGAAGGCGTCGAGATACTGCTGGGCTGTCTTCTCCTTCGCGACCAGCTGCACGCCCTCCGCCAACAGGTAGGCGATCGGCAGCTCGATCATGCGGTTCGCGAGCAGGTTCGACTGCCACAGATAGAGCGACAGATCCCGCATGCGCTGCCGCGTCATGGCGGTGAGGTCGCGATCGGAATCGCCGGTCAGCTTGCGCCATTGATCCTCGTCGGCATCGACATTGATGCCGAACGCCTCGCGCAGCTTGACGGTCGCCGGTGACGACGCGGGCTTCTCCAGCGCGGGCCCTGCCGCCGCCTCTTCCATGTCGTCGCCGGCGACCACCTCGGCCGCCATCCCCTTCCGGCCGAACGCGCCCATCAGTCGGTTGAACCAGCGTGCCATCATCTGCTCCTGAAGATCCCGCGCATCTGCTCGAAAGTGCGGCCGAACATGCGGACGGCCGGCCGCTCCGGCATCGACGCCGGCAGCAGGTCCTCGCGCTTGCCTTCGACGGTGGCGCCGGCCGCCGGCTGCACCAGGTTCGCGCCGGCCAGCAGCGCCAGCATGTGAGCCCAGAAGTGGTCGGCATGGCCGATCAGCTCCGAGCGCTCGGCGTCGAACCGCGGCGCGCCGGCGACGGTGGTCATCTTGCGAACCGCATGGTGGCTTTCGCGGATTGTGCGCGTGGGCGGGATGCGCGTTCGTTTGTCCTCGAACATCTGCTTGCCGCGCGTGGCGAGATCCTGCTTGACCGGCAGGGTGAACATCACGCCCTCGACCTTGTATTCGCCATGCCGCTTCTTCGCGTCCTCGACCACCTTCTCGCCCATGCCGGTCTGGTCGATGCAGGCCCGCCGCACGTCATAGCTTCCCATCAGCCGATCGAACGCGGCGTCCTGCTCGGCGAACGTCTTGCGATGCATCTCGACGACTTCGCGGGTCCACATGACGTCGCCCACCAGCTCGTCGATCCACATCACGCTGAGGTCCCGCTTCCGGCCAATGTCCCAGCCGGCATAGCAAGGGCCGCCGGCATAGTGGTCGGGGTTGCCGGCATCCTTGTGCTCGCACGCGGTGATGAGGTCCCAGGTCAGCCAGGCCGTCGCCTCGTCGACCGGCTGGCACATGTATTCCTGCAACCAGGTCTCTTCGTCGCCGGTCGCGTCGTGCTCGGCCGCCATCCAGGCGGCGCGCTCTTCGTCGGTGAGGACGCGGCCCATGATCTTGTCCGCGAGTCCCTGGCGCACGGCGTCCTCGATCGTGACGGTGTGGAGCGACCAGGCATTCCCCTTTCGCGCCTCGTCGACCATGCGGTAGTAGCGGTTGCCCTTGCCGTTGTAGGTCGAGAGGATTCGCACCGGGAATCCCCAGGTGATGATCGGCCGAGCGGCTTTCCACATCTCCTCCGGCTGCGCATGGAAGGCGAACTCGTCGAGCACGAGCTTTCCGCCCTTGGACCGGAACGCCTTGGGGTTGGAGGACAGGCCATGGACTCGCTTGCCGTTCGCGAACTCGATCGTGCGGGCCTTGATGTCGTCTTCCTTGTCGATGACGATCTCGCCCAGGTCCTTCGCGGCGATGTCATAGAGCCGGGTCCACATCTCGCAATAGCGGATGTATTCGGCGGCCGCGCTGTCGTCGGCCGAGGAAAACCAGACGTCGATCGGACCGTCCGCCTTCGAAGCGTCGATCACGTCCTCATAGCTTTGCGCGTAGGTCGCGCCGATGCGCCGCGACTTTTCCCAGATCTTGAAGCGCGACTGGTCGGTGATCCATTTCGCCTGGTAGGGCAGGAAATAGCCGCCGGTCATCGGGCGATTCCCAGGATCTCCGTCTCGATCTTGCGGATGGTGTCGGCCGAGAGGCCGGCCTTCGTGAGTTCGCCGGCCGTCTGCTTGACCGCCTTCTCGGCCTTCTCCGCGATCTCTGCCTTCACGCGCTCGCGGATCTTCACCTCGCGCTCAACGTCGACCTTGGCGGCCTGCGCCAGGCGCTGCAGCGCGGTTGCTGCAAAGTAGGCTTCCTGCGCATCGAGCTTGACCGGTTCATCGCTGCCGTCGCCGGTCATCAGCTTCATGACCAGGCCGTGCATCAGCTCGATGTTGAGGCGCGCGGTCTTCGATTCCGGCGCGTCGCCCAAGCGCTGGACGATCGCGTCGGCAATCGTGCGCGTGCGCTGGATGTCCGCGACGATCTTGTCCAGGCCTTGAATGTGACGACCGAGCGCCGAGCGCGACACGTCCGCGTCCAGCTCGCGCAGCTTGTCCAGGATCTCGTCAATCGTGTGGCCGTCGCGGCGGAGCTGCCCGATCAGCTCGCGCACTTCCACTGGCAGCCTGTCGACGGAGCTGGGGCGCGGCATCGTTGCCACCTCAGCTCGCGCCAGGGCTTGGCTTCTTCACGCCATCGACCTCGATGCGGCCGGCCACGACGTCCTGACCGCGCTCCGTCAGGTGCGCGACCCTGACCTTGTCCTCGAACCAGTCGATCGTGATGCAGCCGCGCTCTTTGAGGAAATCCAGATCCGCGCGCACGTCGTCGCGCGTGGCGGTCTCGTGCCCCGACATGCGGACGCCTGCGGTGAGGACGCTGTCGTTGGCCGCGCCGCCGGCACCCTTGATCAGCCGCAGGATGACCAGGCGCCGGTCCTGGATCAGATGGTCGACAAAACGCTTCGTCATCGGTTCTTCGCCAGGAACTCTTCCATCCTGTCCACTTGGTGCTTGAAGACCTTCTGCAGATCCTCCATGCCCGACATGCGCTCGTTGGTGACGCCGAGCTGGCCAGTCAGCCGCTCGATCGCGATGTTGAGTTCGTGCAGGTCCTTCGCGGTCGGCCCTTGCTTCATCTGATGACCGATCAGTGCGATGGTTGTCTCCACCGTCTGGACGCGCTTTTCGAGGGCGTCGTGGTCCTTCCTCGCGACGAACACACTGCGCATGTAGAGCATGAGGACGAAGAACAGTCCGACCGCGATCCACTGCAGGATCTGAAGAACTGGTTGCGATGCCTGCAGGAAGTCGGCCATCGGGGCGGTGCTCCGGTTTACCGCGCCACGCCGAGGATCGCCTCGATGCGCGCGCGGTTCTTGTCGATACGCTGCCCGCACCCGTCGCGCGCCGCCTCGGCCGTGAGCCGGCCGGCGGCGATGTCCGCAACCACGCGCTTCACGTCCCGCACAACGCCGTCCGCGAGCACGCCTTGCCGCGCGGCGATGCCGGCGCGGTCCAGCACGCCAGGGACGTTGATGCCGCCGGCCAGGTTCCCGAGGAGGCTGGCCACGCGCGACTTGGTCGCGTCCACGATCACGCTGGCCAGCTCCAGCGTGACGATCTTCACGTCCGTCTCGAACCAGATGTTGCCGTCCGACGTGTCGAGGTTGCCGAGCACGGCCTTGATGCGCGTGATCTGCCCGGCCGCCGTCTCGGCATAGGCGGCGTCGCCGTGCGTCACGCGGTCGGTCATGACCTCGATCACGCCCGACGCGATCATGCACAGGCGCACGCCGCGATGCTCCGGTCCGATGGCCTCGGTGAAGAGCCGATCGGCGACTGCCTGCGACGAACTCTTCTCCGCCGGCGCCTCGTCCGGCGCCAGCTCGTCGAGCGGACTGGTGCCGCCGGCCGCGCAGCCGGACAGCAACGTCGCGGCGACCACGCTGACGGCGAGCCAGAGTGCGATCGATGCGACGTTGCTGCCGGTGCCGCCCCCAGGAGACTTTGCCGCTGGTGTCTTGAGGCGATTGGGAATCGCCCACACCGCGACGAACCCGAACACGCTGGCGCCGAGCGCGAGCCACAGCACGTTGAACGCGGCTTCGAGCAGCGCCGGGCCCACCGGCTCGGCCAGGCCCAGCATGGCGAAGATCGTCTGCAGCAGCACGATGCCGGCCGGCATGGTGTCCGGCTCGATGCCGACGGGCACGGCCATGACCGAGAGGAAGCCGCCGGCGCCGCCCATGCGCGCCTTGTTGGCGTTCAACACCTGCTTTAGGGCTTGAGTGCTCATAGCGTCACCTCCTAGGCGAGTTCCATGGCCGCGCGGATCTCCGCGCCGCTGAAGGGCTGCTGTCCGTTCTCGTGGTGGATGATCGCCGCCACCATCTTCTCGGTGAGGGCCTTGTTCCCGATGACGTCCACCTGGTCATCCACGCCGACGCCGCAGGCTTGCGCGACCGCGCGCGCATACGAGCCCGTGTCGTTCTCGCTGGGCGGCGCCCAGCGCGCGATCATCGCGGCAATGGTCTTGAGGCCATGTTTGAGCTGATAGGTCCGAAGGGTCTTGTAGAGTGCGCGGATGCCGTATTTCGGGGCTTCGAAGTGGACGAAGCTCTTGTCTGGCTGCTCGTCGCTCTGGCCCATCCAGATGATGCTGGAATGCCGGATGTTGCCCGGATTGTTATTGCGCAGGCCGCGCGGCACTTCGCTCATGATCAGGCTCGCCAGTCGAAAGGACTAGCGGCATAGTGCCTCTGCTCATTTGCGATGTCGGTCCGAACAGGAGTTCTACCCTGTTATTGTATGCCTGCCGCGCGCAGGTTTCGGAGTCGCTGCTGCTTGCGCTCTTCAACCTCTTCGTTCCACCGGCATTGCGCAACGACGCGCGGCGCGACCACACGCAGCTTCTCGACTGCCACGGCATAGTCGAGGCCCCGCGCAACTGCGCACGCGTCCTGCGTCTCCGGGTGACCGTCGTTGCAGCCGAGATGCACCAGCTCCGGCAGATGCAAGGCGTGATAGAGCGGGCAGTGGATGATGCTGCGATGGGGACATGCCACGGGCTAATCGCCCTTGCGGAACAGATCGACCTGGCGCGGATCCGCATGGGCGATCTTCAGCCGCTTGCGATGCCGGCGCACCGTCACCTCGTGGCAGTGCAGCGCGCGCGCCACTTCGTTCGCCGACTTGCCCTGCTTGATCTGGGTCGCGACTGCCGCGCGGAATCGCGCCTGGTTGGTGGTCGGACCGAGCGGGACGGTGATCTTGCCGCGCCCGACGACGCGCGCGATCTGCGCCGCCAGCTCCGGGCCGAGGTGCTTGGTGAGCGGACTCTTCGGGCCGGGATTCGCCGGCACGTAGATCAGCTGCCCGCCGAACGCATGCGCGAACTTCAGCATGGCCGCATAGCCCAGCTCAGCCTCGATCGTCTGCAGCAGCTCCGGAAGCGTATCGTCGATCATACCCGTTGCGCTCGCTCCCACGCGGCCTGGCGCACCGCGGCGCCCAGCCTCTCTATCGCCTGATCGGCGAGATCCGGTGACATCAGCCACGCCCGCGTGACGCGGAACTCGCGCAGAAGCCACACGTCCAGCTCGATCGCCGTCTTGAAGAGATCGGTGGCCGGCAGGTTGGGCAGGCCGCCAAGCTGCCGCCAAAGCCTGTCGAGCAGCAGCATCTTCGCGGCGAAGCCGGCGCCGCCGCGCTCCAGCTGATGCTGGCGCCGGATGCCATCGATCGTATTGATGAGCATCACGTCCGGCGCGCGCAGGCCCACGCGATCGGCCCAGGCGCGCAGCGTGTTGATGACCTTGGCCACCTCGTTCTGGTCGCACCACTGCAGCGCGTCGCGGCTCGTGATGCGCTTGACGTAGGCGGACAGGCCAGCCTCGCTCGGATCGCGGACCTCGCCGAGTTGGTACAGCGCCAGCCATAGCGCGCGCGCCTTGGAAGCCTCCGCGCCGGGCGCCAGCGGCCGCGTGCCCGCGCGCTTCGGCGGCTTCGGTCGATCGGAGAAGCCGCTCGCCTTCAGATGATCCAGCACCTTCGTGCGGCCGACCTGGTCGAGATCGCCGGCGCTCTCCTTGCCAGCGACGCGCGACAGCATGGCGCGATAGGTGTCGTCATCCATGCCCAGCGCCTTCTTCGCCAGGTGGATCTTCGCCAGCTCCTTCTTCCGACGGAGGTCGGTCGCCTGCTTCATGGCTGAACCTCCCGGATGATGTCGGAGCCAGCCGCGAACTCAGGCCAACGGAAGATCCCGCACGTCCACAGTTGGCCGCGCCGGCTGAAATAGATGGTTGCCGGCTTCAGCCCCTCGAAAGGCTGCACCGTGATGATCTCGCCGGAAATCCTGAGGCGATCTCCGGGCATCGGGTTGATGCGTGGATCGCGGCTCATGCCCCACCTACCAACGGCAAATCGAGCTGGCGATCGACCAGCCGCCAGACGCTGACGAGGCGCCCCGTCGGCCCCTTGCGCAGTTCCGCGCGCACGACGACACGCAGCTTCTCCAGTTCGCCGCGGCGCGGCGTCACGCAATTGATCGGCCAGCCCAGCTTCATCGAAAGGTCCTGGTCGCTGGCCTGCCCCAGCTCCATCAGCGCGGCGGCCACGGCCGCCTGGCGCTCGTTGAGCGGCACCGTGCTGTAGGCCCACCGCGAGGTCTCAGCGACGGGCATCTGCAGTCCGAGCGGGGCGGCCGTCGCCGCGAGCATTTGCGGCCGCGCTCTCTTGGCTGAGGCGGATGCGATTCTTCGCATCGTTGAGCAGCATCTTGTTCCATCGCAGGCGGATGAACGTTTGGACGTCAAGCGGCCCTTTGAGCACGTTGCATCCGATGCAGGCCGCCACGCGGTTGCCGTCCACGTCGCGCCCGCCGGCGCTCAACGGCGTCACGTGGTCGATGGTGGGCTTCAGGGTGGGATCGGCAGGCCCGATAGCCGCGCGCGGGTCGGGCATCATGCGTCCGCAATAGGCGCAACGATGGCCCTGGAATCGCCACAGCTCGACGAGCACCGGGTTCGCTCTCACGGCTCCACCTCCAGCTTCCGCCCGATGCGATGCGCCACGGCCAGCTGCTTGGGTGTGAAGAGCGTGCGGTCGCGATACCGACCGAGACGCGTCGCCGTGTCGGTCGCGAAGTCGACCTCGAAGTCCGTCAGCCCGTCCGCCTCCTCGATCGCCTTGGCCATCACGCGATCCATCCAGTCGAGCTTGTCGCCGATCGGCGTCCCGGCCGACTCATGCTGCACCACGTTGTTGTGCTTCATGCTGCCCTCCGCTTCCGCCGGCGCCGCCGGCGCGGTTTCGGATTCTCCAGCCGTTCGAGGAACGCTTTCATGCGCTTGGTCCGGTTGGCCATGCGAGCGATGCCGCGCCACCTCTCGACTTCAGTGATCTCTTCCGCGTAATAAGCAGTCCGCCCCTTGTCGTCGGCGCCGTGCAGGAAGAATCCCCGCTGCCCGATGATGCTGGAGAGCGCCAAGGCCAGACACTCCTTCGAGCATTTCATCAGGCGCGCATGGATCACCTCGCGCTCATTCATCAGGTCGCCGTAGGTCAATGGCTTGCGCTCGGGCGCCGGCGTCTCTGCAGCTTGTTCCGTCATGAGATCCCCGCAGCGCGTTCGATCGCCTGCGCCTTGCAGGTTTCCCAGGTTTGATCGAAGGATCGGGCAAGGGCCTCCGCCACGCCCGCGCGGCCGAGGCGATACGCCTTCTTGATCAGCCGTCGGCAGCGCGCCAGACGGCGTCGTAGCGCGCGATCGACCATCGGCCAGTGGATCATGCAGATCCACTCGAAGCCGCTGCCCGCGCGGGTGCGGCCGCAGAACGGGACCACACACGCGATGCGATTCAGCTTCAGCTTGCGGGTCATGGCTGCGGGCTCTGCGCCAGCACGGTGGCTTCAAGCGCGCCGAGGCTCCAGCCCATGAAGAACATCGCCCCCATGGCACATACGAAGGTGACTGCGATGCGTCCGGGCGTTTGCCTGCCCTCGATCGCGATCATGGCGCCGATGAGGAACGCCATAGCGAGTATGATCTGCATCATGACTTGCCCTCCGCCTTCTGCTTGATCGCCTTGAGCCTGGCTTCCTGCTGTGCCTTCGGGCCACGCCAGCCTTCGATGCCGATCGCGGCCTCGCGCTGCTTGCGATAGGTGCGCAGCTTCCTCTGGTCCGTCGCGCCGATCGCGGCGCCTTCCGTCGGCGCGACCGCCGCTGTCGGGCAGCGCGTGACGCGTCCGGCCTTCACCGCGTCGTCGATCATGCGCTGCTCAGCCGCGCGCTGTTGCTCGCGCTGGCGCTGCAGCTCGGCCGCGCTCGGCCCACCGCTGCTGTCGAGGCGTCGGACACCTGGCGTCCTGTGGTGGACCACGGATTTAGTTGGGGTCGACCCCACCTTGGCGCGGGGTTCACCCCCTGCCTGCTTGCGGTGGAATGCCTTCTCTGCCGCCGGCGCCGGCAGCGCGACAGATGATGTCCGCTCGTAGAGGTCACGCAGCAGCCGCGCCATCGCAGCCGGCCTGGTCAGCTCCCAGTCCCTGGCGGCGATCGTCATCTCCGCGACTAGGCGCGTGCTGTCGATGCGCTGCAGCGTCCTGACCAGGTCATCGTGCTTGATCGTCTTGCCGTGCGTTGCGACCAGCTCCGCCACGCCGCGCAGCGCCCATGATCCGAAGGTGTCGGCCTCCGTCGGCTTGGCCTCGGCCAGCGCATGCAGTGTGCGCGCCAGAACATCTTCGCCCGACTGCCGCAGGATCTGGCGCAGCACCGTGACGGCGCTCACCGTGCGCGCGGGTAGGCGGCCGATGGCCACCGGCGAGATCGCAACGCCGGCCTGGTCACAGATCCGTTTGATGGTCACGGCCTCCGGCGCATGCGCCGCCAGCTCGGCCCAAAAGATGTTGACGTTGCTGACGGCGACGCGGTCCCGGTTGAGCGTGACGAAGGCATTCGCCTCCAGGCCGACGTCGCCTGGGCTGATGCCGTAGAACGGCAGGCGCGGGATCTCGCGGATCTTCGCCGCTTCCCAACGATGCTGGCCGTCAATCACCGCAAGCCTGGCCTTGCCGGGCTCGCGGCCCGTGATTGTGACGGGCTGGTACTTGCGCCAGTCCCACTCGGCCGCGATCTTCCGGATGCGCTTCCAGCCCTCGCGCGTGATCGGGCGCTGGTAGGTTGGGTCGACGAACAACAGGCTCGTCGGCACCCAGCCTTGGACCGGCGGCACGCCGAGCTGGTCTTTGCCACCCCTTCCAACATCGTTCTCAACGGCTTCGAACAGGCGTCGAATGTCGGCCGCCGGCAGGCCGAGCCGGTTGCAGCAGAACCTGACCTGCGATGCGGTCAGCTTGCCCATTTCTGATGCTTCGCGTTGAACAGGGGCGTGGCCGCTCCGGCGTGCGGCACGCGCTTCTGGAACGCCTTTGCATGATGCTCGTCGCAGTAGGAGCGGCCCTCTCGCACCGGCGTCGCGCCGCAGAAATGGAAGCCCGGCTCGCGCGGGTCGCCGATCGGCCAGGCGCACGTGCGGCTGGAGATCCGCGGTTCGCGCAGCGGCGGAGGTGCAGGCGGCGGCGCGAGTTGGATGACAGGAGGAATCGGAGTCGGCGCCTTCGCCTGCTCAGCCCGCTGCCGCGCATCGTCGACCTGCTTGCGACCGGCCTTTGCGGACTGTGGCTTTCTCGGCCTGCGCGGCCGACCGTCGCGGATGATCGGGCTCGGGCGGCCGGCCAGGCCCATGCGGTGAGCCTTGCCCACGACGGCGTTGCGGGTGAGCCCACCGCCCAGCGCCGAGGCGATCTGCTTGGCCGAGACGCCTTGCCCCCACAGCCGCCGCAGCGCTTCGAGTCGCCACTCCGGCCATGTGTCGTTCACACCTGCAGGTCCGCGCGTCATGCTGGCATCTCCTCTGGCTTGTCCTGTGTCCGCCCCGCCGCCTTGATGGCGTTGTTGACCGCGAGGATGAAATCGCTGCGCGTGCGCCACTTGAAGCGCGGGTTGTCCTTCCGCCAGGCCAAATAGCGGCGGCGGACTTCCACGCGGTGGTCGGCGGAGAGCGCGTCCCAATGCGCGCCGCACAGGATGTGATGGGGCTCCGCGAGTGTCGTCTCGCATCCGTCGACGGGGCACGTGCGCGGCTCAGCCATTGCCGCCTCCGTCGACCGCGCGCGCGGCTGCCAACGCCGCCGCACTCGTGTCGCTCAACGGCTCAAGGTTCTTCAGCACGCCGAGCGCATGCTGCCTGGCCGCGTCTGGTGTCAGCTCGATCGCCGCCCGATCCATCTTCGTCGTCAGCTCGATGCGCACGCCACCGCGCGGCAGGCGCTTGGACTGGATCACGCCGTCGACCCCATTCCTCATTCGTCTCGCGTCAGTCATCGCAGCACCGTTCGATCACGCCGTTGCACTTGCGGCATTGGGTGTGTCCGTGGACTCGGATTTCTGGATCGCGTTCGCCGCAGAAGGGGCAGTGTTCCCAAACGCCTGCCTGATCGCCCGGCCCTTCTCGAACCAGGCCAGCATCTTGTCGCTGCATGCGAGAGCCTCGATCAGTTTCGCCTCGTCGGCGTCCTTTTCGCCCAGGATCTTCAGGTCGACGATCGCGTCATCGAGCAGCTGGCGGGCCATCTCGAAATGTCCCCAGCGGAGCGCTGACCAGATGCGCACCAGGTGGAAGGCCGTCCGATCACGGCCAAGGAGCGTGAACATCGGCTCTTCGGGATGCGCCTTCGCGTAGCAGTCGTACTCGCCCGGATCGTTCTTCGTGCCCATTGTTGCCCTCGCTCCCCACTCAGCTGCTCCGCTTCAGCGGCACGCCCGCCCAGCCGGAATCCATCAGGTTGTGCAGCTCCGGTTCCATCTCGATGACCAGGTCCCGAAGCAGCCAAGCGACCTGCGTAACGCATTGGCTGTTGATGCCGTGCTCCCGCTGCGCCCGTTGCAGCACCATCAGGACCGACGCCGCCGTGAAACCATCGAGGCGGAGCATCAGCGCCTTCGTTCTGGCGCGCTTCATCGCTTCTATTTCTGGCTCTGTTGGCTCGCGAACGAGCAGCGCACCGATGGCCTGTTGGCTCTCAAGCCCCATCACGCACCTCCGCCGGCGCGGTACCCTCAGCGCGCGCCATGTCGACGATCCAGGACGTCGGCACGATCTGCCCGTCCAGCTCGTGGTGCGTTTCCGCGCCGTTCGCGCGGCGCGCGCAATAGACGCGGTGCCCGTGCCGGCGCAGCTTCAGGACGGCCTGGTAGGCGACCGGCATCAGGCCAGTGTCGTTGTGGTGCAGCTCCTTCCACCTCATTCCGCCGCCCTCTCCAGCTTCATCTCGTTGGGGGTGACGGTGAACTGCTCGCCGGCGCTGCCGACCGTGACGCCCGGGACTTGCGACGCCAGCTCCGGCCAGCGCAGCATCGCTTCCTTGTCGATCTCGTGCTTGATGCGGAGCAGCGGCTTGAACCTGGCGGGCGCCTCAACCAGCCACGCGAGCGCGTTCTTGACGCGCCGGATGGTGACGCTCGCAGGCCGCAGCCGCCACGCGACCTCGCCGTTGCCGAAGCGATACATCTTCACCCGCCCGCCGCCGGTGAGCCGCGCCCGGTGCTCCGTGCAGTAGATCTCGATCGCGCCGTGATAGTCGGCCAGCAGCTGGCGCAGCGGGTCCGCGCGCTCCTCGTATGCGGCTTTGGCGCGCGCCAGCGCGTCGTTCATGTCGGCTTCGAGCTTGGTGAGCTGGCGGTGCAACACGCCGAGCTGCAGGATGTAGGCATCGCACTCCTGGTCATTGACCGGTGAATCGATCTCCGGGAGCTTCGCCTTCTTCGCCTTTGCCATGGTGCCCTCTCTCAGTCGCTCGTCTGGTTGTCTGCTTGCGCCAACGCCCGCGTGTTGAATGGATCGTCCGCGCTGGCCCACGGCGCGAAGCGGCCGGCGTTCACGACCAGCGTCTCGCCGTTGCGGATCGCGCTGTTGAGGCCGATCAGGCGCGCGCCCTCGGCGTCGATCAGCAGAACCGGGCCGCCGGAATCGCCCGCCCTGACGGGACAGCGCGTTGTGAAGAAAGCCTCGCCCCATACGTCCAGCAGCGCGCAGCCTGTGTGTTCGACCAGCGCATCAGGATGGGCGAAGCCGAAACTCGCCAGGCGCGCGCCTTGCGCGATCGCCTTCTGGATCTCGATCTTGGTCATCGGCAAGATCGCGATGGGCGCGATCGGCATGGGTGCCGTGCGGATCAGCGCCCAGTCACGCGCAACTTCAACGGCGTTGACCTCGGCGCCCTCGGTGATACCGCCGGCGGCGAGGATCTCCATTCCGCGCCAGGCGTGGTTGGTGCCGGCCGGAATGAACAGCAGCTCGCGCGCACCGGCGCCCTGCAGGCAATGGCCCGCCGTGGCCACCAGGTTCACCTGCACCAGCACGCCCGTGCAGACCACGTTCGCGTGCCGGTTCTCAACGTGCATGATCGCCGCATGCCAGTCGGCCCCGCTATCACCAGCTGGCACGGCTGCCGGCTGCGCGACTGCGCAACCGGCGAGCAGCAACCCAGCGATGACGGCGGCGAAGCGCATCAGGCGGCCTCACCCTTCTTGCGCAGGAAGGACGCCAGCGCGTGGTGCACGACCTTGGCGGCTTCGACCGGATCCAGCTCGAACGCCCGGGAAGCGAGGGGGCCAATGTCGATCGGCACCGCGGAGGCGGAGGCCTTGATCGCCTGCTCGCTCCGTACCAGGCTCTCGCAGCGCAGGACCTTGGCGCTGAACTCGGGGTCGCGGGCCATGTCCTGCACCACCATCTTGTTTGAGTGGTAGGCTGACGTCGGCGCGCGCTGGAACGCCTTGGCGATCGTCTTCTTCGGGAGGCCGGTGGTGCGCTGTGCCACGTAGATGGCCACCATGCGCGGGCGGGCAAATTCCCGCTCGCGGTTCTCAGAGAGCATGTCGGCGAGCGGCACGCCGAACACCGCTGCGACAATGGACGCGATCCGCCCACAGATGATGCCGCTGGGCGTGCTCATGTGCGTTGCCTCGACGCGATCGACACGACGTTGCTGCCCCATTCCCACGGCGGCTGCTTGCAGATCCGCGCGTCGGCCGGCACCGGCTGCCGTTCGAGCTGAACGACCTGGCGCTTGATCGCGACGAGGATCGAGTACCAGTTGGCGAACCCTTCGCCGCTCAGCTCGACGGTTTCGGCGCCGAGATGCTCCTCCATCACGCGCAGCAGGTTGCCGAGATCCTCGCTGGCGCTCACGACGCGGCCTCCTGCTGATCGATCGCCTCGCCCTGCAGCTCCTCCCACGCCGCCTTGATGTGCTGGACGGTGACGGCCGCGCCGCCAGCGAGCACGGCCGCGAGGCGCAGCACCTTCACCACCATGCGCAAGGCGCCGGGCCGCCGGCTGATCGCCTCCAGCTCGCGCAGCTCCGCCGTGCCCTTGATCTTGAAGGCGCCGGCCATCGCATGCACGTCGCCGGCGACCGGCCGGACCAGGGCGAGCCGCTTGCCGACGCGGCTGAAGAGCTGGGCGAAGCCGTTGTTGCCGCCGCGATAGAGGTTGTTGAACACGGCCGCGTTGCCGCTGAGGACGAGGCCGATGCCGGTGGCGTCGTGCAGCGAGCGCGCCGCCTCCAGTGCCTGCTTGGTCAGGTGCTGGGCCTCATCGATGACGAGCAGCCCGCCCGTATCCTGGATGTGGCGCAGGATGGCGCGCTGCAGTTTCGCGGGATGCAGCGGATAATCCCGGAAGCCGAGAGCGATCGCGATCTCTTCCAGCACAAGGGCCACGCCTGCGGTCGCCGGCGTCGCCGTCACCACCCACACGTTCACGTTCTTCTCGCGGTAGCGCCGGATCGTGGTGGTCTTGGAGAGCCCGGCCCCGCCATAAATCACGGCGATGTCGCCGACGTGCTGGGCGTAGGCGAGCGCGTCGTAGATCCGCTTCGCCGTCGGCGCCTCGACCCAGCTCGGTGCCGAGGGCAGCACCGCGTTGATGCGCGCGTTCTCGTCGCGGCTCTTCAGCCACTTCACGAGCGCGCCGGCGACCTTGTTGCTGTCGCCCCTGTAGGAATCGCTGAGCCACTGGCTGATGACGGAGGTCGATAGCCCGACCTCGCGCGCCAGCTGCGCCTGGCTGATCTCTTCCTTGGTCATCAGCGCGCGCACGCGCTCGCGCAGTTCCGCCTGGTTGAGTGGCACGACGACGCTGTCGGCCGGGGCTTGATCGATTGCTTGCTTCATGACACTTTGCCTTCTGGTTTGGGTTGCTAGGCTCAGACCGGCCGGTTCCCCTCATCAGGAAACTCGGCTTCGACATGGGCCGGGACCTCACTCCCGGCCCTTGTTCTTTCAATCTCATCGAGATCCTCAGCGGCGGTGAGGAGCGCATAGGCAGTGCGGCGAGCTTCCGTGCTCGTGGCATGGACGAACGCCGCGACGCCGGCGTTGTCCGTCCCCGACACGCCGATCACGATCGCGGTGTCCTGCACGGCGATCGACAGGGCTCCATCTCGGCAGCGGCTTTGCGTGACGCTGTGGATCGCCATGGTCATGCCTCCTTGACCAGCCCGAGCTTGCGCATGCCGTCCGCGAACAGGCGGTCGCGCTCTTCGGCGGTGATGCGTGGCTGATCCGGCGCTTGGCTCGCGAAGCCGAGAGGCCGGATGACGTTCGCCGCCGGCGCCGGCGGTTCCGGCGCCTTGGGCAGAAGCGCGGCAACGCGCGCCGCATCCATGGTGCGCTCGGCCTGCAGCAGCTCGCGCTGCGCCTTGGTCCAGCTCTTGCGCGCGCGGGCGTGCTCGCGCGCCGCCTCGATGTCGTTGAAGCCGGCCAGCTCCTGGCACTCGGCAGCGCAGAGGTAACGGCCATCGAGCCCATAGACGTGGATCGGGTCGGCCAGGCGCTGCGGATCGAAGCGCGCGATGACCTTCTTCCCTGCCATGCGCGCGAGCGCCGGCGCCTCGCTCCAGTAGACGTTGCCGAACAGGTGAATCGCGGCGGTGTCCGCGCGCGCCGTCACGCCCTCGGCCGCCAGCAGCAACAGGCGCAGCTGCTCCTCGGTCGCCTTGCGGATCGGCGCGCGAGAATACGATTCCGCGAAGGTCACATCGAAGCTGCGTCCGGCGCACACCGGCGAGCGGCGGCCGTCACGCCGATTGAGCGCGCGCATGCGATCGTCGACTAGCGCGATGAACGCGTCGAACGGCACCGTGCGGCTGTCGTAATTCTCGGGCTTCTTGTCGGCACTGCCGCCGGTGTAGGCGCCCTCGCACAGCGGGTGCTTCGAGATCTCCTCGATGACGTCCTGGAACCCGCGCTCGATCGGCTTGGACTGGCCGCTGTAGGGATTGGTCCAGTGGATCTCGACGCCGAGCTGCTTGAACACGCCGTCCGGCTCTTCCTCGCGGAACTTGAAGCGGTAGCGGTTCGGGATGCCGCCGGTGTTCCACTTGCTCGCGAAGGCGCGGCCGTTGTCGAGATAGGCCTGCGCCGGCAGGCCATAGGTGCGGCACACGTCGCTGAAGCTGAGGCGCACCAGCTCGGCGCACTCGGTTGCGGCGACGCGCCAGCCAACCCACTTGCCGGAGTAGATGTCCTGCCAAGCCAGCAGCGTCGGGCGGAACTTGTTGCCGTCGCGGTCGCGCACGAACACGTCGAAGCGATGGCCGTCGCCGTTGATCGCTTCGAGGGCGTGGAATACCGCATGGTCGCGGCGCTGCGCGGGGAACGCGCGCTTGAGTGCATCCGGTCCGCCGCGTGCCAGGCGCAGCACCGCCGGCGGCAGCTCTCGCGCCAGGCGCCGCTGCAGCGTGCGCAGCGACGGGATCGTCCAGCCATGCACGGCCGCCGCTTCTTCGAGCCGGCGATAGCAAGGCTCCGCACGCGGCTGCGACATGCGGCCGAAGTCGCCCTTGAAGAACTCCCATGCCTCGGGGCTGCAGTCTGCCGTGTCCGTACGGCCGGTCCATTTCGGCGCGAGCGCCGGCAGCCAGTCTGCGCGATCGAGGCCGGCGACGAGCTGCTGCCAGCGGCGCAGCGTCGATGGATGTTCCTGGATGTGACCGGCGACGGCATTCACCGCTTCCAGCTTGCCGCGCCCGCCGGCGATCAGCGTCTCGACCGCGTCGAGCGCTTCGAGCCGGCGCTGCGCGATGTCCTTCAGCTTCTGCGGCTTGCGTTCGAACAGCGCCCACAGGTGCGACCGCCGGGCGTCGCTGTCGTTCGCCGGCACCGCCGGCGTCGCGTGCTTCAGCGCGAGCGCCGCCTGCGTCTCCGCCGGCAGGCATGTGATCGGATAGACCCAGCCGCCACCGCGTCCACTGCGCTTCTCACGCGGCCAGGATTCGCGTTGGGCGGTGCGCGTAACACTGCGCACCGTCTCGGGCATACCGGGCAAACCAGCCAGGTCGACGGCGGCGAACAGCATCGTCATGGCCGGCCGCTCCCGCGATGCCGCGTGCGCCGCTGCCGTTCGAGATCCTTGACCAGAGAATCGATCCGGGACCGCTCGTCACGGAGCTGGGCAATCGTGGCGAGTTCGTCGTCGACGATCGCGCGGCCGCATTTCGATGCGAGTCGGTCGAGCAGCCACATGGCGCCGGTGGCGCGCACGAAGGCCGGCAGGTAGATGAGCGGGAATCGGTAGTCGGTCTTGCTGGCTGCGGTCCACGCATTGAGAAGCGCCACGCTGACCGGATAGTCCGGATCATTGCCGAGCAACCGCTCCATCTCGGTCGCGATGTTGGCGCGCCCGAATCCGCACTCCTCGATCGCTTGATTGAGCGCAGCACGCCACTCGCGATCGAAGTTGAGGCTGCCGCTCGCGACGGTGGAGGAATCGCTGTCGAACAGCGTGGCCTGCCGGGGGTCGTGACGCGCCTGGCCGGCCATGTCTAAGCGGCCCCCGAAACTTGGACATTGCGGCCGCTGGATGCTCTGATACGTTTCGGCGGCTTCGTGACGTGGAGACGCTCACCGTTGGGGCCGAATCGCTCTGGGAAGAGCTGTTTGGCCGTGACCCCAAGGGCCTTCGCGATCTCGCGCTCGATGTGCGACGATGGCAGGGCCAAGGCGTTCTGAACGGCGTTCGGATTGACGCCGATCTTGAAGGCCAGCCGGCGCAGCGTCATGCCGCGAAGCTTGAGCTGATAGATCACCCATGCCCGCCGATGTGCGGGTTCTTTCGGGATGTCGTTGGTGTTGATGGGAGTGGTCATGGTGAATAGACAATACCGCTGATGTGCGGAGTCCGTCAACGCAGATGAGCGGTCCAAGTTCAATAGAACCCGCAGAAGGGCGGTATGAGAGAAAAAGAAAAGGAAAACCCGATGGTTAGGCGCGCAGAAGTGCCGCCTTCAAAACCTGGACAGGAGAGTCCAAGTTACCAACTGGAACTCGGACTCCGAATAAAAGCGGCATCCGAACGGATCGGAACCCGCGTAGATGCGGCACGTGCTGGTGGGATCTCCGACGATCAGCTGGCCCGGATCATCAAAGGGCAGAGCCAGCCGAGCTTTGCGACCGCGGCCGGCATCGCCGAAGCGGCCGGCATCAGCCTTCGTTGGCTGGCGACCGGCCACGGCGAGATGGAAACACCTGACCGGGGCGAGATCGAGCTGGCGAAGCGCGTGCGCCTGCCGATCTCCAGCTACATCAGATCGGGAGATCACGATCATCGCATCCTGCGTGAGGCGCTGATCACGTGGCTGCGCTTCAAGCCGGAGCGGCACGATCCGGCCAAGGCAGAGGACGAAGCGGACACCATCATCGACCTGTATCTCGGCAAGCTGGCGCGCGAGATTAAGGATGTATCAACCACAAAGGACGAAGACTCGTGACATTGAACCTAAGTTATGGGGATAGGGTCATATGTCGGCGTCAGATGATTTTGAGAGGGCAGTGCGGTTCTCGTTGAATGATCTGTATGGGACGCAGCGGATGCGGTCTGAAGCGGTCGAAGCGGTGGAGGCGGGTTTTGCGGCGCTCGGGCTTGAGGCCGTGGTACAAGCCTATCTGCGCACGACGTTCGGAGTCGGCAGTCTCGCCGACCTGTGCGACGAGCAGCTCGGCCGCGCCATGCTCTTCATCGCGCAGCTGGAGCGCCAGGCCGCGCCGCCGGCGGCACCGCAGCTGCCGTGGCAGGGCGGTTCCTTCGAGGGGGAAATGATATGGGTGAGGGGAAAGGTCCACGTCGCCGGCGGGTAGTGGCGGCACGATCATCGATTTGGGGGGCGTAGCATGAACGCGGGATGGGCGGTCTTCGTTGCTACGCTGGTGCTCGCGGCGAGCGACAGCAATCCGGAGATCTTCACCTTATACCGGACATCGCCAGCTGGCCCGATGCGAATTCACGTCGCGACCTTTGATGCAGTGGGCGAACACGCCAACTACAACCACGCCAATTGTGAGATGGTGGTTCGCGCCCTTGAGCAGCAGCCCGGCGTGCCGAAGGGTTACTATTGGTGCGAGCCGGGGCGCTATCGGGCAGGTTCAAATTGAGACTCTGCCCACATTCGAACGCTCTTAAACGGCCCGGTGAAGCCGGGTAGAATGTGCGCAAATCATGTGTCGGGAGAGCCGCCGTTCGGGGCAAAGTGCGCAATCCAAGTGTCAGGCGTCCGCGCGCGAGCGGCGCGCCGATTTTTCCGCAACCCCTTGATAGAGCGGACTCCATCCCGCCATGTCCCGCGTCATCCCGCAGAATCCCGGATTGCGCAGATCATGTGTCCGCCCTCAGCGAGCGAAGACTCTTGCCGGCGCAGCTGTGGCTTCCCCCTCCCTAGCCCTCCCCCAGTTTGGGGGAAGGGATTCAGTGCGCGTTGGGAGCTGCGAAACAAATGCTGACCGGTGGCTGCCAGTGCGGCGCGGTCCGCTACGAATGCGATGGCGAGCCCAAGGCGCTCTATGCCTGCCATTGCCTGGAATGCCGCCACCAATCCGCCTCGGCCTTCGGCATGTCGCTGGAGATGCCCGCCGGCACGATGCGCGTCACGCAGGGCACGCCGAGATTCTGGACCCGGCTCGCAAACAGTGGTCGCCGTATGCGTTGCGCCTTTTGCCCCGATTGCGGCTCCCGCCTGTGGCATGAGCCGGAGAGCGGCGCCTATCTCACCATCAAGGCGGGCTCCTTGGACGAGCCCGTGGACGTCGCGCAAGCCATTCACATCTGGACCTCGCGCAAGCTCCCCGGTACCGTGATCCCGCCGGACGCCGCGCAATATCCGGAAGAGCCGCCGGAATGAAAGGCGCGCTCCACACGGTAAGATGCTGCGCGTCGCAGGAGATCAGGGGGGAACCCGCTTACCGGGGCTTGTTCGACTGGGTGCTGTTCGGCTCCAGGGTTCGCTCGTGTTTGGTGCCGAGCTTGAGCTTGATCTTCGCGTCGTTCTTACGCGTTCCGGAACGTCCCCTCGGCCGCGCGGCTGAAGCCCCGCCCGGCCGCTTGCGTCCGTTTCCATCTGCCATTGCGTTCCTCCCGGTCTGCCGGCGGGCGAAAGTTCAAGACACGGCGAGAGCTCCAGGGGTGGGGCAGACCCGGAGCTCCCCGCCGCAGCGCGACCGCGACCTTATTGGGGAGAGGGCAGGCGTGGCCGTCGGCCGCATCGTCTTTGGGACCGAGCCCGGTCACGCCGCCTTCGACGAAAGCACCTGCTCGAGCCAGGCCTTGTGTCGGCGTTCGTCGCTGAGGTTTCCATCGATCAGCTCGCGCGCATTCTCCGGCAGGTTGTCATGCTCGGAGGCACGCTCGTAGGCGGTGTTCGTGTCGCCTTCGTTTGACAGCATGGCGCGCAGGATCGCGCCGTCGCCGGCGATGTCCGCCATCGCGACCTTGCCCGTTGTCATCAGTGATTTCGCGCCCGGCCCTTCGGGCGGCGTCCCGCCCAGCCCCCGCACCACGGCGGACAGTTCCGTCGTGTGCCGGATGTGATCCGAGAGGAACTCGCTTAAGGTTTGCTTGTAGCTTGCCTCGTCCAGGCGATCGATGGCGGAGCGGTAAGCTTCCACTGCGTCATAATCGAGCGTGATGAGAGCGTTCAACAGCGCGATGGGATCGTCTTGCAGGCCGACGGTGGTGACCATTTGCTTTCTCCGGAGTGAACAACTCAACTTGAACAAGGGCCTGGCGGAGTCTGTTGCGCTGTTCTTGCTGCGCAGATCGGAAAATCGAAAAGCCAGGCGTGCAAATGCCATTTGATGCGGGTAACAGGGCCGCCGCGCTTCAAAGGATCGATGGCCCCCGCAAACGCGCGAAATCAGGCTGCGCCGCGCGAATCATCCGGGCTGTTCCGTAACGGAGCGGCATCTCTCATGTTCTTTCCTGCGCGGCACGCTCCTGTCGCATGTGTCGCAGAGAAAGCGAAGGTGGCGGAGTTTCTCCTAACTCCGCCGCCCCTTCGCTTGGTAAGCCCTCGCGTGGCGATGCGCGGGGGCGGGGCAGTTAACGGCCCCGACCGCGGCGCCTGGTACGCAGCGTTCGAGCTACCGACCGCCCAGGCGAGATCGCCTTCCACAAAAGCATCGAGCTCGCCGAGATGGGCTGGGCGGAGGAGAGCATCACCTTACGAGGACTACCGCGTCGATTTCAGCGCCGAGCTGCACGACATCCGCGGCAGCCGCAACTTCAACCGCTGCCTCGATCCCGCGAGCTACGTCGCCTCTCAAGAGCTGGCCCAGCAATTGTTGGCAGAGGGCGCGCTCGGCATCGTCTATCCTAGCGTCCGTCGCCCAAAGGGCACCTGCCTCGCCTGCTTCCGCCCGGCGCTGGTCATGAACGTGCGCAAGGATAAGACCTACCGATTCAGCTGGAACAAGGCGGGCAAGCTGAAGATCGCGATCGTGGGCTGATATCTCACAGGATGGCTTGTGCCACCGCCACGATGACGGCGAATGCCAGGGCAAGGATCAAGGGGCAGCCCAGGCGAATTGGTCGCCTGACATCTCGACAAGGTTCACATCGTGCCAAGAAATCACGCGACGCCTCTTCGATCGCGCGGTCGACATATTCCGACAACAGCGCCCCCTCGCGGAGGGCGGCTGCCTTGGCCAGGGGCGGCGAGGCCGGCGGCGGAGCCGGTGAAATGCCCGATCCGCCGCCAGGATCGAAAGCTATTGCGATGCAACCGTTGTGGGCTTGCCTTCCTCGCCGATGAATACCACGAGGATCTTGGTGACGGAGGAGCCCTTATTGAAGGCCTGGTGCCAGCGGTCGACGCTCTCCAGGAAGGCATCTCCTGTCTTGTAATGCCGCGGCTCGTCGCCTTCCGTGACGACCTCGAGCTCGCCCTCCATCACGTAGACGTAGACCGGCACCGGATGCTGGTGGCGGGCCGTTCGTCCCCCAGCCTGAATGGTGCCGATCACGGAGATGATCTGCGCCTTTTCGGTTGGCAGACGGATCGGATCTCCGTCCGCCGTCACGCTGGACTTCAGCACGGGCTGGGTCTCGAACCCGGATGGAAGCGCGTCATCCTGAGCAACGGCGACCGAGATCGGCAGTGCGAGAAATAGAGATGCAGCAAGCAAGCGCCTCATGACTCTCCTCCCTCTCTGACAAAGACGAACTGGATCATCAGGGGTCAGGGACGCCACGCGCCCTCATGTTCCCGGCCCTGCTCCGGGTCTAGCCTGAAGAGTGCTTGCAGCGTCGAGCAAATCGGTCGGGATCGGTTCCCCGCATCTCACGCGACGTTTTTCTTCGCCCGTGCGTCGACATGCTCCGATAGCAGCGCGCCTTCATGCAACGCAGCGGCTTTCGCTAGGGGCGGGGAGGGCTGCGGCTCGTCCGGCGGAAAGTAGGTGGCGAGGGCCGCAAGGAATCGCTGCCACGCCGCGCGCAGACCCTGGACCAGCCGGTGGACTGACCAGCGCCCCGACCCACGAAAATCACTGCGCAATCGGACGATCGAGCTCATGACCCAAATTCTCTGCCCGGCGCGCCAACGCGTCAAGTACCGCACAGATGCCAGAGACGCTGGTCTCAAGAACATCGGTCCGGCCACTTGTCGACGTGCATGGCCCTGCACCACAGCGATTGTTGACGCACGCGCATCGCGCGGGCACCCTCATCGCGCCAAGGGCACGGCGAGGAGCTGAGACGATGGCGGCACGCACGAGCCGGAAGACGGATGCCGCGATTACTATCGTGCCGGCCAATGAGGCCAGCTGGGATGACCTGAAGGCCATATTCGGGACGCGCGGCGGAGCATCTAAGTGCCAGTGCCAGCGCTACAAGCTGCAGCCACGCGAGGCCTTTGCCTCGTTTCCCGCCGCTGTGCGTGCCGAGCGGTTGCGCCAACAGACCCGGTGCGGGCATCGGAACGCGCGCGCGACCAGCGGCCTCGTCGCCTATCTCGGGGGCGAGCCCGCGGGCTGGTGCGCCGTCGAACCGCGCACGGCCTACGCCGGTCTGCTCCGCGTCTACCGCGTTCCTTGGGAGGGTCGCGCGGAGGACAAGACCGACGAGAGCGTGTGGGCCGTCACCTGCGTGCTCACGCGCGCGGGTTACCGCCGCCGCGGCATCAGCCGCGCGCTCGCCCGTGCCGCTGTCGAGTTTGCGCGGGGGCGCGGGGCGCGCGCCCTCGAGGCATACCCGATGATCATGCAGTCTGGACAGGACATTCCATGGGGCGAGCTGCACGTCGGCAGCCGCAGCATCTTTGCTGATGCCGGCTTCGCCGAGGTCCACCGGCCGACACCCAGGCGGGTCGTCATGCGTATCGATTTATAGATCACAGGGGCGCGGCCCAAGACGCCCCGCCCCCAGAGCGGGACGCCAGATCTTGGCGCGACCTCCGTCGGCTCTACTCGAAGAACCCCTTCGGCGTCTTGCCCTTCAGGAACGGCTCGATGAAGGCCAGCAGCAGGTCGGGCTGGGTGATGACGGCGGTGTGCGAGGTCGCTGGCAGGATTGCGAGGCGCGAGGCCGGCAGCGGCTTGCCCATGTCGCCCATCACGCCGCCGCCCAGCAGGCGGAACATCGCGACCGAATGCTCGAGCGTCGCCACATCGGCATCGCCGGTGATGATCAGCACTGGAGTCTTCATCGCCTTCACGTCCGCTTCCCACGCCATCGGCTCCTTCTCGAGCGCGATCAGCTTCTCCACCAGCGCCGGAAAGCCGTCGGGGTTGGCGGCGAGCTTGCGGTACTCCTCGGCGAACGGCATGCCAACGAACATCTCGACGTTCATCTGCGGGATGAACTCCTTGAACGCGGGCTGCCATCCTTCGAAGTCGTAGGCGACGGACGCCGCGACGAGCTTGTTCACCTTGCCCGGATGGCGGATGGCGAGTTGCAGCCCAGCGACCGCGCCCATCGAATAGCCGAACACGTCGGCCTTCCGCAGCCCCACCGCATCCATGAAGGCCGCCACATCGTCCGCCAGGTTGGGATAGGTGATCGGCCGGTCGATGTCGGTGGTGCGGCCGTGGCCCTGGAACTCGAGCGCATAGACCTTATGCGTCTCGGCGAGCTTGGGGATGATCGCCCCCATGGACGGGATGTTCATGTAGGCCCCGTGCAGCACGACCAGCGGATCGCCCCGGCCGGAAACCTCGTAATACATCTGCATGCCGTTGACCTCGACCCGATCGCCTCCCGGCTGAGCTGTGGCAAGGGTGGGGGCGGTGACAAGCAGGGCGCCGGCAACAAGAACGGTGCGTAACATGAGCTTCCTCGCTATCTCTTGAGTTTTCATCAACGCTGACATACGACGAACGGCGATTTCGCAATCCGACATGGTCGCGTACGAAGTTCTTCGACGCCATCCAGATGCCCGCTGCAGTGGACGGCTTGAGGGCCGCTTTTCCTCAGTGCTATGATTTGATCTGCAATCCTTCTGCGCGATGGCCATGACAATTCGGCCCCTTCGGAAACCCGGTTACGACAGCTGCGATGGTGACGGCTGCGGCGCGTAGGCGACGTGCCGAACGTCTCATTCGCCAATGTCAAACCCTGTCTTCCGAAACGGAGAGCCACCATGGCCCGTCATTCCCTTGGCCTCGCGCCAAGCGCATCGCTCGTTCTCGCCGCTGCCTTCTGGGCGTTCGGAACGGTCATTGCCAAGCACCTGCTTGCGTCCCTCCCGCCTGTCGCGTTCCTGGTGCTTCAACTTGCACCCAGCGTCGTTGTCCTGTGGATTCTTGTCCTGGCAAACGGAACGCCGCGCGTCGCGTGGCGCCAGATGCTGCCGATAGCCGCCCTCGGCTGGCTCAATCCGGGCTTGGCTTACACGTTCAGCATGCTCGGCCTCGTGCAGACCAGCGCCAGCGTCGCCACGCTGCTCTGGGCGGCGGAGCCCGCGCTGATCGTGACAATGGCCTGGCTGGTATTGAGAGAGCGGGTCACGGTCCGGCTCATCGGCCTGACGGCGACGGCAGCCGGCGGAGTGCTGCTGGTCAGCGAGATTCTCGACCTTGAGGCTTCGGCTGAGACTGGCGGCGCCGTGCTGATCCTTGGCGGCGTGTTGTGCTGCGCCCTCTACACCGTGTTGTCGCGGCGGATCGTGACCGTCGTGGACCCGCTCTTCATCGTGGCGTTGCAGCAGACGGTCGGGCTGATTTGGGTCACGGGACTCTGGCTGATGGAGGGCAGTTCCGTGGTTGAACTTCGCGCCCTTCCGCTGCGAGACCTCTTGGCCGGCGCAGTGTCCGGCCTGATGTATTACGTTGTCGCTTTCTCGTTCTATCTCAGGGGGCTGCGCTCGGTGCCCGCCGGCACCGCCGGTATGTTCCTCAATCTCATACCGGTTTTCGGGGTATCCACCGCCTACCTGTTCCTCGGTGAGCGGCTGGTGGCGGCACAGTGGATCGGCGCAGCCGTGATCCTCATCTCCGTTTGTGCGCTCCTTGGCGCGCCTTCGCGCCGCCCAGAAGCCGCCAGCTGAGAGGCGCCACCAGCCAAAAAGCAAAACGGCCCCGCCCATCGGGCGGGGCCGCTGCGAACTGTGAACCAGCGAGCGAGGCTTAAGCCCGCGCCGCCATCGCCGAGCCCTGGCGCTTCGCCATGTATTGCTTGGCGGTCTCCACCGCCACCGCGGCGTCGCGGCAGTAGCTGTCGGCGCCGATCGAGTTGGCGAAGGCTTCGTTGAGCGGCGCGCCGCCGACCAGCACCACGTAGTCCTGGCGCACGCCTTTCTCCACCAGCGCGTCGATCACCACCTTCATGTAGGGCATGGTGGTGGTGAGCAGCGCCGACATGCCGAGGATGTCCGGGTTGTGCTCCTCGATCGCGGCCATGTATTTCTCGACCGGGTTGTTGATGCCGAGATCCACTACCTCGAAGCCGGCGCCCTCCATCATCATGGAGACCAGGTTCTTGCCGATGTCGTGGATGTCGCCCTTGACAGTGCCGATCACCATCTTGCCGACCTTGGGCGCGCCGGTCTCCGCCAAGAGCGGGCGCAGGATGAACATGCCCGCCTTCATGGCGTTGGCGGCTAGCAGCACCTCCGGCACGAACAGGATGCCGTCGCGGAAGTCGATGCCGACGATGCGCATGCCTTCGACCAGCGCCTTGGTCAGCACATCGTAGGGCGCCCAGCCGCGCTTCAGCAGGATGCGGACGGACTCCTCGATTTCCTCCTTCAAGCCGTCATAGAGATCGTCATGCATCTGCTGCACGAGATCGTCATCATTGAGGCTGTTCAGGTCCAATTCGCCGTCGTTCGCCATGTGCCAACCCTCGGGGTTTGATGTCGCGTCCTTGTAAAACAAGGCAGGCGGCCAAAGCCGCCTTTGTTGCGACGTGTTATAAGTTAGCAGCGACGCCGCGTTAATGGGATAAATCGCGAGTTTTGCATGACTTTTCCGCACCTGAGGCATGTCGCATCTGCGACACGCCTGCTTGTTGCGGGCCGGAGAACCGGCTTGTATATACAAGTTAATACAACCGACATCTGAGGGAGATCGCCGATGGCCGGCGCCTTCATGCTCAATCCCGGAACCCTGACGCTCAAGGACCTGCGCGCGCTGCTGGAGGCGCCGCGCCCGATCGCGCTGGAACCCGCCAGCCATCACGCCATCGACCGGTCGGCGGCTTTGGTCCAGGCGGTGATCGACCGGGGCGAGACGGCCTACGGCATCAATACCGGCTTCGGCGCCCTGGCGCGCACGCATATCAAGGACGACCAGCTGACGGAACTGCAGCGCCGCCTGGTGCTGAGCCACGCCGCCGGCACCGGCGACCCGCTGTCCGACTCCACTGTGCGCGCCATCCTGATCCTCAAGATCAACGGCCTCGCCCGCGGCTTCTCGGGCATAAGGCGCAGCGTGATCGAGGCGCTGATGGCCCTCGTGAATGCGGAGGTCTATCCGCGCATCCCGGCCAAGGGCTCGGTCGGCGCCTCGGGCGATCTGGCACCGCTCGCGCATATGTCGGCGACCTTGCTCGGCATCGGCGAGGTCAGCCACAAGGGCAAGGTGCTGCCCGCGACCCAAGGCTTGGAGATCGCCGGCCTGAAGCCGATCGATCTCGCCGCGAAGGAGGGGCTGGCCCTCCTCAATGGCACACAGGTCTCCACCGCCTTGGCGGCAACTGGCCTGTTCGCGGCCGACGATCTGCTGCGCGCGGGCCTCGTCGCTGGCGCCATGTCGACCGACGCGGCGCTTGGCAGCGACGCACCGTTCGATCCGCGCATCCACGCCGTGCGCGGGCAACTAGGCCAGATCGACGCCGCCCGCGCCCTGAAAGGCCTGATGGAAGGCAGCGCCTTGCGCGCCAGCCACATCCACTGCGACCGGGTGCAGGATCCCTACTCGTTGCGCTGCCAGCCGCAGGTGATGGGTGCCGCGCTCGACCAGCTGCGCCACGCCGCGAACGTCATCCAGCGCGAATGCAACGCGGTCAGCGACAATCCTTTGGTCTTCGCCGACCAGGGAGACATCATCTCCGGCGGCAACTTCCATGCCGAGCCGGTGGCACTCGCCGCCGACGCGATCGCGCTTGCCATCGCCGAGATCGGCGCGATCTCCGAGCGCCGCGTCGCGCTGCTCACCGATGCGCGCATGAGCAATCTGCCGGCCTTCCTCGCGCCCGATCCGGGCTTGAACTCCGGTTTCATGATCGCGCATGTGACCGCCGCCGCGCTTGCCAGCGAGAACAAGCTGCTGGCTCATCCGGCCAGCGTCGATTCGCTGCCGACCTCCGCCAACCAGGAGGATCACGTCTCGATGGCGACCCACGGCGCGCGGCGCCTGCACGACATGGCGGACAACACCGCCGCCATTCTCGGCATCGAGTTGTTGGCCGCGGCGCAGGGCATCGAGCTGAGGAAGCCGATCACCACCAGCCCGAGGCTGCAGCAGGTGCTGAAGCTGCTGCGGAAAGAGGCACAGTTCTGGGATCAGGACCGTCTGATGGCCCCCGACATCGCCGCCGCCAAGCGCCTGGTGCGCAACCCGGCCTTGCAGCAGATCGTGGACCTGTCGGCGATCTGACGCTGCTATAGTGCGCGGGTCATATCAACGCGCGGACTTGACCCATGAATCTCTATCGCTATCTCACCGGCCCGGACGATGCCTCGTTCTGTCATCGCATCAGCGAGCTCATCAATCGCGGCTGGCAACTCTACGGCTCGCCCACGCTCACCTATGACCCGGAGACCAAGCAGGTCGTCTGCGGCCAGGCGGTGATCAAGGAAGTCGAAGGCGGGCACTATTCGCCGGACCTCGATCTCAGCAAGCAATGACGCCCTTCTCCCAATCCTTCTCCCGCAAGGGGAGAAGGGAATGGCGTTGGAAAAGGAAAACTTAAGCGATCTGCTTGAGCGCGAGCCGCGCCGGCATCAGATCCTCGACGTCGTGCAGGCCGAGGCGCGCATCTTCGATTCCGATGCAATGGGTGATCGTCTCGCCGTCGTCCGACAGCGGCAGCAGCACTTCCGCCAGCTCGCAGGTGCGCGTGTCCTTGAGGAAGGTCTTCACGATGCCGAAGATCGGCCGCCGCTCGCGATGCAAGGTGCGATAGACCTCGTGCCAGTCGGTGTCGTGGTCGCAGCTGAAGTCCAGCTCGTCGAGATAGTGGTTGGTGTAGTCCATCGCCGCGTGGGCCACGCAGCGCGTGCCGACCAAGGTGAATCGCACGCGCCCGTCGCGCTCGATCTTGGCCAGGATGATGTTGGGCAGGATGCGCTTCAAGTCGGCGGGGTCGATGTCCGCACGCGCGGGCATTCGCCGCGCGCCCCGCTTGCGCTCCCAATATGCGTAGAGTTCTGTGCCGATCGAGGAAGCGAGCTCCTCGACGCTTGCAATCTCACGCACGCGCCGTCCCCTGTAGCCGGTTTTGAAAGTCTTTTTGAAGTGCCGCGGATGATGCCCCCCGGCCCCGGGAATGACAACTGAAAAGAGTCGCGTCACTGCCGAATTGATCAAATAAAAACGGCAGTAAACACGGCCACTATTCAGCACCTGTGCGGAACTTTGATCCTAAATCCGTGACGCCACAAAGCGTTGTGTAGTTAATGCGCAAGTGGCCGCGATCGCACCATCGCAGGCGCCTGTGGAAGATGTGGATAACGGGGATAATTGGGCCGCCCGATTCGCCGATTTCGGACTGGAGCGGGCGACGGGGTTCGAACCCGCGACCCTCGGCTTGGGAAGCCGATGCTCTACCGCTGAGCTACACCCGCGCTCCGCCAAAAATATAGGCGAGGGGGCAGGGTCGAAGCAAGGACCTCACCCAACAAGAACATCGGCCCTCGCCGGCATGCGCCCATCGATCACATGCCTGGGAGTTCCGGAACGCGGATAGGGTCCATCGCTTGGCAAGCACGATGGTGCAGCCTAGTTTCGCGGATGCCGCACCATGAATTCGGATTGCAAGGAAACGTGATGATGCGAAGGACCTGCTGGCCGCGCCGGCGATTTTTGACGGCGGCCGGCGCATTGGCGGCACTGCCGGTTCTGGCGCGCGGGTCCTGGGCAAGGACGCCGAAAGGCGATTGGCGCGGCATCCGGGCGATGGCACGCGGCCAAGTGGTGCATTTCAACGGCTGGGGCGGCGATCAACGCATCAACGACTACATCGCCTGGGCGGCCGCGGAGATCAAGGCGGGCGCCGAAGTCGAGGTGCGCCACGTGAAGCTCGCCGACACCGCCGAAGCGGTCTCGCGCATCATCGCAGAAAAAGCCGCCGGGCGCGTGACCGGCGGCAGCGTCGACCTCATCTGGATCAACGGCGAGAACTTCGCCGCGCTGAAATCAAAGGACCTGCTGTTCGGTCCGTTCGTGGAGTTGCTGCCCAACTTCCGGAAGGTCGATCCGGAAGAGAAGCCGACCACCGTCCTCGATTTCACGGTTCCCACAGAAGGCTACGAATCGCCCTGGGGCATGGCCCAGCTCGTCTTTTTTTATGACAGCGCGCGCGTGAAGGAGCCGCCACGCAGCATGGCGGCGCTCAAGAGCTGGGCGGAAGCCAATCCCGGCCGCTTCACCTATCCGGCGCCGCCCGACTTTCTCGGCACCACGTTCCTGAAGCAGGCGCTCTACGAAACCACCGCCGATCCGACGCGGCTGCTGCATCCGACCGGCCAGAACGCCGCAATGGCAACCGCGCCGCTCTGGACCTATCTCGATTCCCTGCACCCGCATCTGTGGCGCAAGGGCGCCGCCTTTCCGAGATCCAGCAGCGAGATGCGGCAGCTGGTGGCCGACGGCGAGACCGACATCTATTTCGCCTTCAATCCGGGCGATGCATCCTCGGCCATCGCGCAGGATCTGCTGCCGGACACCGTGCGTGCCTTCGTCCCGAGCGCGGGCAGCATCGGCAATACCCATTTCCTCGCGATCCCCTTCAACAGCAGCGCGCCGGAAGGCGCGATGGTGTTCGCCGACTTCCTGCTTTCGCCGGAAGCCCAGGCGCGCAAGGAGCATGCGGACGTGTGGGGCGATCCCACAGTGCTGTCGATGGCGCGCCTCGAGCCTGAGGAGCGCAAATTGTTCGAGGACCTGCCGCGCGGCATCGCCACTCCGACTCCGGAGGAGCTCGGCAAGCCGCTCCCCGAACCGCACAGCAGCTGGGTCCCCACCCTGGAACAAGAATGGCTGAACCGCTACAGCGCTTAGAGGCAGGGAGACCGAACGCGTGACGCGGAGAGCGCGCTATCGACGCTATCGAGTGGCGGAGCTCCGAGAAGGGCACCCCTTCCCTCCTTGCGGGGGAAGGGGTGTATTTTCGCGGCGGATTCGTCAGGTGCAATGGCCCTCCCTGAGGGGACGTTTTCGTGGTGCCTAGTTGGCAAATGCGATCTCCCAATTAGACGCAGTGCGCCCGATCGGCGGCAAAGCGATGCGTGCGCGAATCGCCTGGCTGGCACTGGTCGCGGTGCCGGGCGTCGCGATCCTGGCTGGGCTCGTGTTCGTATTGCTGCCGGCTTTCGGCTATTTCCCTGCGCTCGGCGGAACATCTCTCTCGTTGCAGCCCTGGCGCGATCTGCTCGCTTATCCCGGCCTGGGATCGGCCGCGCGCGCCACGCTGATCTCGGCCTTGGTCGCGATGCCGATCGCGCTCGGCCTCGCGCTGCTCGCGCTGGCCTGGATCGCGCCACTCGGTCGAGCGCGCACCGGCCTTCCACTGCTGGCGGCGAAGTTCCTGTCCTGGCTGCTGGCGACACCGCATGCCGCCTTTGCGCTCGGGCTTGCGTTCCTGATCGCGCCGTCGGGTTGGCTGGTGCGCATCGCGGCACGCGTGCTCCCGATCGAGACGCCGCCCGATCTGCTGGTGCCGCACGATCCGTACGGCCTGAGCCTCGCGGCCGGCCTGGTGCTGAAGGAGATGCCGTTCCTGTTCTTCGCCGCCCTGACTGCCCTCAACCAGCTCGATGCACCGCGCATGATGGCGATCGGCGCTTCGCTCGGCTATCAGCCCGGCCTCGCCTGGTTCAAGCTGATCGCGCCGCGGCTCTACGCGCTGATCCGCCTGCCGGTCTATGCCGCGCTGGCATATTCGCTGTCCGCCGTCGATATGGCTTTGGTGCTCGGGCCCGCGGCACCGCCGACCCTTGCTTTGCTCGCGGTCGATCTGACGCACGATCCCGATCTCGCGCGGCGCTTTCCCGCTGCGGCGCTGGCATTGGCGCATCTGGCGCTGACCTTGATGGCACTCGGCATCTGGCGCGCGTGCGAACTCTTCGTTGCCCGCGCGCTGCGTACGCTATTGGCCGACGGTGTGCGGTCACCCACGCTCATCTGGCGATGGAGCGCGCAGGCCGGCCGCGCGCTGGCGGGCCTCGGCATCGTGTTCGGCGCGCTGGCGATTCTTGCTTTGCCGCTCTGGTCCCTTGCGGCGACGTGGCGGTTTCCCAAGGCGCTGCCGGATTGCTGCGCGCTCGCCGCGTGGCAGCGCGCCTTGCCGGACCTGTGGCTGCCGTTCCGGCATAGCCTCTCCATCGCGTTGTTCGTCACGCTGCTGGCCTTGATCGGCGCCATCGCATGGCTGCAGCTGGAGCGCTTTGTCACGCATCGCACGCGCCTCAAAGGGCGCACGATCGCCGCCCTGCCGCTTATCGTCTCCGACGTCGCGTTCCTGATGGGCGTGCAGATCCTGCTGCTCGGCCTCGGCCTGGTCGGCGGCTGGTTGCCGACGGCGCTCAGCCACACTTTGTTCGTCTTCCCTTATGTGCTCCTGGCGCTGGCCGATCCCTGGGCACGGCTCGACCCGCGCTACGAACGATCCGCTCTGTGCCTCGGCGCCAGTCCGCTGCGGGTCCTCGTCAGCGTGCGCCTGCCGCTGCTGCTGCCGGCCCTGGTGTTCGCCGCCGCGCTTGGCTGTGCCGTCAGCCTCTCGCTCTATCTGCCGACGATCCTGATGGGCGGCGGTCGCATCACGACCCTGGCGACCGAGGCGATCGCACTGTCATCCGGCGGCGACCGGCGCATCGTCGGCGTCTATGGTACCACGTTGGCCCTGGTGATCTGGGCCGGCTTCTTCGCCGCCTATTGGATCGCGCGCCGTGCCGCGCGTCCGGCCCTGACATGACGGTGCCGCATGCTGGAACTGCGTGATGCCGCGATTAGCCATCAGGGACAGCGCCTGTTCGCACCCGTGAGTTGCCGTATACAGCCCGGCCGCCCGGTCACGATCATGGGTCCCTCCGGCGCCGGCAAGTCCAGCCTTCTGGCTTGGCTGACCGGTGTGTTGCCGCCGGGTCTCCTCGGCGAAGGCGACGTGCTGCTGGACGGACACTCGATCCTCGCTCTGCCGGCGCACCGGCGCCGGCTCGGCATCCTGTTCCAGGACGACCTGTTGTTTCCGCACATGAGCGTGGGGGAGAATCTGGCGTTCGGTCTGCCTGCCGGGGCGGACCGGGCGACCCGGCAGCGCAAGGTGGAAGAGGCGCTCGCGCGGGTTGAACTGGCGGGTTTCGCGCATCGCGACCCACTGACCCTGTCCGGCGGGGAACGCGCGCGTGTGGCGCTGCTGCGGGTGCTGTTGTCCGAGCCCAAGGCCCTCTTGTTGGACGAGCCGTTTTCGAAGCTGGATCTGACGCTGCGCGACCGGTTCCGGTCGCTCGTCTTCCAATCCGCGACGCATTTGCCAGTGTTGCTAGTAAGCCACGACCCCCAAGATTCGATCGCAGCGGGTGGCGAAGTCGTACAGTTACGCGCTATTCATCAGCCTGGAAGAATTAGTTAATTCTGGTTCTTCTGCTTTTGACAGGAACCAAACGCCTTTCTATAGTTTATACGGTGTCGGCGCAAAGTCGACGTCACTGGGGATGGCATCTGAGCAACACCAATACCTGTCATCTTTTGGCATTCCGTTGATCGTCACACCAGACGACCGCGGCGGGTTCTCCGTCAGTCGCTGGGCAACAAGGGACAAAAGCGAGGAGAGAAATGAAACTATTAAAGATCCTGGGGGTTGTCGGCGCGCTGGGCGTTCTCGCCGCCTGCACTTCCGACCTTCAACGTATCCGCACGACTGAACCGAGTGGCGGCACGCCGTTCACTCAAGCGCTGACCAAGGAATATCGCGACCTCGCGGTCTTCGAAGCCGACGAGATGAGGGACTGGCGCGATGCCGGCTACTTCGCACGCCGCGGCTTGCAGTCCGCGGCCGGCGAAGTGGTGTTGCCGGAAGATCCGGTGAATCGCGACCTGCCGGAAGACACGCTGCCTGAGATCAATGACGTCCGCACCCGCTTGCTGGCGGCGCTGGATGGCGGCGCCCGCGACAACAAGCCGGACATCGCCGCGCGTGCGCAGAGCCGTTTCGATTGCTGGCTCGAGCAACAGGAAGAGAACTTCCAGGAAGACCACATCGCCGCCTGCCGCGACGAGCTGCTGGCTGCTTTGGCCGAGCTTGAAGCTGCACCGGCACCGGTCGCGCCGACTCCGCCGGCCGTCTACCTGGTGTTGTTCGACTTCGACAGGTTCAACATCAACGCCGCGGCGCAGGCCGTGATCAACCAGGTCATTGCGGACTTCAACGCGAACCGTTCGACCGCGATCTCGGTCACCGGTCACACCGACCGCGCTGGCTCGGCCGCCTACAACGAACGGCTGTCCGAGCGTCGCGCCGATGCGGTCCGCGAAGCGCTGATCGCGGGCGGCGTCCCGGCCGAAGCGATCACGACCGCCTGGAAGGGTGAGTCGGAGAACGCGGTCCCGACCGAGGATGGCGTGAGAGAGCAAGCCAACCGCCGCGCCGAGATCATCATCCAGTAATCGGCCAGGTTGGTTGAAATTGGCGGCGCCGGAGCAAATCCGGCGCCGCTTCTGTTTCCGCAACCACAAAACAAGTCGATCCTCTCCCCCGAAACAGGGGAGGGCTAGGGACGGGGAGCTACAGCCGTGCTGGCAGGAGTCTTCGCTCGCGTTCCCTACCCCGACCCGCCCCCAGCTTGGGGAGGGGGAACGCGCGGGTTGCGTTGGCCCCCACAGGCGATAAAATTCATGCCAGCGGCTGCGGCCGATCACGCCATCCAGCAAGGCCGATGTCGGCGCACCCGCGCCGGGCTTGGCCCCCGAGAACATAGGGCGAGAACGACGGCCCAGAACCAAGGCCAAGCACCGAAGTCCGACAACCTTAAAAGTCCGCCGATGTACAAAGAGACCACGCGATCGATCACCATCACGGTCGTACCGACCTACCTGGACGACCAGTCCTCGCCCGAGGACTCGCACTATGTCTGGAAGTATCGCGTCCGGATCGAGAACAACGGCGCCGATACGGTGCAGCTGCGCAACCGCTATTGGCGCATCACCGACTCCATGGGCCGGGTGCAGGAAGTGCGCGGCCCCGGCGTGGTCGGAGAGCAGCCGATTCTGAAACCGGGCAAGTACTACGAATACACCAGCGGAACGCCGCTGCCGACGCCCTCCGGCATCATGGTCGGCACCTACCAGATGGAAACCGAGCATGGCGAGAAGTTCGACGTGCGGGTTCCCGCTTTCTCGCTCGACAGCCCCTATCAGCCAGTGAAACTGCACTGAGCGGGACGAGGACGACGATCTTGGCGAAATCCAGCAAGCCCCGCGCCGGCGCAGCGCGCGCTTCCAAGCAGCGAATCCAGCGGCCGAGCCGCGATGAGGCGGAAGAGGCCGTCCGCACCCTGATTCGCTGGGCGGGCGATGATCCCGGCCGCGAAGGCCTGCGCGGTACGCCCGACCGCGTGGTGCGCGCCTATCGCGAGTTCTTCCGCGGCTACGAGCAGGATCCGCACGCCCTCCTCGCGCGCACCTTCCAGGAGACCGACGGCTACGACGAGATGATCGTGCTGCGCGACATGCGCTTCGAAAGCCATTGCGAGCATCACATCGCGCCCATCATCGGGCGCGCGCACATCGCCTATCTGCCCCATCATCGCGTGGTCGGCATCAGCAAGCTGGCGCGGCTGCTCGATTGCTATGCCAAGCGCCTGCAGATCCAGGAGACGATGACGGCGCAGATCGCCAACACGCTGCAGGAGGTGCTGCAGCCGCGCGGCGTCGCCGTGGTGATCGATGCCAGCCACCAATGCATGACCACGCGCGGCGTGCACAAGCCCAACACCTCCATGGTCACCAGCCGCATGCTCGGCGCCTTCCGCACCGACCCGTCGACCCGGCGCGAGTTCCTCGCCATCATCGGCCTGCCACCCTCCACGGTCGCGTCGAGTTCGTGAGGCTCGACTGTTGACCGTTTGTCGCCTATGAACGCCCTCAAGAAGTTGCCTTTCCCCCTTGCGGGGAGAGGATGCGAAGCCTTAGCGAGCGCGAGCGACCCCCGGGTCGCAAGAGCCCGGGGGCGAAACTGGATGAGGGGTAGCGCGGCGATGGCCGCGCGCGCTTGCAGGAGCGCCAAACGAGCGTCGCCAAGCCGAATTGTCGTAGCGCCTACGCACGACACGCCTTCGGCACGGCCGGGAATCTAAGAAGGGGGAAGCCTAGCCGATGTCGTGGCCGGATCATCGTTCCGTGTTCTACACGCTCGGCATGTTCCTCAGCGGCATCGCCGCGTTGATGCTGCTGCCGGCGCTGGCGGACTATGCGGCCGACCATCGCAACTGGACGGGATTCATCGCCGGCGCGGCGGTTAGCGGCGGCGCAGGCGGCGCCATGATCCTGGCCTTCCGCACCAACCAGAAGCCCGTGATCGGCCGGCGTGAAGGTTTTCTGCTGACCTCGCTGACCTGGGTGGTGATGTGCGCCTTTGCGGCACTTCCCCTCGCACTGTCCGACGCCGGCCTCGGCTACACGGATGCTTTCTTCGAAACGATGTCCGGCCTGACGACGACCGGCTCTACGGTGATGGTCGGGCTCGACACCCAGTCGCGCGGCATCCTGCTGTGGCGCTCCATCCTGCAGTGGCTCGGCGGCATCGGCATCATCGTGCTGGCGGTGATGATGCTGCCGTATCTCGGGGTTGGCGGCATGCAGCTGTTCCGCACCGAGTTCTCCGAGAAGGTCGACAAGATCCGGGCGCGCGCCGTCGACGTGACGTGGGAGATCTTCAGCATCTACGCGGTCCTCACAGTCATCTGCGCGGTCCTGCTCACGGTCGCCGGCATGCCGCTGTTCGATGCGGTGTGCCATGCCATGACATCGGTCGCGACGGCGGGCTTCAGCACCAAGGACGCCTCGATCGGCTATTATGGTCCCCTGGTCCAGTGGATCATCATCGTCTTTATGTTCATCGGCGCGCTCGCTTTCATGCTGATGGCGCGGCTGGTGTGGCATGGCGATTGGCGCTCGCTCCTGCGCGACGAACAGGTCCGTTGGTACGCCTTCACCATGGTCTGCGTCATCATCCTGGTGACGCTCTGGCAGTTCGGCGTCAACGGCCGGGATTTGGAGAGCGCCTTCCGTTCCTCCGCTTTCAACGTCGTCTCGATCCTGACGACGACCGGCTTCTCCTCGGAGGACTATTCGGCCTGGGGCACCTTCCCGCTGACGCTCTTCATGATCCTGTTGTTCGTCGGCGGCTGCACCGGCTCCACCGCGGGCGGCATGAAGATCTTCCGTTTCTGCATTCTCGGCTCGTTCGCGAAGTGGCAAATCCGCTCGCTGGTGCACCGCAATCGTGTCCTGCTGCCGACCTACAACGGCGTCGCCGTGACGGAGGACGTCATCCGCTCCGTCATCGGCTTTATCGTGCTCTACATCTTCACCTTCGTGATCCTGGGGCTGGCCATCGCCGCGTTTCAGATCGATATTCTGACCGCCTATTCCGCCGCGGCGCAGGCCCTGGGCAACGTGGGACCGGGGCTCGGCCCGATCATCGGTCCGTCCGGGAACTATGCGAGCCTGCCGGACGGCGTGAAATGGCTGCTGGCTTTCGGCATGTTGATCGGGCGGCTTGAGCTGTTGACGGTCATGGTCCTGTTCACGCCGACCTTCTGGCGGGGCTGAAGATGCAAAGCGCCATCGACATCCTGGAACGGCTGGTCGCCTTCGCGTCGGTCTCGGCGCGCAGCAATCTCGACCTCATCCAGTGGATCCGCGACTGTCTCGGGGAGCACAACGTCAAGAGCGACCTGGTGCCCGCGCCCGACGGCCAGCCGAAGGCCAATCTGTGGGCCAGCATCGGCCCCGATGCGCCGGGCGGCCTCGTGCTCTCGGGCCACACCGATGTCGTGCCGGTGGAGGGACAGCCTTGGACCAGCGATCCCTTCACCCTGACCCGGCGCGACGGCCGGCTCTATGGCCGCGGCACCTCCGACATGAAGGGCTTCATCGCGCTGTGCCTCGCCCTGGTGCCGGAGATGCTGGCGCGTCCTCTGAAAGTGCCGATCCATTTCGCCTTCTCCTATGACGAGGAGGTCGGCTGCCTCGGCGCGCCGCATCTGATCGCGGAGCTGGGCCGGCGCTTTCCCAAGCCCGCGCTTGCCATCATCGGCGAGCCGACGGAGCTGCAGCTCGGCACGCGCCACAAGGGCTGCTATTCCTTCGAGACCGAAGTGACCGGCCGCGATGCCCATTCCAGCCAGACACACAAGGGCGCCAACGCCATCGTCGCCGCGGCGGAGATCGTGGCCGAGCTCGACCGCATCGCGGAGGAGCTGAAGCACTCCACCTTCAACGATGCGAATTTCGAGCCGCCTTATCCTACGATCAATGTCGGCCGCATCGAAGGCGGCACTGCAGTCAACATCATCGCGCGCCACTGCACATTGCACTGGGACTTCCGCGCGACACCTGGTGCCGATCCATCCGTCGTCCTGCCGAAGCTTGAGTCATTCGTTGCCGCCACGGTCCTGCCGCGCCTCCAGCGCGTCGCACCCGAAGCCGCGATCGTCACGCGTCCGCGCGCACACGTGCCGCCGCTGGCGGACGAGCCCGGCGGCGCCGCGGAAACCCTCGTGAAGTTCCTGACCGGCGCCAACCAGACGGTCGGCTTGGCATTCGCGACCGAAGCGGGCCAGTTCCAGCAAGCCGGCCTCTCCGCCATCGTCTGCGGCCCCGGCTCCATCCTGCAGGCCCACCAGCCCGACGAGTTCATCGAGCTGTCCCAAATGGCGGCAGGAGAGGCGTTTCTGAGGAAGCTGATCGCCTGGGCGCAGGGCGCCTGACCGGTGCGTCACGGCTCTATTTTGTCAATCGGAATTTTCCAAAGAAGACACACCCCGATAAGTAGCAATAACCCGCGTTTACCATACTGCTACCTTGTCGTGTGTAGCACGCAGGGTCTAGCATCCCTTCAATTATAAGAAAATTCGATCGAACGAGGCTTGGGGTTTCCTCTCTCATTTCGCCGCCCGCCGCAGCTCAAGGCAGGCGCCGCACGGGAAATCTCTGTCGCATCTCCAGCTCGAGGGGAGACGCGCCGCGGGGCTGAATGAGCGCTCCGCATGCACGTCTCCGGAGGAACGGCCGGCCGATTCGGCCGGCGCACGAACACGCGCGCAACCGCGCCCCGATGATGCATCGGGCCGAGCTGGAGGGAGCTATGGTCGTTTTGCCGTGTCAGGAACGCATGCGTCTGCGGATACGCCGCTGGCCGCCACCGACGGAGCAACGGTGCCTTCCAGCCTCTGATGCGCGGCATCAACCCGAACAATCTCGATTGAAGCGAAGGAGCCGGTAGGCAGCCGCGCATTCCCGCGCGCCGACGTCCCTTTATTTGACTGGCTTACTTAGGAGCGAAAGCGATGACCACCAGCGATCTCAGCAGCCCAACCGCACCGGTCGGTCTTTCCACAGTCAGCTATTCACTGACGCCGCAGGCTAAGGATGACTACTACACGGTGACGGAGGATGGCTTCGTCTACTTGATCGACGTCATGGCGAACGATCTGGGTGGAAAGGCGAAGACGCTCTACTCGATCGATGGCATCGAGGATGGCGTTGGAGTGGTTGACCTCCTGGTAAAGGATGCATCCTTCACTGCGCCGAATGAGTCGACGGCGACGCTTGAGAGCATTACGTGCTCCGAACAAAGCGCAATGGGCGCCGACATCGCGATCGTGAACGGCAAGATCCTGTACAAGACAAATACGACACAGTTTCAAGACGCGTTCAATCATCTTGCGGCAGGACAAGTGGACTATGACACTGTCACCTACGCCATAAGGTTGTCCAACGGCACCCTTAGCACGGGAACGCTCACCATTGCGGTGATCGGCACCAACGACGACCCGACGGTGACGGCTGGGCCGCAGAGCCCGCTGAAGCTGGTGGAAGCGGGCGAGGACGAGGCCGGGGTTGCCTCGGCGAGCATCGCGCTGACCCTGGCCGAT
>NZ_QORW01000031.1 GCF_003574735.1 Dongia deserti
ATGCCAATGCGGATAAGCTTATCCATGGACGGCTCCCTTCAATGAGATCTGCAACGACCTCATTCTGGCACATCGATGCCGCGCGGGGGCCGTCCACACCATCACGAGTTTGCCTGAAGCGACGCGGTCTCTCGCAACGAAGCTCGTAGATGGTCGGACCAAGTCCGACCATGACGGCTGTGCCGTCACTTGATCCACACCGCGCTGCTGGCGCTGTTGCCGTTGCGGTCGGTGACCGTCACGCGCACCTGGCCGCGGCCATCGGGGTGCCATTGCGCCTGGCGGCGGTAGGGCTGTGACTCGATCGGCAATCCGTTCACCAGCCAGCGCAATGGCAATGCGCCGCCATTGGCTTGCAGTGTCAGGGCCGGCAGAGGCTGTTCCCTCGGCGCCAGTTCGAGCGTTGCGCCGTCGACGGGATAGGAAATCTGCACCGCTTTGGTCGATGCGATGGTGTTGGGCGCGGCGCCGGGGCGAACTCGGAACGTGCGCAGGTTGGCCGGCAGGCTGGCATTGTCGGCGGCGATCACGTCGGCAGGCACTTTCTCGGGCAGCGCGGATGGCCCTTGTGGCAGCAGATCGAAGGCCTCGAACAGGATCGGCGCTGCGTTGGCGCGGCCCATGCGCCCGGCCGAGAAGGTGCCGTCCGGCCGGCCTACCCAGACGCCGATCGTGTAGTCGCGCGTGTAGCCGACCGCCCACGCGTCGCGGAAGCCGAAGGATGTGCCGGTCTTGTAGGCGATCGGCTGCGCGTTGCGACGGTTGCCGGCAGCGAGGAAGCTTGGCGGCGGCGGTGTGTCGAGCAGGATCTTCGTGATGTAGTACGCCGACTTCGGCGACATCAGAGGTTCGAGCGCCGGTGCGTCGCTGGGCGACTCGTCGACGCTCAGCGGCAGCGCGCTGCCCCGGTCTGCCACGTCGGCATAGAGCGTCACCAGCCCTTCCAGGCTGATCCCGACGCCACCGAGCGCGACCGGCAGGCCGGGCACCTTCGCCTCGCTCGGGAAAGCCAAGGGCACGCCGGATTCCGATAAGCGCAGAACGAAGCGCAGCGGCCCGACGCGGTCGAGCAATGCGACAGCCGGGATGTTGAGCGACGCCTGCAAGGCCTCGCGCGCGCTGATCTGGCCGCGGAAATGACCGTCGAAGTTCTTCGGTGCATAATCGCCGAAGCGCAAGGCCACATCCGGCATCATCGTCTCGGGATGGGCGGCCAGCTCATCGAACGCCATGGCATAGATGAAGGGCTTGAGCGCGGAGCCCGGCGAGCGGATCGCCGTCACCATATCGTTCTGGCCGAAGCGGCGGTTGGCGAAGAAGTCACTCGAGCCGATATAGGCGCGCACCTTGCGCCCTTCGTTCTCCACCGCCAGCACTGCAATGGTCGCGTTCGGCTCGAGGTGCGCTTGATAGCGCCGGACGACCTCCAGCAAGGCACGCTGCAGATCGTCGTCGATCGTCGTCTCGATCACGCGTGCCGTCGGCTGTTGGCGCGTTAGGCGATCCGCGAGGTGCGGCGCGCTCAGAGGGAACGTCTTGCGCGCTTGCGGCACGGGGTCAGCCAGCGCCGCAGCAAGCGCACGCTCATCCACCAAGCCACGCGCGCCCATCAAATGTAGGACCTTGTCGCGTGCCTTCTTGGCAGCATGCGGGAAGCGATCCGGGCGCACAGTCTCCGGCGCCTGCGGTAGGGCCACAAGCAACGCTGCCTCCGCATCACTGAGGCGAGTCGGCTCTTTGCCGAAATAGGCTAGGCTCGCGGCGCGCACGCCTTCCAGATTGCCACCATAGGGCGCGAAGGTGAGATAGGCGGCGAGGATATCGTCCTTGCTCATCCGCGCTTCGATCTGTAGCGCGCGGCCCATTTCCGCCAGTTTGGCGCCGAGGGTACGCGGGCTCGGCTCCATCAGGCGCGCGAGCTGCATGGTCAGCGTAGAGGCACCGGACACGACGCGGCGGTGGCTGAGGGCCTGCCAGGCCGCACGGCCCACCGCCAGCGCATCGACTCCTGGGTGCGAGCGGAAGCGTTGATCTTCATAGACCAGCAGGAACCGGAGGAATTTCGGATCGACCTCGCTCAACTCCGCAGGCAGTCGCCACGCGCCCTCGGCCGTCGTGTAGGCGCGCAGCACGCGGCCGTCGCGATCCAGCACGACGGTCGAGATCGAATCCAGGCGCTCGAGCGGCGGCGGCAGCATGCGATCGGCGATGAGCGCCGCCCCGGCTATTGCCGCGAGGGCAAGGCCGAGGGCGATCACCGTCGATCGCAAGCGCAGCTTCATCGGCTACTCCGCCATGCCGATCTGCGTCCGGGCGGTGCTGCCGCGGCCGCGATAGTTGGGCTTGTACATGTCCTCGATGGTCGGCGCCGGCACCTTGTAGTCGCCGGGCGTGACCGCGCGTACCAGGTAGGCGAAGGTGAAATCGCGGTTCTGGCCGCCGCTGCCCTCGTCATAGACATCGAAGGCCGCGACGAAGCGGTCATCGCGATATTCGAGATAGAGCGCCTGGCTCAGCTCCGGCAGCCAGGAATAATCCCCAGTCTGCCGCGCGCTGGCGAGGCTCGCGATCTCCGCTTCGAAGCCGGCCGGCAGCAGATCCGTGATCAAGGCCTGATGATCGAGTCCGCTGGTCGCGCGGCCCTTGAGGACGACGACCAGGAGATCGTTCTGCTTCACTTGGCTGAGCTCGGCCTCCGTGCCATCCGGTGTGTAGAAGGTGCGCGTGATAGCGAAGCCTTCGTCCGCCGGCGGCAGATCCGCGCGCGGCACGCCGGTCACCGACGCCTTGGCATAGACCGGCACGCTACCGCTGTTGGTGTAGGTCTTCGCGGTGGGCAGTGACATGGCGGCCGGCATGTAGAAGGTCTTGTCCTGCACCACGCTGACACCGTCGGAGACGTCGAGCTTGAGGCCTGTCGCCTGCCCCGCCGTCGCCTTGGCAGCCAACAGGACCCACACCTGCTCCTGCGTGCTGAGCCAGCGGTTCTGGCCCTGCATGTCGGCAACCCGGCCGATGAGTGGCGTCGGATCGAGTCCGGACTGCTTGCTTTCGGCAATCAGGAAGGCGACCGCTGCCATGTCGCGCAGCCTGGAGCCGTAGTCCCACCAGCCATAGCCGCGTCGCTCGGCCGCCTTTGTTGCGGCATCGAACAACTCGGTCGCGCGCTGCTGCTCGCCATTCATCGCCAGGGCGGCGGCGAGATGCGCGAGCGCCAGAGCCGGCGCAGAGCGCTGCGATAGCTGATCGGCGGCGTAGCGCAGATCAGCCAGCTTCGCCTGTCCCGCGCGCGCCAGCACGTAGTGTGCATAGGCCTGCGCCGACGGCCCGCGGCCATAGCGGTCATCGTCGCTGCTGACGCCGCTATAGCCAGTCGAGAGCTTGCGCAGGCCGTCCATGCCCTGCTCGATCGCGGATGGCGGGATGGCAAATCCCTTCTCCTTCGCGCGCATCAGGAAATCCATGGTGAATGCGGACAGCCAGGGTTCTGCCGGATCGAACGCCGTCCACAGGCCGAACATGCCGTCGAAGCGCTGCCGGTTGAGCGTGCTGCGGATCGCCTTCTCAAGCTGCGCCTTGTCGATCTGCTTGTAGCGATCCTCCAGCGCCCACAAATCGGCCACATCGCCCGCCAACAGCAGCGGATAGGCTCTGGAGATGGTCTGCTCCAGGCAGCCATAGGGATAGTGCTCGAGATTGGCGAGGATGGTCTGTACGTCAAGGTTTGGCGTCGTGCTGAAACTCGCACGCAGGCTTGCGCCCTCGAGGAACGGATCGAGCGCCGCCTGGTTCAGCGTCATCGACTCACCCGGCAAGAGCCGCATGGTGAGCGTCTCGGTCACCGGTGTGTTCGCAGGCCGCACCGGGATCGCGACGCTGCGGTCGAGCACATAGTCGCCCGGCCCTTTCAGGCTGAGCGTGATCTCGCCACTGCCGACCCGCTGCCCCAGCAGCGCGAGGCGCAGGTGTGTGGTTGCACCCTGCGCCAGCTCGACCTCGGCGCTGGCGTTCTCGCCCAGCTGCACATCGCCGCTGGAGCTGAACGCGACCTCGTAGCGACCCGCGGCGCCGTCGAGATTCTGCAGGGTGAGCGACAGGTTGCTCTTGTCGCCTGGCGCCAGGAAGCGCGGTGCGGAGATCTCGGCGATCACCGGATCGCGCACCACCAATCCCGCTTCCGCCCAGCCGACATTCTGCGCGTCATACGCAACTGCCATCAGGCGCAGGCGACCGTTATAGTCCGGGATGTCGAACGCGACGATCGCCTTGCCGTCCTGGCCGACTTCAACCAGGCCGGAATACAGCGCCACCAGTTCGATCTTCTTGGGCGCGCCGCGCTGGGAGAATTCGCTGTCGCCGCCTTCGCGGATCTGGCCGCGCCGCCCGGCCTTGCCGTCGATGAGCTGCCCGTACAGATCCCGCAGTTCGACCTGCAGCCGCTTCTTGCCGAAGAAGTGCTCGACCGGATCGGGCGTTTCGAAATCGGTGAGTGTGAGGATGCCCTCATCCACCGCCGCTACGGTGAGGTAAGCGGCCGCGCCCGTGAAGTTCGACAGCGTAATTGGAATCTCGACCTTCTGGCGCGGCAACACTTTGTCAGGCACTTGCATTGCAACCTGGATGGTGCGCGGCGCGGAATCCACCGCCAGCCAGGCAACGCCGACCGCGCGGCCGGGCCCACGCTCCTGCTCCCGGCCTGGCCGGAAGGCGCTGGCCAGCACATAAGCACCTGCGCCCCACTGCGGATCGACTTCGATCTCGATCACCTTGCCTTCGGCGGGCAGCGAGACGACGCGCGTGCTCAGCACACGGTCGGTCGCGACGGTGATCAGCGCTTCACCGGCGAACGGCGCGCGCAATTGGATCTGCGCCGTCTCTCCCGCCAGGTATTTCTCCTTGTCGCTGACCACTTGCAGGCGGTCGGGCGATTCGCCGCTGCCCGGCTTTGCCGACCAGCCGGCGTGAAAGCGCATGGAGCTGGCGACGCCGGTGGCAGGGTCGTAGACCTCCAGCCGGAAATTGCCCCACTGCACCTGCTTCTCGAGCTTAGCCGGGCCGTTGGCGGTGGCGGCGATGGTGCCGACTTCGGCCGGGCCGTCGTTGATGGAGACGTGGTAGTCCCATGCGCCGCCGGCATAGAACCAGTTGTAGCGCCATTCCTCGCGCACCAGCCTGTACTGCAGTTCCGGGATCGCCTTCTCCTTGCCTTCAGCGTCGAGTGCGATGATCTCGAACTGCGCGCTGCTGTTTTCACTCACCTGTCCCTCGGGGAACAGCGGCTTGATGCCGAGATAGAGCGGCTTCTCCCGGACGGGCAGATCGACGCTCTCGATCACCGGGCGCCCACCAAACTCATAGACCTCGACGCGCAAGGTCGCCTTCAACGGCGCTTGCACATCCGGCACCTCTTCCAGAGCGACCGGCAGCGCAAACGCACCGTTCCCGCCCGTTCGCACGTCGGCAAATGCGACGCGCATCGGATCGGTTTGTTCCTCCTCCAATCCGAATCGGTAGCCTTCCCATTGCGGGAATGGATTGGCGTCAGGCCGCACCACGAGGTCGGACTTGACTTTGAGGTCCGCAGCCGGAGCGCCATAGAGGAACTTGGCATCACCGGTGACAGTCAACGATTCGCCCGGAACGATCTTGGCCGCGGACGCCGTCAGCTTGGTCCCGATGCGCGCGGGCACAACCTCTTCGACCAGGAAGCTTTGCGACGCGATCGCCGGCGCGTGGGGATCGATAAAGGCCTCGACCGTCCACTGGCCGGTGCGCGCCGCTTCGGAAATCGCGATGTCCTGCTGGAACCCGCCCACCTCGTCCTTCAGGTTCTCGAAACGTTGCGCCTCCACGCCATCCGGCCGCACCAGCCGCAAGGTGATCGGCAGATCGGCTACGCTCTTGCCGGTCCAGTCGCGCAGCAGTGCACCGAGATGAACGGTCTCACCCGGCCGGTAGACGCCGCGGTCGGTATAGAGGAACAGGTCCAGGTTGGCCGGCGCCACACGCCCGCCCACGCCGCGGTCGCTGAGGTCATAGGCCGCGCGAGTCAAATCGAGGAAGCTGAAATCGCCGTCCCTGCGGAAGGCCGTGACCGCCGTCGCGGTGCGGCCACCGGCGCCTTCGATCAGGCCGCGATCGAAATGTGCCCTGCCGTCGCGGTCCGTGGCGGTCTCGCTCAGCACTTCGTTGTTGCGGGCGAGCAGTTGCACCCGGACGCGGTTCAATGGCTCTGCCGTCTCAAGCGAACGCACGAAGACATTGAGCCCGTCCTCGCCCGAGAGGGTGGTGAGGCCGATATCGGAAACGACGATCCACTGCGTCGCGTACTGGTCCCAGTAATATTGCGCTTGCTCTTCGGTTTCGTCGGGCTGTGCCGCCCGGGCCATCAGCAAATACACACCGGGCTTGATCTCCGGCACCATCTCGATGACCGGCACAGAAGTCAGAACGCGAACGTTGCGCGCGCCCTCGATGGGCATCGAGCCTTGCCAGATCTGCTCGCCCGATTCATTCGCGACGCGCTGGCGGTCCCAGTCATAGAGATTGCTCAGGAAATTGCCGCGGTTGATCTCGTTGACGAGATTGCGGTCGTTGATGCGCAGCAATTTCAGCTTGGTGAAGCCGACATTCACGCTGGTCAGCGGCACGCCGGTCGATCCGACCTTGGGCAGCACATAGGCCTGCTTCTGGAAGCCGACGCTGGGCTCGCGATCGCCGATCGCGACGTCGATCGCTTCGTCCTTTTCCAGAGCGCCGATTTCACCCGGCATTCCGCTTTTCAGCGTCACCTGGTAGGAGCTGCCGTAGCTCAATCCGTCCAGGCAGAGCTGGCGGCCGAGTGCGCGATAGGCGACTTGAGTCTCGGGCTCGACGCGCACGTAGTCGTCATACGCCAGCTGCCGCGTGCCCAGGACCCGCCGATCGAACTTCAGGCATACTTGCGGCCGGTCGCCGTCGGTCGAGGTTTCCGTCATCTCATAATGGAACGGGATCGAACGGCTCAGGCGCTGATAGGCAGCGCGGGCGTCCGGATTCTGTGTCAACTGGACCGCCTCGTCATAGGCCTCCAGCGCTTCGCTGCCGCGATTGATACCCTCGAGCGTCCGGCCAAGCGCCAGGTAAGCCGCCGACTTCTGCTGCGAATCGAAGGCTGCCTCGGTGGCGATAAAGGCGGCATAAGCCGCCTCGAGCCCCTTGCTCAGCTTGGTCTTGATCTCAATCAAGCTCATCCAGAGCTGATAATCCTCGTAGCCGGCCGGAATCATGCTTTCGGCCAGCTTCTCCGCCGCTGCCTGATCCGGCCCCGCCGCAAGCTCCTGCAGCTCTGCGTGAGCTTCAGCTGCGTCCAGGTCGGTCGCCGGCACGTTGTAGAGCCCGTTGCGGTACTCGTACGCCGCGGAGGCGAGCGAGCGCAGATCGGCGCTTGCCAACGGGATGGCGATGAAGACAAGCAGGAGACAGGCCAAGCGTCGCATGACGGCGGTCATGGCAGGGTTACTCCGAGGAGTTGCAAAGATTTTCACGGTGGGACTAGACCAGAAGGCGCGGCCGTTCTCAATGCTCCAGCCGCATCCCATTACATTCGCTTTGACTTTGTCGTTTTTTGGGCCAAAAGGAGCAGGCAGCCTTAGACCACACAGATTCCCTGCCCGTCAGTGACAGCCATCACGCATCCATCGACCGAACCCGCGCCGCGCCTCTGGCTGCTGTTCGGGGATCGCCGGGGCGACAATGCGCAAGTGCAGGCGCTGGCGGAGATGCTGGGCTGGCCCTACGAAATCAAGCAGCTTCGATGGCAGTCCGATTACACTGTCGATCCGGCCGAGGCCGGCATTTCCCTGGCCGGCCTTGATGTTGGCGCCAGCGATCCGTTGACGGCCCCTTGGCCGGACATGGTGATCGGAATCGGCTTCCGGTCCGCGCCGATCTCGCGCTGGATCGCGCAGCAGGGCGGCCGGATCATCAACATCCGCCTTGGCCGCCCGCGCACCGAGCTCAAGCCCTACGACCTGGTCATCACCACCCCGCAATATGGATTGCCGCCCGCGCCGAATGTGCGCGAACTGCCGCTGCCGCTGGTCAAGGCAAACGAGGCGGAGGTCGACAAGGCGGTGGCACGCTGGCAGCCGGCATTCGAGCAGCTGCCCAAGCCCTGGATCGCTGTCATGCTCGGCGGCCCCACGCAACACATGGCCTTCGACGAAGTGGTCGCCCGTAGCCTCGCACGCGATCTGCAGGTGCTTGCGCAGAGAACCGGCGGATCCTTGCTCATCACCACCAGCCCGCGATCGCCAGCCGGGCTGAAGGCGATCTTCGGAACGCTCGCCGTGCCGCATTTGTTTTCCGAGTTCCACGCGGGCGGAGAGAATCCTTACCTGGCCCTGCTCGCCCTCGGTGATGCCGCGATCGTCACCAGTGACAGCGCGTCGATGGTTGCGGATGCCGCGGCTTTCGAGCGGCCGATCCTGATCTATGAGCTGCCGTGGCTCGGTCGTTCGAAAAAGCCGGGCTTGATCGCCGCCATCAAGCGCCATGTGCGCGAGCGGCGTGAGCGGCGTGGCATGGGAGGCCGTCCCGCCGATCCGCTCGACCGCTTCTACGATATGCTGACTCGCATGGGCCGCGCCCGCCCACGGCGCAATGTGCTCGGACTCAACCAGAAGCTCTATCAATCCGGCATCGCGCGTCCGTTCGACCCCCAGACCGCGGATATCAGCTGGCGCCCTGCCGCGGTCGCGCGCCAAATCCAGGATCAGCTGGTGGCGGAGATCAAGACGCTGTGGCGGGAGCGGCAGTCGTCTCGGTAGCGATCCCTGCCTTTCTCAGCATCTCCAACGCCAACTCCCGCTCGCCCAGGATCGTGTGTGTCGCACCAAGCCGCATCAAATGCTCATGCTCGGCTTCGGAATGAGCTCGCGCAATGATGGGCACGGATGGATTGAGGGCACGCGCCCGCTCGACGATGGTGCCGGCCTCGAATGCGTCTGGAACGGCGACGAAGACACAGCGCGCTGCGGCGGGATTGGCGGCCGCCAGTACCTCCTCATCGGCGGCATTGCCCTTGATGACCTCTACTCGTGCACCGTCGGCTTCGGGGATTGCGGCCAGGCGATCCTCGATCACCAGCATGGGTGAGGCTGCCGATCGTAGCGCTTCGCCGATGACGCCGCCCACGCGGCCATGGCCGATCACGATGTAGTGGTCGCTCAATGCTGTTTGCGCGAGTTCGCCGCGCGTCGCGGTAGCGCTGTCCGGCGCAGCGTCCGCTGCCTTCGGCTCTTCCTTCGGTGCAAACCGATCAAGTAGCACGAAGAATGCCGGATTGATCAGGATCGAGATGATTGCCGCCGCCAGGATCAGATCCTGGGCTTGTTCCGTCAACACGCCGAGCGCCAGGCCCAAACCCGCCAGGATGAAGGAGAACTCCCCGATCTGCGCCAGGCTGGCGGAGATGATGAGCGCCGTCGCCTTCGGATGCCCGAACAGACGCACGATCAGGAATGCCGCCGCCGACTTGCCGAACAGCACGATGATCATCGTGGCGAGCAGCGGCCAGAATTGGCCGAGCAGAACTGCAGGATCCAGCAGCATGCCGACCGACACGAAGAACAGCACCGCGAAGGCGTCGCGCAACGGCAAGGTCTCCTGCGCCGCCTGATGGCTGAGCTCGGATTCGCTCAGGATCATGCCGGCGAAGAACGCGCCGAGCGCGAATGACACGCCGAACAGTGTGGTCGCGCCGAAGGCGATGCCCAAGGCGATCGACAAGACCGCCAGCCGGAACAACTCGCGCGAGGCGGAGTGCGCGATGTAATGCAGGATCCACGGAATGACCCGCCGCCCGACCAACAGCATGATGGCGACAAAGGCGGCGGCCTTGCCCAGCGTGATGATCAAGGCCCGCAGCAATTCGGCGATCTCCGGTTTCGCGCCGGCCTGGTCCATCGTCAGATAGATCTCGGTCAATGGCGGCAGCAGGACGAGCACCGCCACCATGAAAGTGTCCTCGACGATCAGCCACCCGACGGCGATGCGCCCTTGCGTGGTTTCCAGCAGCCGGCGGTCCTGCAGCGCGCGCAACAGGACGACCGTGCTCGCGACCGACAGAGCGAGGCCGAAGACCAAGCCGGCGATGGTCGGCCAGTCGAGCAGCCAGGCCAGCGCCCAGCCCAGCAGGGTCGCGACCGCGATCTGGGCGAGTGCGCCCGGCACCGCGATGGACTTCACCGAGAGCAAATCCTTGATCGAGAAATGCAGGCCCACGCCGAACATCAGCAAGATGACCCCGATCTCCGCCAATTGCGCGACCAGGTCCTGATCCGCGACGAAGCCTGGAGTGAAGGGGCCCACCACCACGCCGGCGAGCAAATACCCGACCAGGGGTGAGATCCGCAGGCGGTGAGCCGCCGCGCCGAGCAGGAAGGCCAGGACGATGCCGGCGACGATCGCGGCGATCAACGGCGTGTGATGAGGCAAGGCCGGCGCTCCCCCTTGGTCGGATGGTGGCACATACTTCGCAGAATTTTGCTGATGGGCAAAGCAGTTAGGTGGCTCCGGCCGGATGCTTGTCACCCCTGCCGGCGCATGTTATAGGCCCGGCCGGCCGCGTGTGCGGCCAAGCCTGGGCCCCTGCCGACTTGCTTCAGCCAGCGGACGCGCCTCGAATTCGGAGTTGGTTTTCTCGATGTTGGTTTGGATCGATGCGGCTCATCCGGCCGCTCGGCTACAGGTTTTCGGTTTGACGGTGACGGAGCGCCACCTGCAGGCGCTGATGCGGCTGGAGCCGAAGCCCACCCAGGTCATCATCGATGTCGGCAGCAAGGATCCCGCGGAGCTGCGGATTCCGGCGCGTGTCCTGAAGGCGCTGCCGGTCGTGTCCTCGCAATCCAGCGCGCCCTTTGCCGAGCGGTTGCGCGCGGTGCAGAAGCTCGCCGGCGATGGGCCGCTGCTGGTGCTGGACGGAACCAGCCTCGCCGACCAGCGCCTTCATGGGCAGCTCGTCCGGGCCGAGCATAATCTCGCGGTCTTCGCGCCCGATGCCAAGGAATCGGCGGCCATGCTGTTCCTCGGCATGGCGGGCTCGGTGGTGGTCCCGGAGGATGCAACCGACATCACGTCTCTCTCGCGCGGCCTAGTGAAGGCGGGTCTGACGCAGGAACTTACGCAGGACCAGTTCGACGGCTTCATCCGCAAGCTGCGGCGCACCGTGCCCTTCTACATGTTTCGCATTCTCGATCGGACCAAGGCGGCGGAGATCCAGCGATTCATGTTCTGGTCCAACTACAAGGGCTCGACCGACATCTTCACGCGCTACGTCTATCCGCCCCTGGTTTGGCTGATGGTGCGGCCGCTGGCGCGGGCGCGCATCCATCCGAACCTGGTGACACTGGTGAGCATTGCTCTCACCTTCGGCGCGGTGCCGTTCTTTGCCAATGGCAACTGGGTCGTGGGTTTCCTGATGGCGTACGGCATGAGCGTGCTGGATTCCGTCGACGGCAAGCTGGCGCGCCTTACCTTCACAGATTCCCGCCTCGGCAATTTCCTCGATCATGGGCTCGACATGGTCCATCCGCCGATCTGGTACGCGGCCTGGGCCTATGGTCTCGGCCTGTCGGAGCAAGGATGGAGTTCGCCGCTCGGCTGGGCGACAGTCGCGATCCTGGTGTTCTACGTGCTGGACCGGTTGATCCTCAAGATCTACCCGCGCTTCTTCCAGCGCGGCTTCCACACGCATTCAAAGCTGGACGCCACGGTGCGCAGCTTCATCGCACGGCGCAACATCAACCTGCCGATCTTCCTGCTGGGCTGCATCTTCGGCGTGGCGCGGGAGGCGTTCTTCCTGATCGCCGCCTGGCAGTTCGCCACAGCGGCCTATCACGGCATCCGCACCTTCTGGATCCTCGCCGTGCAAAAGGCCCACCGCAATCCGCACGCCAAGCCGGTGCACTTGGTCGGGGATTTGGATTAGGCCATGAAGGACAGAGCCGCCCGACCGATCGCGATCAGGGCCGATGCCGTTGCGCCGCGCACCAAGCCATCGAACTACCCAGAGCCATTCTTCAGCCGCATGGCAAAACGGGAGAAACGGGCGCTAGGAGACTTCTTCGGGCTCAAGAATTTCGGCGTCAACCTCACGCGGCTGGCGCCGGGCGGCGAATCCGCGCTGCTGCATCGGCACAGCAAGCAGGATGAGTTCGTCTACGTGTTACAGGGCGAACCGACGCTCGTGACCGAGGCGGAAGAGATTCAGCTCGCGCCCGGCATGTGCGCCGGCTTTCCTGCCCAGGGCATCGCGCATCAGCTAATCAACCGGACCCAACAGGATGTGGTCATCCTGGAAATCGGAGACCGCACGCGCGGTGATGAAGGCAGCTATCCGAAGGACGACATCCAGGCGACCTTAGGTGCCGACGGCAAATGGGTCTTCACGCATAAGGACGGAACGCCGTACTGATCTCTCAGTATTTGTCGTCGCCCAGCGCTAGGTCGACTTCGCTCGCGTACCAGAAGCGTTGCAGGCGGCCGATCTGCTTCGGCTCGAAGGCCTTCACCGGCAGTTCCGCGATGAAATTGATGTAGCGGCGCGGCACGTCCGTGGTGTCGCGCGGACTGACGCCATGCACGGCTTCGGCTGAATTGACGAAGCAGACATAGGAATTCGCCCGATAGGGCACGGTCTTCACCAGCTCGACGTCCCGGTTGAGGGCACGATGCTTTACGAAGCGCGGCTTCCGCCGCCAATCGTACAGGTCGAGGTCGCCGCCTTGGCTCTGGTCGCGGGGATCGCGCATGTAGAAAAGGGCGGAGAAGATCTTGTCGCACAGATCGACATGCGCGGTCTTGACGCTGCTCTTGTGGGTGACTGGCGTGTTCATGACGAACTGGCAATCGAGGCGCACATCAGCCTCGCCCGCAAAGCCGCGCGGCACCACCCGCCAGTCCTCGTAGGCGCGGCCCACCTTCTCCTCCAGGTCCGGGAACTCGCGGCGGAAATGAGTGGCGAATAGGCGCGTGACGTCCCGCCAGTAATCGGCCGAGGTGTGGTACTCGAAGAACTCACGCCAGAGCGGCGAGATGCGCCGATCCCCCAGCACCTGCTTCGCCGTCATGCGCACCGCTTCGTTCGACCCGATATCCGCCCGCTCGTTCACGATCACAGCGAGCGAGGGGAAGCCGGCAGCCAGCTCTTCATAGAGCGGCGCAGGCACGACATCGGCCCGCGCGTAGTGCGCGTAGGGCTCGGTGACGACGTCGCTCGGCTGTATGTCGGACAGCAGCTTTGGCGTGCGCGATGCGACGACGGCGGCGAACATGGAACTCTCCGATGACTGAATATGGCTCATGTTAGCTTCCATGCTAGCCATGAAAGGACCGTCGGCAAAAATTGCCAAACGCCGCTGCGGCGATCGGCCGCGAAGAACTCAAGCGGCCACTCGTGAACACAGTTCAAGGGCGTCATGTCGCACATGGTTCGCCGACATTTCGCGCCGCACCATCTCCTCCGTCACGGTGCCTTGCGCCAGGCATTCGGCAAGCAGCCCGAAGAACAGCCGCTCCTGATTGGGATCCGGATGCGGTAGATAGATCTCCGATTTCGGTTTCCTGGGTGCGAGCAGGTTCTTCACCTGCTTGAACACCGATTTTGGGAACGGGTAACGGCTGTAGTCCTTCACCCGCACCGTGAAGTCGATCGGCAGACCCGTCTTCCAGGGCTGCGTGCGCCGGTAAGTGGTGTGGAGAATCCTCGTCTCCGGCGTCAGGCGATCGAAGTCATTCCACTCATTCTCGAGCAGGCCGACGGTATCGTCCGGTTCGTACTCCAATTTGACCCACTTCAGATAGTCGGTCTTGGACGTGAACAGGTCGTTGAACGTCCGCTCCGCGTCCCAGTGGGTCAGCTTGCCGTTCTCCAGCAGCATCACGCTGGAAGCGCGATAGGCCGGCAGCTCCTTGATTGCAGGACGGATTCGGCACATCAGCGCCTTGCCCTGCATGTCGCGGCTGAGCAGGTCCCAGACGTCGCCGACCGCGAAGCAGTCGGGATCGATCACCACCGCACGCCCCTGATAGTTCATTAGCTTCGGTGGTATGAAGCGGAGCGGCGTGAAGGATTGCAGGTCGTCCCGCTTCCAGGTGCGCTGCTCGACACCGCGGAGGAAGGTCTGGCCTTCCTTGGCGTGGAGCCAGGGGAAATCATTGTAGTGCAGGATCTGGACGTCGAACCGGTCCGCATGCCGGCTGTTGCGCCGCAGCGCATGGGCTGCCACCAACGCCCCCAGATACTGCTCATCGTTGGTCTGGATGAAGACCCTGTAATCCATCTGTCCCTAGCCCTTGGCCGACCGCCGATTCTGGCGACCGTCAGCATAAGAGATAACAGGAATCCACGGCAATCGACCCGCGCGCAATGTGCCGTTTTGCCGCAAATCTCGCAGAAATTCAATTCGTTAGGGGCCTATTCGTTGACTTGCGCCGGAGGAATGCTATCAACCGGCAGCGTGATCGCGGCCCCGCCGGAGATGTGGGTGCCGCCAGCAACCGAGACAGGATGACCGACCTTTCGCCACAAACCTCGACCCTCGCGGGCGCCATACGGATCGTTCGCATCCACGGCCTTGCCCGCCAGGTGCCGCTGGTGTTGGCCATGGTGCTCACCGGGCTGCTGGAGGGTATCGGCATCGCGTCGCTCTTCCCGATCCTTTCGATCGTCACTCAGGGGAACAGCGAGCCGACGCGCCTCAATCAGATGATCGAAGACGCACTGGCCTTCCTCCACTTGCCCCTCAATCTGGAGGTGCTTTGCCTGCTGGTCGGCGTGACCATCTGGCTCAAGGCTATCGTCGGCATGGTCGTTGCGCGCGCCCTTGGTCACATTGGCGCCAAGATCGCCCAGGAGATCCGGCAGCGCCTTCTGCAGGCGTTGGTCGGCGCCAAATGGGCGTATTTCACGATCCAGCCGGTCGGGCGGTTCGTCGCCGCCGCGACCACGGAATCGGGTTGGGCGTCCACCGCCTTCCGCAATTCGTTGCAGGTGATCGAGCAATCGATACGCACGGCGATCTTCTGCGGCCTGGCACTGTTCATGGGCTGGAAGATGGCCGCGGTGGCGATCACCATGGGCGTGCTCATGGGCTTGTCGCTGCGGACGCTGACCAGGGCCGCCCACCTGGCCGGGCGCGAACGGCAGCGCGCGATGCGCAGTATGGTCGTCGAGCTGAATGACGTGCTGGCCGGATTCAAGCCGTTGAAGGCCATGCACCGGCATGCGGGCCTGATCGGCGAACTGATCAAGGATGCCAAGCGCTTGCGAAAGGCCGTCAACGGCTTGGTAGTGACGGAAACCTTGTCGATCGGGCTTCCCGACCTGATCCAGACCTACCTGCTGGCAGCGGGCGCATACCTTGCAGCGCGGGTCCTCGGCTCGCCGATCGATCTGGTGATTGTCGCCGGCGTCATCTCCTTTGCGGTCATGACCAACATCTCGCGCGTGCGCAAGGCCATGACGCAGTTGGCGCAGTCCGACGCGAGCTATTGGACGCTGCTCAGCACGGTCGCGGAGGTGGAAAAGGCGACCGAGCGCTTCGAAGGCACGCGCCCTCCCACGCTTGCCGTCGGCTGCGAGTTGCAGAACGTCAGCTTCTCGTATGGCCGCGGACCCGTTCTGACCGACGTCACGCTCGAGATTCCGGCGGGGCGGATCACGACTCTGATCGGCGAATCCGGCTCCGGCAAGACGACCATCGCCGACCTCCTGCTCGGCCTTTATGCACCGGACAACGGTACCGTCACGGTGGACGGCGTCGATCTGCGCGATATCGACATTACCCGCTGGCGCTCCCTGATCGGCTATGTGCCGCAGGAGATCATCCTGTTCAACGATACCATCATGGCGAACGTCAGCCTCGGTGATCAGGAGATCGACGAAAACCGCGTGCGCGCTGCTCTCGAAGCCGCGGGCCTGGGTGCATTGTTGGCCGAATTGCCGGAAGGGCTCCAGACGCCGATCGGGGAGCGCGGCTTCAAGCTGTCCGGCGGCCAACGTCAGCGCATCGCCTTGGCGCGCGCCCTGGTCCATGAGCCGAAGCTGCTGATCCTGGATGAAGCGACCAGCGCGCTCGACCCGACCACCGAAGCCGAAATCTGCGCGACGGTCGCCGCTCAGGCGGGCCGCATGACGGTGCTGGCGATCACACATCAGCCCTCCTGGGTCGAGCGCGCGGATCGCATCTACCTGGTCGAGAGTGGCAGGGTGCGCGCCGTGGAACGCGCAAGCCTTCATCGCGGCATCCGCGCCGCGAACTAGGTGCAGCGGGATTGCCGTCCGACCGCGGGCGCTCGCCGACGGGACCTATACCGCGTCGGTGGTGACCCGTCCCTGATCCATGCGCAGGATGCGATCGGCGGCATCCATCCAGGTCGACTGGTGCGTGATGGCCAGGATGGTGCGGTTGCCGCGCAGTCCGCGCACGGCATCGCAGATTTCCCGCGCCGTCGCGCGATCAAGAGCGCTGGTTGCCTCGTCCAGGATCAGCAGTTCCGGATTGTGGATCAGCGCGCGCGCGATCGACAGGCGCTGCTTCTGCCCGCCCGATAGCAGGTTGCCACGCACACCGATCACTTCATGCAATCCCCGCGGCAGCGCCGACACGAATCCCCAGGCCCCCGCGAGCCGCAGGGCCTCGATCGCCTGCTCTTCGCTGATCGATCGATCGCCCAGGGTGATGTTCTCCTGCACCGTGTCATTGAATAGGATGTTATCCTGCGGGATATAACCGATCTTGGCGCGCCAGCGCGCCAGGTCCACATCGCTCAACGGCATGCCGTCAATCAGTACCTGGCCGGAATCCGGCTCATGCAGTCCAACGAGCAAGTCGGCGATCGTGGTCTTGCCGGCTCCCGAAGGCCCGATCAAGGTCGCAACTTCGCCGACAGGCAGCGTGAAGTCCGCGGACTTGACAATGCCCTTGTCACCATAGCCGAAGCTCACGTCGCGGAAGTCGCACTGCTTGCCGAGATGGGCGACCTTGCCGCCATGCAGCGTCTCGGCCTCCTCTTCCATGGCCCGTGTCAAGCGAACGATCGACCAGAATGCGACACCGTCGATGGCGATGCGCTGCATGGCGCCGCGCATGGTGGAAACGCCGTTCGAAATCCGGCGCAACAGCCAGACGACGCCGATCAGTTCGACCAGGCCGAGGTTGAAGTAGGTGTAGCCGACGTAGAACCCGCCGATCACCATTGTGGCAAGAAGCGGCTCTTGGAGGGCGCGCACCGCCGTCTCGCTGTAGAACTCGCGCACCGCCGATTTCTTGAGCTCGTCGACCTGCGCAGAAGCGAAGCGCGTGAGATAGGCTTGGCGATTCATCGCGCGCAGGCTCTTGATCGAGGTCAGCAGATCGTTCATCGCGCTCGACAGCATATGGATGCTGCGCCACTTGGCTCGCCCTGCCCGCCGCGCCATGCCGACGAACCGCGCTACCGCCAGCCACAGGATGATCGCAGCCACGATCGCGGCGACCGAGAACTGCCAGGAGATCCAGAGACAGCCGATGAGGTACGTCAGCGTCTCCGTCAAGCGCGCGGCGAAGTTGCCCGCGGCGCGGTAGGCGGACTGCGCGCGTTCCGCTTCGTCGCTGAGCGCGGCAGAGAGACGCCCCGCCGGCGTGCTGATGATGTGTGACCAGCGGGCGCGCACGATGGCCTCGATCAGGCGCAGGCGCATATGCGTCGACATGCGCGCCACCTCGCGCCCGACATAGATGAGGCCAGCGCTCGTCAGGGTGAACTTCAGCGTGATCATCACGCAGAGGAACAGCAGCAGCGCACCCAAGGTCGGCGACAGCCCGATGCCGCTCAGCAAGCCAGTGACGACCTCGGTCGCGGGCGACGGCTTGATCTCCTCGCCGGACGCGACGCCGATGATCGGCCACAAGCTGGCGATCGAGAGATTCTCCGCCGCCACGCCGAACAGCATGGCAAGCAGGATCAGGCACTGCCGCCGCCAGCCGGTATAGAAAAAGAGCCGGAAGATTTCGCCGATCGACTTCATTGCGCCGCTGCTTGGCTTTGGCCCTGACCCTGGAACGGCCGCAGCGATAGCGCAATCGCCTCGAGCGGTCCACCCCTGTTCCGTCGGCAAGCCTGTTCCACCCAGGCCGGATCTGCATGGGTGACCATGCCGGTGACGAACGGCAGACCCAGGAAATGCGCGCTCGCCAGGCGGTGCGTTCCGCGCCGCATGTGGACAATGCCGCCATCCGCCGTGATGCCGAAGCAGATCTCGTCATCGCCGCGATAGGCGTAGCCGTGCTGCTGCAGGCTGCGGAACAGCTCCAGATAGGTGAAGTAATAGTCCAATATCCGCTGCTCGGTGTCACAGAGGACGCCGCGCGCATTGACGGGCATCCCCTCCTCCGCCGATTGCTTCAGCCAGCGATAGAGCCGGGTAGACCGATAGTCATCGCCATGGGCCGCGAAATCCTCGACATCGCGATAGGTCGGCAGCTCCGCGATCGGGCGCAGCTCGCGGGAGCTCCGCAGCGGCACCACAAAGCGCTGTTTGAGTCCCGCCATGGTGCGCGTGCCGAGCTTGCCCAGCACTTGTCGCGGATCGACGGCGATGCGCGCCGCTGGCTCCAGCTCGGCGCGGATGATGTCGCCATAGCGCCATGCGGGATTCCAACTACCCGGCGCAGCCGCCAAGGCAGCCCGCACCAATCGCGCGCGGATCGTTGCAGAGTCGCGGGGCAAGATCGGCTCAATATCCCCAGAGATGCTGCAATCCGACAGCGCCGTCCGGCGACAGCCCGATTACATGCGCGGTGAGGTCGGCATCGGCCGACAGAACCTGCAAGGCGGCAATGCCGCTCTCACCCACATGCTCCTTCAGCCGCGCCATCACGTCGTCGAGCCACACGATCTGGCTGCCGAACGCCGGCAGCTGCATGTAGTGGCTGAGCCGCCGTCCCGCATGGTTGATGGCGGCGATCTCCACCTCGGCCGTCATGTCGTACTTGAGATTGCCGCTGCCATTGGCGACGAACACGCCGGTCCGATATCCATCGCGGCAGCGCACGCGGCCGATCACGTTGGTGCGACCCATGACGCCGATCGACGGATGCAGCCAGTGCGGCAGTGTCGGGACCACCGCGCCCAGGTTACGCCAGCTCGATTGGAATTCGGTCGCGTCCTGATCGCCGGTTTCAAGGTGCCGGGCCACGAGGTCCGCTGTCGTCACAAAGCGCTGCGGCGCGATGCCGATCTTCAGATGGTCCGGGCAGATCATCGCCCCAGCCACGCGGAACCGCTCGGGGCTGCCCCAGGCGTTCAGCACATCCTCGATGAAGGCCGGGCCGACGAAATCCTTGCGCCAGCGCATCTCGCCCAGGAACGCGCCGTCGACGCCGTAGAAGCGCAGCCAATAATGCTCGAACGGCGGGTTGGACGCGTCGAAATTGAAGCCGAAGGTCAGCTTCGATTTCCCGTGCGTGACCGGCACGAAGCACGGCTGGATCATGAAGCCGGCCGCAACCGCCTGCTCCACCACGCGCAGCTCATCCGGGCGGAACGCCGCATCCGCACGATCGTCGACGCCCACGCGGCACAGGTGATTGCCGGCGATGCTGCCTTGCTTACCGGGCTTGCTGAAGCAACCTTCCTCCAAGGCGTACCAGAACGAGGTGCCGTAGCCTTTATAGGAGGCGGCGAAATAGTCGCGCGCGTTGCTGGGCGTCTCGCGCCGCTCGAAATGCACCTCCTCCACGGGCCGCGTCCGCGAGCGCTTCTGCTCCTTCTTGTTGAGACCTGTGCCGATCACGATGATGTCGTCGGCACCCATGTCGAGATCGTAGTTTGGCACCGTCATCGCGACATGTCCGCCGCGGATCGCGGAATCGATCAGGCGGAACGGCTGCTCCTTATTCGGATTCTTGAAGAACTGGTGCGAGCCATGGATGATCGTGAAGGAATCCTTCCAGAACACGTCGGCACACATGCGGAACCGATAGTGCCGTCCGCGCGTCAGGTTCGGGTGGCTGACGTAGACCTTCAGGCAAACGGGTTCCGAGCGCTCCCCCGCGAATTCCTTGAGGTTGATATTGATCGACTGGCTGGGGCCAAGCACCTGGTAGCGCCGTTTGATCCCGTCCTCCGAAATGATCTCGAACCGGAATTGCAGCGGGTCCTTGATACCGAAGAACTCCTCGAAGTGATTGAAGACCAGTGCATCGACGTCTTCGATCTCTTGCGGGATCGCGGCCGTGCCGGCGCAGAACTCCCAATTGTCCGCGATCCAATGCACCGGCACCAGCGGCGCATGCGCCAAGGTGTTGCGCAGCGTCAAGCGGAACTTGGTCGCCACGTCCGGGCCGCCCACAACGACCGCTTGGCAGCTCTTCAAATGCTCGCCGGTGAGCGGCAGCGCGCCGAGCGGCTGATCGACCACGAAATCGTTCGACAGCCACAGGCACTCGATCTCGCCGGCCTGCATCTTGAACGAATCGAAAAATCCCTTGTCGGCATGCACGCCGACTTTCGTAACCTGATCGGCGCGCAGCAGCTTCAACACGTCGGCGATGGACTGGCTGACTTGGGTCCTCTCGCTTGCCGGACCGCCCGCGGACGGATGCGTTCCTGCTTTGAATTTCGTTGCTTTCTTGGCATCGCCGAGTCCAAGCAGTGAACCCAATGACCGGCCGGTCTTGCCAGCTTCCTGTAGTTCTAGATCGGCGGTTTTCATGACCCCAGTTCCATGAACGTTATGATTAAAGCGCGATAAACGCGATAAACGCGGCAAACGGCCGTTCGGCCTTCGCCTTCGGGCAGCTTGCCGATTCGAGGCGCATTTGCTAAGCAGCGCGAAATCCTAACGGCGGCTGCGGCCCCTTTGCAATCAATCGTTTATGCGGCACAAGGTCCCATGAGTCTACAGGCGACCCCCACCACTAGCCAGGGGCTGGCGACGCGACGGAGCGACTTCGACACGATTTGCGAAGCGCTGGACTACGCGGCGCGTGGCGAGACCGGCTTCAACTTCTTCACCGCCAAAGGCGAGCTGGCCCAGGTGCTGACCTACCGCGAATTGCGTGAGCGGGCGCGGGATTTCGCCCAGGGCCTCGTGCGGTTGGGCCTTGCCAAGGGCGATCGGGTGCTGCTGATCGCGGACACCGATCCCGAGTTCATGGTCGCCTTCTGTGGCTGCCAATATGCCGGGGTGCTGCCGGTGCCGGTGGCGCTGCCGATGACCTTGGGTGGCCGTGCCGCCTATATCGATCAGCTTCGGCAGCAAATGATCGGGTGCGGTGCTGCCGCCGCGATGGCCCCGGATGGATTTCTAACCTTCTTGACGGAAGCGGCGGAGGGCCTGGACCTGAAGCTGGTGGGTGGGCCGATGGACTTCGCCGCCTTGCCGCGCACCGGCGCCGATCTGCGTCCCTTCGGCAAGGACGATCAGAGCTATCTGCAGTTCTCTTCGGGCAGCACGCGCTTCCCGAAGGGCATCGACATTCCGCAGCGTTCCATCATGGCAAACGCCAACGCCATCACGCTCGACGGCCTCGACATCAATCGTGGCGATCGCTGCACGTCGTGGCTGCCGCTGTATCACGACATGGGCTTGGTCGGCTTCATGCTGGTGCCGCTCACGACGCAGATGTCGATCGATTACATTGCGACCCGTGACTTTGCCCGCCGGTCGCTGACCTGGCTGAAGCTTATCGCCGATTACGGTGGGACGCTCTCCTACAGCCCGAGCTTCGGTTACGAACTCTGCACGCGGCGCCTGCGCGAAGGCACGGACGTCAGTCTCGATCTCAAGCGCTGGCGCGGCGCCGGCATCGGCGGCGACATGGTGCAGCACCCGATCCTGCAGAAATTTGCCGATGCATTCGCACCCTATGGCTTCCGCCCCACGGCCTTCGTGCCGAGCTATGGCATGGCGGAGACCACGCTCGCCATGAGCTTCGCGCCATTGAACCAGCGCTATGTCGTCGACGAGATCGACCGCGAAGCACTGGCTCATCGGAACCTGGCGGCTCCTGGTCCGAGCGGCCCCAAGACCCGCGCCTTCGTCGCCTGCGGGCGCGCGCTGCAGGGCCACGAATTTCAGATCCGCGATGATGCCGGCCGCATGCTGCCGGAACGCAGCGTCGGACACATCTTCTTCCGCGGTCCCAGCGTGATGGGCGGCTATGACCGGCAGCCGGACCTGACGGCGGAAATTCTGAGCGCAGATGGCTGGCTGCAAACCGGCGATCTGGGGTATCTGCTGGATGGGCAGATCGTGATTACCGGCCGTGCCAAGGATCTCATCATCCTCAACGGCCGCAATATTTGGCCGCAGGACCTCGAATGGTCGGCGGAGGAACTGCCCGACCTGCGGCGCGGCGACGTCGCAGCGTTCTCTGTCGAGGAGAATGACAGCGAGACGGTGGTGATACTCGTGCACTGCCGGATCGGCGATCCCGACCAGCGCGAGAAGCTGCGGCGCGACGTCTACGCCTTGCTCCAGCGAGCGCACGGCGTCGAGGCGCGCGTGGTTCTTGTGCCGCCCAAGGCCCTGCCGCAGACCTCGTCCGGCAAACTCAGTCGCTCCAAGGCGAAGGCCAACTACCTGAGCGGCGCCTACGAGCAATTCGACGCTGCTGTGGGCGCCTAGTGGGAAAACTCGCGGCCGTCACTGGCGCCACGGGCTTCATCGGCCGACAGGTTGTCACCGCCTTGTGGCGTCAGGGCTGGGGCGTGCGCGTCCTTGCGCGCCGGCATCCGGCTGAGCTGCTGTCTCCTCACCACGGCTTCCAGCTGGTGCTCGGTGACCTAGACGACTCGTCGGCCTTGGAGCGGCTGGTCGAGGGGGCCGATGCCATCATCCATCTGGGCGGCATCGTGAAGGCGCCGCGCCGCAGGGATTTCTACAGCGTCAACGAAGGTGGCACCCAGCGCCTGCTACTGGCGGCCGCCCGCGCGGCGCCCGCCGCCATGCTGGTTCACGTCTCGAGCATCGCGGCACGCGAGCCTCGCCTCTCTCCTTATTGCGACAGCAAATACCGGGCGGAACAGGCCGTGCGGGGGCTGGCCGGCGACCGGATATGGACCATCCTGCGCCCGCCCGCGGTCTACGGGCCCGGGGATCGGGAAATCCGGCCGATATTCACGGCCGCCAAGCTTGGCATCGTCCCTTATCCGGCGTCACCCGGCGCCGCCCTGTCCATGATTCATGTCGCCGACCTCGCGGAAGCCATCGCAGCCTGCCTGACCCGCTCCGGGCCTCCACAGGCCACGTTCGAGATCGATGACGGCGTGCCAGGCGGCTATCGCTGGCCAGACATCCTGAGCGCCTTGGGGGAAGCTGTCGGACGCAAGCCGGCAGGCCTGCGCCTGCCCCGCGCCGGGCTTTTGGCCGTTGCCCAGGCCAACCGCTTGATGACGCGGATCGACGGACGGGCCCGCATTCTGCAGCCCCACAAGGTCGCCGAGATCTATTGGCCGGACTGGGTAGTCCACGGAAATCGGCTGGAGCAGGTATCGGACTGGCGGCCGGCATTCGATATCTGGCGCGGATTCCGCGATGCAGCGAAATGGTATGCAGCTGCTAACATGGTTTAGAAAATTAACCGGTTAGCCCTTTGATTCGATTGGGTTGTAACAATCGGTAACAATTTGTCATTTAACCCTAACGCCCAAATGCAAGACATATGTGGCCCGGGGAATCGGCGGGTCTGTCATAGGCATGTCATCGCCGCAGTTAGCGACAGGAAAAGAGTTATAGATCGTGGGCACCGCAGCCATCCAACAGAGTTCAGCTCTGACCAAGGACGGAATTTTCGTCGAGATCGCCCGCCTGCTTGAGCGCTTTCGGGCCGGCGAGGCAACGATCACGTCGGAAACGGTGATCGCCGAGGACCTGACGATGGATTCGCTGCAGGTCATGGATTTGATGATGGAGCTGGAAGACCGCTTCGACGTGTCCATCCCGCTCAATTTAGTACCGGAAATCGCGACGGTCGGTCAGCTTGCCGACACGATCTACGCGAGCAAGACGGGGGCATAGGGGGAGTTATGGGTTTGCTTGATCGCTTTAAGACGATCCGTGAGGTGCACGGAGCCGTAAAGGCGTGCGGCGCCGATCCCTTCGGCGTGAAGATGGATCGCATCGTCTCCGCCACGGAAGCCGTCATCGAGGGCCGTCCGACCATCCTCTGCGGCTCGAACAACTATCTCGGCCTCACCTTCGATCCCGATTGCATCGCGGCTGCGCAGCGCGCGACGGAGGAGTTCGGCACCGGCACCACCGGCTCGCGCATCGCCAATGGCTCCTACTTCTGCCACAAAGCGCTGGAAACCGATCTCGCCGACTTCTACGGCAAGAAGCATTGCATGGTCTTCACGACCGGCTACCAGGCGAATCTGGGCGCCATCTCCACGCTGGTCGGTCCCGGCGACTTCGTGATCATCGACGCCGACAGCCATGCCAGCATCTACGACGCGTGCAAGCTCGGCAGCGCGACTGTCATCCGGTTCCGCCACAACGACCCGGTCGACCTCGACAAGCGCCTGCAGCGCATCGCGCACGAGCCCGGCAACAAGCTGGTGGTGGTCGAAGGTATCTACTCGATGCTGGGCGATCACGCGCCGCTCAAGGAATTCGTCGAGGTCAAGAAGAAGCACGGCGCTTACATCCTGGTCGATGAAGCCCACTCCATGGGCGTCATGGGCAAGACCGGCCGCGGCCTCCTGGAGCAGGAAGGCGTGGACGCGGACATTGATTTCGTGACCGGTACCTTCTCCAAGAGTATGGGCGCGATCGGCGGCTTCCTGGTCTCAGATCATCCGGACTTCGATATCCTGCGCGTCGCGTGCCGGCCCTACATGTTCACCGCTTCGATGCCGCCGTCACTGGTCGCGTCGGTGCGTGCCTCGCTCGCGAAGCTGCGCGCGCATCCCGAACTGATGGTGCGGCTGTGGCGCAACGTCGACACGCTCTACCATGGGCTGGAGGCCGCCGGCTTCAAGCTCGGCCGCCAGAAGGGCCCGGTGGTCGCGGTCCACATCAACGACCCTGCGCTCGCCGCGCGGGCGTGGCATGGCCTGCTGCAGAACGGCGTCTATGTGAACCTGGCGCTCCCGCCGGCGACGCCTAGCGGGACTGCCCTGCTCCGCTGCTCTGTCTGCGCCGCTCACTCGACGGAGCAGCTGCGGCGCGTGACCGACGTCATCACTAAGGTTGGCCTGGAGCTCGGCATCATCGCGGACCGGTCGGTCCGGATCGCAGCCGCCGAATAACAGGCATCTCTCCAGAATTCTGAAGCAGCGCGTCTCGCACGAGGCGTGCTGCTTTTGATTCGTCCATGTGTCGCTACCGAAATGCGCCGCGGCGGTAAAGCTTCCAGGCCAAGACAGGCGCCGAGAGAAGCGGATGGCGCCGCTGCCAGTCCGTTACCGGCAGCACCACGCCGGAGTGCCGCTTCACTTTCCACAGCACGTAGTCGAGCGCACCATCGAAGGTAAACGTCGCTTTGACCAAGCGCGCGAAGTTGAGCAGTTTGCTGATCCGCCGCCTCCGGCGCCAGGCCGCAGTGAACGCCGCTGCGTCGGCTTGGCCTTCTTCGCCGATGATGCCGCGCACCAAGGCATGGACGCGCCGATAGCGCTCCGCATCCGCGTTCACCAACTCGGTCGCGCGATCGCGGCCTTCGGATCGCACTTCGGCGCGATAGGTCTCCTCGAATGCGCGCTGCCAGATCGCGTCGGCAGCCGCACTCCGATCGACCAGCGGCAGTACGCTAGCAAGCATCGTCAGCGTCGCTTCGGTGCAAGCGCCTGCAACGGCTTGCAGGACCTGCGGATTGCGCGACCATACCAGCCGGCTTTGCTGCGAGAATCGCGCCCACAACGACACATTGTCCGTCGTGCGCGACGTGCCTTCCTGAAACTGCGCGAGCGAGATCACCGCATATTTGCACCGGAGCGTCGCGCCTTCGTGCTGCGCCTCGAGATAGAACACGTTGGGCGGCAGGATCCGGTTGGCCAGCGCCGTCATAGCGCCGGCGTAGGCCGTCTTGTAGTCATCGACCAGCAGATAGAAGTCGAGCAGTGAATCCGCGAGCAGGCTTTCCGGACGCCGCAAGCAGGAACCATAGAACAGCACCGCCAACGCTGCGTTGGGATGGCGCGCGCGAACTGCATCCGCCATGGTTCGCACGGCGGGCGCGACCGGCTGTGCCAGTTCTTGCGCGATAAGGGCAGTCAGTTCCGCGCGCGCATCCATGATGGCCGCTTAATACCGGTGAAACTCGATCACGGGCCCGGCGCTCAGCTCGACATGGCCGTGCGGGCCCGGATCGAACACCTCGCCATCCACCACGATCGGACTGGTGAGGTGCAGCGAGATGCGATCGGCCCGCGTGCTGGCATAGCCGGCATGATGCATCCACGGGCGCGGGCGCCCGCGCACCACGGAAAAGGCAGCACGGCCGAAGCGCGGTGCCGGAGAGGCGATGGTGGTGAGCTTGATCGCGCCGTGATCGTGGCCCCAGAACGGCATCACGCCCGGCAGCAGGCGCTCGAGCGTCGTCGCGAGTATGAAGAGATAAGGCGCCTCTTGCGGCGGCGAGCCATTGAGGCCGATTGCCACGCGCTCGCCGCGCAGGCCGGACCGCTCGCCCTCGCCGTGCAGCAGCAGACGCATCACCGACCACACGATGCCGGCCTTGGTGGCCAGACTTTGCCGGAAGCCGACGCGGTGCATATCCCGGCGGGTCAGCCGCGTGCCCTGATAGAACCCCACCGCCCCAGCGAGGAAGCCATACTCGGTGCGACCCCTGCCGCTGCACTTCACGGCGATGGCCGCGCGCCGCATTGTTTCCCCCGGGTCGCCGCTGCGCGTGCGGCTCAGGATGCGCCGCAACGCATCGACCGGTGAATTGGGGACACCGACATCGTGCGCGATGACATTGGTCATGCCGCCGCCGACCAGCGTAACGCGCGGCAAGTGCGAAAAAGGCGAGCGTTCAAACAGCTCGCCGAGCACGGCTTGCACCGTGCCGTCGCCGCCATTGATCACCAGATGCTCGACACCCTTCCTCTCGAGTGCCGCCAAGGCAGCGGGCATCGCATCGATGCACGTAAAGCTCCTGTGCGTGACGTCGGGGAACTCCGCCATCATGCGCTCGATCGCCGGCAATGCGCTCTGATTGCGGCGGCTGTGCGCATTGCTGAGAACGCCCACGCGCATCATGTAGGGGACGACCCTGCGTGCGCCTGCAGCCAGGAGACCGGCGCGCGTCCGCGCAACTGCGCGGCGAAAGCCTGGCCGATCCGGATGCAGTGGAAGATGAAGCTCGCGATCATCCACCAGGCGACCGCCACCAGTCCCGTGTCCGGCGCTTGCAGCAGTGCGGCAATGGTCAGGATCAGCAGGTTTGGATTGCGCCGTGCAGTGATCAGGCGGAACCACGAATCCACCGGCCGCCAGGTATGGATCTCGATGCCGAAGCGCCAGATGAACAGGCCTTCCTGCAGGCGGCCGGCGATATAACCGAAGATCACCACCCACAACGCCCACTCCAGGCTCGGCGCGAGGTACGGCCCAAGACCGAGGAACCACGCATAATACCAAAAGGGCGGATGCAGCAGGTCGATGCCGTGATCGAAGACGTCACCAACCTTGGTGGACGTCAGCGTGCAGCGCGCGAGCTTGCCATCGACCGTATCGAGAAAGCACATCGCCCATGCCGCCAAGAGCCCAGTGATGAACCAGGCCTGCCAGAACAGATAGGTAGCCAGCAGCACGAATCCGAAGCTGACCCAGGTCACGACATTCGGCGTGATGCCATGGCGCGCGCACCAGCGCGTCGCCGCCAACGCCGGCACCGGCCAGACGTATTTCGTGACCACATCGGTCACGCCTTTGTAGGAGCTGCCGAACAAGGCACGCTCGACCGCGGCCGCGTCTGCCCCGTCCAGCGGCAGCAGCACCGGCTCGGCCCGCTTACGCAGCGCCTTCTGATAGGCGCTGGCGAGGGTCGCGGCGTCCTGCATAATGAAGTTCGCGGCGGCGGCTTCATCCAACTCGGCGACGAGCGCGAACGCGGCACGAATATTCTCCGCGCCCTCGCCATGCGCCGCGACGATCTCGCCGTTCTCCGCCTTGAGCGCCACGCCGGGCGCATTGATCATCGCCTTGATCAGTGCCTCGTCGAAGGCGTAGTCGGCGCGGATCGCCACCGCTGACCCCTGGCCCGACTCAAGTTCGCCCGCCGGCAGCTCCGCCTCGACCCCGGCGCGGTGAAAGGCACGGCGCAGGCGTTCACGGGGCGACAGGCTGAATAGAGTGAGGTCGCTGTCGCCGATCAGGCAAAAGGCGATGCTGGCGCGCTCGGCCGACACAAATAGGGACTCCGGTGGGATCGATAAGCGGATGAGGAATATCGGGCGCCGGAGCCGGCGTCCATAAGGAAATTCAAGTACTTCCGGGCAGACGCCAAGGCTTGACGCAAGCTCGAAAATACGGCCAAACAGGCGCCCAAGATAGGGATTCCACGACCATGTTTGCCCTTGCCCATCTATCGGACCCGCATTTGGCTGGCTGGTCGGTTGACCGGCCCTCGGCTTTGGCCAACAAGCGGGTCACCGGCTGGCTGTCTTGGCGCCTGAACCGCCATCGGATCCATCTGCCGCAGGTGCTCGACCTCATGCTGGCGGACATGGCGGAGCAGCCGATCGATCACATCGCCGTGACCGGCGATCTAGTGAATATTTCCTTGCCGCAGGAATTCGAAGGTGCCGCCCGTTGGCTGCGTAATCTCGGCACTGCCGACATGGTGACGGTGATTCCCGGCAATCATGACGCGTATGTGCGCGTGCGCGGCGATGAAGGTATCGCACGGTGGCGCGACTACATGACCGACATGGCATGGGAGCGTGCCGATGGCGCGCCACCAGCCGATCCCTTTCCATTCGTGCGCAAGATCGGGCCGCTGGCACTGATCGGGCTGTCGAGTGCTGTGCCGACGCCGCCCTTCTTCGCCTCCGGTACGCTGGGCTCCTCACAACTGAGCGTGCTGCGCGACATCCTGGCGCAACTCGGCGCTGAGGGCGTGTTCCGGGTCGTGCTGATCCATCATCCGCCGCTTTATGGGAAGGGGCATCGCCGCAAGGCCCTGACGGACGCGAAGGAGTTCAGCGAGGTGGTGCGCGCAGCCGGTGCGGAATTGGTCCTGCACGGCCACATGCACATGGCGAGCCTGGGCCACATCGATAAGATCCCCGTTATCGGAGTTCCATCCGCGTCCGCCCTGCGCTGGCACCATAAGGATGCCGCGGCATACAACATCTATCGAATCGGTCAGGCGAACGGGGCCTGGCGATTAGGTGTTGAAGTTCGCGGATTAACGAATAGCGAAGATCGCTTCGTACCCAGTGGCAGCTACGAGTTAACCATTCCCGCATTGCGGCATTGACATTCCGGCGCAGCACGCGATTGTGCTAGCAAATCAGGGAACCGGTCGTCGGATTTCGGCGCCGACCTGAGCTTAAAAGACAGGGAAGCTGAGGGCAGATGGCAACCCCGAATGCGACGGCCGTCAAGTTCGGCCATCCGGCAAGCTTGATTCGCGAGTACCGGCACTGGCTGGTTCTGGCTCGTCCCCAACAGGTGACCCTGGGGTCGCTCGTGCTGGTGTGCAGCAATGCGGCGCGCGCCTTCTCGCAGATCTCGGTCCGGGCGTTCGAGGAGCTGGCGCAGGTGACGGCCGATCTGGATGCCGCGCTTACCCGCTGCTTCCAACCGGACAAGTTGAACTATCTGATGCTGATGATGGTCGATCCTGACGTCCATTTCCACGTTCTGCCGCGCTATGGAAGCGCGCGCGAGTTTGCCGGACGGAGCCATAGCGATCGCTTCTGGCCGAAGCCGGTCGACCTGACGCAGCCGGTGGACGCGGACGCTGCCCTCAGCACCGCCGTGCGGGACGCGTTGCGCGCCGCCTGGCGCAAGGATTGAGGCGCCGGGCGGGATGTTCAAGCTGTCGCTCATCGATCGGTACATGCTGAAGCGCGTATGCTGGCCCCTGGCAGGCGCGATCGTGATCGGCATGGCGGCATTGCTGCTCGAGCGCCTGATCCGGTTGCTCGACCTGTTCGCCAATCGCGGCGGCCCGCTGACATTGATCCTCAAGATGCTGGGCAATCTTGTCCCGCATTACCTCGCCATCGCAATTCCGGCGGCGTTTTTCGTCGGCATCCTCTATGCGACGCTCCGCCTCTCCAACGATAGCGAGCTCGACGTCATGCGCGCGAGCGGTCTTTCGCTGCGCCGGCTTGCCGCGCCGATGCTGGTGATGGCGGTCGTTCTCACCGTTGCGTCCGCGATCATCCTGGGGTTCCTGCAGCCCTATACACGCTACGCTTATCGTGCGCTGGTCTATCTGGTGACCGAGACATCGTGGAACTCAGCGATCGAACGCGGCGCCTTCTTCAGCGGCTTCGGCGGTAAGACGATCCTGATCGGCGACATTGCCGACGGCGGGCGCACGTTGCGGCGGATCTTCATCCAGGAGACGGACGAGAAGGGCAACAATATCGCGCTCTCAGCCCAGACCGGCGAGCTCAGGAACGATCCTCGGACGTTCTCCCTGACCTTGGTCCTGCGAGACGGAGTACGTGTCGATTCCAAGCCGGACGGCACCGGCGGCAAGGCATCCACTTTCAAAGAGTCCAGCCTGCCTCTGGAGGTGGTCGCGCCCGAGCCATTCCGCGAAAATCGAAAGGAATCGGAGTTGTCGTTGTTGCAGCTCGTTCGGGCTCATGTGGAGAAGTGGCCAGGCGTGGACCGTGAGGACGTCCTGGCCGAAATCAATTACCGCGTCGTTCGAACGTTGACCGTTTTGTTTCTGCCGTTGCTCGCCATCCCGATGGGCCTGACATCCCGACGCCAGCCGACGAGTATCCGGATCGTGGTCGGTATCGCAATCCTGATCATCTATTACCAGCTGCTGCAGTTCGGGAAGGACATGGCGGAGAATGCCCGCATGTCCAGCTTCCTCGCGCTGTGGGTCCCGTTCTTCGTGTTCGCCCTGGGCAGCACATATATGTTCCATGTCGCGAACTCGCGCCTCAATCAGGATCCGTTTGCGGTGCTGTTCGGCAGCATCGAGGATTGCTCGCGCTGGATCAAAGGGCGGTGGGCTTCGCTGTTCCGCCGCAAGCGTACGGCATGATGACCTTCACACGCTACGCGCTTAAAACGTTCCTGTGGAACTTTGGTGTCCTGTGGGTGAGCTTCACCTCGATGCTGCAGATCGTCGATCTGCTCAACAACAGCGACGAGGTCCTGGACCGTCACCCGCGTGATTTCGGCGCCGTGGTGGAATATGCCGTCTGGCGCCTGCCTGAGCTCGCAGTCTTCCTCATCCCCTTCAGCGTGCTGATGGCAGCGCTACTGTCCTTGGCGAAGTTCGAGCGCAGCAACGAGACGCTTGCCCTGAAATCAGCTGGTGCACCCTATTACCAGATCCTCCTGGCCTTCCTGCCCGCGGTCGGTCTGGTCGCGGTCCTGCATTTCGCACTGACGGATCAACTGGTCCCCCGCGCCATCAATCACCTGATGGAACGCGACCTCTACGTCGACAAGAAGAGCAAGAACGACGAGGGAGAAGACCAGCGCGTCTGGGTGCAGGATGGCGACACGATCGTCGAGGTCGGCCAGGTCGAGAATCAGGGGCTTGAGCTCTTCAACATGCGCCTCTATCGGCGCGACGATCTCGGCAACATCACGGATCAGAGGTTCGTGCGCCACGCGACCTTTGACGTTACGACGCGCAAGTGGACCTTTGAGAAGATCGAGGACACGAAAGTCCTGCCCGGCCGCCCGACCGAGATCACGCGGATCGAGACAGATACCTGGGACACAAAGCTGGGCCCGCAAGAGTTCTCGGAGCTGATCGAGCGGCCGCAAGCCATGACCACCGCGCGTCTGTGGAGCTTCGCCACATCCGCGCAGATCGGCGTGCGCCCGACCTACTTCTATGAAACGTGGCTGCAGAAGCGCGTCGCCTTGCCGGTCAGCTCCATCCTGATGATCCTGTTGGCGGCACCGGTGGCGTTGAGCTTCGGCCGGCGTGACAAGGGCGTTGCTTCGGGCATGGCGATCGGGTTCGGCCTCGGCTTCCTCTATTTCATCACCGAAGGGCTCGTGCAGTCCCTGGGTGAGAGCGGGGCCGTGCCGCCCTTCTTCGCGGCGTGGCTGCCGGCCCTCTTGTTCGCCAGTATCGGTGGACTCTGGTTGATCCGGCTCGAAGGTTTCTGACCCCTGATGTTCATTGTTTGGATCGATGCCGCGCGCGGCGCCGGTGAGCGCGTATTTGGATTGACTCTTCTGGAGCGGCATCTGAAGGCGCTGAAACATCGCAAGCTGCAGCCTGGCGAGGTGATCATCGACCTGGGCGAGAGCGCGGCCGATGATCCGCCGGAAGCCAAGCGCAAATGGCCCTTCCCGCTCCGCGTCGTGCGTCATGGCGGCACGATCGCGCAGCGCATTGCGCGGGTTGCCGGTGGCGCCCGCATCCTGGCGCTGGATGCGCAGACTTTAGTGGATGCGCGGCTTTATGATTTTCTCGTCCAGCAGCGGCACGACCTGGTGGCCGAGGATGGAGATGCCGCGATTGCCTGGATCGGCGATCCCATTTTACTCGACGCGAATGCCGCAGATCTGCGCAGCGCGGTGAGCGGCTCCCTGCCGCGACTGACCCAGGCCGAGTTCCCCGGCTTCATCCGCAATCTGCGCCGCACGCTGCCGTTCTACCTGTTCCGCATTGGCAGCGTCGAAGATCGGGCGAAGGTCGAGCGCTTCCTGTTCTGGTCGAACTACAAGGGCTCGACCGACTTCTTTACCAAGTACGTCTACCCGCCTCTGGTCTGGGTGATGGTGCGCCCCTTGGCACATGCTCACGTGCACCCGAACTGGGTGACCATCATTTCCATCATCCTGACCTTCGCCGCCGTTCCTTTGTTCGGCGGCGGCTATTTCCTCGCCGGCTTCCTCTGCGCCTATGGGATGAGCGTGCTGGATTCCGTCGACGGCAAGCTGGCGCGCCTGACCTTCACGGATTCGAAGATCGGAAACGTGCTGGATCACGGGCTCGATCTCGTGCACCCGCCTTTCTGGTACTGCGCCTGGGCCTACGGATTGTCACAGGGCGACGTTTGGTCGCCGGTCTTCCTGGCCTCGCTGGTGATGCTGCTGCTTTATATGGTCGACCGGCTGATCCTGAAAATCTATCCGACGCGCTTCGGACGCGGGCTCCATACCCATGGGCCGATGGATGGCTTCGTGCGCACCTTCATCTCCCGTCGCAACATCAACTTACCTTTATTTACAGTTGGTTACATCGCGGGCTTCGGAATCGAGACGATCTATCTGATCGTGGCGTGGCAGGCTGCCACCTGCCTCTACCACGGGGCCCGGACCGCGTGGATCCTGGCTTATGACCGGCCGGCGCCGGCGGGGTCGGCATAGGCCGCATAACTTGCGATAAATCTTTGATTCGCTTAGATTGCGGTCCACATTCAACGCAGCCATTTCGCGCCGAAAGCTAAAGAGTTCGCATGGTCCGCTGGGGCTTCTGGAAGAACCGTACGCACAACCTCGCCCGCATGTCGATGGGCGATCTGATCGTTGCGTTCTTCAGCTACTACGCTGTGCTGGTCTATCTCGGCTTCGCGGGTGCCAGCCTGTGGCTGACCGCGCTATGGTTCGATGGCTGGTTGGCGCTGATCGCCGCCGGCATCTTTGCCGCTCTGGTCTATCCGCTCTCCTGGTATGTGCTGCACCGCTGGGTGCTGCATGGGCAATATCTCTATCGTTCGCCGCTGACGGCCAAGGTCTGGAAGCGGATCCACTTCGATCATCACCAGGATCCGCACAATCTGGTTGTGCTGTTCGGCGCGCTCTATACGACGATCCCGACCATCGCGCTGGTGACCATTCCGGTTGGATACTTGATCGGGGGCAAGTCGGCTGCCGCCCTCGCGTTCGCCATGGGCATCCTGTCGACGCTGTTCTACGAGTTCTGTCACTGCGTGCAGCATCTCAACACGACGCCGAAGAGCGCCTTCATGCGCCAGATCAAGAAGTACCATCTGGCTCATCATTTCCATAATGAACAGGGCAATTTCGGCATCACCAATTTCCTGTGGGATCGCATCTTCCGCACCTATTACGCCGAGCCGAAGCTGCGCCCAAAGAGCACCACGGTTTTCAACATCGGCTACACCGACGAGATGGCGCAGCGTTATCCCTGGGTCGCGGCGCTCAGCAACGGCACGCGCGGCGATGCCAATCCGCGGCGGTTCCGCTCCGAACAGGGCGAGGCGCCGAGCCCGCGCGCCGGCCACTAACGCCGTATCCGATGTCTCCCGGTCCAGTCGTCGTCCAGCCGGTCGCGAGCGGTCGCGATCTCGATGAGTTCGTCGCGCTGCCGAAGCGGCTCTATCTCGGACAGAAGGGCTACATCGCCCCGCTCGATCTTGAGCGCAAGGAAACCCTGAACCGGAAGAAGAACCCGTATTTCCAGCACGCCGATGCTGAGCTGTTCATCGCCCGCCGCGCCGGCGAGGTCGTGGGGCGCATCTCCGCGCAGTTCTGCCGGCTGCACCAGGAGAAATATAGAAACGATGTCGGCCATTTCGGCTGGATCGATACGATCGACGACATCAACGTGATGCGCGCGCTCTCAGGCGCCGCTGAAACCTGGCTGAAGGCGCACGGCGCCAGGCGCATCCTTGGTCCCTTCAGCTTCTCTTCCAACGAGGAATCCGGCCTGCTGGTGGACGGATTCGATGCCACGCCGATGTTGATGATGCCCTATCACCTGCCCCATCAAGGCAGGTTGATCGAGGCTTGCGGCTTCGCCAAAGCCAGGGACCTGCTCGCCTACACCGTCGATAAGGCGACCTATCACGCGGTCGGCAGTAACCGCATGCTGGACAAGATCCAGAGTGACGGCCGCATCCGCCTGCGCCCGCTCGACATGCAGAACTACAAGCCGGACCTCTCCGCGCTGCTGCAGGTATTCAACGATGCCTGGTCCGGCAACTGGGAAATGGTGCCGTTCGCGCAATCGGAGATCGAGGCGGCCGCAGCCAGCATGAAGCCGCTGATCGACCCCGACTTGGTGGTGATCGCGGAGATCGACAACGAAGTCGCCGGCATGCTGGTATGCCTGCCGAACCTGTTGGAAGCGATCCGTGACCTCGACGGCAGCCTGCTGCCGTTCGGCTTTGCGAAGCTGCTGTGGCGCCTGAAGCGCAAGACACTGAGGACGGCGCGCGCTCCATTGATGGGTATCCGCAAGAAGTATCACGGCACCCTCACCGGCGCGGCGCTGCTGCCGCTGCTGTTCCATCGGCTGAAGGAGCCATTCTTCGCGCGAGGCCTCGAGCAGGTGGAGCTATCTTGGATCCTGGAAGACAATCTGCCGATGCGCCGTGTGCTCGAAGGCATCGGCGCGAAGGTCTACAAGACGTATCGCGTCTACGAAAAGGCGATCACGTGAACGCGCTGATCCTGGCCGGCAGCCGCGGCCCGGACGACCCGATGGCGAAGGCGGCCGGCGTCTCGCACAAGGCTCTGCTGCCGGTGGCCGGTGTCCCCATGCTGCTGCGCGTGGTGACGGCGGTGCGTGCCACACCCGGCATCGAGCGGATCCATGTCTGCATCGAGGATGCACGCGTGATCGCTCAGGTGCCGGAGCTCGAGGCCCTGCACCGCGCCGGCACGTTGGACGTGGTGCCTGCGGCTGAGAGCCCAGCCGCCAGCGTCGCTGCCGCCCTGCGCCGCATCGACCTGTCGCAGCCGTTGCTGGTCACGACCGGTGATCATCCGCTGCTGACGCCGGCGATCCTGCAGCGTTTCCTGGAGGCTGCGCCCGCCGCATGCGACCTCGCCGTTGCGCTGGCGCCTTCGGACGTCGTTTCGGCCGCCTATCCCGGCGCGATCCGCACCTTCTATCGCCTTGGCAAGCGGCGCTTCAGCGGGTGCAACCTGTTCCTGGTGCGCTCGCCCAATGCCGCGCGCGTTGCCGAGTTCTGGCGCCGTATGGAGGCTCATCGCAAGCGCCCGCTGCGCCTGATCTGGGAAATCGGGCCGCTGGCATTGATCAAGGTCCTGCTCGGCCTGATGGATGCCGGGCAGGCTTTCGCTTACCTGTCGCGGAAGGCCGGTGCGACGATCCGCCATGTCGAGCTGCCGATTGCGGAGGCCGCTGTCGATGTCGACAAGCCGGCGGATCTGGAACTGGTGGAGCGGATATTGCAGCGCTAGCACTGCACCCGCTGCCTCAATATAGGCGCGAGTGCTACGCCCACTCCTCGACCAGCTTGCTAACGCGCTCGAGGTCGGCGGGGAAATCCACCTCGCCCCAGGTCAGGCCTTCGATGTTGCAGGTGAGCACGTTGGCGCGCTCGGCGATCTGGCCGATCGCGCGCAGGTACCACCACTTCAGCCCTTCGGGCGTATGCATGATGTCATCGAGATAGTGGGTGAAGAGCTTCGGCCCCTCCCCGCGGAACAGCAGCATGCCGATGGATTCGCCGTCGGTGCGCTCGGGCGGCAGTGTCTTGCCGATATCCAGCAGCTTCTCGCCCTTCAGGTGCACTTTCATGTCGTCGGAATCATAGGATTCCTTCTTGTCGATGGTGACGGTGATGGGCGCCGCCGGGCTCGCCAGCAGCTTCTGGAAGATCCTGGGCTGGATCACGGTGTCGCCGTTCAGGATGACGAAGTCGCGGTCCATCTCGTGGCGCGCCATCCAGCAGCTCGCGAGATTGTCGGCGAGCTTGTAGAACGGATTGAAGATGGTGCGGATCTTGAGGTGCGGCCCTTCCAGGCGCTTCAGCAGCTCCTGCACGTCGCGCGCGTGATAGCCGACGACGACGGCAATGTCGTCCACGCCGCCTTGGGTCAGCGCCCAGACCTGCCACTCGATCAATGTCCGCGGGCCGATCGGCAGCAGGCACTTTGGCCGTCCTTCGGTCAGCGGCAGCAGGCGCGAACCCTGACCCGCGCTCAAAATGATTGCCTTCATGGATTGAACACCAAAGCACCCCGGGTAAGCGGCGCACCATTGTGAATAGTGCCAAATCTGTCAACCCCTTAGGGTGCCGCACCCGCCATTGGCCTAGGGCCGGGCCGGCCCTTGCTGGGCGTGGCAAAAAGGTTTACAGGCCGGAATCACGCGGTTATAAGCTGCCCCCTCAGGCTGCGCGGAGTCCGACCGCGCCGGGACCTGATCCCCGGTAGCTCAGCGGTAGAGCAACCGGCTGTTAACCGGTTGGTCGCTGGTTCGAATCCGGCCCGGGGAGCCAGTTTTATCAAGGGGTTAGAGAGCACATCTCTAACCCCTTGATTGCTTTCCAGGGGGTCAGGACAACGCGGGGGACAACAAACGGCGAATTTCGGCAGGGCCGCCGATCGGCCGCTTGACCAGACGCGAATGAAAAGCCCCGCCGCACGGCCGGGGAGGCAGGTGCGGCGGGGCGGATCCGGCGCAGCGAGGGGCGTTATGCGGCGCCTGGCGGATTGCGCGGCGCGATCGGCGGGGGCGCCTCCAGCCATCGGCGCGCGCGGTCGGCGAGGATGAAACCTAAACTCAGTGATTCCTCATCGCGCGGGCATTCCGGCCCGATCACATCGAAAACCAGAAACGTCAGCACGGCGTGTACGTCTTCGATGTCGTGAATCGCCCCGCGAAGGATGCGCCGCTCGAGCGCCTTCACCTTCTCATGATGCCGGACGCCTTGGAGCTGCGCGCTGTTCGCTCCGATCGGATGGAGCAAACACCCGAGCTCGGCGATCGGGCCGGCCAGGCTTTCCGCCGGTGGCGCTGGCGGCGCCGACCAGACGAGCTGCAGCTTCGCGCGGCGATCGGACTCGAGAAGATCACGCATGGCACACCTGCTCGCCGGCGGCGCGCCTGGCACGCACCATGCGGCGCACGACGCGGTTTGCGCTCTTCCTGTGCATGCCAAACAGCGCGGCGATCTCCGCGTCATGCCGGCCGGCCGCTGCGTGCCGCAGGATGCGCTTGTCGCGAAGCCGGCGCACCGCGCGACGGCCTTCGACGGAGCGCCACCAAGCGGCCAAGCGCACGCAATCCATGTGAAATCGGCGCGCGATCAGGCCGGCGGCTTCGTCGGGCTCCTTGCCGAACAGCACCAACCGGGTGACCAGCGCCGCGAGCTTGCGATAGCGTTCATTTCCTGCCCGCCGGCGCTCGAGCTCGCGCGTCAATTCATCGTCGCGATCGGCAGCTGCAAGCAGCTTGGCACCCAGCTCGGCCAAGTAGCGACCGATCGCGGCCTGCGTTGCCGGATCCGCCTTGGCGAAAATTTCCTCAAGCATGTTATGGCCCTCTCCCGATGGAACCAGGGTGCGGCCCTGGTGCCGGGGGCTTGGAACAGCCGTCAAGCTGCGGGCTTCTTCCCCTTTCGGGTCTTCTATCCGCCGCACCCCCGACTCAGAATCCGGGCATGAAAAAACGCTGGCTATCGGGAGCGCGGCCGTTGACGGTGTGTTCCAAGCACCAGGACGAACAATACGCCGCGCGCGCATAAGTGGCAATGGCATAGCGCCACGGCTTTTGTCATGCCACCTGCTCTCCGCCGATCGAATAGAAACCGCCCGGGTCGTTGACGTTCGAATATTCCGCCGCGATCCAGTCCGCACTGAGCGCACCTGCCCGCAGATAGACAAACCCCACCTTGCCGCGCCATTGCTCGTTGTTGCTGTCGTCCTCGCGGCCGACCAGGACCGTGTCCAGCGTGCTCGGCACGGCGTTGATGGTGGTCTGCGTGTTCTTGAGTGCGCCGTCGACATAGATCCGACGTCGGGTTGTGCCTTCATAGACGGCGTGCACGCGATAGGCTTGGTTGAGCGTCGGATTGATCGCGGGGCTGGGCTCGAGCCAGGAATTGTTCACGTCCCAGATCGCCAGCGATGGCGTCGCGCTGCGATAGGCAATGACTTGCCGAGTGTTGGTCGTGCCGGCCGCCTTGCGCCAGTAGGAAACAGCCGTGCGGTTCTGGCCGGCGGAGCTCATGGCGATGGTGGCGCCCAACGTGTAGGTCTGCAGCGATGCGCGGCCGGTTGCTTCCAGGTTCGCATCCGCCGCGAAATCGACGCCACCGCCAGCGCCACGCGCCATGTCGATCGGCTTCCACAGCGAGACATTCTCCGCCGTGCCGCCGTCGACCAGTTGGGCGAGCGCGTCACCAGCAGACCCAACGCCTTCATAGTCGCCGCTGGTCGCCTGCCCGAACAGCCCACTTTGATAGACCGTGCCGTCCCGCAAGACGCGGAACGTCTCGTCGAATTCGTCCGATGCCAACCAGAATGCCCCGCGCCACCAGGCGATACCCTGCCACTTGAAGCCGCTGAAGTTGGTCGATCCGATCGCGGCCGTCAGTGCAACCGAGCCTTCATAAGAACCGTCGACCGGATCGTATTTGTAGAGGGTCGCGCTGTTGACGTAATCGGTCACGTAGAGCAGCCCGTCGACCGGGCAATAGGCAATGCCGCTCGCCTCGTGCCCCTGAGCATCGATGTTGAAGGCCTGGATAAATGACAGGTCGGAAGCATCGAAGACCGCGATGTGGGGGTGATCGTAGCTTCCGCCCTGGTAGTATTCGATCGGGATGTAGAGCTTGCCATCGTGCACTTCTGGCGCGCCGCAATGGTCAACCTGCGGCGAAGTCGAGATGCCGCTGGCGCTGATCGGATTGGTGTTCTCCGCCACCAGAGTCCACGACAGATCATATTTCTTGATTCGGTTGGTGTCGGTCACGTAGTAGTGCGTGCCATCGGACGTTGCACCTTGGTGCGCGTTCAGATCGGGCGATGTCTCGACCTTCTCGAAGAAATTCGGATCGCTGTTGACCTGGATCGGATCCCCGCCGGTCCTATCGTCCGATGTCTCGCCAAACAGGAACACGGACTCGTAATCCGACCAGACGGCGTTGCGGCCGTTGGTGTCCGTCGCCGGCAGGAGATTGAGCGCGTGGTTGCCGTAGTGGATCTCCCACTCGTTATCAGATGCCGCAAGGACCGATGCGGCCTTGAAAAACAAGACGCCATCGTGATCGTGATAGTCGAACCGCGCCAGATCGATCGGCACTAGGGCGCCGCCGGTCGTTTTCACGCGGATGTCCCCGCCATCTTCCTTGACGCGCGACCAGAAGATCGATGCCATGTCGGATAGGCGGACCATCACAGGAAAATCCGTGAGGTCGGCCGCCACTTCGCCGGATGCGATGGTGATGGTTGCTTTGCGCGGGGTGGCTGGTGCGGCTGCTGTGATTACTGCGCCGGGAATGCCGATAGGGAACGCGCCGAGCCTGAAGGGCGCGCCGTTGTACGTTGCAAACGGCGCCGCAAAGGCCCCCGCCGCAAGCAACCGGCTGTTGACGGTATCGACCAGCGCCCAATAGGCGGCGTCGCCATCGCCAGTGCAGAGGCCGTCATTGAAGCCTGCGATGGTGACCTCGCGGCCCGACGGCGAGCGCGCCGCGGGCGCCGAGATCGATGGCGCAAGCCTGTTCCCCAGGCTGAACGTGCTGGTCGCCGCGAGATAGGTCGCCGGCAGGGCCGAACAGATGTCGATTCGGTTCACCTCGTTGGTGAGGACCTCGAGGCCTTCATCGAGCACACGGTCATTCAGATAGCTCACCTGGTCGACTCCCTACGCCGCTTCAGCGCTTGCGATGATCCGCGCATCCTTTGCCTGGAAGCGGCCGTCAGGCGCGCGCGCGATGGTGAATTCGATCGTGTCGCCGGCGTCAGGCTGAGTGCCGGGCGCGAAGGCGCTGATGTGGCAGAAGGTCTGCGTGCCATCGGGCTGTTCGACGAATCCGAAGCCCCGGCCACTGACCCATCGCACGATCGTTCCTTGATGCTTATCCATGGCGGTCCTTTTTCAAAAAAACTGCCGAGGCGAAAGTCATTCGCCTCACTCGGTTGGACTCGGCCGG
>NZ_QORW01000032.1 GCF_003574735.1 Dongia deserti
CCGGCTCGATGAGCACCCGGAGAAGATGCGTCAGCGGCGCGAAACCGTCGAACATCCATTCGGCACGATCAAGGCCCGGATGGGAGCCACCCACTTCTTGATGAAGACCCTGCCGAAGTCGCCACCGAGATGGCACTCTCCGTGCTCGCCTACAATCTGACGCGGGTGATGAACATCGTCGGCGTCAAACCGCTCATCGCAACGATCGTGGCATAGCTGGCTCTCTACGCCACCCTCTGGCCGACTGGACGGCCCAGATGCCTTACAGTGGCTCTCACACGCCAATGGCGGCTGTTCGCGCCGAAAATCCCCAAATCCTCTGATAACCACGACCGCCTGAGACCTTGCGGCAGCGTTTCCACACGACCAAGACCCATAGATGACAGTCCGATCGAGTCTTTTCGGCCCAGCTTAGAATCGCAGTTGAGTCGGAATTCGAATCAGAGATTTTCGGGCGGATAGATTTCAACCGGCAAGGAAATTGACTGGGGCGGAAAATCCGGACCGCCGTCGAGTGCGCGGATCATAACCGCGATGGCTTCGCCGCGCTGTCCAGGCCAGGGCGGGGGAAGCAAGTCGACGATCTTTAATGGAGCGGGCGAAGGGATTCGAAACCTTGACCCCAACCTTGGCAGAAAGGCACCCTTTCGTCCGCATCAAGGCGCCTGCGGCTAGAGCCGGATGGTTCCGCGCATCACGACAACGCCGGTACCTGACAGTTCGGGATCGGGCGTAAGTTGGATCTTCAGGATGCTCTTGCGGCCCATTTTCGTGCCTTGCTCAATCGCGAGTTTGCCTTTTGGGAGCACGCCCTCCTGCGCGAGGTAAGCCGCAAGCGGCCCCGCAGCAGTCCCAGTGGCTGCGTCTTCCCAAAGGCCAACGGTCGGATTGAAGAACCGCGCATATGCTTCTTCTGGCGAGGCGGGATCGTGAGAATAAATGTAGCAGCCTTCGGCGCCTGCGGCGCGGAGAATGCTCAGAAGTGCGTCGGCCGCCGGTTTAGCACTGTCCACCGAGGTGATATCGCGTACCCGCACCAGCAAGTGGGCAACTCCCGTGTCTGCCGGGCGTGGTGGCGGCGATGTCAGTATGTCGCTCACCGGAAGGCTGAGCGCTTGAGCGAGGGGCACGACGTCATTCAGCGCTGGCAATAGTGTGAGGGGCGCCTGCCGCATTACGCCAACGATGCGTCCGCCGACGGTCATCATTGCGATGGGCAAGACATCGGCGCCGATCTCCTGCCGGAATGTGCTCGGAGAGTGCAATGTGCCGAGCTTGCCCTGCTCGGCGAGCCAGAGCCAAGCGCCGAGAGCATTATGGCCAGCCCCGACTACCTCCGCGCCGCTAGTGGTGAAGGAACGTAGTTTTCGATCGGCTCTGTGGCTGCGCATGATAAAGGTCGTTTCTGCCTGATTGAACTCGCCGGCGATCCGCCGCATCTGAGTCTCGGAGAGATCATCAGCATCCTCTACAACGGCAAGTGGATTGCCGGTCAGGGGTTCATCCGCAAATACGTCGATCAGGCCGGCCACCAACTCCAACATTCGCCTTTTCTCCTTCTTCGAGTGTAACTCTGCCTACGTGACGGGACTAGGAACGCGCGTCTCAATTTGGTCGGCTATGCGATCGTCGTGATGCTCGACGTTGCGCAGCAGGACGATGGCGAACACTGCGGCGCCAATGATACCGCGGCGCAAACAACTTGAGGACTTGTGCTCCATCAAGCCCAAAGGCTGCATTCATCCAGGCAAGCCAAGATGTACCACCGATCAAGAGTTTGGTGCCCTTACCTCAATATCCACGAACTTCAGACCATCGTTGAGAGAGCCGTGCTAGCCCGGCCAGTATGCAGCGGAGTCGCTCATCATTCGATCTCAATGATGAGATTGGCGGATTTGTCGATGTGAGCCTTTGAGCCAGGACCGATAACGCAGGTCGATTCCCGTTCCTCCACCAGCGCCGGGCCGATGAAGACGCATCCAGTTGGAAGCTTGTATCGGTCATAAACCGCGCACGCCAACCAGCCCTTCTCCTCGAACAGCACGTCGCGCTCGCCGCGCCGAGCGAGTTCAAGGCTCTGTTCGGTCCGTTCTCTGCCCTCGCCGATATCGATGTTCACGCTCGGCGCTGTGCACGCCAAACGCCAATTCACCACCTCGATCGGACTGCCTTCGAGGGCTCGGCCGAATTGTGCCTTGTAGACCTCGAAGAATTTTGCGCGGATCGTATCGAGGTCGCTGTCTGAAAGAACCAGGCTCGGCAGGCTGACCGAGATCTCGAAGCCCTGGCCCCGGTGTCGCATGTCGGCGGTCGGCCGGTAGGCAACTTGGTCGGGATCGGCGCCGGCGTCAGACAGCAGCCGCAGCCCCGCGGCTCTCATGTCCGCGAACAGGGAATTGATTTCGGACCAGTTGACCTTATCGAGAGCAGAGATTTGCGTGCGCACCATGTCCGTGGCCGGGGGCGCAACCAAGAAGCCGAGGGCCGACGCCACGCCTGCTCCGAGGGGCACCACGATCCTCTTGACCTTGAGCAGACGGGCGAGGTTGAAAGCATGCACCGGACCTGCGCCGCCGAACGCGATCATTGTGTAGTCGCGGGGATCCTTGCCCTTTTCAGCAAGATGCATGCGGGTGGCAGCCGCCATCATCTCGTCGACGATGCGTTGGACGCCCAGGGCCGCCTCCTGATCTCCAAGCCCGACCGAAGGGGCGATCTTATCCGCGAAAGCGCGGCGAACGTGATCGAGGTCAAGTTTCATCTCGCCGCCAAGGAAATAGCCGGGATCAAGACGGCCAAGGACGAGATCCGAGTCGGTCACCGTAGGCTCCTCGCCGCCGCGCCCGTAGCAGACCGGCCCGGGAACTGACCCGGCACTGCGGGGCCCCACTTTGAGCAGCTTCGATGCGGGATCCACCCGCGCCAAGGAGCCACCGCCTGCTCCAATCTCGATCATGTCGACCACTGAAACCTTTAACGGCATGCCCGACCCCTTCTGGAACCGGCGTACGCGTCCTGCCTCAAAATCGAACTTGTGATCAGGCATGCAATTCTCGATCAGGCAGATCTTCGCAGTCGTTCCGCCCATATCGTAGGAGATCACGCGATTGAGGCCAGCAACCTTGGATATGAACGAAGCCGCCATCGCGCCCGCTGCCGGGCCAGATTCGATGAGGCGAATTGGATAGGCCTTCGCTTCCTGGGGCGTCGTGATGCCGCCGCTCGACAGCATGATGTAGAGGCGTCCCCTGAAACCGAGCTGTTCCAGCTTTGCCTCGAGCTTATCGAGGTATTTGTGCATTAACGGCTGTACGTAGGCATTCGCGCAGGTCGTTGTCGTCCGCTCGAACTCCCGGATCTCGGGCGCGACCTCGCATGACAGACTAAGAGGCAACGTCGGATAGAGCTCCCGAATGATCTGCGCGGCCCGGCGCTCGTGGTTCGGAGCCCGATAGGCGTGCATGAACGAAACCGCCAAGGCCTCGGCACCGCTCTCCTCGACCAGCCGGCGCGATGCCTCCACCAATCCGCGTTCGTCGAGTTCAACAAGCGTGTCGCCATCGGCGGTCACGCGCTCGGCCACCTCCAAACGCCGAGACCGTGGAACGATCACGGGCGGCAGTTCGAGGAACAGGTCGTAGAGATCGTAGCGGGTTTCGCGCCCGATCTCGATTGTATCTCGAAATCCGGCGGTCGTGATGAGGCCGACCGTTGCGCCAGTCCGCTCGATGATGGTGTTGGTGACAAGCGTTGTGCCGTGGACGATGCTGTGGAGATCGGCAGGTTGCAATCCTGCCTCTGTGAGAATCCTGGAAATGCCGGCGACGATGGCGATACTAGGATCTTCCGGCGTCGTCAGGAGCTTGCCCGTGCGCGCAAGCTTGCGAACAGGGTCGTGCAGCACCAGGTCGGTAAAGGTGCCGCCGACATCAACGCCGATGCGGGCGGAGCGCTGCCTCGTCGTCGCCATCACGCGATCTCCTGTCCGTAAATCTGCCGTGCGGCATCGACCGAGATGTAGCCGTTCTCCAGATCGGCGAGAACGGCGGCCCGATCGCGGGACCGGGGATCACCGTATCCACCACCACCGGCGTAGCGCAGCGTCACCTTGCGACCGGCGGCAACCGTGGTTCGCGACTTCGGATGCGGTTTCGTGCCATCTTCGAACAGGATTTCGGATGGGCCGCCGCATTGACCACCCAGCAATCCGCTGGCCGGATACTTGGTCCTGTCCGCCAGCAGCGACATTCGGACGGGGGTGTCGGTGCGCAATTCCACCTCGATCTCTTGGCCGAGACCTCCACGAAATTTTCCGGCGCCGCCACTGTCGGTCCGCAGCAGCTTTTTCCACACCAGGAGGGGAGCGACGTTCTCATATGCCTCGATGCTGCCCGCCCCGACGTTGGTTGGAAAAGCCGTCGTCGAGAGGCCGTCTTTATGCGGCGCCGCGCCCATGCCACCGCTCGCGAACAGGACTTGCGAGAAAGCCTGACGCTCCCGATTGAGGCCGCTGAACACGGCACGCATGCTCGGGGCGCCGCCAGAATCGGCGATGACCTTCTCCGGCAGCACCTCAGCCAGCGCCCTGTAGATGACCCCGGCAAGGAGGTGCCCCGTCAGTTGCCGCGCGTTGCAGGGTGCCGGAAATACCGGATTTAGGATCGACCGTCCCGGTGCGCTGACCGTGATGGCGCGGTACGAGCCTTCGTTCCTCGGCGACAACGGGTCGAGCGCGCACTTGATGGGATAGACAGAGTAGGCGTGGGTGTAGTTGAGAACGCAATTGATGCCGCGGTTAACCTGCGGCGAGGTTCCTTCGTAGTCGATATGCATGCGGTCACCGTTGATGGCGACTGAGCATACGATCCTGGTGGTCTGGTCATCGAAGCCGTCTGCTTCCAAAATGGCGCTATAGACGCCATCGGGAACTCCAGCGATCGCGCGCCGCATCGCGTCGTCGGAGCGGCTGTGAAACGCGTTTGACAGCGTCTGCAGGTCGCGCAGCTTGGTGTCGCTGAGGAAATCACCGACGCGCCGCGCCGCTACGTCGTTCGCGACGACCTGTGCGCCCAGATCGCCGAACACCTGTTCGGGTAGCCGCACATTCCCCAGCAACAGGTCGAGAAATTCCTCGTTCCACGCGCCGCCACGCAACAGATGGGCAGGCCGGATGCGAATGCCTTCCTCGAAAATCTCCTGGCAATCCGCCGACCACAGCGACCCTCCGACATCGGGGGAGTGGGAGATCGACCCGGCGAAACCTACAAGGCGGTCGTCGTGGAAGATGGGAGACACGATCGTGAAATCCGGCAGATGACCGGTCGCCAGCCAAGGGTCGTTGGTGATCACGGCATCGCCCGGACGCCAGGTCTCCGCCGGAAACTTCGCGAGGAACGCCTTGGTCGTGCGCGGCAGAATGCACGAGAAGGACGCGATGCCGCCGGTGTTCTCGCTGATGCTGTCGCCGTTCCGGTCCATGACGACCGTGCCATAGTCGTTCGATTCCCGGACAATGGTCGAGAAGGCGGTCCGCACCAGGCTGGTGGCCGCCTCATCGGCAATGGAAATCAGCCGGCTCCAGTAAATCTCCAGGGAGATCGGGTCGAAGTTTTCGATGGAATGGTCGGTCATGCAGCGCTCCGCGGATCGCGGGTTGGGCTGTGGCGCGATATGGCTTATCCCAACCCCTACGGTGAGATTGCTGCTCCCGATTGATATTGTATAATACTTATTATGTCAGATTTGATATGATTGACGAATGGACCTTCGTCACCTCAGATATTTCATCGCCGTCGCGGAAGAGCTGCATTTCCGACGCGCGGCTGAGCGCCTGAATATCTCGCAGCCACCGCTCAGCCAGCAGATCAGGTTGCTGGAGCTTGAGCTTGGCACCACATTGTTCGAGCGGACCAATAGGCGCGTGACCCTGACGCAGGCAGGACGGCTGTTCCTTCCGGAGGCACGGGCAGTGATACGCCAGGCGGAGCGGGCAGGAGAGGTCGCGCGGAAAGCCCACCGGGGCGAGCTTGGCGAGCTGCGAATTGGCTTCTTTCCATCGGCCCCGCTGGTGCCGGAAGTATCCCGGGCCATCCGCGCGTTTCGTGAAACCTATCCGGGCGTGCAGCTTGTCTTGAACGAGGTCGAAAGCAGCGAGCAGCCGGTGGCCCTGCTGGAGGAACGCGAGGACATCGCCCTCGTCCGGAGCATGGCGAGCCCTGTCGTTCCTACCGGCCTGATGTCGCGCGTTTTGGTGAACGAGCCCTTGGTCGTCGCGCTAAGGCATGACCACCGATTGAATCGCGTCAAGGGCCCACTTCCGATCCAGGCGTTGGCGGAAGAGCAATTCGTATTCTATGGGGACAGGATGGGCACGACCCTGCCACGCCTGGTCGTGGAGCTTTGCAACAAGGCAGGTTTCGAGCCCCGTATCGGACAGCTGGCGAACGCAAACACCACCATGATCGGACTCGTTGCGGCGGGGCTTGGCATCGCCATCGTTCCCAACGCGCTGGGTCGTCTGGTGCATGCCGATGTCCGCGTACGCGCGCTCGCGCGGTGCAAGGCCACCGTGGCCGTTGCGGTGTTGACCCGGGCGCCCAAACCCACCAAGCTGGTCAAGGCTTTTCTCGACTTGCTCTAGCGGCAAGCGCTAAGTGCTCGCCGGCGGCTGACGGCGATGCCAGTCGGTCTCCTGTTGATACCAGTGCGCGGCAGCAAGAAGGCGCGCTTCCTCGAAATGACGCGCGACCAGCTGGAAACTCGCCGGCAAGCCGCTCGACGTGAAGCCTGCGGGAATGCTGATGGCTGGAACGCCCAGGTAATTCATAGCTCTGGTAAAGTCCATGATGTCAGCGCTGCCTGTCCCGCTGACACCTTCCGGATCAGATGCAATCGCGGGAACCGGGATTGGCAGGCACGGCATGAACACTAGGTCGACTGTCGCAAACGCCCGCTCGACGAATTGCCGCGCCAGCTTTCCGCGCAACGTGATCGCTTCCAGATATCGGGTCGCTGGCAGGAACAAGCCAGTCTGGAGCCGACTCCGTACATGACCCGAGAAATCGTTCGGCCGCTCCGCGAGGTCGCGCCGGTGCAATGTCGCGGCTTCAATCACCAGTACCGTGCGGTTGAGGACGTTGAGAGTATCGAAGCCATCGATGTCGATTTCTTCAATACGCATACCGAGGCGGCGAAAGACAGCCAGCGTCTGGTCGAGGGCTTGCACCACCTCGCTATCCACCCCACGCAGCAGGCGCGACGGCAAGACCCCGATCCGGTAGGCCTTGCGGGCCATCCCAATCGCCTTCGAATAGTTGACGCGCGGAGCGTTCGTGGTTGCGGGATCGGCGGCACGCGGGCCGGCAATCACATCGAGCAGCAGCGCACAATCTGCTGCCGAGCGGGCGATCGGACTGACGCAATCGAGCGAAGGGGCGAGGGGCGTCACGCCGTCCTTCGCAACCAGGGAATAGGTCGGCTTCAGGCCCGTGACCCCGCACGCGGCCGCTGGTATCCGGGCCGATCCTCCGGTATCGGAACCAAGGGAGGCTGGAATGAGCCGCGCTGCAACGGCCGCGGCCGATCCGCTCGATGATCCCCCGGTGACGAAATCCGGGTTCCAGGGATTCCGGCAGGGACCGAGATGCTGATTGTATCCGGTCGGGCTGAGCGCCAGTTCCGACATGTGCAGCGCGCCCACGTTGATCGCGCCAGCTTCCGCAAGGCTGCGGATCGCGCTTGCCGTGCTTCCCGCCCGATAGCTCTTTCGAATCTTCGAACCGGCAGCAACAACGCGGCCGGCGACGTCGAACAGATCCTTGTGGGCCATCGGCACGCCATGGAGGCGGCCGTGGTTTCGACCACGCACCAGATCCTGGTCGGCGGCTTCCGCGGCGGCGATCGCTTCTTCGGCATAAATCTCCACGGTGCAGTTGAGCGCACGGCCGGCCCGGTCGAGCGCCTCGAGGGAGGCCAGCGTCGCAGCGCGCGCGCTTATGTCTCCGGCGGAGATGCGAGCCGCCAGCTCGCCGAGCTCAAGATCCAGAATCTGCATCGGACTGCGCCCTCTGCGCCGCTTCCAACAGCAAGCCGGCGAAGTCGCCGGGCGCTTGGCCGAGCTCAAGTTCCCGCGCCGCGATCGCGCGCACCAGGTCGTTCGTGTCCCGGGCGAGTGTCGCAACGCGATCGGTAAGCCACTGATCCTGCGTCAGCCCCTGCAGCCTGGCGATGGCGTGAAGGTCATTTTGCATATCAGGCGCACTTTCCATGGCCGGTCATGCCTGACGCACGGCGGTCAGGAACGCGCGCGTGCGATCGTTGGTCGGGCAGTTGAACACCTTCTCGGGCGTCCCTTCCTCCGCAATCCGGCCATGCTCGAAGAACAGAATACGGTCCGAGATTTCGCGGGCGAATCCCATCTGGTGCGTTACCATGATCATGGTCAGGTCATGTTCATGGGCCAGCATGCGCAGAACATTCAGCACCTCGCCGACCAGTTCAGGATCGAGCGCCGACGTCACTTCGTCGAACAGCATTACTTTTGGCCTGAACGCCAGCGCACGCGCGATCGCGACTCGCTGCTGCTGTCCACCTGAGAGCCGCCCAGGATACTGATTGACCTTATCCTGCAGGCCGACGAGTGCGATCAGTTCCTCGGCGCGCGCCCGCGCCTCCGGCTCCGGCAGGCCAAGCACCGTCCGCACGGGATTCATGACATTCTTGAGCACGGTCCAGTGCGGAAACAGATTGAACTGCTGAAAAACCATGCCGACCTTCGAGCGCATCCGTCGGAGGTGCGCCTCGTTGGCCGGTACGACTCGGCTCCCCCGCTTCATGTGCCAGAGCGACTCGCCGTCGATCTCGATCTCACCGCCATCGATCGTCTCCAGCGTCATGATCGTCCGGAGCACGGTCGACTTGCCGGAGCCGCTAGGCCCGATCAGCGCCACCTTCTCTCCGCGCTGGACCTCCATGTTGAGGCCGTCCAGGACAACCAGCGGGCCGAAGGTCTTCCGTACATCCCGGAGCGTTATGATCGGGCTCATCGCACCAATCTCCCCTCGATCAGACGCACACCGAAGGACGCAACGAGGCTCAGCGCGAGGAAGATGAGGCCGACGAGGGTCATCGGCTCGACATACAGGAATCGCTCCGATGCGATGATGTTCGCCGTTTGCATGAGTTCGATGACGGTAATGGAAGCCATGACGGGGGTATCCTTGAACATCGTGATCATGTAGTTGGCGAGCACGGGAATCATCGGGGGAATCGCCTGCGGAAGGATGATCTCGGTCATCGCTCGGGACCTGCCGTAGTTCAGGGCGACGGCGGCTTCCCACTGTCCCTTGGGAACCGATTCGAGCCCCGCACGATAGACTTCGGCGATGTAGCAGCTGTAGTGCGCGCCAAGGCCGATCACCCCCGTCAGGAACGGCGGCATGGTGATGCCGATCTCGGGCAGTACAAAGAAAAGGAAATAGAGTTGGACCAGGAGCGGGGTCGAACGGATGAACTGCGTGGCGCCCCAGATGCCCCGGCGCACGAGCGCGAACCTGGAGCGCAACCCTAGGGCAAGGAAGAGGCCAATCACCAGCGCGATTGCAAAGGACACGAAGGTTGCTGCGATCGTGATCACCGAAGCTTCGAGCAGGTGCGGCAGGATGGATTTCGCGAACTCGAAATCGAACGGCATCAGCGCAAGCCTCCCCGATCGAGCCCGACTCCTGCACGCCGCTCAGCAAGACGGAAGATGCCGGTTATGACGAGGGCGATCAGGAAATAGCCGACCAGGACAGCGGTAAAGGGTGCCGCCGTCTGCATGGTGGTCTGCTGTAGGGTAAGGGCTTGGAACGACAGGTCATGAACGGTGATCAGCGACACTAGGGCAGTCACCTTGAGCAACTCAATCATCAGGTTGCCGAAGGGCGGCAACATCATCGGAATGGCCTGCGGCACGACGATCCGCCAAAGCGTCTGCAGCCGCGTGTAATTGAGCGCGCACGCCGCTTCCCGTTGGCCACGTGGCACTGCGGAGATCGCGCTTCGCACGATTTCGGCGCCGTAGGCTCCATTGCACAGACCAATGGCGAGGATCGCGGTTGTGATCGGCTCCAGATGGATATCGAAGAACGGCAGCACGAAGAACATCCAGAACAACTGAACCAGCAAGGCGACGCCTCTGAACACCTCGATGTAAACAAGGGCGATACACCGGACGGCTGCGATGCTGGAGAGGCGCGCCAGCCCCGCTGAAAATGCCATTGCACCCGCGAGCAGGCTTGCCGCCAGCGTGATGATGATCGTATTCAAGGCGCCTTCGAGGAGGACCCAGCGCGCTTCATAAATCAGTGACATTGGGCAGGCCTCCCGCCGTCCATACAGGGCGGCTCCAGTATAGGGCACTCTCGCTATTGGCGGTCACCTCTATACGAATGAACCGGCACTCGAAAGGCGAAGCGATGTTTCAGCCTTCCGAGCGCCCGCAGGTTCAATGGGCTATTCGGCGCACGCCTTCTCGGTGGTCATGCCGGGCTTCACTGCGTCGTCCGGGGTGAGCGCGTATTTGTCCATGAGTCGGGCATATGCCGGCGTGTCACGGAACGCCACAAGACGCTTGTTCAACTCGGCGAGAAGGTTGACGTCCTCGCGGCGCACGGCAAAGCTGGCAACGCCATAACGCGGCTTGCCGTCGACCATAGGCTGCTCGAATGGTGTGGCGCGTTCCAGGCTCTGGTCGTTCAGATTTCGCAGCTGGGTCTCGAGAATGATTGCGACGTTGACATAGGCGTCGGCGCGGCCGGTCTTGACGGCGGTGTAACCGCTGGTGTCATCGGGAATAATGACGATCTGCTCATCCTTGACGCCGAGCGCCTTGGCGTTGTCCCGGAGACCGGTGCCGCCGGCGGTATTCGCGAGCTTGATCGACGGATCAGCCGCGATATCGGCGTAGCTGTGTAGCTTCTTCGGATTCCCGGCTTTCACCGCAATCGCGTCGCCTAGCACATAGAGCGGTTCGCCGAACGCCACCTGCTTACAACGATCCGGTCGGATGTAGATGGCCGAGGTGACGAGATCGAAGCGCTTGGCGACCAGGCCTGGAATGAGCCCGCCAAAAGTGGTCAGGCCTCCGTCCAGATCTTTGATACCCATGTCGCCGAGGATGTGCCGGAGTACTTCGATATCGAACCCGGTGAGCTCTCCGTCTGGCGTCGCGTAGGCGAACGGAGTTTCGTTGGCGAATCCGACCCGCAGCGTGCCGGTCTCTTTCGCTTTAGCCAAGGTGTCATCCGCCAGTGCCGAACCTGAGACAGACGCAAGGGCCAGCGTTGCGCTCATCGCTGCGGCGACCATTCCGGCTTTCGTGAAGAATGTTTTAGACATCAACCTCCCCTTTCCTGTTGGCGTCGCGTCCGCTGGTTCTCTGCGCGGATCGTTCGACGACTTGTGGTGCAATATTGATAACAATGTTGTCACCTTTGTCAAGCCACGTCACAAATCTGAACCGCGATCTCTGCTTATATACTTGATATATAACATGATATCTCTGCTTATGGATTGCTGTCCACTGCCGGCGTCATTTGACCGTGATGCAAAAAATTGTTGACAAAAATGATGACTGACTTCAAACCATGCCCATACGAAGCGCAGGCACGGAGGATCGAATGGCCCGAGAACGCTCGATTGCGCATCGCGTGTCCTCGTTGCGCCCGTCCGCGACCGTCGAAATGACAGAGAAGGTGCGGGCGGCACGGGCTGCGGGCCGGCGTATTCTCTCCCTGGCCAGTGGCGATCCGGGCATTCCAACGGATCCTCGGATCATCGAGGCTGCCCATGGTGCGCTGAAAGCCGGAAACACCCGCTACGGCCCGGTGCTCGGTGACGCGCACCTGCGGCAGGCTCTCGCCTTGCACGAAAACAGGCGTTCCGGCGCCAGTTACGAGGACGCGGACATCATTGTGACGCCGGGAGGCAAGTTCGCCCTTCTCACCGCGCTCATGAGTATCGTTGGACCGGAGTGCGAGGTGTTGGTTCCGGAACCGGGCTGGGTCAGCTACGGTCCATGCGTCCAGCTTTGCGGCGGGACGCCCGTCCTTCTGCCCATGCTGGACCAACTCGACCTGGCGGCCATGGAGACGGCGCTCACGGATCGCACCGTTGCCGTCATCGTGAATTCGCCCGTCAATCCGACCGGCCGCGTCCTGCAGCGGAGCGAGATTGATGGATTAGTCGCGCTCGCAGAACGTCATAATCTCTGGATCGTGTTCGACCAGGTCTATTCCGATCTGGTCCATGCTGGCGCCTTCCCCACGCCGCAGGCGACGGCCAAGGGCCGCCCGATTACGTTTGTGGTCGACAGCTTCTCCAAGACATTCGGGATGACCGGATGGCGTCTCGGATATCTCGCCGTCCCACCTCAACTGGCCAAGCCGGTCAGCCGCTTCATCCAACATTCAATCTATTGTGTCCCCGGCGCGGTGCAGGCCGCCGGGCTAAAGGCACTGCAGATCTACGACGACGTGATTCCGGGCTACCGCGCCGTGTTTCGGCGTCGCCAGCAGGAAGCCGCAGCGCGTCTGAACGCCGTTCCTGGCATTGAATGCAAGGCGCCAGGAGCATCCTTCTATCTCTTCCCGCATGTCGATGCGGACGACCGCGCTCTCGCTGCCCGGTGGCTCGATGAACACGACATCGCAACGGTGCCGGGATCCGCCTTCGGCAAGGCAGGGAGCGGGCATCTGCGCCTCACCGTGACGGCTCCGGATGCCGAGATCGACGAAGCGCTTCGTCGAATCGAAACCATGGGCGTGCGCTGAGGCTTTCATGACTGCAGGCCTGATCGAAATTCCATGCACTTTGATGCGAGGCGGAACCTCGAAGGGCCCGTTCTTCGTCGCGTCAGACCTTCCATCCCACGTTCCAACCCGGGACGCGGTGCTGCTCGCGGCACTTGGTTCGCCGGACATCCGTCAGATCGACGGCGTCGGCGGCGCCGATCCGCTTACCAGCAAGGTCGGAATCGTCACGCAATCGAAGCGCGATGACGTGGATCTCGAGTTCCAGTTCGCTCAGGTCAGCATCGACAAGGCGCTGGTCGACACCACACCCAACTGCGGCAACTTGCTGGCGGCAGTCGTCCCCTTCGCGATCGAGCGAGGTCTCATCGCTCCGGCGTCCGGCACAACGAAGGCGCGGGTCCTCACCATCAATACCGGGACGATTGCCGACATCACTGTGGAGACACCGGCCGGCGAACTAACTTACAATGGAACGGCCCGGATTGACGGCGTCCCCGGTGCGTACGCTCCAATCCTGATTTCCTTCCGCGATACCGCCGGCTCCGTGTGCGGGTCGCTCCTGCCGAGCGGCAGATCAGTGGATGTCGTCGACGGCATTCCTTGCACGCTCATCGACAACGGAATGCCGGTGGTGGTCCTCCGCGCCGATGCGCTGGGCATCTCGGGTTATGAGACGAGGGACGAACTGAATGCCGATCTCGTCCTCGCTGCCAGGCTGGAGCGCATCCGCCTCGCAGCGGGACCGAAGATGAATTTGGGAGACGTCTCTTCCAAGCCGGTGCCAAAAATGACGCTGATAGCGCCGGCGCGCCACGGCGGCGCCATCTCCACACGCACCTTTATCCCGCATGTTTGTCACGCCAGCATCGGCGTTCTCGGAGCGGTCACCGTCGCCACCGCCTGCGCGCTGAAGGGCTCGATCGCCGACGGCATGGCAGTGGTGCCTGCGAACGGCAGGCTGTCGATCGAACATCCCAGCGGCGAATTCACTGTAGAGCTCGATATCCACATGACGGAAAGCGGCCCCGAAGTTCTCAAAGCCGCCCTGCTTCGGACCGCGCGGCGGCTTTTCGCCGGAACGGTCGCCGTTCCGGGATCGGCCTGGCCCCAGCGGCACAGATGAAACAGAACATCAAAGCTTGAAAGGAGAGGCCGCATGGCGGCAAAGACTGGAATTGTCGTGAGCGCCCATTCAGCGGACTTCGTCTGGCGCGCGGGTGGTGCGATCGCACTGCATGCGGCCATGGGGTACCACGTCCGTGTCGTTTGCCTTTCCTACGGCGAGCGTGGTGAATCCGCCAAGCTTTGGCGTGAGCAGGGTATGACGGAGGACCGGGTCAAGTCATCGCGTCGCAAGGAAGCGCAGATGGCCGCGGAGATTCTGGGTTGCGAAGCCGTATTCCTTGATTGCGGCGACTATCCGCTGACTGCCGGCCGAGAGGTGGTTTTCACGCTAGTCGACCATTTCCGCGAACTGCAGCCAACCTTCGTGCTCTCGCACTCGCTGGAAGATCCTTACAATTTTGACCATCCGCTCGCATCGCATATCGCGCAGGAGGCGCGTATCGTTGCGCAGGCGCATGGCCACAAGCCCGGTGAAAAAGTCTTGGGGGCGCCGCCTGTCTATCTGTTCGAGCCTCATCAGCCGGAACAGTGCAAGTGGCGTCCGGAAGTCTTTCTCGACATCGGGTCGGTCTGGGAGAAGAAGCGCGCGGCATTCGAGTGCATGTCGGCGCAGGAGCATCTTTGGGAATACTATACGCGCGTTGCCCTGCAGCGCGGCAACCAGGCCGCCCGCAACACCGGCCGCAAGGTGACCTACGGCGAAGCCTATCAGCGCGTCTTCCCTGATCTGGTGGAGCAGCTGGGATGAGGCCGGTCGCAATCAGGAACATTGAGAGGGCCGATGCCGCAGTGCTCGCGCGCCTCGGTGCTGCCGGCGTCTCGACCGTCCATGAGGCCCAGGGCCGGACGGGCCTCGCCAAGACCTATCTTCGTCCGGCCTGGTCCGGCGCATCCGCGCATGGGAGTGCCGTGACGGTCCTGGCACGGCCCGGTGACAACTGGATGATCCACGTCGCAGTCGAGTTGTGTCAGCCCGGCGACATGCTGGTGGTCGCTGTCAGTTCGGACAATTACGACGGCATGTTCGGTGAGCTGCTTGCGACGTCGTTGCGGGCGCGTGGTGTTCGGGGCCTCATTATCGATGCGGGCTGCCGCGACGTGGCCGCGCTGAAGGAACTTGGCTTTCCCGTCTGGTCGCGCTGCATCAGCGGACAGGGCACCGTGAAAGCGACGCTCGGGGCCGTGAACGTGCCCGTGGTGGTTGCCGGGGTCGCTGTCAGTCCGGGTGACGCGGTTGTTGCCGACGATGACGGAGTCGTCTTTGTTTCCCGCGCCATGGCGGCGGATGTCGCCGGCAAGTGCGACGCGCGCATCGCCAAGGAGAAGGGGGTCCGGCGGCGCCTTGCCGCCGGGGAACTCGGGCTCGACATCTACGGCATGCGGGATGCGCTCGCCAAGGCGGGTCTCGTCTACCTCGACGATGCGGGCGAGCTTGGCGACATGCCGCAGTAGATTGGAAACATCAGGAGAGCAAGCGTGGCCCGCTGGTTTGACACCGTCGCCGCCGTCCTGAAACGCAACGAGGTCCGGCTCGTGACTTACGTGCCGGACAAGGTCCTCGCGCCGCTGATCCGCGCGCTGGAGGCGGACAGCTATTTCACGACCTTCTGCCCCACCCGCGAGGAAGAGGCCGCCGGCATCGTGTGCGGCGGATGGATGGGTGGGATGCGCGGCATCGTGCTCATGCAGACCAGCGGGTTCGCGACCCTCGCCAACGTGCTCGCCTCGCTGGCGCTGCCCTACAGAATCCCCTTGCTCATGATGATTTCGGAGCGGGGAACGCTGGGTGAGTTCAATGTGGGCCAGGCCATGGTATGCCGCAGCATGCGGCCAATGTTGACTGCCCTCGGCATCGAGCACCATACGCTTTCTCGTCGCGATGAGATCGACTTCATCGTCGATCGCACGGTCAATCAGGCAATTGCGACGCAGGAACCCGCAGCCTTCATTCTCTCTCCGCTGCTGACACACGCCAAACGCCAGGAGGCCTGAGATGACGGCACGCCAGACCGCCGCGAGTGGCGCGCAGGAAGTACTCATGAGCCGCTTCGATCTGACTTCACGGCTGGTTGCCAGGCTGCGAAGCGACGAGGCTGTGGTCGGCGGCATCGGTAACAACAATTTCGATCTGTGGGCTACCGGGCGCCGTCCACAGAATTTCTACATGCTGGGAAGCATGGGTCTCTGCTTCCCCATCGCCCTCGGCCTGGCACTGACCCAGCCTCGGCGTCGCGTCGTCGCGATCGAGGGTGATGGATCGCTGCTGATGCAGCTCGGCTGCCTTGCGACCATCGCGGAGCGGCGCCCTGCTAACCTGACGCTGCTAGTGATGGACAACGGTTCTTATCAAATTACCGGCGGACAGAAGGCCGCAACGCATCACGGCGCAGATCTGGTGACGATCGCCCGTGGTTGTGGCCTTAACGAAAGCCGCTGGGCGGAGAACACCGCCCACTTCGAGGAGCTCCTGGACAACGCCCTGATCGGAGACCGGCCGCATCTTATCGCGGCGAAGATCGACGAAGCGCCAGGACGGGCAACTACTGACCGCGATCCCGCCTGGATCCGCGACACCTTCATGCGGGGACTTGGCACCCGTTCCTGATCTCTCATGCAGTTGGACGGGCGATGGCAATAGAATCCCGGATCCGATCTCTCATTGATGGCCAGGACGAGCCGGGCGGCAGCGTTTTCACGCTCCGCGACAAATATCTGGGCACCGAGCTCGCCGAGGTCGAAACGGCGAATGCCCACAATGTCACTCAAGCGGTCGCCGCTGCCAGGCGCGCTTTCGCCGGCACGGTGCCGCCGCCGCATCGGCGATTTGCCATTCTGTCAGATGCAGCGCGCCTGCTGGAGGCACGCCGTCCGCTGTTTTCCGACACGCTGGTCGCGGAAGCGGGCTTTACCCTTTCGGATGCGGCAAGCGAGATCGACCGGGCGATCTTGACCCTTGGTCTTTGCGCCGAGCAGGCGCGCCAGCTGCATGGCGACATGGTTGCCCTCGATGCCTCGCCCGGCCAGGAGAAACGGATCGCCTTTACGATGAGGACGCCGATCGGCATCGTGTGCGCCATCACGCCGTTCAATTCGCCGCTGAATGTCGTGCTGCACAAGATCGCGCCCGCGCTCGCGGCCGGAAACGCCGTCATCGTGAAGCCATCCGGCCACACGCCGAAAACCGCGGTGCTGCTGGCTCGCCTGCTGATCGATGCGGGATTGCCGCCGGGACTCATCGGCGTGCTGCACGACCAGAATGGCGAAGCCGCGCAGGCGCTGCTGGCCGAGCAGGATATTGGTTTCTATACGTTCACCGGAAGCACCAGGGTCGGACGGCTCATTCAGAACGCGGCAGGTCTGCGGCGCACTCAGCTCGAGCTCGGTAGCATCGCAAGCACCATCGTCTGCGGCGATGCAGATCTCGATCTGGCCCTTCCCAAAATCGCGAACGCCGCATTTCGGAAGGCCGGCCAAGTTTGCACATCGGTGCAGCGCCTCTACGTCCAGGCGCCAATTTATGAGGATGTCCTGGAGCGGATCATCGCGATCGCAGCCGCGATGCCGGCTGGCGACCCGCGCGATGCAAAAACGCGGGTCGGTCCGATGATTTCAGAGGACGCCGCTGTCCGGGTCGAAAGCGTGGTACGGCAAGCCGCGCTAGCCGGGGCTGAGATTCGGTGCGGCGGGCAAAGGTCTGGCGCGGTTCATGCTCCGACCATCTTGGTAGGGACCGTGGCGGGAATGCGGGTGATGGACGAAGAGATATTCGGTCCAGTCCTGTCGGTCATTCCGTTCACAGTGCTCGAAGAAGCGGTCCACGGTGCCAACGACACCCCCTATGGCCTTTCTGTCGGCGTCTTCACCAGAGATATCGGACATGCGCTGAAGGCAGCCCGGACGCTCCGGTTCGGGGCGGTCCATATCAACGAAACCTCCAGCGCCCGCGCCGATGCCATGCCGTTCGGCGGAGTGAAGGACAGCGGTTTCGGCCGGGAAGGGCCGGCATACGCGATCCGCGAATACACCGAAGAGCGCCTCATTACCGTCACCTGCTGAACTCGCCCTGCCGCCAAACGTTCAAACAGCCTTGACTCGGCCAACAATATTGCTAACAATCTAGATATCATAATTGATAACAAAGAGCGCCGTGAATGCGACGACGCTCCGGACCCGGACTAAGGGCCGGACACAACGGTCGGGAGGACCCATGACTGCCAAGTTTCGCCTGCAGTGCGGTGCCGCGGTGGCGTGCATCGCGATCCTTTGCACTGGCGCAATGGATCGCGCAGCGAACGCCGAAACCACTCTGGAGAAGATTAAGGCACAAGGCGTCATCCGCCTCGGCTTCACAAACGAGGCACCGTTTGCATATGCCACGCCCGACGGCCAGCTGACGGGCGTCGTGATCGAAGTGCTCCATCACATCTTCGACCAGATGGGGGTCAAGGATTTTGATGGCGGATTGACGACGTTCGGCGGCCTCATTCCCGGTCTGAAGGCCAAGCGCTTCGATCTCGTCACGTCGTCCATCTACATCAAGCCGGACCGGTGCACCCAGGTTGCTTTCGCGGAGCCGCTGTACATTCTTGGTGACGGAGTTGCGGTCAAAGTCGGAAACCCGCGCAACATCCACAGCTACGCCGACGTGGCCAAAGACCAGTCAATCAAGCTCGCCTACACGGTTGGCGGAACCGGCATCACCGAGAATGCCCAAGCGCTTGGCGTCAGACCGGAGCAGCTCGTTCCGGTACCCGACGACCGGAGCGGCTATGCGGCGGTCCAGGCTGGCCGCGTCGACGGCTTCGCCAACCCGGCCTCGATCCTGGAAAGCGAGCTCCAAGCACTGGGCGCTAATTCTGGTCTGGAGCGCGCCTCTCCGTTCGAGCAGCCGGTCGAGAACGGAAAGCCCCGCTATGGCTTTGCAAGCTTTGCGGTCAGGCTGGAGGACCAGGACTTGCTCCAGGAAATCAACCAGCACCTCAGCGTATTTCGGGCTTCGCCCGAGTTCACGGCGATCATGTCCAAATACGGGTTCTCGAAGGACGACATGATTCCCGAAGGGGTGACCACCTCCAAGATCTGCGCTGGATGAGGTGGGACCGATGACTGATCTGTCAGGGCTCATTCCCGCACGCCATGGCAAGGCCGTACCGCTTCGCCGGGGCGAAGTGATCGAGGTGATCAACACCCACGGCAACCAGGTGCTCGACACCTGGGCCTTCAATGCCGACGACATCTCCGAAGCCATGTCCATGGAGCACACGCGCTCGGTGAATAGCCGCATCTATGTAAAGGCCGGTGACCGGCTGTATAGCAGCCAGCGGCGACCGATCCTGCGGTTCCTCAAGGACACCTCGCCCGGCCGCCACGATATCCTGCTCTGCGCCTGCAACCAGGCGGTCTACACCGAACTTGGCTGCACAAGCTATCACCGGAATTGCCAGGACAATCTGTTGGAAGCGCTGAAGGAGCATGGTGCGGTTCCATCCGGCGTGCCGAGCCCACTTAACCTGTTTATGAACGTGCGGGTCGGTCCCGACGGCGAGGTTCTCCGCAGCGCGCCGGTGTCCAGGCCAAAGGATTCCGTCCAGCTTGCCGCCGAAATGGACCTGTTGATGGTGTTCTCCAGCTGCCCGCAGGACATCACACCGATCAACGGACCCACACTGACGCCAAGCGATGCCCATTACCGGGTTCTCGCGGGCGCATAGCGATGCAGCCGCTCCTACAGGTCCGCAATCTGCGGAAGTCTTACGGCTCTCTCGAGGTCCTGCACGGCATCTCGATCGATATCGCGCCGGGTGAAGTAGTCGCGATCATCGGTGCCAGCGGTTCGGGCAAGAGCACTTTCCTGCGCTGCCTCAACCTGCTGGAAACGCCGACAAGCGGAGAACTCTGTTTCGACGGAAAGCCAGTCGAGTACGGCGAGGAGGGCTGGGGCTGGCGACGCGAGAAGCAATTACAATGGCTGCGCTCCCAGATCGGCATGGTGTTCCAGAGCTTTAATCTCTGGCCCCACAAGACGGTCATCGAGAACATTATCGAAGCACCGATGATCGTGAAGAACGTTCCGCGCTACGAGGCCGTTGCTGAGGCCGAGGACCTCCTGCGGCGGATTGGTCTCGCGGAAAAGCGGGACGCCTTTCCCTCGCGCCTCTCTGGTGGCCAGCAGCAGCGGGTCGCAATCATCCGATCCCTCGCCATGAAGCCGAAGCTGATGCTGTTTGACGAGGTGACATCTTCCCTGGATCCCCAACTCGTCGGGGAAGTTCTGAACCTGATGGCGAGTCTCGCCGCGGAAGGCATGACAATGCTGGCGGTGACGCACGAGATGTCTTTTGCCCGGTCGGTCAGCACCCGCACCATCTTCTTTGACGGCGGGGTGATCGCCGAGGAGGGACCCTCGCACGTCGTCCTCAACCACCCGCGGCAGGCGCGCACACAACGGTTCCTCAGTCGGACACTGCCCGTTATTGGGCCGGCGGTCACGGTTGCCGAGATACAGTCAGGGCAAGCTCGCGTCGCTCAAGATCTAAGTGCGGGAGCGTAGGTCGGTGCAGTCAGTATTCGCCTCGCTCCCTGGATTCCTGTATGCGACCTGGCTCACGATCGAGATCGCCGTTCTGGTTATTCTGCTCAGCTGGGGGTTCGGATTGGTGGCCGCGTTGGGTAAGCGGTCTCGTATCGCAATCCTGCGGGTACCTTGCGACCTCTACATCTGGTTCGTACGCGGCACGCCAGCGATGATCCAGATCTTCGCGGTCTATTTCGGGCTTCCGCAGTTCGGCATTTCGATGTCGCCCTTCGTGGCTGGTGTCATCACTCTCAGCCTTAACAGCGGCGCTTATGTCGCGGAGATCATCCGCGGGGGTCTGATGGCGATACCAAAAGGGCAATACGAATCGCCTATCGCTCTCGGCCTCAGCCACGCGCAGTCCTTCCGGCGGATCATCCTTCCGCAGGTCGCCCGCATCATCCTGCCCGCCATTACAAACGAGGCGGTCGCCACACTTAAGAACACGTCGCTCCTGTCAGTAATCACGGTGGTGGAGCTGACGTTTCACGCTCAGATCGTCATCGCCAAGACGTTCCAACCGTTCCAGTTCTACATCCTTGCGGCGCTCATCTATCTGCTGCTGACCACCTTGCTGACCCGCGCTTCCGCACTCTTGGAGGCACGAAACGCAGTGAGAAGCTGACACTCATGAGAGGGAGGAAGACCATGCGTTTCCAAAGAATGCTGAAGCATTGTGTCATTGCGTCGAGCTTAATTCTGGCCATAGCGCAAGGTCAGTCCCGCGCCGACGATCTCGAACTCCTGGTGCCAGGCCAGCTTTCGGCCGCAACCGAAGGCACCTATCCGCCTTTCAGCATGCAAAACGATCAAGGCCAGCTCGACGGCATCGACGTTCGGCTCATGCGCGAGATCGCACGACGTCTCGGCCTCGAATACAAACCCGTCCTTCTCAAGTTCGATTCGCTGCTGATCGGGCTGGAAGCGAACCAGTTCGACGTCATCGGATCTCCGCTCGACATCACGGAGGAGCGCAAGCAGCGCGTGACTTTCTCCGATGGATGGATCGAATCCGGCGCGCGATTGGTGGTGCCCAACGACTCTCCCGTGAAGGCACCAGGCGACATCGCGGGAAAAACGGTCGGCGTGCTCGCCGCTTCCACGTGGGGCGATCTTGCCAAGCCCCTCAATCCCGGTGAACTCAAGACCTACAAGTCGGAGTCGGATGCATTTCAGGACCTGGTCAATGGCAATATTGACGCAATCGTGACCGACGGAATCTCCGCCTCCTACAACATAAAGCAGTCGAGCGCGCCTCTTCGGCTGGTTGAAACGCCGTTGAGCACGCTGCAGAAGGCGTGGACCATCAAGAAAGGAAAGCCAGGCCTCGTCAAGGCGATCAACCAAGCCATCGCCGACATGATAGCAGATGGCACCTATGCGAAGTTGACATCAGACTTTCTGAGCTTCGATGCCGCGCCGAAGAATCCCATCAGAAGCAATCTGTGAGATGGGGAGCGGGGAGGGTGACGTGTCCTCCCCGCCGGCTCAGCTCTCCGTGGCGTTGGTGATTGCAGACTTTCCAAGTCGCTCGCATCCGGATTCCGTCACAAGGAATGTCTCGCCGGGAACAGCGGTGACGCCTTTGTCGTCGGTGATCGCGAGAAACATGAAGAACACCATGCCTGGCTCGGCGATCACCGGATTGTCGCGATAGAGCATCGGCCAATCCATCCAGTTGGGCGAGAAGGTCGTGCCGAGACTGTAACCGCAGGCGTTGAGGTTGTTCTTTGTGAAACCCGCCCGTTCAAGCGTCCCGATATAGGCATTGTAGACATTGCCAACGGGCTCTCCGGGACGCAGGGCATTCGAGCTGGCTTCCAGCGCGTCCATGGCCCTGTGATGGATCTCGTTCTGCCGGGCGGTCGCCTTGCCGATGGTGATCACCCGCATCAGACATGAGTGGTAGTGACGGAAGACACCGGCGAACTCCAGCGTCAACTGCTCTCCGGCCGCGACATGCCGCCGCCCCGCGAAGTAGCGCCCGAGATGCGCCGCGGGTCCGGACACGATGATGAACTCGTTACCGGGATAGTCCCCGTCATCGCGGAAAATCGATCCCTGCAGCGCGGCGAGAATATCGCCTTCGAAGACACCGGGCCGCGCCAGCGCTAGTGCCTGGTCAAGCGCCCGGTCAGCCAGCACGGCCGCCTTGCGGACATAGACGATTTCTTCGGGTCGCTTGACGACCCGCTGCCGGGTGACCAGAAGCGATGCATCCTCTAGGTGGCAGAAGCCTTCGAGGGCCGCGGTCAACAAGCGGCCGTTATGCGCGGTGAGGCCATAGGCGTCCCACTCGACGCCCAGTCGCTTCCCCGAGCAGCCCTGTGCGCGCAGGATTTCACGCAGCTCACCTGTCGGATTGGCATCCACCCGGTCCACCCAGATGCGAATGTCTTCGATATTGGACGTGTAGCGGGCGACACGAGCATCGGGTGCACGCGTCAGGAGCGTCATGCGGCCGTCTGACTTGAGGAACAGGCATTGGAAGAACACGTAACCGAACGTGTCGTAGCCCGTCAGGTAGTACATGCTCTCCTGACGGAACATCAGCAGTCCATCCAGACCATCTGCTGCCATTCGACGAAGCGTCTCCGCCTTGCGGGCGGCGAATTCCGTAGCCGTAAAGTGGAGCGGCATCCGAACCTCCTCAGTTCAAGACGCTATCCAAACTTTAGTTGGCAAAATTGTCAACAATTTATTGCGAAGAATCTCAAAGCTTAGAGGCAAAAAGACCCGGCTTGTTCAATGGAAGATTTGACTTTGTGCTCCAAATTGATAACAATCTGTTTGTCAATCCATCCCTATCAGAATCATGGTCAACCGAGACAATACAGTCTGCCTGATCGGCCTTGGAGAGGCAGGATCCATCTTCGCGAGAGCGATGTCTGAAAAGGCGGCGGTCCGCGCCTATGACAGCGCGTGGCAGAGTGACGAATTCAGAAAGCGAACAGCCTGGACCGGCGATGCAGGCATCTGCTTGGCGGGTTCTGCCGCCGAGGCTTCGACCGGCGCGAAGCTAGTGCTGTCACTGGTGACCGCGGCCGCCTCCCTCGATGTGGCGCGCGAGGCCGGCACCTACCTACGGCCAGGGCAGATTCTTGTCGACCTCAACTCAGTTTCACCTGGCACCAAATCGAGAAGTGCGGCGTTGGTCGAGCGCGGCGGAGCTGCCTACGTCGATGGCGCGATCATGGCGCCGGTGCCGCCTCGCGGACTTGGTGTTCCAATTCTCCTCGCTGGCGCACAGTCGAAGGCGGTCATCGATTCGCTCGCCCGATTTCCGATGAACCTTGAGATCGTTTCGGAGCGAATCGGACTCGCATCGGCGACCAAGATGTGCCGGAGCGTCATTATCAAGGGCATCGAGGCATTGTGCGCGGAGGCATTCCTGTCGGCGCGTGCGCACGGCGTGGAAGAACGGGTGTTATCCTCGCTCCACGACACGTTTCCCGGAACCGACTGGAACAGGTTTGCCGCCTATCAGATTGGCCGTTCGCTCGTGCATGGGCGCCGCCGGGCGGCGGAGATGCGCGAAGTGGCGCGCACGATCCAGGAGACCGGATTAGAGCCATCCATGGCGCATGCAACCGCGCATCGGCAGGACTGGGCTGCGGACCTTTCTGACGCGCATCCAGAGCTCAAGAAGAGAAGCGACGAAGACTGGCTTCGCACGCTTGATCTCATTCTGGCGGCATCCGCTCATGGCGACGGCATGCCTGGCCGCGACAAACTACAATGAACGTCATCAAAGAAACGGGAAACCGAATGAAAAGCTACGAGGGGCGCTCGGCGCGCGGGGCAAAGGAGAAGACTGCCAAGGAGAGGGTTGACCCGACGGCCGAGCTGCGGAGGGCGATCGAGACCGGCCATTTCATGCCGAGCCAGCGGCTGGTCGAGGCCGAGTTGGCGGCCTGGCTCGGTGTGAACCGCGCCAAGGTGAAACTCGCGCTTGGCAAGCTGGAACAGGAGGGTTTGGTTGTTTCGGAACCGAATCGCGGCGCGCGTGTGCGTGTCATCAGCGAGCAGGAAGCTCTGGAAATCTTGCAGGTCCGCACTGCGCTCGAATCGTTGATCGCGCGTCAGGCAGCCCAGCGTGCGACGCCGGCGGATCGCAAGCGCCTGCGTGAAATCCTGCAGAGCCTGCGGGATGCGATCGACAAGGAAGACTTCATGACCTATTCCGGCCAGAATGGCGTGCTGCACGCCGAGGTTCGCCGGATTTCTGGGCATGCGACCGCCAGCCGGGTGCTGTCGAACCTCAATTCGCAGATTGTCAGATTTCAGTTCCGGACGATTCTCTATCCTGGCCGCATTCACCAGTCGATCAGCGAGCATACGGAGATCGTCGAGGCAATCTGCGCGGGAGACGCGGATCGTGCCGAGAAAGCAACGCGCGATCACCTTGCCCATGTCACGGAGACGCTGGAGAAGAGCCTCGCTGCCCTGGCGCGGCACGCGGTCTGACCACCACGTCGATGTGCTAGCAGCGTCAGGCAGTTCCATGAAGATCTATGGCGATATGATTTCCCCCTATGTGCGCATGTGCTTTGTCACCGCGCATGAAGCTGGAATCGGCGGTGATGTCTCTCTTGTCGCGACCGGCGTCACAGTCGCGACGGCCAATGCCGACCTCGTCGCGCTCTCGCCAATCGGCCAGATCCCGGTACTCGTCACGCAAGCCGATGATGCCGTGCACGATTCGCGGGTGATCATCGACTATCTTTGCGACATCGCAGGCAAGGAGGATTTACTTGCCCGCCGCGGGCTCGTCCGCACGCGCGTGCTGACTCTTCAGGCGGTTGGTCACGGTATTGCCGATGCGGCGGTCGGATACCGCAATGAAGTCGCGCAACGGCCACCAGAGCTGCACTGGCATGCGTGGCTTGAGCGGATGAAATTGAGAGTGGTTACTGCCCTCGACACGCTGGAAGGTCGCTGGCAACCGGAGCTTGCCAAGGTGACAGTCGGCTCGATCACTGTCGCGGTGGTACTGAGTTATCTCGACTATCGGTTCCCGGATTGGACGTGGCGTCGGTCACGTCCGCAGCTGGGCCGGTTCCATGAAGCATTTAGCAGCCGCGATTCGATGCAACAGACCGCGCTGCCGGCGGCATAGCCGCGCACAACCGGTGAGGTAGACAGATGGATGGGAGATACGACGTCGTCGTCGTCGGAGCGGGAAACGCTGCGTTGTGTGCAGCGCTTGCCGCCCGGGAAAGCGGCAAGCAGGTGCTGCTTCTTGAGGCTGCGCCGATCGAGCAGAGTGGCGGCAATAGCCGTTTCACCGCCGGTGCCATGCGCGTAGTTTATGACGGCGTGGATGATCTGGCGACGCTGATGCCCGATCTCACAGAGGATGAGAAGGCGCGTACGGATTTCGGCCACTATAGCGCTGGCGACTTTCTGGACGACATGGGGCGCGTCACTCACTATCGCACCAACCCGGAGTTGGCCGAGTTGTTAGTCAATCGTAGCCTCCCAACGTTGCTTTGGATGCAGAGCAAAGGCGTGCGGTTCGCTCCCATCTATGGCCGGCAGGCATTCAAGGTCGATGGTCGTTTCAAGTTCTGGGGCGGACTTACCGTAGAGGCGTGGGGCGGTGGGCCGGGCCTGGTTACCGCGCTCACCCAGGCCTGCGGAAAGGCCGGCATTGACGTTCTCTACGAGTGCCGCGCAGAACGATTGGTGCGCAAGAACGATGCCGTGGTTGGACTGGTGGCGCGTCACCGTGGCCAGGTGACCCGCATCGCCGCGCGCTCGGTGATTCTCGCTGCCGGAGGTTTCGAAGCCAATCCTGAGTGGCGCACGCGCTACTTGGGTCCCGGATGGGATCTCGCGAAAGTGCGCGGCAGTCGGTTCAACCAGGGCGACGGCATACGCATGGCGCTCGAAGCCGGGGCGGCGTCATGCGGCCATTGGTCGGGATGCCACGCAGTTGGCTGGGAACGAAACGCGCCCGAGTTCGGGGACCTCGACGTAGGCGACGGATTTCAGAAGCACAGCTATCCCTTCGGTATCATGCTTAATGCGAAGGGCCGGCGGTTTGTCGACGAAGGGGCTGACTTCAGAAATTACACATACGCGAAATACGGCCGGGTCATCCTGGAGCAGCCGGGACAGTTCGCCTGGCAGATCTTCGATCGCAAGGTCACCCATTTGCTGCGTGACGAGTATCGTATCCGGCAGGTCACGAAAGTGACCGCGGCGACGATCGAAGAACTCATACGGAGGCTCGAAGATGTGGATGCCGACGCGGCGCTAGCGGAAATTCGGGCGTTTAACGAGGCAGTGGATACCGACACGCCTTTCAATCCGAACGTCAAGGACGGCCGATCGGCGCCGGGACTCGACGTTCCCAAATCGAACTGGGCCAACCGGATCGATGAACCACCGTTCGAGGCGTACTCGGTCACCTGCGGCATCACCTTTACATTCGGCGGACTGTCGATCGACGAGTCCGCGCGCGTACTCGACATCAATCGCGCGCCGATCCCGGGCCTGTATGCCGCGGGCGAAATGGTTGGGGGGCTGTTCTACTTCAATTATCCGGGTGGAACAGGCCTGACGTCTGGCGCTGTCTTTGGCCGGATCGCAGGAGAAACGGCAACGCGTCATTAGACACCGAAAGTAAGTTCGCCGACTGTGCGTCATGCAGTTGGATGAGACTGACAAGTTCTGAGCGCGAGGCTACTCGCCGCGCTCCGGAACAGGAGCGATAAAACCTCCCCATGGGGAACTGGGCGAAGCTGAAGACGTGCCGCTATGGCGGCATTCCTGGCAGGTGAGGGCGCCCCGTCCATCTCCTGCACGAGATCAGACGCAGTGGCCAGCGCCGCCGGTTGGCGGCTTATGTCTGCTCCACTTACATGCCGTGGTTGCCTAGGCGGAAGCTAAGGGCGGTGCGAAATTCGAAGTCACTCGTTGCGGATCTCCATGGCCAAATGTCGCGCGACGGATATCGCTCAGCGATTGGCCAACACGATGAGAGTATTGGTGAGAACCTGAGCTCCAGCGGCGACGTCATGCGAGGTCGCGTTCTCCGCCTCGTTGTGGCTGAGGCCCCGCCAACACGGAATGAAAATCATTCCAGTGGGGGCAATTTCAGCAATGTAGCGGGCATCGTGCCCGGCGCCGGAAGGGATATGGATATAGGGATACCCGGCCATTCACCCGGATCCGTAGCATTCTGGGACGCGAAACATGGATCGTTGTTCTCAGGCGACGTTGTGCACGATGGCCCGAACGGGATCGGTACGTTGCGCCTGTATCACTCGGACATGGATTTATTTCTGGCGAGTGTGGAGCGCCTTTACGATTGGCCTGTCAAGATCGTTCATGCCGGTCATTTCGGAAGTTTTGGGAGGGGTAGATTTAGAGAAATATTGCGCGAGTTCATCGCCCGCCAGCGAATCTCCGCCTGCCCGCTGAACAGCTAGGGCGGGCCCGTACGACGAGTTAGGCCGGCAATTTTTCTCGCTAAATCCCGCAAAACTCTTGTCGAAGCCTGTAATGGGGATTCCGCCTCTCATGGCCGCATTCCTCGAGGTGAGGGCGCCTAGTGCAGTTCCTCCACGACATCAGACGGAGTGGTCAGTGCCACCGGTTGGCAACTTGTGACCGCCGCATTTACATGCCGTTCTTGCTCAGGCGGAGGTTTGAGGGCTGTATAAAATTTGAGGTCGCTCGTGCAAGGAGAATTCAAAAGCGAAGCGTGACACATAGTGATCGAGAGTACCCGTGGGGTAGCAAGCGGGATCCTTGTGCGCGAGGCCATTTGTGCGGCCTAGAGATTGAATGAAAACACAAAAGCGAACATCTGGGCAGGGCAATGGTGACGGCTATGGGATCGGTTTTGGATGCTCAGGCGGTGACCATCATTCTTCTTCACTGGAGCCCATGGCGAGTCGGTTTGACGCACCGCATGTCACTGTATTCTTTCGATCCCAGGCGTCGAGTGCCTCGATTGGATACAATACTGCCTTGCCGATTTTGACAAAGTCTGGTCCGACCCTCATGGCTCGCCAGTTTCTCAACGTGCCTACGGAGATGCCTCCCCGATAACGTTCCGAAACCTCCTCCGCCGTTAGATACTTGGTCTTGTCCATCGAACTCACCATCTCGGCCGTCACCTATCGAGCGCTCGGAACGTTGCGCAGCAGCTGTTCTAGAAATGGCCTTGCAGAGATAACTGATCAACGAGAGCGCATCTAAATGGGAAGCTATGGTGCACGTGGTCGCATTTCGTGCTGCACACTGCTGCGGAAATGATAGGTCGTCGACGATGCCGCTGCGTCGGGCCTGCCGCATTCTGCGAGGTCACCGCGCCTCGACTTGATCTGCCTGACAGCGAGTCTCATCAGTATCGAAAGTGCAGCACCGCTCCCTAATCCCAGCTCTAAGTTATGCTGCGTCCACCACCTAAGGCACTCAAAAAGTCTCAGAGTTCTTTCATGGACTTTCGTGGCCCGATCGTAGCAAGTCCCCAGCAGGCACATGGTCATCACTCGAAATCGTATTCGCGTTGAGTTTTTTAAATCCTTGAGCGCGGATACAGCAGAAACATACTGGTCAAATTCGCGTCGTTCGAAAAATGGCTGTTTGGATCCGCGCGGCATCGCCCATCAGAATCCAGCGATGATGACGCGAACACGCTTTCTAAGAGGTCTTGAACTTGGAAGACTATGCCGCACGAGCGGGATAGTCCTGGGTGCTTGTCGAGAGCACTCGCGGTCCATTGATTGGAATGGGGCGCGTGCGCAGGACGGGCGTCAGCCAAATGACCCGTTCTGGGTTATTCACGACAGAGGGTCTGCTAACCCGACGGCTCAGAGGTTCAAATCCTCTCCCCGCAGCCAACATTGCCATCTTATTGCGCAGCTCTTCGGCGCGCGCATTGAAGGTGGTGAAGCTGCGAGCGCCGTCCTTGCTGAAGAACGGGATCAGGCCCCATTCCATCATCGCCAGTTCGCGGCCGCTATCGACCGGCCGGACCACCGGCATGATATGCGTCGGCGCGACGTTGTAGTTCGGCGGCCAATCGGCATCGGCTCGGCCTGAAGGTACAGCGCGGTGCCGGATGGGCCACAGACCCGGCCAGGCGCGCGCAACCGAATCAATCAGCGCGCCACCACTGACGCGACTAAGGGCCGCGGGCTTCGCGCCATCATCCTCTTCGCGATCATCCTGGCCGTCGTCGCCTACGTAAACGTGGATGAAAAACGCCCGCCAGAGCGCAGGCGAAGTACAAGGCATCTGTAAAGCTGCACGGAGAGCGACTACCGAGCAATCAGCATCAGGCCCCAGCTAACCAGGCCGCCTATCGCGATGGCGTCCACTGTAGGAACGCCCATCTTCACGGCTAAGTAGCACGCGGCGACCCCAACGAGGATACCTCCGTATACCTTCTGCCATGTTCGTTGCCGGGCAGCGTGTATTGCCAATTTGCGTTCTTTGACCGCCTCGCTATCACCGCGCTCAATGCCAGCGTCCGCTTCGAAATCCAGCTCAAGAAAACCGTCGGGATGCTCGTAGCTCCCGCCCATGAGGCTCAACCGCCGCTTAATGCGTTGCCATGGAGAAAGGGTCATTTTTGGCAGGCTCCCTTGGATCCTGGCGAGCGGGCAGTCGCTCATCTAGTTATCGCTACTCGTCCCTCAGGAACAGGCTGCCACAGCCCTTGACGGTCCGCAACCGCGGCGCGAGGATCACGACGGGAGGGCCAGTTGGGGGACCTACAAGACTTTGCACAGTGGCAGCGGCGCCAGCGGTCGTTGAGCGCAGGCCACCGTGCTACTCGCAAACACGCGTGGCTGCCGACGCCAATGGAATTGGCCTTGGCGTGCGTTGTCGCCGTCATAGCAGTGACAGCCTGGTTTGCTGCGAACTCGGAGAGATCATCAACCCCGGTTGCTGCCGCCACCCCCGCGGGGGCTTCAGTTGGGCGCGCTTCCGTGATCGATGGCGACACGCTAGAGATTCGTGGTGAGCGCGTGCGCCTCGTCGGCATCGACGCGCCGGAGAGCGAGCAGACCTGCCTGGACGCGGCGGGGCAAACTTGGCGCTGCGGCCAACGAGCGGCGTTGGCGCTGGCCGACAGGATCGGCTCGGCGACCGTGCGGTGCGAGGGTGACGAGCTCGACGGCTATGAACGGCTGCTGGCGGTCTGCCGAGCCGGCGGCGAGGATCTGGGCGCTTGGCTGGTCAGCGAGGGCCTTGCGCTCGCCTATCGGCGATACAGCACGGCCTATATCGGGCAAGAGAATGCCGCCCGTGCGGCTGGGCGAGGCATATGGGCCGGCACATTCGTGCCGCCTTGGGATTGGCGCACGCAAGAACGCGAACACCAGCGAGCCCAAGCCCAGCCTCAAACACCCGTTCTAGCACCAGCAGACACGCAGGATGCCGGGAGCTGCTTGATCAAGGGCAACATCAATTCCAAGGGCGAGCGCATCTATCACGTGCCCGGTGGGCAATGGTACGACGAAACCAAGATTTCCGAGAGCAAAGGCGAGCGATGGTTTTGCAGCGAGACTGAAGCGCGAGCGGCGGGCTGGCGCCGGTCAAAGCGGTAGGCGGCACCGCGTCTGAGGGGGCATGCGTGGGCGTTAGGGGAGTTGCGGGTGGGGCTGCAGATCGCGTCAGAGGCGGAGTTTCTCAAGTTGATGGAGGGCGTCAACGCCGAACTACAGCGACAAGACATTCCAATCCACCATCGGCCGATCAAGGGTTGGTTCTTGATCTCGAGCCGATACGGTCTGGGACTGAGAATGCCCCCGAGCGGGGCAAAGCCGGTCGACGACTCCTACGAGGGGGACGACCTGGCTATTCGGATTTTCGACTGGTTTGATACCAGGTGCGGTGACAGGCTGAAGGCGGATTGGGGGCCCGGCAATTCAGTCATCGTCATTCGAGGGGACGCATATCGGCTAGTGCTGCCCCGTGTGTCGGGAACTGTCCACGCGATTTGCGATCGCAGTAAGCACGGCCAACCGAACTCCCTCCCAAACAACGTATTAAACGTTCTCGATTGTGTTGACGGGCTTCAGCGAGGGCTTTGCGCCGTTCTATCGCCTCATGAGCTCTTCCAGATTACGAGTGAGGTGGTCAAGGCGACACATCAATTCGTGGCAATAGAGGTTCTCTTCAAAGCTCGATTTGGCCCCGAAGCGCGCGGCGATTTGTTTACAAGTGTTGAATGCATTGTGGGGCAGAGCCCCAGCTACCTGCGTGAGTACGGACTATCCCGCTGGCACTCACTCCACGCCACTGAGAAGATCATAAAGGCTTATTGCAAGCTCAAGCGGATTTCCTTCACGAATACTCATGATATCGTGAAGCTTTCGGATCTGGTCACCGGGCACGGTCTGACCGGGATCGTCAAAAAGCATGTTCGGGATGCTAACTGCGACGCGAAGGTAAGGTACGGAGACGTGCCCTCATCCTTTGATCAAGCCTGTAATGCCCACTGGGCCGCCAGATCCATCTGCGCGGTCGTTGGAAAGGCGGCGGTTGCAGATGGGCTGGTTCCTTCACCTCGAGTTCCATGCGACCTGCGACTGCAGTCGCTGAGAATCGTTTGAGGATCAGGCGCTTACGAGCGAGACCCCGCGCGTGGCGGGGGCTCACACCGATACCACCGACCGTGCGCGGTGTCAGACCCGCAACAGAACGGATGGTTGGTTCGGCGCTTCAGACCGCCTCCCCTCAAGGGACATGGCCTCAGAAGAGCGGCGTTCGGATGTCGCCCCAGCGGACATTGGGACCGGTTTGAAAGGCACGACTGCTATTGCCTCTTTGTTAAAGGCGCAGAGCCGCGAAGGAATGGGCTCTGCAGAGCCCTAAAAAAGGCAAGGAGCACCCTATGACTTTCACTGAACTACTACGCGCGGCCGCGTTCGCCGCGATTGTCGCCGCCGGCGTGACCTTTGCAGCCGCCCCGCAAACGAACGCGGCCGATCCGCACCATCCCGATGCCATGATCGCACAGGCGACGCCGCCTTCCGAGCCCGAAGACGCGGCGGAACAAGGTCAGGGAGCACAGCCCGGTCAACCCGGCATGATGGGTCAGGACATGATGATGCAGCACGGCATGATGGGCGCGAGGTCGATGATGGGTCACGATATGATGGGCATGCGCCGGTATCCTTGCCGCGCCTGCTACACCAGGACGGTCCTTGCACAAACACGCCTGCCCGAAACGAGCCGAAACGAGCCATTCCGAAAGAAGCCTTGCTGAGCCTGCCGTACCTCGCCAATCAGCCCTAGCCATCTCAGGCCCAATGCTGCCGATCCAATCGAAGCCTGCCGAGCACGACCTCGATGCTCCGCACCAGGCTGTGCTTCGCCACCGATCGCCTCGCCGGCCACGCCTTGACAGGCCTAATGATGCAGCTCCGCACATCGCTCACCTCGCATCGACAGTCGATGACGGGCCTCGCATCGCCGGCCTTGCCTCTCCCGGACGCACCTCGCCGTCGATCGCCAATCCATTCCGACCGAGTCCGGGCTCGACCCAGCCTGCTGCACCATCCCAGGCCGGTTCGCACTTCGCCTTGCGTGCCTATCCCGTCCGCGCCTCGCCACCGATGCGGGTCTACACCACGCCTTGCCGCCGATGGCGGTCCCGGTCATCACCACGCCATGCCGGCCTCTCCAAGCCTTGCCGAGCACTTCACATGAAATGCCGTGCTGAGATGATCCGCTCTCAACCCAGCCTGCCGTGCTCGTCCTTTCCACCACTCGCCCAGGCGCAGCTTCTCTCCGACACGCGAGACCACGCCTGCGTTGCAGGGCCATGCTCCGCCTTCGATGCAGAGCCGTAACGGTCTATGCGGAGCCGTGCCGGCCTTGCTGAGCCAATCCATGCCTTCGAGGCCTGTCGACGCCGAACGGATCTCAACCGCGCCAGCGTCGCCGAGCCTGGCCGAGTCAAGCATGATCAAATGCATGAGAGGCCGGCGCTCCATCACACATTGTCGGTAATGCCCATCAATGAGGCGGCCATATTCACTGGGCTTCAAATCGCGCGGCGCCAGGCCAGTAAGCTCGGTACCGTGCACGTCGGCGATTGCTGTCCCACTGAGACGATATCGGAAGTCCAATGGATCAGGAATCACATCTGCAAGCATGATGCGCGGCAGGATTGGAACGAGATCCAATGGCTCTATATCGGACCGGCTTGGTGCGAACCGGCCTTGCCGCTTGCCCGTCGTGTTTGACCTCGTGCAGCCGCGATCATCTATTCGATCCATGCACCAACATTTCAGTGGGGGTGTGGATCTTGCGACAGGAGATCAACCAGCATGGCGCGACTTGGAAGGCGATCGGCCGCTATAATTTCAAAACGCCAATACAGGCGCGATTACATGGAAGCAAAGTCTTTGCCATGTGGAAGCGCCTTAATAAGTAAGCCGTCATCCGAAGATGAATGCCAGATGAACGAACTGACCGTCGATTAACGTACGTGACACTGAAAAGAAAAATACAGCCTAAGGTCGCATCAATGTTGCAGACGACCATAGATTGAAGTACTGTTGGATGGGAATTGACAGGGGGCTCTTTCTCGCTCGTTGGGCAGAGCGAGCTTCGCAGATCAAACGCAATTTGGCCGCTATTCGTGCCGATGCTCAAGGGCGTGGCGAACTCGTCCGCTCAACTGCGCATCGAATGAGTGGTGTTGCGCGTTTGCGCCGACATCAGCAGTGGCGCCACTTCTGACAGTTGTCGTCGATTGATAGGCTAGCAAAGACAATCGTCGGGAGTTTGTTACATGGGAAGGTAGCACGTTTCTCCAAATGAGTTAGGGGCGAACTTCACGTTGTGACAACGATCGCTTCTTCAAGGAGACGGAGGCTACGAAGCTGTCATGTCCGGTGTTGTTTCTTATCGACTCCTATGGGTGGCCGCCATTCTCGCCACCATTACGGCACTTCGAGAGCCAAAAGCCGACGAAGGATCTCTCGCCCAAGACGCCGTCACTGTTGAGCAAATTGTGGCCCATGGTCGCCCTGCGAACCTATTCGCTCTCGCTTACGGTGCGACAGACGATCAGTGTGAGGCAATACTTACGGAATTCGAGAAGCCATTCGATCCGAAGGGTAAAGCGCTCGATTATTTTGAGATCCTTTCGCACTCGTCAGATCAAGCACATTGGACACCACTTCGCCGCTCGACGGGCTTTCTCGCCGGACTTGCCGAGATTGCTCAAGTTGACTTGTTCAACAATGGCTCTAATAGGCCTGTGTTTCGGGCGCATAGTATGTCAGCAGGCAGAGATTCTACGGTCCTTGCAGCGGATGGTCCGTTCGACCCTAGCAGCAATCTGAAGGATCCCTCTCAATCGGCGGCATGGCGCGCGCTAGCTGCAGGTGAGCTTGACGACCGTTTGGTTGTTCCTCGCACGAAGGATCGTGAGCGCTTCTCTCGAATTCTAGAAGGTCTTGGGTTGACGAAACTTGGCTCAGGTTATCCGAGGCATGAGATTTTTAGCGTGCAGGGCAGGACCTATGTAGTCGAGGGCAACGCGTACGAGTTTGCGCCAGACGACTTCCTGTTTGTTTTCTCCGGTCGTCCAGACGGGTCCTTCTCGCTGGACTGTGTTCTTGATCCACAAGTTCACATCCCTACCAACCCCCGTGATATCTACAAGGAGTAGGTCAAATGGCACTCTCCAATTACAGCACTAACTGGCTCTGGGGCAGTTATACTGCGGATCGTTCACGGCTGATCAAGGTTGCGGAAAATAGCTACCTGCTCAACGGAACAGGAGCGGTAATCGACGGAGTAAATCACCCTGCAGCTGACTTTCACCGCATTCATGATGATAGTGCAGGCATCCCAACACTGGGTTATGGCCTCAACTTACAAAGCACTTCGTTCACAACAATTCAGAATTCGATTTCAGCTGCGTTTGGCGGGTCGATCCCCGCTGACGTACAGAAGGCACTCGATATCATTTACTTTTGGAAGGAAGATACGCCAGTCACATTCGAAGATGGAACGACAAGGCCGCTTACAACAGCCGACATATTTAGTGGAAGCGGCTGGAACGACAATCTTGACCCTCTGCAAGACACGTTTTCCTTTCCTGGAGCAACGTACCACCTTTCAGATCTCCAAGCGGTTTATCTAACGGAGCCGCAGGCAGATGCGATGCTCCAGTACACGCTCGACACGATTTATGAGGCGCGTCTAACGAACTACCTAACATCTCTTGGTCTCCCGGATATGCCGCAATCTAGTGAACGCGCGGCATTTGTTTCACTCTCTTACAACGGTCAACTATCCAATACGAATCACCCAGAACTGGGGGCGGCTCTGCTGCTGGCCGACCCGGATGCGGCCCGCGCAGAGACCTGGTATGTGATCCGATATAATCTCAACACGTACAACTTAGGCGGAATCGTCAATCGCAGACTGGCCGAGAGCACTATGTTCGGCCTGTACGGTGACAGCGGTCCTGATCTCGATGCGGCAAAAGCTGTCTTCGCGATGTTCGGCAAACATGCACTCGAATCGGGTGCTAATAAGCATGGCCAAACTATACTGGAATTCGACCAGGCCAATGCCTCACGGATCAACCAAGCAACGAACATCTATGGCATGGAGATTCCGACACGCCGTGAAGCTTTTCAGCTCGCTTTTGAGCAAGTCTTCGCCGCGTATCAAATTGATGGCGCTTACCCTGAGAGTACAGAAGTCGTAGTCGATCCCTTGCGAAACCAGAGCGGTACCTATGATGCCTCAAAGATATCAAAGCTCCCGGCGAGCACCACAGTACTAATAATCGGCGAAGGTGGAGCAGATACCCTGACGGGCGCTTCAGGCAATGATGTGATCTTCGGGGATTTTAGTGCATCAGATAGAGATGAAAGCAAGGAGGGAAAGGACGTACTGTCAGGTGGGCAAGGAAATGATCAGCTTTATGGGGGGTCTCAGGACGATATCTTTGTAGGCGGCGAGGGCGACGACCTACTTCACGGCGGGGGTGCAGGTCTGCAGACCGGACTCGCGGATGGATTTGACACTGCTGATTACTCAACATCCACGAATCCCGTAAAGGTCGATTTGATAGCAGGGACCGCGTCAGACGGCCTAGGCGGCACGGACAAGCTAATTTCCATCGAGGGAGTTATCGGTACAACCGGTGATGATGAATTTAGAGCGACACAAGGTTTCCACCGTATCGATGGTGGGGGCGGCAGGGACACTATCGACTGGTCTGGCGTAAACGGTCCAGTGCTTGTCGACCTTGGCGCCGGCACCGCGGTGATGTCCAATGACGATGGCACCGTACAGGAAATTCTAAACATCGAAAACGCGAGTGGCTCAAAAGAGAACGACCAGATTAGAGGCGATCACAACGACAACGAACTCGTCGGTAACGCCGGCGATGATGTCCTGGACGGCTGTGGTGGAAAGGACACTCTTACCGGTGGGGCTGGTGGCGACACTTTCATAGCTTATGCCGGCACTATCATTACAGATCCCGACCGATACGATCGCGTCAAAATCGGCGGAAAGTTCTACACAGGCGGCGAAGAGCTGCTCGATGAAGACGGATTTCCGACTGGTGATTACAAGGGCGCCAACGGAGAGATCTATAGAGAATCAGGCGGCGGCTTGGTAATAGAACTTCCGGACGGCGGTAAAGTCACGCTTAAGAACTGGTCGCCTGGCGACGCAGGTATCAACCTAGGCCCCGGCGTACCGAACTACTTCGATCCGATTGTTTTCGACCTTGATGGTGATGGTTTCGAGCTCTATCAGCTGACGCGATTCGTGGACCTCAATAACAAGGTCATTACAGGTGGGCGTGATTCAGGTGCCTACTTTGATATGGACGTCGACGGGTTTAAGGAGCTTACGGGGTGGGTGAAGCCGGACGATGCGCTCCTTGTCATAGATAAGAACGCGAATGGCATAATTGATGATGCAACTGAACTCGTCGGTGCTGGTTGGTTCATTGGAAAGGAAAATGAAACCGCGAACGCTGGTCTAGCCGAACTTAAGTTGTTTGACAGCAATCAAGACGGAATTATCGACAGCCAAGACGCGGGATTTACCTCCTTCCGGCTATGGGTAGACGGTGATTCCGACGGCTTCACCGATCAAGGCGAGCTCCGAACTCTTGCAGAGCTCGGTATCACGAGCCTCGGAACTGCAACAAAATCGGGATATCAGTACTTTGGCGATTCCTACATCGCTAAGACAGCCATCTTCACCATGGCGGATGGATCATCTTCTCAGATGGGAGAAGCCTGGTTCCGCTATGATCCCAGGCTAACGTGGGACGATTCAGCACCGATCACCGATCCGGTATTGTTGAGCTTGCCGGACCTGAACGGCAGGGGAGAGGTAAGGGATCTTCGTGTAGCGATGGCAGGAGATCCTGTTCTCCAGTCGCTCGTTTCTGATCTCGCTGCATTTACTACTGCCGAGCTTCCGCTCCTCATGCAGCAGGTTGACTCAATACTTTTGCGGTGGTGGGGGGCGGCCGCTGTTGATCCACTCGCAGGCGGTGGCATTCATAACGCTCAGTGGACTGCTGCTTTAGAGAATGACAGGGGACAGGACTATGTCAATGGTTGGCCCCTCTCAGCGGAATACCTCAGAGAACGCGCCGTTGTTCTCACGCAGTTGGTGGCACAAATACCCGTCGGGCAAGAACTGTTTCCAGGGCTTGAGCTTAAGCTCGGCGCATTCTTATCTTTGCCTGATAATATAAGCTTATCGTCAGTTTTGGACTCTCTTGTTAGTCATGCGCCAACTGGGGAAATCGCCAAGCTCCAGTACTGGAATGCGATGTGCTCAGTGCTGCAGGTCCTTCGGGCGGAATTTGGAATGACGCCGGCCACATTTGAAGCAGCCATCAATTCCGTCCTGTCTTCTAGTGGCATACAATTCACTCACGATGACCTGCTGAGTGCAATGATCGGGGGATCCGGAGATGATTACCTACTTGATAACGGCGGCAATCGTGGGGCCTTTGACGGCGAGACGCTTATTGTAGGGGGGGCTGGAGCCGACATCCTCGTAGGCGGTTATGAAGGAGATACCTACGTCTTTGGTACAGGCTGTGGTTCCGACGAGATTAGAGAGGTAGGAGAGGCGGTAGGTCTTGAAACAGACTACGAAGGTTGGGGTGGCACAAACACTGTGCGTTTTACATCGGAGCTATCGCTTCAGGATGTAACCTTCAGTCGAGAAGCAGGTACGAACAATCTACTCGTCACGATCAACGGGACAGGCGAACAGCTTCGGATTCTGGACCAGTTCGTCTACGCGGCACCTGCCATTGAACTTTTCGTCTTCGCTGATGGAACGATCGTCCCTTGGGGCGACATCCAAATGCAATTCTTTCCCGTATCGACCGGCGATGATTACGTGGTCGGTGCGAACGATCGCGATGACACACTCGATGGCGGAGCGGGTAATGACAAGCTTGAAGGGGGCACAGGCGCCGATACTTACGTCTTTGATCGCGGTTACGGCGTCGACAATATCGTGGAATTTTCCTGGTGGGTGTACACCGGTGTTGAAGATGTTGATCGCGTTCAATTTGGACCTGGTATTGCGACGATCGATCTAGAATGGTCCCTTGGCGGCTCTTCGCTTGAGGATCTCATTGTAAAGGTGGCGGGTACCTCGGATCAGCTGATGATCTCAGGGCAGTTCGGGCAGTATCCACGACGTCCTGTAGAGGAATTTGAGTTCACAGACGGAACTGTTCTGAGCATTTCCGATATAACCCAAAGCTTCTTGAAGAGTACTGCCGGGGCGGACACGCTGGTAGGCTTTTACGATCTCGACGACACGCTAGATGGCGGTGCTGGAAATGATTACCTTGAGGGAAAGAGTGGTTCCGATACTTATGTCTTCGGTTATGGGTACGGACAGGACATTGTTCTGGACTATGCCCCTCAAGCGTCTGCGTCTGGCGATCAGGATGTTGTCCAGTTTGCAGCGGACGTTTCAATCTCCAACGTCTCGTTTTCCCGCGCCGGCACTAACTACAACGATCTCGTAATCAAGCTCACCGGTACCAGCGAGTCCCTCGTAATCCAGAATCAATTTATGAATGGGTATGGGATGTACGGGATCGAGGAATTTCGGTTCGCGGACGGGGCGGTGATCACATTTGAGCAGCTAAAGAGTTCTCTGCTGATCGGGAGTCCGGGAGACGACACGCTTGCGGGGTATGGCTCAGACGATGTTCTGGACGGTGGTGCGGGCAATGACTGGCTGGATGGTTGGACTGGTGCGGACACGCTGATCGGGGGAGCCGGCAACGACATATACGTGGTCGACAGTGTCAATGACGTTGTTGTTGAGAATGAAAACGACGGAATAGACACTGTCCGAACTTCGTCGGCAGTACATTCGTTGTCATGGACGCTCGGTGCCAATCTTGAAAATCTAGTCCTGACCCGGTTTGGTACTGGCATAGGAAACGCTCTGAACAACACGATTACCAGAGAAGACGGCTATTCCGGTATCAGCATGGGCCTCGAGGGAGATGATTATCTTGGCGGTGGCAATGGCAAAGACACGCTCGACGGCGGCGTGGGGGTCGATACACTTGTCGGCGGTCGTGGAGACGACCTTTATGTCGTAGACAATCCGGATGATGTCATCATTGAAGATAACCCTTTTGATAGAGAGGACACCGTTGAAGCCAGTCTAAGTTGGACGCTCACCGCTGGAACCGAGAACCTCGTATTAACGGGATCTGCTGACATCAATGGCAGCGGAAATACAGCCAGCAATGTGCTTACCGGTAACAGTGGGGCAAACCAGCTGAGTGGCGGAGCGGGTAATGACACGCTCGACGGCGGGGCGGGCGCCGACACCCTAATCGGCGGTACGGGAAACGACACTTACATAGTCGATAGCATCGATGATCTCGTAACAGAGAATAGCAACGAGGGCACCGATACCATCGCGACCACGGTCACCTGGACGTTGGGAGCAAACATTGAGAACCTGACGCTGACCGGTACGCTGGACATCAATGGCACAGGTAATTCGCTAAACAATGTACTCACGGGCAATTCCGTCACAAACATACTCATCGGTGGTTCCGGAAACGATACGCTGAACGGCGGGGCCGGGGCGGACACCCTGATCGGCGGGACCGGCAACGACACCTATGTGGTCGACAACGCCGGCGACGTAACGACGGAGAACGAAGGCGAGGGGGCCGACACCGTCCAGTCGTCTGTGACGTATGGGTTGTCGGCAAATGTCGAGAATTTGACCCTGACCGGTAGTGGGGCAATCAACGGCACCGGTAATGAACTGGACAACGTTCTCACGGGCAACACAGGTGCCAACCAGCTTTCGGGTGGCGACGGAACCGACACGCTGAACGGCGGGACCGGGTCGGACACTCTGATCGGCGGGACCGGCAACGACACCTATGTGGTCGACAATGTCGGCGACGTGACGACCGAAAGCGAAGGGGAGGGCACCGACACGGTCCAGTCCT
>NZ_QORW01000033.1 GCF_003574735.1 Dongia deserti
CGGCACGTCGTGGTGCATCTGGCCGTCGCGGCCCTTGATCGAGATCGCCTTGGGCAGCTCCAGCATGTCCCAGATCTGCTTCACCCATGGGCCGGTGCCGATGATGACCTGGTCGCAGGCGATCTTGCCCTGGTCGGTGACGACGGTCTTGACCGCGCCCGAGGCGTCCTTCTCGAAGCCGGTCACCTTGACGCCGGTCAGGATGCGCACATCCTCGTTCTCCGCCTTGCGGGCGAGGCCGTAGATCGAGCGCGTGTTGTTGGCGTAGCCGCCCTTCTTCTCGTGCAGGACGGAGGTGATGCCCTTGGCCTGCCAGTCGGAGAAGATGCCCTGCATGTAGCTCATGCAGTCCGTCTCACCCTCGATGAAGACCGACGGATAGCCGATCTCCTTCTGCTGCTGGTAGATCGAGGCCACGTCCGCGTGCATCACCTCGGGGCTGATCTGCATGTAGCCGACCGGGTGATAGGAGAAGGCTTCGGGGTCGCTTTCCCAGACCGAGACGCTGTGCGCCATCAGGCGGCGCATGGCGGGCTGGAAGTAGTTGTTGCGCACCACCCCGCAGGCGATACCGGAGGCGCCGGCCGCGATCGCGGTCTTGTCGACCACCAGGATGTCCTTGCCGCTGCCCGTCCCGCTCTTGCGGAGGTTCTCAGCCAGATGCCAGGCGGTCGAGAGGCCATGGATGCCGGCCCCGATGATTAAGTATTTGACGTGACTCGGGATTGCCATGAATTCCGTTTCCCAGCAGCGGATGACAGGCACTCATGTCACTATAGCTACCTCCAGTCCGGTTACAAACCAATTTTTCAAGAGGCACAGAAATGGGTCTGATTGGTTGCTATTGGACTGGCACAGGACCGGCATTCTGGCGTAAAATCGTCCAAAGGCAGGAGATCGGGGAGATCCCATGGTGAAGCTGGTGAATGATCCGGTGCGCGGCTCATCCTGGATCACGGCGCAACTGCGGCAGGCGATTCAGGCCGGCCAATACGCCCATGGCGACAAGCTGCCGGCCGAACGTCAGCTGGCCGAAGCCTTCGGCACCTCACGTACCACGGTTCGGGCGGCGCTCGACCAGCTGGAGGCCGAGCGCCTGGTCAGCCGCCGCATCGGCAGCGGCACCTTCGTCAATTCGCCGGCCAGGCTGGAGACGGAGGATGTGGCGGATCAGACCAGCCCGCTGGAGCTGATCGAGGTGCGCATTGCAATGGAGCCCTATATGACGCGCCTCGCCTGCCTCAACGCCGCCGCCCGCGACATCGACCGGATGTCGGAGCTGATGGAGCGGCAGGAGCGCGAGTGCAACGTCAATGACCGCGAGAGCTTCTCGCGCTGGGACGAAGCCTTCCATCTCGCGATCGCCGAGGCGACGCGCAATCCCCTGCTCATCTCGCTCTATCGCCAGATCAACGAGGTGCGCGCCCACCATCAGTGGAGCGCGATGAAGGACAAGGTGCTGACGCCCGAGCGCATCTCCGACTACAACCGCGACCACACCGCCCTGTTCGAGGCCATCCGCGCCCGCGACGTGGACAGTGCCGTCGCCATGATCACCAACCACCTGCACTACGCACGGCGGCAATTGGTCGGCGCTGTGATGGACTGAACGCTCTGGCGAACCTTGCTTTTTCAGCATTCCAGAACCAATTTCAGACCAATTCGCCAAAATTGATCTAGATTGGCGCGACAAACTGGCGCATCCTGGTCCGATCCGGTCCTCGCTCCGCGAGTCGGATCGGAGCTGGCGCAATCAATTCAGGCCCGGCGCATGGACGCCCGGGTCCAGGGGACCAAAGGAACAGACCAACAGCCTGATGCGCGGCGGCGGCCAACGAGCCTGCCCTGAGACTCGCGACCTCAACTGAAATGCGACTTGAATCTGGGGAGGAACCATGTCGGTCAGTAGCGCAACCAGCACCACAACGGCAAACGGCGAACATGCCCTGAAGCGCGCCATCGATTGGCGCGGCGCGTTCTGGGTGGCGAGCGGCGTGCCCGCGCTCGTACTGTTCTCCATCGGCGGCATCGCCGCCACGGTCGGCGCCCCGGCCTTCGCGATTTGGGCGGTCTCCATGACCATGGGCTTCATTCAGTCCTTCACCTATGCGGAGATCGCGGGCCTGTTCCCGAACAAGTCGGGCGGCGCCTCGATCTATGGTGCGTCGGCCTGGCTGCGCTACGGCAAGTTCATCGCGCCGCTCTCCGTGTGGTGCAACTGGATCGCCTGGACCCCTGTCCTCTCGCTCGGGTCGGCGATTGCGGCCGGCTACATCCTCAATGCGATGGAACCCGCACCGGCCGCCGACGCCATTGCGCAGTATATCGCGGGCCAGGCTGCCCTCGGCATCACTGTCGATGATGCGGGCGCGACTGCCGCACTCATGCCAATCCACAACTGGACCCTCTTCACCATTCCGTTCGGCGAAGTGGTCTCGCTCTCCGTCAACTGGACCTTCTTCATCGGCGCGATCCTGATGCTGCTGGCCTTCGCCATCCAGCATCGCGGCATCCTCGGCACGGCGAGCGTCCAGACCGTCGTCGGATTGGTGATCGTCGTCACCTTGTTCGTGGTCGGCGTCATCCCGTTCTTCAACGGCAACTTCAATTCCGCCAACTTCACGCCCTTCGTGCCGGCGGCGACCGGAGAATGGAGCATCGGCGGCTGGACCCTGGTGCTCGGCGGCTTGTTCATCGCCGCCTGGTCGACTTATGGGTTCGAGACCGCGGTCTGCTACACCAGCGAGTTCAAGAACCCGGAGCGCGACACATTCAAGGCCATCTTCTATTCCGGCCTGCTGTGCCTTGCGCTCTTCATCCTGGTGCCGATCACGTTCCAAGGCTATCTCGGCCCGGACGGCATGGCGGCGGATGCGATCGCCGACGGCTCCGGCGTGGCGGCAGCGCTGGCCCACATGGTGTCGGGCGGCAATGCCATCATGATCAAGCTGTTCGAGGTCCTGATGATCGCTGCGCTGATCCTCATCATCGTGACGGCGATGGCGGGTTCTTCGCGCACGCTCTATCAGGGCTCGGTCGACGGCTGGCTGCCGCGCTATCTGTCGCACGTGAACCACAATGGCGCACCGACCGCGGCGATGTGGACGGATCTGGGCTTCAACCTGATCCTGCTCTCCATCGCCTCGACCGACGTGGATGCGTACTTCTTCATCCTGGCGGTCAGCAATTGCGGCTACATCATCTTCAACTTCCTCAACCTCAATTCGGGTTGGATCCACCGCATCGACAGCGGCCACATCAAGCGGCCCTATCGCGCGCCGACCGTCATCCTGGCGGCGGGCACGGTGCTGGCCTTCGTGAACGCAATCTTCATGGGCGCCGGCGCGAAAGTGTGGAACGCGGAGGCGCTGTGGTACGGCCTCGGCGCCGCTGCGCTCATTATCCCGGTGTTCGCGTTCCGGCACTATGTTCAGGACAAGGGCCAGTTCCCGCCGCAGATGCTGGCGGATCTCGGCCTCAAGAGCGGCGACCTCGGCGAGCGGAAAGCGGGCATGCTGCCTTACCTCGCGATCGCCGCCGGAATCGGCGTCGTGCTGATCTCCAACTGGATCTTCACCCTCGAGTAAGCCAAACCTGTCAAATGACAGCGCGGGCGGGGCCGTAAGCCCCGCCCGCTTCGCTTGCGCCGACTGTCGCAGATGCAGACGCTCTGTCGCCGCTGCGTGCGCGATGTCGACACCGCGCTAGCAACTCTCGCTGGGCCGCGCGCTCGCTCCCGCGGCCTCCCTCGGTTGGGGAGGCAGAGGTGCGCGCTTTGTGAATTCGCGGCCGGGATAGACGCGCTGGCAGTGCGTGACGAGTTCCTCGACGAACTGCTCGGCGTAAGGCGCAAGGAAACGGTGCGCGTCCCAGGCCACCGTCAACCATCGCCCGATCGGCGCGCCGCGCTGGGTCAGCGGAGCAGCCGAGACGTTTCCGCGCGGAACCGTCACTGTGGAGGGAATGATCGCAATTCCATAGCCTGTTTCAGCCAGCGCAATGATCGTGTGAGGGGCGCCGCTCTCCAGAAGCACCCGCGGCCGGATGTGCGCGACATTGCACGCCGTATCCAACCACTCGCGCGAGGCAAACGTCCGGTGGAGCAGCAGAAGCGGTTCATCTGCCAACTCCTCGACCTCGATGGTGCGACGCCGGCTGAGCCGATGCTTTTTCGACAGCACCGCGACGCCGTATCCTGGATAGAGCGGTCGTTGCCGAAAGCGCTCATCGATCACGACGGTGAGCACCAGCTGAATGTCGCCGTTGGCGAGCCGGCTTGGCAGCCGGGCGCCACCGTCTTCGATCAGTTGGACCTCGATGCCTGGATGACGGCGTTGGTAACGGCCCAGGAACGGTGCGAGCGTGTTCTCGATCACCTGCGGTGTCGCCCCGATCCGCAAGATGCCTGTCTCTCCCCGCTTGAGCGCGCCCGCCCGCTCGACGAGCGAGTCGACTTCGCCGAGGAGGTGGCGACTGCGCCGGAGCAGATCCTCCCCTTCCGAGGTGAGTTGTACGCGCCGGCCGATGCGATCGAAAAGCGGCACGCCTAGCTCGGTTTCCAGCGCACGGATCTGCCGCGAGAGCGCTGGCTGACTCAGATTCACCCGGGAAGCCGCCCGGTGAATGCCGCCGGCATCGGCAATGGCCACGAACGTGCGCAGGGCCCGAAGGTTCATCGCTAATCAGCATAGTGCATCATATGTGAGAAAACAAATGCATTGGACGTATCACCCGCGCTCGTCGAACATTCCTGGCAAGAGAAGTCCCCTGCCATGAAGAGCGATTGTCATGGGGAACAGTGTGTCATTTGGCCACTCTTGGGAGGACACAATGGATCGATCAGCGATTGCCATCAGCCTCATCGTTGCCGGTGGACTCATGGCTGCAGTCGTTGCCGGGCCCGATGCTCGCGCTACCGACAAGAAGGAGGCGTACGTTTCACCGGAGGCGGAGACGAAGGCCCTGGTCAATGAGCCTCTGCATGGGGTGGAGGCGCAGGTCGTAACCATCCACCGTCTGACTGTGCCTCCCGGCTGGGTCGGTGGGAAGCACTATCACAGCGGTCCTGTCTATGTGTACGTGTTGGAGGGCTCGTTCACGATCGACGAGCAAGGCAAGGAACGTCGGACCTTGAAGGCAGGTGAAGTTTACAAGGAACCGATCGGGACAACGATGCGGGCGCGGAATCTAAATACATCCGAGCCGCTCAAACTTCTCGTCTTCCAGGTGACGCCCGAAGGCGAGCCGCGGATGGTCAAGGCCGAATGAGCACCATCGCAGGCCACGGCGCAACGAGTGATCTGCTGCGGTGGGCCCGCGGCGGGTGAGCTCAAGCGGATCACAGAACCCGATCGGAACATAGGAAGGGGGCGAGACCATGTTTGACCTTGAGCAGTTCATCGTCGACTGCCGCAGCGCTCTCGCAGCCGACAAGTCCCACAAGCTCGTCCGCGAAGTCGTGGCTCGCGCCGTCTCGGATCCCGCCATGGTTATCAAGTGTGTGGGCGCACCAACGCGCGCCGAGATCAGAAAGCTGTACCACGCCGCTGATCTCACCATCATCAACGTCGTCTGGGGGCCACACATGACGCTCATGCCCCATGAGCACCGCATGTGGGCGGTCATTGGAATCTACACCGGCCGCGAGGACAACATCTTCTGGCGTCGCGTGGCCGGCGACCCTGCGGGCCGGGTGGAGGCTGCGGGCGCGAAGGCGCTTGGCGAGAAGGATGCCGAGCCGCTCGGGCGCGACATCATCCATTCGGTGACCAATCCGCTCTCGCGCTTCACCGCCGCACTCCACGTCTATGGCGGCGACTTCTTCGGCGTCACGCGGAGCGAATGGGATCCGGAGACACTCCGCGAGCAGCGATACGACATGGAAAAGGCGCTGCGCCTGTTCGAGGAAGCGAATATTGGCCGAGGCCGCGAACCGATGCTGAATCAGTCTCTAGCCGGTAGTGCTCGCTGACAGGTACTCCGATCTGCGTTCTTGTTGCAGGTCGGCGTCATTGTCCGACGCTTGCACGCTTCGGCACCCCCTAATCGGCGCCAGGAGGCTGTCGGATTCCACGCCTTGAGGGAATAGATCGGGCCAAAGCCCCGCCCATTCTCCTTAGTCCAATCGCTCATGGATCGTTTAGACACGCACCTGTATGATCCCCCGCGGGTTAGAGTTCGTATCGAGGCGAGGCGGTGGGGTGAAGAAAGAGGCGTTTCCGGTTGACCAGGCGGTGGATGCAACAGGAGCGCTGGCCGAGCTGGCGCGGCGCACGGCGATGCTGGACGCCATCTCCTACGCCGCCGCCCAGATCATCGGCGCCGAGGATTGGCGCATCGGCATCCAGGAGCTGCTGAACCGCCTCGGCCGTGCCACCGATGTCAGCCGCGTCACCTTGTTCGAGATCCACAAGGGCCCGGACGGGCGACCCGTCGAAAGCTGCCGCTACGACTGGGCGGAGCCGGGCTACGCGCGGCTCAGCGGCGATCCGCGCCATCACAACATCCCGCTGGTGGAGAGCGCCGGCGGCCAGCTCTCGGCCTGGACCGCCGCCCGCCAGCGCGGCGAGATCGTGCAGGCAACCCTCAAGGACGTGACCGGCGAGACGCGCCAGAGCTTCCTGGAGCACGGCACCCAGAGCTTCATCTCCGTGCCCATCATGTTGCGCACCGGCGTCTGGGGCTTCCTCGGCCTCGATGATTGCCGGATCGAGCGCGTCTGGCATCCGCTCGAGGTCGACGTACTCAAGACCGCTGCAGCCCTCATCGCCGGCGCGATCGAGCGCGCGGCCACCGACGAAGCGCTGCGCAACAGCCGGGAGCGTTACGAGCTGGCGGCACGCGGCACCAATGACGGGCTGTGGGACTGGGACTTGGTCGAGAACCGGACCTATCTCTCGCCGCGGCTCTACGAGATTCTCGGCATTACGGAGGGCAGCCTGGAGGGCCCACAGAGTGTTTTCGCCACCTGCTGCTTGTCCGAGGATGCCGCCGATTGGCGCAAGCACATCGAGAAATGCATAGCCGAAGGCCGTAGCAAATTCGAGTTCGAGGCACGCCTCGCGAACACGGCGCAGGATGCGATGCAGCAGCGCTGGGTCGTGATCCGCGGCCTCATCATGTACGAGGGCGGCCGAGCGACCCGCCTGGTCGGCTCGCTGCGCGACATCACCGATCGCAAACGCGTGGAACTCGCACTGCGCGCCAGCGAGACAAGGGCGCGCGCCATTCTCGACACCGCGTTCGACCCCATCATCAACATCGATGCCGATGGCCGGATCGTCGAGTTCAACGCCGCCGCCAGCCGCACCTTCGGCTTCAGCCGCGATGAGGCGGTCGGCAAGACGGTCAGCGCGCTCATTATTCCGCCGCTTCACCGCGCCACCCACGAAGCGGGGCTGAGACGATACCTGGAGACCGGCGAGGCCGGCCTCCTCAACCGCATGGTCGAGGTCGAGGCCTTGCGCCACGACGGCAGCCACATTCCGGTCGACCTCTCGGTCACCGAGGTGCCAGTTGCAGAGGGGCGCCTGTTCACGGCGGTCCTGCGCGACATCTCCGAGCGCAAGCGCTTCGAGGCCGAGCTTGCCAATGCGGAGCGGCAGCGCGCACAGCTCACGCGCCATTTCTCCCCCAACATGGTTGAGGAGATCATGCAGGCGGGCGGCCGTATCGGCACTGCGCGAACGCAGCCGATGGCCGTGCTGTTCTCCGACCTCTACGACTACACGGAGATGAGCGCCACGATGTCCGGCGAGCAGGTGATTGCCCTGCTGCGCGAGTTCCACGTCATTGTCGAGGATGCCGTCTTCAACCACGGCGGCACGCTCGACAAATATATCGGCGACGGCCTGATGGCGACCTTCGGCACGCCGACGCCGGGCCAGATGGATGCGACCAACGCTATTGCCGCCACGCGCCAGATGCTGCGCGAGCTCGCGCGCTGGAACCAGCGGCGCGAGGCCAGGGGCGAGCCGCGCATCCGTATCGGCGTCGGACTGCATTTCGGCATGGCGACCCTGGGCGATGTCGGCACCGACCAGCGGTTCGAGCTCACCGTGGTCGGCGACACCATCAACATCGCCAGCCGCATCGAGCAGATGAGCCGCCTGGTGCGCACGGCCGTGGTTGCGAGCGACGACATCATCCAGCAGGCGATCGCCGAATGCGGCCAGGAAGCCGCCGAGGGCTTCCGCGACCTGGGCGAACATCGCGTCCGCGGCCGCCAATCCCTGATCCGCCTCTGGGGCCTCAGCGCAGAATCGCAGCGACCTTAGCTGCGGACATGGGAACGCGTTGTCATCCCCACTCGCTCGTCATGGTCGGGCTCGGCCCGATCATCCACGAGTTTCTGCCGTCGCTATCGCGCTGCAGCAAGCAAGCCTTTTGAGCGCGACATGACAGAGCGGCAGCTTATTCGCAAGCAGTGGGGAGCATGGGCCATCCTGATCGTGGCGTTAAGTCCAGCGATTCTATCCATCATATTTGGTCTCGTTGCCATGCTGCTGCCACGGGAACCATGGTGGGACACCTGCTCCGCTTTTCTCTCGCATGAGATCATGATCACGACGAGCCGAATTGCTCCGGCATTGGGAAGAATCGCGCTCCCCTGTTCAGTGCTTGCCGTTCAGCTGAGTGTCGTTGTCCCCTTCATTGCCCTGGGCATCTTCATTCTGATGGCTCGCAAGCAAGCCCGACGCCGGGCCGCAATCGAGCTAAACGCCTTTATCTTTCTGTTCTTTGTCGCGCTGGCGTATGTGCTCTGGATGGACGTGTTCTTTGTCGGCGTCACATATGCAGTCGCGCCGGCACGGCGCTCACCTTTGCTTATGTGGCTCATTGGCACGAGCCTCGTTTCGCTGGTCTCCGTCTACTCTTTGCTTGGGGTAGTACTGATAGTCTGCCGGAAAATCCGCGCGCTTCTCATCGAACGACCAGGCTGACGATGACAGCGCGCCTCAGGCAAACTCGTGGTCACGCCAAGCATGACCATCTCGACTGGGGCGGGGTCGCAATCACCATTCTAGGCTTGACGCGGTGCCGAATGGCTCAGCAGGCCCTGGCCGCCCATATGCCAGCATCTCTGTGTCCCGCTAACGTATTCGGCTCACAGTCCGCAACCAAATCCGCCCTTGCGCCATTTACCCCTTGCGTTTCCCGCAGCGGGGAAACGGCGGGTCCGGCGTCAGGCGGAGGGAGGAACACAGCAGATGGTCGAGGCAAGGACAGCGCTCAGGGGAACGGCGTGGGTGTTCTACGCGATCTTCGTGCTGGAGATCCTGTTTATGATCAGCCCGGCTGCGCTGCACTTCTACGCGCTCTATGGTCCGGCGCTGCGTTTCCTCGGCCAGCACCCCGAGACCGCCTGGCTGACCCAGTTCTTCCTGCCGCACATCTCGACCACGGCCAGCCCCGTCCTCAACCTGCTCGGCCCTGCGGGCTGGCTACTGCTCGCGCTTGGCACGCTCTTCTTTCTCGCCAGCGCCCTCCCGCTCTATTGGGCGAAGATCCGACGTCGCGGCGAGGTGACGGGCGGCCTCTATCGCCACATCCGGCATCCGCAATATGTCGGACTGGCCATCATGGGATTCGGCGTGCTGCTCATCTGGCCGCGCTTCCTGGTGCTCGTCAGCCTCATCGTCATGCTCGGCCTCTACCGCGTGCTCGCGGGCTGGGAGGAGTCGCAGTGCCTAGCTCGGTTCGGCGAGCACTACAAGGACTACATGGCGCGGACCGGCCGTTTCGTGCCGCACGCTCTGCAGAGATGGCTGCCGCGCGTGCTGCCGGCGGCCGGGCCCGGCCGGGTGGTTGCCGGCTTGGCCGTCTTCATCGCCACGCTGGCACTGTCGATCGCCGCCGCGTTCGGCCTCAGGAACTATTCGCTGTCGCAGGTCGCGGCCGTCTACCAGACCAACTTCGCCATCCTCTCGCCCGCGCAGCTGACCGAGCAGGAGCTGGAAGCCGCCCGTCGCACCGCAATGGACAATGAAGCGGTGCGGGCAGCCCTCGACAATGCTCCGGCCGGCAAGCGGCTCATCTACGTGATCCCGGCGGACTGGTATCTGCCCGATCTGCCGGTCGAGGCCCAACCCGCTCCAGGCAGCGTGCACCACGGCTCCGCCAGTTTCGACCGGACACACTTCAAGCTGCTGTTCGCCAACATCCGCAGCCATGAGCCTGCGCCGAGCGGTCAGGATATCGTGCGCGCAGCCTATGGCCTGGACCCGATCATCGTCGCGCGCATCGACCTCGCCGCCGGGCGCGTGACCGCCGTCGAGCGTCCGCCAGCCCACGTCCGCTGGGGCGACATCCCGACACCGACGTTTTGAGAGGCGGAAGGAAGTTCCCTTCCCCCGCAAAGGGGGGAAGGGGCTCTTGCACTAATATTCCGGCCTTAACCCCAGCGGCGCATGTGACAGCAGCTCGTAGCCGGTCTCCGTCACCAGCACCTGCTGCTCGAGCTTGACGCATTCCTTGCCGCCAACGGCGCCGATCAGCGCCTCGACGCAGATGGTCATGCCGGGTTCCAGCACGCCGTCGAAGCCCCAGCGCCGCCAATCCTGCGGATAGACCGCGAACGGATATTCGTCGCACAAGCCGACGCCGTGCATGATGCAGGAATAGCGCCGCGCCACGAACTCCTCGGGCAGCGGGAAGCTCTTCTCCGTGAATTCGCGCAAGCCCAAGCCTGCTTTCACCAGCGCAAGATTGTGATGCAGATTGTCGAGCGCGATGCCATAGAGCCGCTGCTGCTCGTTGCTCGGCCGCACGTCGCCGGCCACCCAGGTGCGGCTCACATCGGCGCAATAGCCATTGGGTCCGATCAGGTCGGTGTCGAAGGCGACGATGTCGCCCTTCTGGATCACGCGGTCGGAGCATTCCTGGAACCAGGGATTGGTGCGCTCGCCGGAAGTCAAGAGACGGCATTCGATCCACTCGCCGCCATTGGCGATGTTGGTGGCATGGAGATGCGACCACAGCGCGTTCTCCGTCATGCCGGGTTTCAGCGCCTGCCACATCGCCGCGATTCCGGCTTCGCACGCCGCGATCGCCTCCTTCATCGCCAGCACTTCGTCCGCATTCTTGATGCAGCGCGCCCATTCCATCAGCTCTTCGCCGTCGGTGATTTCGACGCCCGCGCGCTCCAGCGCGTGGGCCGCGACGGGATCGAGTTTGTCGATGGCGAGCCGCCGGTTGCCGCCACCATGCTGGCGCACGAGGTCGGCGATCTCCGCTGCCCAGTTGCCGATATATTCGCGATGCCGCGGGCCATTGGTGAAATAAGTGTGCGGAAAGGCGGTGCGGGTCTCCGCGATCAGGTCATCGCCGTCGCTCAGGTGCCGCGCGCACCCGTAGTCGAACAGAATGACCGGCCCCTCGGTCGCCACATAGACGTAGCGGCATTTGTTGTGCAGGGCCCAGACCTGCATGTTGGCGATGTCGGTGGCGTGGCGGATGTTGGGCGGATCGAACAGCAGCGCCCCGCCGTAATCGCGCCGGCGCAATTGCTCGCGGATGCGGGCCAGCCGATAGCGCCGGAGGCTCCGCCGGTCGACCTTGCTCGGGTGGTAGGCGGTCATTTTCGGGATTCTCCCCGCCCGCGAGGTTAGGCGGCGGCGCCCCGCTTGCCACATGAGAAATCCGCAAGCGCCCAAGGCCTTCGGCGCAAGGCGGGCGTTCCGCCCGAGCGGGCAGGCCCCCTAAAGGACCGATCACGGACTTGGTTCCGCTTTGCGGCCAAAGGGTTGAGGGCCGATGCGGCGGACGCCACCCGGAATTGTCGCTGTCGTTTAAGCGGGTGTCGTGATTGACGCTTTCCCCCTCCGCCGATAACGTAACAATAATCGACTAAATTGCCGCGCCGTAAGGAAATGCGCGGACCGAAACATCGCCGAAATCCAGCCGGATCCGGTCGCCCAGCGACCTGCTTCCGGGATCGGACGGCCGAGTTCGGCGAATAAGCCAACCACAATAGGGAGGGTATGCATATGCGTTCCGGTTCAGGCGGCAAGGACCGCCAACATCCAGCCATTCCGCGCCTGGTCGATGCGCTCGAGCAGCGTCAGCTCGGCCGGCGCGAGTTCCTGCGCACCGCGACGTTGCTCGGCATGTCGGCGCCGATCGCCTACGGCGTCGCCGGCAAAATCCTGGGCGAGCCCGCGATCAAGTCCGCGCGTGCTGCGACACCGACGAAGGGCGGCATCCTGCGGGTCGGCATGCGCATCCCCGCGGTCGACAATCCGCACACCTTCTCCTGGGTCTATGACTCGAACATCGTGCGCCAGACCAACGATTATCTCACCAGGACTCAGCCGGACGGCGTCACCGTCCCGTACCTGCTCGAATCCTGGCAGCCAAGCGAGGACCTCAAGAGCTGGACCCTCGTCCTGCGCAAAGACGTGAAGTGGTCCAACGGCGAGGATCTGGTCGCCGATCACGTCATCTGGAACATCCAGCGCTGGATCGATCCCAATGTCGGTTCCTCCGTGCTGGGCCTCCTCAAGGGCTTCATGCTCAAGGACGTCGACACCGGCCAGAAGAACGAAGACGGCTCGCCGAAGATGACGACCGAGCTGTGGGACGCCAACGCGATCGAGAAGATCGACGACCACACCGTCAAGCTGAACGGCTCCGCGTCGATGCTCGCGATGCCGGAGAACCTGTTCCACTATCCCGCCTTCATCCTGCATCCGAAGGATGAAGGCAAATACGGCGTCGGCGCGATCGGCACCGGCGCGTATGATCCGGCGGAGATCGAGGTCGGCAAGAAGGTCGTGTTGAAGCGCCGCGACTCCTATTGGAAGGAAGGCGGCTATCTCGACGAGATCCAGTTCGTCGATCTCGGCGACGATCCGGCGACCAAGCTGGCGGCCCTCGCTTCCAAGCAGGTCGACGGCCTCTATGATGCCGACATCAAGATCTACGAGAGCATCAAGAAGATCCCCGGCATCGAGATCCACTCGATCACGACCGCGCAGACCGGCGTGGCGCGCATGAAGGTGGGCCAGAAGCCGTTCGACGATCCGCGGGTCCGCAAGGCCTTCAAGCTCGCGATCGATCCGGCCAGCGTGCTCAAGATCGCCTATCGCGATCTCGGTGCGCTGGGCGAGCACCACCACGTGGCGCCGGTCCATCCGGATTATGCCGAGCTGCCGCCGATGAAGCGCGATGTCGAAGCCGCCAAGAAGCTGCTGGCGGAAGCCGGCCATCCGAACGGCGTCGAGGTCGAACTGCACTGCAAGAAGGACCCCGACTGGGAGCCGACGGCATCCCAGGCGATGGTCGAGCAGTGGGCCGAGGCCGGCATCAAGGTGAAGCTCAACGTCATGCCGGGCGCGCAATACTGGGACGTCTGGACCAAGGTGCCGTTCGGCTTCACCACCTGGACGCACCGTCCGCTCGCCATCATGGTGCTCGGCCTCGCCTACCGCACCGGCGTGCCATGGAACGAGAGCGACTACGCCAACCCTGAGTTCGATAAGCTGCTGACCAAGGCGGAAGGCATCATCGACCTCGAGGAGCGCAAGAAGGTGGTCGCCGAGCTCGAGAAGATCATGCAGGAGGACGGCCCGATCGTCCAACCGCTGTGGCGCGCGAGCTACCAGCCCTTCACCAACAAGCTGAAGGGCTACCATGCGCACCCGACGGAGTACTATTTCTTCGAGGACGTGTGGATGGAAGCATAAGCTTCATCTCGACTTCGCAAACGGCGGCCCCTACAAGGGCCGCCGTTTTTGTTTTTTCCTTCGCACTCCAGACTGTCATCCCGGCCGAGCGTAGCGAGAGCCGGGACCTATACGGTCCATCAGTAGCGTGGCTCTATCGCATAGGCCCGGGCTCAAGGCCGGGGTGACGGTTGGGTGCGCCTCGTCAATCGCCAAAGGATCTTGATGACTGTGTAGTAGGCGAGCAAACCTGTCACGAGTCCGCCAACCATCGCCGATACCTGGCCGACGCTTGACTCCGAAAGCGCGAACCCGATCACCATCACCACCGTAGCCACGAGAACGCCCACCAACTTCGCGAGCTGCAGTACAATCGCGTTTCGGCCGTCGCTTGCGCGCGCCGTGGCCCGCTTCTTCACCGACCGAGCCACTCTTCCTCCACGATGCCTTGCCGCGCCAGCGCTTGTCGCACGCGGTCGTGGAAGTAGTGGACGCCAGCTTCGTGCTTCGGGCTCAATGGGCCGCGCTGGAAGATGCCGGCTTCGAGGTTGGCCTGCGAGCGTTCGCAGATGCCGAAATCCTCGCGCACGATATCGCAATTGGTCTCGATCGTGCTTTCGTTCTGCGCTGCGGCCGCATCGCTCACGTCGAGGAAGAAGAAATTATAGACGAGCCGCGTGCGGTTTTCGCTGACCGGCACGATGCGCGAGCAATTCATGCCGCCCGGGTAGACCGACAAAGTGAAATTCGGCCAGCCCCACAGCCACAGGCCACCATAGATCGAGCCGTTTTTCTGCGGCGCGGTCATGATGACCAGCGCGTCGCCATGGGTCGTCTCGAATCTGGAGAAGTCGATCACCGCATGGAAGCTCGGATGAATACCCGGGATGTGATAACCCTCGACAAAATTGTCGGTGTAGTTCTTCCAGTTGCACGCCATCTCGAACTCCACCTGGCGCACCTTGGTGAAGCTTTCGATCGGATAGTCCTTCACCGTGTTCGGCAGGCTGCCCAGCGCGTCCACCAAGGACGGCGCGCTCGCATCGAAATTCGCGAACACCAGTCCGCGCCAGGTCTCGACCCGGATCGGCATCAAGCTATGCTCTTCCTTGCGGAACCACGCCGCCTCGCCGAAATCCGGCGCGCGGCGCAGGTTGCCGGCAGTGTCGAACACCCAGCCGTGATAGCGGCAGCGCAGCAGGTCGCAGTGCCCGGCGCCGTCATCGAGCAGCTGCGAGGCGCGATGCGGGCAGACATTGTGGAAGCCGCGCAAGACGCCGTCGCGGTCGCGGATCACGAAGAAGCGATAGCCCGCCACCTCCGCCGCCACGTAATCGCCGGGCCTGGCAAGGTCGCTCGCCGGGCACACCAGCTGCCATTCGCGCGCAAAGATCTGCCGGCGTTCCGCCTGATAGATTGCGCGCTCCCAGTACCAGCGCGCCGGCAGGCCATAGACGCCGCGCGTCGCGCTGTCCGGCTTTTTGTCCTGAAGATCGATCTCGGCCATCGTCCTTCGCCCGTGCTGTTGCGAGCAGCGATCGTGCGGGAGCCCGCCCCAAAACTCAAGAGCGGCTCGGCGCTGAAGATTTTCCGCCGAAGTGGTCTAGTACCACTCGATCTCGAACGAACCGATCTTCTTCGTGCCATCGAAGATCAGGCGGCATTCGGTCGTGCCGCCGCAATTCTTGAGCGCAACACGCTTGGCACCTTCATGCGGATCGCCGACACCGCCGCAGCCGTCCGACATCCACGTGGTCATCTTGCGGCAGTTCGAAACGCCGATCTTGTCGCCGGCGGCGTTGACGGCGAGGAAGCGATAATAGCCGCCGAAGCTTTCGGAGTTCCTGAGGTAGCGCTCGACCTCTTTGCGCAAGGCGCTCGAGATGCGCACCACGTTGACCGCCGGCTGTGGCGTGACCGCCGCTTGTTGGGTCGCGGCCGGCGCCGGCTGCGGTTGTGGCTGGGGCTGGGGTTGCGCGACGGCGACCGGCTCCATCGGCTGCGGCGCTTCGGCGACTGCAGCTGCCGGCGCGGCCACTGGCGCGGCTTTCTTTGCTTGCAGCGTGGCGAGCAGCGCTTGGGCCTTGGGCCGGAAATAGCCGCTCGGATGCGCCGCGAGGAAGGCCTGCGCACCGGCTTCGCTCGGCGCGGCCTTGAGCTGGCTCCACGCCGCGACTTCCTCGGCATCCGTTTCCACCATCAGCTTGCTGCTGACGAAGCCCGTCTTACCCTTGAGCGAGACGCGCAGCCATTCGCCGCCCGCCACCAGCCCCGTCGCATCGACCGCCTGATCCGCCGACAATTTGGCGATGATCTTCGCGTCGGTTGCCGGTGCCGCGCGCACGTTGGCGGACTTTGCCGCGACGTAAGTGCCGGCCAGTTCCTGGATCTCGAGCGGCTCTGGCTCGGGTTGCGGGGCTGCCGGCTGGATCTGGCGCTGCGCGCTCTGCGTCTCCGCAGGCGCCACCGGGGCAACCGGCTCCGCCTTCGGCTTCAGCTCATCGAGCTTCGCTTGCGCGAGGCCGGCGAACACGCCGTTGGGGAACTGCTTGAGATAGGCGTCAAAGGTCGCGGGGTTGTTGCTGTCCTTGATCGATTCCCAGAACAGCAGCTCGGCCTGCTGGTTGGCCGCGGCCGATGGCGCCGGGGTCGACGCTGGTGCCGGCTGCGGTGCCGGCACGACGGCGGCGACCTGCGGCTCCGCTGCGGGCTTGGCTTCCGCCAGGATGACCGGCCCGGTGAGCGAAGAGGAATCCCATGGCGTCTGGCGCTGACCGGTGGCGGCCAGCACCTTGCCGCGCACCGCGCGATGCGCTTCCTCGATCGAGATGCCCGGCTTGGTCAGCTCTTCGACCAGCGCCAGCGCATACGGGCTGTTGTCGCTCTCGCCGTCGACCGAGATATCGCCCGGCGCCGTCGAATAGCCGACGAAGCTGCCGCGCGGCGCGTCGACCCGCGCTAGGCCGCGCATGCCGGAGCGGAAGCTGCGGGTCAGCGGATTGTTGCGGCACGCGTCGAGGAACACCAAGTTGATCGCATTGCCGGCGAACTGCATCTGGCTGAGGATGCTGGTGGCGGAGACCGCTTCCAGCTCCACATCACCTTCGGCCGCGATCTCCGCGCCGATCGGCAGCAGATAATTCTCGCCATCCACCTGCACGCCATGACCAGCGTAATAGAAGAGGCCGATGCCGTGCGCGCCGGTCTCGCGCAGCTTCTGCCCGAATTCGCGGATCGCGCGCTTCAGCGCCTTCTGGTCGGCATCCCTGACCAGCGTCACCTCGAAACCGAGATCGGTCAGCGTGTCCGCCATCAGTTGGGCGTCATTGCCGGGATTCTTGAGCCGGCCGACTTCGGGCCCGTATTCGCCATTGCCGACCACCAGCGCAACGCGCGTGGCCGCCCACGCTTCACCTGACACGATCAGCCAGGCCGCGACTCCCAAGATCGCGATGACCCGGCCCACGCAAGCCCTCATGATGACCCTCCCGATCCGGCGCGGCGAACCTGCCGCACCGATCGCCATCTGCGCCCAACACGGAATGGATGCACCGCCCGCAGCGGCGGCACGTGGTTATAGCACGTTTACCGTGTCTACTTTCATGTTCTCGATAGGGCCAGGGCTTGTCGAGTGGTGCAGAAGCTTAAGTGACGGCCGTCACGCCGACCGGGCAGCTGACGCCCGTGCCGCCCAATCCGCAGTAACCATTTGGATTCTTTGCCAAATACTGCTGATGGTAGTCCTCGGCGTAGTAGAACGGCGGCGCATCCAGGATCTCGGTCGTAATGGTCCCGTAACCGGCCTTGGCCAGGCTCTTCTGGTAAGCCGTGCGACCTTCTTCGGCCATGCGCCGCTGCTCCGGCGAAGCGACATAGATGCCGGAGCGGTATTGCGTGCCGACATCGTTGCCCTGGCGCATGCCCTGAGTCGGGTCGTGGCTTTCCCAGAAGGTCTTGAGCAGCGTCTCGTAGCTGACCTTCTTGGGATCGAACACCACCAGCACCACCTCGTTATGCCCGGTCATGCCGGTGCAGACCTCTTGGTAGGTCGGATTGGGCGTGACCCCCGCCGCATAGCCGACCGCCGTCGTGTAGACCCCCGGTAGCTGCCAGAACTTGCGCTCCGCCCCCCAGAAGCAGCCAAGCCCGAACAGCGCCGTCTCCATACCCGCCGGAAACGGCGGATTGATGGGATTGCCATTGACCCAGTGTGTGGACGCCGTCGGCAACGGCGTCGCCCGGCCGGGCAGCGCTTCCTCTTTGGAAGGGATCGTCATCGGCTTCTGCTTGAACGAGAACATTGGTGCGTCTCCTACGGACCAGGCAGCACCCTGAATCTAGACCGCACGGCCCAAATTGCCAGGGCCGCATGCGCGATCAGTTCCATGCCCTTTCGTCATCGCCATGGGACGTGAATGCAAGTTGTCACTGGATCGCGCCGCTTCTTCGTATTATACTTTTGGTAGTATTTCCAACTTAAGTCTTCCGCTCAAGCCAAGGGGGAGGTTTGCCATGGCACCTGAGATGAATGGCTCGTTGTGGTTTTCCAAGGCACGAGAAGAGCTGGGCGTCACGGAAATACCTGGCGACATGGATAATCCGCGCATCATCGAATATCACAGCGCCACCAGCCTGAAGGCGCCCGATGATGAGACGCCGTGGTGTTCCGCCTTTGTCAATTGGTGCTTCCAGCAAGTTGGCATCAAGGGAACCAACCTTGCCAACGCCAGATCGTGGCAGACTTGGGGGCAAGAGCTCGCGGAACCGCGGCTCGGCTGTGTCGTCGTGCTGTGGCGTGAGAATCGGAATTCACCGAAGGGCCACGTGGCCTTTTACGTCGGGCCGGACGACGCCAATCCCCAGAAGATCCGCCTCCTCGGCGGCAACCAAGGTGACCGGGTCTCGATCGCAGGGTACGACAAGTCGCGCGTCCTGAGCTACCGCTGGCCGCCCGCGGCCTGACGCTGACGGGGCGCTAGTCGATCACGTCATCGCCAGCGGCTGCGCCTTGCGCGGCGGCGGGAACTCCTTGTCGAGGTCCATCAGATCCTCCGCCGACAGCAGGACGTCCGCCGCCTGCACGTTCTCGCGCACGCGTTCGGGCTTTGCGGATTTGGGGATCGCGATCACGTGCTCGTGGCGCAACACCCAGGCCAGCATGATCTGCGCCGGCGTCGCGCCGTGGCGCTCCGCGATCCGCTTCAGCGTGGCGTTGCGTGGGATCGTACCCTGCGACAGTGGACAATAGGCCATCACCGCGATCTTGTGGTCGAGGCACCAGGGCACCAGGTCGAAATCGATGCCGCGTGTGTCGATCGAGTATTGCACCTGGTCGACCAGCGTCTTGTCGCCGCGGCTCAGCTTCACCCACTCCTGCATCTCGTTGAGATCGAGGTTGGAGACGCCGAAGCTCAGGATCTTGCCGGACTGAATCAAGTCGTCGAAGCCCGCCATGGTCTCCGCGAACGGCACCGAGCCGCGCCAGTGCAGCAGATAGAGATCGATGCGGTCGGTCTTCAGCCGCTTCAATGAGGCTTCGCAAGCCTTCACGGTGCCGGCGCGACTCGCATTCTGCGGCAACACCTTGCTCACCAGATAGACGCCGTCGCGCCGGCCTTTGATCGCGGCCGCGACCACTTCCTCCGCGCGCCCGTCGGCGTACATCTCCGCGGTATCGATCAGCGTCGCGCCAAGATCAATGCCGGTGGCAAGCGCCCGCACCTCCTGTGCGCGCTGCCGCACATCCTCGCCCATCTTCCAGGTGCCGAGTCCCACCGCCGACACACGCGCCCCGTTCCGCAATGCGACCTGCCGCATGCTGTTCAACTCCTTAAGTGCAGGATGCTCGCATCAAACTTAACCCTGTGCCGCGCCCTGGCAAACCGATATAGTTGAGCCCATGGCTATTTTCCTCATGATCCTGACAATCGTCTTCGCGGTCCTGACGCTGGCCTCGCTGATGGCGGGAGTCGTCTCGATGGGCAAGGCCGGCGAGTTCAATCGCAAATATGGCAACAAGCTGATGCGCCTGCGCGTGTTCTTCCAGCTGGCGACCGTCGCGTGTCTCGTCCTGACGGTCCTCGCCTATCAGGCGGGGTAGGCCTCGTGGTCAAGCTGACGCGCATCTACACCAAGGGCGGCGACAAGGGCACGACCTCGCTCGGCACCGGCAAGCGCGTGCCCAAGCACGACCTGCGCGTCGAAGCCTTCGGCACGGTCGACGAGACCAATGCCGCAATCGGCGTCGCGCGGCTGCATACCAGCGGCGATGCCGACGCGACCCTCGCGCGCATCCAGAATGATCTGTTCGATCTCGGCGCCGATCTCTGCGCGCCCGAAGGCGAGGGCACGAAGGAACGCCTGCGCATCACCGACGCGCAGGTCGAACGCCTGGAGCAGGAGATCGATCTGATGAACGAGGAGTTGGCACCGCTCAACTCCTTCGTCTTGCCGGGCGGCAGCGCGGCCTCGGCCTATCTGCACCTTGCCCGCACCATCGCGCGCCGGGCCGAGCGCGACATGACGCGCCTCGCCGAGCACGAGCCGGTCAACCCGGCCGCCATCCGCTACATCAACCGCCTCTCCGACCACCTGTTCGTCATGGCGCGCTACGAGAACGACAAGGGCGCCAAGGACGTGCTCTGGAAGCCGGGCGCGAATCGCTGAGGTGCGACGCCTGTGCGCAGGTGCGGGATGCGGCATCGGACCCGCCCTACCCCATTGAAAATTCGCCAAATCGCAGCTTCCCGGCGGATTTGGGCAAGTCGGGGGGCCGCGTTGACACCAGGATGGGGTAACCCTATTGTGCAACCGCGAAATGCCCTGCTGGCAACCCTCCTCACGGGCAGTTTCGCGAAGCCATCAGGGGATGAGGCAGACGGGACAATCGTGGTCGATCAAGGCCTCGCCCGCGTCTGTCAGGGACAAAGATTCATTTTTCGAGCCGAGCACACGAAATGAAAGTACTGGTCGCCGTTAAGCGGGTGGTTGACTTCAATGTGAAGGTGCGCGTGAAAGCGGACGGCACCGGCGTTGAGACCGCCAACGTGAAGATGTCCATGAACCCGTTCGACGAGATCGGGGTCGAAGAAGCGGTCCGCCTCAAGGAAGGCGGCAAGGCGACCGAGGTGATCGCCGTCTCGCTCGGCCCGACTCAGTGCCAGGAAACCATTCGCACGGCGCTCGCCATGGGTGCCGATCGTGGCATCCATGTCCAGACCGATGTCGAGCTGCAGCCCCTCGCGGTCGCCAAGCTCTTGAAGGCGGTGGTCGACAAGGAGCAGCCGCAGCTCTGCATCCTCGGCAAGCAGGCGATCGACGATGACGCCAACCAGACCGGCCAGATGCTCGCCGCCCTGCTCAGCTGGTCGCAGGCGACCTTCGCCTCCAAGCTGGTGATCAATGGCGACGGCACGGCCAACGTGACGCGCGAGGTCGATGGCGGCCTCGAGACCATCCAGGCGAAGCTGCCGCTGGTGATGACGACGGATCTGCGTCTCAACGAGCCGCGCTACGCGTCGCTGCCCAACATCATGAAGGCGAAGAAGAAGCCGATCGAGCAGCTGACGCCGGAAGCGTTGGGCGTCGATCCGGCCCCACGCCTCAAGACGCTCAAGGTGGTGGAGCCGCCGAAGCGCAAGGCCGGTGTGAAGGTGAAGTCGGTGGCGGAGCTGGTGGACAAGCTGCGCAACGAAGCCAAGGTCATCTGACCGGCAGATCCATCAACCGCAATTCACTGGGATTCTCGAAATCATGACCAACCTCGTTCTCGTTGAACATGACAATGCAGCCGTGAAGTCGGCGACCTTGCATGTCCTCGCGGCCGCGCAGAAGATCGGCGGCGAGATCCATCTGCTGGTGGCCGGCCAGAACTGCCGCGCGGTCGCCGACGAAGCCGCCAAGATCGCCGGCGTCTCCAAGGTGCTGCTGGCCGATGACGCCGCCTATGCCAACCGCCTGGCGGAGAACACCGCCAAGCTGATCGTCGCCTTGGCGCCGAACTACAGCCACGTGCTCGCCGCCACCACGGCGACGGGCAAGAACGTGATGCCGCGCGCGGCCGCTCTTCTGGACGTGCAGCAGATCTCCGACATCAGCGGTGTGGAAAGCGCCGACACCTTCGTGCGCACCATCTATGCCGGCAACGCGCTGGCGACCGTGCAGTCCGCCGACACGGTGAAGGTCATCACCGTCCGCCCGACCGCATTCGAGGCGGTCGCGGCGACCGGCGGCTCGGCTGCAGTCGAAGCCGTGAGCGCGGCCGGCGAGACCGGCCTTGCCAGCTTCGTCGGCCAGGAGCTCTCCAAGTCCGAGCGGCCGGAGCTCACCTCCGCGCGCATCGTGATCTCGGGCGGCCGCGGCATGCAATCCGGCGAGAACTTCCATATGTTGGACAAGGTTGCCGACAAGCTCGGCGCCGCTGTCGGCGCGTCGCGCGCTGCGGTCGATGCCGGCTTCGTGCCCAACGAATACCAGGTCGGCCAGACCGGCAAGATCGTGGCGCCGGAGCTTTACATCGCCGTCGGCATCTCCGGCGCGATCCAGCATCTCGCCGGCATGAAGGACAGCAAGGTCATCGTCGCCATCAATAAGGACGAGGATGCGCCGATTTTCCAGGTCGCCGATTACGGGCTCGTCGCCGATCTGTTCCAGGCGGTGCCCGAATTGGAGCAGGCCCTTTCTAAATGACGCGGTTCAGATATATGCCGGACGGTGAAGGTCGCGGAGCGGCGCAACAGGAAAGCAAGGTCACCATGATCAACAAGGTCGGTGTGATCGGTGCGGGCGCGATGGGCAATGGCATCGCTCATGTGTGCGCCCTCGCCAAGCTGGACGTGAAGCTGATCGATGTCAGCGAGGACCAGCTGAAGAAGGCGATGGAGACCATCCGCTTCAACATGGAGCGCCAGGTCAAGCGCAACCTCATCACACCGGAGGACGAGAAGGCCGCGCTCGCGCGTATCAAGACTGGCTTCAAGGTCGACGAGCTCGGCGATTGCGACATGGTCATCGAGGCGGCGACCGAGAAGGAAGCGATCAAGAAGGACATCCTGAAGGCGCTCTGCCCGGTCCTGAAGCCCGAGGCGCTCATCGCCTCCAACACATCCTCGATCTCGATCACGCGGCTTGCCGCCGTCACCGACCGGCCGGCCAAGTTCATCGGCATGCATTTCATGAACCCGGTGCCGGTGATGGCGCTGGTGGAGCTGATCCGCGGCTTGGCCACCGATGACGACACCTTCAATGCCACCAGGACGCTGGCGGAGAAGCTCGGCAAGACCACCGCGACTTCGGAGGACTTCCCCGCCTTCATCGTCAACCGCATCCTGCAGCCGATGATCAACGAGGCGATCTACACGCTCTACGAGGGCGTCGGCACGGTGGATTCGATCGACACCGCCATGCATCTCGGCGCCAACCACCCGATGGGCCCGCTCGCCCTCGCCGACTTCATCGGCCTCGACGTGTGCCTCGCCGTCATGCAGGTGCTCTATGAAGGCCTGGCGGACAGCAAATACCGCCCCTGCCCGCTCCTGGTGAAATACGTCGAAGCCGGCTGGCTCGGCCGCAAGACCGGCCGTGGCTTCTACGACTACTCTGGCGAGAATCCAGTCCCGACGCGCTAGGTGACAGCGCGAACAATTCTTGAAACGGGCGCCCCACGGCGCCCGTTTTCGTTTCCGGCAAGGCTTGTGAACACATCACGTGGCCCGGCGGTCCGGTGATGAGCGAAAAACCGGCCTCAGTTGTTCTCCGTCGTCCAGCAGCTGGAGGATCGCATCGTGCCTGCACGCATATCGGCTCGGACGGAGTCCGTCATCCTGGTGTTTTCGGGCGGTGTCGCGCTCGGCGCATACCAGGCCGGCACCTATGAGGCCTTGCTGGAGGATGGATCTGTGCGGCCGAGCTGGTTCGCCGCGTCCTCTGTTGGCGCCGTCAATGCAGCCCTGATCGCGGGCAGCGCTCCCGGCGCAGCGATCGCCTCCTTGCGCCGGTTCTGGACTGCCGGCGCGAATCCTTCCGCCTCCGATGCCGTCTCTTTCGCTGGGAGCACTGGCCGTCACGCCTGGAGCTGGATGAGCGCCATCGGCGCAAGACTCGCCGGCGCCCCGGGCTTCTTCTATCCCCGCATCCCCGTTCACCCGCTAGACCGTGCGACGAGCCTGTACGACCTCGCGCCCACCCGCGCGAAACTCGAAACGCTGGTGGATTTCGACCGCCTGAATGCCGGCGAAATCCGCATCACCGTCGCGGCCACGGATATCGAGAGTGGGGAGTGCGTCCTGTTCGACACGGCGCGCGGCGATCGCATCACCTGTGACCACCTGCTCGCCAGCAGCGGCTTCCTGCCGGAGTTCGCGCCGGTGGAGATCGGAGGCCGGCTGATTGGCGATGGCGGGCTTTCCGCCAATGCACCGATCGAGCCGGTATTCGATGAGCCCGACCGCGCGCGCCGCCCCATCTTCATCCTCGATCTCTTCGCCCGCGACGGCGGACGGCCCGCCGATCTCGCGGAATCCTTGGCCCGCCGCAACGATCTCATCTTCGGCAATCAGACTCTCGGCCGTCTCAAGGCCTATCAGAAGGCATGCAAGGCGGCCGGCGACGCGCGGCGGGTCTTCTATCTCAGCTACCGCGCGCCACGGCACGAAGCCGGCCCGGAGCGACTGTACGATTTTTCGCGCCGCACGATCGAGGAGAGATGGCAGGCAGGCAGGCTCGACATGGTGGAGGCCTTGCGGCAGCTGAAGCACGGCCGTGCGCGCGACGCTGACACGATCATCGCTCGGCACGCGTGACCGCCCCGGCCGAAGCGCAAGCCGCCTCAGGGCCCTTTTTGGTTCGACGACTCCTCCGGCGGCTTGACGTGTCGAAACTGGATCAGCAGCAGCAAGTCGTAGGCGATCTTAAGGCTGCCGCAAATCACCAGCGGCCAGGCACGAAACGAGGCAGCGAACAGAGCGCCGGCCAACATCGGGCCAACGGCTGCAGCCAGGCTGCGCGGCACTGACGTGAAGCTCGCGGCCGCGGCGCGCTCCGCCTCGGTGACGACTGCCATCACGTAGGAGGAACGCGTCGGAACATCCATCTGCGACAGTGCGGCGCGGATCAGCAGCAGGGCCAATGCGCTGTACAGCGTGGGCGCGATCGCCGCCAGCATCAGGGCGATGCTCGATGGGATGTGCGTGAACACCATCGTGTTGATGAGTCCAATGCGCTGCGACAGCCACGCAGCCACAGGGAACGAGAAGGCGGAGAGCACGCCTGACCAGAAGAAGAAAGTGCCCGCTGCGGCAAGCGAGAGGTCAAAACGCTCGAACAGCCACAGTGCCAACAGCGATTGCACCACGAACCCGCCAGCGAACGCATCGAGGCTAAACAACGCTGCAAGCTTGTAGACGGTCGTCTTGGATGGCCCCAGCGCACTTGCCGTAGGCTGCTCCTTGGACGGCGTCTGTTCTGGAATGCGACGGTAGATGAGGCCTCCGAACAACCCGAGACAAGCGTATAGGGCAAACATCATCTTGAGCGCGGTGAGCTGAGTGAGGCCGATAGGCTCAACAAAATCCGGAATCGCCGCCGCAAGTGACCCGCCGGCCCCGGCCAGCGCGCCAACCAGGCTATACCGAGCAAACATCTTTGTGCGGTCTTGGCTGGCAGCCTCGCGTGCCAACACGGCATGCTCCAACGGCACGAATACACTGACGCTGCCTGCCGATGGATTGGCCGTGCCGGCGAATGCCACAACCAGCAGAATTGCGTAATCGTCGACGACCGCGAACGCCACGCCTGTTGCGATCATCAAGCTGGCGGCCGCGAGCAGGAGCCGGCGGTGGTCGTGTCTGGCGCCGAGAAGGCCGATGCCGAGAGTCAGCAATGCGGACCCAAGCAGCGCCGCGGTCGCGACGATCCCCACCTGAAGCGGCCCTAGTCCAAGCGCAAGCAGATAGACCGGGAGCAGCACGGCGACGAAGCCGTCGCCAAAGTCGCGCAAGGCCCGCGCCCAAAGAAGGTGGGCGATCGTCGGCGAGATTCTGCTGCGCAATTTGAGCGCGTCCATACCACCCCGCTGACCTCATGAGCCGCGGTTGGTAGCAGAGCTTGGACGCTGGAGCGTCTTGGGAAACGGGGAGTCTGCTCGTGTCCCCGCGTCGATAGATTAGCGGTATTCGGCTTGACGCTGCAACCTCTTGGCCGTCCGTCCGCAGCCTCCATCCTCAAAGCTCCGAGACCAGCCGGACCACGATCTCACGAAGCCATGCGTGCGCCGGATCATGGTCGTAGGACGCGTGCCAGAGCAATGAAACTGCAATATCCTGCAATTCCACCGGCGGCACGCTGAGGCTAAGCCCGTATTCGGCGGCGAAGAAGCGTGCGAGCCTTGCGTGCATCGTGACCACGACCGGCGCACGCGCGACCAAGGGCGGCACTGCAAGAAAACGCGGCGTGGTGAGCACGACCGTGCGCCGCAACCCCAATTTCGCCAGCGCGTCGTCTACCACCCCGCGCTCGCCTTGGCGCAGGCTGGTGAGCACATGGGGCAGCCGCACGTAATCGTCGAGCGAGATCGGGGCCGTGATACCCGTACGTTCGGCGTTGAACATGCACAGGTACGCTTGACTGAACAGCAGACGACGCTTGTGGTGCGCCTGCCCCTCCGCGAAGTCGCCGTAGCCGACGGCGATGTCCAGACGGTCGCTGTCGAGATCGTCGAGAAGCTTCGACGAATCGATGTTGTGCAGCCGCAGACGGATCCCGGGCGCAATCTCGCACAGGTAGGCAAGGAGCGAGGGGATGATCAGGGTTTCCATGCTGTCGGGCAGCCCCACCCTGAAGGTGCGCTCCGCCGTGCGTGGGTCGAAGGCTTCGTCTCGGGAGACGAGCACCTGGATCTGGGCCAGCGCTGTCCTGACCGGCTCGACCAAGGCCAGCGCGCGCGGGGTGAGGCGCAAGCCCTCCGCACTCCGCGTCAGGAGCTCGTCGCCGAACAGGTCTCGCAGGCGCGCGAGGTTGTGGCTCATCGCCGACTGACCAAGGCCGACGCGGGCCGCGGCACGCGTGACGCTGCGCTCCGTAAGCAAGGCATCGAGGTGGACGAGTAGGTTTAGGTCGATGCGGCCTAAATTGACGTCATCGATGCCCATCATCGATCCAATCTGTTTGATCGATGATCATAGCCCGACCATCTCCCTTGGCAAGCAGCCGCGGGCATCGGGCCCGTCGCTCAAGCCATAGGAGAATCATCATGTCCATCCGTACCGCCATTCTTGCTGCCACGCTCACCTTCACTCCTCTCGGCGCGGCCCATGCCGACGGCCTGCAGCCGATGCAGGCCCAGAGCATCGATCTCGGCGAGGTGTCCGGCGTCGTTTACTACACCGTCGAGCGCGACGGTTTTCACGTCGTGACCACCCTTGTTGACGGCGAGGCCGGGATACCGGTGCGCGCCGTCTCTGTCCTCGCCCCGGGCCAGAGCGTAGTGCTCTCCACCGGTGTCACCGCCGGCGCGGTGGAGATCAGCCGGCAGGCCGACGCCTTGCTCGTCCGCGAGGTGGCAGTCGCGACGAACTGAAAAAGTAGGTACGTGCAATCAGTAGCCAGCCAACACGGGCGCCCTCCGGCGCCCGTTTTCGTTCTGCTGTCGAGTGGCAACAGGAGACGCTCATGATCATCGAAACCTGTAGCCTGCGGCTCTCGCCCGCGAAGCCCAAAGAACATCGATAGCCGACTGGAGGCGCAGCAACGGCGCAAAACGCTCTCCTGGAACCAATTTGCGCTGGCGTTGTTTATCGCGCGCACCACGCAAGGGCCTGCACGCATGGGGCCGCCACTTTCTTCCCAAGCCGTCGTTCCCCGAGTCAAAGTGGGGTGCTACAGCGATCCGTTTGTCGCAGTGCTCGCGGAAGGAAGCGGATCTCCAGCAAGGGCCGCGAAGCGAAAGCCCGCAGTCGTTCCGCGGCGCCATCGGCTTTCCTCCGACGACGCGCAACATCTGCCGACTCTCATAGCGGGGATGATAGGATGTCTGCTCTTGGCGGGCAGCGGCACGGGCTGGTGGTACGCAATGGTTGCTGCCGTGCCGCGCGATCCGGCAGATGCCCACGTTGTTGCTGCGATGTCGCAGGACATAGGACCTGCCGCTCCAGCGTTCCGGGCGACACCTGCAATGCCGGTTCTGAGCGCCATTGGGCAGGTGGCGACTGGTTTCCTGCCGTATGACTGGTCAATCGATCCGGTACCGTCTCAACCTACCGCAATCGGGATCAAAGCGGCCGCGCTTCCCGCCCAGCCTTCGGTGGTCACGGCGGCGCCAGCAGCTTCCGATTTGGTGATCGCAGCGATTGCACCCGCCCCGACTCCTTCGATAGCCGCACCGCCAGCACCGCCAATTGAAGAGAGTGGCGGCGTGTGGCCGGACGTAGGAACGAGCATGCCGGCCGGCACGCGAGACAGAAGTGATCAGGGCGGGCTCAGTCCCTCCTTCGGTGATCCATACCCCGACAAGCCGGAGAGCGCGTCCCCGAGCGTTACGACTGCTTCGGACACAAGTAGGGGCTCGGATCGCTCGCAGCCGTCGAGCAACGGTGCGCCGGCCAAGAACCAGCAAGACAGCACTGGGAAAGCGGCTCCTTCGGGCTCGACCGGCGAGCAGGACACCAGAGACAGCGCGAGCCCTGGCCAGGGCAGCAACGACGGCGAGGACTCTGCCGATCACGAAAAGAATGGTGAGGGCGACAGCAACGCCGACAACGACAGAGAGGGCGGCAGCGAGGGCGAAAGCGACGACAACGACAGGGAGGGCGGCGACGAGGGCGAAAGCAACGACGACAACGACAGAGGAGGTGGCGACGAAAGTAAGAGCGACGACAACGACAGAGGGGGTAACGACGAAGGCAAAAGCGGCGACGACAACGACAGGAAGGCCGATAGGGGCAAGAGCGACGCCGACAAGGACAAAGAGGGCCGCGGTAAGGGCAAGGACGGAAAGGACCGTGGCGGCCGAGGAAACGGCAAAGGCTCTCGCTGATTGTCTCTCGAGGGAAGACGGCAGCTTCACTCCGCCGCGTGCGTCTGCCCCAGCGCCATGTCGGTGGCGTAGTTCTCTTTCATGAAGTCGATGAAGCTGTCGCGGAACTGGCGCGTGTGGTCGCGCGCGAGCCGGTCGGCGCGTTCGACATCGCCGGCCTTGATCGCCGCCAGCATGTCGCAACGCGCGCGCCCTCGTGGACGTCGGCCTCGCGCTCAAGCAGATCATTGCGGAGCAAGCCTCTGTCCGGCACCCGGAACTGCCTTCACTCACTGAACTCGCCTACGTGATGTTCCGCAGTACCGAGCCGGACGGCGCCATCCGCACCTGTACGGCACTGGAGGCCGGCCGGGTCGACCGCTCTCCCTGCGGCACCGGTAGCTCCGCCAACCTCGCTGTTCTGCACGCCCGCGGCGTTGTGACGGTCGGCGATACCAGACGGTCGCGTTCCATCATCGGCGGCGAGTTCACCATCGAGGCGACCGGCGAAACGACCATTGCCGGCCGCCCGGCCATCCTGCCGCGCATTACCGGCTCCGCGTGGGTCTACGGCCGCGAGTATCTTCGCATGGATCAAGGCGATCCGTTTCCCATCGGTTTCGCCCTCTCCGACACCTGGGGACCGGACATCACCTGACAGCACGACCACCGCGCGGTGATGCTGGCAGCCGCGCGGTGGCCGCTGTCACGCGGCTTCTTTACGTCCGCGTGACGGAGAACCCGCCATCGACCAGATGCGCCGTGCCGGTCACGAACGCCGAATCATCCGACGCGAGATACAGCACCGAGCGCGCGAGCTCTTCCGGCGTTCCGGCGCGCTTCAGGGCGTGCAGGTTGGTGAGCCACGCCTGCTTGTCCTCGGTGTCGTTGAATTCGCGGTACATCGGCGTGTCGATGGCACCCGGCAGCACCACGTTCACGCGCACGCCCTGCGGCCCATATTCCGATGCCAGCACCTGCGTCAGGCCGACCAGCGCGGCCTTGGTCGCTGCGTACGCCGCCGTGCCGGGAAAGCCGACGGTGTTGCCGGCGATGCTGGCAGTGAAGATGATCGAGCCGCTGCCCTGTTTCAGCATCGCCGGAATCTGGTGCTTGGCGCCGAGAAACGCGCTGGTGAGGTTGACCGCGAGCGCCTCGTTCCAGGCCGCAAGGTCGACCTTGGTGGTCGGCCCGATCGGACCGAGCGTGCCGGCATTGTTGAACGCCGCATCGAGCCGGCCGTAGCTCTTGAGCGCGGCCGCCACCAGGTCCTTCGCGTAGGCTTCCGACTGCACGTCGCCGGCAAGCGCCAGCGCCTCGCCGCCCTCCGCCTTGATCTCGCGCACCAGCTGGCTGAGCTCCGCCTCTCGGCGCGCGCCCACCACCACCTTCGCCCCTGCCTCGGCAAATAACTTCGCGGCGGCGCGGCCGATCCCGGAGCTGGCACCTGTGACGATCGCGACCTTTCCGCTCAATCTCGACATGACATTCTCCATTTCTGTAATGATCGACACAGAAACAGCTAGGGAGCTTGCCAAAACGAGTCAAGCGAATTATGTATTACCCGACACAGAAATAAGGAGAACGCATGGTCGGCCGCGGCCGCCCGCGCAGCTTTGATCGCGATGCCGCCCTCAGCGCGGCCATGAACACCTTCTGGCAGTTCGGCTACGAGGGCGCGTCGATGTCTGCGCTCACGGAAGCCATGGGCATCAACTCGCCCTCTCTCTATGCCTGCTTCGGCTCGAAGGAAGGCTTGTTCCGTGAAGCGGTGGATCTCTATCTGGCAACCGAGGACAAGAAGACGCGCAGCAAGCTCTCCGAGGCGCCGACCGCGCGCGATGCCGTGCAAGCCATGCTCCAGCGCACCATCGGCAATCTCACGGATTCAGGTTGCCGCGGCTGCCTCCTGGTGCTGGGCGATACCAATGCATCACCGGAGAATGCCGGCGTTCACCAGTACCTCGCGCAGCGTCGCAAGGAGATCCAGGCCGCGCTCGAGGAGCGCCTGCGCCGCGGCATCGCCGAGGGCGATCTGCCGTCCGATGCCGACGTCAGGTCGATCGCCGCCTTCTACATCACGGTCATGCAGGGCCTGTCCTTGCGCGCCCGTGACGGGGCCTCGCGCGAGGCGATGACGAAGGTCGCCGACGCGGCGATGATGGCGTGGGATGCCCTCATCGCAACGCCCGCGCAGCGCAAAGCGAGGACCGCCGCCAGATCGCGTGTCCGAAAGTGAGAGGCTGCGGGTTCGTCCTATGCCCGCCACGGCGTGGGAAGCAAGTCGGTAGAAGAGGAACATAGGGCGCAGATATCGGATCAAAGTCCGCGCACCTGCAGCTCACAAAGTCGTGCGATCGCGCCGGGGCGTGATCCGCTTCACAGCGCGCGGCGTTCCGGTATTCTATGCTCCGGTCATCGCCGGTGGAGCATTTGGGCTCGGGCGACCTCTTTTCGAACATAGTCTTTTTGGGAGGACGGGCAATGCTGCCGTTCGACTCCTACCGCGAGGTGCTCGCGGAGCACGCGCGCGGCCACCATTTCGTGATGAGCGCATGGATCGTCGTGGCGGTGATCGCAGTCTTGTTGGTGGTGTTTGCTTAGATCCTCAAGGCGCGCTGCGCCGGCCTGCCTCAATAGAGGATCGACGGCAGGTAGGCACCCTGCGGCTCCTGATAGGGACCCATCGTCATCAGCGTCATTGGCTGGACGATGCGCAGGCCGCGCGCGAGGCACCAGCGTACCAGGCCGCTATTGCGGGTCGGCACCATGAAGCCGGGCCCCGGGAACGAGGGTGCCGCTCCGATCAGCGCTTGCAGATCCTCGACCGTCTCGGCCACCGCGTGGCCGAAGAAGCCGATCCCGGTGGTATAGCCGGTCACCCGGCCTTGACGCTCGACCACCATCGCCGTGCCCTGCGCGGTTGCCGCGCTGAGTTCGCCGGAGCGGGCGTGCCCATGCACGCGCCGGCACAGCGCATCGGCCGCTTCGATATCCGCCGCGCGCGCCGTGCGCACGGCGTAGCCCTCCATCCGCAGCCCAAGCGCTGGCCCCTGCATGATGGACAGGGGCTCGCGCGCCTCGAAGCCGAGCTTGGTGTACAGCGACATGGATCGATTGTGATAGGCGGCCTGCAGCAGGCGCACGGAGGGAATGCCGCGCTCGCGCGCCCGTTCGATCACCGCTTCCATCAGCCTGCGGCCGAGGCCGTTGTTCTGCGCTGCCGGATCGATGGTGATCGGACCGACGCCGGCGACCACGCCATCCTCCCACAGGAAGTTGCTGCCGACGACGCGGCCCGCCGCCTCGGCCACCACGCCGTAAATGTCCTCGCGCGAGACCAGGTGCTCCATGAGCCCCATGGCGGTTTCCGGATCGGGAAAGTCGGGCGCAAAATTATGCCGCTCGGCGATGGTCTTGAACGCCTCGTAGCAGATGACGCCGGCCGCCGCAGTGTCCGCTGCAGTCGCGGCGCGCAAGGTCGGCATTGGTGACGGGGCTCCTGAATCGGGACTCATGTCGTAGACTCTCCGCTTTCTTACTGCTGATGCGTGGCGTGCGTATGCGCGCCGGTGTGGTGTGCGCACGAGACCGCCGGATTGTACGGCGCGAACACACCGTTCGGATTGTCGCGATAGATCCACACGTGCCGGTCATAGTGCGGCTCGAACATGTGCGCCTCGTCGGCCGGCGTCTGCGGATCATCCTTCATCGTGTCGTATTCCACGCCGTGGAAGCTCGGCGGCGCGGCGTGGCCGGTCGCGTGCCAAGCCTTGGCGAAGACGAGGTTCTCCACCGCAACCAGCTCGAGCGAGCCGTCCGCTTGCGGCTCGTAGATCAGGATCGACGGCTTCAGGAAATCCGTGTGCGTGCCGTTGCCATCGACGCGCGGCGAGGGCGGCGCGCTGATGCCGAGCAGCTCAGGGCGGAAATAATGGATGCCCATCGCGCCGAGCGCGGCCGGCTTGCCCATCATCTCTGCGGTGTCGCACAGATCGAATGGATCGCGGAGATAGCCTTCCGCGACCGCCACCTCGACATCGCGGAAGCGCTCGGTCGCGCGGCGCACCTCCTCAAGCGTGGGCTCGCCGGGTGCGGGCTGATAGGTCTGCCCGGCCTGTGCCGGGGCAAGGTGTGCAGCAAGGCTCAGACACGTGAGCGCGAGCAGGGTTCTGGGCGTGCGAAACATGCATGTCCTTTCCAGCGAGTTTTTTCGATGCTGATAGCGCGCACCGGGCGCGCGGAATGTGACGGCGAACATAGTTTCGCCTGGACCCTTGGCGGAATACATCGGCTTGCACAATCGTGCTGCACGAATGCAGTATGAACCGCCATGCGGTGGAATGATTTCCTATACGTTCTCGCGGTGGTGCAGACCGGCTCGGCACTGCGCGCGGCAGAGCGGCTGGGCGTCAACCAGGCCACCGTTCTGCGCCGGTTGGACGCGATCGAGGCCGCCGCCGGAGCGCAGTTCTTCGAGCGGCGGCGCTCAGGCCTGAAGCCAACCGAGATCGGCCGCCTCGCGGCGGAAGCGGCGCTGCGGATGGAGCGCGAGGCGCAGGCATTCGAGAACACGCTCGCCGCGCGCCGGCGGACCCTCGCCGGATCGGTGCGCCTGACGACCAGCGTGGGATTGGCCGACCGGCTCGTCATACCGGGGATGCGCGCGTTCCAGTCGCTCTATCCATCCATCGTGGTGGAACTGCTGGTCGCCGACGAATTCCTCGACATCGCTAGCGGCGAAGCAGATGTGGCACTGCGCGCGGGTTCAGGTCCGGAGGGCGCCGGCATCGTCGCCCGGCGCCTGCCGGACCAGTATTGGACGGTCTATTGCAGCCACGCCTACGCTGCCGAGCGCGGTGTTCCCGGGGACCGCGCTGCCATCCGCGGGCACGAGATTGTCGGCCTGGACGGGCTGATGGGACGGCTGCCCGCGTGGCTCTGGCTGAAGGAGTCCGCGCCCGACGCGGTGGTGCGGTTCCGCAGCAACAGCCTCGTCAATCTGGTCTCCAATCTGAAAGCGGGCCTCGGCCTTGGTGTGCTGCCGACTCTGATCGGCGATGCCGAGCCGGAGCTGATGCGGTGCCTTCCACCACCGCCGGAGTTGCGCTCCGAGCTATGGCTGATCGTGCGCGAGGACATCAAGGCCCAGCCCCATGTACGGGCCCTCACCGATTTCCTCGCGAACTACATCCGCGGGATTACCTCCAGCGCTACCGATGCACGTGACGCGTCGGAAAACGCGCCGCTGGTTGCGGAATAAGCCGTACGCCGCGTCCCGAAGCTTTCACGTGCGCGAGGCCTACTCGCATTTCTCCAGCTCGTCCTCCATCACCGTCCCATCGGCGATGAACGCTTTCACCGCCTCCAGCGCCTTGCCACAGTGCCAGCGCGCATCGCCGGTGAGCTTGGCCTTGACCGTGCCGTCGCGTGCCACCAGCAGGCTGGTGGGCAGCGCGATGATCTTCGCCACCGTGTCGATGGTGCGGTCGCGGTCGATCAAGGCGGGGAGCTCGCCGGCGCCGTGCTTCTCCAGGAATGGCTCGATCTTGGAAAGGTCGCGCTCGTCGATCGCGATGGTGACGACCTGGAAGTTCTCCCCGCCCAATTCCCGCTGCAACTCGCCCAGGGACGGCAGCTCCTCGATGCAGGGCGCGCACCAGGTCGCCCACAAATTGACCAGCAGCGCCTTGCCGCGATAGGGCGCCATGTCGGCCGGCTGCCCCGCGCCGTCGACCGGCGCCACCCGGTTGAAGTCGCCCTCCATCGGAACGAAGCGGCCCGTCGGCGCGCCGGTTGCGGGATCGGTCACGGCGGCCGTGGGCGCCGGCTCCAGGGGCTGGTGATACAGCAACGCCCCCACCACGCCGATGACCGAAAGCACCGCCGCGATCGCGATGAGCAGAAGGCGATTCATCGCGGCTGGCTCCCAGTCCCCCAACTTCGGGGGCTATCGCATATGACGAACGCACGCTGTGGTCCCCTCCCCCAAGTCGGGGAAGGGGGAATCAGCGCGGGCTTGTCATAAGCGATCGCCCTGTGCTTGACCCGGTCGCGCGTGTCGGCCACAAGACGGGGGCAATCGGGGACCATGTTGCACGCGATGGACAAGAAACCCTCCAAACCGGCTACTCAGAAGAACACGCAATCCGGCGCCAGCCAGATGTGGGGCGGCCGGTTTGCCGCCGGTCCAGCTGCGATCATGCAGCAGATTAACGCCTCCATTGATGTGGACAAGCGCCTCTACAAGGAGGACATCCAGGGTTCCCTCGCCCACGCCGCGATGCTGGTGAAGCAGGGCATCCTGACGAAAGAGGATGGCGACGCCATCGCGGACGGTCTCACGCGCATCCGCAAGGAGATCGACCAAGGCCGGTTCGAGTTCCAGACCGCGCTCGAAGACATCCACATGAACGTGGAATCGCGCCTGCGCGAATTGATCGGCGACGCGGCCGGGCGGCTGCACACTGCGCGCTCGCGCAACGACCAGGTGGCGACCGACTTCCGCCTGTGGGTGCGCGGCGCGATCGACGATCTGTCCGCCGCGCTCAAGGATCTCATCCACGCCTTGCTCGACCGTGCCGAGGAACACGCCGCGACGGTGATGCCGGGCTACACCCATCTGCAGCCCGCGCAGCCTGTCACCTTCGGCCATCATCTGATGGCGTATGTGGAGATGCTGGGTCGCGATCTCGGCCGCCTGACGGACTGCCGCACGCGCCTGAACGAATGCCCGCTCGGCGCCGCGGCGCTCGCTGGTACACCCTTCCCGATCGACCGCCATGCGACCGCACAGGCGCTCGGCTTCGACCGGCCGACGGCGAACTCGATGGACAGCGTGTCGAGCCGCGACTTCGCGCTGGAATATCTCGCCGCCCTCTCGATTCTCGGCGCGCATCTCTCGCGCTTCGCCGAGGAGATCGTGATCTGGATGAGCGACGGCTTCCGCTTCATCTCCTTGAGCGATGCCTACACCACCGGCTCGTCCATCATGCCGCAGAAGCGCAACCCCGACGCCGCGGAGCTGGTGCGTGGCAAGGTCGGACAGGTGGTCGGCGCGCTCACGCAGTTGCTGATCATCGTGAAGGGCCTGCCGCTCAGCTACGGCAAGGATCTGCAGGACGACAAGGCGCCGACCTTCGCGGCGTCTGATGCGATGGCGCTCAGCGTCGCCGCGATGGCCGGCATGGTGCGCGACATGAAGGTCAACGCCGACCGCATGCGCCAGGCGACCGACGGCGGCTTCCTGACCGCGACGGATCTTGCCGACTGGCTGGTGCGGCAGCTCAACATGCCGTTCCGCAACGCCCATCACGTGACCGGCGAGCTGGTGCGCCTCGCGGAGTCGAAGAACTGCCGCTTGCAGGACCTGTCGCTCGCCGAGATGCAAAAGGTGGAGCCGCGCATCACCGATGGGCTATTCTCCGTCCTCGGCGTCGATCAGTCGGTGGCCAGCCGCAAGTCTTATGGCGGAACAGCCCCCGACACCGTACGGCGCGCCATCGCAGAGGCACGGGAGCGATTCAAATGAGACGGCGTGGAATCTTCGGACGGTTGATGCTGGCGGCGCTGCTCGGTGCGCTGGCGCTGATGCCTGCCGCCTGCGGCAAAAAGGGCGCGCCGGTGCTGCCGCCCGGAAAGACAGACGAGTTCCCGCACCAGTACCCCCGGAGCACCGAGCCCCAGCAGGGCGTGTTCAACTGATGCCGCGCAATATGGACGCCATGGACTCCAAGCATTCCCCCTTTCGTCATGGCCAGCCGACGCATGTCGGCATTCGCCGACAGGCTTGGCCCGATCATCCACAAGTTTCGCTGAGCCAGATCGTCCTGCTTCAGGCAAACTCGTGGATCCTCGTGCCGAGCACGAGGATGACGGGATTTGCGGCCCCGTTAGCCGTCAGCCGGTAATACCTCATGACTCACTTCCCCTACATCGACGGCGAATTGCACGTCGAGCAGGTGCCGGTGCGGCGGATCGCGGAGGCGGTCGGCACGCCGTTCTACTGCTATTCGACCGCAGCCCTCAGCGACAACTACCAGGCCTATGTCGATACGCTCGGCAAGCTCGGTGTCGACGTCTTCTATTCGCTGAAGGCGAACTCCAACCAGGCAATCATCCGCACCCTTGGCAAGCTCGGCGCCGGTGCCGATGTCGTCTCCGTCGGCGAGATGTATCGCGCGCTCAAGGCCGGCATCCCTGCCGAGCGCATCGTTTTCGCCGGCGTCGGCAAGACCATCGACGAGATGGAGGCGGCGCTGAAGGCCGGCATCTACCAGTTCAACGTCGAGAGTTTCGGCGAGCTCGAAACCTTGAGCGACGTGGCATCACGCCTCGGCGTGACGGCGCCGGTGACGCTGCGCATCAACCCCGACGTCGATGCCAAGACCCACGCCAAGATCTCTACCGGCAAGGCGGAGAACAAGTTCGGCATCGACATCGATCATGCCGCGCAGTTCTATTCCGCCGCCGCGCGCATGAGGGGCATCAGGATCGTCGGCCTCGCCGTCCACATCGGCTCGCAGCTCACGGATATCGCACCCTATCGCGCCGCGTTCCTCAAGATCGCCGAGCTCGCGCAAACCTTGCGCAAGGCGGGCCTCCCTGTGGAGCGCATCGATCTCGGCGGTGGCATCGGCATCGCCTACCGCGCCGAGAGCACCATTGACCTCAAGGACTATGCGGCCCTGGTGCAGGAGATCATCGCACCGCTCGGCACGAAGATCGAAATCGAGCCCGGCCGCAGCATCGTCGGCAATGCCGGCCTGCTGGTCTCGCGCGTTATCAACGTGAAGCCGGGCGTCAGTCGCAAATTTGTGATCGTCGATGCCGCGATGAACGACCTCATCCGCCCGAGCCTCTACGACGCGTATCACGACATCATCCCCATTGCCCTGCCACCCAGCGATGCGCCGGTCGAGCGGTGCGACGTGGTCGGTCCGATCTGCGAGACCGGCGACCGCTTCGCCGAGCAGCGGCCCCTCCCCCCGGTGAAGCCGGGGGATTTGGTGGCATTCGCGACCGCCGGCGCCTACGGCTCGGTCATGTCCTCGACCTACAACACCCGCCTGCCGGCGGCCGAGGTGCTGGTTGAGGGCGGCCGTTTCGACGTGGTGCGGCCGCGGCCATCTTATGACCACATTATCGATCTAGACAGAATTCCTGACTGGCTGGCCTGACACACTTTGCGACAACCTTGCCCTCGCAATCGAACCAATTGCCGGCTAGATTGTTAACCAATCTGGGTTAGGATCGGATCGGAAGGCCGGCGCGACCCATGCAGGACCCGAAACCCTCTCTGCGTTCGCAGGCTGCCACCGATCCAATGGCGGCGCTGCCGGCTCGCGTCCGCTTCTGGACCTGGACTGCTTGGCTGCTGATGGTGCTGGAGCAGACCGTGCGGTCGCTCGGCCCGGCCCTGGCGGTGATCGGCGTCTTTGCCATTCTCAGCCTGTTCGACGTCTTCAGCGCCCTGCCCTTGTGGCTCCATTGGAGCCTGCTGGCGCTGTTCGCCGCAGCGCTCATTGCGGGCCTGTGGTGGGGCTTCCGGACTTGGCGCCCGCCGCTGCGCAGCGATGCCCTCCACCGGCTGGAGGCCGATAGCGGCCTCGTTCACCGGCCCCTCACCCATTTGACCGACCGGCAGGCCAGCAACCTGGTCGACCCCTGGGCCACTGTCCTCTGGGCGCATCATCAGAAGCGGCTGCTCGCCGGCCTTGGCGAGCTGACCCTGGCGCGGCGGCCCAGCAATGTGGCGCGCCGTGATCCGCTGGCGTTGCGCGGGCTCGCCGTCCTGCTGCTGGCGCTAGGCATCGCCATCGCCTGGGATCAGTCCGGCACCCGCCTGTTCGCCGCTGTGACGCCGCAGGCGCGCAGCACCGCTGACCTCTCCACCATCACGGTTGAAGCCTGGATTACACCGCCGGACTACACCCGCCTGGCACCCATCGCACTGAAGGCCGACCCCGCCGCGGAGTCGACCGAGGAGCCGGTGGAAGCCGCCGACGCCACCCCGATCGAGACACCCGTCGGCAGCAAGCTGCTGGTCCAGATCCAGGGGCTCGATGGTGCCGCCAGCCTCAATGCCAACAACGCCACCAAGCCGCTGGAGATGCTGGACAGCGAGACCCAACGCGCCGAGCTGGTGCTGAAGGAGGGCGACAAGATCGGCATTTCCGGCGGCGGGCTCGATGTCGGCTGGCCGATCGCGCTTCGGCCCGACCTGCCGCCGACCGCGGCCTTGCAGCAACCGCGCGCGACGGAGCGTGCCGTCCTGCAGGTGGCCTATGGCGGCAAGGATGATTTCGGCGTCACCGACATGCGCCTGGTGATCACCCAGGGCGAAGACTCATTCGAGCTGCCGCTGACCGCCCATGGCGCCGATCCGCGCCAGGTGAAAGGTGCCAGCTATCAGGACCTGACCGCCCATCCCTGGGCCGGCCTTCCGGTCGAGCTGCGCGCGGTCGCGCGCGATGCGCTGGATCAGATCGGCGCCTCCGCGCCCGTTGCCATGACCCTGCCCGAGCGCAAGTTCTATCACCCGGTGGCGCGCGCCATCATCGAGCAGCGCAAGCGCCTGGCCAAGGATGGCGGCGCCAGCGCGCTGCCCGTCGCGCGCAAGCTGATCCAGTTGATGATTCAGCCGGAGGCCTTCGACAACAGCATCACCACCTTCATGGCGCTGGACTTCGCGGTGAAGCGCATGACCTCCAATGCCATGGACAAGGAGGAACTGGGCAGCGTCATGCAGCTCATGTGGGACACCGCCCTGGCGCTCGAGGATGGCGGCGTCTCCATGGCGATGCGCGAGCTCAGGCGGCTGCAGCGCGAGCTCGAGGAAGCGCTGGCGCGCGGCGCCTCCGATGAAGAGATCGAGCGCCTGATGAACGAGCTGCAGCAGGCGATGAACGAATATCTGCGCCAGATGCAGGAGCAGCTGGCCCAGGCGATGCAGAAGGGCATGGAGCTCGGCCGGCTCGATCCCAACGCGCTCCAGCTCTCGCAGCAGGATCTGAACCAGATGCTGAACGAGGCCCGCCGCATGGCGCAGAACGGCGCGCGTGAATCCGCGCAGCAGATGCTGCAGCAGCTGCAGAACATGCTGGAGAATTTGCAGATGGCGATGCCGATGCCGGGACAGGGCAACGGCCAGGCGCAGCGCATGATGAACGACCTCGGCAAGATCATGCAGGAGCAGCAGCAATTGCTGCAGGACACCTTCCGCCGGCAGCGTGGCCAGCAGCCCGGCCAGGGCCAAGGGCAGCAGGAGCAGGGCATGGGCGAAGGCACCGGCCAGGGCATGCCCGGCGGCAACGGCGCGGATGCGCAGGAGGCCTTGCGCCAGCAGCTCGGCGAGCTGATGCGCCGCTTCGGCAACGCGACCGGCGACATCCCGCAGGGTCTGGGCCAGGCCGAGCAGTTCATGCGCGGCGCCACCGACGCGCTGCGCGGCGAGCAGCTCGACAGCGCGGCCCAGGCGCAGAACGACGCGCTCGAGCAGTTGAAGCAGGGCATGCAGCAGATGAGCGAAGCGATGCGCCAGCAGATGGGCGCCCAGCGCGGCCCCGGCCAGCGCGACCCGATGGATCCCTTCGGCCGCGCGCTGAGCGACGACGAAGGCCCCGGCGGCGACGCCTTCGCCCGCGAAGGCTCGGACGTCGTGCCGCTCGACGAGCAACTCGACCGCAGCCGCCAGATCTTCGAAGAGCTCCGCCAACGCCGCAACCAGCCCTTCCGCCCCAAGATCGAGCGCGACTATCTCGACCGGCTGCTGCGGCAGTTCTAGAGCGTGATTCCTTCATTCTGGAGCGTATCCTGAGTTTCTGAAGTAGTTAGCGCATTCCTGTGGTGTGAAGACGTCGATGAGCTGACCGATGCCGCGCCAGGTGGTTTCGATGG
>NZ_QORW01000034.1 GCF_003574735.1 Dongia deserti
GATGCTCCTGTCTTGAGTGAGGTTGGCAACCCCTCATCTTCAAGACAGGACCCTCCGCCCCGCTATCCCGCTCCCTGCCGCCCGCAGCCCCACACTACCGCGCGAGCGGTTTAGTCCTCTGACCCGGATCGGACGTGGGAAGCTTGCCGGAACAGCGGGATATGACGTTCGGTAGGAACCACTGGCGCATGGGTCAGCCGCCAAGAAATACAGCGTCTTCCCGCATTTCGATCAGAGTGGGTCGATCGGCTTTGAATGCGGACTCGAGTGCTGCCTTGAACGCCGCAATGCTGCTTGGCTGCGCCGTGCGGCAGCCGAATGCCTCGGCCAGCTTGATGAAATCCGGATTGCGCGGCCGCACGCCGATCTCGGTGATGCCGCGCTCTTTCATGCCTTCGGCGATCTGGCCAAGCGCGTTGTTGTTCCACAGTACAACGGCGACGGGCAGGCCGAGCTCCACCGCAGTTGCCAATTCCTGCACCGTGAAGAGGAGGCCGCCATCGCCGACAATGGCCACCGTGGCGCGATGTGGCTGCGCGAGCTGGGCGCCGATGGCTGCTGGCAAGCCATAGCCCAATGTTCCATACCCCACCGGGTGAAACCAGCAGCGAGGCTGCTCGCACGGGAAATGGTAGGAGCCGCTATAAGCGAGCTGCGTCATGTCCGTGGCCACAATGCCGTCACGCGGCAATGCCTCGCGCAAGGCCTCGAGAATCAGCATGTGCTTGCGCTGGAGCGAGGGCAATGAGTTTCGAATCTCGGCTCGAAGCCGGGCGACGTCGACCGCACCAATTTGACTGCGAGAGCTGCCGACCGACTGTGCAAGAGCGGCCAAGGTGGCGCCACCATCGGCGTGGATCGCAACATCTGGTGGATAGTCGCGGGTCAACGCAGCGGCATCGATGTCGATCCGGATGAGCTTGCCTTCGATCGGCAGCCGGTCGATCCAGCAATCTGCTTCCCCGCCCAGCTCGGTGCCGACCGCGATGACGAGGTCCGCGCTACGAAGAAATGCTTGTGTCTGAGGCAGTGACAATGTTGCATCGACACACAGGGGGTGACGGTTCGACATCGCGCCCTTTGCGGCTATGGTCGGTATGACGGGAGCACCGATCTGCTCGGCCAGCGCCGTCAAGGCAGGACCATGATCGATGATGCCGCCACCAGCGACGATGACGGGGCGGCGCGCCTTCGAAATCAGGGCGCATGCCTCCTCCACCAGGCTCCCATCCGGCATCAAGGGCAGCACGGATGGCGGGCGATCGGCGAGCGCGGGAGCCGGGCCGGCCAGAACATCGAGAGGCACTTCGACATGCACCGGCCTCGGCCGGCCGGCCTCGAAGATGCGATAGGCGTCCGCATAGGCGGCCGGCAGGTCCTCCGCCTTGTACACTGTTCGGCTGAACGCAGTCAGTGGCGCGATCACCGTTTGTTGGGACGTGATTTCATGGAGACGGCCGCGGCCCTTCCCCAGGTCCTCCGTTGCGTTGACGCTCGACAGAATCAGCATCGGAATGGAATCGGAGTATGCCTGCCCGATGGGGGTCGCGGCATTGGTCAGGCCAGGCCCGCTGATCAGGATACAGACGCCGGGCCGACCGGAGGCGCGCGCGTAGCCGTCCGCCATGAAGCCCGCCCCCTGTTCGTGACGGACGGCGATGTGTCGAATCTTGCTGGCGACCAGACCGCGGTAGAATTCGAGGGTGTGAACCCCAGGCATTCCGAATACGGTGTCGACCCCATACCGTTCGAGCAACGTGATGGCAGCCTGACCGCAATTCTGGTTCGTCATTGTGGTTCGCCTGGTCTTTCTGTCTTTGGTTCGCCGGATTGAGGGCGCCACGTTGCTGCGCAATTGGCATGCGCTGGCCGATCAGGGCGCACCTGGAATCTCGCGGCCGATCTCTGCTCGATGCTGCCGCGCGACGGTTTCAGATGATGCTAGTGGCTAAAGACCAGCCTGCACGTCTTCCCACAGCTTGATGTAGCGCAGGTCGTCCTCTGGCTTGAGCGGTCGGAAGAAGACGCTTTCCTTGAGCATCGACGCCGGATCACTCAGCGCCAGGCCTTCCAGTCGATCTTTGCTCACGAGGTCATATGCGTCCTTGTTGGAGTGTGCCAACCCATAGACGTCGAGCAGGAATTGCCCCGTCTCGGGCGATATCCAGTCATCGATCAGATCGTAGACGGCATTCTCGCTTGCGGTCCCACCCTTGATTCGCACGAGGCCGGACACCCACGTCCAGACGCCTTCCTTGGGCTTCGCGTATTTGACTGGCACGCCTTGCTTGGTGAGATTGGCATAGGAGCTGTTCCAGGCATGCATCAGAACGATTTCGCCCGATGCCATAGCCTGTTCGGCCTGCGTCGGATCATCCCAGTAGAAGCGGGTTAGATCGCGTTGCTTCCGAAGCAGGTCGAGGATGGGGCCGCGGAGTTGGTCGTCGGGCACATTGAACATATCAAGTCCGAGCGTCGTCGCCGCGGCATAGACATTGTACTTCTGCCGCCATGGGCTGATCTTTCCCTGGTAGCGCTCGTCAAAGAGCATGTTCCAGCTCTCTTCGCCTTCGTAGAGATCGGAGCGGTAGAGGATCGAGGCGTTGCCAAGGTCGGCCGGAACCATGAGGACATTACCGTCAAAGCTGACACCGGCCATGTTCTGCAGTTCCGGAAATACGCTGGACCAATTCTTCAGGCGCGACGTGTCGATCGGCTGAAGCAGCCCGGAATCGTGCCACTTGATCATGTCGTCGATGGACGGATGCCCGACATCGACGACGTAGCCAGCCAGCATCTTCTGCAAGGCTTCTTCCTGGTTTGCCATGATGGCGGTTCGCGGCATGGTTCCGTGCTTCGCCACGTACGGCTTGAACAGGTCTGGAGCATCGTAGCCGGACCAGGTATAGAACAACGGCTCCTCGGCGGCCGCCGCAGTACGGCAGAGCGGCAGCGTCACGCTCACCAAGCCGAGGGACGCCATGTATTTGCCGAGCTGTCGTCGGCTGAGCTCGCCATCGCGAAACTTCCTGATCATGTCGGAGTGACGCTTGCTCATCGACTTGCCCTCCCTGTTTCGCGGATCGCAGCGGCGCTACCTGGAAATGCTAAGCGCGCGGCGTCTTGGCAACAATATCGGTTGTCGGCAAAATTCTGTTACGCTGCGGAGACAATCAACGCACGCGCAGATGGTGGGGCAGTTCGCAACGCAATTGCGAGAAGCGGACGCAGGTACGCGCGGCGGCGCTGCGGTTCGGGTGCGATGCCGACGCCTCAATCAGAGCAAGTCCCTCAGAAAGCGTCCAACTTGCTCATTGAAAGCACTGAGATTGTCGTCGTGAACGTAGTGCGAGGCGGACTCAATCTCCGCCCAGCGAATGTTTGAGTTCCGCCGCGCCATTTCCTCGGCAGTGGCGCGGCTGAGGAAGTCCGAATGTTGTCCGCGCAGGACGAGGGTGGGACAGGCTATTCGATCCACATGGGGCCATAGGTCGACTTGTCGCGCAGGATTATCGTCCAAGCGCGCTTGGCGGATGCCCAGAAAGTCATACTTCCACACGACGCGGCCGTCCGGCGCCTCTTTAAGCGTGTGTGCCATGCGGGATCGGATGCCCTCGGCGGAAGCTGTTGGCCGTTGCCGCCGCCAATAGGCCTCAGCTTCTGTCCAGGATGCGAAGAAGTCCGGCGCATTGCCCAGCTCGGCCTTGATCCTGCCGGCACCCTCGGACCCTATCGAGGCGCCGGGCCCCATGTCCTCGATCACCGCTGCCACAACGCGATCCGGGTGTCGCGCGCCGTAGACGAGTGAATTGGCGCCGCCCATGGAGTGCCCGATCAGCACAAAGCGGATGAGCTGAAGCTGGTCGACAAACGATTCGAGATCGGAGACGTATTGTTCGGTCCGATAGTCCGTCCAGGGGCCCCAAGCGCTCTCGCCGCGGCCTCGCTGATCCAGCGCGAGGATGCGAAAAGAACCACGCAGCGGCTCGGCGACCGAATCCCAGGTGTGGGCATAGCCGCGAAGGCCGTGCAGCATGACCACAGCCGGCGCGCCCTCGTTGCCCCAATCCAGATAGTGCAGACGCAGGCCGTTGATCGTCACGAAGCGGTCGACTGGCGCCTCGCGCGGAGCGATCACCGCAGCCCGTCCCGGCCCTCGATCTCGTCCGGACGGAGGCCGCCAAGACGGGCATGGAGCCGACCTCTGGTCGCCACCCCGACGATCACGACCACTTCGTCGAGGGACGGCGCATCAGTGAAGGTGGCAGTGATGGTGTCATAGTGCGAGCGCACATAGAGCGCATCCTTGTGCGCCAGGGGGATGTCGATCGCGCTTCCCGCTGCGCCGCGCTTGCCTGTCGAGGGGAACCATGCCTTGCCGCCTCCCAAAGCGGATCGAATGGGGTCGGCAAAGGCGTTGGTGAGGTAGGCGTTGCCATGCTCGTATTCCCCCAGCAATCCCACGATCGCCGCCTTTCCATAGCTTTGGACCGCCCGGCGGCCGACGATTGCTTGCAGGCGGCGGCCGAATTCCTCACCGAGGAGGCGTGAGTTCTCGACAATCCCGTCAAGCGTCGCGCTGAACGTCCCGGCATATGGATTGTGGATCGCTGCCGCAATGGCGATCTTGTGTAAAGGCTCGCCATCGACCAGCGGGCCGGTCTCCAGAGCATGGGTCTCCTCGATGAACGCGTACCACTTCCGGACGTGATAGCCGCAGAAATTTGCCTCTTTCACCATTGCACTCCGTCGTTCGGGGGATAGCCGAGTGCCGCCTGGATCACGCGCCAGGCATGATTGCGTCCAGCTTCATCGGCGTTGCCGGCGCGTGCAGGTCGTGCAGCATGCGCCGCGCCTGCTCCCCGTGTGCGAGCCGCGCGAACAGCTCCAGCTCGTTCCCATCTGGATCCAAGAAATAGACACCCCAGGCAATTCCGTGGTCCGCGATCTCGGTGATCTGGACCTTCTTGGCGATCAGCCGGCCATAAAGGGCGCGGAGTTCCTCTGCGCCTCCTTCTATCTCCAGTCCGACATGCTGCAACCCGAGTTTGCTCGGCTGCGCGTCAGAAGGCGCCGCGAAGAGGGCGATGTCATGATCCTGCTCGCCAAACGAAAGGAATATCCCGCCGGCTCCCCGGGCGGTTTCAATCATCCCTAGAACGTCTTTGTACCAAGAGGCAGAAGCCTCCGGATCTCGGACGTTGAATACGACGTGGCCAACCTTCCTGATGGCAGGCGTTAGCGACATGACCAAATCTCCTCGAGCGTGGCCGCGGGTTCCACCACCCGCATCATGAAATCAGGTGTTGGCCACGCCAATACGGCGGTGAGGGGATAGACTGTTGCAGCGGCGGAACTATCGCGAGGAAGGGGGAGGGAGGCACACACGAGTTCCGCCAGAGAAACAGCATGTTGCGGATCGACGGCATTGTTATGCCTGCTCAACAATCTAAGATTTCGAACGACTGGTCCATGGCCGCTCCCTATAGACGCTGAATCGGTGTCTGGATCGGTCAAGGGCTGCAGCGTCGGAGGAACAGATGAGCGCGCGCAACTATCCGAGTGCCTTCTTGCATCCGTTCTCGCATTTGCCGACGCTCGATGAATCGGGCCCAGTGATCGTCGATCGTGGCGCCGGAATCTACATCTACGACGATCGAGGAAACCGCTATCTCGAAGCGAATTCCGGCCTCTGGAATGCAGTGCTCGGCTTCGACAACAAGCAGCTGATAGAGGCCGCGCAGAGAGCCTATGCGAAGCTGCCCGCCTACCACACGTTCTTCGGCCGCGTCAGCCAGGCCGCTCTCGACCTGTCAGAGCGGCTGGTCAGGCTGGCGCCGATGGAATCCGCTCGGGTGTACTACGCGAACTCCGGATCGGAAGCGAACGACACCGTCGTGAAGCTGCTTTGGTTTCTCGCCGAAGCGGAAGGACGTCCGCACCGCCGGCTGCTGCTGAGCCGCCGCAACGCCTATCATGGCATGACGATCGTCTCTGCAAGCCTGACCGGCAAGGACTACGTCAAGTCCGCTTCCGGACTGCCGATCGCCGAGGTTCGGCACCTCACGTCCCCCCACTACTGGCGCGAAGCCGCTGCGGGAGAGTCAGAGACCGCATTCTCCGCGCGATTGGCTCAGGAGCTGGAGCAGACCATCCGAAATGTCGGCCCCGACTTCGTCGCCGGTTTTTTCGCGGAACCGGTGATGGGTGCTGGCGGCGTCATCCCACCGCCGCAGGAATACTTTGCGGCGATCCAGCCCGTCCTCGAGAAATATGGCATTCCCCTCATCGCCGATGAGGTTATCTGCGGATTTGGGCGCACCGGCGAACTCTGGGGCTCGCGGAAATACGGCATCAAGCCCGACATCGTCGTGGCTTCGAAGGTGATCACGGCGGGGTTCTTCCCGATGGGCGCCATCATCCTTTCCACGGAGATGGCGGCGCGGATCGAAAAGGCGTGCGCGAAATATCAACAGCTGCCCACGGGCTTCACCACCGGTGCTCACCCGGTTGGCTGCTCGATTGCAATGGCTGTGTTGGACCAGTTGCTTGAGGGCGGCGTGTTCAAGCACGCTCAGTCGATCGCGCCGCATTTCCAGGCGGGGCTTGGCCGATTTGCAGATCACCCGATGATTGGGGAGGCCCGCGGGGTCGGTCTCATGGGCGCGCTGGAAATCGTCGCCGACAAGGAAACGAAGGCGCCGTATCCCGCAAGCCTCGAAGTAAGCGAGCGGGTAGCAGGGCAGGCGATGAAGAATGGCCTGATTTGCCGGCCGCTGGGCCCGGCCATCGTATTGGCGCCCCCGTTCATCATCACCAAGCAGCAGATCGACGAGCTGTTCGAGCTCCTGCGGCGAACGCTGGACGATGTCCACGCCACGCTGCCAAAGACGTAGCCGACGGCCAGCGGCTGGCTCACGAACGGGGCTCTTAGCCCCCCGCCTGGGGCAGCAGAACGCTCGATTCCACCGGCCACGTCAGCCAGACCCGGCGGCCGCGCGCCTCCGTGGTGTCCAGCGAGCGCTGTGAATTCTGCAGGGCGACTGCGATATGGTGTGGAAGGCCCGAGACCTCTACGTGGTAATGACTGCGATCACCGAAATAGGCCTCGGCAGTGACCCGGCCGGCAACTGAGTTTGTGACCCCTTGTGGTGGTTGCCAGGCGATTTCCATTTTCTCCGGGCGCACCGCTACAGTGGCTTTGGCACCACGTCTGGTGGCATGGCCGTTCACAGGAACGCGCAGGGCGCCGGCCGATCCGGCATCGACCGTGGCGATGTCGCCATCGACATCCGTGACGGTCCCGTCGAAGAAGTTCATGGATCCGATGAAGCCGGCGACCTCCCGGCAGCTCGGCGCTTCGTAGAGTCGCGCCGCCGAATCGACCTGAAGCGTCCTTCCCTTCGACATGACTGCGATCCTGTCGGACAGGGCCAAGGCTTCCTCCTGGTCGTGAGTGACGAAGACGAATGTGATTCCGACCGAGCGCTGCAGCTGGCGCAGTTCAATCTGCATCTCCTCACGGAGCTTTTTGTCCAACGCGGCCAGCGGTTCATCGAGGAGGAGGACCTTAGGGCGGCAAACCAGCGCTCGTGCCAGAGCGACGCGCTGGCGCTGCCCACCCGAAAGCTGGTGGGCCAGGCGCTGGCCATAGCCGCCCAGGCGGATGCGTTGCAGCGCCTGCTCCACCGTGTCAGCGAGCTCGGCTTTCGACAGCCCCTTCTTGCGCAGGCCATAGGCGATGTTCTGCGCCACGGTGAGGTGAGGGAAGATGGCGTAGCTCTGGAACACCATATTGGTCGGACGGGCGTTCGGCGGGACCGCCGACATCGGTTGGCCGTCGATGTAGATCTCCCCACTGCTGGGAACTTCGAAGCCGGCAAGCATCCGCAGAAGCGTGGTCTTGCCGCAGCCCGACGGTCCGAGCAAGGAGAAGAACTCGCCGCGCTTTATGTCGAAGGTGACATCCTCGACCGCTCGAAGGGAACCGAAGTGCTTCGCCACGCCCTGCAGGGAGATGAAGCTATTGTCTTTGCTGGCCATGATGCCTCAGAATCCCGAGTGCTTTTCGGTGGGAATCCCCCCGCGCCGCAACTTCTCCGCGATGGCGATCAAGAGGAACGACAATACGAGGATGCAGCTGCCGAGCGCCAGCACGTTGGGAAGCTTCTGCGGAAACCGCAACTGGCTCCAGATGAAGACGGGCAGAGTGGCGCCGTCGCCGCTCAAGAAGAACGCGATCAGGAATTCGTCGAATGACGCGGTGAAGCACATCAGCAGACTCGAAACGACGCCGGGCAACACGATCGGAAACGTGATCCGCCAGAACGTGCTCCAGGCGCTTTCGCCGAGATCAAGAGACGCTTCTTCCAGGCTGCGATCGAACCCCTCCAGCCGCGAAATCAACACCATCACCGAAAACGGCAGGCAGATGAGGATGTGTCCGGCCGCGACCGTCCACAGCGACAGCGGCACGTCGAACGTCTTGCGAAGCGTGGTGAGAAGGGCGATGCCAAGGATGATGAAGGGAATGACCAGCGGCACCATGATCAGGCCCACAATGGCCCTGCGACCCGGCAATCGAAAGCGGGTGAGCGCCTTAGCGGTCAGCAGACCAAACGCAGTGGAGACGATTGACACCGGGATCGCGACGGAAAGGCTGTTGCGCAAGGCCGCGAGCAGGGCGGAGTCCTGCACCATTGCCTCGTACCATTTGACGGTGAAGCCCTTGAACGGGAAGGCGATGTAGAGGCTGTCATTGAACGAGAAGAGTGGAAGCAGCAGCATCGGCCCGTAGAGCAGCGCTATGAACAGCAAGCCATAGAGCTCGAGCCACCCAATGCTCCGCCTACGCATCTTGAACCTCACGCGCCTTTAGCTTGCTCCCCGTCACCTTCAGGAACGCACAGACCAGCAGCGTCACGACCAGCATCATGACGAGCGAGACGGCGGAACCGAGGGGTTGGTTGTTGGCCTGGCCGAACAGCGACTGGATCACGCTGCCAAGCATCTTTCCAGAGCTGCCGCCCACCAATGTTGGCGTGACGTATTCGCCAACCGTGGGAATGAACACCAGCAGGCTCGCTGCGACCACGCCGGGCATGGAAAGCGGCAGGGTAATGCGCAGGAATCGCTCGATGCGGCTGTCGCCAAGATCCGACGCCGCCTCGAGCAACGACCGGTCGATCTTCTCCAGCGACACATAGATCGGCAGTACGGCAAAAGCCAGCCAGGCGTGCGTCAGGGTGATGATCACCGCTGTGGGATTGTAGAGCAGGAAGCTCAGCGGCTCCTGAATGATGCCGGCGCTGATGAGCCCGGAATTGATGACGCCGCCATACCCCAGAATGACCTTCCAGGCGAAGGCGCGCAGCAGATAGCTGGTCCAGAACGGGACGGTGATCAGGATCAGCCAGCGGATCTTGTTCCTGGTCACGCGAAAGGCGAGGAAATAGGCCATCGGGTAGGCCAGGAGCATGACCGAAAGCGTCACCAGGAAAGCCATCCAGATGGAGCGCACGAGCAGGACGGCGTAGATCGGCGTCTCCATCTCCGGATACGGCACGATGCCGAGGAAATAGCCGACCTCTCCACTGGGCTCGAAGATCGTTGCGTAGTTGGCGAGCGTGAAGGAGCAGTCGATCTTGAAGTAGACCTGGGTGCAGAAGCTGGTTAGGAAAAGAGTTGCGACCGGCACAACGAGCAGGGCGAATAGCACGGCGAGCGTGGGCATGAGCAGCAAATAGCCGCGCGCGGCATCGGAGCCGAGATACCACGCACGCAGGCGCCGACACAGGACGATTGACCATCGCTGCGCCCGTGGCTCCTGGCCTGCCCCGCTACTGATCGCGTCCGCTGCCATCGACAACGTCCGAGTTCATCCTGAGAGCCTCCCAGACGGTGCTTGTTCGCGCCGTTCTACCATGGCGAAGAGATCGCGTACTCGAACCTCGCCGCACACGGTCGGGACGGAATTGTAGATTGTTGAGCGCCATTGACAATACAGGGTGGGGGTAACATGTTGTTGCATGTGAGCAACTACCGCAATCTCAACAATCTCCCGGCAATGGTGGCCTTCGCGGCCGCCGTGGACCGCGGAAGCCTTACGGCAGCTGGGAAATCTCTCGGGCGATCGAAGGCTGCGATCAGCCGCCAGATTGCAGAACTCGAAGAGCGGCTCGGCGTTCAATTGCTGCAGCGGACGACACGATCCATCGCTCTTACTCCGGCGGGCAACGACTTCTATGCACGCTGCTCGACCATCATCGAGACGGCGCTCGAAGCGCAGTCCGAGGTGACCGCACTGGACTCCAAGCCCAAAGGGACGCTGCGCGTCACGCTGCCGCTGGCATTCACGGTCCTTCAGGCCGGCGGACTGATCCCCGCGCTGTTGGAACGTTTCCCGGAACTGCGCCTGGACGTGATGCTGAGCGATCGCAAGGTAGACCTCCTGGAGGAGGGCTTCGATGTCGCGTTTCGGCTTGGCGATCCCATGGACCAGTCGTTGGTGGCCCTGCATCTTGGAGATTGCAAGCTGGTCGTTTGCGGTTCGCCCAAATATCTCAAGCGGCACGGCACCCCGGCAAAGCCGGCCGACTTGGCGAAGCATGAATGCATCATCGAAACCGGCGACGATGGAAGTGCGGTCTGGATCATCGGCAAGGGGCGGGCGGTCAAAATCAATGGACGGCTGCGCACCAACAATGGGCAGATTGCCCGGGCCGCAGCAATCGCTGGCCATGGCCTCACGTTCCTGCCGTCCTTTATCGTGCATGAAGACCTGAAGTCGGGACAGCTGCGCGCGGTTCTGACCGACTATCTCGATGCCCTCTATCCCATGTACGCAGTGTTTCCGCAGAACAGGAGATCGTCAGCGAAGGTTCGGGCTTTTGTTGACGTCTTGAAGGAGACGCTGCGCGCCGGCGGCTGGCTCCACAAGTAGCGCTGGTCCGCGCGCTGCTCTGCGGCGTTTAGATAGTTTCTCAGCTGCAACAGTCTTTCGCTGCATCGGCGTATTGTCGCCACTTGTGCCCCCCTCCATCATGCTGAAGAGCAATGCGCGGCTATAGATGACGCGCGATTGCAGTCATCAGAGCACATGCCGGAGCGCAAACGTCGTGGACATACTTGCAAACAATAACCATTCGGCCGTCGCCGAGGCGCGCAAGCCCGCGTATCAGATTGAACCAATCATTCTTCAGCGATGGTCGCCGCGCGCAATGTCCGGCGAGCCGATCAGCGAGCGCGAGCTGATGACATTGTTCGAGGCGGCACGCTGGGCGCCCTCGTCGTACAACGGACAGCCCTGGCGGTTTCTCTATGCCCGTCGCGATAGCGCAGCCTGGCCCAAATTCTTCGGGCTGCTTGATGAATTCAATCAGCGGTGGGCGAAAGCCGCGGGGGTCCTCATGGTCGTCGTCTCGCGCAAGTCCTTCGAGTGGGACGGAAACCCGGCGCGCACGCATTCCTTCGATACCGGTGCCGCCTGGCAGAACCTGGCGCTGCAGGGATCGAAGATGGGTCTCGTCGTCCATGGCATGGAAGGTTTCGACTACGAGAAGGCCGCGCAGGCGCTGAATGTGCCGAACGAGTTTGCGGTCGAGGCGATGATCGCCGTCGGACGTCCAGGGCCGGTCGAGGTCTTGGACGCGGAGCAGCGAGAAATGGAAAGCCCCTCTGACAGGCGGCCGATCACGGAGATCGCGCTGGAAGGTGGTTTCTAATCAGCGCCAAGGCGCGTGATCTGCCTGCCCCAAAGCGCCTGCCCTAAGGGCGCTTCGCCTTCGAGGCACGACCACTGAAGGGCAGCAAGCGGCGTGACAAGAACGATCGACGAGAGCGAGAGCATGGATCTGGATCTGGAAGGCAGGGTTGCAGTCATAACGGGCGGCGGGACGGGAATTGGCAAGGCCATTGCCGGCCAGTTCCTGCGCGAAGGTGCGAGCGTCGTCATCAGCGGGCGTCGGCAACAGGTACTGGCCGAGGCCGCCGCCGAACTGGAGAAGCAAACTGGCGGCAACGTGCTGTCCGTCGTAGCCGATACCACGGATTGGCAATCGGTCAAGCAGTTGGCGTCGCAGGCAGCGGATCGCTTCGGTCGCCTCGATATCATGATCAACAGCGCAGCCGCGCCCAGCGGTGCGGTCCGCAGCGATCTGGGCGAGGCGGATGATGCGCTTCTGCTGCACGACATCAACACCAAGGTGGTCGGCTATTTCCGGTGCAGCAAGGCCGCGCTCCCCTACATGCTGCGGCAGAAATGGGGACGCATCATCAACATTGGCGGGCTGACCGCGCGCAGCACCGAGGCGCTCAGCGGAATGCGCAATGCCGCCATCGTCCACATGACCAAGACGCTTTCGGACCAGCTGGGACCGCACGGCATCACCGTCAACGTGGTCCACCCCGGGATCACGGCGACCGAACACATCCTCGAGATGTATCAGGAATTGGCGCGCAAGAAGGGCTTGTCGGTCGACGAGATCACCGCGCCGGATGTCAAGGACACACCGATCCGACGCCTTCTGGAGCCGGACGAGATCGCCCATGCAGTGCTTTTCCTGTGTTCGCCGAAAGCCGGTGCGATCACGGGTGAATCGATTGCCGTGGACGGGGGCTATACGCGCGGCATCTACATGTAGGACCGCCGACTCAGCACACGCTTCCATCAATCTGCGAGGACCTGAACGTGACCAGAGAAATGACAATTCTCGTTGCCACCGATGGGCAAGGCATCCTCCGAAGTGCCGACCATGGGAAGACATGGCAGCGTCTCGACACCGAGCAGGACATCGATTTCGATGGCACAGTCCGGTGCTTGATGCCGGACCCCGACGATCCTCACGTCATCTACGCCGGCAGCGAGCAGGGCCTTTGCCGGAGCACCGACGCTGGCGTAACGTGGAAGCGCATCGATTGCGTTCTGAAAAATCAGACGATCTGGCAACTCACATACGATCCCACCAACCCAAGCATCATGTTCGCCGGGACGGGGTCGCCCACCAGGGCGGCTCTCTATCGGTCCAAGGATCGAGGAGCGTCCTGGCACAGGCTGACACCAGATCTGCCGGAGCGATGCAAGGGCGTCGGACGGCCACGCTTTGTCACGCTGACAGTGGATCCCACTGACACGAAATCGATATGGGCGGGGGTCGAGGAGACGGGGCTGTTCCACAGCGCCGACGGTGGCGATAGCTGGGACCGGATCGATGCTCCCGATCGCGACATCAAGAACACCGACATCCACAGTGTCGTCATCCTGGACGGTCCACCGAAGGCAATTCTCGTGCTGGTCGTCAATGCCCTCCATCGCAGCTCGGACGGCGGCCGGACCTGGGACATGCGGGTCGCCCGGGATGCTTTTGGCCTGCGCTATGCGCGGGTCATGCTTGCTCAGCCCGCCAGCCCCAATACCGTATTCATGGGCATCTCCGATGGTACGCCCGGAACGACGAGCATCATCCTGCGATCGGACGATGCCGGAAAGAGCTGGGAGAAAGTGCCACTCCCGACCAATCCGAACTCCTGCGTGTGGGCCTTCGGAGCGAACAGCGCCGATCCCGACACGCTCTTTGCCGGCACGAAATACGGTCACCTGTTCCGAAGCAACGACGGCGGCCGGACCTGGGCCAAGGAGTGGCGTGAATTCAGCGAGATCACGGCCGTGACCTGGGTACCAGTCGCGGCAAAGTCGACGGCTGCCCATTGAAGGCATACCAGCACGTTTGGTGTGACGTGTTTCACTACGCTGGCTGACATGTCTGTCGGGTGCGGAGGCCGCTCTTGAGAGAGTCGCGATACGACGTTCTATTCGAGCCGGTTCGAATCGGACCCGTGGTCGCACGCAACCGATTCTATCAAGTGCCTCACTGCAATGGCATGGGACATCGCGCTCCATCAGGGATGGCAGCCATGCGCCGCGTCAAGGCCGAGGGGGGTTGGGCGGTGGTCTGCACGGAAGTCTGCGAGATTCATCCATCGGCGGACATTTCTCCAAGTACTCAGGCAAGACTGTGGGATGACCAGGATCTTCCTGCCTTGGCGCGTGCCGCCGACGCGATACACGAGTTTGGCTCGTTGGCAGGCATCGAACTTGGTCACCACGGCTTTCGCGCTGCGAATCGCACGTCGCGCGAGGTGCCGATGGGGCCATCGGCACAGGCGATCGCGGCTTACGATCCGGTTCAAGCCCGTGCAATGGATCGAGAAGACATCCGAAATTTTCGCTCCTGGCATAAGGCGGCCGCCCACCGGGCGAGGCAAGCCGGTTTCGATCTCATCTACGTCTATGCAAGCCATGGTCTCACACTGCCGATGCACTTTCTGTCACGGCGATACAATCAGCGCACGGACGAGTATGGCGGCACGTTGGAGAATCGCACCCGTCTGCTGCGCGAGCTCATCGAGGATACCAAGGATGCCGTCGGGGGGTCTTGCGCGGTTCCGGTGCGCCTCTGTGTTGATGAGCTTATGGGCCCCGAAGGGATCTGTGCGGAAGAAGAGGGACGCGAGATCATTGAAATGCTCGCCGAGCTGCCCGACCTTTGGGATGTAACCGTCAGTGACTGGTCTAATGACTCGATGCCGTCTCGTTTTGGAGAAGAGGCTGGCCAGGAGAAATACGTCTCCTTCGTCAAGCAGGTTACCAGCAAGCCCGTCGTGGGGGTCGGCCGCTTCACCTCACCCGACGCGATGGTAAGACAGATTCGGAAGGGCATTCTCGACATGATCGGCGCAGCCAGGCCGTCGATCGCCGATCCATTCCTGCCGAGAAAGATCGAGGAAGGTCGTCTCGACGATATCCGTGAGTGCATTGGCTGCAACATCTGTGTGGCCAGCGACATGACCTATACACCGATCCGCTGCACGCAGAATCCAACCATGGGCGAGGAGTGGCGGCGGGGATGGCACCCCGAGATCATACCTCCGAAGGAGAATGCGGATCGCATTCTCGTGGTCGGAGGTGGACCGGCCGGGCTGGAGTGCGCCGTGGCTCTGGGCAAGCGAGGCTACGACGTGACGCTCGCGGAAGGCAGCGAGGAGCTAGGGGGCCGCGTGACCCGTGAGAGTCGCTTGCCGGGGCTGTCGGCCTGGGGACGCGTTCGAGACTATCGCCTGGGGCAGCTCAGCAAACTCGCGAATGTCGACGTATATCTGGTGAGCCGAATGACGGCTGAGGACGTCCTGCGCGCCGAAGTCGACAGGGTAGTACTGGCAACCGGAGCATCCTGGCGACGAGATGGCGTTGCGCGCTATCACCGGCTCCCTATGCGGCGGCTGGACGACGCTGCAGTCTTCACACCCGAGGACGTGATCGCAGGCCGTACGATCCGAGGGCCGGTGATCGTGTTTGATGACGATCACTATTACATGGGGGGCGTTGTGGCCGAGATGCTGCGTCGGCAGGGACTCGAGGTCACGATTGTCACGCCGGCGCCGCTCGTGTCGCAATGGACGGTCAACACGATGGAACAGCCTCGCATCCAAGCCCGACTGCTGGAGCTAGGCGTGGCCGTCTTGGCAAACCATGGATTGGTCGAGTTTGGCGGCGGGGAAGCCAAGCTGGCCTGCGTCTTCACGCGTCGCTGCACCACGTTGCCGGCGGCGTCCGTGGTGATGGTGACGTCGCGCGTGCCGCACAACGAGCTCTATCATCAGCTCACTGCATCGGCCGCCCACGTGCAAGATGTTGGAATCAAGTCGGTGGACTGCATCGGCGATTGCTTGGCGCCGGGCACAATCGCTGCTGCGGTGTTCAGCGGACATCATTACGCGCGCGAGTTCGATCGGCCAAGGGATGATGCAGTTGCCTTCCAGCGAGAGATAGCAGAGCTCGGAACATGGTCACCGGCAGGGAAATCGTCGAGCTGATTCTCGTTCGGTTCATAGGACTGTCGCGGCCAGGACGAAAACTGCGCGGCAGACGAGTGTGACAGAGAGGATACGTCCACCATGTCGAATCATCGCAAATTCTATATCAACGGCGCCTGGGTTGATCCAATCGAGCCGCGGTCGCTTGATGTCATCAACCCGGCAACGGAAGAGACCTTTGCGACGATTTCGATCGGCTCCGCGAAGGACGTGGATCGGGCGGTGGCCGCGGCGCGGGCCGCCTTCCCACAATTCTCGCAGAGCACCAAGTCAGAACGAGTCGAGCTCCTGCAATTCATTATCGGGTGCTACCGCCGGCGCTTGGAGGATTTCGCCCAGGCGGTTTCGGTTGAAGTCGGTGCGCCTATCGGCTTGGCGCGAAACGCCCAGGCGGCTGCCGCGTTGATGCACTTGGAAGCAACATTGAAGTCGCTTGAGGGCTTTGTCTTCGAGGAGCAACGCGGCACGACGCGGGTCCTGCGGGAGCCCATCGGGGTCGCCGGCCTGATCACTCCCTGGAACTGGCCGCTCAATCAGATCGCGTGCAAGGTGGCGCCCGCCATTGCCGCGGGCTGCACGATGGTGTTGAAGCCGAGCGAAGTCGCGCCGATAACCGGCATCATCTTTTCCGAAGTCATGCATGAGGCCGGCGTGCCGGCCGGCGTTTACAACATGGTCAATGGCGATGGCGCATCGGTCGGCCATGCCATGTCGGGGCATCCCGATATCGACATGATCTCGTTCACGGGCTCGACCCGCGCCGGCATCATGGTTGCCAAGAATGCCGCCGACACGGTCAAGCGGGTGACCCAGGAACTGGGCGGCAAGTCTCCCAACATCATCCTGCGGGACACCGAGCTGGTGGAAGCGGTGACGAAGGGTGTCCAGGTCTGCTTCGTCAATTCCGGCCAATCGTGCAATGCACCGACGCGCATGCTGGTGCCGCGCGAAAAGCAGCGAGAGGCACTGGCTGTCGCCAAGGCGGTGGCCGAAGCGCATAAGGTGGGTGACCCAAGAGCCGACGATACTGTGCTCGGTCCTGTGGTCAGCGAAGCTCAATTCAACAAGATCCAGCAGCTGATTTCGGCCGGTATCCGGGAAGGTGCCACCCTTGTCACCGGCGGCATCGGGCGCCCGGAAGGGCTCAACCGCGGATACTATGTCAGACCGACCGTCTTTGGTGATGTTGAGTCCCGTATGACGATCGCGCGGGAGGAGATATTCGGGCCGGTCTTGTCGATCATGCCTTATGACACGGAAAACCAAGCTATCGAGATCGCAAACGGCACGGTCTATGGACTGTCCGCCTGCGTCGCGTCGAAGGACATCGAACGAGCCCGGGAAGTCGCACGCCGCATCCGTGCCGGGCAGGTGAAAGTGAACTATCCCGCCTGGGACACCTTCTCTCCATTCGGCGGCTATAAACAATCGGGTAACGGTCGTGAGTATGCGGACTGGGGCATCCATGAGTTCCTGGAGATCAAGGGGATCGTCGGCTATGGAAGTCCGCAGTAGCGCCATGAAGCTGTGCTGTCGCTGACGGGAGCTAGATCAATGCGGCTCTATCACGAAGTTCATGGATGCTCGCTTGCCGTCGACATCGTCGCACGCGAGCTCGACATTGCCCTGGACCTCATTTGGGTCGACGTGGCGAGAAAGCTCCTTCCCGACGGGTCGGACTATTACAAGATCAATCCCAAGGGACAAGTGCCGGCGTTGGAGCTTCCCGACGGCCAATATCTGACCGAAGGTGCCGTGATCATGCAGTACCTTGCGGAGCAGCGGCCCGAGAGCAATCTGATGGCGCCGGCTGGGACACTGGAGCGCTATCGGATCCTGGAGTGGATGAGCTTCATCGCCTCCGATCTCCACAAGGGCGCATTCATGCCGCTCTTTCGGGAGACGACGCCGGCTGAATACCGCGAGATCGTGCGACAGCACATCCAACGCCGTTTGCGCTGGCTCAACGATCATTTGGCCACGCGAAAGTTCTTGACCGGCTCGACATTCACCGTGGCCGATGCCCACTGCTATACGATCGTGATGTGGACGAAGCTCCACGCGATCGACATCTCACCTTGGCCCCACCTCGTGGACTATCTGAGGCGCATTCAGTCGCGTCCCAGCGTAAAGGCGGCCGAGGAAGCAGAGCGCATCGAAGCCGAGGCACAACGCAAAGCGGGCGAGTCTGGCAAGCGCTGACGGTTCGGGCCACCGTGAAATCGTGGGGTGGCAATCTAGCATGTGCCTGGGCCAAGGCGGGTTGCGCGTACCGCAGGCAGAAGACAATCGACCAACGAGCCTGTTCTCTGTCGCAGACGTGCTGGACAACTGGCTAAGATTGAACGCGCTGGTGCCGCGGCCGGCGCCGCGACGGTCAATGCTTCGCATGTCTGCATATGGCACGACTCTGCCATTCCCGCGGCGGTAGGAAAGGTCCGCTGTCGGACATCCACCTGACCTCGCAAGATCTGCCTTCGATGCTCAGTTTGAGCCAAATCGAACCCGCGAGGGTCGCGGATGGACAGCATGCGATACGGTCTTTGTTCAGCCTTGGCCCGATCAAACCTGTCGAAATCCGGCGTAGGTGAGCGTAGATAAGGGCGGTTGAGATTCCCCGGCTGTCGCGCCATTTTTCTTCAACGAAGCGCTGATCTGCTGCTTGTCAATGACTCCTGCAACGCATCAGGACGGCGAGGAAGCAGGATCAAGCGGTCCAAGTCTGAGATTTGGAGCGGGCGAAGGGATTTCGAACCCTCGACCCCAACCTTGGCATATAGAACCGGACACTTTCCTTTACGTTCGCCAACCTGCGCTCATCTACGATAAGCCCGTATAATGATTTGACATTCTGGGGTCCAGCCTCGAATCCCGTTTTCTGAGAATACCTCCAGGTTTGCGTTCAAGTGCTTCCCCAACGCTTCCCCGACCTCACGCATTCGGTCCGGGGAAGCAAATTCGAGCGGTCAGATGGCCAGACCTACGAAACGTGCGGTCGACAGTCTGAGACCGCTTCCCGACTGCGATGAATCTCTCCCCTGGGAGTGCCGGTGGGGAGAGGTGGTGAAGTGCCCTCCGGCAGCCATATGCGATAGCCCTATCCTCCGGGGGAGGGTGTCCGCATACCGATTGCCGTTGAATCCGGTGACAATACTCCCAACATCTTACAGATTGACCCAGTTCAGCAGGGGAGGTGCCGATGAAGGTGGCCATGCTGTTCACGGGAGCGGACCGCTGGTGATCCTCACCTCGCACGAGTCGCTGACCAGCCCGGCGCTGCTGGACACGCTGGCGGCCAAGGGCATCGACAAGTTCATCGTCTACGAGATCCCGCAGGAGATGGCGCGCCAGCGCTACGGCGGACACTACGACGTCGTCGCCGGCGACCTGCACGAGTCAGATGATCTGCGCGTGCTCGACTACAACGGCGAGCGGGCCTTCCGGCTGTTCCGCTTCGACGAGCTGCGCCCGCCGGTTTTGCACGAACCGGCCCGCAGCCGGGCTGCCTGATGCGAGTAAGAGCATGGGAGGAAGCGATGGCGATCGCTGTAAGCCTCAAGGATTACATGGACAGCCAGGGTATCGCGTATGACGTGATCACCCATGAGCGGGCGACCTCGATGCTCGAGGCGGCACAATGCGCCGGAATTCCCGGTGATCAGGTCGTCAAGACGGTCGTGCTGGAGGACGAGGGCGGCTACATGCTGGCCGCGGTTCCCGCCTCCCACCACATCCGCATGGGCGCCCTGCGCCGCGCACTCAACCGCCATGCCGGGCTGGCGACGGAAAGCGAGGTCGCGGACCTGTTTGCCGACTGCGAGCTCGGCGCGGTGCCGCCCGTAGGGGCCGTCTACGGCCTGGAAGTCATTGTCGACGATAGCCTGATCGACATGCCCGAGGTCTACTTCGAGGCCGGCGACCACTGCACGCTGGTCCATGTCCGCCGCGATGCGTTCGAGCGCCTCATGGCCGGCGCCAAGCACGGCCGCATCACCGGCGCCAGCATGACGGCGGCGGACGAGATCGACATGACGAGCGACCTCGGCTGAGCCCCTGCACGCAGCGGGAGGGCGGTCGAGGACCTTCCCCCCGGAGGGTCCGGCTACGGCGTCAGTAAGCGGAATGATGAGGGGCATGATGGGTGGCTGCATGGGCATGCATGGCATCAATGGTCGCGCGTACGACATGCGGCGGATCGATGAAGAGGTCAGGCTTGGAGACGTGGAGATCTGGGAGGTCTCGGGCGAGATGATGGTCCACCCCTTCCACTTCCACGGCGTTCATTTCGAGGTGCTAAGTCGGAACGGCGCGGCCCCGGGCCTGCGCGACCAGGGCCTCAGGGACACGGTCGTGGCGCAGGAGCCGGTCGAGCTTCTTGTACGCTTTGCGCACCCTGCGGTGGCAACACCCTTCATGTATCACTGCCATATCCTCGAACCCGAGGACAACGGGATGATGGGGCAGTTCGTCGTCCGGTGACGATTTGCCTCGTCCCCGCATGTCGAGAGACGTCCATCAATCTCAGGAACGAATTTCTCTGTAGGGGCGAGGGCATACAAGTCGTGGTGCGAACTCCTCATGTCGCCTTGTGGCATTCTCGGAAGTGGCGCTACGGCTGGTTTCTGTCTGGTAATAGCTTCAGTTCGGACGAAGCCTTACGGCCGGTGAGAGAGGAGTTCTATAAAATGGTGGGACGTCGAGGAACGGCGCGATGGCCGTCCGTCAGGGCGTAAGGACTCCCATGAATTGGAACGCACGGCCCGAACGAGAGAGCTCATTCGACCTTGTATCGGTATTCCTTTTCGCAATTACACACGAAACGAAGGTGAGATGCGTGAAAGCCGCGGAGGTCTGCGCCGATTCAGGGATGGGTAACGGTTTCCCGCCACGATCCAACATCTTGTAGGTGGATCGACTTTTTTGGGTGGCGGGATGCCTGGCAAACCGAAGAACCAGATCCCGTCACTCGCCAAGCTCCGGCGGCAGTATCCGACCGAGGCAGCGTGCCGGGCCTTTCTCGAAGAACTGCGATGGCCGCAGGGTCCGTTCTGCCCTCACTGCGGCAGCTACGCCCATTGGGCGCTCAACGGCGACAGCTGCAGGCCAGGGCTCAAGGAATGCGCGGACTGTCACCGGCAATACACCGTCACGACAAAGACGCCGTTGCATGCCACCAAGCTGCCGCTCTGGACCTGGATCCAGGCGATCTACCTGGTGCTGACGTCAAGCAAGGGCATCTCTTCGGTCGTGATGGCGCGGCTGCTCGGCACAACCCAAGCCACGGCCTGGCGCATGGGGCACGCGATCCGGGAGATGATGCACCACCGCTACGACATCGGGCCAGCGCTGTCCGGCACGATCGAGATCGACGTGAAGTATCTCGGCGGAGCGCCGAAGTAGCGCAAGGGCGCGAAGCCGGCACCCAGGGGTAAGGGCACCAAGAAGCCGAGGATTCCGCTCGCGATTCAGCGCGGTGGTGAAGCCAGGGGCATGGTGATCCCAGAGGAATCCGCCGACGACATCACCGCGGCCCTGAGCCCGATCGTCGCGCCAGGCTCGTTCCTGGTCAGCGATAAACAGAACAGCTTTACGGCGGCCGCAGCCGATATGGGGCTCGAGATCGAGACGGTGATCCACAGCAAGCGCGAATACGTGCGCGACGATGTCCACAGTGGCACCGCCGACGGCCTCGGAAGCATGCTGGAGCGTGCCAAGGACGGCGTCTACCATCGCCTCAGTCGTGAACACCTGCAGCGTTACCTCGACGAGATCTGCTTCCGCTGGAACTGCCGGACACGCTTCCGAGAGCTCGATCGCGCCAAGCGCTGGCGATGGGTGATCAGGCTCGAGCCGCTTTGGGATCAGCTCTGCAAACTCATGGGATCAAGCATCGGCCGCCGCATTCGGCGGACACCGAACTATGGCTTCGAGGTCGTTGCCAATCCGCTGCTCTTCCCCGTCTAATGGCAGGCGCGAGATTGTCTTCGGGGAAGATGCCAAATATCCTTGGTTTGAGGGCTCAAGCTATGAAATGTGTGAGCGAGCTATTTGCGGTCCTGCTGGCAGCAGCGACTGTTCTGCCAGCTTCGGCCTACGAGATGATCGGGCCGGATAGCCTGGTCGCGATCAAGGACGATCCGACCAAGCCGTATCTCACTTATCTTTTCTCCAGTGTTCTTGGAGGACGGCCGCAAGGATGTCATCCAGTGGCGAATGATGCTCCGGCATGACCGCGTGGGCGATCATGCCGTCGGAACCATCCTCATCGAGATCAGAAGCAATGTTCCTTATCCGCAGCTGATACTTGCAGCGACGTTGCCAGACGGCGACAAGCTGACCATCGACCGCGCCAGTAGCGCATCTGAGTCATGCCCGAAATCGCAACGCTGCGAGATCTTCCAGAAGGTCTTCCTCGAGATCACCGGCGAGCAGGTATTGGCCGCGAATGGCAAAGCCTTAAAGGTCAAGGTCGCGAGTGATCGTCCTTTTGAGATCGAGTTCCCGGAAAAGGTCATCAACCGGATTTCCCAGCTCTTAGCCCGCTGAAAAGCGGTTTCCAGTTGTCACGGCCGCATGACGGCCCATCCCTTGTGGGTTGGCGCCATGGGCCTTTTTATGTGTGTAATTGGGTTCCTTTTTGCTTCGTGTGTCATAGCGCAACTGCCTGGGGATTCCCAGTGGTCGCCAGGAACAGCTCATTGATCAGAAGAAGCAACTAGCGGCAGAGCAGAGCAGCAACATCTTTTTCAGGCGGCTCTGCGGGATGATTTGTAAGACGGGAAGACCACTGGCATGTCCTCATGCAGTTGTCCGTCCAACTTGCGGCCGCCAGATTTCTTTGAGCCGCGCAGAATGCCCTGATCGCTGGAGTTCTCGCGGCTCGCTGTGATGCGGCCGGCCGCCGTCAGGAACCCACCTGCCTTTCTGTCATTCACCCAGGCATTGCTACCCACCTGCTTGAAAAAGAACCGGACCCCGTGTTTGGCGCAGTCGTCGCGGATCCTGCGCGCCCATGCTGGGTGCATGGGCCTGGCCTTCGGTCCACTTTCACCGCCTACGATCACCCATTGCAACTTCTTCCAGTCTCGCTTCGTCAGCTCGTCCTCGAGGAAGACCTCTCCAAGAAGGGGCTCCATGCTCAGGAACCGCACCGCAGCTGGCACCTGTAGCAGCGACTGAATGCGCTCCCCGGCGCGCCGTTGATCTTCCACGCTCGTGCCCATCCAAGTATTCTTCAAAGGCCATGCAGGACGCCTGGAGCCAGGCTGGATCGCCTGCATGGCAAGCTCAACCAATGCCGGTGTAGCGGGATCCGTGACGAACGCGTGCATGATATCGGGCCGCTTGGTGAGAACCTGATAGACATGCTGGTCTCCAAGCGCCATCACAGCGAAAATCTGAGCGATCTCTGAGGCTTTCAGACTCGGATGAAAGACATCGCTCATTGAATTGACAAAGATCAAGCTCGGCTTGCGCCATCCAAATGGTTTTAGAAGCGTCTTTCGTGGCGCCATGCGCACGACCGGCAGCCTGGATCAGAACACCGAACGCGTTTAGGGCAATTGTCGATCCAGAGCTCTTCCAGCGCGCCCAGCGGCTAATGCACCGCCGTAGGATTATCTCCAAACGAGGAGGCGCTTTCGAAGCTGCGGCAATCAATACCAAAGCATGGCGTGATGACCTACGTCGAAATGCGCAAGTGTCGTGGCATGCCTGATCCAGGATCATACGTGTGGCGATTTGGTAGCTTGGCCAATGCATACGTATTGATCGGGGAGGTTGGCAGGGCACCGCATATCAGGTTGGGGCGGCACAAATGCCGTCGACTTCGTCTGCCAATCGTGGATGCTGTCGTTCGAAGCCTCCATGAGGATGGCAGATCAGCGATTGTCCACGACTATGGATGCCGTATCCGAATTGACAATAGGTGGGACTGCCGCCTGCAGATTGTAAGCCGGCGAACAGACCGGGCCAAGACTCCCCGGTGGTGTGTCAGGCTCCGCGAACAGTCGGCGGCAGACTTTTACCTGCTGGCCAGAGAATCTACCAATCAAGAGACCATAATGGACTATTACGTCGTACCTGCAGTAGTCGGCCGAACATTTCCGACCGTACTCAAGTTCCGCAATGGCGCGGAGATCGATCGGTTCCGACTTCGAGAGCTACGGGCTGCAATAGAGACGTTAGTGACATTTCTCTTTCGGAGAAATGAGAGGGCATCTATGAGAGCTATCGAGCTTAGCCCAGGAGCTCCGGTCCGTTATTCTTAACGTTCCCGACCTCCTTGGGCACAACGCGTTCGGTCAGCACGTCCTCATTCGCCGGTTTCATCAGCGCCGCCGTCCTTTCCGGATCTCCCTTCAGCCATAGATCCCACGTATCTGGCTCCAGCACGAGCGGCATGCGATTCCCTCAATGGCCACCCTCGACCCACGACACGCCGGCGTGTCGGAACGCTTCCGCCAGCGCCGGCTCCAGCTCGACCGCTTCCCAGCGTCGGAGCGGGTTGAAATGTTCGAAGAGTTGAGGAAGTAAGCGAACGCCAACGCGATTCACGTGCCCACTCGCCTTGTAGCCGATCTTGTGCTGGTCGAAGCGGAGATCGGGGTCGAGCGTCGTCTCGCCGACATAGAGACCCCATCGACCCACGCGGCGGGTGTCCTTCAGAAGCACGACATAGAGGGCATGATGCGCACCCTTAGTACGTGCTGTCGTCGCGCGCAGCTGCCGCGCCGCGCACTCGGCCGTCGGCATCCATTCTGGCAGGTAGAGTGCACGACTCGAGCCGCAGCGCATCGTTGAGATCGCGCGATATGCTGCCGCTTTTGACGACGGTTCGAAGGATGGTTCCGGCTGTATTTCGCGCCGGATCTCAAGCTGCTGGCGCGGCCTCGAGCGGCTCCAGGCCGGACTGGCGGCGCGTTGAGCAGCCCTGACGGCCAGCTCACAAGACCCTAAAGCTGCGGCCGTACCGGATCATGTCATCAGTGGTGGCGTATGCGGTCAAGGGCTCTTGCCAGCTTGCGAGCTCCTTCAGTGATCTCCCTCGGCATCACATTCCCGAAGCCCAGAACCAAGCCGGGCTTGCTTCTGCCAAGGCTATAGACTGAAAGCGGCCGCGCCTCCACGCCCTCACGCGCAGCGGCCTCTGAAACGCTACGGTCCGATAGCTTTCCGGTGATCCAAGCGACGGTGTGCATGCCGGCTTGCGGCTGCGCGATCGAAAGCGCGCCTGAAAGGTGGCGATCAAAGGCTTCGCTGAGGGCTTGCGCGCGCTCGGCATAGATCATCCGCATTCGTCGCAGATGCCTCCCGAAGTGTCCTTCTTCGATAAAGTCCGTCAATGCCGCCTGAGGCAGCAGTGGCGGGTGCACATCAATGAACCGGCGTGCCGCAGCGAACGCATCTACAAGGTCGGCAGGGACCACCATATAGCCGAGCCGCAATCCCGGATAGAGAACCTTGCTGAAGCTTCCAATGTATAACACGCGATCCCCGCGATCGAGCGCACGTAAGGCTTCAATCGGCCTGCCGGAGAAGCGAAACTCGCTATCATAATCGTCCTCCACTATCCAGGCTCCGTTGGATTGCGCCCAGTCGAGAAGCGCGAGCCTGCGCGGCAAACTCATCGTGACTGCGAGGGGAAACTGGTTGGACGGCGTGACAAACGCCACGCGTGCGTTCCTTCCAAAGTTCGATCTTCCTGAGATAGCAAAGCCTTCCCGATCGATTGCAACTGATGCGATCTTGACGCCCGCGCCCCGCAAAGCGCCGTAGATACCAAGGTGGCCCGGATTCTCGACCAGCGCTGTGTCCCCTGGATCCAGAAGCACTCGCGCTGACAGATCGATTCCGCTTTGCGCCCCGGCGACGATCAGGATTTGATCCGAACTACACCGAATGCCGCGGGACACGGACAGATGCGCTGCGATCGCGCGCCGCAAACGCTCGAGGCCCGCTGCTCCGTGATAGTCCAGAATTTCCTGGCGCGGCCGTCGCAGATGCCTCGAGACAAGACGTGACCAGATCTCAAATGGAAATTCCTCAAGGGCTGGCACCGCGACCCGGAAGGCCGTGCGCCAGCTTCGTTGCCCTATCCTCAGTTCCGGGCCGAATTTCTCGCGCGCCATGACGTTTCCCCGCGCCGCAATCGCGCGTTTCTCGTCCCTGGCTTGCCGGACGTGCGCTGTGACCCCGGCGGGCCCTGCGTTCAGCAAGTGCTCAGGCATTTCGGCCACGACACGCGTACCGGCGCCAACCCGGCTTTCAACATAGCCCTCTGCTGCCAACTGCTCGTAAGCTGCCAATACTGGCGTGCGCGAAACCCGAAGCTCGTTTGCCAAGGCTCGCGTGGACGGGAGGCGTGCTCCCCCCTTTAGCAGCCCGCTAAGCACGGCCATTCGCAGCCGTTCATAGACCTGAACATGAAGTGCCTGGGTAGACCGCGGATCTAGGGCGGTGACCGGGTGAACAATGAGCGGCGTCGTCTTCGCCATCAATTACCCCCTCCAAAATGGATATCGAAGGGAAGCCAGAAGTGGTCATTCACAGGATACCAAATGGGCGGGAAAAATCACATTGATGCTCGTCGATCGAGCGACAGAGACGGAGGGAGCAGTGCGCGACAAGCGGTCCGATGTTGGGATGGATCCGGAAGACAAAGCGGCCCAACGCGCCATGTGGGACGGCTGGTGGTACGACCGGTTCGAGATTCCGCATGCCGTTCCATCGGGCGCTCGCCGCCTGAGACTTGAAATGGGAGGTGAAATGTTTGGTGCGGTCCTATTGGACCAGCTGGCGCCCAAGACATGCCAGGCTTTCTGGGAAATCCTCCCATACTCCGGCAATGTGATCCATTGTGCGTGGTTTGGTCACGCAGCATTTTATCTTGACCGCGTTCCGCTCGTCGATGTGCTGGGCTATGAATTGGAGAATCGCTTCGAGCGGCTGGCGCCAGGCGACATGATCTGGGACCCCTACATTGAGGAGATCACGATCGCTTACGGTCGCAATGCCGCGGTGAACTTTCCAACCACGATATATACGAAGGACGGCCGGCAGCATCCGAATCAAGTCTGCATATTTGGCCGCATAGTCGAGAACCTCGATGGCTTTGCCGTCATGTGCAAGCGGTTGCGGTATGAAGGGACGAAGCCGATGAGGACCAGTCGCGCGGAGTAGCAGCCTGATCGACGCGTAGACGCGACACGGGCTGCCGGCATAATTCGCGTTGGAACCAAGCGAGTAGTGCATGACCGCAACGGCCGAGACCTACTCCGATATACGCGACGCAGTGGCCAAGCTGTGCGCGCGGTTCCCTGGCGAATACTGGCGTGGTCTCGACCGTCGTGGAGCCTATCCGACCGAGTTCGTGAATGCGCTCACGGTGGCAGGCTACCTCTCGATCCTCATTCCCGAGGAGTATGGTGGCTCCGGCCTGCCGCTTTCCGCAGCAGCTGCTGTGCTCGAGGAAATCCAGCGCGGTGGCTGCAATGGCGGCGCCTGCCACGCGCAGATGTACACGATGAGCGTCCTGCTGCTTCACGGACCGGAGGCGCAGAAGAGGCGCTATCTGCCGGAGATAGCGGCCGGCCGTCTGCGCCTGCAGGCATTTGGCGTGACCGAGCCGACCAGCGGCAGCGACACCTCTGCCATCAGGACAACGGCGCGCCGCGACCGCGATCAATTCGTGGTCAAGGGCCAGAAGATCTGGACCAGTCGGGCCGAGCACTCCGATCTGATGCTTCTGCTGGTTCGGACCACGCCGCAAGCCGAAGGCGCCAAACGGACGGACGGGCTCTCGGTTCTGCTGGTCGACATGCGTGCAGCGATCGGGAAGGGTCTCACCATCCAGCCCATCCGTACCATGATGAATCATGCAACTACCGAGGTATTCTTCGATGATCTGCGCGTCCCTGTCGAAAACCTGATCGGCGAGGAAGGGAAGGGGTTCAGGTACATCTTGTCCGGCATGAACGCCGAGCGCATCTTAATCGCCAGCGAGTGTATCGGTGACGCCAAGTGGTTCGTCGACAAAGCGAGCACCTACGCGAAGGAACGGCATGTCTTCGGGCGGCCGATTGGCCAGAACCAAGGCGTACAGTTCCCGATCGCCAGAGCCTATGCCAACTTGCGGGCAGCCGAACTCATGGTACGCGAGGCCCTGCGGCTCTATGAATCGGGTGTAAACGCCGGCCCGGAGGCAAACATGGCGAAGATGCTTGCGGCCGACGCGTCTTTCGAGGCCGCTAACGTTTGCATCCAGACCTATGGTGGCTTCGGCTTCGCCGAAGAGTACGACATCGAGCGTAAGTTCCGCGAAACGCGGCTGTACCAGGTCGCGCCGATCTCCACCAACCTCATTCTCTCATATTTGTCCGAGCATGTGCTCGGCCTGCCTCGTTCGTACTAGGGTGCGCCGTGAATGCCCTGATCGTCTATGTGCGTCCCCAGCTGCAATCCTTCAACGGCATGCGGGGCCAGACAGCGCAAGAAGTCGACGACGAAGCCGCTGTGGGGCCGCACGAATGCCTGACGCCAGGGAGTCGCGCCGGCTTGAGTGTCCAGCGCCATGTCTGACCAGTCGAGTCCCTTGAGCGGCGTTCTCGTCATCTCGATCGAGCAGGCTGTTGCCGCTCCCCTCTGCACCGTACGTCTTGCCGATGCGGGGGCGCGGGTAATCAAGATCGAGCGTCCCGACGGCGAGACCGCCCGGCACTATGATGCGGCTGTGAAGGGGATGTCAGCCTATTTCGTCTGGCTGAACCGCGGCAAAGAGAGTGTCGTGCTGGACCTCAAGTCGACGTCGGATCTCGCGCTGCTCCATCGTATGGTCGCCAAAGCGGACGTCCTGGTCCAGAACCTAGCGCCCGGCGCGAGTGCCCGGCTCGAGCTCTCCGCCACGGAACTAACCGCGAAATTCCCGCGGCTCATCGTAGTGGATATTGTCGGCTACGGCCAAGACACGCCCTATGCCGGCATGCGGGCTTATGACATGCTGGTACAGGCGGAAAGCGGAATATGCGCAGTCACCGGGACGCCGGAATCGCCCAGCAAGATCGGCGTCTCCGCCGCCGACATCGCAACCGGCATGAATGCACACGCGGGTATCCTAGAAGCGTTGCTCCTGCGTCAGCGAACAGGTCGCGGGTGCGCAATCGAAATCTCCATGTTTGACGGCATGGCGGACTGGATGAGCGTGCCGCTGCTCCACTATGAGCACACGGGCCGAGAAACGGGCCGATATGGTCTCGCTCATGCCTCGATCTACCCCTATCGGCCATATGCATGCGGGTGTGGCAGGACCATCATTGTCGCCATCCAGCAGAACAAAGAATGGAGCCGATTCTGTTCCACGGTCCTGCGCCGGCCCGATCTGTGCTCCGATGAGCGCTTTACAACCAATATGTTGCGCGTGGCCAATCGAGCGGCACTCGACGCCGAGATCGAGCCGATCTTCAAGATGATGGATCGCGACGAAGCGATCCGGCGCCTCGAAGATGCGCAGATCGCCTGGGCAAAGCTGACGCAAGTCCGCGATCTGCCCAGCCATCCGGCGCTGCGCCGGCTGCAGGTCGCATTGCCGGGCGAGAAGCACGTGGAAGTGCCCTGTCCGGCGGGACGACTCCCGCAGGCCAATATCGTGCCGAGAGTGCCTGCTCTCGGCGCGGACACGGACCGGATTCGAGTCGAGTTCGCATGAGACTTGGGAGGCAGAACATTGGGTGCCAGCGCACTTCAGGAGTGGATTGGTCGGACAACCGAGGCTGAGGACGTTGTCACGCCACGCTTGGTGGCGAGCTTCCACGCGACCTTCGCACCGCATCTGGCCCCCTCCGACGGGTCGACCGCGCCGCTGGGCATCCATTGGTGCCTTGCTCCGGAGACTGTCGAGGCGGTGGGGCTTGGCCCGGATGGTCACCCGGCCAGGGGCAGCTTCCTACCGCCCGTTCCGCTACCCCGTCGCATGTCGGCAGGCGGGGAGCTGACGCTGATCGCGCCGCTGCATGTCAATGACCGCGTTCAGCGCCGGTCGACAATCCAAGAAATTGCCGAGAAACACGGGAGGTCGGGGCCGCTGTGCTTCGTCACGGTGCTGCACGAACTGCGGAACGAGTCGGGCCCTGTCGTGCTTGAGCGCCAGGTGATCGTTTACCGCGATCCGCAGCCAGTGGATTGGGGTGCCGAAGCTGTGAAGCAAGACGCATTCTGCCAACCTATGGATCACATGCGAGAGGTCAGTATCGATCCGGTATTGTTGTTTCGGTACTCAGCACTCACCTTCAATGGCCACCGGATCCACTACGACACGCCCTATGCTACCCAGAGCGAACGCTACGCCGGACTAGTCATACATGGACCCTTGCAGGCGACCTTGCTCCTGAACCTTGCCGCCACGATCGTCAGCCATCGTCCGCGGAGCTTTATGTTCCGGGCAGTTCGTCCGGCGATAGGATGCCAGACGTTGCGCATTGGCGCGGCATCGCTCTCGAGCGACGAGATGGCTCTCGCTGCCGAGGCGGCGGATGGGCAGGTCACGATGAAAGCGAGTGTCACATGGTGAGCGCACAGCGGGGACCTCTATATGGCTGCTGCTCGTTCCGGTCTTCCAACCACGTTTTTCGAGAATTAGGTCAATTGTCCAAACGGGAGATTGGCATGAGCCAACTGGTAAAACGCAACGGTGAGATGCGTGATTGCATGATCGAAGGTGCGGGCGACCGGCAAGACTGTCCCGCTTATCTCCGATCGCAGAAACCGATTGCTGAGTTTGATTCCCTCGGAAAACTAGACCTGCGAATCGGTCGAGTCATCGAAGCAGCTGCGGTCATGCGCCGGCGAGGACCGTCGCACGTCGTCAAGATTGACCTCGGCTGCCTTGGTGTAAGACAAGGCTGGCTCAAATTGCGAGACGGCACAGACGGTCCCTTGGGACGCAACGTAATCTGTGTTGTCAATCTTCCGGCCCGCAACCGCGATGGTGTGATCTCCGAAGTGGCTATACTGGGCGTGGGAGACGATCGTGGCAGCATGCGTATTCTAAGTCATGATGCTCAGGTGGCCACCGGGTCTCGCGTGGTGTGGTGACGCTCTCGAGCCCAGCGAGCTCGGAGTGTGCGGCAGCATGCACATATCCGACATCTGGCGAGCCGATATGACGCGGGCATGGCAACCAAGCAAGGATACTCACGGCACTCGGACCCTATGTGCTCCGTCGTGCAGAAAAGGTCCGCGACTTTCTCGCCAGTCTCTTCTGCCTGTCCCGGAAGCGTCGGACCTTGCTGGCCGAGCCGCACACGTTCATCCGGCACCAGCGACGGCGGCCAGTCGCATCGAGAAATACCCAGCCGCACTTGCCGTTTGCGCACGTCTTGACCCGTCGCTGATGTGCTGGATCGGTCAGAAGCGCGGCGGCCTCCACGGCGAGCTTCATCCAGACGATGTCAAGGTCGAGCTCGTTCTTCCAATGCCAGGCGAGCGGCCCCGTACGTGCTGGCTGGAGGTCACGCCCATCCATTGCCGCGGCGACCAACTCGTTGAGCGCCTCCAGGTGCGCTGAAGCTACGCCTTTGCTCTGGCTGAGACGATGGATGACGGCCAGCAGATGTTTGCGCAACGACATGGCGCGTTTCCATGCCAGTCGTGCTTGCTCTGGCTTTCGCATTGCCAGACCTAAGAGCGCCGATGCCGCGGCGGGGTCTGTCAACTTTGCTGCAACACTCCATTCCACCAGCGCCGCGTATGTTTGCAGGTAATTGACCTCATCGATCTCGCCAGGCTTCTCCCACGTGTTGATGAAATCCAGCGCCGGATGTCCCCCGATCAGCGGAATGTCCACAACGTCCATGAAAATCAGCCTGCGTGCGCGTACTGGTTGAAACCATAATCGAGCTCTTGACCGGTTACAAGGCTTTGGGGCAGTGTAAGCGGAAAATGGGCGCATCAGGTTACGGGAGGAAGGTGTGCCTGAACGATTTGAGTTGGATTTCGCAGCGCTCGACCAGCTCAGGGAGCGTGACCTCGCCACTCTGCGGACGCGCACGCCGCGCGCGCGTAGCTACTTCTCGCGGAGCCGCCAGGCGATGCCCGATGGCGTTCCCTGTTCGTGGATGGCCAGTTTCTATCCCGGAATGGAGATTGTCGCCGATCGAGGCGAGGGCGCTTACTTCACCGACATCGACGGGAATCGCTTTCTGGATATGAGCCAGTGTGATCTCAGCATGTCCTGCGGCTTCGGACCGGAGGGCATTGCCAAGGCGGTCTCAGAGCGGTTCAGGAGTGGCAGCCATTTTCTGCTGCCGACGGAAGATGCGCTTGCAGTCTGTCAGCTCCTCACGGACCGGTTCACAATGCCGGCCTGGAGGTTCACGCTCTCGGCCTCGAGTGCCAATGTCGAAGCGATTCGTATAGCGAGGGTTCTGACCAGTCGTGACGAGGTGCTGAGCTTCGCCGGCAAGTATCATGGCCACATCGATGAAACACTGACTGCCGCATCGCCCGCTGGGATGGTAACCGATCAAAAGGGGCTGCCGCGTGACATCGTGGATCGCACCATTGAGGTTCCCTTCAATGACATCCCCGCGGTCAGAGACGTCCTCGAAACTCTGGAGATTGCCTGCGTCGTGGCAGAGCCTGTTATGACGAACATCGGGGTGATCTATCCGGAGGACGGGTACCTCGATGAGCTCCGTGCGCTCACGCGTGCGACGGGGACCCTGCTCGTTATCGACGAAACCCATACCCAAGTCGCCTATTACGGCGGCTTTACGCGCCGCTGGGGCCTTGAGCCCGACATTCTCACGCTCGGCAAGAGTTTGGGTGGGGGATTGCCTTTTGGTGCTTACGGCATGACGGAGGAGATCAAGGAGTTTCTGGAGCAGAATGCAGAGCCTCGCGTGAAGTATGAGCACGCGATTGCGCTCGGTGGCACGACCTACGGCAATGCCATCACCATGGCGGCCGCGCGCGCTGCCCTGTCCGAGATCCTGACTGAAGACGCTTATGAGCTGGTCGGAAAGCTTGGTGAAGATCTGGCCGACGGCATCGAGTCCGTTGTGCAGAAAAACAATCTGCCATGGACGGCACAGCGCCTCGGCAACCGGTCGGGCCTGTTCCTGTCCACGACGCAACCAAGGAATGCCACTGAGGCTCACGATGCCCTGAGCAAGCCGCTCAACCTTGCGCAACGGGCCTTCATGGCAAACCGGGGTATATGGGAACCGATCTACATTCATGGGCCGTCCCTTTCCTTTGCACACGGGCCGAAGGAGGTGTCGACGTATCTTGCGGCATTCGACGACTGGATCGCGCTTGTGACTAAGGTCGGCAAGAGAACAGACTTGTGAAGACTCGCCAGGCATGGCATGCGGATCATGCCCGCCCTTGCGCAGCCACGAGAACACCGGCGGGACGTGTTCCGCGATCGATTCAACGGCCGACAAATGCCGCCCTTGTCAGATCATTCTGGCGCTTCTGACAAGATCGCAAGTTACGGTGCTTGTCACCATCCGCGAATTCATGCGCGCCGCGGTTACAAGGATTCGAAGGCGTCGCCTTGTCGAAGACGCTGTCCGCCGTTACGGACGCTGATCTCAGTCTATAGCGTGGCGATGGCGCCCTTCCCGAGGCGCCGCGCATTCCGATAGGCGAGGTCGGCCGCCACCATGTCCTCCATCGCGATGCCCATCGCTTTGTAGACCGTGATCTGCCGATCCGAGGTGCGCCCTGGCTGCCGCCCGAGAAGCAGGCTGCCCAGCTCGGTGCCGTGCGAGGGATCAAGTCCGGCGAGCTCGCAGCATCCGACCGGCGCCGGCTTGAACGAGTCCGCCGTCTCGACATAAAGCGCTACATTGCGGATGAGATCGCCCGGAATCTCGCTGCCCGGCGTTGAAACGCCGACCGATGAGACGTGGGTTCCCGCGCGCACCCAGCTTGTCTCGATCACCGGCTCGTACGAATGCGTTGCCAGGCAGACCACGTCTGAGCTGCGAACGGCTTCCTCGATGCTGGACATCGCGCGGACTCCGGGATGCAGCCGGGCCAGCCGCGCGGCGTCATCGGCGTATCTCGACACCACGCGGATCTCCGTGAAATCGCGCACCAGCGGCAACAGGCGCAGGTGCTGGTTGGCCTGCACGCCGGCGCCGACGACGGTCGCGACGCGCGCGTCCTCGCGCGCCAGCGCGCGCACGGAGAGAACGGCCGAGCCAGAGGTGCGCACCGCCGTGATATAGGTGCCATCCATGATGCAGACGGGCAGGCCGCTCGCCGGATCGAAAAGTTGGATGGTGGCAAGGTGGCTCGGCAGGCCCAGGGCAAGATTGCCTTCGAACACGTTGACGATCTTGACCGTGAGGTTCATGCCTTCCATCCAGGCCGCCATGGACAGCGAATAGCCGAGGCCCGGGATATGGAGCTGCGGGCGCTCCGGCACCACGACCTTGCCAAGGGCCAATGCCCTAAAGCCCTCCGCCAGGGCATCGAGCAGTGCGCGCAGATCGATGCATTCGGTGACATCGGCTTCGCTCAAGGTCAACACCGGGGTCGCACCCTTGGCAATCTCCGCCGAGGCGCGGCCGAGTGGATTGACGGATTGTTCCATATGCTTCCCCTTTCGTTTCCGTGCGCAGCAGCGCGACGGGTCCAAAGCTCTATTGCAAGAGCTGGCGTGACGAAATATCGTAAGGTCGTTCATGGCGCGTGTTATTGACGCTCCAAAGGCGGCATTTGCGTGAATAATCCAGTCCAAACGCTCGACAGCATTGATCGCCGCTTACTGCGCCTGCTGCAGGAGGACGGACGACGGACGACCCTCGATCTCGCCGAGCGCGTGGGTTTGTCTCCAACCGGCACCAGCCAGCGAGTAAAGCGGCTGTTCCGCGATGGCTTCATCAAGTCGGTGCGCGCCATCCTCGATCCCAAGAAGGTCGAGCGCGGCAGCCTCATCTTCATCCAGGTGCGGCTCGACAAGACGACGCCCGACGTCTTCGCGCGCTTCGCCAAGGCCATCGTGAAGGCCCCGGAAGTGCTGGAGTGCCACATGGTGGTCGGCGGCTTCGACTATCTGGTGAAGGCACGCATCGCAGACATGTCGGTGTTCCAAGAGTTCTTGGAGCGTGTCATTCTCCGGTTGCCGGGCGTCGCAGAGACGCACACCTACACGTCGGTCGCCGAGGTCAAGCCCGACGCACCGCTGCCGATCTAGCGTTACTGCTGCGCCACCGGACCGGCGAGCGCGGGAAAACCGTCCGGCGCGCGTCGTCCGACGACAGAATTTACTTCGCACCCATCTCGGTCAGGGTGGTGCCTTGGCCGATGCCTTTGGCGCGGATGTTGCGCGGCGCCAGCGCCACGGCAGCGACCGAGGTCAGCTGGGTAATCGCGCCCTTGGACAGGGCATAGGTCGCAAGGTTGGGTTTGCGAGGATGACTCAGATGGACGACATGTTGCTGATCGCGATAGGCCGGATGTGGACGCGCAGCAATGCGTTAAGCTAACGGTACTAATCGCTCCATCGGCTTGCCCCCAATAAACCTATCGCACGCAGCAACAAACGGACCGCAGCGCGCTGCGGCCTTGGCACGACAAAGCTCACTTCACTGCTCGCGTGCAGAAGTGAAAAGTCAGTAACAGACTGGATTCTCCGACTTCTGACTTCCGGTCCTTCGACGACCTGTTGGTCATTGCGAGGGGTAATACACCTGATCCCGAGCTCGGCCGTGAAAATCCTCAGTCAGTGCCGATGGTGCTCCGTCCTAAGACGTGGGCGAGTGCCTTCGACGAAATCTCAGTTCCGCTTTTGTTAAGGCTTCTCGGATGCCTGCCGCTGAAGGACGATGGCGCACGCGGGCGGCAGGCGTCCGAGAAGCCTCAAAGGAGGAAACCGCGGGCCCGGTTCACTCGGCGGCGCCGCGCACTATGGGGAAAGTGTTGTTGGCTGACGTGTCGTGATCTGCACCGACGATCGGGTCTGGACGGCGTGAGGCGCTGGCGTGCGCGGATGAGCACGCATGGCGGTTGCGCGCATGATGGAGACGCCAGCGTTGCGGTGCGTTGATCTCGCACCAGCGCGAGCGGCCCTGTTGCCGGCCGAGATCGGTGGCACAGGCGAGGAGCATCCTGGTGTAGGACTCGCGTGAGCAGCATCATGATGTGTCGATCCTGATCGGGCTCGACTGAGGAGTGTGGGGCGTGGAGCCGCGCTCGAAGATCTCGATGATGATCATGCGGCCGCCGCAGCACGGGCATGGGAGCTGCGACGCCGGCGGCTCGTCGGCATTGGCGTCCTCGCTTTGCGTCTGCGAGACGCCGAGCAGCTCGCGGGCGCGGGTTAGGTTCTCGGTACGCCCGCCATTGGCGAACAGGCCGTAGTGGCGGATGCGGTGGAAGCCGCTGGGCAGCACGTGGATGAGGAAGCGGCGGATGAACTCGTCGCTGGCGAGCGTCATGATCTTGTGCCGCTCGCGGCCGTTGGCGCGGTAGTCCTTCCACCGGAAGGTGACGCCGGTGTCGTCGCAGGCGATGAGACGGCTGTTGGCGATGGCGACGCGGTGGGTGTAGCGCGACAAATATGCCAGCACCGCCTCGGGCCCGCCGAACGGCCGCTTGCTGTAGACGACCCACTCGATCGTGCGCAACGGCGCCAGATAGGCTGCGAAGGCTTCGCGCTCGGCCAGCGGCGCATGAGCGCCGAAGAAGTGGAGACGGCCGGTCTCATGTGCTGCTGCGAGCTGCTCCAGGAGCAGCCGGCGGAACAGGCGCGAGAGGACGCGGACCGGAAGGAAGAAGCCGGG
>NZ_QORW01000035.1 GCF_003574735.1 Dongia deserti
CGACAGAGAATGCCGATGAGGGCACGGATCTGGTGCAGTCGTCGGTCACCTACACCTTGGCTGCCAACGTGGAGAACCTGACCCTGACTGGCAGTGCGGCGATCAACGGCACCGGCAATGCGCAAGCCAATGTGATCACCGGCAACAGCGCGATTAACGTGCTGGATGGCAAGGCAGGCGCCGATACCATGATCGGCGGGACCGGCAATGACACTTATGTGGTCGACAATGTCGGCGACGTGACGACCGAAAGCGAAGGGGAGGGCACCGACACGGTCCAGTCCTCCGTCACCTGGGCTTTGGCGGCGAACATCGAACACCTGACGCTGACTGGCAGTGCGGCGATCAATGGCACGGGCAACGAACTCGAGAACGTGCTCACGGGCAACACGGGTGTGAACCAGCTGAGCGGCGGAGATGGCAACGACACGCTGAACGGCGGGACCGGGGCGGACACGCTCATCGGCGGCACCGGGAACGATATCTATGTGGTGGACAATGCCGGCGACGTTGTGACGGAGAGCGCCGACGAGGGGACAGACCTCGTCCAATCCTCCGTGACCTACACGCTCGCGGCGAATATCGAGAACCTGACCCTGACCGGGAGCTCCGCGATCAACGGCACCGGCAACGCGCTCGACAACATTCTGATCGGAAACAGCGGCAACAATGTTCTGGATGGCGGAGCCGGTACAGACTCTCTGGCGGGAGGCGCAGGTAACGACACCTATATTGTCGATGATGTTGGTGACATCGTTACCGAGAATCTGAACCAAGGCACTGCAGATCTCGTGCAATCCTCTATCACCTGGTCGCTTGGTGCGAATATCGAGAACCTGACGTTGACCGGCAGTTCCGCGATCGACGGCAACGGGAACGAGCTCGACAACGTCCTGACCGGTAATACCGGTTCAAACCAGCTGATCGGTGGGGCTGGCAACGACACGCTGAATGGCGGTGCCGGGACAGACACGCTGATTGCGGGCGTTGGGAACGACACCTATGTGGTAGACAACGCCGGCGACGTAGTGACCGAGAACGAAGAGGAGGGCACGGACACGGTCCAGAGCTCCGTCACGTGGGCGCTGGCGGCGAACATCGAGAACCTGACCCTGACGGGCAGTTTGGCGATCAACGGCACGGGGAACGAGCTCGACAACGTGCTGACTGGCAACACAGGAGCCAACCAGCTGACTGCTGGGGCCGGCAACGACACGCTGAGTGGCGGCACCGGAGCCGATACGCTCACGGGCGGGCTCGGGGATGACATCTATGTCGTGGATAACGCGTCCGACGTGACGACCGAACTCGAAGGAGAAGGGACGGATCTCGTGCAGTCTTCCGTGACCCGAACCCTATCGGCAAACATCGAGAACCTCACACTGACCGGCAGCTCGGCGATTAACGGCACGGGCAATAGCCTCGACAACATCATAACTGGCAATACCGGAGCCAATGTGCTGGACGGCGGGATCGGCGCTGATACGCTGAGCGGCGGAGCTGGGAACGACACCTATGTGGTGGACGATACCGGTGACGTCGTTATCGAGAATGCCGGCCAAGGCACGGATCTCGTGCAATCATCGCTTTCATGGACATTGGCTACCAACATCGAGAATCTGACACTGACGGGGGCTGCCGCGATCGATGGAACTGGGAATGAGCTCAACAACGCTATCACCGGAAACACTGGTGCGAACCAGCTGAGCGGTGCGGATGGTAATGATACGCTGAATGGCGGGACCGGAGCCGACACCATGGTGGGCGGCACCGGCAATGACACGTATGTGGTTGACAATGCCGGCGACGTGACCAGTGAGAATGACGGCGAAGGTACGGATACGGTTCAATCCTCTATCGCCTGGGCGCTTGCTGCGAATATCGAGAATCTGACGCTGACTGGCAGCACCGCCGTCAATGGTACCGGCAATGGTCTCGATAACGTTCTGACCGGCAATACAGGAGCTAATCAACTGAGTGGCGGAGCCGGGAATGACACCCTGAACGGCGGGACTGGCGCCGACACCTTGATCGGCGGAACCGGCAATGACACCTTTGTGGTCGACAATGTTGGTGATGTGACAACGGAATACGCGGATGAGGGCACGGATCTCGTGCAATCCTCGGTGACCTACACGCTCGCCGCCAATCTCGAAAACCTGACCCTGACCGGCAGCTCGGGGAACAGCGGCACGGGCAATGCGCTGGACAACATCCTCATCGGAAACAGCGGAGCCAATCAGCTGAATGGCGGCGCCGGGAGTGACCGCCTGGACGGCGGCACAGGCAACGACACCATGACCGGCGGTCTCGGCGACGACACCTTTGTAGTCCAGGCCGCCGGCGATGTGGTGATCGAGGCTGCCGGAGAGGGGACCGATACGATCGAAAGCTCGATCTCCATTACGGCCCTGGCAAACAATGTCGAGAACCTGGTCCTGACGGGCGCATCAGCCATCAATGGCACCGGCAACAGTCTCGGTAACGTGCTCAGCGGCAACGGCGCCGGCAACACCCTCGACGGGGGAAGCGGCAACGACACGCTCCTGGGCGGCGCGGGCACGGACAATCTAATTGGCGGGGATGGAGATGATCTCCTGATCTGGGACGGCGTCGACACATTGAACGGTGGATCCGGGCGGGACACGCTGCTGTTCGGCGGAAGTGGCACACTGCAGTTCGACGCTTCCAGGATGCTGAACCTGGAGGTATTTGACCTGGGTAGGTCTGACGATAACAACAATGCCGTCTCTTTGAGCCTGGCCGACTTGCTCTCGCTATCGTCTTCAAGCAGTGGGAGCGGCATGTTCGCGAACGGTGATGATGTGGATCTCTTCATTGTCGGCGACGGTGACGGCGACATACGGGACGACGTCAATCTTTCCGGCGGCTGGACGGCAAATGGCACGCTCACGACTTCGGCCGTGAACGGCACTGAGACGACCTTCAATCTTTACGTGGCTGGCGGCGCTCAGATCGCGATTCAGCAGGACCTGGACCAGCTGGTTGCATGAGGCGACCGCGCTGCTACGTCCGCGCAGTCGCTATGTCGAATGGGGGAGGGACCGAACCCAAACAATCTCTCCCTAAGCAAATACCGACCCGTCCCGATGCCGGGCCTCGATGGCCCTGCATCGGGCGAGTGACACTCGCATGACCTGATGCACACTCGATTCAGCAGCTCGCTCGAAGCAACATCGCTTTGCGCTCATCCAGTGTCGCGCGCGTCCACTGTCCTGTAAGACTGTATGTCCTTCTCCTGAGCCGCTGCGGCTCGTTTTAAGCTCCTCGATGTAGGACTGGTTCAGGTGGTCTGAGCCGGTCGCGATCGCACGGAGGACGGACCATGGGAGAAGGTGGAGAGGTTTTCGTCGGGATCGATGTGGCGAAGATCCGCAACGCGGTTGCGATCGCGGATGGCGGGCGCGGTGGGGAAGTGCGGTACATCGGCGAGGTCGAGGCGTCGGACGAGAGCATGCGTCGCCTCGTGAAGCGCATTGCAGCCAAGCATGGTCGTGCGCACTTTTGCTACGAAGCCGGACCAACCGGCTACCATCTGTATCGGCTCATCACCGCTCTCGGGCAGTCCTGCACGGTGGTGGCACCCTCCCTGATCCCACGAAAGCCGGGCGAGCGGGTGAAGACCAATCGCCGCGATGCGGTCGCACTGGCCAGGCTGCTGCGCGCCGGGGAGCTCACGCCGGTGTGGGTGCGTGATGAGAGCCACGAAGCGATGCGCGACCTGGTGCGCGCCCGCGCTGCGGCGGTCGAGACCTTGCGGGTGCACCGGCAGCAGGTCAGCGCGTTCATGCTCAAGCACAGCCGCATTTTCCCGCGCAAGAAGACTTGGGGTGCTCGCCATCTGCGATGGCTACAGGAACAGTCATTCAGCCATCCTGCCCATCAGATTGCTCTGCAGGAGATGCTGGAAGCCGTCCGGACGTCGCAAGAGCGGGTGGACCGTCTCGAAGCGACGATCGAGGAGTTTGTCGACAGATGGTCGTTGGCACCGATCGTCCGGGCGCTGCAGGCGTTGCGTGGCATCGATCTCATCATCGCAGTGACCGCCACCGCCGAGATCGGCGACATGCGTCGCTTCGACAGTCCGCGCCAGCTCATGAGCTATCTCGGCCTGGTGCCGAGCGAGCGCTCGACGGGCGACACCGTCCGGCGCGGCGGCATCACCAAGACCGGAAACGGCCGCGTGCGGCACATGCTGGTTGAGAGCGCCTGGACCTATCGTCACCCGCCCCGGATTGGCAAGAACAAGCTCTATCGGCTGGCGTCCGTGCCACCAAAGGTACGAGAGATCGCTTGGAAAGCGCAGACCCGCCTGACCGCTCGCTATCGAGCGCTCAGCGCCCGCGGCAAGAAGACGACAGTCGTCTGCACGGCGATCGCGCGGGAGCTGGTCGGCTTCATGTGGGCCGTGGCCAGGGAAGCACAGGCCGCCTAACCTGGCGACCATCTCCAGTCGCGCATGGGCGGGGGCAGGACTACGGCAGGGGAACACCCGTCAGACGCTTTGTGGCTGGCTTTGCCAATGCCCGCCGTAAGATCGGGACAGCCCCGGACGCACTCTCGGACCTGCGGTAACCAACCCGCGTATCAGAGCTTGATCACCGACGTCCTTCAGGTCCTGTCTCCACCCGTGCGCGACCACTCGATCAACACCGCCCTTCCGTGCGGACGATTTGGCACGAGCGTGTCATTGACAACGGACATCAGAGCGCTGTTCCCACACCCTTCCTGAGCCGCTCCGTGTGGTCAGCTCGTTGGTACATGGTTGATGGATTTCCGAGAATGCGTGCTGCGCGTTCTAATGCGGGCCCGAGCAAGGCGCGAGCAGCCGGAACTGCGGTATGTCGTTGACACCCGCGGTGCTGGCGAACAGTAAGCCGGACAATAGCGGCACATATCGTGGTTGCAGGTGGCTCATCGTGTCGATGCGGTCGGGCCCGCGGGGGAAACCGGACGGGCTTAAGCTCAAGACCGTCGACCGCATAGACGCCCTCGCGAAGGAGCGCCACCACGTCGCCCGAGACATCAAAGAAGCGCGTAAACAGCAAATCCTCGTGTGGCGACGGCACGGTCAACTCTTTCAGACGAAGATCCTGCCCGTCTTGGCGCAACTCGAACAACGAGGCCTTCGTTGACAGGAAGGTTCGCTTTGACGATGGAAGGTCCTGGACAAGATTGCGGTCGGGCAATGTTCCGGATGCAAGGTGGAGGCGATTGCCGTCATAGCCATAGAGCCGACCATTCGCGCTTTGAAACAAGGCCAAGCCAAGATGAGGGGCGTCACCCAAGTATCGCACGAGCCGCTCATTGCCGGTGCCAATTGGCACCAATGATCCGCCGCGAAGCTCTTGAATTTGATCGCCACAGACGATCATGTGTCGAATTGCAGCGCTGAAAGCCCGGCAGCGTGCAGTCAAGATGATCTGCGACATTCAAGCGTGTGGCGGCGTCGCGGCCGCGCAAGCCGGCATCATGCGCCGTAAGATTTACGGTTCGCCTGCATTTCCTCCGGCAAGTACGGCAAAAGAGCGTGCGAGTGTGGCGGCGTCTTCCCTCAGAAGGTCGTGAAGGTGCGAGTCAGAAATTTAGCAATCTGAACCCCAGATGAATGAAGGGGATTAATGCATAACCAAACGGTCGAGTGCTGACTATAGTCATCAAATAGCTTGAAAGTTTCCTAACTCGCGCCATAGTAGCGGTATATAAACTCGCGCAGACCGCAAGTGGCGCGTCGGCTGAATAAGAGTTGTTGGGCAAACTTGAGGGCTTTCTCGCGCTCTGGGGGCAGGGCGATCTTCGTCAAAATCAAGCGCTATTGGCCATCGCGGCAAGCGAGCCTGCATAAGTTCCGCGCGGGAGATTTGTCTGCGAGCGGTGATTAGTCGCGACGCGTTGTGGGCTCATGGATGTATTGCGAGTGCTGCTCACTGAGTGAGAGCAACTTATGTTCGACATCCGAAGGGCGAGTGCGGGTCTACTTGTGAGGGAAAAGAGATGAAGTCGCGAGTGTTGGTGCCAGTTATTGCAGTCAGCGTCGCGTTCCTTGTTATTACCGCTGCGCTGAATTACTCCGGCTTCTGCATTTCTCAAGGGCGCTTCCTCTCCGAAGGAGAATTGATCGATATCGGCGCACGCAGATACCTGAAAAGATTCTTGCCTCTCAACTACGACCAGTTTGCGCCGACTGAACGGCCGGTCGCATTCGCTTCTGTCGAGGAGTTCCTGTTACGGAATCCAGATTGTTGCTCAGTGACGCAAAAAGGTCGTGACGACGGCGTACCTGCCCTCTTCCATCGCATCATGGGGCGCTTCGCTGGATTCGTAAGGATTGAATACAAACTTGAAGAGACGCCGCCCGAGGGACCTGCGAGAGAAGTTGTATGGGTTGCGGTGGCGAACTGTGGTCGGCCATGGAATGGCATTAACTGGGGGCGATAAACATGAGCGATCTTACTGCCGAGAAGATCACCAATCTTTATCTGTGGGGCACTGAAACCCGGCCTACGGATCTGTTGAGCTCGAATGTCATTCGTCCGGGCGATGCCACAAAAGAGTATACGGTCGATATCAACGACTACATGACGAACGGTCCTGGTCGTTAGCCGGCTCCAATGACAAAGTTACTATCAGTCAGCAATTTGCCGGGTCCTATGGCATCGAAGCAGTCCGCTTCGCCGACGGCACGATCACGACCATAGAACAGATCAGAGCCGCACTTCTTTCACCGACAAGCGGAAATGATGTTCTCGTTGGAACAGATGCAGACGACACTCTGGATGGCGGGGCTGGCAATGACCGTCTTGAAGGCCGATGGGGGGCCGACACCTACATATTTGGACGCGGTTATGGTCAGGATCTGGTCGTCGCGGAATACGACTTTGGCGGCAACATAATTCGACTGAATGCGGACGTTGATCCGAGCGATGTCATGCTGTCGCGCTCCGGATCCGGCGACCTCGTTCTAAAGATCGTTGGTACGAATGATGTGCTGACTGTGCAGAACAATTACACAAACTTCAATGACCACATTGAGAAGATTGAATTCGCTGATGGAACCGTCTGGGACGCTCAGTTCATTCGTGAGCTTCTCCTGACTGCAACGCCGGGCGACGACCGGCTTGTAGGCTTTAGCGCTGACGAGGTCTTTGATGGCGGTGCCGGCAATGACCGTCTTGAAGGCGGAGACGGCGCTGACACCTATGTGTTCGGGCGCGGATACGGCCAGGACGTGGTCGTCGATCACTACAAAAATGCGAACATCATACAGCTGAACTCCGACACGGCACCTACAGATGTGAAGCTGTCAACGAGTTCGGATGGAAAAGATCTGGTTCTGGAGATCCTTGGAACCTCTGACAAGCTCGTCGTTGAGGGCCAGGTGCAGGATTGGCGCACATCAAGAGCTGGCATCACAGAGGTGCGTTTCGCAGATGGGACTGTGTGGTCCGCCAGTGAGATTAAGTCAAATCTGATTGTCTCGACACCCGGCAATGACATTATCCAAGGGTTCTGGGACAACGACACACTCGATGGCGGCGCAGGGAACGACACGCTGCAAGGCGGGATCGGGAGTGACACTTACATTTTTGGGCGCGGCTATGGCCAGGATGTCGTCTATGACAATTCTTACAGCTACAACATACTACGGCTGAACCCAGACGTAGCTCCATCCGATGTAAGGCTGTCGATTAGCCCAAGTGGCCAAGATCTGGTTCTGGAGATTCTCGGCACGTCAGATAAGCTGACATGGTCCGGGCAATGGTATGATTGGCACAATGACAGCCTAAACAGAGGTCTGGCGGCAATTGAGTTCGCAGACGGCACGGTGTGGTCAGCCGAGGAGATCATATCGACGTTTCTCACTGCGACCTCCGGAAATGATAGCATCGTAGGATCTTGGCGTGCTGAGCTCATCAATGGTGGCGATGGTGATGACTACATCAATGGTATGCGGGGTGCTGACACGCTGGTGGGTGGGGCCGGCAATGATACTCTTGATGGTGGGGCGGGCTTTGCTGACAAGTTGATTGGTGGCCTCGGTAATGACACCTATAGGGTCGATCGGGTCGATGATCTTGTGATCGAAAAGGCAGGCGAAGGAATCGACCTAGTCCAATCTTCCGTTACCTATACCTTATCTACCAATGTCGAGAACCTGACGCTGACGGGCACGTCCGCCATCAATGGCACTGGCAATGAGCTTGACAATAGCCTCGTCGGTAATTCGGGGACCAACCAACTGAAAGGGCTCGCCGGGGACGATACCCTCGATGGTGGGGGAGGCGTGGACACGCTCATCGGCGGTTCCGGCAACGACAGGTACATTGCCGACTCAAACGACACAATCATCGAGGATGCAGACGAGGGAATCGATACCGTAGTCATTCAAGCGAACTATACGCTCGGAGCTAACCTCGAAAATCTGATTTTGGGCGGCAGTTCCAATTACGCTGGCACTGGCAATGAACTGAACAACCGCATCACCGGGAACAGCGGAGCGAATCTCCTTAGCGGTGGAGACGGTGACGACACGCTGGATGGTGGCGCTGGCGCCGACACCATGGTGGGCGGAAGTGGTGACGACACCTTCGTGGTGCAGCAGACGACGGACGTCGTCATAGAAAACGCTGATGAAGGGATCGATACAATCGAGAGTTCGATCACGATCACGGCTCTCGCGAATAATGTGGAGAACCTAAAACTCACCGGTGCCGCCAATCTCAACGGAACAGGGAATGCCCTCGACAACCTGATCGTTGGCAACAGCGGCAACAACGTGCTCGACGGCGGCGTGGGCACGGATACGCTTGCGGGAGGTGCGGGTAACGACACCTACATCATCGGCGATTCGGACGACGTAATCATCGAGAATGCGGGTGAAGGGGTGGACCTGGTCCAATCTTCCGTGAATCACGCGCTCTCGGCGAACATCGAGAACCTCACCCTCACCGGCAGCACCGACATCAGCGGTACGGGGAACGAGAGCGACAATACACTGATCGGAAATTCCGGTGCGAACCAGCTCAGTGGCGGCGCCGGCAATGACACGCTGAACGGCGGCACCGGAGCGGACACGCTGATCGGCGGAACCGGCGATGACCTCTATGTGGTGGATAACACGGCCGATGTGGTGGTTGAGAATGCCGGCGAGGGTACCGACACGGTTCAGTCGTCGGTAACCTATGAGCTTTCAGCCAACGTCGAGAATTTAACATTGACCGGTGTCTTGGCCATCAACGGCACAGGCAATGATCTCGACAACGTCTTGATCGGCAACAGCGCGAATAACCAGCTCAGTGGTGGTGCGGGCAACGACCGGCTGGACGGCAGCACCGGGAACGACACCATGATTGGCGGCCTTGGCGACGATGTGTACGTGGTCCAGGCCGGCGGCGACGTGGTGACGGAGAATGCGAACGAGGGGATCGACACGATCGAGAGCTCGATCACGATCTTGAGCCTGGCCGCTAATGTCGAAAACCTGATCCTGACTGGCGCGGCGAGCCTCAGCGGCACCGGAAACAGCCTTAACAACGTTCTCATCGGCAACAGCGCGGCCAATACCCTGAATGGCGGCACGGGCGTGGACACTTTGATTGGCGGTGCCGGCAACGACACCTACGTGGTGGACGAAACCGACGATGTCGTGATCGAGAACGCCGCGGAAGGCACGGACCTCGTGCAGGCCTCGGCGACATATACGCTTACAGCCAATATTGAGAACCTGACCCTGACGGGAACGGCGGCCATCAACGGCACCGGCAACGAGCTGAACAACGCGATCACCGGGAACTCCGGAGCGAACCAGCTCAGTGGTTGTGCCGGCAACGATACCCTCAACGGCGGCACGGGTGCGGACACTCTGATAGGCGGAGCCGGCGACGATCTCTATGTGGTGGATAACACAGGCGACGTTGTGACGGAGGGCGCCGGGGAAGGGATTGATACAGTTCAATCCTCTGTGACCTATACGCTTGCGGCCAATATCGAGAACCTGACTCTGACCGGCAGCTCCGGAATCAATGGTACGGGTAACGCGCTCGACAACGTGATCACCGGAAACAGCGGTAATAACGTTCTGGACGGAGGGGCCGGCGCGGATTCTCTGGCAGGTGGAGCCGGTAACGACACCTACATCGTGGACGATGCTGGTGACGTTGTTACCGAGAACCTGAATCAGGGCACCGCAGATCTGGTGCAGGCGTCTATCAGCTGGTCGCTTGGTGCAAATATCGAAAATCTGACCCTGACGGGCAGCGCGGCCATCAATGGTACCGGCAACGAGCTCAACAACGTCTTGACTGGCAATGCAGGGGCCAACCAGCTGACCGGAGGGGACGGCAACGATACGCTCGATGGCGGAGCCGGCGCCGACACCCTGGTCGGCGGCACTGGGAACGATACGTACGTGGTGGATAATGCTGGTGACGTGGTTCAGGAGAACGCCGATGAAGGAATCGACACCGTCCAGTCGTCGATCACCTGGACACTGGCAGCCAACTTCGAAAACCTCTCGCTGACGGGCAGCTCTGCCATCAATGGCACGGGCAACGAGCTGGACAATGCATTGATCGGAAATACCGGTGCGAATCAGCTGATCGGTGGTGCCGGTAACGACACGCTGAATGGCGGGACCGGAGCCGACACGCTGGTCGGCGGAAGCGGCGACGACATCTATGTGGTCGACAATGCCGCCGATGTCGTCACCGAGTTGGCTGGCGAAGGCACGGACCTCGTACAATCCTCGGTTACCTATACGCTCGCCGCGAACGTCGAGAACCTGACCTTGACTGGCAGCTCCGCCACCAACGGCACGGGCAATGCCCTGAACAACGTCATTACCGGCAATACCGGGAACAACATCCTGGATGGGGGCATCGGCGCGGACACGCTGATCGGCGGTACCGGCAACGACACGTATGTGGTCGACGACATCAACGATCTGGTCATTGAACTTGCGAACCAAGGCACGGCCGATCTGGTACAATCTTCCGTCAGCTACACGCTCGTTGCCAATGTCGAGAACCTGACCCTGATGGGCAGCGCTGTGATTAGCGGCACTGGCAACGAGCTGAACAACGCCATCACCGGCAATACGGCGGCGAATCTGCTCATCGGCGGGGACGGCAATGATACGCTCAACGGGGGTGCCGGTGCGGACACCCTCATCGGCGGGGCAGGCAATGACACCTATGTCGTTGACAATATTGGGGATGTGACGACGGAGGACGAAGGGGAAGGGATTGATACGATCCAATCTTCAATCACCTGGGCGTTGGCGGCCAATATCGAGCACCTGACGCTGACGGGCAGCTCCGCGATCAACGGCACCGGCAATGCGCTGGACAACGCTCTGACGGGCAACAGTGGGGCGAATCAGCTGAGTGGTGGCGATGGCGATGACACGCTGAATGGCGGGTCCGGCGTTGATACGCTGATCGGCGGTGCCGGTAATGACACCTACGTTGTCGACAATGTTGGCGACGTGGTCACTGAAGGTGCTGATGCCGGTGTAGACTTGGTGCAAGCCTCTGTGACCTACACATTGGCGGCCAACATTGAGAACCTGACGCTGACCGGCAGCTCCGGCATCAGCGGCACGGGTAATGCGCTGGATAACATCCTCATCGGGAACACCGGCGCCAATCAGCTGAATGGCGGTGCAGGCAATGATCGTCTGGATGGAGGCGCCGGCAATGACACCATGACTGGCGGCATTGGGGATGACACATACGTCGTGCAGCAGACCGGAGACGTGGTGATCGAGAATGCCGGCGAGGGCATTGACACGATTGAGAGCTCGATCACGATCGCTGCGCTCGCCAACAATGTCGAGAACCTGATTCTGACGGGTCCGTCGGCAATCAACGGGACCGGCAACACACTCAATAACCTCATCATCGGCAACAGCGCTGCCAACACCCTGGGTGGGGGTGCTGGCAACGACACACTGCAAGGCGGTGGTGGTATCGATAACCTGCTCGGCGGAGATGGTGACGATCTGCTGGTGTGGGACAGCGTCGACACATTGAACGGTGGTGCAGGGCTGGACACGCTCCGGTTCACCGGCAGCGGCACGCTTCAGTTCGACTCAGCCAGGATGGTCAATCTGGAAGCCATTGATCTCGGTGCGGGTGACGACAACAATAATGGGGTCGCGCTCAGCGTTTCCGACGTTCTCAACCTGGCCTCCTCCAGTGGAGGCAGCGGAATCTCTGCCAATGGAGACGATGTTGACCTATTCATCCTCGGTGATGCGGAAGGCGACATCCGCGACGCCGTTAGCCTGAGTGGCGGCTGGACGGCCGCAGGCACACTGTCGACCTCTGCCCTGAATGGTTCGCTGTTAACGTTCGACCTATATCAGTCGAATGGCGTTCAGGTAGCCGTGCAACAAGGGCTGGATCAGCTGATCGCATAAGGCGATCGGCACAGAAACAGTGAGCCCCCGGCCTGTTGTCAAGCCGGGGGCGCTCACTTCCGAGGCTTGCTGCCTACGCAATCAGCCGCGATCATATGTTTGAAGCATGCACCAACATTTCTGCTGGTGCCTGGATTCTCCGCTACGAAATAATCAGCATGGGCCCACCTGGAAAACAATCGGCCGCTCCAACGCCAAGACACCCTCCAAAGCGACTGCCTATCTGCCCTGCCGACCCCTTGCGCTTGCTACCCCCGCCGGTCGCTCGGCTTCGGGAGGCATGCAGGCATGCTTCGCCGGGCCATTTTGAAAGGGAGACTACACATGTTCACATGTTCACATCGATCAAAACCAAGGTTCTTCGTTGCTCGCCCTTCGGTCGAGCTAGAGCGCTGCCGCCACATCGCTAAACCCTCTTGCGACGCGCGGCGCGTCCATACATTCGGGTCACACTTGGTCATTCAGCAGATCGGGCCTAACGCACCGGCTCGCGAAGCCATGCCGACCAGGGGATCGAAAATCCCTTGTTCAGGGGCGGTGCGCCATCGCCTCTATCGCCAGTCCATAGCCTGTGCGCCAGCGCCTTGATTCCGCTAGATATTTTGACCCGAATGTAAGGGAAAAGAGATCGTAGATGAATGAGGGTGCGGCTGGCATCGCCCCGGCGCTACCAACTCAAGCCATTTGAGTTAATTGATAATTTCCGTTCCGCTGGCAGAACGAAGCGCGAAACGCGCCTTCCCGCCTAGTGCCAGCAAAATCAAACGCTGCCGTCCAGTGCCGTTGCGTGCGTCGCGCGCTTGATCCAACGCGTGGAATATGCCGTTCGATCAGCGCCAATAATCGTCTGCTGCGGGTCCGTGCAGCTGCTTCAAATCGGCACGGCTAGCGAATGTCGGTCTCGGCCAATGCGTGTCTCCGATCTGAACCTATGCATCCACGCATCGCTGATCATTGACGCGATTACAGCTGATCACGCCAGGTGAAGGAACTCCTGGTCACGGAAGGTGGGGATCACTCTTCTCAACTGCGCCTCCAGCATAAAGCTCACGAACAGCTTGACGTGCTAGAAGCCGAACAAGTTTGACCAGCGCCGGGTGTGGAGGACTCTCGGAGGTAGCTGTAATTTTCTGCTGCTCCGGATCAGCTGCGAAGCGCTGGACGAAGCTTGCCTCCGCAGCCGCACTTAACTCCTGAAGCGTCATGCCTGTCGGGTTGCCCTCGTGATCGAGAATCTCGCCTGAATGCACGCGAAAGCGGAAAGTCGAATCGGCCTGCTGCGGGTTCGGATCTGTCGGCATTGTACGTCCTTTGAAGGAAGGAACTCATCGACTCGATCGTTCGATATCGTGCTACATGCGGGAGCAGTGATACTAGGCCATGCTTTACAGAGGGATGATACCGTGGCCATCCGACCAAGACGCAGGCTACAATGCCTGGCTCCAGGAGGGGAGGGAGCCAACCTCGACCCTGCCGCGAGTTCAGGGCGTGTGACCGGCGTGACCGGGAGAGGTCTGCTGTCGGAGGTGAAGCCGACCTGTCGTAGACCTGCCTGAACATCCGAATCTGACCCGAAACAGACCGCAGGGCGCGCCGCCCACCGGCATCGAGTGGACCGAGGGAGCTAGGAGATGCAATCCGTCCCGCAGACCGTCGTGCTAGGCTGCTTGCCACCGATCGACCCGACGATCGCCGCGTCGTCGTGACCATCGACGGCCTGGATGAAGCAGCCCCTCAATCTATTGGGCGCTGACTGACGTCGAAGGCGCCATCATCTCCTTGAGAGCCCATGAGGGAATATCGCCTGAGTTGGGTGGCGCGCTCTGCCAGCGGTCACCACGATCTGCGTTAAGAAAGTCGAATATTGCACTCCCATGATAGTCCGAGCAGATCTGCGGGTGAGGCGATTCATCGGCCAGATCATGCGATGGAAGATGATTGCATGTCGGCAAGGAGCGCTCTCGCCTCCATGATGCTTGGGGCGTCGAGTCCCTCGGAGAATGAGTCGCAAATCGGTCCGAGCAGTTCGCATGCGGCATCGGACTTGCCGCCCGCGTGCCAGAGGCGTGCCAGCTCCATTCCGGCTGTAAGTTCGAGGGCCTTGGCGTGCTGCCCTCGCGCGATGGCCAGAGACTGCCGGAAACATGCCTCAGCTTCGCCGGAACGATCGTCGGAGAGATGGAGGAGCAACCGGCCCTTGAGTCTGTAGAGATCGGAGTCACGCCAATGCTCTCCCGACGCGTCGGCTATGGTCATCGCCCGGGCAAGAATCTCCAGCGCCTCCGACGGCTTGCCGAAATGTCCGAGCGCCTCTGCGAGCAGCGATAGGAAATAGGAGCGGCGAAATCGAGCGCCTGTGGCTTCAATGGCGTCAAGGCCGTGTTGCAGCTCCGTCAAGCCTTCCCTGTCGTCGGCACCGATCGAGCGGGCCCAACCTCGGATGGTGGTCGCCCATGCGAGGTAATAGGCGAACTGACGATCGGTGCAGATACCGATTGCTTCGGTCGCCAATTCTTCCGCAGTGCTGGCGGTGCGACCAAACTGATGAAGCATAGCGGCGTAGTCCAGTGCCAGGGCGAGATTGAATAGATTGGTCGTCGTTCGGGCATGGCTCATTGCTTCGTGGCTGAGTCGCGCCGCTTGGTCGAAGCAACCCAAATGCCACAGCGCATGCGTGGCCCACGAAGACAGGAAGGCCTTCACATCTGCGCCGATCAGTGCGCCGCTCGCCGCTTGATCACGCATGGGCAAGCCCGCATCGAAATGGGCGCGCGCAGCGTCGAAATCACCTTCCACGCAGAGTGTACCACCTATCATCTGCCGGACGGTGAGCAGCAGAGCTACGTCGCTGTTTGATTGTGCAGTGATGAGCGCGCGCTCGGCGAGTTCTTGCGTGTGTTTAAGGTCACCGCGGACGGTATGGTAGCTGCACAGGCCCTGCAGGATCGGTCCCAGTCTCTTGACCTCACCGATCTGGCCGGCGAGCCGATAGGCACGGTCGAAGGCCTCTCCTGCTTCGGGCGCGGCAAATCCAAGCGTCATCATGAGGGACGCGCCCAACGCCGTTTGCAAGTCAAGCTCGGTCCGTGCCCGCTCCGCGGCCTCCGTCAATCCGTCCACGAGCGCAAGTCCGCGGCGCAAATGAGCGATGGCCTCGACGTGCGCCGATCGACGCGCTGCGTGCTCACCAGCTCGCAACCAGTAGGAAATCGCCGGACGCAGGGCGCCGGCTTGGTCGTAGTGATGGGCCAGCAACTCAGGCTGGGATTCGGCGGTGCTTGGAAACCGTCTTTCCAGAGTTCCTGCAATGCGGGCATGGAGTTCCACGCGCGCGGTCTTGAGAAGCGATTGATAGGCGGCGTCTCGGACAAGCGCGTGTTTGAACGCGTAGGTGGCGTTTGGCGGCTCGCCGCGACGGAATACGAGTTCGGCCCGCACGAGTTCATCGAGGGCCGTGGTGAGATCCGCGTTGTCCAAGTTGGCGATAGACGAGATGAGCGCGTAGCTGAATTCTCGGCCGATGACGGCGGCGATTTGCGCCACGGCCTTGATAGGTGCCTGGCGATCAAGCCGCGCCATAAGAGAGTCATGCAGCGTTGCCGGGACGGCGACCGCCGGCAGCGGGCCCGTCAGCTCATAGCGTTCGCCAGCCTCGCGCAGGAACCCCGCCTCGAGTACCGCCTTCGTTACCTCCTCGATGAACAGCGGCACGCCTTCCGTCTTGGAAAGAATCTGAGCTAAGACGTTAGCCGGAAGTGGCCTGCCGCCGGTCAGATGTCCAATCAACGCTGCGCCATCGGCTCGGCCAAGCCGATTAAGCGTGAGAAGAGCGACGTGCGGCCGGCCGGTCCAACGCGGTGCGAATTCCGGCCGGAAAGTGATCACCAAGAGCGCCGGCAGGCGCTCGATTCGCTCGATCATCAGTTCGAACAGCTCGAGGCTTGTAGGGTCGAACCAGTGCACGTCCTCGGCGATCATGAGCACCGGCTGTTTGGTCGCAAGACCCTCGAGCTGGGCCAGCAACGCCTGGAATGTCTTCGCCTTCTTCTGCTCCGGCGCCAGCTCGAGCGGCGGATAACTCCCGCCGGCCGGAACTACGAGCAAATCGCCGATCAGGGGTACTGTCGTCTCCAGGTCGGACACGGCCATGCCAAGCAAGCTCTCAAGCTTGGCGAGCTTGTCCGCCGGCGCGTCGTTACGGTCGAATCCCGCTGCCCGCTCGATCTGATCGATGATGGGAAACAGGGCGCTGTTCGTGTGGTAGGGCGAGCCGTAATAGCGCAGCGACATGAGCTCCTCGCCGCCCAACCGCTGGCGCAGCGCCAGTGCGATCCGCGACTTGCCGATTCCCGGCTCGCCCGAGAGCAGCACAACCTGGCCCTCGCCGCCCTTGGCCTGTTCCCACCGATCGAGGAGCAATGCCAACTCGTGCTCGCGACCGACAAGGGGTGATAGCCGCAGGCCGTGGAGGGCCTCGAAGCGGCTCTCGGCGCGACTCTCACGATTGACACGCCACGCCCGCACCGGTGTGGCAAGACCCTTCAGTTCGCGGAAGCCAAGATCGGTGAGGTCGAACAGGTCGCCGAGCAGCCGCCGTGTCGCCTCGGAGATAACGACCCGACCCGGTTCGGCCAAGGCTTGCAGTCGCGCTGCCAGGTTCGGCGTCTCACCGACCACCGCTTCCTCCTGTGCCGCGCCTTCGCCGACGAGATCGCCCACCACCACCAGCCCCGTGGCGATACCCACCCGCACCGCCAGCGCCGCCTGTGCCGGGGTCACTAGCGTCGCGATCGAATCGACGATCGCCAGCCCGGTGCGCACCGCCCGCTCGGCCTCATCCTCGTGCGCCCGCGGCCAACCAAAATAGGCGAGCACTCCATCGCCCATGAACTGGGCGACGTGGCCCTCGAACCGTGCGATCTCACCTGCGACTGCATTCTGATACGCACGTATCACCTCACGCATCTCCTCGGGATCGATTCTGTTCGACAGCGCTGTCGAGCCAATGAGGTCGACGAACATGATCGTGAGTTGGCGCCGCTCCGCCTCGACGGCGCGACCAGCGCGGGCCTCCGCAGTCTCCTTGGTCTCCGGCGATGTTTCGGAAACTGCGGCACGACTGCCCTGTCGCAAGCTTGCGATGGCGTCGAGCAGCTTGCGCCGATGACCAACGGCAGTGACACCGATGTCTTTGAGATCCTCGGCGGTCAGCCTTGGCAGGATCTCTTCATCGACCCCGTTTTCCCGGAACGCCTGTTCGTACCGCTCCAGGCCGAGGGTGCGCAGCCAAGCCTGGATGTCCACTTTGCGAGCCTCCGATCCCTCGCGGCTCGATCGAGCCAATCGTCAAAGTCGCAGCGGACGCTGCGGCATGCGCGCCAGTGCTTCAGCGCAGTGCCGCAAGTCCGCAGATCTCCAGACCGTGGGACGATCCGGCCCGGCTCACTGCACCGCCTTGGCCGTGATCGCCACATTGCGGCCGTCGCGCGTTTTCAAAGTTAGGTCGGACATGTCGAGCCTCCCGTTGTGTCACGCGGCTGCGGTCTGGCTCGCTTGTAGCAGCCTGTTGAGGAAGTGGACAAAACAACGTGACCCAAGCTTACCAGCCCCGCCGTGCATTCTACCCCAAAAGACTCAGATGCGGATCGCACAAATTGGGGAGCCGCGCGTTTATTGAAGGATGGTTTGCGCCCAGGCACGACCGTCTGAACAACGCCCGGCCGAGATCAGACGAGTGCGATGATCCTGAGAGGCCCTGATGTCCGGACCTGGCAGATTTTGTTGCAGAAGTCGATTGCCGCCGTCGCTGAACAGTGATTCCGTCGTGTTGGTGCGAATCAGCGGCGGAGCTGTCGATGATGGGTCGGCTCAATCAGGATCAAGGGCAGCTCTTCCGGACGATCACCGCGTGCGCGAGATCGCTGGGGTTCTGGATCTTTCCTGGGTCCACGGCGAACTCGCCCCTCACTATTCTCCGATCGGCCGTCCCTCGATCGATCCGGTGCTGATGATCCGGATGCTGATCCTCGGCTACGTGTTCGCGATCCGCTCGGAGCGGGCGATCTGCCGCGAAGTGCAGGTGAACCTGGCGTACCGCTGGTTCTGCGGCCTGAGCATCGAGGACAAGATCCCTGATCACTCGGCCTTCACGCGGGCGCGCAACGAGCGGTTTCGCGACAGCGATGTTCTCCGGCGCGTGTTCGAGCGCGTCGTGGAGGCATGCATTGCGGCAGGCTTGGTCGGCGCCGAAGGGTTTGCTGTCGATGCCAGCCTGATCGTGGCGGACGCTAACAAGCAACGCTCTGTGCCTGGCACCGAGTGGAGCAAGGAGCGCGACCCTGAAGGTGCAAGTCGCGCCACTGTGGCCGGCGCGTCCAGATCCCTAAGGCGGTCAACAACGTGAAGAACACCGGGCCGGAGCTGCTGGCCTCAGCTGAGTGACTGCCATTCCTCATCAGCCGGCGGCCTCAGCATATCGATGACCGCGGACAAGTTGGGAACTCGATACTGGTCGAGTTCTCGCTTGTTGTGACGGCAAACAGTATACGGAATCTCCAGCATTTTCGCCCTGGGGATAACGTAATAGTCAATGACGTGAGCGTCATCTGCCGCTAGGCGTCCCACAATGTATAAGCTTGCGTTTGGCGGTGCCTCCTGGAGGCGGAAGATCCATCGCTCTCCGTACGAAACGTCTGTGCGTCGTGCAGCGAGTTGGAAAGCACAAGACAACCTGTGGCCGATCCAGAATTGCGTTGCGTTCGGGTCAGATCGAAAAACCTCACCTCGAAATTCAACATGTTGACGCAGCTTCTGCAGAATTTCGCTTCTTTGCTTTCTTCGCCGATTGCGCACAGACCAGACCTTCAGAGTCGGTCCGCCCTGATACCCTATAAGTTTATATGCTTCCGAAATGCGGCCAAATCGTCTGCAGTAAACGCCAGGGATTAGGGATGCTCTTGTATCGGCGCATGAGCTTGACGGTAACTCCTCCTCGCTTCGCGATGATTTTGCGCAGCTTCGATAGAAGCTCTTCATCTGACAACTTGGTTCGCTGCCTACGTCGCACTTCCATTGCCTGGTAAAACGTCTCAAGATCGACAATTCCGCGAAAAGCGCCGGGTTTTCGAATCCATTCAGAAGGTGCATTCCTGATGCGCTTGGTACCGAGCTCGGCGGACGTTCGATTGAATACCTGCGCGCCCATGTATTTCTCATTCTGCAGTATCGTCGCGATGTGGGACGGCCACCACCGCTTGCCGGACCGCGTTGGAATCCCGCTATCATTGAGATAGCGTGCGATCCGACCGGTGTTTTCGCCGAGAACCGCACATCTTCGAAAAATCTCCTTCACTACTTTGACTTCGGCCGGCAAGCTAGGCGCCAGAACCTTGTGATCGGTCGTCAGTGCCTTGCGCGCTCCCGACGGCATATCGCGAATCGTGCCGCCCTGATGATCAACCAATATGTGTTTTAGCCCGTACGGTGCTACGCCGCCCTGATCAAAGCCTCGCTCGGCGAGGTTCCGAAGTCCCTGAAATACCTTCACGCTTAATTCGCGGCTATACTCGGCCGCCATCGCACGCTTTATGGCTTTGACGATTGCATACAGCGGGCCGTCATCGTTCTCAAACGGCTCTGCGCAATAGACGATCCGCACTCCGTGCTGTCTGCAGCGATA
>NZ_QORW01000036.1 GCF_003574735.1 Dongia deserti
ATCCAGTGAATAGGGTCGTGACATCGATGCTGGCCTCCACCCCAGTCAGCATCTTGAATCACAAATCACCCCAGCTGGGAATCCCCACCAGATTCACACTTCGGGAAACGTGCTCTAGGCCGGCGGGCCTGCATGGTGGCAGGCGACATAGTGTGTCGGGCTGGCCGGCAGGAGATCGGGCATGATCTGGGCGCAGATTTCCGTCGCACGCGGGCAGCGCGTGCGGAAGGGGCAGCCGGAGGGCGGATTGAGCGGCGAGGGCAGGTCGCCCCTCAGCACGATGCGATCTTTCTGTTTCTCCAGATCGGGGTCGGGAATTGGTACCGCGGAATTCAGCGCCTGGGTGTAGGGGTGGAGCGGGTTGGCGTAGATCGAATCGCGGTCCGCAATCTCCATAACCTTGCCGAGATAGAGCACCATGATCCGATGGCTGATGTGCCGTACGACGCTGAGGTTGTGCGAGATGAAGATCAGCGACATACCCATCTCGTGCTGCAGATCCATGAGCAGATTGACGATCTGCGCCTGGATCGAGACGTCGAGGGCGGAGACCGGCTCGTCGCACACGATCATGCGCGGATTGTTGATCATGGCGCGGGCGATGCCGATGCGCTGGGCCTGGCCGCCGGAGAATTCGTGCGGGTAGCGGTTGATTTGGTTCGGCAACAATCCAACCTTGGCCATCATCTGGCGCACGCGCTCCTTCACCTGGGCGCCCGAGAGGTTCGGATTGAAGACGGTGAGCGGCTCCGCGATGATCTGGCCCACGGTCATGCGCGGATTGAGCGAGGCGAGCGGATCCTGGAAGATGATCTGCATGTCGCGCCGCTTTTGCTGCATCTCGTCGTGATCGAGGGCGTGCAGGTCCTCGCCCAGCCATACGACCCGGCCGGCCGTCGCCGGAAGCAGGCGCAGGACAGCCCGGCCCAGTGTGGACTTGCCGCAGCCGGATTCGCCGACCAGACCGAGGGTTTCGCCGGGCCTCAGATCGAAGGTGACGCCATCGACTGCCTTCACCACCGCCTTCGGGCCGCCGAGCAGGCCCTTGCGGGTGACGTCGAAATGGACCTTCAGGTCCTGGACGGAGAGGAGAGGTGCGGCACTCATAGCGACTCCAGGTGACAGGTCTTGGCGCGCCCGTCGGCGATCTGGCGCAGCAAGGGTTTTTCGACAGCGCAACGGTCGAAAGCGTAGGTGCAGCGGTCGCGGAAGCGGCAGCCCTCCGGCAGGTGCTGCAGGTTGGGCGGTTGACCACCGATGGTCTGCAGCCGGTTGATGCGATGCTCATCCAGACGCGGCATGGAGCGCAGCAGGCCCTGGGTATAGGGGTGCTGAGGCGTCTTGAAGAGTGGGCGCACGTCGGCGCGCTCCATGATCTCGCCCGCATACATCACCATCACGCGGTCGGCGAGGCCCGCGATGACGCCAAGGTCGTGGGTGATGAGCGCGATCGCCATGCCACGGTCGCGCTTCAGCCTGCCGAGCAGATCGAGGATCTGCGCCTGCACCGTCACGTCGAGCGCGGTGGTCGGCTCGTCCGCGATCAGCAGCTCCGGCTCGCAGAGCAGGGCCATCGCGATCATCACGCGCTGGCGCATGCCGCCGGAGAACTCGTGCGGATACATATGGACGCGGCGCTTGGCTTCCGGGATCTGCACCGTGTCGAGCAGATCGATGGCGGTCTTCAGCGCGGCCTGCTCGCTCATGCCGCGATGGACCTCCAGCACCTCCGTCATCTGACGCTTGACCGAGAGATACGGGTTCAGCGAGGTCATCGGGTCCTGGAAGATCATGGACATCTTCACGCCCCTGATCTTGTTCAGCTCCTCGACCGGAAGGTTGAGGATCTCCTTACCGTTGAAGAGCACGCTGCCTTCGGCGCGGCCGTTCTTGGCGAGCAGGCCCATGACCGACATGAAGATCTGGCTCTTGCCGGAGCCGGATTCGCCGACGATGCCCAGCGTCTCGCCGGGCTCGATCGCGAAACTGACATCGTTGACGGCACGAACCGTCCCCTCCGGCGTCGCGAAGGTGGTGTTGAGGTTGCGGACGTCGAGGATTGCGGCCATGCGAGTTTCCCTCAACGGTCCCTGGGATCGAGGGCATCGCGCATGCCGTCGCCGATGAAGTTGAGGGAGAGCAGCGTGATCGCCAGCATCGACCCGGTACCGATAATCGCCCAGGGCGCAATCTCCATGACGACGGCGGCCTCGCTTATGAGCGTGCCCCAGCTCGAATCCGGCTCCTGCACGCCCATGCCGAGGAAACTGATGAAGCTCTCGATAAGGATCACGTTCGGCACTGTCAGGGTCACATAGACGACAACCGGTCCCATGCAGTTCGGGATGACGTGCCGCGTGATGATGCGCCACTTGGAGACGCCGCTCGCCTCTGCCGCTTCGATGTACTCGCGCCGGCGGATCGATATAGTCTGACCGCGCACGATGCGGGCCATGTCGAGCCAGCTGACGGCACCAATCGCGATGTAAATGAGCGTGATGTGACGGCCGAACACGACTGTCAGCATGATGACGAAGAAGATGAATGGAATCGAGTAGAGAATATCGACGATCCGCATCATGAAACCATCGACCCGCCCGCCGATGAAGCCGGCCGTCGCACCCCAGATCACGCCGATAACCAGGCTGACCAAGGTGGCGGTGAAGCCGACCAGCAGCGACACCTGTCCGCCATAGAGCAGCCGCACGAACAGGTCGCGGTTGTTCGCATCGGTGCCCAGCAGATAGCCGAGCTCGAGATTGGGCGGGCCCCAGCTTTCGAGCTCCCAATTGATATCGTCGGGCGCGCGCAGTCCAAGGTGTGGCGCCAGGAAGCAGGCCAGCGCGATGATGCAGAAGATCACCAAGCTGGTGACTGCCGCCTTGTTGCGCAGGAAGCGGTGGCGCGCGTCGGCCCACAGGCTGCGGCCCTTGACCTCCGGCGCAGTGCCAAGCGTGATGTCGGCAACGGACATGTGTTACCTCAATCGTACCGGACCTTCGGGTCCAAGACGCCGTACAGGAGATCGGCGATCAGGTTGCACAGGATGACGAGCGCGCCATAGAAGACCGTCACGCCCATCACCAGTGTGTAGTCGCGGTTCAACGAACCCTGCACGAAATAGCGCCCAATGCCGGGAATTGAGAAGATCTGCTCTACCACGACCGAGCCTGTGATGATGCCGGCGATGGCGGGGCCCAGATAGGAGACGACCGGCAGGATCGCGGCGCGGATCGCATGGCGACTGATCGTCAACCGGGCCGGCAAGCCCTTGGCGCGCGCGGTGCGCACGTAGTTGCTGCTCAGCACCTCGATCATGCTGGCGCGCGTCAGCCGCGCGATGGCCGCAATCTGCGGCAGGCAGAGGGCGATTACCGGCAGGACATAGTGGCTAGGCCGCCCCCAACCGCCGACAGGCAGTAACTGAAGCTGCAGACCGATCACCAGCGTCAGGATCGGCGCCACCACGAAATTGGGCACCGCGATGCCCACCATCGACACAGACATGCTCGCATAGTCGATCCAGCTGTTCTGCCGCAACGCAGCCCAGATACCGAGGGTGACGCCGATCACCAGCGCGAGGGCAATTGCGATGCCGCCGAGTTGCAGTGACACCGGGAAGCCCCCGAAGATCAGGTCGGCGACGGCGAAATCCTTATATTTGAACGAAGGTCCGAAATCCCCATGCAGCAAGCCGTTCAGATAGCGAAGGAATTGCTGCCATAAGGGCTCGTCCAGGTGATAGGCCTTCATCAGATTGGCCTCGACCTCCGGCGGCACCCTGCGTTCGCGCGCGAACGGCCCACCGGGTGCTAGGCGCATCATGAAGAACGCACCGGCAATGATGATGAAAAGCGTTGGAACCGCGCCGCCAAGGCGACGCATCACATAGTGCAGCACTGCTCGATCCTCCGAAACTGACGGCCGCGCGCTGGAGGGCCGTTGGGCAGACGTCAGCCCCTAAATGGACAACGACCGGCAGCGCGCTGCACGCTGCCGGTCGTTCTTCTCACCATGCCGGTCTATTGAACCGACATGTAGCGGCCGAGATGGAAGTCCAGGTTGTTATACGCCCAGCCCTGCACCTTCTTAGAGACCATGTGCTTGGTCTTGTAGGTCAGAATCGGGATGATCGGCAGATCATTGAGGAAGATCTGCTCGGCCCTCTGCAGGGACGCCAGGCGAGTCTCCGGATCGCCGATGCCGAACGAGTTCTTCACCAGCTTGTCGTACTCGGGATTGTTGTAGCCCGCGTCATTGCGCACGCCTGCGTCCGAGAGGAACAGATCGAGGAAGGTGACCGGGTCGGCGAAGTCGCCGATCCACCCGGCCCTCGCGACGTCGAACTGCTTCTCGTCGCGGGTATCGAGATAGACCTGCCATTCCTGATTGTTCAGTGTCGCATTGACGCCGATCGCCTTCCACATGCTCTGGACCGCGATCGCGATCTTCTTGTGGTTCTCGCTCGTATTGTAAAGGATCTCCATGTTCAGCGGATTGTCCGGGCCGTAGCCGGCAGCCGCCAGCAATTCCTTGGCCTTGGCGATGCGCTGTTGCTTCGGCATGTCCTTGAACGACACGTACTGCGTCTTGTAGCCGATCATTCCTGGAGGAACCCAGGAATAGCCCGGCAGGAAGCTACCCCCTGTCACCTTCTCCGCGATCGCCTCGCGGTCGATGGCAAGCGCCAGGGCCTCACGCACTTCCTTCTTGCTGCCGGCCTCGCGCGTCCCGTTGACGACGTAGTAGTAGGTGCCGAGATACGGCTTGGCCTCATACTCGTCCTTCATGTTCGCTTCGATGAACTTGATCTGGTCCGACGGGACTTCGTAGGTGATGTGGAGTTCACCGGCGCGATAGCGCTTGAACTCTTCCGAGATGTCCTCGGTCGGATAATAGACGATCTTGTCCAGCTTGACGTTCGCGGCGTCGTAGTAGCTCGGGCTCTTCGCGAGCGCCATGGACGCCTGCGGAGTCCATGACTCCATCGTGAAGGCGCCGTTACCGACCATGTTGCCCGGCTTGGTCCAATCCTGACCGAACTTCTCCACCGTCGCCTTGTGCACCGGCAGGAACGTGTTGTGGCGGATGAGACCGAGGAAATAGGGCGCGGGCCTCGCCAGTGTGACCTCGAAGGTCTTGGCGTCGACCGCCTTAACGCCCAGCTTGGTCAGGTCCTTCTCCTCGCCTTTACGGATCTGCTCGGCGTTGAGGATGGGATCGGCAATCGGCGCATAGTCGGCCGCGATCGCAGGATCAACCAGACGTTGGAATGAATAGACGAAATCCTCGGCGGTGACCGGATCGCCATTCGACCACTTCGCATCGCGCAGATGGAATGTGTAGGTCTTTCCGTCGTCGCTTACGTCCCATTTCTCAGCCATACCCGGCACCACTTCGCCATCCGGCGAATAAGTGGTGAGACCTTCGAAGATCTCGTACTGGATGTTCGCTTCAGTGACACCGGTCGACTTCTGCGGGTCCATCGTCTCCGGTTCGGCGCCGTTGCCGCGATGCAGAACCATTTCTGCCTGCGCTGCGGTCGACGCCAGAATAAGCGTCGCTGCCGTCAGCGCAGACAACAGTACGTTGCGCTTCATCAGTGACATCTGCATGTCCTCCCTTGGTCGATGTAGGGTCGCGTGCGGCGGCGCTTGATTGTCATTGATTGGGCCTCCGGCCCCCGCGCGGACTTGGGGCGATATTCCCCGATCGGTACGATTGTTTCAATGAGATTAAGCCGGAAAAACTCAACAAATCCGCGTTCTTCTGACGTTGATCGGCGTTCGCCTTTCGTATCGCCGGGTTGTCCTTCCCCTGGCAGATTGCCGGAGCGGGCGGTCTTCGGGCTGGCGCTTCGCCGGGTGGACGTCGAAGCGACGGACCTCGATGGCAATACGACTGATCGAGCATTTCCCGGAGCCTCGACTGACGGGCGAGATCGGCCGAACCTTGCCACCGCTACTCCGCAGCGCGCCGCGTGCTGGGCGGGCTGTGGAAACCGGCCAAGAGCTCATCTTGGCGCTTCTTGGCCGATTCGACGTTGGCTTCCTTGATATGGCCGTAGCCGCGGATCTGCTCAGGCAGGGAAGCCAAGGCAACCGCCGTCGCGTGGTTCTCGGCTGAAAGCCCGGTGATGACCTCCTCCACCAGCGCCTCATAGTCCGCGATCAGCCGGCGCTCGAGCTTGCGGTCGGCCGACCGGCCGAACGGATCGAGCGCCGTGCCGCGCAGCCATTTCAGCCGCGCCAACAGGCCAAAGACGCTCATCATCCAGGGCCCGAACTGCTTCTTCTTTATCCGGCCCGTGGCCGGATCGGGATGCGACAGGGCAGGCGGCGCCAGATGGAAGTGCAGCTTGTAATCGCCTTCGAACTGGGCCGCGATCCGCTCGCGGAACACCGGATCCGAATGCAGCCGCGCGACCTCGTATTCGTCCTTGTAGGCCAGCAGCTTCGCGTAATATCTGGCGACCGCGATGGACAGGGCCTGCGAGCTTGGCATCGCGGCGCGCTCCGCGGCGATCACGCGGTCCACCAGCTTCCGGTAGCGCTCGGCATAGGCGGCATTCTGATAGCGGGTCAGATGCCCCATCCGGTGGGCAATGATCTCGTCCAGCGCCTCGGGGATCTGCCGGGTAACGCCACTCGCCTTGTCGGCGGCCCTTTGGACGCCGGCGAGATCGACGGCGGCACGCCGACCCCACAGGAAGGCCAACTTGTTCTCGTTCGCGGCGGTGCGGTTGAGCTCAATCGCGCGCTCGATGGCGGCGGCGGAAACCGGGATCAGTCCCCGCTGATAGGCATAGCCCAGCATGAAGAGATTGGTGGCAATAGAATCGCCGATCAAAGCGATGGCAAGGCCGGTTGCGTCGATGAACTCCGCCGCGCCCGGGCCAACGGCCGCTTCAATTGCCGCCTTCAAGGTCTGGCCGGGGAAGCGGTAATCCGGATTGCGGACGAAGTCGGCCGTGATGGTCTCGTGGCCGTTGATGATGGCCCGGCCTTGCCCGACCCGACCTTTGGCCAGCGCATCATAGGTGGCGGCGACCACGATATCGCAGCCGAGCAGCAAGTCGGCATTGCCGGCCGCGACGCGCACCGCGTGGATCTCCTCCGGACGTTCAGCGATGCGCACGTGCGAGAACACTGCGCCACCTTTCTGCGCCAGGCCGGTCATGTCCATGATGGAGCAGCCCTTGCCCTCCAGGTGCGCCGCCATGCCGAGCAGTGCGCCAATGGTGACGACGCCTGTCCCGCCGATGCCGGTGACCAGGATATTGAACGGGTCCTTGAGCGCCGGCAGGTCCGGTTCCGGCAGCACTTCTCCGACCGGCAGTGTGGGCTGCGGCTTCTTCAGCTTGCCGCCGTCGATGGTCACAAAGCTCGGGCAGAAGCCGTGAAGGCAGGAATAGTCCTTGTTGCAGCTCGACTGGTCGATGGCGCGCTTGCGGCCCATCGCCGTATCCAGCGGGACGACCGAAAGGCAGTTGCTGGTCTTCGAGCAATCGCCGCAGCCCTCGCAGACCTCCTCGTTGATGAAGATGCGCTTGGCGGGGTCCGGCATCGTGCCACGCTTGCGCCGGCGGCGTTTCTCCGCCGCGCAGGTCTGGTCGTAGATGATGGCGGTGACGCCCTTGATCACGCGCATCTCACGCTGGATGGCGTCCAGCTCGTCGCGGTGATGGACTGTGACGCCCTCAGGAAGGCCGACGCCGCGATACTTCTCCGGCTGATCCGTGACGACGGTGATCTTGATGACCGCTTCTGCCGTCAGCTGGTGCGCGATCATCGGCACCGTGAGCGGCCCGTCCACCGGCTGGCCGCCGGTCATGGCGACCGCGTCGTTGAACAGGATCTTGTAGGTAATGTTGGCGCCCGAGGCGACAGCAGCCCGGATCGCGATCAACCCGGAATGGTAATACGTGCCATCGCCCAGGTTCTGGAAGACGTGCCCGGTCTTCGAGAACGGCGCCTGGCCGACCCAGGTGACGCCTTCGCCGCCCATCTGGGTGAAGGTCTCGGTGTTGCGGTCCATCCAGCCTGCCATGATGTGGCAGCCGATGCCGGCCAAGGCGCGCGAGCCCTCAGGCACCTTGGTCGAGGTGTTGTGAGGGCAGCCGGAGCAGAAGTAGGCGACGCGGCGGGTTGCGGGCTTGTAGCCGGTGAGCGCCTTTTCCTTGGCCTCCAGAAATTTGAGGCGATCCTCGATCGTCGGACTGGTGTGGAAGCGTGCGATGCGCTTCGCGATCACGCGCGCAATGCGCGCCGGGGTCAACTCGTCGGCGGAGGGCAGGATCCATTCCCCGGTCTCGTCGAACTTGCCGACGACCCTGGGGCGCACGCTCTCCTTCCAGTTATAGAGCTGCTCCTTGAGCTGGTTCTCCATCAGAGCGCGCTTTTCCTCGACGACTAGAATTTCTTCGAGGCCCTCGGCGAAGTGGCGCACCCCTTCGCGCTCCAGCGGCCAGGTCATGCCGATCTTGTAGAGCGAAAGGCCGATGCGCTTGGCGTAATCCTCGTCGATGCCGAGATCGTCCAGCGCTTGGCGCACGTCCATGTAGGTCTTGCCGCAGGTCACGATGCCGAAACGCCGGTTCGGCCCGTCGATGATCACCCGGTTGACCTTGTTGGCGCGGGCGAAGGCGAGGGCGGCATAGAGCTTGTACTTGTGGAGCAGCATCTCCTGCTCCAGCGCCTGGATGGTCGCGAACTGGGAGGAGGGCATGCGGATGTTGAGCCCACCCTCCGGCATCGCGAAATCGTCCGGGATCCTGATGTCGACGCGCGATGGGTCGACATAGACCGAAGCGCTGGAATCGCAGTTGTCGGCCACAACCTTCATGGCGATCCAGCAGCCGGAATAGCGCGAGGCTGCCCAGCCATAGAGGCCGTAATCGAGGAATTCCTGGATGTTCGCCGGATTGAGGACCGGAATGCCGTAGTCCATGAAGGCATATTCGGTCTGGTGCGCCGTAGTGGATGATTTCGACGCGTGATCGTCCCCTGCCAGCAGCAGGACGCCGCCATGCTTGGCGGAGCCGGCAAGGTTGCCGTGGCGGAACACATCGCCGCAGCGGTCGACGCCCGGCCCCTTGCCGTACCACATGCTGAAGACGCCGTCGTGCTTGCTGTCGCCAAACAAGTCGAGCTGCTGGGTGCCCCAGACGGCGGTGGCAGCCAGGTCCTCGTTTACGCCCGGCTGGAACTTGATCTGGTGCTCATCAAGATGCTTGCGGGCCGCCATCATGGCCTGGTCGAGCCCGCCCAAGGGAGAGCCGCGGTAGCCGGTGACATAGCCGGCGGTGTTGAGCCCCGCCGCCATGTCGCGCTGCCGCTGCATGATGGCGAGGCGGGTCAGCGCCTGCATGCCGTTGAGGTAAACGCGGCCCTCTGTTGTCGTGTATTTGTCGTCCAAAGTGACGGACGCCAAACGCGCTGTCTGCGCCACTGCTGCTTCTCCCGATAAGGCCGTCTTCTCCGCTGTGCCAGCCCCTGCCGCGGCCCATTAAGGCAGAAAATGGGCCGATTCCAAGCCCTTGTCCAGGGTCGGACGAAGGGGTTCGATTTGGTCGCCGGGGGCCCTCATGCTAACGTTTGATTTCGTCTTAACGGATGACGACGCAACGAGTGTTCTTGTTTGCGCGGCTAGTTCGCGGTGCGGGCATGCGGGGGCTTGCGAGTCCTGAGGCGTGGGCGATGCATCGAAGTTGAACGAACTGTGCTCGGCCGCCGACAGAGTGTGATGCAGGCAACGTCGAGGGGCTAAATGGAACGCGACCGTCCCGGTGGGGACCGTCAATTGACAGAGGAGCTCCGCCTGCCAGCGCGCGTCCTGCCCAGTGCGGACATGCCCTTGGCAAAGAGCGTGATCCTCATCATCTGTGCTGCTTTGACATGCGTGGGTTGGGTATTCGCGATGTCCCTGCACTGGCCTGTGACGGCGCCCGAGCTCGTGGACGTGTCATTGCCGTTCGGTCTTGTGTTCGTCGTTCTTGGCTCGCTTTTGATTCGACAGCAGCGGCGGTACTTTGGATCACGGGGCCGATACTGGCTGGTCATTGAGCGCGATAGGCTGATCGTAGTCAGGCCAGACGAACAGCAGGCCGCCGAATGGCGCAACCTGACGCGCTTCGCCATAGAAGAAGACGTGCGTCCATTGATGACCGCAGAGAAGCACGTTGAGCAATGCGTCACGGTCTATGTGACTGCAATTGACACGGGGCCAGGTGGTGGTCCGCTCAAGATTGTTGCGGATGATTTTGCCGCGAAGCTGCCGGGCAGTCCGATGGAGAGAGCGCAGAAGTTTTGCGCAATCCTGAACGACATTCGGCGATGGGCGATGGAATCCACGGCCGAATCCGAGGCGTTATCGCTGCGTATGGTCAGCGGCCTCGCGTTGGCATCCACCTGAATGAAGTCGACCGGGTTCTACGCATTCGCTGCAAATCGCACCGCATGCACTGGTGGCAGGTGGTGTGTGACAGCGCGCCAAGTCTCGCCCTGGTCCTCGGTGACGTAGAGATTGCCCGTGGTGGAGCCAAAGGCGAGGGTGTCGCCGGTTCCGTCGATGTCGAGGGCATGGCGCAGCACGAGGTCATAGCCGAAGCCAGTGGGCAGGCCGTTCGCGAGCGTGTCGAAGGTCTTGCCGCCGTCGCGCGTGCGGGAGGCGACGAATTTGCCGTCCTGTGGCACGCGCACCTCGTCCTTGATCGCCGGCACGAACCAGGCCCTTGCAGGCTCCTTCGGGTGCACCGCGACGCCGAAGCCGAAGCGCGGGCCTGCGAACTGCCAATTCTCGAGATCGTTGGTGCTGTAGAAGATGCCGTTGTGGTGCTGGCACCAGAAGTGACCGGGCTGGTCCCGGCATTGCACGATGCGATGCGGGTCCTGGATGGCCGGGTCTTCGCGCCGCTCGGGCGGCATGTATTCGGCGAACAGGCCCTTGGAGCGGCAGACCCAGCTGGCGCCCGCATCCTCGCTGCGCCATACGCCCCCACAGGAGATCGCGATCACCAGGCGGCTGGAGTTGCGCGGGTCGACGCAGATTGTGTGCAGCGCCGTGTCGTCGGTGCCACCGCCAAACCACTTGGCGCGGTCGGGCAGGTTCCACAGGCCCTCGACCAGGTGCCACTCGCCGTCGCCATTCTGGTCGTTGCGGAAGAGCGCGGCCGGCAGCGAGCCGGCCCAGATCAATCCCGGCTGATCCGGACCGCCGGCTTCCAGCGCCCAGATCTGATTGAGGCTCGGCGCGTCCTTGTCCTCGGACTTGGGCAAGGCCGGCATGGCGAGCTCATCCCAGGTCGCGCCCTGATTGGTGGAACGATGCAGCTTGGCGCCGAAGTGGCCGAGATTGAGGGCGGCATACCAATGGCCGGTGCGCGGGTCGGCCAGGAACGCCGTCACCGGTTGCCCTAGGAACGCAACATAGGTCTGCTGCCACTTGCCGCCGCTATGCTGGAAGCGGAACAACCCCTTGCGTGTGCAGACGAACAGATCCTGCACCATATCGATCAGCCCCCTGACAATGCCTGCATGACGTAGATTTCGGAGCTCGGCGCGACGCGGCGGCCGAGATCTTTCTTGTCGACCAGCAATTCACCGTCGATGAACACTGCCACGTGGTGGCGCAGCCGTCCCTGGTCATCGAGGATGTAGGAGCGGACCCTGGGGGCGGTCGCGAAATAGGCGTCCAGCGCCGCGCCGAGCGTTCCCGCCTCGACCCGGGTGGGTCCGGTCGGCGCCACTTGCCGCAAGTGCGATGTCACGTGGATGGTCGGCATCAGGCCGCTCCCGAGCCTTTGCTATGGCTGAGAAACCTATCCCAGGCGGCTGTCCACATTCAATTGCCGGCAGCCGGAGTCGGTCGTGCGCTGCAGGCCGAAGCGTGGTTTAATTCGCAGACGAACAATGGGGACGATTATGAACCTGCCCGCCAGCCTTCCCTTGACCAAAGCGCCGCGTCAGACGGCCGGTACCTTCCTCAATTGGCCCTCGGTGACCGATCTGGAAAGGCTGGAGGCGGACATCGCCTTTCTGGGCATTCCATACAACGCGCCTTACTCGATGGAAGAGGTTGCGAACAACCAGGCGCAGGCACCGGATGCCGTGCGCGCCCGCTCGGACCAGATTCAGTGGGGCGACGGCAACTACGACTTCGATCATGGCGGGCCGCTATTGGCCGGGAAGACCATCCGCCTTGCGGATTGCGGCAACGTGCCGGGCAATCAATATGACGCCGCCGGCAACGTGAAGCGCGCCGAGTTGGCCGTGCGCGCGATCCTGAAAGCGGGTGCGCTGCCCATTATTCTGGGCGGCGATCACGGCGCGACGGTGCCGGCGCTTCGCGCCTATGAAGGGCGCGGGCCGATCACCTTGATCCATATCGACGCGCATCTCGACTGGCGGGACCACGTCAATGGGGTGCGCGACGGCTATTCCAGCCCGATCCGCCGCGCTTCCGAGCTGCCGTGGATCGAGGGCGCGTGGCAGATCGGCCTGCGCGGGGTGGGGAGTGCGCGCGAGGAGGAGGTGGCGGATGCGCGCAAGTGGGGCTCCAACCTCATCACTGCGTGGGATCTGCACGAGATGGGCATCGCGGCGCTGCTCGAGCGGCTGCCGACCGGCAAGAACGTCTATCTCACCATCGACGCCGACGGCCTGGACCCGACCATCATGCCGGGTGTGATCGCGCCGGTGCCAGGTGGCGTCACCTTCGTCCAGGCGCGCGCCATCATCCGCCACGCGGTGATGAAGAACCAGCTGGTCGGTATGGATATCGTGGAGATCGCGCCGGAGCGCGACGTCGGCGGACTTACCTGCATCACGGCGGGGCGCCTCATCACCAACACGATCGGCTGCGCCGTGAGAGCGGGCTATTTTGGGTGACACAATCATGCTGGAGCTTCGCGACAAGGAGGCTCTGGAGCTCATCACCGCGCACCGGCGCTGGCTGTACAACGACCGCCGTGGCAAGCGGGCCGACCTGTCTCTGCGCACTTTGCGCGGCCTCGACCTGCGCGGCGTCGATCTGACGCGCGCCAAGCTGACCGGGGCGCAATTCATCAACTGCAACCTCGACGGCGCCATCCTGGTCGAGGCCGATCTCTTTGGTGTCAACTTGACGGGCACGTCGCTTCGAAAGGCGAACTGTCACAGCGCGGATTTCAGGGGCGCGATCCTTGCCGCAACGGACTTCACCGAAGCCACGCTGAAGGCCTGCGACTTCCGCGACGGAACCCTGCTGGTCAGCGTCGCTGGAACGGTGGCGCCGCCCGTGATGGAGAAAGGTGCAGAAACGAGCAGCAAGATGGCGCGCGCAGACCTCGCGGGAGCCAAGCTGCATCACGCCGTCATCAAGCGCACCGACATGTCGGCGGCGGTCCTGCGCAAGGCTGATCTGAGCGGTGCCAATCTCGCCGGCAGCTCGCTCAAGGATGCCGATCTGCGCGGGGCAAATCTGACCGGATGCGATCTGTCGCGAACCTTGATGAACCGCGCACTGGTCGACGGTGCCAACCTGAGCGGGGCCGTGCTGCGCGACGCCAATGTGTTCAATGTCGACTTCAGCAATGCCGCCTACCTGGACATCCTGGACCTGAAGGACACGATCTCTGTCGATGATTCCGCGGAGGCTGCTGCGGCGATCGCGGACCAGATCAAGGCGCACGAGGACTGGGTGGAGAGCTCCGGCGTCAAGGGCACGCGCGCGGATTTCTTTGGGCGTGACCTTTCCGCAGTGGATTTCTCCGGCCGGACCCTCACCGGCGCCGTATTCACTGAATGCCGGTTGCGCGCCGCCCGGTTCGATCAATGCCGCATGTCGTTGGCCATTCTCTCGCGTGCCGATGCGACTGGCGCCAGCTTCGCGGACGCCGATCTCAAGGGCGCGGACCTGACGGCCGCGATCCTGCGCCGTGTCGACTTCCGGGATGCCGACCTGCGTGTGCAGATCGTCACCTTACCGGACGGCACGACCCGTGAATGGCCGGTGCGCGCGGGTGATGCCAAGTTCAATGATGCCGACTTCACCGGCGCGCAGACCGCCGGGATGCTGGCGGCGGGGGCCGAACTCACCGGCGCCAAGGGCGACAAGGCGATATTGGCCAAGCTCAAGGGATAGCCCTGTTCGCACTTGCGACTCAGCGTCAATCCGTGTCGAATTTGCGGCACCGTGCCAAAGATGGCAGCCGCAGACTGAAAACCATGGATCATTCACATCCCCTGACGGACGAACACAAGCGCCGGTTCGAGGCCGATGGTTTCCTGATCCTCGACAAGTTCATCGACGCGGAGACGGTGGAGCGGCTGCGCGCGCGATTCGAGCCCTTGTTCAGGGGCGAGTTCGAGACCGGCCTTTATCCCGACGAGTGGAACTGGCAGGAGGGGCGCGACCGGCCGGACCGCACGCGCCAGATCTGCAATGGCTGGAAGTCCGATCGCACGGTCGCGAGCGTGGTACTGAGCGCGAAGGTCGGGCGCTGCGTGGCGGAGCTGAGCGGCTGGAACGGCGCGCGCATCTGCCAGGACAACGTGATCTGGAAGCCGGCTGGCGCGAAGGCGTTGGGCTATCACCAGGACGATTCCTACGCCAAGTGGTTCACGCCCTCGCACATGGCGACCTGCTGGATCGCGTTGGACGACACGACGGCGGCGGGCGGCACGATCGAATACGCGCGCGGCTCCCACAAGTGGGGCATCTCGCCGCCGATCGAGAAATTCCACGCGCCGGAGGATTATCAGAAGGAGTTCCGTGCGGCCGCCGAGCGCGTCGGCGTGAAGGCGGAAATCGTGCCGATCGAAGTGCCGGCGGGCGGCTGCGCCTTCCATCACGGCGGGACCTGGCATGGGTCGGATATGAATCGCGCTGACAAACCACGGCGATCCGTGGTGGCGCACTGCATCGCCTCAGATGCGCAGTTTCATCCGACCAACATCAGCTACGTCTACAACCGCTATAAGCGCCACGGCGATCTTGCCATGGACGAGAGCTTCTTCCCCATCCTGTGGCGCAAAGACGGCTACCGAACGGATTGGCTGGGCCGGTAGGGACCGCACATGACATATCGACAACCGCGCAGGGCAATTCCGTAGCAGTTGCAACCTTTCGGCCGTCTCTGGCGTAATGGGGGCGTAGTCCACTGCCAGGGCCGGACAATGGCGTACGATCCTCGTTCCGCATTCGACCGTTTTCTGAATAGCAGCCTGGATGAACTCCTGGCGCCTGGCGAGGCGAGCGACGGCCTGCCGGAGGCCCTGGTGCTGCTCCGGCGCGTTGCAGATGGGGTGCCGGCCTATGGCGCGATGCTCAAGGCGGCAGGCCTGAACGTCGCCGACATTCACGACGCAACCGACTTCGCCAGGCTGCCGCTCCTGAACAAGGAGAACTATGTCCGGCGTTTTCCGCTCGAAGCGCTGGTAGAAGGCGGCGATCTCGCGGCCTGCGATTTCTTTGCCGTGTCCTCCGGCTCCACCGGAGAGCCGACACTGTGGCCGCGCGGGCTGCATCACGAATTCCCGGTCGCGGTGCGGTTCGAGCAGGTGCTGCGCGACAGTTTCCGCGCCCATGAGCGGCGCACGCTGGCGGTGGTCTGCTTCGCGCTCGGCTCCTGGGTCGGGGGCATGTACACCACGTCGTGCCTGCGCTGGGTCGCGACTAAAGGCTATCCGCTGCTGATCGTGACGCCGGGCAACAAGATCGACGAAATCCTGCGCGTCGTGAGGCGCCTGGCACCTGATTTCGAGCAGACGGTCCTGCTTGGCTATCCGCCGTTCCTCAAGGAAGTGGTCGATGCCGGCCGCGGCGAAAAGGTCGATTGGGGCCAGTTCAATGTACGCCTGGTGACAGCCGGCGAAGTGTTCAGCGAGACCTGGCGCGACCTGGTGCTGGAACGACTGGAGCAGGATGAGGGGCTGAACAGCATCGCTTCGCTCTATGGCACGGCCGATGCCGGCGTGCTCGGTAACGAGACGCCACTGTCGGTCGCGATCCGCCGCTTTTTGAGCGAGAAGCCGGAGGCGGCCAAGGCCCTGTTCGGGGAAGAGCGCTTGCCGACCCTCTGCCAATACGATCCCACCTCGCGCTATTTCGAGGTGGTCGAAGGAGGCACGCTCGCCTTCAGCGGCGATAACGGCGCGCCGCTGATCCGCTATCACATCGCGGACCAGGGCGGCATCTACAGCTTCGAAGCAATGCGGGCGAAGCTCGCCGACTATCACTTCGATGCTGAAACGGCGGTCATGCAGGCCGGCTTCGGCCACCCACGGCGGCTGCCCTTTGTCTACGTCTTCGGGCGGGCGAATTTCACGGTGTCATTCTTCGGCGCCAACATCTTTCCCGAGACCATCAGCCTGGCGCTCGAGAAGCCGAGCCTCAGCCGCTGGACGACCGGCAAGTTCGTGATGGAAGTCAAGGAGGGCCTGGCGGACCGGCCGCGGTTCACCGTCGCGATCGAACTCGCCGACAAGGAGACCGCCGACCCGACACGCATCGAGCTGGCCGAGCGAGAGATCCTCGAAACACTCCTTGGGCACAACAGCGAGTATGCGAACTACGTGTCGAAGGAGGATCAGCGGCCAGTCGTGACCCTATGGTCGAAGGGCCATTCGGACTACTTCCCGGTCGGGGTGAAGCATCGGTACAGCAGGCGCTAATTCCCGCATTCTCTTTCTTCCGTCATTGCCGGACAGCCGCGAAGCGGATGATCCGGCAATCCACGTTCATTACGGTTGACAGAAATTGGATCACCGGATCGCGGCGTTTCGCGCCGGTCCGGTGACGACGGTATGGGAGAGGC
>NZ_QORW01000037.1 GCF_003574735.1 Dongia deserti
TCCTCCCGGCCTACTCCCCGGACCTCAATCCGATCGAACAGGTCTTCGCCAAGCTCAAGACGCTCCTGCGCAAGCTCGACGCGCGCACCATCGAAACCACCTGGCGCGGCATCGGTCAACTCATCGACGTCTTCACACCACAGGATGCGCTAACTACTTCAGAAACTCAGGATACGCTTCAGAATGAAGGAATCACGCTCTAGGCCGCGTGGTTGGATCGCGCCTGTTCGGTAATGCAGAGCTGCTGCTTCGCTTCGACCCGCGCTCAGTCAACAGATCAGCTAATTCGGCCGCGCCTCCGGCCCATAAGGAACAACCGGATAGCCCGGCCCGATGATCCCCGCGACCCGGTCGACCCAGCGCGCGATGTTGGGAAAGCCCGCCAGCGGAAATCCGCAATCGTCGGCCAGGTGCGCATAGGCATAGTTCGCAATGTCCGCGATGGTGAAATCATCGCCGCCGAGGAACATGCTCTTGGCGAACGTGCGCTCCAGCGCGGAGAGCGCCCGCACTGCCGCATCGCGCTTGCCCGGCACCAGTCCCGCGTTGATCTCGAGCCGCCCGGTCAAGGTCCAGAAGCGCAAGGAGCCGATCACCGGCTCGACGTAGTACTGCTCGAAGAACAGCCACTGCATCACCTTGGCGCGCGCGTAGCGCCCCTCCGGTGAACTGGCGGCCGGCATGAAGCGCGTGCCTTCGGCAAGATAGGTGAGGATCGCATTCGATTCCGCGATCGCGCGGCCGTCCTCCAGCACCAGCACCGGCGTCGCGCCCACGGGGTTCTCCGCCAGGAACTCCGGCGTGCGACTCTCGCCGGAGAAGATGCCGACCGGCTCGCTGCGGTAGGCAATGCCGAGCAGGCCGAGGAGGACGCGGATCTTCCAGCAATTCTGGGAGGGGGCGTATTCGTGGAGGGTGAGCATCACTCAGCCTTGCAGAGTTCGCCAACTTGCAGATCATCTACCTTATTGGAATGGGTATGCCTCCGGGATATTGCCCGCTCCTACAGATCAGGCCCGCTCGACGAAAAGCCCGCATCGCGGTGATCATGCGCCAGAGGCGGCATCGAACTCGAGTTCAACGCTCCGAGGATTACTGCTATCAAAGATCTTATACAGCCAGGCCCATCCATTCGCCGCATCTGACCGCTCACGGTATCGTTCCGGCACACGGCAGACCAACGGTATGCTCGAATCGAGAATCGCGATTAGTCCCATCGCTAGCGCATGTGGCTTTGTACCGAGACAGAACATTCCAACCTCGTGACTGGGTGCATACGACCGAATCACGGATTGCAGATGGCCCAGGGTGGCTCTCACATCAAAAGCCGGAAGCTCCACGAGCTTTGTTGAACCAAATCGACGTTTCATCGCTGAAGTATCTTCTCGCACTTTCTTATCGATGGCCTCTGACGCACCGGGCACAGGTACAAGCAACGTCATGCTGTCGGGCTCATATCTCCGTACGAAGCGTTCCAAGCTTGCCACGTCAGCGCCGACAGAAACTATCGAGTGTCGAGGGGCGCCCGCTCTGATTTCGCCTTCGAGAAATGGCACCTGAATTGACTTCCAGCTACCCTCTGTAAACTGGAACCCATCAGAAACACCACCGCCTGAGTAATCCGTCTCGGAATAGAAGACAGTGACTCGATGAAAAACCCCCAAACCTATACCCGCAGCAATGATTTGCGAGAAATACGACTTAGGCATAGTCGAGATATCTATCGCAACGGAGACCGGCTTGGTTTCATCGGCAGCAATCTCCGCTAGCACTGATCTCAGCGCCTCTTGGACGCGTACAGTGCTCACTGAAGGCGGAAGGACGACGATGCGGACGTCTTTCGCAACTTCCGACGCAAAAGTCCGCAGAATTTCCGCGTGAAATGCTCTGTTATTGTCTGAGCTCAATGGCTCAAACCGGAATACGTACGCCTTATCGGCGGAAATCTGTGAGCACTTCGTTATTGCAATCGCGCGCGGTTCGTAGCTTGCACAAACGAACAGAATGTCGAAATGACCAAGCTGAGCAGAACCTGTCTGAATACGCTGTTGGCCGATGTTGAGATAGCCTACTGAAACGTTGCTGGAAGACTGAGGGGTCAAAACGTCAGTTCCTCCTGCATTGGATCCGATATAGTCATCTTGTCGACGGCCATCGCCGCCCATAATTTCGGATCGGTGACCGTTGGTGCAGAACATATCTCTGCAACCATGTCAGGTGGCAGAAACGCTGGTTCGTACGGACCACGAAATGAAAAGCCGTATTTAGGAGCAAAGCGCCTATGAAGCCTGAACCTGATCTGTTGGATGGACCCGTCATCCGGGCCAACATTAACAGCTTCGCCGCGCAGCAAGCCGTCAGCTTCCCCACGCGAAAGAACCTCCACCACAAGACTACGAGTATCCTGGGTTGGCGATACCCCCGACTTGCGCAGATTTGCTAGGTCGACAACGAAGACACCGCGCTCGGTTGTCCGAACATCGCGATGCAGGAGAGCTGTCAAGGCGCCCAAGCTGTCGACAAGTTTACTTAGCTCGGCGAAGTACGTATCACCAGAGTTCTTGATTCCAGCGAACTTAGAATTGGCGGCACGAACGACTGCTTGACGTTGCAAATCGATCCCTAGGGGTGATCTGCGTCGATAGAAACTCCGAAGCTTATTCGTTGGAGCCGAGTAAACGTCATAAATCTCACCCATTATCTCGAGGTAGTCTCGAATGCAGCCATCGCTGAGGCCAAAAACAACATTCAGCCCCGCATAAGGCACGCTCCTGACGCGAAACTTATGGCACATCGCGATCAATGCGCTGCGTTGCTTTCTGCGCAAATATGCTGCCAGTCGCCTAAGCTCTAGCTTGCTTAATGAAGATAGGGCGCCGAAGGGGATCTGCGGCATCAGCTCCCCGGAACCACGAGCATTCGGTCGCTTGAAATCGGCGCCGCACCTTTGTTGAGAAATGCACTCTCTAGGAACCGAAGGCATTTGGCGAATGCCGCCTTATCTCCCCTAGACGTCAAATCTCCCATCAAGAGAATGGCGTCACATTCAGTCGAGCTTAATACTGCCTGGATCTTGCGAGTGACGAGTTGAAGGGCCGAGCTGCCAACTCTTGCTGCCAGCGCTGAGGGAAACGCGGGGTCCTTTAGATCAGCCTGGACGGCTGCCTGGGCCGCCTCAGGGAAATGAACGTCACCCACTTGGAGGAGTCTTATCTTTTCTCCGGGCATTCTTCCCCACAAGCCTAATCAACCATATAAGGATACCTAGGCTTTTGGGTTAATCAACTATTGAGTTTTGAGCACTTGAGCAGCCCTCTACCGATGATGCACTCACCCCGGCACCCTTGCATCCCTCTTCAGCACCTCCACTGCCTCCGCCAGCGGCATCATCTTCTGCCCCTCTTCGCCCAACCGACGCACGGCGACCGTGCCGGCTTCCTGGTCGCGTTTGCCGACGGCGAGGATGAGGGGGATCTTGGCGAGAGAGTGCTCGCGGACCTTGTAGTTGATCTTTTCGTTGCGCAGGTCGAGTTCGCTCCTGAGGCCCGCTTCGACCAGCGCCGCGTTCACCTTGCGCGCGTAGTCGTCGGCGTCGGAGACGATGGTGCAGACCACGGCCTGCTGGGGGCTGAGCCACAGTGGCAGGTGGCCGGCATAGTGCTCGATCAGGATGCCGATGAAGCGCTCCATCGAGCCGAAGATCGCGCGGTGCAGCATCGCCGGGCGCTTCTTCTGGCCGTCCTCGGCGACATAGTGGGCGTCGAGCCGCTCGGGCAGCACGAAATCCATCTGCAGCGTGCCGCATTGCCAGGTGCGGCCGATCGTGTCCTTGAGGTGGAACTCGAGCTTCGGGCCATAGAAGGCCCCTTCGCCCGGCGCCATCTCGTATTGATAGTTGGTGGCGTCGATCGCGGCCTTCAGTTGCGCCTCGGCCTGGTCCCACACCTCGTCGCTGCCGGCGCGCTTCTCCGGCCGGTCGGCGAAGCGGATCTTCACGTCGGTGAAGCCGCAATCGTGATAGATGCCGAACAGCAGGCGGCAGAACCGGATGCTCTCCTCCTTCACCTGCTCGGGCGTGCAGAAGATGTGCGCGTCGTCCTGCGTGAAGTTGCGCACGCGCATGATGCCGTGCAGCGCGCCGCTCGGCTCGAAGCGGTGGCACGAGCCGAACTCCGCGAGGCGCAGCGGCAGGTCGCGATAGCTCTTGAGCCCCTGGTTGAAGATCTGCACGTGGCAGGGGCAGTTCATGGGCTTCAGCGCGAAGATGCGCTCGTCGGGATGGCCGGCGAAATGCTGGATGCCTTCCTCGTTCTCGGCGAGATACATGTTCTCACGGAACTTGTCCCAATGTCCGGATTCCTCCCACAGCTTGCGATCGACCAGCTGCGGCGTCTTGACCTCAAGATAGCCGCCGTCCTCCAGCCGCTTGCGGATGAAGTTCTCCAGCGTGCGATAGAGCGTCCAGCCCTTCGGGTGCCAGAACACCATGCCGGCCGCTTCCTCCTGCTGATGGAAGAGGCGCATCTCCCGCCCCAGGCGCCGGTGGTCGCGCTTCTCCGCTTCCTCGAGCTGGTGGAGATACTCCTTCAGCTGTTTCTCGTCCGCGAACACCGTGCCATAGATGCGCTGGAGCTGCGGGTTGTTGGCATCGCCGCGCCAATAGGCGCCGCTGAGCTTCATGATCTTGAAGGCCTTGCCGAGCTTGCCCGTCGAGGGCAGGTGCGGCCCCGTGCAGAGGTCGAGCCAGTTGCCCTGGCGGTAGATCGAGATCTCCTCTTCCTTCGGAATCGCGGAGACCCACTCGGCCTTGAAGCTCTCGCCATGCTGCTTGAACCAGGCGACGGCCTGGTCGCGGCTCCACACCTCGCGCGTGATCCGTTCGTCGCGGTCGACGATCTCGCGCATGCGCTCTTCGATCTTCGCAAAATCCTCCGGCGTGAAGGGCTCTTCGCGGTGGAAGTCGTAATAGAAACCCGTCTCCGTCGCCGGGCCGAAGGTGATCTGCGTGCCGGGATAGAGCTCCTGGACGGCCTCGGCCATCACGTGCGCGGCGTCGTGGCGCAGCAGCTCCAGCGCGTCCGGGTGGGTCTTGGTGACGATCTCCAGCTTCGCGTCAGTGGTGATGGCGTGGCTGAGGTCCTTCACCTCGCCATTGAGCTTCACGGCGAGCGCGGCCTTGGCGAGGCCGGGCCCGATCGCGGCGGCCACCTCGGCCCCCGTCACCGGATTGGGAAACTGGCGCTGGCTGCCATCCGGCAGCGTAATCGTCGGCATGGTCTTTTTCTGGTCAAGAGTTGCAAAAAGCCGCGAAACGGGCGGCAGGGCCGCACCATTGGGGATGGAAAGCGGGGTGTCAACTCCTCCTGCCCGGCGAGAATCGCCAAATGCCGATGACACAGGCGGTACTTCCCTCCCCGAGGCGGGGGAGGGTTAGGGTGGGGGCGAGGCGGTTCAGCTTGGCTCAAGCATGCGGCGGAGAGAACAACCCCCACCCCAACCCTCCCCAGCTTGGGGGAGGGAGACATGACAGATCGCTCGCAGGCTTACTGCGCCAGCGGCCCCTGGTAGGTCACGAAATCCAGCGCCAGGCCACCTGGCGCGACGACGGAGAAATGCCGCTCGCCCCAGGGTTCGTCGCGCAACGGCACGGCGATCGGGATCCCGGCGCCTTCTGCGCGGCGGTGGACCTCATCTACGTTCGGCACGGAAAAAGTGATCCAGGCGCCATGGCCCGGATAAGCGCGGCGGAAGATCGGCGCCTGGCCTTCTTGCTCGGGCTTGAGGAACGCGATCTGGTTGCCTTCCAGTGCCAGCAGTACGAACCAGTCGCTCTCGAACAGGGGCTTGAAACCGAGCTTCTGCTCGAAGAAGGCCCGCGTCGCTGCCAGGTCCTCGCTGACATAGCCAGCATAGAGGCCGACCTGCTGACCGGTGAAGATGGGTTCGGCCTCGGCGCCAGTGCCGGTCGTCAGTGCAGCCGTGAGGACTGCGGATTTCAGCAATTTCATGGTTGCCTCCTTGGCTGTGCGCAGGCTAGGCGCGAGGCAATCCACGGGATTGTAGAAATGCGACCGATCAGGGCCTGAACATCTTCGGCGTGGTGCCGGCGAATTCCCGGAACTCGCGGATAAGGTGCGCTTGGTCGACATAGCCGCCGGCGGCTGCGAGATCGGCGCCGCTCCGCACGCGGCCGCGCGACAGCAAGGCGGCGGCGCGGCGAAAGCGCGTGATTCGCGTCAGCATCTTGGGGCTGGTGCCGAGATCGCGCCGGCATTGCCGTTCGAGATGCCGCCGCGTCACGCCGAGCTTCGCGGCGAGGTCGCCAATGCGCAATTGTCCGCCGTGTGCGCCGATCATTCGCGCCGCCGCCTCGCCCAGGTCGGGCACATCATGGCCGGCGGAGAGATGGTTGAGGTGCCTGGCGATCAGAGCGGCGCGATCCTCGAAGCTGTGCGCGTCCGCCAGGCGCCATGCCAGATCGCGATCACCCCGCAGCAGGCAGGGCGCGTCACGGTCGGTGAACTGCGACAGATCGACGTGGTCGAGGAAACGATGCGCCGTGCCGGGCCGGAAGCGCACGCCGCAATAGACCGTAGCTGCGATAAGCGCCACATCGCGCGGCCGCGTCGTGGTGCCGAAGGCGATGGAACGCGGCGCGCTGATCCCGAGCGCCCAGACCAGATCGAGGCTGCCGTCCGGCAGGATGCGGAAGGTCTCGTCATCCTCCGCCGGCCGGCCGCCCTGCCAGAAGCCGAGCACGAAGCGGCGCAGCGCGCCCTCGGCAGTCTGCCACTGCGGCAGGGCATTAAGCATCACTAGGCGACGGAACGGTGCTCCGCCGCCCGGCTAGTGTGGGTGAGGGGCTTGCGATAAACCCAGACGTGGGCCGGCGGCAGGTTCTGCAGCACGCGGTCCTCGACCTCGCCATGCACGCCGAAGCGCCTGCGCGGGATAGGAGAGAACAGGCTGTAGGTGAACTGGATCAGCGGCGCGCCCGGCTTCAGCACGCTGAAGATCTGCGCGGTGATGCGGTCCTGCAAGCTGCGCTTCATCGTGATGAGCGGCAGCGACGAGACGATCGCCTTCACATGATCGATGCCTTCGCGCCGCAGCAGCGACTGCAGCTTCGCGGCGTCGCCCAGCAGCACCTTCACGCCGGGATAGCGCTCCTGCAGAAGCTTGTGCAGTGTGGGATCGCGCTCGAGCACGATCAGCTCTTCCGGCGGCGTCCCGGCCTTGAGCAGCGCCTTGGTGACGGAACCCGTGCCGCCGCCCAGTTCCACGACATAGCCTGGACCGCGCGGCACCTGGCGCGCCATCGCTGCCGCCAGCTCCGGCGACGAAACGGCGACGGCCCCGATCTTGCGCGGGTTCTTGAGCCACAATTTGAACAGCAATCGCGATTCAGCGAGCATGGGAAGTGCCGTTCCGACCAGTGCGTCACGGAGGGTTAACATGCCCCTTCCGGAGGGGCCTCACAATGGAAAAACGCTGCGAGCAACAGGGATTAGCACAAAGCACGGCTGCTAAAAGGTCGCACCCGTCAGCAGCACGACCTTTCCGGTCGATTGCCGGCTTCGAATCAACTCCAAGGCTTGCCGGAAGTCGGCCAGCGGCAGGCGGTGGGAAATGAGCGGCTTGAGCTGGCCAGCCTGCACCATGCCGTTCAGGGACAGAAACGCCTGCGCGACGAGGTCTGGCCGGCGCTGGCGCCAGGAGCCGAAATAGAAACCCATGGCCGCGACATTCTTGACCAGCAGAATATTGGCGGGAATCTGCGGGACTGGCCCGCCCGCGAACCCGATGATCAGGATCCGCGCATTCCAGTTCACGACGCGCAAGGATGCCTCGAAGGCGCTGCCGCCGACCGGGTCGTAGACGACATCGACACCGCCAACCAAGGCCTTCACCCGCTCGCGGATGTCTTCGGTCTTGTAGTCGATGACGTGATCGGCGCCGTGCGCCTGGGCGACGGCGCATTTGCCGGGCCCGCCGGCCGTCGCGATCACCCGCGCGCCGAGCGCCTTGCCGATCTCGACTGCCGTGAGGCCGACGCCGCCCGCCGCGCCGTGGACCAGCAGGGTTTCGCCGGCGCGCAGCTTCGCCTGCTCGATCAGTGCCAGATAGGAGGTGCCATAGGCGATCGGGAAGCCCGCTGCCTCTGCTTCATCCAGACCCTTGGGCGCGAGATAAACCGCCTCGGCCGGCACGATCGCGCCCTCCGCGAGGCCGCCGGCCTCGGGAATCGTCATGACGCGGTCGCCGACCTGGACATCGGCGACCTCCGGCCCGACCGCCTCCACGACGCCGGAGGCTTCGAAGCCCGGCACAAACGGCGGCGCGTGCTTCACCTGATACTTGCCAGCGGTCACCAGCAAATCGGCGTAGTTGAGCCCCGCGGCAGCGATGCGGATGCGCACCTGTCCCGGTCCCGGGTGGCCGGGGTCCGGCAGCTCCTCGATCGCCAGCCCATCGATGCCGGCGAGCGCGCGGCAGACCAGCGCTTTCATCAAAAGGCGGGTCGGATGTGACCGGTCGGCGTACCGGCCCAGTTCTTGACGACCGGCATCAGGGTCGGCGTGAGCGTCTCAGCCATGTCCTCGTCGATCACGCCGAGATGGCGCAGCACCTGGCCCATCACGACCTCGGCGGCGCGCGATGCGCCGTCGGTCACCTTGATGCAGATGCCGAGGCCATGTTGCGGCAGCGCGCCGCAATAGACTCCCTCGGCACCGACCTTGATCGCGGCCTTGCCGGGGACCGCGGCCATGATCTTGGTGCAGAAGCGGTCGGTGCCGGCGACCATGAACGGATCCGCCATCATCGCGTCGAGGATGCGGCGACAGGCGGCCGCGCGCTCTTCGCTCAGGTGATGCGGATCGGCCATCTGCGCCATCGCGAAGGCGGTGTTGGCGATCGGGATCGCGATCACCGGGATGCCGCACCCATCGATCCCGCGCGGCACGTCGCCCAACTCGCAGCCCGACATCTGCTCCAGAATACCGAGCAGGCGCTGCTGCACCGGATGCTCATATTGGATGTAGCCCTTGGTCTTCTCGCCGAGATGCACGGCGGTCGAGAGGAACCCCGCATGCTTGCCGCTGCAGTTGTTATGGGCGCGCGTCGGGCTCTGCCGCGCCTGCACCAGCGCGCGCATGGTCGGTTCGTGCGGCGGATAATGCGGCCCGCATTCCAAGTCTTCGACGCCAAGCCCGATGCGATGCAGCCAGCTCGTCACGGTCTCGACGTGGCGCGGCTCGGCATTGTGCGAGGCGGTGGCCAGCGCGATCTCCCCCTGGCCCAGCTTGAAGCGGTCCGCAGCGCCACTTTCCACCAGCGGAATGGCCAGCAGCGGCTTGATGGCGGAGCGGCCATAGATCGGCAGCTCGACATCGCCCCAAGCGCGCACGATGCCGCCATGCGCGTCCACCACCGCGACGCTGGCGTGATGGCGGCTCTCCACCATCCCGCCGCGCACCACTTCGGCGAGAACCGGAGAGGAATCCTGCGGCAACTCGGTCTTGACCTGGACGCTCATACACCTGCTTTCCTGCTGTTCGCGCCACCTTGCCGCCGGAGAGGGTGGGATGCAAGGCAGCTTTGTCGCGAGACAAGTTCGTGCTGGCGCTCGCACGGAGCACGGCGATAATCCCAACGCATTTCGAGGACCGTATGCGATGCAAATCCTTTCCCAACTCGCTGCCATGCCCGATGAAATCGCCGGCCTGATATCCCAGGTTCCAGCCGAGAGACTGGCCTGGGTGCCGCCGACCTGGGAGGGAATCCCGGGCGAACGCTTCACCGCGCTGAGCCAAGCATGCCATCTGCGCGATATCGAGATCGACGGCTATCACGTGCGCTTCGGCCGGACCTTGCGCGAAGACCGGCCGGATCTCGTTTCGATCGACAGCTACGAACTGGCCCGGGAACGGAACTACGAGGCCGACAATGCCGACGCCGCCATCGCGGCGTTCCGTGGAGCGCGGCGGGAGACGATCGCGATGCTCAGCATGACGCGCGAAGCGGACTGGGACCGCACGGCGACGTTCGCGGAATATGGCGAGGTCAGTCTGCGCGGCCTCGCCCACATCCTGCGCAGCCACGATTTGCAGCACCTCGCCTGCCTGCACTGGCTGCTGGCGAAGATGGCGTGATCAGGTGCGTTCGCGCCAGGCAGCCTCTTGCCCGGCGTCATAGTCGCGGAAGGTCTTGACTAGGGCCTGCAGCACTTCGGCCGAAGTCTCGCACATCGCCTTGAACTTCGGTTCGTCGACTTTCTGGATGTCCTCTCGCAACTCGGTGATGGTGTCTTCCAGCCGCGCGGCCAGTTCCGATGTGTGATGCCGCGGATTGCGGTCGTCGCGTCCCATGCTCTCCTCCTTGATGAGCGTCTTGTTAACCGCTCAGGCGGAGGCGCGCTCCCGGTAGCGCCGCACCTTGTCCTTGGTGCCGCAATCGTCCATGGCGCACCAGCGGCGCGACAGGTTCTTGCTGTCGTCGTGGAACAGCCAGTGGCAATCATGGGCTGGGCAGCGTTTGATGCGCCGCAGATCGCCGGTTAGGAGGTCGCCGGCATCGCGTGCGATCCGGTGCCGCAGGCGATCGATCGCCGCAGGCGCAGAATCTCCGATCGCATAGCCGTCCTTGGTGGCTACGATGCGTTCGGCCGCGCGCGCTTCGGCTAGTTCCGTGTTCAAGAGAGCGAGGTCGCCTTCTCGCGGCGCGCGATGCTCGGCCAATGCATGAAAGATGCCGATCAAGGCGGCGCGCAGCCGGCGCAGCCGCGCCAACGCCTGCGGGCTCGGCGCGCGATCGAGGACGATGCCCGCGCGCTTCGCCCAGCTGGTGAAATCCGCAGGCTCCACTATCCGGTCTCGCAAGGCCACGCGTCGCGCCGGCGACAGCGAGTTGCAGAAGTCCAGCGCGATCCGCCCCGCCAGGAACTCATGTTTGGGCAGGTCGATTTCGGCTGCTGGGTGTGCGTCGGTGGCGGACATGTTCGGCTATCTCACATATATCACCAGTAAAAATCAATTGACCGGTTACGCTTGTCAACGCCAAATGTCACCAGCGATATTTTGATAGGTGGTTACATGGCTGAGGCATTGGCTGGCGTGCAACGGGCTGCGGCGCCTCAGATCGACAAGGGCGCCTTGCGGACTGCGCTGGGCGGCGTCTTCATCTCCGGCCTCGGGCCGCTGCTGGTGCGGGATTCACCGGTTGATGCCGCGGCGACGGCATTCTGGCGGCTGGTGATCGCGCTGCCGGCCGCCCTCTGGTTGGCGCGCCGGACCGCACCCTTGCCGCTGAAGGCGAAGGCCCTGGCGGTCCTGGCCGGGCTGCTGCTGGCGGCGGACCTGGTGTTGTGGAACCGCGCCATCGTCACCACCACCATCCTTGAAGCCAGCTTGCTGGTGATGATCTACCCGCTGCTCGTAGCGCTCGGCGGTTTCCTGATCTGGCGGGAGCGGATCACCCGCTGGCTCGGGCTCGGCGGTGCGCTCGCCTTCGCCGGCCTCATCATCATGACGCTGGGACCAGTGAGCGGTCAGTCGAGCGTCTCCGGCAATCTCTACGCCGTGGTGGCGGCCCTGTTCTATTCCGGCTGCATGTTGGTCACCGGCCGTCTGTGCCGTGCCTATCCGACAATCGCGGTCACGGCCTGGTCATTCGTCGGCGCGGCGCTGGGATCGTTGCCCGCCGCGTTGCTGGAAGACCGGTTTCTGGCGCCCGACGTTCATGGCTGGGCCTATCTCGCGCTCTATGGCGTGCTCACCTTGGTGGGCTATCTGCTGATCAACCGCAGCCTCGGCAAGCTGCCGACAGCCTTGGTGGCGGTGCTGGGTTACGGGCAGCCGGTGGTCGCGACCACACTCGCGATCCCCCTGCTGGGCGAGGTGCCGGCTCTCGGTGATCTCGCGGGCGCGATCGTCGTGGTGGCCGGACTGATGCTGGCGACTCGGCCGGCGAAAGTGGCGGAAATCTAGCGCGCACAATCACTAACATCCGTTTGCTTGCCTTCCGACGCCGCGCTGTCTTAGCTTTGCTGCATGGGCGAAGCGAGGACCATGCGGGGCTACTTCGGACTCGGGGTCGAGGGCATCTCGAAGCCGATGAATCTCGGCGCGATCTTGCGCACCGCGCACGCCTTCCGCGCCAGCTTCGCGTTTGCCATCCAGCCGGCGATCGATGTCGATGAATTGCTGCAGTCAGATACCTCGATCGCGATCGAAAACATGCCGGTTCATGTCCATCCCTCGATCGACCGCTTCACCTTGCCGATGGGCTGCCGGCTGATCGGCGTCGAAATCACCGAGGACGCGATCGACCTGCCGAGTTTCAAGCATCCGCTGGCGGCCGCCTATGTACTGGGCGCGGAGCAGGATTCGCTGTCGCCGGGGCTCACCCAGCGCTGCGACTACGTGGTCAAGATTCCCACCCGGTTTTGCGTCAATGTCTCGGTCGCGGCGGCGATCGTGATGTATGACCGCATGATCAGCCTTGGCCGGTTCGCGGAGCGCCCGGTCCGGGTGGGCGGGCCGGTGACATCGCTGGCGCCGCACCGACGCGGCTTGCCGAAATGGAAGCAGCGACGCTTGAGGGAAGCGGGCGAAAGCTGACTAACACCTTACAAGGGCTGGATTTTTGCCGCCGGCTCTGGTAGCAGATCGGATGGCTTGGGACATGAGGGCAAGACTTTTTTCCTGGATCTTGGGTATCGGCGGAGCGCTCGCTCCGGCGGTCACACAGGCTGAGGAAATCGGAAATTTCGGGGCCTGGTATGCTTTCACGCAGGGTGAGGGCGCGGAGAAGCTGTGCTACATGATCTCGGCGCCGAGCCAGTCGCTGGGGCAGATCCCCAATCGCGGCGAGGTCGGCCTGATGGTGACGCATCAGGTGGGCGGCAAGGTGCGAGACCAGGTGAGCGTGGCCTTGGGTTTCGAACCTCACAAGACCAGATATACCAAGGCCAAGGTTGACAAGACCGGCAACATCCTGCTGCGCCTGGTGGACGGCGACCGGGTCTGGATACGCGACTCGAACACCGACCGGACAATAGTTGCCCGAATGAAGAAAGGCGCTGAGTTGGTGGTGACCGGAATGACCAGCAACGGCGTCGCCTCGCAGGACACGTTTTCGCTGGATGGATTCACCAGGGCCTATGCGGCGATCAGCCTGGCCTGTGGCTTGAAGTAGAGAGATGAGCACCGAAAAACACGCGGAACAATTCGCTCCGCCCGAAGTGGACGAAACCGGCCGGCGCAACCTGGTCGGATTGTCGCGCGAGGAGCTGAGCCAGGCGATGGCAGAGATCGGCCAGCCGGCCTTTCGTGCACGCCAGCTCTGGCATTGGATCTACCACCGTGGCGTCACCGATTTCGCGGGCATGAGCAACCTGTCCAAGGAATTCCGCGCCGGCCTGGCGGAGCAGTTCGTGGTCGGCCGGCCGTCCGTCTCGGTCGACCGGCAGTCGGTCGACGGCACGCGCAAATGGCTGCTGAAGTTTCGCGACGGACAGGAGGTGGAATCGGTGCATATCCCGGAAGAGGATCGCGGCACCCTCTGCGTTTCCTCCCAGGTCGGCTGCACCCTCACCTGCAAGTTCTGCCATACCGGGACCCAGCGCCTAGTGCGCAACCTGTCGGCGCCGGAGATCGTCGCCCAGGTGATGCTGGCGCGCGATCATCTTGGCGAATGGCCAAGCCCGAAGGACGGACGCCTCATCTCCAACATCGTCATGATGGGCATGGGCGAACCGCTCTACAATTACGACAACGTCGCGAAAGCACTGAAGATCGTGATGGACAACGAGGGCATCGCGATCTCCCGGCGCCGCATCACGTTGTCGACGGCCGGCGTGGTGCCGATGATCGAGCGCTGCGGGGCGGAGCTTGGCGTTATGCTCGCGATCTCGCTCCATGCAGTGACGGATGAGCTGCGCGACCGAATCGTGCCCATCAACAGGAAATACCCGATCGCCGAGCTGTTGAACGCCTGCCGCAACTATCCGGGGCTCAACAATGCACGGCGCATCACCTTTGAGTACGTGATGCTGAAGGACGTGAATGACAGCCCGGCCGATGCGCGCGCCTTAGTGCGGCTGTTGAAAGGCATTCCAGCCAAGGTGAATCTCATTCCGTTCAACCCCTGGCCCGGCGCGCCGTTCGAGCGCTCGACACCGGAGCGCATCGCGGCCTTCAGCGACATCGTGTTCAATGCCGGCTATGCCAGCCCGGTCAGGACGCCGCGCGGCGAGGACATCATGGCCGCTTGCGGCCAGCTCAAGAGCGCCAGCGTGAAGGAGCGCCGCTCCGCCCGTGACGCTGCGTTGCGCGCGGCAGTCTAGTGCGTCCCCTTCTGGTGAGCGCGCTGCTGGTCCTGGCGGCAACAGCGGCCTTCGCCGATGCCGAAGAAGGTGCGATCGTGCAGATGCGCGAGGCCTGCAGGCAGTCGGATGCGCCGCAGACTCAGATCGATGCCTGCACCACGCTAATCAAGGCACTACGCCCGCAGGGCAGGGAGCTGGCGCAAGCGCTCTATCATCGTGGCGTCGGCTACGCGGCGAAGACGGACTACGCCAATGCGGTGCGCGATTTCACCCAGGCGCTGAAATTCGCGCCGAACTCGACCGACGCGCTCTACAACCGCGGTGGCGCCTATACCAAGCTAGGCCAGTGGGACGATGCGTTGGCGGACTTCAATGCACTGCTCGCGATCGTGCCGAATGATCCCGACAGCTTCTATGCGCGTGCCTGGGTTCATGCGCAACGCGGTGATGACAAGGCCGCGATCGCCGATCTCGATCGGGTGCTCAGCATTGCGCCGGATGACCAGGAGGCGCTGCTGGACCGCGGCGGCATGAGCATCCGCGCCGGCCGTTACGATGATGCGATCAGGGATTTCGGCCAACTGCTGAAGCTCGACCCGAAAGCCGCGGCCGCTGCCTACAACCGCGGTCGTGCCTACTATGCGAAGCAGGATTTCAAGAATGCCGCCGCGGATTTTGCGCTGGCCTTGAAGCTGCGGGCGGACAATCCCTACGCTGCGCTGCGTCTCTATCTTGCCCAGTCACATCTCGGAAAGGGCGATGCGGCGGTGCTGAAGAAAGGGATCGACAAGCTCGACCCCAGCATCTGGCCGCGGCCGCTTTTGGAGCTGTTCACAGGCACCGGGGAGGATCCGGCGTTGATCGCCGGCATCAATGAACTGCCGTCGACGCTGCGCACCGACGTGCTGTGCGAAGCGCAGTATTACTTGGGCGAGCGCGCTCTGCTGAAGGGCGACAAGCGCAAGGCGCGCGACTATTTCGCCGCGGCCGCCGGCGCTGCCAGCACCACCACCGAACGCATCGACGCAAAGGCCGCGCTGGCACGCGTGGAGTAGGCGGCGGACGCACGCACCTTTCTCCAATTTCGTCATGGTCGGACTTGGTCCGACCATCCACGAGTTTCGATGTGCGAAGCTCGTCGCCTGCAGGCAAACTCGTGATGGTGTGGACGGCCCCCGCGCGGCATCGATGTGCCAGAATGAGGTCGTTGCAGATCTCATTGAAGGGAGCCGTCCATGGATAAGCTTATCCGCATTGGCAT
>NZ_QORW01000038.1 GCF_003574735.1 Dongia deserti
TGCGCGCCGATGCTGGGCCCTGCCGACTCCTTGCAGAAGTCAAAGACGACAACGTGCCAAGCCTGCGCCTGTTCGACACATTAGGATTCGTCCGCCAGGATCAAGCGGCTGGTTTCCAGTCCTTCATCCTCGACTTGACCTGATAAAAAGGGGCGTAGAATCGTGTAATGGTTTCGACGTGGCTGATCGGGCTGCTCAATCCGGCCTCTGCCTTCGTCAAGGCCTGCAAGGCGATCTACGACATCATCATGTTCTTCGTGAACCGCGGCAGCCAGATCATGGCGCTGGTCAATGGAAGTTTGCGCCAGTGCCGCACGCCGGAACAGCCAATCCGATAAGGTCAGTCTTTGCCGGGATTATGCGGCAAGCGGGATCATTCTGACCACTACCGGGCCCGCGAAGTCGATCTGATGCCGGGAAAGCCATTCTGCATCGCGTTTGATTTCGCTGATATCGCGGGGCTTTGGAAGCGTGCCGGTTTCCTGTGCGCATCGCATGAGCGCCGATTCTGCCACGAACGTCGCATCCTGCACGGTGAACCCCCGCGCTTCGCACTCTGGAAAGTCGGGGAAGAACACGCGCCATTCGCCGACAATCGACTGTGCAAAAATAGCGATGTAGTAGTTCATTTGTACCTTTCATCCAACATCGTTGACGGCGCAGACAAGTGCGCGATTTGGACGCGACGCCGAACGTCGCGAGTCTCAGCATATGGACTGGACAAATGATCCGGGCAGATGAAGGCGGGAAGTGCGGTCCAGGAGCCCGTTCCGATCCGACACTACGCCCTATAGTGCACTCCGTGCAATGCACAAAGAAAGTGCTAGGTGATTCGGGAGAAGCCTCTTAGGTTCTATGCATCGCCGGCTTCACTGCCCCTGGCCCGCTGGCGCCTGAGAGAGTTTCGTGCTCCCGCCCAAACAGCGGAGCATCGGATGCTTAAAGCACGCCAAGCACTCAGACTTGTTGTCAATGGTATCACCGCTGTGGTGATAGCCGTGGCCATCTTTCTTGCACTCGCCAACATCGGCCTGATTTCCAGGCCTGCCTCTGAGGACATCACGTTCGGAGGCTAAGGCTCTAAGTTCACGGCCAATTACCCCAGCGACGAGGAATCTAATGACTGCTGACGGAAAATCGAACTCGCCCTCGAAGCGCTCTCAGAGCGCCGAGCCGCGCCCCAAAGCTTCAAACTACGACATGTTTGAAGGCCTTCACCAAACGCGTCTGAAGGCAACAGAAGCGAACCGCAAGCGGCTTCTCGCCAGTAACGCTCCGACTACTCTGCTGGCTCAAGGAGAATAGATCGTCTTCATAGTGCGCGCGTTCACGTCATTCGTTTGTTTGGGCAAGAGTCGATAGGTGGACACCAGACCATGGATCAATTGCCTGACTGGGTCGCAATAGCTTTACCGATCTTCGTGGCGGTCGCCATTGGCTTTGGCCTGCTCGAAGGCAGCTTGCGATGGTGGATTCGACGCATGGAGCGCTCGTACGCGGCGGAGCAGGAAACCGATGCGGCCGCGCGGCCGAAACGCTAAGCTGTCGCTCTCAATCTTCATTCCTCCTCGGACGATGGGTTCCTCGATAAGAGACATTTAGCATCGAAGTCATAGTAATGACTGAGATCATCTGTGCCGAGCGGGCAGACCTCATATCTCCGCACTTGATGGTCCAGCTTGTGACCACCGATGAGTTCACGGAGGAATCTTTTGGGATCGTCCGTCCGGGTGTATCCCAAGATAGTGGAATCGTCACTGAGTGCGACCAGCTTTGATATGAGCGGACGTTCAACGGTGATCATGGACGATACTCCCAAAGAGTGATCACTCTTTCGTCAGCCGCTGCGGAGATGTGATACCCACGCTATCACATGGCTTCAACAGATGATTGGGATCACACTTTTTGAGCCAACCGTCTAAAGTCTTCCACGACATCGGCGATCATCTTGGGGCAAAAGATGCCGGTGATGTATGCGACACAATGTGCCTGAGCTGAGTAATAGAGCGAGTCGGATTGCGGGATCGTGATGCGCAATTAGCAAGATCAACAAGTTACGTGTTGAGCCTTTGGGCTACCCACGACCGAACCCGCATCACACTACTTGTTAAAGACACGTTCATTTGAGACGCGACTTGCGTAACGCGCAGGCCGAGGATCACTTCAGTTGTCGGCGCTTCGCTTGTCGAGCTACAGCGGGTCAGCCCGGCAAGCGCGCTTCGATCACCCCTGCTGAGCAAAGGAACATACCCCGCCAACTCCCCTCGTGCTCAAGTGCCATTGCCGTTTTCCGGAACTCGACCAATTGCTTCTCCAGCATCGGCGGGGCGGGATGATAATGGTACCAGTGAATGGTCACGACCTCGAATCCGCAAACCCTGAACAGCTCCTGCAGTTCAAACGGATTGTGGAACTTCGACAGAATGCGGTCATAGGCCTGGATCGGCGGAAGGGACAAGTCACAGCGGCGGTCAAGCTCTGCCGCGACTGCATCCTTGATGGTGGGCGCAACGCTGGCTAACAGATCGTCAATGATGAAATCCCGGGTGCGCCGGTTGAACGTGAACAGCGAAAACAGCTTGTTCCGAAACTCAATGAGGGCTGTTCCGCCCGGCTTGAGGCACATTTTGACCGTCTCCAGCATCAGACGGTCATTGCGAACATGGGGGAGGACGCCCGCCGCTATGACGGCATCGAATTTGCCAGAATTTAGCTGCCCAACAAGCGTCGTGGCATCCTCGACATCGCCCCACTGGATCAGCTCCTGAGAGAGACCAGCGCGTTCGAAATTCTGGCGAGCAGCATTGACCATCTCTTGCGATATGTCGCACCCGGCAACCTCAAGCCCCATCTTGGCAAGAGCAACCAGAGGCGTGCCTTCGCCAACGCCGATTTCATAAATCCGCTTCGCATCAAGAGTGGCGATGCGGCGCGCAAGGATCTGGAGCCGGAAATAATTAGCCGGGTAGCTGTCTAGCTTTTCGAGGTTCTCCCGCTGATACATCTGATGATAGTCGGCGGCGACCGTATCGTAGTGGTCAGCGACGCTCGGCTTGCTCTTGTCCGTCATACTTTGTCCTCTTGTTCGATCAGCCCGGCATCGGCCAACTGCCTGACCGCAGGTACCAGTTCCCAAACTGGGAGGTCTAATAGCTCAGCAATGCTAAGCAAGTCATGCTCACCATCGCAATATGTGAAGATGTCGGTCAGGAGGCGCCCCATATGACGGCCACCCGGCCCGTTCAGAGTTGGATAAAGACCGCGTTTGCCCAGTTGCGGCTCGCAGAGGACGGTTGCGCGATAGGCCCGGTTCAATTCGACGGTCAAGATTGCCTTCGCGATCGCATTTATCCCGCCCCCGAGCCCAGCCGGCGATATCAGGGACAAATCATCTAGCGAAGTGTGATACTCCGGATAAGAGCCGTATTTGCTTCGCATGATCGAAGCGACAGGCAAGTCGACTCCGGGGCTGCAATACTGCCGCTCATCACTGCCACGGTCCAAAAAACCATAGCGCATGAAGTCTGCGGCGTGATGCTTCAGGGCGTGAAGCGCGGCCCGGTCTGCGAGTGTTTTTCCGTTGCGCGAAGGCAGATACGAGTACACGCGATCATCGCCTATACACGTCAAATTGAAGCCGGCAATGACCCGCTCCTTCAGTTCTGGCAGGTGGCGGCTCAGATACGTGATTGAGCCGATGGTCTCGGGGATGAAAACGACGCGGTATGTGAAGCGTCGGCGCGGGAGGCTTCGAATCCATCGGACCAGTTCTGTTGCGACTGTAGGGCCTGAGAGCTCGTTGTTGCCCAGCGATGGATGGCATACATAGGTGGAGAGGAAAACTTCTGCCCTCGACTGTCCCGGCAGGATGACTTCGCCGTAAGTGAGGCCACCTGGCGCCAAGGTTGAATCGATCCGCACGCGATAGTTCCCTGGTTCAAGTGCGGTCAGTTGCCGATGTGACAGGCAGAAGCCCCAACGCTCCGCGTAGTACGAGGTCACATAGGGGATAGCGTCGGGCATGCCTGGCAGAGAATACAGGTGCGGGCGCAGCTCATCCAGCGACAGCATCCGGTCGACAGCAATCGAATAGCCGACAAGATGCAGGTTGTTGTCCTTGAAATTGACAATCCGTTGCCCGCGCTCGTTCTCGATATAGGCTTCGCGCACAGACCATTCAGGCGGAACAGTCCAGTCAAAGCACTTGATCCCGCTCGGAACCTCGTGAATCATCAACTCGGGGATCTCGCGGGCGATTATTGCCAGTGTTTCGCGCACCCCTCGGCCGGTAATGCTTCGGCAGATCGGGAATAGCTCTTTCGCTAGAGCATACGCCCGCGCTCCCGCCTCGGAGTCTGGAAACGCGTTTTCGGGTAGCGGATATGTCATGGAGTGCAACCATAACCTTTCTATGCTGGGAACGGAAGTGCGATGGGAAGAAGGTAATTTCGAATGAGGTGGTGGAATCCGTCGCGCAGGCCCTGCCTTGCGAAGCCCACACCCTCAAAAAAGGCGCAAGCTCTTTACGTTGTCCTCCTTTATCTCAGGAGCCAGGCAGCACGACCCTACAGCTGCACGATGAAACTCCAACCCCGTCGCGAGGATCGATCGCCCATATCGCTTTTCACGCTCTTGCGGCGCCAGGTTGATGCTCACCAGCCAAGAGTCGGTCGAGCGACGAACCGGACCACGCCGAGTTTTCGCCCGTACTCTTCTGCGATCAGTATGAGGCGGTCTGGATCTTCGATCGCCTTTTAAAACCATCGCAGGTGATCGGCTTTCTCCACCGGATTGCCTGTCTTGCTCGTCGCAACGGAATCGGGATCGTTCCGCCAAGCGAGAAACGTCTAGGGCATCGTCCATAGTCGCCTGTCTTAGGTTCATTGCCACCATCCCGCTGGTTCGCCATGATGGCAAGCCACTCCGAAGAACTACTCGCCGCAAGAAGAGGCTTGAAGGGTGTCACGTTGAACTCGCGCCTGGTCCCAAGAACGAAGTGCGCATCGTGAGGGCGATTTTCCGGCGGTATGTCAAACTTGGCGAGACGACCGGCCAGATCGCCGCATATCTGAACTCCCGAGGCTATCCGACGCGATTTAGCCGTCTGTGGAGTTCTTACTATATCGGAAGCATGCTTCTGGAAGAAAAGTACATCGGCACGGCCGTCTACAACAGAGTATGCACCAAACTACAGAGCGGGTGCAGACTGAACGATCCGTCTGAATGGATACGCAAGCCCAATGCGTTCGCCACCATCATCAAGCCGTCAATCTTCGAGCAGGCGCGAAGACGGCGGCAAGAGGAGATGCGCGCCCTAACCGACGATGAAATACTGACGCGGCTTCGCCGCTTCATCGCGAAGCATGGCCGCGCGACACACATGGCGATGCGGAAATCGGGTAATGGGAATCTGTCGCATCAGTGCGTGCGCTCGCCGATGAGCGGCAGCGCGCCGAGCGGCTGATCGACCACGAAATCGTTCGACAACCACAGGCACTCGATCTCGCCGGCCTGCGTCTTGAACGAATCGAAAAAGCCCTTGTCGCCATGCACGCCGATTTTCGTAACCTGATCGGCGCGCAGCAGCTTCAACACGTCGGCGATGGACTGACTGACCTGGGTCCTCTCGCTTGTCGGACCGCCCGCGGACGGATGCGTGCCTGCTTTGAATTTCGTTGCTTTCTTGGCATCGCCGAGTCCAAGCAGTGAACCCAATGACCGGCCGGTCTTGCCAGCTTCCTGCAGTTCTAGATCGGCGGTTTTCATGACGTCGGTTCCATTCCATCGACAGTATGATTAGTACCTTCTGCGGTACGCCCCGATCTGAAAACTGGTGGAAGGGGCGGTCAGATGCATCCTTATTCTCAGCATCTGCAGCAGTCATCAGGTGCGCTTGAGGGCGCCAATCGCCCGGCGGATTCGTGTTCCAAACGACAGCGGCCGCGCCGAGACCAAAATGGTCTTGCTACCACAAGCTTCTAGCCGCAGCCGATCGTCGAGTCCAAGCAAGCTGGCATACTGCTCAAGGCGCCTTGCCACACCATCCAGGCTCTTCTCGGGAAACAGAATGCCGCGCACATTCTTATCCTTTTGGCGCCAGCGATAACCGCCATAGGTGCGCCAGTTACTGACCATACCGGACGACTCGCACCAGCCGCGCGCGTTGCCAAGCGCCAGGATGTCCTCGATCATGCTCTCGGCGCCGAGGCAATTGGGATCGAAGGACATGCTGTCCCTGAAGCGGTCAATCATACTCGTGCTGTAGCAGCATTCCGGCGCGGCGATCACTCGCTCAAGCTCTACCAACGTATCGGCCACACTGGTAGTCACGGGATTGACAAGGTTCGCGAGATACCGCCGGTTAACAGAACTTTCTGTTGGCAAGAGACAGATCGCGGGCTTGTCCAGAGCGATCGCTTCGACTCCGGTCGTGCAATTGGTATGGATGAGAACGCGCGAGGCCAGGATCCACGGAACGGCAGCACCCTGGCGCACGATTTGGACCTGTGGGCAATGTGCGAGCCACTTATGCCAGTTCTCGACGTCTTCGCTAGGATGCGGTCGCAGGATGATGCGCTGGTTGGGAAAGCGCCGCACCATTGCCGGAAGCAGCTCAATGAGGGTGGCTCGGTTTGCGCCTTCCATCGCAACGATGCGGTCAAGGTCGCGCAACAGTTCGGTATCATTGGCGTCGACCTTGCCCTGGTCGATCAGCCCCTGGATCATCTGTCTGGCATCACCCTTCTGGGAGTTGGTGGTTCCAAAGTTAGTGTTGATTAGGATGAAGTCGCCATAGCGCCGGAGCAGGTCGTCGACCTCCTGTGCGAAAATCGAACGCAGCTCCTGGCGCAACAGGTCCCAGCGTGGATTGCCCACCCGGCGGAGGCGGTCTTCCCCCAACTCGAAGTTGGCGCCGAACGCACTGGAATTGTAGGTGCCCGGCAGGAAGATCAGATCGGCATTCTCGACAGCGTCCCGTGATACCCACCAGAATTTGCGATCATGAACGACAAGCCCGGGAATTTCCTCGTCAATTGCGGCGGTTATGTAGCCAGCCGCCCTGGCCCGCTTCAGCGTCTTTGCATCGCGCCGGGTCAGGGTCTTGGAAAGATAAACACCCGGCGTCATGAATTCGATGTTACGTTCAAGCAGCCATTTTTGGCCGAGCACCACCTCGAATCCGCGGGACGCCGCAAAGCTGGTGAGCAGGAGCCGAGAATCCAGCTCACGGGAGGTGATCTCCATGGGAAAATAGATGATCTTGGCCGGCTTCTGCGGCATGCCTTTACTCTGAGTTGCTAAATTGCGCCGATGTCTAGTGGACGATCAGTCGGCGCGCAATGATGTTATACCTTCGAGGAACGGGCGAGAATTGAGTGCTGGCCACTACTCGTGCCCCTTCAGCAGCAGAGAGGTTCCATGTTTCCTAGCGAACGAAAGATCTTGCCGAGTTGGCAGGCGCGTCTGTCAGGGGGTCCCGACAGGACACGGGACCTTAGGCTGGGTACGCAGCGAGTTGTCCTGCTAAGAGCGAATCAGGCCGGTCTTCTTCGTCCCGAAATCTCGTCTTCATTTTGGCGGATACACGACAGCACCCGCGTCCGGTAGTCTGCCGACCAAGGGAGAAGGCAATGCCCCCGAATTGGAAACTGACTATTCTGCGTACTTCAAAGGAAGCCATTCTTCGCCCAATGCTCGGGTGCGACATTACCCAGGCATATGCTGAGGGGCTAAATAATCCGGTGGTCTTCAAATTCCTTTCACCTCCGCCGCCAGGAGGCTGGAACGCGGAAAACATGCGGGGTTATGTAGTGGACAACTGGAACAGCGATTCCAACGCTCTTTTTGGTATATACTACCGCCACCAGCTGGTCGGCACGACGCGGCTACACGGCATTGAATGGAACCGCTCGCGCGCGGTCCTTGGGATCTGCATCTTTGATACGTCGGTGTGGGGGATGGGGCTGGCCACCAGCACGATCATCCGCATTGTAGAATTTGCAACAGACGAATTGGGTCTCTCTGAGATTAACGCCGGAATAAAGCAGGGAAACGTTGGATCGTGCGAAGCGTTCAAGAAGGCCGGCTTTAGGCAGATCGAGAACAGCCCTAACGGCGATCTTCAGTACAGTTGGACCAAGACGTTGTAGAGCCCTGCCAAGCGAGGCTTGATCTATAAAGGCCAGCAAGAGCAGTTTTTGTTAGACCGCCCAGTCGTAAGTATCGTAATCATCCCACTCGTCTTGCCAAACGGTTTTTGGGTCTTTCGGTTTGATCTCGACGGCTGCTCCGCGGATTTTCGTTGACTGTTCTACGCACGTGCGATGCACGGCTTCGCTCGACGAACACAGTTCTGGAATTTGTGCATCGAGGCGTTTCAAGAGATGAGCCTTTGTGGCCCACCACGTGACAGCGCCGCCGAGCGCGCCTCCGGCGATGAATAGTGAGATGTTCAGCAACACAACTCGCTCCCCCTAGAAACCGACTTGTTTTGCCCAAATCTTCCATTGTTGCAATGAAAATTACGTGGGCCAATCAAAAAGAGCGCATTTATTAGTGGATAGCAATCAGGCTGGGACTTGCAAGTGATTCCAGCATGTCTAACAACACTGACGGTGGCCGCCCATCAATAATATCTAGGAATACTAACCTATGTCGTCCGTTCGTCACAACCCGGCTCGCGGGCACATGCCTCCGATTGGTGCGTTCAAAGCACGATGAGCCGTTGTGGAGCCATTTTTCGGTCTTGTCAGCGAAGGCAAAGCCCCGTACCCGATCGGTGCTCGTTTGCAGCGGTCGAGGAAGTTCCTCGACGCTGGCCAAACTCGAGAGTTTATAAAGGCACACGGTGATTTATGAAGGTTTTAGCCATTCTGCAGGCGCGCATGACCTCGACGCGCCTCCCCGGGAAGGTGATGAGGCCCATCCTGAATCAGCCGATGTTGCTGCGGCAGATTGAACGGATTCGCAGGGCGCGCACTCTCTCACATTTGATAGTGGCTACGTCTGACACCCCCATGGATGATCCCCTGGCAGAGGTCTGCCGCAACGCGAGTATCGACGTCTATCGGGGATCGCTCGACGACGTTCTCCGTCGCTACGTAGAGGCAGCGACCCCCTTCATGCCCGACCATATCGTGCGCTTGACTGGCGATTGTCCATTGACTGACCCCGCTGTCATCGATCGTGTGGTCACTACCCATCTGGCTTGTGAAGCCGATTACACTTGTAACGTGTCGCCCCCAACCTATCCCGATGGCTTAGATGTGGAAGCAGTGAAAGCAGGCGCCCTCAACACTGCGCATGAGGAGGCCACGAATCCAGCGGAACGCGAGCATGTCACGCTGTTTGTCAGGCGCCGTCCCGATCGCTTCAATATTAAAAATGTCGCAAATGAAAATGGCGACGTTTCTCATCTGCGCTGGACAGTGGATGAGCCTGCCGATTTTGAGTTGATCGAGGCCATATATGGCGCTCTCTATCCATCCAATCCGGCCTTTACGACCGCGGATGTAATTTCTTGGCTGCACGAAAACCCTGCTTGGCGAGATCACAACTTGCACCACAAACGCAATGAGGGGCTCGCAAAAACTCTAGCGAAGGAGGCCAGCCTAAGATGAATGGGTCAGGTGGAAACAGATTTGCAAATTCAGAGATATTGCTGCAACGCGCTCTGCAAACTATTCCTCTTGGCTCACAGACGTTTTCCAAGAGCAAGACCCAGTTTCCGTTTGGTGTCTCGCCATTCTTCGTGATCCGTGGTCAAGGAAGCAAAGTTTGGGATGCGGATGGTCACGAGTACATAGACTTCATAAACGCTCTTGCATCTATCACGCTGGGTTACAACGATCCCGATGTCGTGTCAGCTGTTCAAGAACAGCTGAAGGATGGCGTCATCTTCTCGCTTCCTCATCCGTTGGAAATGCAAGTCGCGGAAGCCATAGTTGATATGGTGCCATGTGCAGAGATGGTGCGTTTCGGCAAAAATGGGTCGGATGCGACCTCAGGCGCCGTTCGGCTGGCTCGCGCATTCACCGGCCGGGACCATGTGGCTGTCTGCGGTTATCATGGCTGGCAAGACTGGTACATCGGCTCGACTGCGCGACATCGCGGGGTGCCGCAGGCCACGCGCGACCTGACACACACGTTTCAATTCAACAATATCGATTCACTTCGTGCGCTGCTTACTGAGCGGCCAGGGTGTTTTGCCGCAGTGATTTTGGAGCCAATGAACGTCTCGCTGCCTACCGCGGACTTCTTGGAAAGTGTGCGCGAGATCACTCATCAGCACGGCGCGCTGCTGGTGTTCGACGAAACCATCACGGGCTTCCGCTTTGCAAACGGCGGTGCGCAGGAACGTTTTGGAATTGTACCAGATCTCGCCACTTTCGGCAAAGGACTGGCCAATGGCTTCCCGGTCTCAGCGCTTGCCGGTCGCGCCGAAGTCATGCGGCTGATGGAGGACATATTCTTCTCTTCCACGTTCGGCGGGGAGACCTTGTCTCTGGCGGCAGCCCTTGCGACGCTGAATAAGCTGCGACGTGAGCCAGTGATCGATACTCTGCGCCGCCAGGGTCAGAAGGTGATCGAAGGTGTACAGGCGCTGATATCAACGCACCAAATTGACGACATTGTATCAGTAAGTGGTGATCCCACATGGTCCTTCGTCAATGTAAGGGATGTTGGGCCTTACAGTGTATGGCAGATCAAGACCTTTCTTCTTCAAGAATGGTTCAAGAGGGGCATCCTTTCGTTGGGAACACACAACATGTCCTATGCCCATACTGACGGCGACATTGCGAGGTTGCTCGCGGTACACGACGAGGTTCTCGGTTCAGTCGCTGATGCAGTAAGAAATCGTAGTCTCGAACGAAGATTGCTATGCCAACCGCTTGAGCCCTTATTTAGAGTGAGATGACCGGATGAATATCTCCGTGTGGCTCGAGCAGCGGAGTCCCTACGCGCTAGAGACAACCGGGATGTAACAAGGGCATCCTTAGGGATCTGGACGCGCCGGCCACAGTGGCACAGCAGGCAGATGCATTGCCTCGCGGTGAGGTCGAGGAACGTCGGATCAACTGTGGTGCCTCGGGCATGGCGCGCACCTCACAGTCATCTATCCTCCAGCCGTGGCCCGAACGTGAGACAACTGTCAACACTTGACCCGTCGAGTGGCGTGGATCTAGGGTTCAATTATGGAAACGTTCAATGACGAAGCTCAGACGGTCACCTGCCCAAAGTGCGGGGCAGTATACAGTTGCTTGGTTAACGAAGATCTTCCCCGAAGCGGCGGTGAGCTCAGCTGCGAATTCTGCAAAGAGATTGTTGCAAGCTGGGGCCCCTTCAGACCGCATACTATCTTCTCGGTAATTAAACGGCCCATAGATCGAGGCGGATGAGCCGCAGCTCCTTCGATACATCCGCTGAATGATTAGTATTAGCCGGGATGGCACTGTCCATCGAAGTTCACGACAAAATGTATCGTGGTTAACACTTGCGGGGAGTTCTAGCTGATCTTGTGCCATGCTCTGCTCTAGCACCTAAAACTCAGCTGCCAATCGCACTCTGCGCCAGACTCTTAATCTCTTCTAGGGCACTGGCGACGAGGAGCGATTGTCAGGGACGGTCTCGAAGCGTGCGCGACCGCGTCGTCGCGCCGACATCGATAGCGCTACAGGTCCGCACCCCGTTTGGGATGTCGTCGCGTCCAAAGTTCACCGAAGGACAACCGTATCGGCTGGATTGCGGACAGATGGTTCGAGGTCCAGCGCACTCAACAACATACCTTGATCTGGAAACATCTCGTCGTGGCACCGATATGCCCTGTCGGCGACCGGACGTCGTGCATTCGGACATGTGCAGTGGATCGTATGATCGTTGCTACGTAAGTTGCTACAATAACGGCCACCGCCGTTCGAGATTGTACGCCAGGAGTTCGCCGAACCGGTCGTTACCGATCGGCCCCCTGCTGGTCCGCTGCAGAATGTCGATGTCCGGGCCGCGATTGCCTTCGACCAGCGCGGGACCGTCATCCAGGAACGCAACGTCCCACCCGATAAGCACGTAATCGTTAAAGGCCCGATGCGCGTTTTGGACCAGTTCGATGACCTCGCGCCACATCGGAAGCTGGCGGCCCGCAACCGGAGCATGGGTGAATGGGTGTTGCTCGTGCCAGCGTGACCGCTCCGTGCCGAGGTCTGACGCTGGGCCAAGGGCGCCGGTACGTATATCAACCGCTGAAGCAACACCCCCGGCGTGGAAGTTGTCGACCGCAGACGTTGCGCTGCTGGGCATGCGGAACGCGGCGTTGGTCGCTTCGTACCAGCCCGTCTCGGAACGCAGGGTCACGATCCTGGCCGTGCACAAGGCGCCGGCGCTCAGATTGGACAGAGCAGCGTGATTGGTGAGCGCCGGCTGCACCAGATATGGCTCCTTGCGGGAAAGCTCCTCAATGCGTGCCACCAGGGCGGTACCATCAACCTCCTGTCCCTTGGTGTTGCGGTAGCGACCATGGTTAATCCTGTGCCAGCGCTCCGCGCCGCCACCACCCTTGCCCACCACGGGCTTGAGGAACAGGTCGTCCGGCGGCAAGCGCTCGCCGCCGTCGACGCGCCGACCATCCTCGAACACGGCAAGCGTGGGCACATGCCGCAGGCCGTGCATCTCGCAATAGCGCGCCAAGCCCAGTTTATCCTTCAGAGGGGCCGGCACGAACGTGTCGGTCTCCGTCGGATAGAGCAGACGGTATGCAATCTCCTTCGTCTGGTAGCGCCATAGATAGTCGGCTGCGCGCTTCTGCTGCTCCGGACGATGGAGCTCGTAGCGATAGTAGTAGATCGGTGGCACGCGATGGTGGACTGCCAGCCGCACCATGTCCGCAAACTGCCGCCGCTGCGAGATCCCCGTCAGGCGGTGGAACGTAGCGCCGCGCAACCGCAACTGCTTCCAGCCTCGGACCGCGGCGATGAACGGCCACAAAGCGATCAGCACGAGGTTTCGGCCACCGGCGATGAAATCGCCGGCAGGCCAGAGCGCCTGGTTACACAGCCGGTGCACGCGACCGGCCGGTGCATCGGCAGGCGGCAGGTGTCGGCCCACGATGAAAGGCGGAGGATATACTCGGCCGCCATCGCACGCTTTATGGCTTTGACGATTGCATACAGCGGGCCGTCATCGTTCTCAAACGGCTCTGCGCAATAGACGATCCGCACTCCGTGCTGTCTGCAGCGATA
>NZ_QORW01000004.1 GCF_003574735.1 Dongia deserti
CACCATCGAAACCACCTGGCGCGGCATCGGTCAGCTCATCGACGTCTTCACACCACAGGAATGCGCTAACTACTTCAGAAACTCAGGATACGCTCCAGAATGAAGGAATCACGCTCTATATCGTGCCGAGCCTTGCCTCGTCGTACTGGCGATGGCCGGTCTTTACGACAGCGCGATGTATCAGGGCATTGTCGGCGAAGTTGTGTTGCGGCGGTATGCGCTGCAATCTGCCGTAGCCGCTTAGCAGAAAGGGGGCGCCGTACGGCGCCCCTTCCAATCCGCCTAGTCTAGCTGATATTGATCCACGTTGCCTTGAGCTGCGTGTATTTTTCCATCGCGTGCAGCGACTTGTCGCGGCCGAAGCCGGATTGCTTGAAGCCGCCGAAGGGCGACGAGATATGGCCGTTGTCGAAACAATTGACCCATACCACGCCGGCACGCAGGGCCTGCGAGGTCTTGAAGGCCTTGTTGATGTCCTTGGTCCACACGGCAGCTGCGAGGCCGTAGATCGTGTCATTGCCGATCTTCACCGCCTCGTCCTGGTCCTTGAAGGTGATGGTGGAGAGCACCGGCCCGAAGATCTCCTCCTGGGCGATCTTCATGCTGTTCTTTACCCCATCGAACAGAGTCGGCTCGATATAATAGCCGCCGCTCTCAGCGCGCACGCGCTTGCCGCCGAAGGCGAGTTTGGCGCCTTCTTTGGCGCCGGCTTCGATATAGCCAAGCACGCGGTTCATTTGCGTCTCGTCCACCATCGCGCCCATCTTGGTCTTGGGATCGAGCGGATCGCCGGGCTGCAGGATCTGCGCGACCTTCTGGATCTTCTCGAGCACCGCGTCCTTGACAGACTCCTCGACAATCAGCCGCGAGCCTGCGTTACAGACTTCACCCTGGTTGAAAAAAATGCCCCAGGCGGCGGCCTCCGCCGCGGCGTCGAGGTCCGGCGCATCCGCCATGATGATGTTCGGCGTCTTGCCGCCGCATTCCAGCGAGACCTGCTTCATGTTGCTCTCGCCGGCATATTTCAGGAAATACTTGCCGACCTCGGTCGAGCCCGTGAAGGTGATGGCGTCGACATCCATGTGGCGGCCGAGCGCCTGCCCTGCCGTCTCGCCATAGCCCGGGATCACGTTGAACACGCCCTCGGGAACGCCGGCCTCGGCCGCCAGCTCCGCCAGGCGCAGCATCGAGAGCGGCGATTGCTCGGCCGGCTTGACCACCATGCAGTTGCCGGTGGCGAGCGCGGGACCGATCTTCCAGCTGCCCATGAGCAGCGGGAAGTTCCAAGGAATGACCGCGCCCACTACGCCCAGCGGCTCACGCCGGATCAAGGAGATGGCATTGGGCGGTGTCGGGGCGATCTCGTCATAGATCTTGTCGATGGCCTCGGCATACCAGCGGATGCACTGGATGGAGAGCGGCACGTCGATCGTGGAGCTGTCGCCGATCGGCTTGCCCATGTCGAGGGTCTCCAGCAGCGCCAGCTCGGTCGCGTGCTTTTCCATCAGATCCGCGAAACGCAACAAGACCTTCTTGCGCTCAGAGCCCGCGATCCGCGACCAGACGCCCTTCTCGAAAGCAGCACGCGCGGCCTTCACGGCGCGGTCGACATCCTCCTTGTCGCCCGCCGAAACCTGAGTCAGCGGCGCGCCGGTCGCCGGGTTTACGCAAGTGAAGGTCTTCCCAGAAGCCGCTGAAACAAAACGATTTCCGACGAAGCACTGGTTCCGGTAGCTGAGGCTGCGAGCCTGATCCTTCCAGCTGTCGACGCTGAGCGCGGCTGACATGGCAAATCTCCCTGACTGATGACGACGCGTGAACGCGCCCAAGGGGTGGCGGGAGTGTACCGGCCAGCCCTGCCCACCTTCAAGCCAGCCGCATATGACGTTTCTTGATCCCAGAATTGCTTAGCGGGCGTGGTGTGACGCCCATCACAGACCCGAATCCGTGGATGGGTCTTTACTCTCTTCCATCAGGCGGCGATCCACACCCATCCGTCCCCAAGGGTCGCCATCCTGGACCGGCGCCCGGAGCATCATCCCCTCCGGGCGCACTTTTCCTTCAGCACGAAACGATGTTGTCGAGCCCATCGGTGAAGGCGCGCGTCCGCCGCGCGATGTCCGCCCAGTCCCTTGCCTTGAGCGAGGCCGCTGGCATCGTGGAGGAACTGCCCACCATCACCACGTTGGGCAACGCCATGTAGGTGCGGGCATTCTGTGCATTGATGCCGCCCGTCGGGCAGAAGCGGATGTCGGGGAACGGCCCGGCCCAGGATTTCAGCATGGCGGCTCCACCCGCCGCCTCGGCCGGGAAGAACTTGAACTCGCTGAAGCCATGCTGCACGCCGACCATCACGTCCGACGCCGTCGCCGTGCCGGGCAAGTAGGGCATCTTCAGCTCATGCGCGATTTCCAGCAGCGCAGGTGTCAATCCCGGGCTGATCGCGAACTTCACGCCGAGCGCAGCACAGGTCTTCATCTGTGCGCAGGTGACGACGGTACCGGCACCGATCAGCAGCTTGGGCCGCTCCTTCAGCAGCTTGGCAATGGCGGCGGCGGCGGCGGCGGTTCGCAATGTGACCTCGATCGCCGGCATGCCGCCTTCCGCCAGCGCATCGGCCAGCGGCACCGCATCCTCGACGGAGTCGATTGCCACCACCGGCAATGCGCGAATGCCGCTGAGCAATGCAAACACTGAGGTTGGTCCGCTCATGTTCCCTCGCGATCGAATTGGCGGCGCACGCCGTAGAGGGCCGCGCGCCCTTCCAGGATAACCCAGATCGGCATCGACTGCAGAATGGCGGCGACCCGTCCCTTGTCGAGGAACCGATCGATGAAATTGCTGCGCCGGGCAAAGTCGAGCAGCTTGGGCGTGATGCCGCCGCCGATATAGACCCCGGCGCGCGATCCGAACGCGAGCGCCAGGTCACCGGTCACGCTGCCCAGCATGTCGAAGAACATCAGCACCGCATTGGTCGCGACCTCTTCCCCCGCCAGCGCGCGTCGCGAGATCTCTGGCGCGTCGACCTCTCCGCGCTGCTGCCCCGCTTCATCCGCGATGAAACGATAGACATTGACGAGGCCCGCACCGTTCAGCACGCGCTCGGCAGACACGCGGCCATACTTCTCCCGCATCCGCCGCCACAGCCGAACCTCTTCCTCGGTGTTCGGCGCGAAGCCGACATGGCCACCCTCGCCCGAGATGACCGCCCAGGCGTTCTTCCCCGCCGGCACATAGGCGCCGACGCCAAGGCCGGTGCCGGGACCAATGACCAGGCTGACCGAGGTCGGATCTGCTCGGCCGGGACGCAGCTCGGCCAATTGCGTGCCGCTCAGCACAGGCACGGAGGCGGCCAGCGCTTCGAAATCATTGATGACGACGAAACGATCGAACTGGAATTGCTGGCACAGATCGGCCTTCACGAAGCGCCACGAGGAGTTGGTGAGCTTGATCTCCGGTCCGCTCGCCGGGCAGGCGACAGCAAAGCACGCCTGGGTCGGACGCGGCCGTTTCAAATCCGCGAAATAGGCCGTGATCGCTTCATCAACCTTGGGGAAGTTGGCGGCATGCAGCACGCGCAGCTCGTGCAATCCGCCGTCCGCATCGCTGATGGCAAAGCGGGCGTTGGTGCCGCCGATATCGGCGACCAGCAGGTCTGCGCTCTGTGGCATGACTCACGCGGCTCCCAGCAGCGTGATGGCGCCCTGTTCCGGCGTGGTCGCGGTACCGCGCATGGAGGCGAACAGCTCCCGCCCGAAGCCGAACGCCGACTTGCGCGGATCGGGCCGCCATTGCGGACGCGCATTCCACTCGGCCACCGGCACCTCCGCCGTGAGGGTCATCTTCTCGGAATCCAGCGACACGATATCGCCCTCGCGCAGCCGCCCGATCGGGCCTTCGCTCGCCGCTTCGGGCGACACATGGATCGCCGCCGGCACTTTGCCCGACGCGCCGGACATGCGGCCATCCGTCACGAGCGCCACCTTGAAGCCCAGGTCCTGCAACACACCGAGCGCAGGGGTGAGCTTGTGCAGCTCCGGCATGCCGTTGGCACGCGGTCCCTGCCCGCGCACGACGACGATGGCATCGCGATGCAGCTTGCCCTCCTTGAAGGCAGCCAGCACGTGATCCTGATCGTCGAAGACCGCGGCCGGCGCGCGCACCACGCGATGCTGCGGATTCACCGCCGAGACCTTGATGATGGATCGGCCGAGGTTGCCGGTCAGCAACCGAATGCCGCCCTCGGAATCGAACGGATCGTTGGCCGGGCGCAGCACGTCGCGATCGCCGCTCTCCGCCGGCGCGTCGCGCCAATCCAGCCTGCCCTCGCTCAGCCAGGGCTCGCGGGCGTAGGCAGAAAGGCCCTTGCCGATCACCGTCTCGACATCGCCGTGCAGCCCGCCAGCCGCCAGCAATTGCCCGATCACAAAGCCGGTGCCACCAGCCGCCTGGAAGTGGTTCACATCGGCCTGACCGTTGGGATAGACCCGCGCCAGCAGCGGCGTCGCGCGCGAAATGTCCGCAATGTCCGTCCAGTCGATGCGGATGCCGGCGATGGAGGCCATCGCCACCAGATGGATCGTGTGGTTGGTCGAGCCGCCGGTCGCCACCAGGGTGGCGATCGCGTTGACGATCGCGCGCTCATCGACGACTTCGCCCATCGGGCGATAGTCATTGCCCTGCGCCGTGATCTCTGCGGCGCGCTGGGTGGCGGCGCGCGTGAGCGCCGTGCGCAACGGCGTGTTGGGGTTGACGAAGGCCGCGCCGGGCAGATGCAAGCCCATCGCCTCCATCATCATCTGGTTCGAATTCGCCGTGCCGTAGAAGGTGCAGGTGCCGGGCGCGTGGTAGGATTCGGACTCCGCCCTCAGCAGCTCGGCTCGCCCGACCTTGCCTTCCGCGTAAAGCTGGCGGATGCGGGATTTCTCGGCGTTCGGCAGTCCGCTCGGCATCGGGCCGCCGGGCACGAAGATCACCGGCAGATGACCAAAAGCGAGCGCGCCCATGAACAGGCCGGGCACGATCTTGTCGCAGATGCCGAGGCACAAGGCCGCATCGAACATGCCGTGAGTGAGCGCAACCGCCGTCGATAGCGCAATCACATCGCGGCTGAACAGCGAAAGCTCCATGCCGGGCTGGCCTTGCGTCACGCCATCGCACATCGCGGGCGTGCCGCCGGCGAATTGTGCAACGGCGCCGACCTCATCCGCCGCTTGCTTGATGATGGGCGGAAAGTCGGCATAGGGCTGATGCGCCGATAGCATGTCATTGTACGCTGAGACAATGCCGATGTTCGGCGCGCTCTCGGCCGCCAGCGCCTGCTTGTGGTTGGCATCGCAGGCCGCGAAACCGTGCGCCAGGTTCCCGCAGGAAAGATGCGTACGCTGCGGCTTCTGCATGCGCGCCGCCTGCATGCGCTCGAGATAGTCGCGGCGGCCGTCCGCGCTTTTCGCTTTGATCCGCTCCGTGACCTCCTGGATGGCGGCGTGCAACTGGGTCATGGGGCGTTCACTCGGTCCAGAGGAATTCCAAATCGTCCTTGCGATGGGACAGCAAAGCCGCGATTGGCGCGTCCGACGTGCCAGCCATCGCCTGTAAGGCTACCGTCCGTTTCGGCCGCCCGGAGATCGCCACCAGGATCAGCCGCGAATGGAGCAGCGCCGCGAGCGTCAGCGACAAGCGTGCATAGCCGTTCTGCGGCTTGTCCACCGCTACGCAGAGAGCGGGGCTGTGCAGATCGAGTCCGGCCTTCGTCTCCATCAGGCCTGGAAACAACGAGGCGAAATGCCCATCGGTTCCCATGCCGAGCAGTACCGCATCGAACGGCCGCGGCATCGAATTGATCGAGCGCTCCGCTTCGCTCAAGCCAGCGCTGGGCCGCGACTTGTTGCTGTAGAGCGGATGGAATTGGGCGGCACTCGCCTGGTTGCGCAGCAGCGCGTGCCGCACCAGATGCTCGTTGCTGTCGGTGTGAGTCGACTTGACCCAGCGCTCGTCGGTCAGACCGACATGCACTTTCGTCCAGTCCAGGTGCATCATCGACAACCGATCGAAGATCGGCTGCGGTGTCGTTCCGCCCGCCACAACCAGGCTCGCGGCGCTGCGCGACGCGATGCTCTCATCCAGCAATTCGGCGATCTTCTCGGCTGCCCTGTTGGCCCAGCTCGTGCGATCGGGACAATCGGTCCAGCGGACCTGCGCGCCACTCGGTGGTTTTTCAAGCATCGTCTTCATGCCAAGTCCTACCATCCCGCTCGATCAGCGCGATGGCGGCGCTCGGCCCCCAAGAACCGGCTGTATACGGCCTCGCCGGCACATTCAGTTGTGACCAGGAATCAAGGATGGAATCGGTCCAGCGCCAAGCCTGCTCGACCTCGTCCACCCGCATGAACAACGTCGGTCGGCCGCGGATCACGTCCAGCAGCAGGCGCTCATACGCGTCCGGAATGACACTGCCGAAGGTGTCGGCAAAGCTGAGGTTGAGCGCCGTCTGCTGCAGGCGCAGTTCGCCCGGACCGGGGCGCTTGTTCAGCATCTGAAACCGCACGCCCTCGTTCGGCTGCAGCCGCATGATGAGCCGGTTGGAGGGCGGCACCGAGCCATAGGTCGGATAGATGAAGTGTGGCGGCGTCTTGAACTGCACCACGATCTCGGAGCAGCGCTGCGGCAGGCGCTTGCCCGTGCGCAGATAGAACGGCACGCCGGCCCAGCGCCAATTGTCGATCTCCGCCCGGATCGCCACATAGGTCTCGCAGCTACTGGAGCCCTTGGCGTCGGTCTCGTCCAGGTAGCCCGGCACCGGCTGCCCGTCGATCGCGCCGGCGCGATACTGGCCGCGCACCGTCGCGTTGGCGGCCTCTTGCCCAGCCAGCATGTTGAGAGACTTCAGCACCTTCACCTTTTCGTCGCGCACGGAATCCGCATCGAGGGAAATCGGCGGCTCCATGGCAGTCAGGCAGAGGACCTGGAGCAAGTGGTTCTGCACCATATCGCGCAGCGCACCGGCGTGATCGTAGTAGCTCCACCGCCCGCCGACGCCGACCGTCTCCGCCACCGTGATCTGAACATGGTCGATGTGGGTGCGGTTCCACAAGGGCTCGAACAGCGAGTTGGCAAAGCGCAGCACCATCAGGTTCTGCACTGTCTCTTTGCCGAGATAGTGATCGATACGATAGATCTGCCGCTCGGCGAACCCTGCGCCGACCGCCTCGTTGATGGCGCGCGACGACGCGAGATCGTGGCCCAGCGGCTTTTCCAGGACCAGGCGCGTCTCCGGCGTGATGAGGTCGTTGCGGCCCAGATTGGCCGCGGTCGGTCCGAACAGATCGGGCGCGGTCGCCAGATAGAACACGCGCACCACCGACTGCCGATCCTTGAGCGCCCTGATCAGCGGGCCATAGGCATCCGGCCTGGTCGCATCCATGCCGGCATAGGCAAGACGCCTGGAGAAGCGCGCCCAGACTTCGGGATTGAGCGGCTTGCCCTTGGTTGAGAATTCGATGCAGGATTCCTCGACCAGTTTGATAAACTCCGCCTCGCTCATCTCGCCGCGCGAGACAGCGATGATGCGGCCATCCGGCGGCAGGCGGTTGTCGCGATCGAGTTCGTAGAGTGCTGGCAGCAACTTCCGCTTTGCCAGATCGCCACGGCCGCCGAACACGACCATGTCGAACGGTTCGCTGATCAAAGGGTTGCGCTGCGTACTCGGCGTCGGCATTTCCATCTGTCAATCTTCGGCTGCCGCATCCGGCAACGCTCCGTATGCCCGATCCGATCGTTGGAATTTTCCAAAATCCGTCACGATCGCCTGTCACCGGCACATCGGTGCTCGCAGGGGCGGCCGCCCTCTCCCTCTTTATCGAATGACCCAGAGCGAACCATTAGCGCAACCGGTCGGCAGCCGCAAATGAACATCCCCGGCCTGCGCCCAAAAACACGGTTTTTAGCGAAGTTCCGGGGCTGATTGGCGCCCCTCAGGTCTTGCGGGGCCCCAGGGCACTGCCCACCCCGTACTCCCTGGGGTGCGTGGAAATCGCCCGGCTTGCGATCGCGACGCCGGCGGCGATCGCGTCTTCGAAGGGTTCGCCCTTGGCACAGCTTGCCAGGTAGCCGGCATTGAATACGTCGCCTGCGCCCACCGTATCGATGGCGGTCACCGCCGGCGCGGACACATGGACGAAGCGGTCGCCGCTCAGGCCGGACGCGCCAAGCGGTCCCCGCTTCGCAACGACACGCGCGTCCTTCGGCATTGCCTGCGCGGCGCACTTCAGCGCCTCGTCCGTGTCGGCCGTCCCAAACAGGGAGGAAAGCTCAACCTCGTTCAGCAGCAGGTGGTCACAACGCGCGACCCAACTCATGGCTTGCGTTTGGACGTCGGCTGTCCAGCCGCCGATCGGCCATCCGGTATCGAGCGCGATCTCCATGTTCTGATCGGCCAGCAAATCGAACAATCCGGCGTACTCGGCCGCAAGGCGCGTGGTCAGGAAGCTGCCGACCACCAGCGCAACACCGTCGCGCAGGACTGTGAAATCAAGCCCGCGCTTCACCTCATCCAAACTCAAGCATTCAACGTGCCCATGCGTAGTGAGGAACGTGCGCTCGGAGTCCGGGTGGGCGATCCCGACGGAAAAGGTGGTCGGGCAGGTCTCGCGCGGCCACGCCCTGCTGTGCGCATGAAATACGCCGCGCAGCCAGTCGCCGAACATGTCGTCGCCGGTATTGGCGATCGCCTGGAACGGCACATCCATCGCCATCCACGCCAATGCCGTGTTGCCGACGCAGCCGGCCGGACGCACGTCTCCGTGGGCGACCATGGATTCCGTGCCCGGCTGCAGGACAGGCGGATGATCGCCGACGATGACGTCGACGTTCACATTGCCGATGATGGCCAACGGCCGCATGGATCAGCTATTCCGACCGCGTGATCTTGGTCGTGCGCAGCGGGATCCCGACGTCGGAGACGCGCTGTCCGGCAATACCAATGGCAAGCCTCTGCGCGCTCGGCAGCATGGTGAAAATGGCTGCGAGGCCGCTGGCCTTGGGAAACCGCAGGATGAGGTCGGCGTGGATCACGTCGGACCCTGAAGTATCGAACAGCAAGGTGGGCGAGCCGGCGGCGACCGTATCGCCTGCGAGACCGGCCACCAGGGACGTGGCTTCCTCGTCCGCGCAGAAATGCACCGCGCCTAGTTGCGGGCCGAGCGCCTCGAGCGGCCCGTGACGGAACTGTCCGCCCTCCAGCGCGTAGGCCGGCATGCGTGCGAGCTCCATGGTGCTGAGGGCCGCCGCCTCGGCCAGGCCGCGCAGCGCCCGCCCCGAATAGATCACAGCTTTGCAATTCTTCAGCAGTTTGACCGCCTCGGTGATGTCAAGCCGTACCCGCGCCCGCAGCGCCTCCAGGGATGGCTCGGCATCGAGGCCCAGGGCCGACAGCACGCGCAAATGCAGTGCCAGCGTGATCATCAGGCTCCGGGTCGCCGCAAACGCGCGCTCCGTACCGCCGGCGCCGATCAGGCTCGGCAGCGCGCGTCCCAAGGTCGAGGCGGGTTCAAGCGTGATGCCGAAGGCGGCGTCGTGCCCGCCAAGGGTCGCCAGGATGCGATGAACCTCCGCCGACTCTCCTGATTGCGAGGTCACGATAACCGCCGCATCGCTCAGATCCATAGGCGAGTAGAGCTGCTCCGACAGCGTCATAGCCACGGCCCGGGCGCCGAGCGCCCGATAGTCGACCTCGACCATGCGATTGACGGCATGCGACCCGCCCATCCCCAGCAAGATGACGCGCCGGCGTGATCGCAAGATCTCAGCGACCTGGGCCGCCACGTCAGCGGCGCCTTCATACGAGGCGAGCGCGTCATCGTGCTGGCGCGCCATCTCGTTGTCGATCGCCATCAGACCTTCGCCGGTGATCTTCCCTGCATTCATCCTGCTTCCACCTCTGCTTCAAGCGCTGGCGACTCAAGCTGCAGTCGCGATCATACCGTTAGCCATCCTCAATCCATAGTCCGCGCGACAGTCTTCATTACCTGAATCGCGTTCAACTATGGCGAGAGACTATTGAAGGCCGGATTCTGTCTGATTGTCACAGCTTTATCCATTCTGACCCTACCGCCGTTCACATAGAGTCGCGTTCTCTGCTGGCAATCGGACATCGGCATGCAATGGTAAGATCAAGCGTTGGGGGGATGGCTCGAGTTGGAATCCTCCTCCTGCTGTTGATCGGCATCGCCATTGGCACGTCCCGCGCCGCCTCCGCCGCCAGCATCGTGGTGGATGCCGGCACCGGCACGGTCCTCTCGGCGGAAACGCCCAATCACCTCTGGTATCCCGCGTCGCTCACCAAGCTGATGACGGTCTATGTCGCCTTGTCCGAGATCGAGGCCGGGCGTCTGCGTTTCGAGGACAAGATCGAGGTCTCGCAGCACGCCGCCCGACAGGCTCCGGTCAGGTTCGGCCTGCGCGCCGGCCAGGTCATCACCGTGCGCGACGCGATCAATGCAACCATCGTCGCGTCAGCCAATGATGCCGCCGTCGCATTGGCGGAAAAGATCGGTGAGACTGAGGGAGCCTTCGTGACGCGCATGACGGGCATGGCGATGGAACTCGGCATGACGCGCACATTCTTCCAGAATGCCAGCGGCCTGCCCGCAGATGGCCAAGTGACGACAGCGCGCGACCTGGCGGTGCTCGCCAGCGCGTTCCTGCGGGACTTTCCGCAGCATTACGAGCTGTTCAGCCAGCGCAGCGTCACGATCGGCACGCGTAGCCGTGGCACGGTCAATTCCCTTCTCGGGTCCTATGAGGGCGCGGATGGCATGAAGACCGGCTTCACCTGCGCCTCCGGATACAACCTGGTGGCATCGGCCGAGCGCGATGGACGGCGCCTCATCGGAATCGTACTCGGCAGCCGCAATGGCGGCGCGCGCACGCTGGAAATGAAACGGCTGCTAGATCTGGGTTTCTCTGGCAGCGCAGCGCCCGCCACCGATCTGACCGCTTTGGCCGATCAGTTGACGGAGACAGACGGTGAGGCGCCCCCCACCGTCCTCACTGGCGCAGACTGCGCCGCCCCGCAGCTGGTGGGCAGCAGCTTGATCGATTCGCCCGACGAACTAAGCGGCTGGGGAGTCGCACTGGGCGATTATCGCACGCGGTCCAAGGCGCAAAGAGCACTGCAGGACGCGCAGATGAAGCTCGGTGCCGCCGCGCGCGGCCGGCCCGCCATCATCACGCGGGGCGCGAATGGTCTCAGCCGCTATAGCGTCCTTTTTGCCGGCCTCGAGCAATCATCGGCCCAGCAGACCTGCAAAGCCCTGTCGGCCAAACGCAGCTATTGCGTCACCCTCAGTCCCAAGATCCTAGAGACCCGCTTCGCGAGCGCCCGCTAGCACGCATTGTCAGGAGTGCGCCTGCATGCCAGGATCGCCCCACAACATGGGGAGATTCGATGGCGGCAGTCGATGTGGCGCGGCATTTGCCGTGCTGGAAGGGCAGGGTCGAGCCAAAGCCGATCAAGGGTGGCATCACCAACGCCAACTTCCTGGTGGAGGATGCGGGCCAGCGCTATTTCGTGCGCGTGGGCGAGGACATCCCGATCCACGGCGTAATGCGTTTCAACGAGTGCGCCGCCAGCCGTGCGGCAGCGGCCTGCGGCTTGTCACCGGAGTTGCTGTACGAGGCGCCAGGCGCGCTCGTCTTCCGCTATATCGAGGCGAAGACCCTCAGCGCCGAGGACGTGTGCCCGCGCCCCATGCTGGAGCGCATCCTGCCGATGCTGCGCACCTGCCATCGCGACATCCCGAAGCAGGTGCGTGGACCGGTCCTGATCTTCTGGGTGTTCCATGTCGTGCGCGACTACGTGCACACACTGAAGGCCGGCAACAGTGCGCATCTCGCGGACGTCCCCTACCTGCTCCGCATGGCGCAGGATCTGGAGCAGGCGGTAGGCCCGGTCGAGATCGTGTTCGGGCACAACGACCTGCTGCCCACCAACTTCCTCGACGATGGCAAGAGGCTGTGGCTGATCGACTGGGACTATGCCGGCTTCAACTCGCCCTTGTTCGACCTCGCCAACCTCGCCTCCAACAATGAGGTCGCCGAACCTGATGAACGCTGGCTGCTCGAGACCTATTTCGAGCGCCCGCTCACGCCCCAACTCTGGCGCAGCTACCGCGCCATGAAATGCGCCTCCCTGCTGCGCGAGACCATGTGGAGCATGGTGCAGGAGATCCACTCCGAGCTCGATTTCGACTACCCCGCCTACACCGCCGACTATCGCAGCCGGCTGGAGCGGATGTATGCCAGCTTTCGCAAGGAATAAGCTTCTCTGGGCGGCATTGCTTCTCGGTTCGCTGGTCGCGGGCTATGGTTGTTGGTGGCTTTTCACAGATCGCGGATCGCTGTTTTTCGGTCGCGACGGAACGTCATTCTGGACGGTCACATCCTTCGCCGAAGAACCCGTCGAGCCGCACACCTTGCTTCTGTTCGATGAGAACCAATTGGTATTGGATGGACCCTGCGGGGCGCAACGCTGGGTCTACGAACGGGACGACGACGTCATCGAGATTTCCAGACCATCGGGCGCCACGTTGCGGTGCGCCGTAGCGCCCACGCCCCCGATTATCGACCAATTTAGCGCGGTCCGGACGACAGTGACGACGCTGAATATCGAAGGCGAACACCTGAAGTTGCTCGATGAGCAGGGAAAGCCTGTACTGGAGGCACAGCGCCTCGCGGCAACGAGTCTTGAGAATCGCACCTGGCACATCGAAAGCTTCCAGCTCGACGATGCGCTGACCTCGACAAGCGATGTGTTCGACGAGTCCGCACAGGTTCACATCACTTTCATACGGGGTACCTTGCATGGTTATGCCGGCTGCAGGTACCTGGTCGGGATGTACAAGTTGGATCCAGAGTGGATTCTCATTGACGTGCAGCACCATCCGGCCGCTTATTTTTGTCGACAGCGGAATGTGGAGCTCAGTGAGGCGATTCTCGCCGCGCTGTCGGCAAGTAATATCTTGACGCGTGAGCAAGACCGCATAGTCCTGAAGGACAGTGAGAACCGGATCCAGGCCATCCTCACGCCTTGGCCCACGCGCCCAATGCCGTGACGATCAGACCCGCATCAGCGGTCGCGTGAGGCAGGTGGGGCCGCCTTCGCCCGGCACGGAGATTGCGGCCGCTTCGATCACGTGCACCGTGCAGCCGGCGGCTTCCATGCGGCGCTTGGTTTCAGGGTTGCCCTTCACCATCACAACCTCGCGCGGCGCGATGGCGAGGACGTTGCAGCCCATGCTCGGGAACTCCTCATCCGGCACTTCGACCAGCTGCATGCCGTTGCCCACCAGCCATTCGCGGAACGGGATCGGCATCAAGGCCGAATAGACCAGCTGCAAGTCGCGATCGAGCGGCGAGATCACCGACATCAGGTGGAAGACGTCGCTCCGCCCCTTGTAGTGCGGCATGATGGCGACCTCGACATGCACGCCGGGCCCGACGATGTCCTTGAACTGACGGATGCCGTCATCGTTGGTGCGATAGGTGCGGCCAATCGCGACATTCTTCTCATCCAGCCAGATGAGATCGCCGCCTTCCACCTGCCCGTTGCCGGTGATCTTACCGATCACCGGAACGCCAGCCTGTTCGAAAGCGCGACCGTGGATCGCCGGCTCGCTACGGCGTGCCGGCTTTCCCATGTTGCACAGGATCACGCCGCGCGGGCACAGCATTGCCGCGTCGCGTACGTAGAGGCTGTCCATCGTCAGCGTATCATCGGGCGGCAGAAACACGATCTCAGCGCCGTTGCGCGCAAGGATGTCGGCAAAGGCGGCATGCTCCGTGACCGCGTGACGGAAATCTGGCGCTGTGTGATAGCCGAGCTCGCGCCATTCGCGATCCACCGTCGCCTGATCGATCATCGCGTCGGCCGGCCGGCGCATGGCGACGCGCTTCAAGCGTCCGTATTCATTCAATCCCGTGAGCATGCTTCCCCCTTCTATGCGGCGACGCCGGGCAAAGTCCGGACGAACCCGGCAATGCGGCGGCACGCCTCTTCCAAACTCTCGTCGTCGGCGACGAAGGAGACGCGGACATGCCCCTCCGCGCTTCTGCCGAACGCGGTTGCATCCAACACCGCGACGCCGGTTGCGTCATACAGCTTCTCGGAAAACGCGCCGGAGCTGAGGCCCGTGCCGCGCACGTCCAGCATCATGAACATGCCGGCATCCGGCGAGTGGCACTTGAGGCCCGCCACCTGGTTCAACCGCGCCACCGCGGCATCGCGCCGGCGCTGATAGGTCGTGCGCATGATCTCCACTTCTTCGAGGTCCCGCTCCAGTGCCACGAGTGCGCCACGCTGCAGGAAGGTCGGCAGGCCGTAGAGCATCGCCATGCTGAGATTGTGCACGTGATCAATCAGCGCCTTGGGCCCGATGATCCAGCCCATGCGCCAGCCGGTCATGGCATGCGACTTGGAGAGGCTGCTGATCGTGACGGCGCGCTCCGCCATGCCGGGCAGACCCGCGATGCTCACATGCTCCCTGCCGAAGATCAGCGTCGCATAGACCTCGTCCGATACGACCCACAGATTATGCTGGATGGCGAGTTGCGCGATCCGCTCGAGATTGTCCCGAGTGATCATCGCGCCGGTCGGGTTGCAAGGCGTCGCGAAATAGATCGCGCGCGTGCGCGGCGTGATGGCCTGCGCGACATCCTTCGCATCCAGGTGGAAGTCACTCTCCGCCCGCTGCGGCACCGGCACGATGGTTGCGCCAGGCGCCTGCAAGGTCGCCTCGTACGTGACATACATCGGCTCCGGCACGATCACCTCATCGCCGGGTGCCAGCAGGCACAAGGCGGACGCGAACAGCCCGCATTGCGCGCCCGCCATGACGGCGACATTGTCCAACGTGACCGGCTGGCCGGTCTTGGCGGCGAACCGCCGCGCGATGCCAGCGCGCAGTTCGTCGAGCCCGAGCAGATCGCTGTAATGCGTATCGCCCGCCTTCAGCGCGGCGATCGTGGCTTCGGTGATGGCCGCAGGCGTGTCGAAATCCGGGTCACCGACCGATAGGATGATGACGTCGCGGCCGGCGCGCTTGTCCTTGACCGCGCGATAGTGGATCTCCCACGCAGCGGCCCCTTCCCCGCCGAGCCGGTCGACCAAGGGCGAAAATCTCATGAATGCAGTCCTCAAGGCTCCTGACGCGCGGCACACTGCAAGAGCTTGTGGGCGCGGTCAAGCAGGGCGCCTTCACGACCCGGCCGTTGGCCCATCGTGGTCATTGCAACCGCTGTCACATGCGTCTAGTTGACGCTATGATCAGGGCGAATTTAGTGGAGTCCGCAATGGAAAAGATTCATCACCAACCGCTGGGCGGCAACAAGATGCCGCGTTTCGGCGGGCCGGCGACGATGATGCGCCTGCCGGCGATGCCGTCGGCGAAGGGGCTGGACGCCGCCTTTGTCGGCGTGCCTTTCGACATCGGCACGTCCAACCGCTCCGGCGCTCGGTTCGGGCCGCGGCAGATCCGTGCCGAATCCTGCCTCATCCGTCCCTACAACATGGCGACGCGTGCGGCGCCGTTCGATTCCCTGAGCGTGGCGGATATCGGCGACGTCGCCATCAATACCTTCAATCTCGAAAAGAGCATGGCCATCATCGAAGCGGCCTATGATGAGATTCTCTCCCACAATTGCATCCCGCTCACCATCGGCGGCGACCACACCATCGCTCTGCCGATCCTGCGCGCGCTGAAGAAGAAGTACGGCCCGGTCGGCATGGTGCATGTCGATGCGCATGCCGACATCAACGACAACATGTTCGGCGAGAAGATCGCCCACGGCACGCCATTCCGCCGCGCGGTCGAAGAAGGGCTGCTGGACGGCAAGCGCGTGGTGCAAATCGGCCTCCGCGGCACCGGCTACGAGGCGGAGGATTTCGACTGGCCGCGCTCGCAAGGCTTCCGGGTCGTGCAGGCGGAGGAGTGCTGGTACAAATCCCTCACCCCGCTCATGGCGGAAGTGCGCGAGCAGGTGAAAGGCGGGCCCGTCTACCTTAGCTTCGATATCGACGGTCTCGATCCCTCCTGCGCCCCCGGCACCGGCACACCGGAGATCGGCGGCCTCACTACGATCCAGGGCATGGAAATCATCCGCGGCTGCCAGGGCCTGCAGCTGGTCGGCTGCGACCTGGTGGAGGTGGCACCGCCCTACGACCCCAGCGGCAACACCTCGCTCCTCGCCTCCAACCTGCTGTTCGAAATGCTATGTGTGCTGCCAGGGGTCAAATATAGGAACTGAGCCTCGGGCTTGGCTCCCGGCAGGCCTCACTTGATCCGGCGCGGCCGTTGCGGCTATCTGTCGGACGCGCGCCGATGGATGCCGGCTTAGCTCAGCGGTAGAGCAACCGCCTTGTAAGCGGTAGGTCCCCAGTTCAATCCTGGGAGCCGGCACCATCCTCCTCGACAGAACCTCACACCGCTAGGCGCAATTTAGGTGAATGAACAGGTAGTTACGTCTCGGCGTTAAGTTTTTAGTAAGTGTGCCTCTTTAGCCTTATTTGCTGAGAAACCCGCGGATTTCGGCGCGGGTGACCGGGACATATTTAATGCAAAGCGGGGCCGAGCCGTGATCGCGACCGATGTCAGTAAGCTGATTGATCTGGCGCGAAACCGCACTCCGGAAGGCCGCAACGCCCTGGTCGGCGCGATCGGCGACCTGATCGACGAAACCGATCGGCAATTCAGCGCCCAGGAACTGGCGCTGATGAACGACATCCTGAAGAAGCTGATCAACGATGTCGCCAAGCCGATCCGCAAATCCCTGGCCGAGAAGCTCGCCTACACCAAGAGCGCGCCCGTGGAGGTGATCGAGCTCCTCGCCAATGACGAGATCGACGTCGCCGCCGCCATCCTTCAGCACAGCGAGCTGTTGAGCGACGTTGCCCTGATCGAGATCATCCGCAAGCGCACGCGCAGCCACCGCCTCGCCATCGCCATGCGCAAGCACATCAGCAACGGCGTCTGCGATGCGCTGGTGGCGCCGAAAGAGCCGGATGTGATCAAGCGCCTCCTGGAAAATCACGGCGCCGAGATCTCGCAAGCTACCCTCGGCTATCTGGTGGAGCAGTCCGCAACCGTCGATGAGTTCCAGGAACCGCTGCTGCGGCGCCAGGATCTCAGCGCGGATCTCGCCAAACGCATGTATGTGCATGTCTCGGCGGCTCTGCGCGATTTCATCCTGGCGCACTACGACGTCGACCGCACCGAGCTCGACGCCTCGCTCGCGCAGGCGACGACCGAGGCGCTGGAGAAAGCGACCGCCGAGAACCACGTGGATGCCGCCCAGGCATTGGCCGACCAGCTAGCGCAGCGCCAGGAGCTTACTCACGACTTGGTGGTCCAGACGCTGCGGCGCGGCGAGGTGCCGCTGTTCGAGGCGATGATGAGCCAGCTGACCACCCTGCCGCAGGACCTCGCCTGCCGACTGATGTACGAAGAGGAAGCCGACGGCTTCGTGATCGCGGCACGGGTCAGCGGGTTCGATCGCTCCACCTTCACCACTCTGTTCCTGCTCCTGCAGCGCATCCATCCGCGCGGCGTCGCGGATGATCCGCAGCAGCTGCGCCGCGGGCTGGAGCTGTTCGACCGGCTGAGACCCGAGACCGCTCGCAAGGTGATCGCGCGCTACATGATCAACCCCGATTTCCTGCGCGCATTGCGCCAGCGCCCCAGAGCGGTCTCTTGAGAGCCGGGTGATGACCCCCTCCTCGCCACGGTCCGATGCGCTCGACCCCGCGACGCGGGAGCGCAACGATCTGGCTGAGGCGTTCGCGCGCGTCCTGTTGTCGGAGGGACCGGTCGCCGCGCAGGTTCCGGTCTTCTTCCAGGAACCCGATGGCACCATGATCTGGGCCAATGACGGCTATTACAGCTTGGCCGCCCTGCTCGTGAACGCGCCGGAAGCGCAGCGCCTGCTGCATCCAAATCTGGCGGATGCGCCGCAGCTCGCAACATCCTGGACCCAAACGGCGCGCGGCAATGCCGACGGCCGGTCCGTCACCATCCGCGCGAGCTATGCCAAGCTGACCTACGGGCAGCGGCAGAAGCAGGCGCTCGCGGGCGTTGTGCAGGTTGTGCCCGATGAGTCCGATGTCGCGCGGCGCCTGCTGGCGACCCAGGAGCGCCTGGAGGACATCGTCCGCTTGGTGTCGGATTGGGTGTGGGAGGCCAATACCGATGGTCTTCTCACAGTGGTTTCCGATCGCGCGCAACGCGCCAGCGGCTACCATGCGCGCGAGCTGATCGGCACGTCGATCGTGGCCCTGGCCAGCGACGCTCTGGCGGCCGAAGGGCTGCTTGCGCGGCTGCAGACGCTTGCGCCGTTCCGCGACTTCACGCTGCCTATCCGCGCCAAGGATGGCAGCGAGAAGACCTTCCTGGTCAGCGCTGTTCCGGTGTTCGATCATGACGGCGGCACGCATCTCGGCTTTCGCGGGACGGCCAGCGACATCACTGACCTCAGCGAGCGCGAGCGTTCGATCCTGGCCGCGAAGGAATCGGCCGAACAGGCCAGCCGTTCCAAGACCAAGTTCCTCGCCAACATGAGCCACGAGCTGCGGACGCCGCTCAATGCCATCATCGGCTTCTCGGACATGATGGCGCTTGCCATCCACGGGCCGATGGGCTCGCCCGCGTACGAGCAATATGCCGCCGACATCAACGGCAGCGCCAAGCATCTGCTCTCGATCATCAACGACATTCTCGATATCGCGAAGATCGAGGCCGGCCGCCTCGACCTCATCGAGGAAGAGACGCCGATCGTCAATCTGTGCGAGGTGGCCATGCGGCTGATGCAGGAGCGCGCCAACGAGCAGCAGGTAGCCCTGCGCTTCGAGGCCGGCCCGAACCTTCCAAACGTCATGGTTGATCAGCGCGCCATGCGGCAGGTGCTGCTGAACCTGCTCTCCAATGCCATCAAGTTCACTCGGGCCGGCGGCGAGGTCACCCTGCGCGCTCAGCTGTCCATGGAGGACGAGCCGATCCTGCAGGTCTGCGACACCGGAATCGGGATGCGCGAAGAGGACCTCCACCGCGTGCTCGAGCCCTTCGTACAGGTCGAGAACGAGCTCACCCGCCGCTACGAAGGCACCGGCCTCGGCCTGTCTCTCTCCAAGCAGCTGATCGAGCTGCATGGCGGCCGCATTGGCATCGTCAGCAAGCCCGAGGTCGGCACAACCGTGACGGTCTATCTGCCGGCGAGTCGGCTGCGGTTCGGTTGAGCCATGTCCGGTTTGCTCCTGATCATATCGGTGCCGCTCGCCATCCTGGCTCCGCAAATCCTTGCCGTCGTGAAGTGGCGCGGCATCTGGCGATGGCTGGCGGCCGCGACCTTGCTGATCCCGGCTGGCGACATTCTGCTCATCCTGGTCCAGACATCCATCGATCCGACCAGCCATAATCTCTGGCCGCTCGAACTGATCGAGTTTACCTGCATCGGACTCCTGGCAGTCGGCGTGCTTTGGCTGGCACGACTCGTCGCAAGAGCCCACTAGGCCGCAACGCGCCGCTCCTCAGTGCCCGACAGGTATTCCAGCGCCGCCAGCACGCCGCCGCTGCGATGCGGCACCTTGGCAAGCGATAGGCCCATCTCCACGCCGCTGAGCGTTCCGGCCAGCATCAGGTCGTTGAAGTCGCCGAGATGGCCGATGCGGAACACCTTGTCGCCAAGTCTGCCAAGGCCGGCGCCGAGCGACATGTTGAATCGCTCCAGGATCACCTTGCGCAATCCGTCGGCGGAATGGCCTTCGGGTACGAACACTGCAGTGACGGATTGGCTGTATTCGCTCGGTTCGGCGCACACGGTGTCGAGGCCCCAGGCGCGCACGGCACGGCGTGTCGCCTTAGCATGGCGGACATGGCGGGCAAAGACGGTCTCCAGCCCCTCCTCTTCGATCATGTCGAGCGCTTCCTTGAGCCCGTAGAACAGGTTGCAGGCGGGCGTGTAGGGCAGCGGGCTCTTGCCGTCGGCTGCGGCCAGCATCGGCTCCCAATCCCAGAAGGCACGCGGCAGCTTCGCCGACTTGGCGGCGGTGCGCGCCTTCTCGCTGGCCGCGACGAAGGCCAAACCGGCCGGCAGCATCAGTCCTTTCTGCGAGCCGCCGACCACCACGTCGACGCCCCACTCGTCCATGCGCATATCGGCACTGCCGAGCGAAGAGATCGTATCCAGCATCAACAGAGCCGGATGGTTGGCGCGGTCGATCGCCTTGCGGATCTCGCTGACCCGGCTCATCACGCCGTTCGAGGTCTCGTTATGGACGAGCAGGATCGCCTTGATCTTATGGGCGCGGTCCTCGGTCAGCGCCGCCTCGATCGCTTCGGGCGACGGCGCGCGGCGCCAGTCGGTCGCCAGCATCTTCACATCGAGCCCGAGCTTGCGCGCCATGGTGCCCCACAGCACCGCGAATTGGCCGGTATCGAAGGTCAGCACCTGATCACCGGGCGACAGCGTATTGACCAGAGCGGACTCCCACCCGCCAGTGCCGGAGGCCGGGAAGATCATCACCGGCTGCTTCGTCTTGAACACCGGACGGATGCGCTCGAACACCTCCGCCTGGAGCCGCGCCCAGACAGGTCCGCGATGATCCAGCACCGGCTGCGCGATGGCGCGCAGGATGCGGTCGGGAACGTTGGTAGGCCCCGGAATCTGCAGGAAATGACGGCCAGCTTGATAAGTCATCTCTCGTGCTCCTTCGGCGTAGAACCGCAGGAAGTGAACGCTATCGACGACCAATAGTGCCGACTAGGCGGATTGCGACGCCTGAAAGCGGCAAAACGACTCTTGGCCTAATGACCAAGGACGACGAGGGCATCCACTGCAACCGCCCCGTCCGCGCGTACCATCAGCGGATTGACGTCGAGCTCGAGCAGCGTGTCGCGATTGGCTTCGGCGAACGCGGCGATCGCCATGATGCTCTTCACCAGCGCGCTCATGTCGGCCGCAGGCTTGCCACGATAGCCGGCCAGCAGCTTGGCGATTTTCAGGCGGCGTATGGCGACTTCGACCTCTTCCGCCGTGGTCGGCAGCAGGAGCATCGCCGCATCCTCCACCAACTCCACCAGGATGCCGCCGGCGCCGATCACCAGCGCCAGCCCGAATTGCGGGTCGCGCTGCACACCCACGATCAGCTCCGCCACCACGTCGCCGACCATGCGCTCGACCAGCACGCGCTCGACGCGCCCGCCCTTCAGGTAGGCAGAGACCGACGTCTCCATGCGCCCCAGCGCGTTCTCGACATCAGCCGGCGATTTCAGATTGACCGCTACCGCCCCGGCCTCGGTCTTGTGCGCGATCAGCGGCTCGGCAACCTTCAGCACTACGGGGAAGCCCAGCGCCTCGGCGGCCGCAACGGCTTCCGCCGGCGCAACGACGCGGCCCAGCGGAACAGCGAGACCGAAGCTGTGCAGCCGCTGCTTGCCCTCAACCTCGGACAGCATGCGCCTGTTCTCTCCAGCGGCCGGCGTCGACGGGATCACGGCAGAGGTCGTCGGCAGCTTCGCCTTGCGCTGCGCAAAGCGATGAACTGCGGCGAAGGCGGTCAGCGCCTCCTCCAGCCCCTGCATCGGCGCACCGTTGGCGGCAACCACCGCAGCGCGCGCCTGCGCCGGCAGCAACTCCGACAAGGTCGACGTGACGATCGGCATCTTGCCGTGGGCGGCGCACGCCTTCAGCAGCGCACGCACACTTGCCATGCAGGCTGCCTCGGTCTCCGGCCCGTCAGTCGCGAAGTCGATCACCAGCATGCCCGCATCGAAATCGCCGCCCATGACGGTGGAGAAGCATTTCACCAGCAGATCCTCGTGCCCCCAGAGCGAGGTGTTGTAGTCGAGCGGATTGGAAACCGTGGCGAAGACCGGCAGCTGCGCGCGCAGATCCTCCGCCTGATCGGCGGAGAAGCCCGGCAGCGGAATGCCGAGCGTGTCGCACAGATCCGCCGTCAGCAGGCATTCCCCGCCCGAGCAGGTGAAGACTGCCAGCCGGTCGCCTTTGGGCAGGCCGGCGGTCGAAACCAGCTTCAGCGTCTCGAGCAGTTGCGGAACGGAATGAACGCGGATGATACCGAGCCGGTCGAACAGCGCGTCATACATCTTGTCGCTGCCGGCCAGCGATCCGGTATGACTCATGGCGAACTGGGCGCCGAGCTCGGAATTTCCGGCCTTCAGCGCCACCAGCGGCTTGCCACGCTGCAGCGCCTTGGCGGCGGCTCGGCTGAAGGCCGGCACGTCCTTGATGCCCTCCAGATACAGGCCGATAGCTGTCACTTTCGGGTCATCCGCCAACGCGTCGACGTAGTCCGCCGCGTTCAAGATCGCCTGGTTGCCGGAGCTGATCACATAGGCGAACGGTACCGAGCGATCGTTTCGGCTCAAATTTAGCGCGATATTGCCGCTCTGCATGACGATGGCGCAGCCGGTCTCGACCTGCTGTCCGAGCGCGCCCGTGGGCCACAGACAGATGCCGTCGATGAAATTGAGCAGGCCGTAACAATTGGGCCCGACCACCGCCAGATCACCGGCCGCTTTGGCGAGTTCCGCCTGCAGGGCGATACCCTCGCCACCCACCTCGTTGTAGCCCGCGGCATAGCAGATGGCCCCGCCTCCGCCGCGCTCATTCAGCTGGCGCAGGACATCGATGGTCGCCTCGCGCGGAACCGCGATGAAGGTGGCATCGGGCGCTTCAGGCAAGTCAGCGATCGAGGCATAGCACTTACGCCCGCCCAGCTCCGGATATTTCGGATTGACGACCCAGACTTCGCCCGTGAAGCCGGTGTCGGCGCAGCGCCGGATCGAATCCGCCATCGCCTGGCCTCCGACGATGGCGACGTGCCGCGGACGCAACAAGCGCCTTAAATTGCGCTGACGCTGTGATAAATCGGCGTTCATTTACTGATCCTTAGCGTCACCCGCCGCAATCATTGCGCTTGGGTGTTAGCAGACGTACGACGTCCGGGAAAGTCTGGGCGCGACCCGGCAAAGCGGCCCCGCGACGGACTCACACCAAGTTGCCGAAATCGGACGCCGGAAGCGCCTCGGTGACGCGGCTGGGAGCCGCAAAGTGCGTGCGTAAGGTCACACAATGTCTTGAAATAGCGGATGTTTGACGTTTGTCGTATGGCACCGCGGCGACTCGAGACGTAGATTAAAGAAAATCACGAATAACCCGAGTCGTGTGGAGTGCCTCGGGCAGTTTGAGGATTGAGCCGTGAGGGCGCTGAAGGTCAGTTCCGGCATGCGAGCCAGGATGATCTGGTTGGGCGGTGTAGCCGCCGCCAGCGCCATGAGCCTTGCGGCCTATCTCCTCCCCGGCTCGGCAATCAGCACAGCGTTCGCACAAGAAGTCGCCTATTTCCGCATCGGGGCCGGCACCCCCGGTTCGACCCTGTACGATCTGGCCGGGCAGATCGCGGGCGCCATCAGCAATCCGCCCGGCTCCCGCCAGTGCGACAACGGTGGCCCTTGCGGTGTGGAGGGCCTGATCGGCCTCGCGCAAACCACCATGGCTCCGGCCGAAGGCCTGCAGTCGGTCGAGGATGGAATGATGGAATCGGCCATCGTCTCCGCCGATATCGCGGCCGATGCTGCGGAAGGGACCGGCCCGTTCAAGAAGTCCGGCGCCATGACTGAGCTCCGGGCGATCGCCAATGTCGGGCAGATGGTCCTGCATGTGCTGGTCGCGAAGGAGGCGCGGTTCGAGGATGTCGCCTCCCTCAAGGGCAAGCGCATCGCCATCGGAATTGAAGGCTCCGACAACGCCATCACGGCGCGGTTCCTGTTGCGCGCGGCCGGCCTCAGCGACAAGAAGACAAAGCTGCTGACCGGCGATCCGGACGCCGCCGCCCAGGACGTCTTGAACGACAAGGCCGATGCGCTGGTCGTGGTCGCCCAGCTGCCGAGCGCGGATGTGGCGTCCCTCATGCGCACCGGCAACTACCGCCTGCTCGCCGCGCAGCTGTCCAATGACAACCAGAGCAGCTACGTCGCAGCCGACCGGATTCCGCAAAGGGAATACTCGGCGGCGGAGACCCCGACACTCTCGGTGCCTGCGATTTGGGTCGTCAATGCCACACTCTCGAGGGATCTTGCGGACGGTCTCGTCAAGGCCCTCTGGCATAGCGCGGCGCAGAGCGACGAAGGTGCGACCCCTGGCACGATCGACGTCAATATCGATCATCTCAGCGTGCCGCTGCATCCCGGCGCCAAAGCGGCATTCACCAAGCTCGGCATGGCGGAACCCATCGAAACGCCCCCCGCCGAACCGCAGCCCACCACCAACTGATTTTCGCCAAGTCAGGCGTCGCGCACCGTTTCGATCCGGATCACGAACACGCCTTCGGCTTCCGTGCTGTCGAGCAACCGGTGACCGGTGGTTTCACAGAAATGCTTGAAGTCGCCGGGCGCGCCGGGATCGGTGGCGCGGACCTCCAGCACGTCGCCGTGGGCGAGGTCCTTCATCAGCTTGCGCGCCTTCAAGACCGGCAGCGGGCATTTCATGCCGCGCGCATCAAAGTGATGGATGCTCATGCTTTGCCCGTCTCCCGCACCGTGGGGGTGTGCACCCCGAAGATGATCTCCAGCACGCTGGCCGAAACGATAATGCTGCCGCCGATCGCCTCGCGCCAGCCGAAGGGATAGTCCGTCCAGATCGCTGCCGTCACGACCCCGACGACCACCTCCGCCATGAAGAGCATGCTGGCGCGGGTCGGCGACATGCGCGCCGCCGCCCAAAAGCTCAGCAGCAAGCCCGGCAGCACCCAGATCCCGGCGATAATGGCGATCCAGAAAATGGCCACCGGCCAGTTCACCGCCGACCAATCCGTCTGGGCGGGAAAGACGCCGAGCGCGAGAACCGCCCCGCCGGTGATCATCGCCGCCACATATTGCAGGAACGCCTTTTCCGCCATGCCGACATGCGGCGTCATGCGCATGGTGACCAGCCCGACCGCCCAGAAGAAACCCGCAGCAAGCCCGCCCCATTCCGCGATGGTGCGCGGCAGCGGCAGTCCTTGGCCGTCATAGTTCAGCACGAACATGCCGGTGAGGCCGACCGCCAGCGCTACCGTCCGGCCCGGCGTGAGCGGTGTCCGCAGGATCGCGCGCTCCAGCAGGACGCTCCAGACCGGGTTGACGTAGAACAGCAGCACGACGCGCGCCACATCGCCATAGACCACGCTGGCCGCATAGAGGTAGTTGCAGATGCCGGTCGACACGCCGAGCCACAGCAACGGCCAGCCGCCCGCGAGCAATCCGCGTCCGCGATCGCGCAGGATCAGCGGCAGCACCAGGAACGCCGGCACGCCGTAGATAATCCACGCCACCCACGCGCCAGACAGGCCCGTACCATAGGCCGCGTGCAGCGGCATCCACATAGAGCCCCAGAACGTCGCCGATACGAGGATGGCCAGGCTGGGCAGCATGAGAGGATGGCGCGCGGCTGCGGTCAAATCATCACCATCGATCCGGCGCGGTCCGCTTCCTGTTCCATCTCCAACATGCGGTCATAAGCCTGCAGGGGAACGATCTCGATGCCCGCGATCAGCATGGCAGCACGCGCTTCAGACAATGTCGGATCGCTGATCGCAGCCTGCAACCCCGCCCGCAACCTCTGCAGATCGTCGGGAGAGATATCGCGGCGTGTCACGTACGGCAGCGCCGGTGCGCTGGCGCTGCGTGCAATCACGCACAAGGGTGCCACCTCCTGCGGCGCAACGACCTGGAGATGGGCATAGGTGACGCAATCGATGGCAGCGACGTCCGCCCTCCCCTCCCGCACGGCAGCAACGGACTTGCGGTGCCCGCCGGTTTCGACGATGCGCGCCGGCGCGCCCTTGCCGATCACGCTGTGGCGCAGCGCGTTGCAGCCGGATTGCGAGTCATGCCCATTGATGGCGACAATCTTGCCGGCGACCTCGTCCAGCGCGCGCACATCGGAATCCCGCCGGGCGATGATGACGCTGCAGTAGGTCGGGCCTGCGCAGCCTTCCACCGCATGGACCGGTGTCGCGACTAAAGTCACGCGATCCTTCAGCTTGTGAGTCAGCGGATAACCGCACGTCTGCGCTATGAAGAGATCGGGTGCCAGCCACAGCTCATAAAGATCCGCGGGCATACCCGCAGTTTCCGGAATGTCGCTGAGGCCGGCCGCGCGCCAATGCCGGACCAGGCCTGCCCACCATGCGTCGATCGCGGCGCGGCGCTCCGGCATGTCGTACAGGGAGATCATTGCGCGCATGGGGACCCGCCGCTCAGAATGTGACGGGATTGGCAGCCATGGTGCCGGAGGACTGCGCCATGCCATCGCCGATGCGGTAATAATCGCCCTTGTCCTCGACGAAGATGTGCCGCGCCGTGACGAGACCCGTCGGCAGATCAAGCGCGCCGGCCGCGATCGAGACATAGTCGCGGTCCGTTGCTTCCCAGAACAGGCTGGATCCGCAGTCGCGGCAGAAGCCACGCCGTGCGGTGTCGGACGATTTGTGCCAAGTGACCTTGTCCTCACCGCGCAGCGCGATGTTGGTCCACGTGCTCGCCGTGTAGCCGCCGAAATGGCCATGCCAGCGCAGACACTGGCCGCAATGGCACCACACCACGTCGCGCATCTTGCCGCGTACGGTGAAGGAGACGCCGCCGCACAGGCATTGCCCATGATGCTCCGGCATCTCTTTGGCCGCCGGCGGACACGGATCGGTCTCCTGCCGCGCTTGCCCCGTCGATTCCACGAAGCACGACGCATCACCAGGCAGGCCGTAATAGTCGCCCTTGTCCCTGACCCAGATGTGCGCGGTGGTTGCCAGCCCGGTCGGCTGGTCGAGTGATCCGGCGGCTATGTCCATCGCGCTGCCGTCCTTGGATCGCCAGAACAGCTTCGATCCGCAGAGCGCGCAAAAGCCGCGCTCGGCGTCCGGCGACGACGTGTACCAGCGCAGATGCCGCTCGCCCTCCAGCCGATAGTCGCCCGACTTGCCGCCGAGATAGGCGCCGAGCGATCCGTGCCAGCGCCGGCACATGCCGCAATGGCACACCGTCAGCGCGCTGTGATCGCCACCATAACGGTAGCGGATCGAGCCGCATAAGCACCGTCCTTGCATGTGAAAAACCCTTCTTTACGCCTTCAATCCTACATAACCGGGTTGGTGACGCCCCGTCCGCGTAAATCCGTCGCTCTATCGCTTTCGACCGTCTTGGCGACGGGCATCAACTTGTATATACAGGTAGCATAGATTGGACCCAAGCTGCAGATGTCCACCGCCTCGCCCACCCCGTCTAACGCGTCCCGTTCGGACGCACCCAGCTTTTTCATCGACTGGCCCACTCTTTTCCTCGCAATCGGCGTCTACCTGACGTTCGCGATCGTCACGCTGAACTATCACGCCATGCCCTGGTGGCTGGTGCTACCGCTGGGCGCAACCATCGTCTGCCTGCACGGCTCGCTGCAACACGAGGCGACACATGGCTTCCCCACCAAATGGGAAGCGGTCAATTCTTTCATCGTCGGCTGGCCGCTCTGGCTGTGGCTGCCGTACCTCAGCTATCGCTTCACGCACCGCACGCACCACATCGACGAGAACCTGACCAATCCGGAGCTGGATCCGGAATCCAACTATCTGACCGCCGAGCAGATCGTCGCCATGTCGCCGCTGCGACTGCTGGTGCGTAACGCAATGCGTACGTTGGGCGGGCGCATGCTGTTCGGTCCGGCCTACTATTGCTTCTTTGCCTGGCGTGACAAGGTGCTGGCAATCCGCGATCGACGCTGGCGCGCGTTGCGCCCGCTGCTCTGGCATCTGCCGGCCGCGGCTGCCATCCTCTATTGGGTGCTGGTCGTATGCGATATCCCGCTCTGGGCCTATATCGCCTTCTTCGCCTATCCCGGCACGTCGCTCACCCTGGTGCGCTCCTATGCCGAACATCGCGCCGCCGGTCCGGTCCAGCAGCGGACGGTGATCTGCGAGTCCAATTTCTTCTGGAGCTGGCTGTTCCTCTATAACAACCTGCACCTCACCCATCACCGCCACCCGCGCCTCGCCTGGCATCAGCGGCCCAGGCAATACGAGGCCGAGAAAGCGCATCTCTCGCTCGAGCTCGGCTACTACCGGCTCAACGGCTACTGGGAGGTGTTCGGGAAGTGGTTCGTGCGCGCAAAGGAGCCGATGGTGCATCCAGCCGAACTGCGCGCTGCCGCGCGAGAGGCAGCCTGATACCGTTCCCGCCGGGCCGCTAGGTCCGGGGCTCTTCCTTTTCTTTCAGCGATGCCCGGTGCCGCGCGAGATGATTGCGGTAGGCCTCGGCATCGCCGTAATCCTCAAAGTCGGAATAGCGCGCGTGCGCACCCATGACACGGGTCGCATGCTTGATCGGACACCAATATTGCTCGGTGCGGGAGGCGATCTCCCGCACATAGGCGATGAGGCCGTTCGCATAGGAGCAATAGGCGCAATTCAGCTTTTCGATCGCGTTGAGATAAGCAAGGTGGCCGCGGTCGAACACCAGATAGTCGCGCCGCCGCACCTTGGCGATGCCATAGACGGGAAAGCACACTGCTTGATAGATCGTCATGAACAGGTCCAGAAGGACGAACGGAACGATCAGGGAATAGATGACAGGCGCGGTCAGGACGACGAGCGGCCGGGCATTCAGCAGGTAGTGCGGCAGCCTGACCCGCAGCTCACGGTGCCGACGCAGCAGTTCCTGCTCGAAAACGATCCGCCCGTGGTCCAGGCCGATGCGGAGCTCGGCGCTCCGCTTTGCCAGCTCCGCTTCCAGCTCACCTTCCAAAGATCTGATGCGTTCGACCAGGGCTGCGATCTGCGCGTTCATGCGAATGCCTCCTTCGCGGCCGATTGGCTGGCGCGAAGGTCATTCTAGCACCTGGAGAGCATTGGAAGTGCGGTGAATGACAGGGCCTAATAGCCCGGAACGCCGCCTTCGGCTTTGCGCCTGGCGACATATTCCTTGAGCGCGTCGTCGATCGCGGGATCGAGGGGCGGCGGCGTGTAGTCCGCCAGCAATTGCTTCCAGATGGTATTCGCCCGCTGCGCGGCTTCCACCGCGCCCGCCTGTCGCCAGGTCTCGAAGTTGCGCCAGTCGCTCACCAGCGGCGCATAGAACGCAGTCTCGTAGCGGGCCAGCGTGTGGGCCGAACCGAAGAAATGGCCACCGGGCCCGACCTCTTTGATGGCATCGACCGCGAGCGTGTCGTCGTTCACCTCCAGCGGCCGCATGAACTCCATCATGCCCTGGATCATCTCGGCATCGACCACCATCTTCTCGAACGAGGCGACCAGACCGCCTTCCATCCAGCCGGCACCGTGCAGGACCAGGTTGGCGTGGCCCATGACGGCGCCCCACAGCGACATCTCGGATTCATACGCCGCCTGCGCATCGACCGCGTTGGCGGCGCAAGCGTTGCTGGAGCGGAACGGCAGCTTGTAGCGGCGCGCGAGCTGTCCGCTCGCCATGGCGGCCCGGGTATATTCCGGCGTGCCGAACGCCGGCGCGCCGGTCTTCATGTCGACGTTCGACGTGAACCCGCCATAGATGCACGGCACACCCGGATTGATCATCTGGATGAAACAGATGCCGGCCAGGGCCTCTGCATTCTGCAGCGCCAGTGCGCCCGCGATCGTCGCCGGCGCCATCGCACCCGATAACGTGAAGGGCGTCAGCACCACCGGTTGGCTATGCTCCGCCATCGCCATCAAGCCTTGCAGCATCGGGATGTCGAGGCGCAGCGGCGAGTTGCTGTTGACGATCGAGAACAGGCTCGGCTCGCGGGCCAGCTGCTCCTTGCCGATACCGCGCGCGATGCAGATCATCTCCACCGCATCGAGGATACGCTCGCGCCCCAGACTGTAGGGATGCCAGATGCGGTCGGTCAGGGTGATTGCCGCGTAGTGCGCATCGAGATGGCGGGTCAATGGAGGGACATCCGCCGGCTCGACAGGATAGCCGCCGACGAACTGCACCGCGTTCAGGCTCTGCACCAGCCGCAGCAGGTTGCAGTAATCCTCGAAATTGCCGGGCCGGCGTCCGTGATCGAGGTCCGAGACGTTGGGCGCCGAGCCGACCGAGCCGAAATTGATGTGATTGCTGCCGAAGCTGAGGTTGTGTTCCGGCGCCCGCGCATGGAGCGTGAACTCCGCGGGCGCCTTCCCGACATAATCCGCGATCAGGTTCCGGTCGAACCGCAGGCGCTGCGTGCCGGGCACCAGTTCCGCCCCTTTCGCGACCGCGCGATCGCGCGCCTGCTGGTCCAGGAACTCGATGCCGAACTCCTCCAGGATGCGCATGGAGGCATCGTGAATGCGCTCGATCTGCTCTTCGGTCAGAACCTCGATCGGCTTATAGGGATTCCGATAGGTGCGCCAGGGCAACTGCTTCACGCCGCCGACGGTGCGGCGTTCGCGGCGCGCGCGTTGCTCTCGCTGCATGATCGATCCTTTCACCCGGACGGCTAGGTCTCATCGACCCGATATCAGCCCCCCTCGCCCCATGCCAATGAGATTTGGGACGCCGGCACTGGCCATTTTTCGATGACGGCTGAAAGCAAGACGGGGGCCAAAACGGCCCCCGGGACAAGTGCTTTTGCGGGCGCGATGGTCAGTTCGAAGCGACCACCGGCATGCCAACATCCTTGCCCAGCGTGATCTTCACCTTCGAGAGCTCGCCCGCCATGACATTGAGGTGCTCCTTACCCCACGTTTCGCCATAGCGTGCGATCACCAGATATTTGCCCTCGCGCAGCATGATCTTGGGTTCGGGCCCGGTATGCTCCGCCACGAGCTCGTGTTCGCCCTTCTCGTTCGCCTTGGCGCGGACCACCTGCCAGGTGACGTCGTTCACGACCTTTTTCTTGCCGTTATAGGCAGCCGCCTCGGCAAAGCCGGCATAAAGGTTGAGCGTGTATTCGTACGACTGGCCGGCCTTCAGGGGAACCACTAGGTCTGCGGTCGTGCCGTTGTAGGTGGCGCGCACCACGTAGCCGCCGGCGGGAACGTTGAAGGTCGCGGTCGGCGCCTTCACCGTGTGCACCAGTTGACCGCCCTTGGGTTGGCCCTTCACGTACGTAAGCATATCCCACTGGATCGGCTCCTTGACCGGCTTGCGGCCCTTGGAGGTGATCATCTTGATGCTGATCTCGGCCATGCCGAAGGTCACCGTCCGCACCACCGGCTCCTTGCCGACGGTGAAGGTCTGCTTCGCTGCCATGCCCTTCGTCTGACCGAGTACCTGATACTGCCCGGGTTTCAACTTGGTCTTGAGAACGGCCGCTGCCTCCTGCACCGCCGGGGTGTTGCCGGGCTTACCGTTCTTGTCGAGCTTGAGGATGGTCCAGGAGACAGGCTCGGTGATCTCCTTGCCATCCAGGCCGTTGGCGGCGTTAATCGTGACTTCAGCCTCGGCGGCCGCCATCACGTCATTGCTGGAGATCAGAAACGCGGCTGCGGACATCCCGGCAGCCAGCAAAAAAATCGCAACGCGCGTGAAGGTCCGCACGGGGCACCCCCTCGAAAATCAAGTAAGTGAACGGCTTAAATACCCTATGGACTCGTTTGCTCTCAAGCTCTCGTTCGCCCTACATCGTCCAGCCAATTTATTAAGAGTTCCTTTCTCTGGCACGTAGCCGGGCCTTCACGAAGGCCTTCATGTGAAACCGGGCGTGATCGGCCTGATAGCGCCAGTCGGCGCCGACCGGACAAGCCAAGCGCGCCAGACACCCAACGCCGCTGCACGATCTGGAGTCATGCTGCGCTGCAACAACATAGTCGACGCAGCGGTCGACGTCATACCCGTCCACAGAGAATGCGTTCACTGGACAGTGCGTGAGGCACGGCCGATCCACACAAGCGTCGCAAGGATGCGCGTGTTCCCTGCGCGGCTGATGAATCGTGTTGCGCAGAAGTATAGCGGCGCGGTACGCGTGCCAGAGTCCGTATTCCGGATGGATCTGAATTCCGATGGGCGACGAGCGCACGCCCTCCGCCCGCTCCGCCCAGCGCTGGAACGGCCAATAAGGCGGCCCATCGAACGGATAGAGCGCTGTCCCATCGACCGATCGCGCAATGGGATCGATGGTCTGCCGCGTCCATTGGTCCAGCGGATCGGGATCCGTCATCGCGGTGATCTCTGCGCCGCTCCTGTCCCACAGCTCCGAGCCGACATTGCCGACGAGAATGACCGCGCGCGCCCACGGTGCCTCTGCCAGAACATCGCGATCCACTTCGCTGTCGGTTGCGAATCCCCCGCGCAGGCGCAAACCATAGCGCGCAAGCGCATCATTCAATTCAGAAATCGGCACACGCACTCCTGGACGCAGCCGCAGGCGCAAGTCTAGCATGGCGCCCGTTGCGCCATTCTGGGGAGCATGTCGACATGTTTGAAACCGAAACCGTCAGCTTCACGCGTATGGATGAAGGAACGGGCGAAGAGTATCAGCTTCTCGATCGCATCTACAAGAAACTGGACCTGGGGCTCGCGGACAATGTCCTGGAGCAGCTAAAGCGCCTCAGCGGCGATCAGATGGGCTACAAGATCGACCGCTATCAGCACAGCCTGCAGACCGCCACCCGCGCGCTGCGCGACGGCGCCGACGAAGAGACCATCGTCGTCGCCCTGCTCCACGACATCGGCGATATCCTGGCGCCATGGAATCACTCGGACCTCGCCGCCGCGATCCTGCAGCCCTACATCAGCCCGGACAATCACTGGCTGGTGCAGCACCACGGAATCTTCCAGGGCTACTATTTCTGGCATCACACCGGCGGCGACCGCTTTGCGCGCGAGCGCTATCGCGGCCATCCGATGTTCGAGCGCACCGCCGAATTCTGCGAGCGCTGGGATCAGACCTCCTTCGATCCGGCCTACGACACGCTGCCGATCGCGGCATTTGAGCCGATGGTGCGCCGGCTGTTCGCACGCCCGCCTTTCGGCGATGGCGTGGGAGCAGCGGCATGAGCTTCGTGACCGGCATCGGCGGCGTGTTCTTCAAGTCGCGCAACCCGTCCGGCCTCGCCCGCTGGTACCGCGAGGTCCTGGGCGTGCCGGCCGATGTTGACTCCGCCACCTGGGCCTTTCCCTGGCAGGACCAGAACGGCGAGCCCGGTTACACGGTCTGGGGTGTGTTCCGCTCCTCGACCAGCTACTTTGGGAATTCCGGTCAGCCCTTCATGATCAACTTCCGCGTTTCTGACCTGGATGGCGCCCTCAAGCGGCTCCGCGAAGCCGGCGTTCAAGTCGATGATCGCGTTGAGAAAACCGTCGAAGGCCGGTTCGGCTGGTTCATCGATCCCGACGGCCGGCGGGTGGAGCTATGGGAACCCGCCCCGATCGACTAGGGAGTCAAGAACCCGTCAGCGCCCTGTGCGGCGGATCACAGACGACCAGCCGCCATGCTCCTAGAGTCCCCTTACGCCTTGAGTCTCGGGCTGCGTGCCGAACTGGGGCGATCGCGAGGGGCATCATGCTTCGGTTCTTTGGACTTCTGACGTTGATCCTGGTGGTCGTCTGCCTGGCAGTCGGCGCGTCGATCGCGCTGGCGTGTGACGGCTTAACGCCGACTGGCGGTGCTGTTTCTGCTCCTGTAGTGCATGCCCCGCTGAGCGCCTGCAGAACTCCTCCTCCGCCCAGCTTCGGTTGAGCTCAGTTCATCCGGTTCAAGCAAGCCGGAACATGCAAATCGAGATTGCAGCCCACCCCTATCGCCCGCATTCCGCGCACTCGGCGGAGCAACGGCGGAGCGTCCCTGTTGTTCGAAAATAAGAAGGCCTGAAACAGCGCGCAGACGCCCCAAGCACAGGGCGCTCAGGCCAGTGACGCGAGTACGTAGGACAACTAGGGAGATATCGGTATGGAACAGAAAGAGCGGGGGCCCGATGATGATACTTATGCCCGGGAATCCTTCACCTTCCGACGCATGACGCGAGGACAGGTATGGGCACTTACAACGATTGTAGTCGTTGTCCTGGCGGGGGTGGTCGTGTACGCCATCGCATAAGCCTGTCTCGTTGGCTACCCAGTAACTGTTAGGTAGCTCCGCATCAAGCGGCACGCGCCGCCGTCCGCTAGGTCGCTTCAATTATACGAATGAAAAAAGCTCACCGGAGATTACGCTCGGCCTGCCGCGCTTCTCCTCTCCGGCTCTTCCTCTATGACGGCATTGGGCCCGGCGCGTTCGCGGCGCGGTGTCTTGCCGAAGAAATCGCGATAGCACTTCGAGAAATGCGAAGCGGATACGAACCCGCAGGCAAGCGCGATGTCGATGACCGACATGTTGGTCTGCAGCAGCAGCAGCCGCGCGCGATTGAGGCGTAGCTCCACGTAATAGCGTGCCGGCGAGCGGTGCAGATATTTCGCAAAGAGCCGCTCCATCTGCCGGCTGGAGAGGCCGGCCGCCTCGGCCAGCTCCTGGCGGCTGAGCGGCTCTTCCAGGTTCTGCTCCATCAACTGGATCACCTGGATCAGCTTTGGGTGACGCACACCAAGCCGCGCCGTCAGCGCCATGCGTTGGTGATCGTGCCGGTCGCGGATGCGCTCATGGATGAACTGCTCGGAGACCGAGGCCGCCAGTTCGTGACCGTGCTGTTGCGAGATCATGTTCAGCATCATGTCGAGCGCCGCCGTTCCACCGGAGCAGGTGAAGCGGTTGCGATCCACCTCGAACAGCTCCGAGGTCGCTTCGATCTCCGGGAAGTTCTCGGAGAAGCTGGCGAGGTTCTCCCAGTGAATGGTGCAGCGATAGCCGTTCAGCATGTTGGCGCGCGCCAGGATATGCGCACCGGTGCATAGCGCACCGATATCTGCGCCCTGTCGGTCAGCGCGGCGCAACGCCGCGAACACGTTCTTGTCCTCGTACAGATGGCCGTCGATGCCGCTGCACAGGATGACGGTCTGGTAGCCAAGGACCTGATCGATGCCGCCTTCCGGCGTCAGTTCGATGCCGTTGCTCGCACGCACCGGCTTGCTGTCGGGCGAGAATAGCCGCCAGCGATAGAGCTCCTTGCCGCTCGCCCGGTTGGCGAGACGCAACGGCTCGATGGCGGAGGTGAAGGCGATCATGGAAAAGTTCGGCACCAGCAGGAAGGCGATTTCCTGCGGAAGCTTGCTCGGCTTGGTTCCAAACATGGTAAGCGCGAAACCTCTAAGGCGCCGATTTCTCCTCAAGAGGGTTACGGCGCGATCGGAAAAGTCGGTGCCGTCTATAGAACATATCACTGGACTTGTCGCTAGGAGTTTTTCGGTCGCAGGGGCGCGCGAGAATGCAAGCCTAACGGGGCCTTCCGCGCTTGACCGGTTGCTCAAATCCTGCGGAAACTCGGCCCTCGCCCGCTGGCCGGATTTCGCCCTCCCGATGAAACAGAGCTATTCCATCTTTTCCCTGGTCCGGAACGCGCTCAATTACCACCAGGATTGGCAGGAGGCTTGGCGCAGCCCGGACCCCAAGCCGGCCTATGACGTGGTCATCATCGGTGGCGGCGGGCACGGGCTGGCGACAGCCTACTATCTTGCCAAGGAGCACGGGATTACCAACGTCGCGGTCCTTGAGAAGGGCTGGCTCGGCGGCGGTAATACCGGGCGCAACACGACGGTCGTGCGCTCCAACTACCTCTGGGATGAATCCGCGCACCTGTACGAGTTCTCCCTGAAGCTGTGGGAGAGCCTGTCGCAGGACCTCAATTATAACGTCATGTTCTCCCAGCGCGGCCTCGTCTCTCTGGCGCACAGCCAACATGAGATGCAGGCGCTGCGGCGCCGGGTCTATGCGATCCAGCTCAATGGCATTGATTCCGAATTCCTGACCCCCGCTCAGCTAAAGGAATGGTGCCCGATCCTCCATGTCGCGCCCGATACGCGCTATCCGATCGTCGGGGCCAGCCTGCAGCGGCGCGGCGGCGTGGCGCGGCACGATGCCGTCGCCTGGGGCTTCGCCCGCGCCGCGGACGCGCGGGGCGTGGATATCATCCAGAACTGCGAGGTCACCGGCCTCAAGGTCGAGAACGGCCGCGTGACCGGCGTCGAGACGACGCGCGGTTTCGTTGGCGCGAGGAAGGTCGCCATCGCCGTTGCCGGCCATTCCAGCGTGATCTGCGCGATGGCTGGCTTCCGCCTGCCGATCTCCAGTCACGTGCTTCAAGCGCTGGTATCGGAGCCGATCAAGCCGGTGCTCCACACCGTCATCACATCGGGGCTGGTCCATGTCTATGTCAGCCAATCGGACAAGGGCGAGTTGGTGCTGGGGGCCGGCATCGATACCTACAATTCCTATTCCCAGATGGGCAGCCCGCCGATCGTCGAGAACATGCTGAATGCCTTGACCGAACTGTTTCCGATCTTCAGTCGCCTGCGCTTCCTGCGGCAGTGGGGCGGCATCGTCGATACCTGCCCGGACGCCAGTCCGATCATCGGCAAGACCCCGGTCGAGAACCTGTTCGTCAATTGCGGCTGGGGGACCGGCGGGTTCAAGGCAACGCCCGGCTCCGGCTTCGTCTACGCCCACACCATCGCCACCGGCACACCGCACCCCCTCGCCGCCCCCTTCGCGCTCGAGCGCTTCCACATCGGCTACTTGATCGACGAGCACGGCGCCTCGGGCGTGGCACATTAGATCATGCTGTACTACGTCACGCGCGAGCTGCACTCCTACACGATCGACGATTTCCTCGCGTGCTTCCGTCGCTGCGGGCTGGTAGCGCCCGACTTCGTGCGTCCGATCAGCTACGAAGCGCTGTTTGCCAATAAGTGCGCGCCGATTGGTAACTACGTTTTCAGCGATCTCGATCGCCTCAGCGGCTATGAAATCGATGCGGCGACGGAGATCGCGAAGGCAATCGCATCGGTTCCGGGCGCCGTGGTCGTCAATTGGCCGAACCGGGTCCTTGGTCGCTATGCGTTGTTGCGACGGCTGTACGAGAACGGTGTGAACAGTTATGATGTATGGCGCCTGGATGAGCATCGCATGCCGACGGCATATCCCGTATTCATCCGACGCGAACAGGATGCGCTCGGCCCGGAAAGCCCTCTGCTGAAGGATGAGAGCGAATATCGAGCCGCCGTTGACGCCTTGCAAAGCTCAGGCAGGGGACTTGCCGGACGCATCGCTGTCCAGTTCCGCCACCAAGCAGACAACGACGGGATCTATCGGAAGTACGGCGCCTTCTGCTTTCGCGGGCAGATCGTGCCTCAACACCTGTTCCTGTCGCGGGACTGGGTCGTGAAGCGATCGTCGATCGACCTCACGCAGGCGATGATCGAGGAGGAGGAGCAGTACGTCTTCGGCAACCCGCACGCTGAGCAGCTAGGTGCGATCTTCAAGCTGGCCGAGATCGATTTTGGCCGTGCGGATTACGCCGTGGTCGACGGGCGCATCGAGATATTCGAGATCAACACTAACCCGACCTTCCCGCGCGTGCGCCGCGATCGCCCGGAGCGCGCCCGGCGGCGCCATCATGCGGTGGAGGGCGTGGTCGCGGGATTCCGGTCCTTTGATCAGCCCATTGCCAAGTCCGGGTTCACAAGATTCCGCACGCCCAAGCCGAAACTTCACCGCTTGCGCGACCGTTCGCTGCGGCGGCGAATGTCCGACCTGGCGAGCGGAATCCGATGGCGTCTGGCCGGTCTGATCCACTTTTGATCCGCGCTATGCTTTCCGACACTCTCCAAACGTGCTATCGTATTTCGCGTGTGGGGGTTAAGCGACATCAACTGAAAGAAACTGATCGCTTGTGGCGGGCATGTCGCGCTGCGCGGTCGTCCATCGCTGCTGCTTTGGGGGAACGATGATCTGGAAGATATGCAGAAATCTTGGCGTGACGTCGGTGCTTGCCATCGCCATGCTCCACGGCCAGCAGAGCCACGCCGCAAGCGCACTCGACGGTGCGACGGTTCGCGTCATCATCGCACACAAGGCCGGGAACACGACCGACACTATGGCGAGGCTCTTTGCCAAGGCGCTTGAGAAGCACCTGCCCGAAACCTCGATCAATGTGCAGAACCTGGACGGCAATGGCGGAACCCTCGCCATGAATGAGATCCATGCCGCGCAAGGTTCGCTGGTTACGATCGGCTTCGTGAACAGCAGCGTGGTCTTTACCCAGGTCACCCAGGGCGAGGCGATGCCCTACGGGCTTAAGGAATTCCATTGGATCGGTGCGCTCGCCAGCTCCCAGCGCGTGCTGGTCGTCAGGAAGGATGTAATCGATCGAGCCGATCCCGCGAAGCTCCCGGGGAAGCCGCTGGTAAGTCTGGCAATGAGCGCGAGCGCGCATAATTACATTGATGGCCTGCTGCTCAACAGCATGACCAACCTGCGCCTCAAAATGGTTCCCGGCTTCAAGACCGATCAGCAGAATGCCATGCTGCTGGCGGGCGATGCCGATGCCGGGATCGGGACCTACGAGAACTATCGCGAATTCATCGAGGCGGGAGACCTGGTCCCCATCCTCAAGTTCGGCACTGTCGGCTATCCCGACGAACTGAAGACTCTGCCCACGCTGGCCGAAATCGCGTTGCCGACCGCGTCCGGGGATGTGATCTCGCTTGCCACACAACTGAGCGATATGGGGCGGTTCGTCGTGGCGGCACCGCACACAACCCCGGCGCAGCGGGAAGCTCTGGTCGTTGCTTTCAATGAGGTCGTCGCCGATCCTGGCTATCTGCGCGCTTTGAAGGACGCGAATTTCATCGCAACGCCGGAAGATTCTGCGAAAGTCACCAGGTTCATGAACGATCTTCTGGGAAACCATGCGGTGGTTGCGAAGCTGAGGGCGGCGATCGAGTGCGGGCAGCAGATCAGCGACGGCGTCGTGCAATCCTGCGATCTGGCGATGTGACAGCCCTCTGCGTCTGAATGCTGGACGGCACGCTGTTGGCGTACTTGTCGGCGCTGTTCTTTGGCACGGCGCTCGGCTTCGTCTGTGGGCTCATTCCGGGGCTCGGAAGCCGCGTCGGCCTGATCCTCGCAATCCCGCTGTGCGGTTTCTGGGATCCCTATCCGGCTGCCGTCTTCCTGATCGCCATGCACGCGGTGGTCCACACTTCCTCCTCCATTCCCACGATTGCGTTTGCACTGCCGACCTCCGGCGCCGACGCCGCGACTGTGCTCGACGGTTATCCCCTCGCGAGGATGGGCCGTGCCGGCGAGGCGTTAGGTGCAAGCCTCAGCGCCTCGGCCATCGGCGGCGTGCTGGGTGCATTCGCTTTCATATTGGCAGTGCCGATCGCGCGGCCAATCGTCTCAAGCTTCGGACCGCCTGAGTTCCTGCTCCTGTCGTTGATGGGCATTTCCCTCATCAGCGCCGTCTCGCGCGAAGGCATGCTACATGGATTGGTCGTGGCCGCGATCGGCGTCTTGTGCGCCATGGTTGGGCTCAGCATCCGCACCGGCGAGCCGCGCCTGGCCTTTGGCCTGCCCGGATTGTGGGACGGGCTGGATCTGCCGGCCCTCGTCGCGGGTCTGTTCATCATTCCCGAAATGCTGACGCCGAGCCGCTTCCTCGATGAAGCCGCCGCGCGGTCAGCGAAGCTGACCACCATTTCGGAGGTCCTGAAGGGCATGGTTGTTGCGCTGAGGTACCGCGCGATCCTGTTGCGCAGCAGCCTCTACGGCATCGCGATCGGCCTGATGCCGGGCCTGGGTGCTTCGATCTCCGTGTGGCTGTCCTATGGCTATGCCGCTCGCACGGCAAGGTCGGAGATTCCCTTCGGCGAGGGCGCCATCGCGGGCGTCGTCGCGCCGGAAGCCGCCAACAATTCCAAGGAAGGCGGCGCGATGATTCCGACCCTGTTCTTCGGAATACCGGGCAGCTCCAGCATGGCAATCATGATGGCGGCGCTTGCGCTGGCGGGCGTCGCGGTCGGCCCACGCATGCTCGGCCAAGATATCGCCCTCACCTATCTGCTCGGTGGCGCTGTCGTCGCTTCCAACCTCATCGCCATCCCGCTGTTCTTCGTGGTCGTGCCGTGGATCGTGCGGTTCTCAGCCGTGCGCCGGGAGATGATTGCTCCGTTCGCGATCGTCATTGGAGTGACGGCGTCCCTGATCCATGAGCCCAGCCTGATAACCCATGCACAGTTGCTGGTTGCGACCGCGCTTGGGCTCGTCCTCAGATGGGCAAACTGGCCGCGTGCACCGTTCATCCTGGGATTCGTGGTCGGTGACCTGCTGGAGACCTCCTCTTACCAGACGGCCGTCATCTGGGGTTGGTCGGCCGCGGCCCGGCCGATGACCATCGTGCTCGCCTTCATCCTGGTCGGCTGGGTCTCCTACCTGCTGGCGCGGCGCAAGAAGTCGCGGGCTGTGCCGGCCGAGCATCCCGACAGGCGCGGCGCCATCCTGCCGATCGCCTTCTTTGCCATCGCTTCTCTTGCGATGCTTGATGGCAACCCAACTGACCGCATGCCCGTGCTCGCCATCTCTGCCGTGGGCATCGCGCTCGCGGCCGTGATCCTGCTCACGCCGCGCCGCCATGTCCAGCAGAGGCTTGACCATGGCAGCCTGCGCCACGCCTGGCTGGTTGGTGCATTCCTGATGGCAAATCCGCTTCTTGGCCTGACGGCGTCGTCCGCCATTTTCCTGACGCTCTTGCTGCATGTCCAAAGGATGCGGACAGTCCACATCGTACCGGCGGTCCTCCTCTTCATCGGACTGCAGCTAGTACTGCTGACCCTCGTGCTCGATATCGGCATCGAACGGGACATACTTGGCCGTGGCGTGTGGTGGATGCTCGGGCGCTAGCCCTGTTTCAGCAGCGCCAGGAACCGGTGCCGCGGTCCGCTTTGCTCGACTGGCTCCAACGATGAGACGACCTGCAGCCCCACCTCCTGGAACAGATTCAAAATCGGGCCGGCTGACTCGTATTCGGCCAGATAGCAAGACTCGGTCATGACATCTCCAGCCATCAGCCGGTGAGAGAACAGGATCATGCCCTCGGGTTTCAGCCATCGCCGTAATGCAAGCATGACGGCCCGATGCGCCGAGCGAGGCAGGAACCGCAACAGGCTGTGCACGAGAATGATGTCCGCTGGAAAAGCAGCGTCCGGTGCACCGACCTCCACTTGGCTGGTCTCGACATTGAGGCCGTGTCGCCGTGCGAAGGCTTCGCACAGGACAAGCGGTGTCCTGCAACGGTCCAGCACCGTAAATCGGACCTTAGCCAAATCCGGCATGGCCTCGGCGCAGGTCGCCAGCAGGTTCGTGTCCCCGACGCCTGCGATCACGATGTCAACGGCCCCATGGGAGGCCTGGCCGAGACAGGTTCGAAGCAACTGTATGGTCTCCGTCCGGTCCAGGGCATCGGGCGAGCCTGCCTTTAGTCGCCGGCGGGCCCGCGCCAGGTGATAGCCCATGCAGCCAGAGCAATGAGCCGGCGCCAGGGCTTCGACCAGCCGGAGATTGGCCGCCAGATCTTCCGGAAAGCGAGCGGTGGTTTCCAAGGAACAGGTCATCCCGCAATCATGCCAACCGGCCCGGTCCCTGTCAGGGCTTTGATGGCCTAAGTCATTGTCCCATCAGCACTTGACCGTGGGGCGTTCCGACGACAATACATGGCGCTCGGCCAAAGGACGGGGGTGGCTGGCTCCGCCATCCTCGCGGCCGATTCCAAGGTCGCCCGGGTAAGTCTTGATGAAACAGCATTATTCGATCTTCACGCTGGCGCGGAACGCGGTCAGCTACCATGAGAAGTGGACCGAAGCCTGGCGCAGCCCGGACCCCAAGCCGTCCTACGACGTGGTGATTGTCGGCGGCGGCGGCCATGGCCTCGCGACGGCCTACTACCTCGCCAAGGAGCACGGGATCACCAATGTCGCGGTGATCGAGAAGGGCTGGCTCGGCGGCGGCAATACGGGCCGCAACACGACCATCGTGCGGTCCAACTACCTGTGGGACGAATCCGCGCACCTCTACGAGCATGCGCTGAAGCTATGGGAGGGTCTGTCGCAGGACCTGAACTACAACGTCATGTTCAGCCAGCGCGGCCTGCTCTCCACCGCGCACACCGTCCACGACATGCAGGCGCTGCGGCGCCGCGTCTATGCGATCCAGCTCAACGGCATCGATTCCGAGATCCTGACCCGCGAACAGGTGGCGGAATACTGCCCGATCCTCGATTGCTCGCCCACCGCGCGCTATCCGGTGTTCGGCGCCAGCCTGCAGCGCCGCGGCGGCGTCGCGCGCCATGACGCGGTCGCCTGGGGCTACGCCCGCGGGGCCGACGCCCGCGGTGTCGACATCATCCAGAACTGCGAAGTGACCGGCTTCAAAATTGAAAATGGCAAGATCACCGGCCTGGAGACCACGCGTGGCTCTATCGGCGCCAAGAAAGTCGGCGTCGTGGTCGCCGGCCATTGCGGTGTGCTCGCCGGGATGGCGGGCTTCCGCCTGCCGATCGAAAGCCATCCGCTGCAAGCCATGGTGTCGGAACCGATCAAGCCGGTGCTCGATTGCGTTGTCATGTCCGGCCAGGTGCACGTCTATGTCAGCCAGTCGGACAAGGGCGAACTGGTGTTCGGCGCCGGCATCGACAGCTTCAACTCGTACTCGCAATACGGCAGTCCGCCGGTGGTCGAGAACATGCTGAACGCGTTGACGGAATTGTTCCCGATCTTCAGCCGCCTGCGCTTCCTGCGCCAATGGGGCGGCATCGTGGACACCTGCCCGGACGCGAGCCCCATCATCGGCAAGACTCCGGTCGAGAACCTGTTCTTCAATTGCGGCTGGGGGACCGGCGGCTTCAAGGCGACGCCGGGCTCCGGCCATGTCTTCGCGCACACCATCGCGACCGGCGAGCCGCACAAGCTCGCGGCACCCTTCGCGCTGGAGCGCTTCACCACCGGCTATCTGATCGACGAGCACGGCGCCGCCGGCGTCGCTCACTGAGAGGCAAACGCATGTTGCTGATCCCCTGCCCCTACTGCGGAAAGCGCGACGAGCACGAATTCACCTACGCGCGCGAGGGCCACATCGCCCGCCCGACCAATGGCGAGCAGCTGACCGACGCGGAATGGGCGCAGTATCTCTTCATGCGCAAGAACCCGAAGGGCGTGCACTACGAACGTTGGATGCATGCCAAGGGCTGCCGCCGCTACTTCAACGTGGCGCGCGATACCGTGACGCACGAGATATACGCGGTCTATGAAATGGGCCAGCCTGCTCCGGTCATCGAGCGGGAGAATGGCCGATGACTCAGGTGAACCGCCTGCCGCATGGCGGCCGCGTCGACAGCAGCAAGCCACTGCGCTTCGTGTTCGACGGCAGGCCGTACGAGGGCTATCAGGGCGACACGCTCGCCTCCGCGCTGCTCGCGAACGGCGTCGTGCTGGTCGGCCGCAGTTTCAAGTATCACCGCCCGCGCGGCATCCTCTCCGCCGGTGCGGAAGAACCGAATGCGCTGATCCAGCTCGGCCAAGGCAATCGCTCAGAGCCGAATCTCCGCGCCACGCAGATCGAGCTCTATGAAGGCCTAGTGGCCGAGAGCCAGAATCGCTGGCCCAGCCTCACCACCGACGTCGGCGCGGTGAACAGCCTGTTCCACCGCATCTTCCCGTCGGGCTTCTACTACAAGACCTTCATGTGGCCGAAGACTTTCTGGATGAAGTACGAGCATTTCATCCGCCGCATGGCCGGCCTCGGCAAATGCCCGACCGAACCCGACCCGGACCGCTACGACAAGCTCCACGCCCATGCCGATGCGCTGATCGTAGGCGCAGGTCCCGCAGGCCTGGCCGCCGCGCTCGCTGCCGGTCGTGCCGGTGCGCGTGTGATCCTGGTGGACGAGCAGCAGGAGATGGGCGGCTCCCTCCTCTCCGATCGCCAGGCCGTGATCGACGGCGTGTCGGCGGCGCAGTGGGTCGCCAATGCACTGGCTGAGTTGCGTGCGATGCCGGAAGTCACCCTGCTGCCCCGCACCGTCGCGTTCGGCTACTACGACCACAATCTGGTCAGCCTGATGGAGCGGGTGACGGATCACCTGCCCCCGACTTCGCCAGAAGCCCTGAACCAGCCGCGCCAGCGTTTGTGGCGCGTGCGGGCCAAGGACGTGATCCTGGCGACCGGCGCGATCGAGCGGCCGATGGTCTATATCGACAACGACCGGCCGGGATGCATGCTCGCTTCCGCCGCGCAGACCTATGTCAATCGCTACGGCGCAGCGCCCGGCAAGCGCGCGGTGATCATGACCAACAACGACACTGCCTATCAGGTCGCGCTCGATCTGGTGGATGCCGGCGTCTCCGTCGCAGCAATCGTCGACGCGCGCGAGAACGCGGAAGGCGAACTGGTCGCGACTGCGCGTGCCCGCGGCATCGAGGTCCTCGGCAATCACGCGATCACACGCGTCGGAGGCAAGCTCGCGGTGCGCGAGGTCGAGGTGCGGCGCCTGACTGGCGACGGCAAGAGCGTCAGCAGCGATGGCCGCACGATCACCTGCGACATGGTGCTCTCGTCCGGCGGCTGGCAGCCGACCGTGCATCTGTTCTCCCAGGCGCGCGGTAAGCTGAAATGGAACCAGGACATCCTGGCGTTCGTGCCCGACAAGCTGCTGCCCGGCCAGAACAACCACTCGGTCGGCGCGGCGCGCGGCGCCTTTGCGCTGACGGACTGCTTGGTCGACGGTTTCGCCGCGGGCACCGCGGCCGCCCATGCCGCCGGTCACACCGAGCCGGCCGGCAGCACGCCGGTCGCCGGTGCAGAGCCGGCGCACAGTCCAATGCGCGAGATGTGGGTCATGCCGTCAGGGAAACCGCTCGGCCATGACGGCAAGCATTTCGTCGACTACCAGAACGATGTGACCGCTGCTGACGTGGCGCTGGCGCATCGCGAAGGCTATCGCTCGGTCGAGCATCTGAAGCGCTACACCACGATGGGCATGGCGACCGACCAGGGCAAGACCAGCAACATCAACGCGCTGGCCTTGATGGCCGATCTGCGCGGCGTCGCCATTCCGGAAGTCGGCACCACTACCTTCCGCCCGCCCTACACGCCGGTCACCATCGGCGCCTTCGCCGGTATCGACAAGGGCGATTTCCTCGACCCGATCCGCAAGACGCCGCTCCATTCCTGGCACGAGCAGCATGGCGCGCCGTTCGAGACGGTCGGTCAGTGGCACCGCGCCTGGTATTATCCGAAGCCCGGCGAGACCATGCACGACGCGGTCAACCGCGAAGTGAAAGCAGTGCGCACCTCGGTCGGCATCGTCGATGCCTCGACTCTCGGCAAGATCGATATCCAAGGTCCGGACGCCGCCTGGTTCCTGAACATGGTCTACACCAACGCCTGGTCGAAGCTGGAGCCCGGCCGGTGCCGCTACGGCCTGATGCTGGGCGAGGATGGCATGGTGATGGATGACGGCGTCACCAGCCGCATCGCCGAGAACCATTTCCACATGACAACCACGACCGGCGGCGCGGCGCGCGTGATGGCCTGGCTCGAAGACTGGCTGCAATGCGAGTGGACGGACAAGAAGGTCTATCTCACCAGCGTGACCGAGCAATGGGCCGTCATCGGCATCAGCGGCCCGATGTCGCGCAAGCTCCTGTCGGAAGTGGCACCTGACCTGCCGCTCGATGACCAGAGCTTCCCGCATCTCTCCTTCCGCGATGGCGTGGTCGCAGGCGTCAAGTGCCGGATCTTCCGCATCACTTTCACCGGCGAAGCGACCTACGAGCTCAATATGGCGCCGTCCTACGCCATGCATGTGTGGCGCGCCTTGATGCAGGCGGGCGAGAAATACGGCATCACGCCCTACGGCACCGAGGCCATGCACGTGTTGCGCGCCGAGAAGGGCTTCATCATTGTCGGGCAGGAGACCGACGGCACCACCACGCCACAGGATCTCGGCATGGACTGGATCGTCAGCAAGCAGAAGCCGGACTTCCTCGGCAAGCGCTCGCTGCAGCGTTCCGATACCAAGCGCCCGGACCGCAAGCATCTGATCGGCCTGTTGACCGAGGACCCGAACGAAGTGCTGCCGGAAGGCGCGCAGATCGTCGCGGAGCTCAAGGACAAGCCGCCGATGGAGATGATCGGCCATGTGACGTCGAGCTACTACAGCCCGAACTGCGGGCGTTCCATCGCGATGGCGCTGGTGAAGAACGGCCGCAACCGCATGGGCGAGACGCTCTACATGCCCTACGACGGAAAGGTCGTGAAGGCCAAGGTAACCGAGCCCAAGTTCTACGATCCGGAAGGAGCGCGCATCAATGGTTGAGACCTATCAGCGCCGCAGCGCCCTTGCCCACCTCGGCCTCGTCGCCCGCGCCGCCAGCAGCAGCACGGCCGGCGCCGGCGTGATCATGTCCGAAGTCCCGCACCGCACGATCGTGAATGTCCGCGGCACGGCCTCTGACGTGGCATTCTCCTCCGCGGTCCAGACGGCCACCGGCCTTGCGCTGCCAAGCGCGGCAAACACTGTTTCCAATGGAGGCGTCTGGCAGATCGTCTGGCTCGGTCCCAACGAATGGTGGATCACCGGCCCGGACGGCGAAGCGGAATCGCTGATCGAGGCTCTGCGCGCAAACTTCGCCGGCCAGCACGCCATCGCCTGCGATGTATCCGAATCCCGCGCCATCATCGCGCTCAAGGGAGCGAAAGCACGCGACGTCCTCATGCGCGGCGTCAGCCTCGATCTGCACCCCCGCGCATTCCGCGTCGGCCAATGCGCGCAGACGGGCCTCTCCCGCGCCAACGTGCTGCTGCACCTGGTCGACGACACGCCGACCTTCGAGATTTATGTGCTGAAGAGCTTCTCGGACTATCTTTGGCAATGGCTGGAGAAGGTGGCCGCCGACTTCAATCTAGCGGTCGAGGCTTAGAGCGGATTCGATCTCGGCAACTAGCGTCACTTCTTGCCGGACACCAGGTCCCAAAACTCGGCGCGATCGTTGGTGCGTGGAAAGGGGGCAGCCGGCACAGGTGCACCAAGGAACGCGCAAAGAGGGCCCCAGCCGTCCTTCACTTGATAGACGAGCAGTCGCTGCGCGGGGATTGCTGATTTGACCGCCTCATTGTGGGCAGCAAACGCCCGCATCAGACCTGCCACATCGAGACCGCCAGGAAATCCCGTCTTTGCAAGAACGCTGACCCCCATCTCCAGCCAAGCCTGCATTTCCGTGGGAGCCCCATCCCTTTGGGCCATCAATTTGTAGATCGTCTCCGAAAAAACTCTGGGCCCAGCTTTCGGCGCTGCGATGAGTCAAAATGAACTTCGCCGAAGGATATGCCGCGCTCAACTCGCGATAAAAGCCCGCGGTTGGCCAATCGACGGCGCTTTCGTAGCCCTTGTAGATCGTGTCCCAGTCCGGGTGCCCCTTCGCGGCAGCAATCCAAAGCGGTACCTGCACGGACATATCGTGCAACACTTCTTCCATGTGATGACAAGGACCCAGCCCCATTGATTGAGTGCGAGCTTGAGTGAATAGGTCCCCGTTCGACCGACCCCTGCACCGATGACCTTGAGTGGCATGATGTCTCCTTCCGCCGGCCTGACCACGGATACACGCCGACAAGCGTGAGCGTTGCAATTCCCTCAGTGGACTACGACGATCGATGATTCTGCGATCGGCTGGAAGATGCCGACGCAGATCTTTGCCGTGGTCTTGGTGACGACCCAGGGATTGTTGACATAGGTCTGTTGGAAGAAGCTGTCGCCCGGCCGGATCTCTGCGCCAAAGATCCGCCTACCGTGAAAATCGATCCAGTAGGTCCGGATCGGCACCGGGCTCTGGTTGAAGAAGACCACCTCCGTCGCGGTCACCTGATCGATCGAGCGAAGCTGTCTTTCCTGCGCGCACCCGACATCCTGCAGTTCGCTCTCGGCCTGCGCACTGCCGGCAAGAGCCGCCAGAATGACCGCCAATACTACTCGCCGCATCTCGTTGGTTCCCCCGCCGAAAGAGCCAGACTCTGATCTACCCTGCCAGCTGCGTCACCACTTCCTGCGAGCGCAGCAGGTCGCCCAGCGTCGTGCGCTTCAGGCTTTGCACCATCGCGGTCTCTGCCTGGCCCAGGACGCGATCAAGCAGCGGCCCGACGGCACGGCCGATCGGGCAATTGGGATTGGCGTTCTCGTGCCGCGCGAACAGAGGCGCATCCTCGACTGCGCGATAGATCTCATCGAGCCCGATGCGTTCCACCGGCTTCGCCAGCACGAAGCCGCCGGTGGCCCCGGCGCGCGAATCCACGATGCCGGCCGCACGCAGTTCGCCCATCAAGCGTCGGATCAGGACGGGATTGGTGCCGACCGATCCAGCAATGTAGTCGGACGAGGTCGGCCTGCCTGCCTTGGCGGCGAGCAGGACCAGCGTGTGGATCGCAACGGCAAAGCGACTGTTTTGCATCGGTGACGGTCAGGCCTTGGTGTATGGGGACAATGGTGTCACCCATGCACCGCCGATTATGAGGCCAGCCCGGGCGGCTTTCCAGTGTCGACTTGCCGCCGTTCGGGCGATCCGCCAGGATAGGTCTCCATTCATTAACCCTGATTCCTGACCCGTGGCCCCTCCCGCGATCGTCAACACACCGATCAAGCCGCTGCTGGCGTTCGCCCTGATGGGAACGGCGGTGCTGTGCTTCTCGCTGGTCGACGCAACGGCCAAGTGGCTGACCCAGGGGTACGATCCGTGGGTGATCGTCTCCGTCAGCCGCGTCGTGCCGATCGCGGTGGCGATGACCCTCGCCTTTCGGGAGACCGGCAACGCACTCAACTTCTACACCGCTTTCCCAAAAATACAGATCCTGCGGGCCGCCCTTACCATTCCGATGATCTGGTGCTTTTTCACCGGGCTGAAGCTGATGCCCCTGGCAGAGGCCATCACCATCGCGTTCGCGGCGCCGCTTTTCATCACCATGCTCTCGCGCCCGATCCTGGGCGAGAAGATCGGCCGCCGCCGCTGGAGCGCCGTCGCAATTGGCTTTGCCGGCATACTGGTGGCGCTGCGACCGGGCTTCGGCGGCCTCGGCATCGGGCCGATCCTCGTCATCATCTCGGCCTTCGCCTACGCGCTCTCCATGGTGCTGCTGCGGCGCTTTGCGGGCCAGGAGCCGACGCGCAATATCCTCTTCTACAGCGCCATCGGCGCCTTCCTGGTCGGCGGCGTGAACGCCGTCCCCGTGTGGGTCGAGCCCAGCGCCGTCGACTGGGGGCTGTTGCTGCTGGTCGGCGTGTGGGGCGTGTTCGGCAGCTACGCCGTGATCCGCGCCTATCGCCTGGGCGAGGCTTCGATGCTGGCGCCGCTGGAATACACTGCGCTCATCTGGTCGATCATCTTCGATCTCTGGCTCTTCAGCCTGACGCCAGTACTGGCTGTTCTATTGGGCGCTGCCATCGTCATCGCCTCGAACGTCTACATCGCCCACCGCGAGCACGCGCTGTCAAAGACCGCGGCGCAATAACACGGTTCTCGACAATGCCTCGGCATCGTCATGGTCGTGCTTGGCACACGGCTGTCCGGCATAAAAAATGGACAGTAGAGGCTGAGCGCTTCAGAACCCGATCTCCCTCGTGACGCCTGGCAGGTGATAGATCGGCTCCAGCGACTGGGCGTTCTCGATCGTGAAGCCGAGATCCTTCAGCAGACCGTCTGCGAGCGAGTAGATCCAGCCGTGCACGGCGAGCTCGCGCCCCTCGCGCCAGGCGTTCTGTACGATACTGGTATGGCAGATGTTCAGCACCTGCTGGCGCACGTTGATCTCGCATAGCAGGTTCAGCCGCTCTTCCGGATCAGGCTCCGAATCCAGCGCCTCCCTGTTGGCGGCGTAGACGTCTTTGATCTTGCGCAGCCAGTTGTCGATCAGGCCGTACTCCTGCCGCTCTATCGCCGCACGCACGCCGCCGCAGCCGTAGTGACCGCACACGATCACGTGCCGGACCTTCAGCACATTGATGGCGAATTCCAGTACCGACATCAGATTGATGTCGATATTGTGCACCAGGTTGGCGATATTCCTGTGGACGAACAGCTCGCCGGGCGCCATGCCCATCAGCTCGTTGGCCGGCACCCGCGCGTCCGAGCACCCGACCCAGAGATAATCCGGCGTCTGCTGCCGCACCAGCCGGGTAAAAAAGTCCGGGTCCCGGTCCGTCATGGACTTGGCCCAGGCGCGGTTCCGCTCGAACAAGCGCTTCAGTCCGGGATCTTCCATACGGTTCTCCTTCCTGGCGGCTCAGCCGCCTTGCCTCTCCTGCTGCCAACCGTTATGGGAGAAGCATGAAAGACACGCAATATCCCTGGATCAAGCACCTGGTCGATTGGGGGCCGCTGATCGCCTTCTTCGTCACCTTCAAGATCGGCGGGTTGATGCAGGCCACGGCGGTCCTGATCGTGGTGACGGGCGTTCTGACCGGCCTGGGCTATTTCCTGACCCGGAAGATCCAGCCCATGCCGCTCGTCACGCTCGTCGTGGTGGGAATCTTCGGCGGCCTCACCCTCTGGCTGCAGGACGAGACCTTCATCAAGATGAAGCCGACGATCATTCTCGGGCTGTTTGCGGCGGCCCTGGTCGGCGGGCTCGCGATCGGCAAGCCGCCATTGAAATTCCTGATGGGCTCGGCGTTGGAGCTGGACGAGGCAGGCTGGCGCAAGCTCACGCTCCGATTCGCGCTGTTCTTCGCCGCCACCGCCGTGCTCAACGAGATCATCTGGCGCACGCAGTCGACCGATCTCTGGGTTGATTTCAAGGTATTCGGGATCCTGGTGCTGAATGTTCTGTTCATGCTGACGCAGATTCCGCTGATCAAGCGTCACCAGCTCAACTCGCCGGCGGAATAGGCGCTACAGCCTGATCTCGACCCGGCGTGCCGTCGGCAACCAGGCGCCAGATCTCCTCGATCTCCGATTTCGTCACGGCGATGCAGCCACGCGTCCAGTCACCGGGCGGCTGGCCCGGCAGGAGCCACCAGTTCGGCGCCCCATGGACGAAGATATCTCCGCCCGTCGAGACGCCGCGTGCCGCTGCGGCCATACGGTCCGAAGCATCGGGATAGGATCTCTTGAGGGACAGATGGAAGGCGCTCGGAGGGTTGCGCCCTTGATGAGGTATTTGCCTTCGGGCGTCCTGCCGTCTCCCTCCCGCTGCTTGTGGCCCTCCGGTGCGGAGCCGAGGGCGATCTTGTAGCTGCGGATCACGCACTTGCCGGATAGCAAGTCCATGCGCCGTTGCGATTTTTCCGCGACGATCAGGTCGACCTCGCCCTCCGCCACGGCTGCGCCCGGCGGTGACGAGGACCGCGAAGAGGATGCTCCGTAGGTAGCGAATATCCTTTGCTCCGCTCTGTTCATTTACTCCTGATTGCAGGGATAAAGGTGGCAGAACCACGGCAATCCTAATCCATTTTGGGGAATGGACGGGTTCGGCCGCGGCCACTACAGTCTTTCCGGCTCAGCCGTCATTGTGGAGCTCGACCGGATGCGCAATGCCATCACCTGGGTCGACGAGACGGACATTACGGACCGTCTGATCGGTCAGGGCGAAGTTACGTCGGTTATGGTCCAGCGAATGGGCGCCTATCTCAAGCGGAAGCGTGGCGAGCGCGCGATGCCGTCACGCGCCGACATCGATCCCACGCAAATCCGCGAGTTCCTGCCCTATGTCGTCCTGGTCGATATCGAGCGCGATCCGCTGCGCGTCTATTACCGGCTGGTCGGCACGCGCATCGCGGAATTCTACGGCGAGTTCACAGGCACCTGGATGCATGATCGCCCGATCAGCGATAAATATCGCCAGATTGCCGAGAACATCTACCGCACGCTGATCGAGACCAAGGCCCCGGTCTATGGCGTCACGGAGATGCGCACGCGCTCCGACGCGATGGTCTCTTACGAGTGGGGCTATTTCCCGCTGTCGAGCGACGGGATCAACGTCACCGGCGGGCTGGAGATCGAATCGCCCGAACGCCGCGTGATCGGCGTGGCCCCCGACCTCGCCGATACCTTCGCGCGGCGCGGCTAGCTCGGGCTTTGCACCCGTTTCACCGCTGCGCGCCAGCCGGCGTAAAGCTGCTCGCGCTGCTCGTCCTTCATCATGGGCCGGAACACGCGGTCGCTCTGCCAATTGCCCGCCACTTCGTCCGTGGATGAGAAGAGCCCCGTGCCGAGCCCGGCGCACATCGCCGCCCCCAGCGCCGTCGTCTCCGTCACCACCGGCCGCTCGACCGGTACGTTCAGGATGTCGGCTAGAAACTGCATGACCCAGTCATTGCGCACCATGCCGCCATCGACGCGCAGCTTGCTCGCGATCGATCCGGCGTCGGCGGCCATCGCCTCCATCAGGTCGCGGGTCTGATAGCACACGGCTTCCAAGGCCGATCGCACGATCTCCGCAATGCCGGTGTCACGCGTCAGCCCCAGGATCGCGCCGCGGGCGGCCGGATCCCAGTATGGCGCGCCGAGGCCGGTGAAGGCCGGCACCAGATAGACGCCATTGGTTCCTGCGACGGAGCGCGCGAGAGCTTCCGTGTCGCCCGCCTGCTGGATCAGCTTCAAGCCGTCGCGCAGCCATTGCACGGCGGCACCGGCGACGAAGATGCTGCCTTCATTGGCATAGACGAGATCGCCTTTGATCTTGTAGCCGACGGTAGTCAGCAACCGGTTCTTCGAAGCTACGGCCTTGTTGCCGGTGTTGAGCAATGCAAAGCAGCCGGTGCCGTAGGTGCTTTTTATCATGCCCGGCTGGAAGCAGGCCTGCCCGATCAGCGCAGCCTGCTGGTCGCCGGCGATGCCTGCGATCGGCAGAGCAACGCCGATCGACTCCGTCGTACTGGTGCCGAACTCGTCGGCGCATTCTAGCACCTTCGGCAGCATGCTCTTCGGCACATTGAAGAGCTGCAGCAGCTCTTCGTCCCAATCCATCGTGTGGATGTTGAACAGCATTGTGCGGCATGCGTTGGTGACATCGGTCGCATGCACCTTGCCGCCGGTCAGGCGCCATAGCACGAAGCTGTCGATGGTGCCCATCGCGAGCTCACCGCGCTCGGCCGCTTCCTGGGCGCCGGGCACATTGTCCAGGAACCAGCGCACCTTGGTGGAAGAGAAATACGAGTCGATCAGCAGGCCGGTCTTGGCCTGGATCTTCGGCTCCCATCCATCATCGATCAGTTTGCGGCAGAGCGGCGCGCCACGGCGGTCCTGCCAGACGATGGCATTGTGGATCGGCTTGCCGGTCTTGCGGTCCCAGACGATCGTTGTCTCGCGCTGGTTGGTGATGCCGATCGCGCGCACCGTTCCCGCGGATCGCTTCGCCATGACGTCGCGGCAGACTTGCTGCACCGCGCGCCAGATCTCTTCGCCGTCGTGCTCCACCCAGCCGGGCTGCGGAAAGATCTGCGGCAGCTCCCTCTGCGCCGTGCCCTGCTGTTCGCCTTTCAGGTCGAACAGGATCGCGCGGGTCGAGGTCGTGCCCTGATCGATCGAGAGAATGAAATCCGGCATGGTCCCCTCACTTCGTGCCGAACAGGCGATCGCCCGCATCGCCCAGGCCCGGCACGATGTAGGCATTCTCGTTCAAGTGCGAATCCAGCGCCGCGGCATACACGGGAATCTTCGGGTGCGCCTTGTGGAACACGCGCACGCCCTCCGGCGCCGCCACCAGCACCATCATGCGGATGTGGTCGTCGCTGACGCCGCGCTTGTTGAGCGTGTCTGCCGCCGCGGCGGCGGAATGGCCGGTCGCCAGCATCGGATCGACCAGGATGAAGATGCGGCCCTCGGGGTCCGGCAGCTTCACGAAATACTCGACCGGCTGCTTGGTGACGTGATCACGATAGAGGCCGATGTGACCGACCCGCGCCGGCGGGATCAACTCGATCAATCCGTCAGCCATCCCGAGCCCGGCGCGCAGGATCGGCACCACGGCGATCTTCTTGCCCAGCAAGGTCGGCGCGTCCATCTTGGTAAGCGGCGTCTCGATCGGCGTCGTCGTCATGGGCAGGCTGCGCGTGATCTCGTAGCCCATGAGCAGCGAGATCTCCTTGAGCAGCTGCCGGAACAGGATGGTGGGCGAGTTCTTGTCGCGCATCATGCTGAGCTTGTGCTGGATCAGCGGGTGATCCATCACGAACAGCTGCGGAAATTCCGGATAGGTCGTCGGCATCGTGCGCCCCTGTCGGTGATTTTTGTGAACGGCGCGGCGGCCGCCTTTGCGGCGCAGATTACGGACGCCGGCGCAACGGTTCAAGCCGAATGGCGCGACGCGTCAAATGACCTGGAAACCGTGCTTATACGGGTCGCGGTCGTCGATGAAGATGGTGTTGTAGCCGGTGATGCGTGCCCAGCCCTCGACCGAGGGCACGATCGCTTCGTACTTGCCGACCTTGGCAGCTTCCTTGACCCGGCCCTTGAACAGGCTGCCGATAATGCTCTCGTGCACGAAGCTGTCGCCGACCTTGAGCTTGCCCTTGGCGGCGAGTTGCACCATCCGCGCCGACGTGCCGGTGCCGCAAGGCGAGCGGTCGATCGCCTTGTCGCCGTAGAACACGGCGTTGCGCGCGTGCGCCCCGGCCGCTTTCGGCGCGCCGGTCCATAGGATGTGGCTGAGCCCCTTGATCGTCGGGTTCTCGGGGTGCTGGAAGGTGTATTTGACGTTGAGGTTCTTGCGCAGCACCGGGCTCATCTGTACCAGCTGCCCTGCGGTGAAGTCCGCCAAGTCGCGATAGCCGTCCTGCGGCTCCACGATGGCGTAGAAATTGCCGCCATAGGCCACATCGACCTTGATCGTGCCGATGCCCGGACATTCGGCCTCGAGGCCGGTCGAATGCAGGAACCCCGGCACGTTGGTCAGGCGCACCGATTCGACGTATTCGCCCTTCTGCTCATACTCGGCAACCACCAGCCCCGCCGGCGTGTCCAGGCGCAGCAGGCCCGGCGTCTTCGGCCGCACCAGCCCCTGCTCCACTGCCACCGTCACGGTGCCGATGGTGCCGTGCCCGCACATCGGCAGGCAGCCAGAGGTCTCGATGAACAGGATGGCGATGTCGCAGTCGGGGCGCGTGGGCGGGTAGAGAATGCTGCCCGACATCATGTCGTGGCCGCGCGGCTCGAACATCAGGCCGGTGCGGATCCAGTCGAACTCCGCGAGGAAGTGCTGGCGCCGCTCGCTCATGTTGGCACCCGCGAGCTGCGGACCGCCGCCCATCACCACGCGCACGGGGTTGCCGCAGGTGTGCGCATCGATGCAACTGAAGGTGAATTTTGCCATGGTTCCTACCAGCCGCCGAGGTCTCTATGCCCGGCGGTTATCTGCCCGAATTGGATACAATATGCAATAGGCGCCGATTATTGCCTTGGTTCAAATCTACACTGCTGCGGAGCGGCCAACAGAGTCCTCCAAGTCTGCCCATAAGCGTAGAATGGGTTGCTGCCGTACAAAGGCAACTCGGGAGGATGAAATGGCGAAGATCATTTTCATCCTGCAGCGGAGGCAGGATCGGACACATGATGAATGCCTGCAGTACTGGAGCGGCCCCGTCCACACGCCAATCGTTGGAAGGCTGCCAGGGTTGACCAGGTGGGTCCAAAACCATGTGGTGGGCGGACCAGGCGAGCCGATGTGTGATGGCATTGGAGAGCTTTGGTTCGAGAGCGATGAAGCGATGACGGAGGCCCTCAAGTCTCCGGAAATGGCTGCAGCGGTGGACAATGCAAAGAACTTCCTCGATATGGATCGAACAGGCCTGCTCATCGTGCAGGAGAAGACCATCGTTGGCTAGTTGGAACGACGAGCCTCCCTGAGCGTTGGGGCTCCAACGCCCGTTTTCTTGACCCATCTTGAGATGTCGGAACCGGGCCGAACCTCAAGCCGAGGCACTGCCGGCGGCTCAGCGGCCCGCCTTCAACAGGTCGCGGATCTCCGTCAACAGCTTCTCGCTGGTGGTCGGCGCCGGCGGCGCTGCGGGTGCCGCCGCCTGCTGCTTCCGGAGCCGGTTCACTTGCTTCACCAGGATGAAGACCGCAAAGGCCACGATCACGAAATTGATGATGGCGTTCAGGAATACACCGTAGTTAATCGTGACGGCGCCGGCGTCCTTGGCGGCCTGCAACGACGGATAATCATCGCCCTTCAACACGATGAAGAAGTTTGAAAAATCGATGCCGTTCATGATGAAGCCGATCGGCGGCATGATGATGTCGTTGACCAGCGAATTCACGACCGTGGTGAAGGCCACGCCGATGATGATGCCGACGGCAAGGTCGATGACGTTGCCACGCACGGCAAATTCCCTGAATTCCTTCCACATGGCATCCCATCCCCTGAAATCGCTGCGGACCTCTAGTTTGAGTGCGTTCGCGGTCCAGTCGCAAGCGATTTGAGGGAGTTACGGCCGTCTCTTGATGGAATGGGCGGAAGTCGCCATGCTGGCGGTCGCCAATCCTCTGGACGCGTGATCGAATCGCCGGTATCGGCAACTTCATGAATTCCGCCGATCAGCCTTCATTCTCTCAAGCCCGCAAGGCGCTGTTCCGCCTCGACGGCAAGGTGTGCCTGGTGACCGGCGGGGCCGGCCATTTGGGCGCCGCGATGTCCGCGGCTCTGGCCGAAGCCGGGGGCCATGTCTGCATCATAGGCCGGACGCAAGCCACGCTTGCCAAGCTGGCACAGCAGCTGACCGGGCGCGGCCTCTCGGCGGAGGCGATCGCAAGCGACGTCACTATGGCGCAGGACATCAAATCGCTGGTCGCCAACTTGAAGAAGCGCCATGGCAAGCTCGACGTGCTGGTCAACAACGCCTACACGGGGCGCCCTGGCGTGATGGCTGACAGCAAGATCAGCGATTACGTAAATGCCGTTGAGATTGCGGTCGGAGCGGCTGCCGAGCTAGTCAATGCCGCCCACGGCCTGCTGCTCAAAGCGGTCCACACCGGCGGCGATGCCTCGGTGATCAACATCGCGTCGATGTACGGCATGGTGAGCCCGGATCCGCGGGTCTACGGCAAGTCCGGCATGAACAATCCGCCGCATTACGGCGCCGCCAAGGCTGCCCTGCTGCAATATACGCGTTACGCGGCTGTCCATCTCGCGCCGGAGGGGATCCGGGTCAATTCCATCAGCCCCGGCGCCTTCCCGCCGGAGGCGGCGCAGCAGCGCGATCCCGCCTTTGCGGCGGCCCTGACCCAGAAGGTGCCGCTCGGGCGGCTGGGCAAGCCGGAGGATCTGGCGGGCGCCGTCGTCTTCCTGGCGAGCGCCGCCGCTCGGTTCGTCACCGGCGCCAACCTGCCGGTGGATGGCGGCTGGACCGCGTGGTGAGCGCACGGCGTTCCCGCGTCGTCCTGCAGGCGCGCACCAGCTCAAACCGCCTGCCGGGCAAGGTGCTGCTGCCGCTCTGTTGCTTGCCGATTGTCGTGCTGGCAGCCAGGCGGGCCGCACGCGATGGCATTGAGACCATCATCGCCACATCCGACGACGCCAGCGACGATCGTTTGGCGCAGACGCTGAAGGCCCATGATGTCCGCCATCTACGCGGGCCGCTGGATGACGTTCTGGCACGCTTCATCGCCGCCACCGCGGACCTCGACGACGACGACATTTGCGTACGCCTCACCTCCGACAACGTATTCTCGGATGGCGACTTCATTCGCCGCTTGATGGAGGCGTCGGAACAGAGCGCAGCGGGCTATGCCGGCTTTTCCGGTGGTTCGGATGGTCTCCCCTACGGCCTTTCCGGTGAAGCCATGCGTGTCAGTCTGCTGCGGCAAGCCGACCGTACCACGCGGGACAGCCATGATCGCGAGCACGTCACGCCCTGGATCATCCGGCGGTGTGGCCGGCATGCGCCGTCCATTCCGCGCGTGGGCGAACTCGACTTGTCACATCTGCGCTGCACGATCGATACGTTGGATGATTATCGTAACGTTACCGCTGCACTCTCCGGCTTGGCGGATCCGGTTGCGGCGCCCTGGCAGGAGCTGTGCCGCCGCCTCGCGCGCTGGTCGGAGCGCGCGCAGCCCTTCGTGCCGGCACGGATTGCGGCCGGCGAATTGCAAGCGAGCTTGGTGCTCGGCGGCGCGCAGTTCGGCATGGCCTATGGCATTGCCAACCGCGCCGGTAAGCCGAGCGACGAGGAACTGCATGCGATCCTTGACTTGGCGGAACGGCACGGCGTCACGCATCTCGACACCGCCGCCGGCTATGGCGACAGCGAGCACCGGATCGGATCGGCCCTGACACCAGCGAGTCCGCTCTCCATCGTGACCAAGCTGCCGCCCAATGTGCTGGACGGCCAGCCGCCCGCCCATGAAGCGGCTCAACGCGTCCATGTAGCCGTCGATCGGTCCCTCTGGCTTCTGGAGCGCCCCCGGCTCGAGGCCGTGCTGCTGCACCGCTTCGAGCATTATCAAGGCTCGGGTGGCGCGGTCTGGCAGACGCTGCTGTCGCTGAAGGCCGAGGGCAAGATCGGCCGCATCGGCGCCTCGATCTATCGGCCGGAGGATCTGTCGGTGCTGCTCCAGGATCCGGAGGTCGGGCTGGTGCAGATCCCGTTCAACATTCTCGACCGCCGCTGGCTGGAGCCGGAGATCCAGCACGCAATCGCCGCGCGTCCGGACGTCATCCTGCATGGCCGCTCGGCGCTGCTGCAGGGCCTGCTCACCATCGAGGATGCGTACCAGTGGCCCACTGCAGACGTCGATCTGGCGGGCCGCTGCATTACCGGCATGAAGACAGCGGTGGCGGCGCTGGGGCGCGAAAGCGTGGCGGATTTGTGCTTCGCCTATGCCCGCGCACAGCCTTGGCTGGCTGGCGTCGTGGTGGGTGCCGAGACGGCCGCGCAGATGGCGGAGAACATCCGCCTGTTCCGGACGCCGGCCCTGACGTCGGACGAGGCGGCTGTGGCCGTATCGTCCCTGCCCTACCCCTTGCCGGAGGAACTGCTGAACCCCGCGCTGTGGCCGCGACGCTGAGTCGCTTCGCCGCCACGGCATGAATTGTTTCCAATCAATAGCTTAACCAGCAATGATGCGATCCGGCCGCAATCCATCGCTGGACAGATCGGCTGGGCAACATTATTGCAATGGCCGCGCCAGGGTGGCGCGGGCGACCGGACTCGGGTCGGAGATTCTTTGGCACAGCAAGACATGTTTGACGGCAAATCGGTTCTGATCACCGGCGGCACCGGGTCGTTCGGTAAGAAATTCGTGGAGACGCTGCTCAAGCGCTACAAGCCGCGGCGCGTGATCGTCTATTCGCGTGACGAGCTGAAGCAATATGAGATGGCGCAGGTCTTCAATGACAGCTGCATGCGCTATTTCATCGGCGATGTGCGCGATCTGCCACGGCTCCACCAGGCCTTGCACGGCGTCGACTACGTCGTGCATGCCGCGGCGCTCAAACATGTGCCGGTGGCGGAGTACAACCCGCTCGAGTGTTTGAAGACCAATGTCGGCGGCGCGGAGAACGTGATCCAGGCCGCGATCGACAATGAGGTTGAGAAGATCATCGCACTATCGACCGACAAGGCGGCCAATCCGATCAACCTCTATGGCGCTTCCAAGCTAGCCTCCGACAAGCTGTTCGTCGCCGCCAACAATATCGCCGGTGGTCACCGTACGCGGTTTGCGGTGGTGCGGTACGGCAATGTCGTCGGGTCGCGCGGCTCGGTCGTGCCGTTCTTCCGCAACCTGCTCGCCCAGAACGCCAAGGAGCTGCCGATTACCGACGTACGCATGACGCGGTTCTGGATTACGCTACAGCAGGGCGTCGATTTCGTGTTCGAGAACTTCAAGCGCATGCATGGCGGCGAGATCTTCGTGCCGAAGATCCCTTCCTCGCGCATCACCGACCTGGGCGAGGCGATCGCGCCCGGCCTGCCGCACAAGGTGATCGGCATCCGGCCGGGCGAGAAGCTGCACGAGGTGATGTGCCCGCGCGACGACTATCATTTGACGGTGGAGTTCCCGGCCCACTACGTGATCAAGCCGTCGATCAACATAACCTTCCAGGTCGACTACTCGGTCAGTAATCTCGGCGAAACGTCGAAGCCGGTGGTGGAAGATTTCGAGTACAGCTCGGGTACCAATCCACACTTCCTCACCGTCGCCGAAATCCGTCGGCTGCTTGAGGAGACCGTATGATCCCTTACGGCAGGCAGTGGATCGATGATGCGGACATCCAGGCCGTCGTCGATACATTGCGGTCCGACTGGCTGACACAGGGGCCGGCGGTCGGAAAGCTCGAAGCGGCCCTTGCCGATCTCTGCCATGCGCCGCACGCGGTCGCGGCGAACAGCGCGACCTCGGCCTTGCACATCGCCTGCCTCGCCATCGACGTGGGTCCGGGCGACGTGGTGTGGACGGTTCCGAACACGTTCGTGGCCTCTGCCAACTGCGCACGCCTGTGCGGCGCGGACGTCGATTTTGTCGACATCGATCCCACGACCTACAACATCAGCGTCCCGGCCCTCGAACACAAACTCCGCAAGGCCGCGATGATTGCAGGCCGCCTGCCGAAGGCCGTCATTCCGGTGCATTTCAGTGGCCGGGCCCCCGACCAGGAGGCGATCTGGACGCTCGCCAAGGATTACGGTTTCCGGGTGATCGAAGATGCCTCGCACAGCGTAGGTGCCACGCACCAGGGCGAGCCGGTCGGTTCCTGTCGCTCGTCTGATATCGCAGTCTTCAGCTTCCATCCGGTGAAGATTGTCACGACGGCGGAAGGCGGCCTTGCTACCACGCGTGACGCCGCGCTGGCGGATCGCATGGCGCGCCTGCGCACCCATGGCATCACCAAAGACCAGCAGCTCATGTCCAACAAGGACGAGGGCGGCTGGTATTACGAGCAGATCGAGCTTGGGTTGAACTACCGCCTGACCGACATGCAGGCCGCGCTGGGCTTGAGCCAGCTGCGGCGGCTCTATGAGTTCCTGCGGCGGCGACGCGAGTTGGTCGCCCGATATGAGCGGCTGCTGGCCGATGTGCCTGTGACGCGCCCGTTGATCGATGTGCTGGAGGAGAGTGCCTGGCATCTCTATGTGATCCGCATCGATCCCAAGCGGACCGGCAAGACGCGGCGCCAAGTCTATGATTCCATGCGCGCTGCCGGTATCGGCGTGCAAGTGCACTATATTCCCGTGCACCTGCAGCCCTACTACCGCGCCCTCGGCTTTAAGCCCGGCGATTGCCCGGAGGCCGAGCGCTACTACGAGGAAGCGCTGAGCCTGCCGCTCTATCCGGCCATGTCGAATGCAGAGCAGGACCAAGTGGTCGATGCCCTCAAGACGAGCCTGCGGTGCGCGTAGCCTTTCGCGTTGATGCGTCCCGAGATATCGGCACCGGTCATGTGATGCGTTGCCTGACCCTGGCCGAGGCACTCCGCCGCCACGGCCCCGCCGCCATTTTTCTATGCCGCGAACAGCCTGGGCACCTGATCGAGCTGATCCGATCACGCGGGTTCGAAACCGGGATCATCGCCGGCGCGGACGATGCTGGAGCGAGCGCACAGCATTTGTCGAGCCTTCGACCCGAATGGGTCGTCGTCGATCACTATTCCCTCGACAAACGATGGGAAGGCGCGATCCGGCCACACACCGGCAAGATATTCATCATCGATGACCTGGCTGACCGCGATCATGACTGCGACCTTCTGCTGGACCAGAATCTCTATGAGGGCGTCGAACACCGCTATGCCGCCAGGGTCCCCCGGCATTGCCGTCAACTGATCGGGCCGCCCTATGCCCTCCTGCGGCCGGAGTTCGCCGAGTTCAGGAGCCGTGTCGCCCGATCAGCCGGTCCTGTATCGCGGTGGCTCGTCAGTTTCGGCGGCGTTGACAGCACCAACGAAACGGCGCGTGTCCTCAGCATCCTTGGCGAACTCCTCCCGCCCACCTCGCCCGTCGACGTGGTGATTGGTCCAAGCAATCCGCATGGTCGGGAGATCGTCGAACTGGCATCACGTCATCCGGGCATGGTGGTCCATACCGGCACCAACAGGATGGCCGAGTTGATGTGCGCGGCGGGCGCTTTCATCGGGGCCGGCGGCTCCACGACCTGGGAGCGCTTCTGCCTCGGCCTGCCGTCGCTCGTGATCGCGGTCGCAGAGAATCAGGTTCCGACGTCGCAATATTTGAGCAAACTCGGTGCCATCGACTACATTGGCCGCGGATCGGATCTGACCGCCAATGATATCCGAGCCGCTCTGTCGAGATTTCTGTCGGACCACGAGGGGCGTTCGAAGATGGCTGAGTTGGGCATGCCGCTGGTAGATGGGCAAGGCGCCGAACGTGTCAATAAGTGCCTGCTTGAGTTTGCGAGCGCATGAGGTCGATATGAGCGTAGCACTTCGTCCAATTGCCCCCGCTGACAAAGATCAGATCCTGCGTTGGCGGAACGCACCGCATGTTGCGGAGTACATGTATACCAACCACGAGATCAGCCAGGATGAGCATGACAAGTGGTTTGCGCGCGCCCTCGTCCGCGAAGACGCGCGCTACTGGATCATTGAGCTGGATGGCAAGGGCATCGGGCTCGCCAGCGTCTATGCCATCGATGCGCACAATCAGCGCTGCTCGTGGGCGTTCTATCTGGGTGACCAGGATGCCATGGGCCGCGGCGTGGGCGCATTCGTGGAATACTGGGTGCTGCGCTACGTATTCGAGGTTCTGCAGCTCAACAAGCTGTGCTGCGAGGTCATCGAGACCAACCTGAAGATCTGGCAGATGCATCTCCGCTTCGGCTTCGTGCGCGAGGGCCTGCTGCGCAGCCACATACGCCGCGGCGATCAATTCGTGGATGTCGTGGTTCTGTCCATCCTGCGGACCGAATGGGACGTCCAGAAGCCGCTGATCGAGGCCAAGCTCAGTCGCCGCTGGCCCTTGCCGGAAACACTTGCCTGAGGAAGTCCGCATGCTTCGTGACTTGAAAATCGGATCCTTCGTGCTCGGGGCCGGCCGGCCGCCCCTCGTCATCGCGGAGATGTCGGGCAACCATAACGGCTCGCTCGACCGTGCGCTCGAGATCGTCGAGATGGCGGCAAAGGCCGGTGCGCACGCACTGAAGCTGCAGACCTACACCGCCGACACCATGACCATCGACCTCTCAGAGCGGGAGTTCTTCATTTCCGACCCCAACAGCCTGTGGAACGGCACATCGCTCTACAAGCTCTATGAGCAGGCCCACACGCCATGGGCATGGCATAGGCCGATCTTCGAACGTTGCCGGCAAATCGGCATGATCGGATTCAGCACACCGTTCGATGCGACCGCAGTCGACTTCCTCGAAGACCTCGGCGTGCCCTGCTACAAGATCGCCTCATTCGAGAACATCGACATCCCGCTGGTCCGCAAGGTCGCCTCGACCGGCAAGCCCATGATCATTTCGACGGGCCTTGCTTCGGTGGCCGAGCTCGGCGCGACGGTGCAGGCGGCACGCGAAGCCGGTGCCCAGGATCTCGTCCTGCTCAAGTGCACCAGCGCCTATCCGGCGAGCCCGGAGAACTCCAACCTCAACACGATCCCGCATATGCGCGAGCTGTTCGGCTGCCATGTGGGCCTCTCCGATCACACCATGGGGATCGGGGCAGCCGTAGCCAGCGCAGCGCTGGGCGCTGTGGCGATCGAGAAGCACGTGACGCTGCGACGCGCCGATGGCGGCGTCGATTCGGCCTTCTCGCTGGAGCCGGAAGAGCTGGCCGCACTGGTCGTGGAGACCAAGCGCGCGGTCGAGGCGATGGGCGGCGTTTCGTACGGCCCGACCGAGGTGGAGCGCAAGTCACTGGTCTACCGCCGCTCGCTCTACATCGTTGCCGACCTCAAGGCTGGTGACGTGCTGACCAAGGACAATGTGCGCGCCATCCGCCCCGGTCTTGGCCTGCCGCCCGGCGACCTGGACCGCGTGCTCGGCCGCCGCATCAACCGCGACGCCCCGCGCGGCACGCCGCTGTCGTGGGATCTACTTTAGACCACGGCCTCTGCGAAGCAGAGATTTGCCTCACAGCTCTCGATACTGCAAAGCGTCTACGGACGGGTGCGAATGTGCTACGTCCATCGCTTGCAGAAGCAATGGCTGCCCGACCACAATGCTGGGAGATCATCGCAGACCTCGCAACACATCCCCCGGGGAGCTGGTGACTTCCGTGGCGTTCCCGAAGGGCAAGAAGCGAGATCCTTCGAGGAAGTATTTGAGATCCGGCTCTGGCCATCAATCGCCCCAAAGAGCCTCTGGTAAAGCTCCAACTGCGACTGACCGATTCTCACCCATTCGCAACATCCTCTGCTCTAGTCGATTTCTCCCGCCTCTTCGCCGATCTCCTCACCGGCCTCTTCGCCGACCTCTGCACCGGCCTCGCCTACGTTCTCCACGTCTTCACCTGCTCCCTCGATCGTGTTGCAGGCCGTCAGAGGCACGGCGAGGAAGACCAAACCAGCTAACAGGAGGCTGCGGTTAATGAATGGGTCATGCATAGCTTTTGCTCCATCTTCAGGAGGCTCGATAGCGGAACATCGGAGGTGCTCCGAACGTTCCACCTGGTACGCGCTACGGCTCTGACCGTCCGCTGTTCGCGATTCCTGGAGAGGTAGCCATGACGGACCGAACCACGATCACCGGTATCAGTGGCGTTCGCCCAAAGCGCCACCAAGATGTTGTCCACATTGACTTCTCGGCAAAGCAGCGCCCGCTGCATCTCGCCCTCCACCGCGGCATCCTCGGGGCTCTGATTACTTCGCTGCTGCAGGCAGCGCGGGCGTTTCCCAGTGATTCAGATGAGTTCCTGAGCCAACCGCTGCAACTGACGGGCGTAGGCGTGGTTTCCTTCGAGGATGGCAGCTTCGGTCTCGAGCTGCTGCTGGATGAAGGGCTCCATCTCTTCGTCGCCATTCCGTCGGAAAGCATTGCGTCCCTTCGGGATTCGGTGAATGTTGTCGACGCGCTGGGTACAGCCATGACCGAAGATCTATCAGGCATGACCCAGCATTGATCGAGGTCACCTGCCCGACACGGTTATGCGCAAGCCATCGCGTGGACGAAATGAGCGGAGCGAGCAAGGCATCCGGCACGCTTTTGTAGGCGGCTGGTCGCAGCGGCGCGGCGACTTCGTCAGCCTGCTCCTCGGCGTACGGGAAGGACGACGCCGGAAGCTCACCTACATCGGCGAAGTGAAAACCAACCCCGATGGCCTCACGATGAATTTTCTGGAGCCCCGCTTGCGCGAAAGCGAGGTCGAGACCAGCCTTTTTGTGGACGAGCCACCGACGCATCGCGACCATACGCACCATTGGATCACGCCAGAGGTCGTGGCGGAGATCGAATTTGACTCCTGGAACCGCGATCGGACGATCAAGAACGCATCCTTGCGCGCGGTGGCAGAACGACCGGCGTTCCGCCGTGCGAACTGGATCGTGCCGCCAGCCTAGACGCTGTCCTTGAAAATCGCCAGCTTCAACATCAATAACATCCAGCGGCGGCTTCCCGTCCTGCTCGCTTGGCTGAAGAAAGCAAAGCCGGATGTCGTGTGTCTTCAAGAGCTGAAGACGCTGCACGGTTCCTTCCCCACAGATGCGATCAGACACGCCGGATACCTGTCGGTGCATCGGGGAGAGAAGGCCTGGAACGGCGTCGCGATCCTGGCGCACAAGAGCCAGCCGGTCCTCACCCGCCTGGCCCTGCCGGGAGATCCGGGCGATCGGCAGAGCCGCTATATCGAGGCCGCCGTCAACGGCATCCTCATTGCCTCGATCTACCTGCCCAACGGCAACCCACAGCCAGGTCCCAAGTTCGACTACAAGCTGGCCTGGTTCGAGCGGCTGATCAATCACGCCGCCTCGCTCAAGCGCAGCAAGCAGCCGATCATTCTGGCCGGTGACTACAATGTCGTCCCCACCGACCTCGATATCTATCCGAGCAAGTCATGGGACAATGACGCACTGCTGCAGCCGGAAAGCCGTGCGGCCTTCAAACGCCTGCTCAAGCAAGGCTGGACCGATTCCGTGCGCGCCCTTCATCCCGGCGAGCGCATCTACACTTTCTGGGATTACAAACGCGATCGGTGGCGGCGGAACGCCGGGCTGCGCATCGATCACATCCTGCTCAGCCCCAGCATTGCCGGCCGGCTGAAGGCCGCAGGCGTGGACAAGGACGTCAGAGGCTGGGAAGGCGCCAGTGACCATGCACCGGTCTGGACCGTTCTCGAATGACGGGATCACTGCCGATTGTGCGGGGCCGCCGCAAGGCCTCTCAGCGGCATGGGCGCGCCGTTCTTGGCCGGGGCAGGCTCCGGCTTAGAAGCACTGGCAACTGCGCGCTCCGGCGCCAAGTCGACAACCGTGGCAGCAAGGCCAACGGTCGCCATGGCGGCGATCATGCAGCCGAGCAGCACCTCACGCGGAACGCGGAGAACGATGAAGGCGCTGAGCACGATACCCCAGCAGATCAAGGCGGTACGGACATTTCCATCCACATCGCGCAAGAACGCACTCAGCAAATCCGCATCAACGAGCGATGGGCTGATTGCAACCATGCGATCGTAGCCTTCCGGCCTGTGCGTGAGGGCGTAAGAAAACAATTAGCCCGCGGTGGCGTTGCAATGAGGCGGATGCACGAGCGTAGAGGGGCCGAGCAACGCCAGTGCGCCATTTTTGTAGCCGGTTATCACGTCATTGATGCGACGCTGCGCGCCCGCAGCTTCCCGACCGGCAATGCGCTGGGCGTAACCAATACCGCCTTGTCTTTCTGACGCCAGCTGAGGGATTAGGAAAATTGTTCCTCGCGAACGCCATTTCTCCCAAATGCGGCGCGGAAATTGCGATTACACTAGGACGGCCCTAGACTTCCACGCGTGCATGGGACGGGGCCGCGTTCCGAAACGGGGGTTACAAAGCTATGCTGTATACAAACCGCGCGCCGCGAGGCGTCGCGTGAGTTTACCCGATATTCTCTCATCCGCCGTCACGGTCTTCATCGACCCCGCCTTGTTCGGCGCGATGCTCATCGGCATGACCATAGGCATGGTGTTCGGCGCCGCGCCGGGGCTCGGTGCCAAGATGGGCATCCTGCTGCTGATGCCCATGCTGTTCAGCATGGAGCCGGCCATCGGCCTTGTCCTCATCCTGTCGATGCACGCGGTCATCCACACCGGCGGATCCATCCCCAGCATCCTGTTCGGCGTGCCCGGCGGCGCCGCCGAGGCGGCGACCGTGCTGGACGGATTCCCCCTTGCGAAGAGCGGTAGGGCCGCGGAAGCGCTCGGCGCAAGCATGGCCGCGTCGGGCATCGGTGGGATCGGCGGCGCTATCGCCTATTTCCTGCTGCTTCCGGTCTTCACCGCCATCGGCCGACAGTTAGGCGCGCCCGAATATCTGCTGCTGGCCTTGATCGGACTCTCCGCCGTTTCAACGCTCAGCCACGGCTCGCCGTTCAAGGGGCTGGCGATGGCGGCGTTGGGCCTGCTCGCCGGCACGATGGGGATGGATCATGCGACCGGCACGCCGCGCTTCGTGTTCGGGCAGCTCGCCCTATGGGACGGGCTCGATATCCTGATCCTGGTCGCCGGCCTGTTCGCCATTCCGGAACTGCTCGATCTGGCACGTCACAAGACCTCGCGCCTGAATGCGCGCGACGCTGCCACCGGCTGCACCTATGGCGGGCTGTTCCGCGGCATGGCGGAGACTTGGCGCCACCGGTGGCTCACCCTGCGCACCACGTTCATCGGCATCGTGATCGGCATGACGCCCGGCCTCGGCGCGGAGATCGCGAGCTGGCTGGGCTATGGACATGCCGTGCAATTCGCCAAGGACAAATCGCGTTTCGGCCACGGCGCGATTGAAGGCGTGATCGCGCCGGAGACCGCGAACAACTCGAAGGAAGGCGGCGCCTTCCTGCCGACGGTTGCGTTCGGCCTGCCCAGCACGGCGACCATGGCCCTGATCATGGCCGCGTTCGCCATCCTGGGCATCCCGATGGGTCCGATGTTGACGGACAACCATCCCGACCTGGTGGTGCTGATCGGCTGGACCATCCTGTGGTCGAACCTGATCGCCGTGCTGTTTTTCATTGCTGTCCTGCCCGTGGTGGGCCGGCTCGCCTATCTGCGGATCGACATCCTCGCACCCATCATCATGGCAGTGGTGATAACCGGCACGCTGATCGAGCAGACCGGCTGGTGGCCGATCGGGACCTTGTTCGCGATCTCGCTCCTGGGCTGCGCGCTCGCCACTCTGGATTGGCCGCGCGCGCCCTTTCTGCTGGGCTTCATCATGGGGCAGCTCGCGGAGATCAACCTGGTCAAGACCATCACACTCTACGATTGGGGCGCGCTCGCACGCTGGCCAAGCCTGGTGCTGATCGCCGCTCTGGCCGTCATTCTGCTCGCGGCATTCAAGTGGCGATCCTCGGCCGCCCGTGGCAACCTTTCGACCGGCGAGGGCGTATTGGCGGGCATTCTCTGCCTGGTGTTCGCCGCGGCGGCCGCGATCTCCCTCGGCTACCCGCTCGAGGCGCGCGCCATGCCATTGCTTGCCGGAGTCGCCGGCGCGCTCCTCACTGCCACACTGGTTCTGAAGTGCGTGACTGCCGCGATCAAGACCAAGGCCGATCGTGGAGTGCGCCCAGTGCCATGGCGGGCCATATCGATCCTCGCGCTCTATATGGGACTGATCCCGTTCGGGGGCATGCTGGCCGCGGGCGGCCTTTACGCCGGCCTGCATGCGTATGTCGAGCAGCGCTCGACACCGGTACGAGCGATCCTGGTGGGCGGCACAGTCGCAGTCGTGCTGTGGCTGCTATTCGGTCTTTGGCTGCGGCTTCCGTTGTTCGACCGGCTGTGATGACAGTTCCGCGGCCTGCCAGCGGCACCATGTGACCATGTCCTTGAGCCGCCGCGTCCACGGCCGGTTGCGCAAGCGATGAAGTTTCGGCTTCGGCGTGCGGAAGCGGACTAGGCCGTGCTCGTGCTCACCCGCGTTCATGGCGTCGAAGCCGGCGACGACTCCCTCGATCACGATCCTGCGCCGGATCATGGTGCGGTCCTGGGTGATCCGCGCGCGCGGGAAGCTGGGATTGGTGTTGATCTCGAACACCTCCATCCGGCCGTCGACCAGCCCGTAGTCCATGCGCCCGAAATCGATCTGGGCCAGCCGGAAGATCTCGCGGACTCTATCCGCGTGCGGATTGCTCGTGACGTACCCCTCCTCTTCCTCCGAAAGCTCGGCCGCCGCGTCGGCCATGTCGCGCTTCACGACCCAGGACTCGGAGATCATCAGGTGTTGCGGCACGACAAGGCCGCGCAGGCAGAAGGCGCCGTATTTCCGGTGCATGCCATCCGGCCCGGTGGCCCGGACATATTGCACGGCCACCCGGCCCGTGAGGCCCTTGCCGGAGGCCAGCAGGGAAGCAACCGCGGCGCGGTATTCCGCCTCGTTGTGCAGCAAGGGACTCTCCGCGCCCAGCGCGTCCTGCTCGCGGCGGATGAAGACCGGGTAGGCCGTCGGCATGCGGCCCTCGTCCAGGCGCCAGACATTGAAGCTGTTGATGCCGGCTTCATACAGGCGGCGCAGCAGCCCATAGCGGTTGAGCACGCGATTGGGCGGGTTGGAAATCAGCACTCCGGGCGCGGCGCGCACGACACTCTTCACGATTTCGCTCGCGGCATCGATCTCGTAACCGCTCAGCCGGTCGATGTCAGTGAAGACATAGTTGCCGATCGGCGCGCGTTTCAGTGCGAACAGCGTCTCGTACGACAGGCGCTGCATGGCGGGGCGCGGCAGCCACGAATTCTTGAACGACCCGAGCAGCCGGTCGATCGTATAGGCGTGCTGCTCGCGTGTGACGTAGTAGAGCATTGGCGCTGCTACGGCCGGCTGAACTCGAACCACATGCGCACGCGGTCCGACCGAGCCTGGGAGAGGAACGATGGAGTACTCGCGCCGGGCAGCACTTCCGCGATCGGCAGCGCGAGGTCGGTCTCGAGGCCCGCTTCGGCGGCCCATGCCTCGACCATCTCCTTCGGCATTGCCGGTTGGTCCTGGTGGAACCGCAGGCCGAACTTGCGGATGAGGTCGGCGAACTCGGCCTCCGAACACGGTAGCCTTGTCCCCTGTTCCGCCAGGCGTCCAAGTGCATCGGCGATCAGGCGCTCGAGCCGCTCTTTCCGCGCCGCTGGGTCATAGGGCGTGTCGATCGATGACACCCGGTCGGAGAAGCAGAGTCGGCCGCCCGGCCGCAGCCAATCGGCCCACTTCCGGAACAGAAGCGGCCGGTCGGCGAACGGCTGCCAGGTGAGGAACGAATGGGTGCAGACGAGGTCGTATTGATGCTCCGGCGCGAAGGACAAAGCCGTCGATTTGAATGTCCCGACGATCAGCCCACGCTCCGCCGCATACCATTCGTTCATGCGGAGCGCAGTCTCGCACTGGTCAACCACGTCGATGACCAGCCGCGACTCCCCGCGACCCGCGCCGTGCGCGACGTGGGCCAGCATCGAGTAGTCCGCCGCGCCGCTGATCAAGCCGCGATTGAGACGCCCCTCGCGCGCAAGCTGCTCGGCGGCCGCCACGAACAGCGCGCCGTCGTTGCGGATCGACTGCCAAGCGCCGGAATGGCGGAGATACTGCCAGACAGAATGATAGGCTCGGCAGTCTCCGCCCTGACCGTCGTCGCACAGCCGCTGTGCCGTCTCGAACGCGATCGGCGCGCTCACCCCGACCGGCTCCGCGATCTCGTCGATCAGGCGCTGCTTCTCCATCAGCGGCGCCAAGAACACTGACAGCCGGCTGGGACTCTCGGCATAACCGTGCATTATTTCGGCCCCCGAACGTGATTGCTGGAGTATAGCGGAAGCCGCCTCGCAATCGAGGGGATTCGGGCTCCAATCTCGCAACTTCACACACACGGGCTTGAAATGGCGCGTCGGTGTGGAGGATGATGGTGGCTGCGCGGGTACCCGATTTGGGTCCTAAGCCGCGCCAGCGCTCCGGGGGGAACATGCGCGAGTCCAGGAAAATTCGACAGTGCAGCGGCATGTCCAGCGTCCGACGAACGCGGCGCCACTTCCTGGCGGGCAGTGCCGCCTTCATCGGCATCGGCGGATTTGCGCGCGGCGTGCGCGCAGACCGGACCTTTCCCCACCTTGTTGACCGGACCGTGACGATGATGATCGGCGCGGAGGTCGGCGGCGGGTTCGACCTGTGCGGGCGCACCCTGGCGCGGCACATGGAGACGCTGGTGCCCGGCCTCCGCTTCGAGATCAAGAACGTGACCCAGGCGAGCGGCATGCTGGGTGCGAAGATCCTGCAGACGGGCCCCACGGACGGCAGCATGATCCTCACCTGCTCGCCGGCGCTGATCTCCGGCCAGTTGCTGGGCGTGGAGGGCGTGGCCTTCGACCTGCGCCAATGGAGCTGGCTGGGCAAGCTCACGTCCGAGACCTATCTGCTGGTGAAGGGACCCGGTGCCGACTTTGCCAATCTGGAGGAACTGCGAGCGAAACAAGCGCCATCCTCGATGTCGGTGCGTTCGACCAGCGGCGCGATCTACTACCAGGCCCTGTGGACCAACGCCGTCCTGGGCACGCGCATCAAGCCGGTACCGGGCTACAAGTCCGTGGAACGGGAAATGGCAGTGCTCCACGGCGAGGTCATGCTGACAGTCGACACCTACCCGGCTGGCCAGCAACTGCTTGAGACGCCTGGGGTCGACGTGATCCTGCGCATGGACAGCGGTCCGGTTCCTGAGCGATTCCGATCACGGCCGCTGTTCGCCGACCTGGTCGCCGACCGCCCCGCCTATGCGCCGATCGTGGCGCTCAACGAGGCAACCGCGCGCGCCTCGCGCTGGTTCGCGGCCCCGCCGGGCACGGACCCGGCGATCCTTGCCGATTGGCAGGCGCTGTTCGAGGAGACGATTGCGCTTTCCGCGTTCGAGGCTGATCTCAACAGGCTGGATTTTACGCTTGATCCTATGACGGGAACCGAACTGGCCGGGCTGGTCGATGGGGCGCTTGCCGACATGGAGCGCACGCGTGCGTTTCTGAAATCCACCCTGGACTGCGGCAAGGCGCTGGCCGACGGCGAGGACGCCGCCTGCCATCAGAGCTGACGCGCCGCTACACCCAGCGGAACACGACGAACGCGTAGACCAGCGAGATCCCGAGCGGCGCCCAGAGCGGCGTGCCGAACAGGCCCAGCCACGCCAGGAAGATGAAGGCGCTGCCCAGCAGGGAAATGAAGAGGCGATCGCCGCGCGTGGTGTCGAGGCCGAGGATGCCGTGCCGCGGCGCGCCACCGGGTGAGTAGACCTCCCACACCGACATTGCGATCAGGCACAGCGCGATGAAAGCGAAGAAGGCGGCGGTCGGCCAGGTCCAGGCCATCCAGGCGATGATCGATGTGCCTTCCATCTTGTGTTCTCCGCAGGATTAGACGCGCCCGAGGGCGAAGCCCTTGGCGATGTAGTTGCGCACGAAATAGATCACGAACGCCCCCGGCACGATGGTGAGCGTGCCGGCCGCCGCCAGCAGCCCGAGCTCGTAGCCCGAAGTGCTGGCGGTTCGCGTCATGGTGGCCACAATGGGCTTCGCCGCCACCGAGGTCAGCGTCTTGGCCAGCAGCAGCTCCACCCACGAGAACATGAAGCAGAAGAAGCAGGCGACGCCGATGCCGGCCGCAATGGTCGGGATGAATATCTTCAGGAAGAAGCGCCAGAAGGGATAGCCATCAACATAGGCGGTCTCGTCCAACTCCTTCGGCACGCCCGACATGAAGCCCTCGAGAATCCACACGGCCAGCGGCACGTTGAACAAGGTGTGCGCGAGCGCCACGGCCCACGGCGTGTCGAACAGCCCGACCGCTGAATAGAGCTGCAGGAACGGCAGCGCGAACACGGCCGGCGGCGCCATGCGGTTAGTCAGCAGCCAGAAGAACAGATGCTTGTCGCCGAGGAACCGGTAGCGCGAGAAGGCATAGGCGGCCGGCAAAGCTACGACCACCGACAGAATCGTGTTGGCAATCACGAAGGTGAGCGAATTGATGTAGCCGGAATACCAAGTCGAATCCGTGAAGATCTTCACGTAGTTCGCCAGAGTGAAGTTGACCGGCCAGGGCGTGAAGCCGCCCAGGATCTCGTTCGTCGTCTTGAACGACATCGTGACCAGCCAGTAGATCGGCAGCATCAGGAAGATGATGTAGATCGCCGGAATGAGCGCGCGCTTGCGTATGAATGTGCGTCGTTCGGGGTGCATCACCGTGCCTCGTTCCGCGTCATGACCGTGTAGAACAGCCAGCTCAGCAGCAGGATTATCAGGAAGTAGATCAGCGACATGGCCGCCGCCGGGCCGAGATCGAATTGCCCGAGCGCCATCTTCACCAGATCGATCGAGAGGAACGTGGTCGAGTTCCCCGGCCCGCCGCCGGTCAGCACCACGACCTCGGTATAGATCATGAAGGAATCCATGAAGCGCAGCAGGATCGCGATGGTCAGCACGCGCTTCAGCTTCGGCAGCTGGATGTAGCGGAACACCGACCAGGCGCTCGCGCCGTCGATCTTCGCTGCCTGGTAATAGTCGTTGGGGATGGAGACCAGGCCCGCATAGCACAGGAGCACGACCAGCGAGGTCCAGTGCCATACATCCATCAGGACGACGGTGAACCACGCGGTCAGCGGCTGGCGCGTGTAGTTGAAGTCGAACCCGAGGCTGCGCAGGCCCTTGCCCATCAGGCCGATCTCGGGCAGCGCGAAGATGTTCCACATCGCGCCGACCACGTTCCAGGGGATGAGCAGCGGCAGAGCCATGGTGACCAGGCAGACCGACACCCACGGTCCCTTGCGCGGCATGGCGAGCGCGACGATGAGGCCGAGCGGCACCTCGATGAGCAGGATGATGGCGGTGAACAGGATCTGGCGCAGCAAGGCGTCATGGAAGCGGCTCGAATGCAGGACCTGCTCGAACCAATCCACGCCGGCCCAGAAGAACACGTTGTCGCCGAAGGTCTCCTGGACGGAGAAGTTGACCACCGTCATCAGCGGAATGATGGCGTTGAACGCCACCAAGGCCACCACGGGCGCAACCAGGAACCAGGCCTTTTGATTGAGTTGTTTGTACATCGCCTGTCTCTCAGTTCACCAGCCAGCCGTCGCGATAGACGTGGGTATGCTTGGGATCGAACCGGACATACGCATGCCCGCTGGGCATCGGCTGGCCTTCCGGCACCAGCAGCCTGATGCGGTGTTCGCGGTGGCGCGTCTCGACGATGCGGAAACGGCCGACATCGGCGGCCTTCACGATCTCCACCGGGATGCCGATGGAATCGAACCGCGTGAACTCCGGCCGTACGCCGAGCTCGAGCTTGCCGTTGCCCGAGGAGGCCTGCACCGTGCCCAGGGTCTCAACCGGCTGGCCCATGAAGTCGACCCGCCCGCCATCGAGGCTGCACGGCAGCACATTCATGCCGGGCGAGCCGATGAAGTGGCCGACGAAGGTGTGAGCCGGCCGCTCGAACAGATCGACCGGCGTGCCGACCTGCACCACTTCGCCGTTGTTCATGACCACGACCTGGTCCGCGAAGGTCAGCGCTTCGGTCTGGTCGTGCGTCACATAGATCATCGTGCGCCTGATGCGATGATGCAGCTCCTTGAGCTTCGAGCGCAGCACCCACTTGAGATGCGGGTCGATCACCGTCAGCGGCTCGTCGAACATGATGACATTGACGTCCGAACGCACCAGGCCGCGACCAAGCGAGATCTTCTGCTTGCCGTCGGCAGTCAGGCCGGACGCGCGCTTTTTCAGCATGTGGCCGAGATCCAGCATCGCCCCGACCTCGCGCACCCGCTTGTCGATCTCGGCGGCCGGAACGCCGCGGTTGCGCAGCGGGAACGCGAGATTGTCGTACACCGTCATCGTGTCGTAGATGACCGGGAACTGGAACACCTGTGCGATGTTGCGCTGCTCCGGTGTTGCTCCCGTCACGTCGGCATCGTCGAACAGAATGCGCCCCACCGTCGGCCGCAGCAGGCCGGAGATCAAATTCAAGAGCGTGGTCTTGCCGCAGCCAGACGGACCGAGCAGCGCATAGGCGCCTCCGTCCTCGAGCTCCTGCGTCATCTCCTTCAGCGCCCAGTCCTCCGCGCCCTGCGGGTTCGGCATGTAGCTATGGCGCAGCCGGTCGAGGGTGATCTTCGCCATTAGACGCGTCCCCCAGAAACACCGCCGACCAGCCGTCCGTCCTGGCCGAAGAGGAACGAGCGATCGACATCCACATAGAGCTTTGCTGTCCGCCCGACCTCGTACGGATGTATGCCGTGCGATTGCGAGATCCAGGTGCGGCCGCCGCGATCGAAATGCAGCACGCTTTCGGAGCCGCTGAGCTCCGTCACCAGCACGCGGCCATCGACATTCACCGCCGAGCCGTTCTGCGGAAACGGCGTGATGTGGTGCGCGCGGATCGCAAGCGTGTAGGGCCCGTCCGGCGCGTTCGCCATCGCTGGCGGCGTCGGCCAGCTCGTGCCGTCGTCAAGTTGGATGCGCCCATTCGCCTTGGTGACCGGTGCCGTGTTGATCGGCGGGTCGGAGAACACCTGCGCGCTGAGCAGGTCTGCGGGTTGCCGGTAGATCTCCGCCGTCGGGCCGAACTGCGTCACGCGCCCCTCGTGCAGGGTCGCGGTGTTGCCGCCGAACAGCAAAGCCTCTGCCGGCTCGGTGGTGGCATAGGCCACGATGCAGTGGCGGTCGTGGAACAGACGCGGCAGCTCGTCGCGCAACTCCTCGCGCAGCTTGTAGTCCAGGTTTGCCAGCGGCTCGTCGAGCAGGATGATATCGGAATCCTTGACTAAAGCGCGCGCGATCGCCGTGCGCTGCTGCTGGCCACCCGACAGCTCGGCCGGCTTGCGCTGGAGCATCGGCGTCAGGCGCAGCAATTCCGCGACCTTGCCCACGCGCTCCTTGATCTTGACACCGTCCATACCGATCACGCGCAGCGGCGAGGCGATGTTCTCGTAGACGGTCAGATGCGGATAGTTGATGAACTGCTGATAGACCATCGAGACGTTGCGCTTCTGCACGGCAACGCCGGTGACGTTCCGGTCGCGGAACCGGATTTCGCCGCTGCTCGGCTTGTCGAGCCCGGCCATCAATTGCATCAGGGTCGTCTTGCCGGCGAGCGTGGTGCCGAGCAGGACGTTGAAGGTCCCCTCTTCCAGCGTCAGGTTGGTCTCGTGGATATGCACGCTCCCACCGACGCTCTTCGTCACCTGCCGTAGTTCCAGGGTCATACCAGCTGCATATTTGTTATTTGAGTTCTTGCTCCCTGCCGGCAGTCCCCGAGGGCCGCAGCCCCCGGGGCGCCGTTCAGGACACTAGCACACTCGATCAGCGGAGTCCGTTACTTGGCCCACCGCTTGATCAGCTCGTCATAGGCGATGGTCTCGCCTTTGGGCTTCTCTTCGACCTTGGCATGCGGGCCGTTCGGCTTGCCGAGCCACTCGGAGGGATCCTTCTCCTCGTTGAGGCGTGGACCGCAGCCGCCGTAGGTCTTGTTGGCCTCGTCGGCCGCCTGCATGCGGGACATGACCTGGTCCATTTCGCCAGCCAGACGATCCATCGCTTCCTGCGGCGTGAAGGCGCCGGAGTTCACGTCACCGATCTGCTGCCACCAGAGCTGTGCCAGCTTCGGGTAATCGGGGACGTTGACACCGGTTGGCGTCCAGTTCACGCGGTCGGGCGAGCGGTAGAACTCGACCAGACCGCCGAGATTGGGCGCACGCTCGGTGAAGGATTCATGATTGATGGTGCTGTCACGAATGATGGTCAGGCCGACATGGCTCTTCTTCACATCGACCGTCTTCGAGGTGACGAACTGGGCATAGAGCCAGGCCGCCTTGCGGTTCTCGAGCGGGGTCGACTTGAACAGTGTCCAGGAGCCGGCGTCCTGATAGCCGAGCTTCTGGCCGTCCTTCCAGTAGGCACCGTGTGGCGATGGCGCCATCCGCCACAGCGGCTTGCCGGTGTCGTCCACGGTGTTGTTGCCTTCAGACTTCGGGGCCACCATCGACGCGGTGAAGGCGGTATACCAGAAGATCTGCTGGGCCACGTTGCCTTGGCTGAGGGCCGGCAGCGACTGATAGAAGTCGTAGTCGGCAGCACCCGGAGGCGCGTATTTCCGCAGCCACTCATCCCACTTCGCGATGGCATACACCGCGGCCGGCCCGTTGGTCTCACCGCCGCGGCTTACGGAAGCGCCCGCTGGGTTGCAGGAGCCTTCTTCCATGCGGATGCCCCACTCGTCGATCGGGCGTCCGTTCGGCAGGCCTGGTGAGCCTGCGCCGGCCATCGACAGCCACGCGTCGGTCATGCGCCAGCCGAGGTCGGGCGCGCGCTTGCCGTAATCCATGTGGCCATAGACGCGGACGCCGTCGATCTCCTTCACGTCGTTGGTGAAGAATTCCGCGATGTCCTCGTAGGCCGACCAGTTCACCGGCACGCCGAGATCGTACCCATACTTCTTCTTGAACGCGGCTTGTAGATCCTTGCGGTCAAACCAGTCCTTGCGGAACCAGTACAGGTTGGCGAACTGCTGGTCGGGCAGCTGCCACAACTTGCCGTCCGGACCGGTGGTGAACGACTTGCCGATGAAGTCGTCGATGTCGAGTCCCGGATTGGTGACGTCCTTGCCCTCGCCCGCCATCCAGTCGGTCAGGTTGACCGCGCTCTGCAGGCGGGAATGGGTGCCGATCAGGTCGGAGTCGTTGATGTAGGCGTCATACAGGTTGCGGTTGGTCTGCATCTGTGTCTGGACCGCCTGCACGACTTCGCCCTCTCCGAGCAGCTGGTGGTTGACCTTGATGCCCGTGATCTCCTCGAACGCCTTAGTCAGGACCTTGGATTCATATTCGTGCGTCGGGATGGTCTCCGATAGCACGTTGACTTCCATGCCCTGGAGCGGCTTCGCCGCGTTGATGAACCATTCCATCTCCTTCATCTGCTCGGCTTTCGACAGCGTCGAAGGCTGGAACTCGTTGTCGACCCACTTTTCCGCCGCCGCCATGTCCGCGACCGCCGGTGTCATTCCCGACGCCAGCATCAGGACAGCCAACGACACGGTTCTACGTATCGCCATGATCGCTTCCTCCTTGAGTGCGCCTTTGCTGTTTCGCGCTCGACCAGTGCGCACAGATCCGGTCGATATGCGTTTGGTACGTTCCTACATGCGATCCGTGCTCGCACCCGGCACGGACCGATTTGCCAGCTCTCTGGCCAACTCCGGTGCGATCCAGATTTCGTTTCAAGGCCGCCCTCCCGCCGAGGCCTGCAGCGGTGCGGTATTGCGCCGGCGCGCCTGCATAGCGTCCTCCACGGCGGCCGCCTGTTCCGCGCTGAGCCTGAGGCCCAGCTTGCTGCGGCGCCACAGCACATCCTCGGCGCGCTCGGCCCACTCCTCGCGCATCAGATAGTCGATCTCCGCCTCGGTCAGGGTCGCGCCGAAATCGCGCCCCAGATCCGCAGCCGATTTCGCCGCACCCAGCACATCCTTGGCGCGCGTGCCATACATCCGCACTAAGCGCGCCGCATGCGGGCGTGCCAGAAAGCCATAACGGCTCATGAGCTGGTCGACCTGCGCCGCGACGCGATCGACCGGGAATTCGCCGCCGGGCAGCGGCTCGCGCCCGGTCCATCGCTTGTTCTGCGCCGCGTTCGCTCCTAGAAAAGGGGACAGTTTTTCCAGCGCGTGCTCCGCCAGCCTCCGATAGGTCGTGATCTTGCCGCCGAACACCGACAGCAGCGCCGGCTGATTGTTCTCCGCATCAATGGCCAGGACATAATCGCGTGTTGCCGCCTGGGCAGCGCTCGCGCCATCGTCATAGAGCGGCCGCACGCCGGAATAGCTCCATACCACTTCCTTGGGCGTGATCTGCCGCGCGAAATAACCGTTCGCAAGACTGCAGAGGTACGCGGTCTCTTCTGCCGTGATGCGGATGCTGTCGAGCTCCCCTTCGTAGTCCTGGTCGGTGGTGCCGATCAGCGTGAAGTCCTGCTCGTACGGAATCGCGAACACGATCCGGCCGTCGGTATTCTGGAATATGTAGCAGCGGTCGTGGTCGAACAGCTTCGGCACCACGATGTGTGAGCCCTGCACCAGCCGGATGCGCGCCTTGGTCTCCACTTTCGCCACGTCGGACAGGGTGCGGGCAACCCACGGGCCGGCGGCATTGACCAGAGTCCGCGCCTTGATCTCTGCGCGATGGCCGCTCTCCACATGCTCGGTCGCCAACAGCCAGTGGTCGCCGCGTCGCTCGGCCGCAATGGCGCGCGTGCGGGTGTGGATCTCGGCCCCGCGCCGTGCGGCATCGGCCGCGTTCAGCACCACCAGCCGCGCGTCATCAACCCAGCAATCGGAATATTCGAAGCTCTTGGTGAAGTCGCCGGGCTTCAGCGGCTTACCGGTCGGATCGGAGCGCAGATCGAGCGTGCGCGTCCCGGGCAGCAGCTGGCGCCCGCCGAGGTGATCATAGAGGAAGAGGCCGAGCCGCAGCAGCCAAGCCGGCCTCAAGCCGCGATGATGCGGCAGCACGAAGCGCAGCGGCCAGATGATGTGCGGTGCCACGCGCCACAGAACCTCGCGCTCCTGCAGCGCCTCGCGCACCAGACGGAATTCGTAATATTCCAGGTAGCGCAGGCCGCCATGGATCAGCTTGGTGGAGGCGGACGACGTGCCGCTCGCTAGATCAGCCTGCTCGCAAAGATAGACGGACAGGCCCCGCCCCGCTGCATCCCGCGCGATCCCGGTTCCGTTGATCCCGCCGCCGATGATGGCAACGTCAACTGTGCCCACCAACTCGCCCCCTGACCCGATGCATCTTTTTTCTTTCGCATCATTTCGGAACCGAACCCTAGATGAACCTTTTTAGGTTCGCAATAGGGTTCATTCGAAAGAAATGAAGGTCAGGCTGCTGAGTTTTCGGCTTCGAATCCGCCCGGGCTGCCGGTCTCGATGACCTGGACATTGTGCGTTGCACACAGGTCGCGGAGCTCGTTGGACGTCAAGGAATCCGTGATAAACGTATGAATTTGCGAGAGATGTGCGATCTTCACCGGAGCGGCTCGCTCCAACTTCAGCCGATCCGCTACCAGGATCACCTTGCGCGCATTTTCGATGATCGCCTGGCTGACTTTCACTTCGCGATAATCGAAATCGAGCAGCGCCCCGTCCTCGTCGATCGCGGAGGCGCCGATGACGGCGGTGTCGACTTTGAATTGCCGAATCAGGTCGACCGCGCTCGAACCTACCACCGCCCCGTCGGTGCGCCGGACCACGCCGCCGGCCACGATCACCTCGATGGTCGGGTGGCGATACAGCAGCATCGCGACATTGAGGTTGTTGGTGATGACCAACAATTCCTCATGCCCCATCAGGTTGGCCGCCACCTCTTCCGTGGTGGTGCCGATGTTGATGAAGAGCGAGCTCTGGTTCGGAATGAGGGCGGCGGCGGCCTTGCCGATCGCCCGCTTCTCTTCCGCTGCAATGAAGCGCCGCGCCTCGTAGGCGAGGTTCTCGATGCCGGAGGCGACCACGGCGCCGCCATGAATGCGGTTCAGCAGGCGGCGGTCGCACAGATCATTCAGGTCCTTGCGGATGGTCTGCGGCGTAACGTTGAAGCGCACCGCGAGATCATCGACGCTGACCCGCCCCGCCGAACGCGCCAGCGCGAGAATCTCGTTCTGCCGATGGCTGAAATCCTGCATCTTGCTCCCCTCAATTCGGCAGGCTAGCACAAGGCGGCGCGAAAGCACCACAGGGGCGCGCGGCCCCATCTCGCTCAGCGGCCGGCCTCGGTGCTTGCTGCCTCGCCGGTGAGCCATTCGATGAACGCCGTCGCCGCTTCGGTCGGCTGCAGACGCTTCGGCGTCACAAGCCAGTGCCCCGCCCGCGGCGAGCTGACGACCTCGTAGGGTTGCACCAGTGCGCCGCTGCGAATTCGATCCGCGATCAAGAGCAGCCGCCCGATCGCGATTCCTTGGCCATCGAGGGCCGCCTGCAGGACGACGTTGTAGTCCGAGAGCTTGATCGTTTGCGCCGCACGCAGGTCGACGGCGTTTGCCTCCGCCCAGACCTCCCAGTCGTACGGGCGCGCCGGCAACAGGAGCGTGTGATTGAGAACATCCCTCGGCTCGGACAACTTCGGTCCTCGTTCCAGCAGCGCGGGACTGAGTACCGGGGTCAGACTTTCGGTCATCAACAGGCGGTTCTCAGACCCTTGCCACGAACCATCGCCATATCGGATCGCGAGGTCGGCCTCGTCGCTGCCGAAATCCGCCAGCCGCAGGGTGGGATCGAGAATAAGGTCGATATCGGGATGAGCCGTGGTGAACCGCGCCAGCCGCGGCACCAGCCAGTTCGCGGCGAACGACGGCAAGAGGCTGACCCTCACCTGCTCCTTCTTGGCGTGACGACGGAGAGCGATGGTTCCAGAGCGGATCAGGTCGAATGCCTGCTGGACGCTGTCGAAGTAGCCCTGTCCTTGCGCCGTGAGCTCGATGCTCCGCGCCTTTCGGACGAAAAGCTTGGCTCCCAGATTCTGTTCGAGTTCGCGGATCTGGTGACTGACTGCGCTCTGCGTGATCAGGAGCTCTTCGCCGGCGCGCCGAAAGCTCGATAGGCGCGCGACCGCCTCGAACGCGCGCAGGGCCTGCAAAGGCGGCAATGTCCGCGAAGAGCGCACTGAGCGACACCGAAACCTGTTCAAGTCCGTCGGGCCGCCATCATATAGGCCACCCCACACATGAGCCAGATCGATCGCTCGCGGCTGACATTTGAATTGGTCAGACGCCCTCAGTGGCTGCCATTTTCCGAAAAAAGAAGCGGGTTTATCATGACTGGATCAATCACTCAGAAAGTCGCGGCCCTCGGCCGTCAGTTGCCACAAGTGGCCGCACCGGCCGGCAACTACGTTTCCACCGTCCGCGTGGGCAATCTGTTGTTCGTTGCCGGGCAAATCGGTTCGCATGTGCACGGATCCGGTTATGCCGGCCGCATAGGGGCCGACTTCGATGTCGAGCAAGGCCGGCAGGCTGCGCAAGCCGCCTGCCTCAATGTACTGGCACAAATTGTAGCGGTGACAAACGACCGCGTCTCGGCCGTTCGCCGCGTGGCGAGGCTCGGCGTATTCGTCGCATCAACACCTGAATTCACGCGGCAGCTGGATGTCGCGAACGGCGCGTCCGACCTCATCGCGGCCGTGTTCGGAGAGGCCGGCAAGCATGCCCGGGCTGCGGTGGGCGTGGCTTCCTTGCCGCACGGGGCGTTGGTCGAAGTCGACGCCATCATCGAGCTGACGGAGGTCTAGCCCATGCAGGTCGCCATGGATGTCGAGGCGCTGCGCGCCCAAACGCCGGGCTGCGCCATCGGTGCCCACTTCAATCACTCCGGCGCGTCGCTGCCGACCAGGGCCACGCTCGCAGCCGTTGTGGATCATCTCGAGCGCGAGGCCCTCTACGGTGCGATGGAAGCGGCAACCGGCGCCGCCGAAGGAGTTGCCGCCGCACGTGCGGACGCCGCGGCACTGTTGGGCGCCAAGCCGGATGAGATCGCGTTCACGTCGAGCGGATCGGCGGCCTTCGGTCTCGTCTTCGCGGCATTGCCGAAGCTTGCGCGCGGCGAGCGGATCCTGGTCGGCCGACAGGAATGGGGCGGAAACCTGGCGACCATGCGCGCGGCGGCGGATCGTGCCGGCGCGAGCGTAGAAGCCATACCGGTCCGACAGGATGGCAGCGCCGACCCGGAGGCCCTTGCCCGGCTGATCGACGACCGGGTCCGGCTGATCTCATTGACCTGGCTGCCGGCGAATGGCGGTCTGATCAATGATGCCGTCGCGATCGGCCGTATCGCGCGGGCCGTAGGCGTTCCGTACTTCGTCGATGCGGGCCAGGCAGTCGGGCAGATTCCCATCGACGTCGAGACAATCGGTTGCGACATGCTGAAAGGAGCGGGCCGCAAGTATCTGCGCGGGCCGCGCGGTACGGCGTTGCTCTATGTGCGCCGGACCTTGCTCGAACGTCTCGAGCCGCCCTTCCTTGACGTCCAGTCGGGGCCATGGAGCGAGCACGGTCCGGTTCGCCGCCAGGATGCACGCCTGTTCGAGACCATTGAAGGTTCCGTGGCGTTGCTGCTCGGGCTAGGCGCCGCGCTGAAGCAAGCTCGGTCGATCGGGATCGAGCCGATCGGCGCGCGCATCGGGAGCCTTGCCGAATCCCTGCGTGGGGGTTTGCGCGCGATTCCCGGCGTGACCGTGCGCGACCTCGGCGCGGTACAATCGGGACTGGTGTCCTTCACCGTCGACGGGCTCGGCGCGCAGGACGTCCGAACGAGACTTGCCCAGGACCGGATCACAGTCGGTGCCAATGGTGTGCCTTACACGCCACTCGACATGACTGCACGCAACCTGCGCGAGATCGTGCGTGCTTCGGTCAGCTATATCAATACCGAGGCCGAGATCGACCGCTTGGTCTCCACAGTCGCCGCGATAGCCAAGAACACCGACGGACCGCTACGCTCCGTCGACCGACCGCGCGCCGCAGGCGCAACTTGATGGGAGAGACTTCATGCCCCTCGCTCGAATTAGCCTTGTCGCCGGCAAGTCTGCCGACTATCGCCGCGCCATCGGCGATGTCATCTACGATGCGATGATCGAAACGCTCAAGGTCCCCAAGGACGATCGGTTCCAGATCTTTACGGAGCATGCCCCTGACAGTCACATCGCGGACGAGGGCTACCTTGGGATCAGGCGCACGAAGGATTGCATCATCATCCAGCTGTTCCTGAACCAGGGACGGACGGTGGAGCAAAAGAAGCAGTTCTACCGGGCCGTCGCCGACGGGTTGCACCAGCGCATCGGGTTGCGGCGTGAAGATGTCTTCATCGGCCTTGTCGAGGTTGCCAAGGAGAACTGGTCGTTCGGGAACGGTGAAGCGCAGTATGCCGACCCGGGTTGAGCTCCAGGCTATTTCCGCTTCAGCGCCTCGACTACGCGGGGCGAGACGAACTGGCTGACATCGCCACCGAGCTTGTGGATCTCCTTCACGAACCGGGAGGAGATGAACTGGCTGCGCTCCGCGGCCATCAGGAACACGGTCTCGATCTCCGGATTGAGGCGAGCGTTCATGCCGGTCATCTGGAACTCGTATTCGAAATCCGACACGGCCCGCAGGCCGCGGATGATGACGCCGGCCTTCATCTGCTCGGCGAAATGCATCAGCAGACTGTCGAAGGACACGACCTCAATGGAGTTGGACAGGCCGTTCTTGGTGTCGGCGATCTCCCCCTTCAGAAGGGCCGCGCGCTCCTCGACCGTGAAAAGCGGCCCCTTGCCGGCATTCACCGACACCGCGACGATCAGTTTGTCCACCAGCTTGGCGGCGCGGCGAATGATATCGACATGGCCGTAGGTAACTGGGTCGAACGTGCCCGGATAGATGCCGATCCGCTTGCCTGTCATCTACGCCCCTCCTGTTGGCGTTATTTTCCGCCGTTGCCTGCCGGTACGTCGCCATCCGGCGCATCCTCGCCGCCGTTGCCGCCCTCGTCTTCGCCCAGGTCGCTAAGATGCGCCACCGCCACCACTTCCTCGTCCTCTGCGACGCGGAAGATGGTGACGCCCTGGGTCTGGCGCCGGGCGATGCGGATGTCATGGACCGGGCAGCGGATGAGCTGCCCGCGGTTGGTCACCAACATGATCTGGTCATCGTCGCCCACCGGGAACGAGGCGACCACCGGTCCATTGCGTTGCGACACCTCGATGTTGGCAACGCCCTGCCCGCCGCGGCCGATGACGCGGTACTCGTAGGCCGAGGTCCGCTTACCGAAGCCCTTGGCGGTCACGGTCAGGATGAACTCCTCGCGGATCTCGAGCTCATTGAGCCGCTCTTGTGGCAGGACGACTGCCGTCGGCTCGGTGCCCTCCTCCGCCTCCGCCTCCTCGCCCAGCGCACGGCGCTTGGCGACGGCATAGCGCAGATAGGCGTCGCGCTCCTCGAGCTCGATATCCACGTGGCCCAGCACGGACATCGAGACGACGCGATCGCCTTCCTCCAGCCTGATGCCGCGCACGCCGATGGAATCGCGGCTGGTGAATACGCGCACGTCGCCGACCGCGAAGCGGATCGCCTTTCCACTGCGCGCGGCGAGCAGGATGTCGTTGGCCTCGTTGCAGACGCCGACGCCGATCAGCCGGTCGCCGTCCTCCAGCTTCATGGCGATCTTGCCGTTCGCCTTCACATCGACGAAGTCGCTGAGCTCGTTGCGGCGAACGTAGCCGCTGGCCGTCGCGAATATGATCTGGCTCTGCGCCCAGGTCGATTCATCCTCCGGCAAGGGCATGACAGTAGAGATAGTCTCGCCCTCCTCCAGCGGTAGCAGGTTGACCAGAGCCTTGCCGCGCGCCTGCGGATTGCCGAGCGGCAGGCGGTAGACCTTCGACTTGTAGACCATGCCGCGGGTGGAGAAGAACAGCATGGGCGTCAGGGTATCCGCGACGAACACCTGGCTGACGAAATCCTCGTCGCGCGTCGCCATGCCGGCACGGCCGCGACCGCCCCGGCGCTGCGAGCGATAGGTGGAGAGCGGCACGCGCTTGATGTAGCCACCGTGGGTGACGGTCACGACCATATCCTCGCGCTGGATCAGGGCCTCGATATCGGCCTCGAACTCCAGGTCCTGAATCTCCGTCATGCGCGGCGAGCCGAACTTCTCCTTCATCTCCAACAGCTCGGTGCGCAGAAGATCAAGCCGCTTTGGCCGGCTGTCCAGGATCTCCAGGTTATAGGTGATCTTGGCTGCCATCTCGCGCAGGTCGCCGGCGATCTTGTCGCGCTCCAGGCCGGTCAAGCGCTGCAAGCGCAGATCGAGGATCGCCTTGGCCTGCGCCTCGGACAGTTGATAGGCGCGCGCGACCTCCTCCAGGTTCGCAGGGTCGTCGATCAGCTTGATCAGGTCGATGACCGATTCCGCTGGCCAGCGCCGCGCCAGCATCTGCTCTTTCGCGGTCTGGGGGTCCGGAGCGCGCCGGATCAGGGTGATAATCTCGTCGATGTTCGCCACCGCCACCGCCAGACCCATCAAGTTGTGGGCCTGCTCGCGCGTCCTGCGCAGCAGGAACGCAGAGCGGCGATTGATGACCTCTTCGCGGAACTCGATGAACGCAGCGATGATCTGCTTCAGGTTCAACAGCTCCGGCTTGCCCCGGTTGAGCGCCAGCGCGTTGACGCCGAAGCTGGTCTGCAGCGTGGTGAACTGGTAGAGTTGATTGAGCACGACATCGGCCATCGCGTCGCGCTTCAGCTCGACGACGACGCGCACGCCTTCGCGGTTGCTCTCGTCGCGGATGTGCGAGATACCGTCGATCAACTTCTCCTTCACCACCTCGGCCATGCGCGCGATCATGCGCGACTTGTTCTGCTGGTACGGGATCTCCGTGACCACGATGGCTTCGCGATCGCGCATGTCCTCGATATGGGTGCGGCCGCGCATGACGATGGAGCCGCGGCCGGTGTGGTAGGCCTCGCGGATGCCGTTGCGCCCCAGGATGATGCCGCCGGTCGGGAAGTCCGGTCCCGGCAGATACTCGATCAGCTGATCGATGGTAATGTCCGGGTTCTCCAGGTACGCCACGCACGCATCAATGGTTTCCGACAGGTTGTGTGTCGGAATGTTGGTCGCCATGCCAACGGCGATACCGCCCGCGCCGTTCACCAGCAGATTGGGGAAGCGCGCCGGCAGGACGGTCGGCTCCTTGGACTTGTCGTCGTAGTTCGGCTGGAAATCGACGGTCTCGTTTTCGAGATCGTCGAGCAGCGCCTCGGCCGCCCGGTTCAACTTGGCCTCGGTGTAGCGCATGGCCGCCGGCGGATCGCCGTCCATGGAGCCGAAATTCCCCTGCCCCTCGATGAGCGTGACGCGCATGGAGAAATCCTGCGCCATGCGCACCAGCGCGTCGTAGATCGACTGGTCGCCGTGCGGATGGTACTTACCCATGATCTCGCCGACGGCGCGAGCGGATTTCTTGGTGCCGCCACTGGAGCCGAAGCCGCCCTCGTACATGCCGTAGAGGATGCGGCGATGAACCGGCTTCAAGCCGTCGCGCACATCGGGCAGCGCGCGGCTGACGATCACGCTCATCGCGTAATCGAGATAAGAGCGCCGCATCTCGTCTTCGATGGGAACCGGCGCGATGTCGAATCTGGGCGTGTTGGGTGTGTCGTTCACTGCACTTGAACTCGATTTTTGGGGCTGGCGAAGGGGCAGGAATCGCCCTTAAGTCCGGCCACCGGTTGATAGCAGATTCGAACCGCTGAAACAACCTTTCGCAGCCGCAAAAACACCCTGTGATTTCAATCATTTACGACCGAAATTTTTGAGTCAACGCAGAAGCCGCAAGACCTCGCCTTCGGGCGCCCTCGGAAGGCCGAAACTGGGGGCGATTCCGGCACCGCACATCACGGCGCCGCGTCAGTGATGCGCACCCAAAGGGCGCAACGTGCCCCCTTTGCCACCTGTTCTTCTAGGCACGCTTTCGCGCCAGGAGGGCCGCCATGTCGAACCAGAACCATCGCCAGGACGAATTCGCAACCGACAACGGCGCATGCCGCTCGCTTTGGATGTCGGCTGCAAAGATCCCCTCGCGCGATGCGTTGGCGGGCGATGTGCGCACCGATGTGTGCATCGTCGGTGCCGGCATTGCCGGCTTGACCATCGCCTACCGCATGGCGCGGCCGGGGCGAAAGATCATGGTTCTGGAAGACGGACCAATCGCCGGCGGCGAAAGCTGCCGCACCACCGCGCACCTCTGCAGCGCGCTTGACGACCGGTTTGTCGAGCTCGAGCGTCTGCACGGCCAGGATGGCGCGCGCCTCGCCGCCGAAAGCCACGCGGCCGCGGTTGACGAGATCGAGCGCATCGTTACGACCGAAGGCATCGACTGTGACTTCGAGCGCCTGGATGGCTATCTGTTCCAGCCGGAAGGCAATCCAGAGTTCCTACTGGACGAGCTCAACGCGGCGCGTCGCGCTGGCCTCGAAGAAGCGGAGCTGGTCCAGCGCGTCCCGATCACCTCGTTCGATTTCGGCCGTGCCATTCGGTTTCCGCACCAGGCTCAGTTCCACATCCTCGAGTACCTGCGCGGCCTGGTGCTTGCCGCAACCAAGAGCGGCGCCTGGCTCCACGACGGCACCCATGTGACGGCCGTCGAGCCAGGACGCCCGGCGCGCGTTATCACCGCCAATGGTCCGGTTGTCACCGCTGACGCCGTGGTGATCGCCACCAACACCCCGGTGATCGACCGCGTCACCATGCACACCAAGCAGGCCGCCTACCGCACCTACGTCGTCGCCGGCCGCGTCGCCGAAGAAAGCGTGCCGCACCTGCTGCTCTGGGACACGCTCGATCCCTACCACTACGTTCGTTTGCAGCGGGGTGAAGCCGGCTTCGACTATCTGATCGTGGGCGGCGAAGATCATCGCACCGGCGAAGCGGACGATATGGAAGACCGCCACAACCGCCTGATGGAGTGGACCCGCGAACGCTTTCCGCAAGTGCGCGACTACCCCCATCGCTGGTCCGGCCAGATCATGGAGCCGGTGGACGCGCTCGGCTTTATCGGCGTCAATCCCGGCAGCGAGACCAACCTGCTGATCGCGACCGGCGATAGCGGCAACGGCATGACCCACGGCACCATCGCTGGCATGCTGATCCCGGATCTGATCGAAGGTCGCTCCAATCCTTGGGCCAACCTCTACGATCCATCGCGCAGGACGCTGCAGTCAGCCGGCACTTTCGCTCGCGAGAACCTGAAAGTCGCCGGACACTATGTCGACCATGCCACCACCAGCGAGGTGGACCAGATCTCGGACATCCGCTCCGGTGAAGGCGCCATCGTGCGTCAGGGATTGAAGAAGCTCGCGGTCTACCGCGACCCGGTGGGGCAGCTGCACATTCATTCCGCCACCTGCCCGCATCTTGGCTGTATCGTGCATTGGAACAGCGGCGAAAAGACCTGGGATTGCCCATGCCACGGGTCGCGCTTCCATGCGCTGGGCCATGTGGTGAACGGACCGGCGAACAAGGGGCTGGCCGAGGCGGAGCTCGAGCAAACGAAGCCTCAGGTCAGCGCCACCAGTTAGGTGCTGCTGTTTGGGGTTCATCTGGCGTTGGGCTCGTGGCGCCGGCCCGGGGACCTTTACCGCCCGCCTCTGAATCGGTCATCCTCGGAGCCGCCCGCGTTCAGCTATCCTGGGCGGCAGGGTCTTCGACCAGCACGTGAATCTTGCAATTTGCGTGTTAGCCTCGCCGCGCGGAGCCTTTCAAGCTTCTTGATCTCCTCGGCCAGGCGGCGTTCTCGCGCCCCGGCTGGCGGCGATATGACCGCTGCCGAAATATCGATGCCCAACGCAGGGGAATGCGCGCCTTGTATGCCCCTTAAATTATCAAACGCTCGCTTTTGGATTGGTCCGAGGTGGTGACAGAGCGAACGAACACGTCCCTCAGCGAAGAGTATCCTTGGTGCTGGTGATGAGAACGCAGGTGCAGCCGGTCTCGCTCCAGACGCGCTCGTCGCCCGCGCCGGGCGCACCATAGTTGTAGTCGCCGGGGAAGAGCTTGCGCTCGTCGATCCACAGCTCGCCGTCGAGGAGATGCAGCTCCTCCACGCCGGCATGGGTATGCGCCGGGTAGCTCGCCCCGGGCGCCAGCCGCACCAGCATGCTGACCCGGTGCCGGTCCGGATCGGTCGCGAGCAGCTTGCATTCAATGCCGGGCGCAACCTGCTCCCAGTCCGGCTCGGACCACTGCCGTCCCGATGGCAGCACCGGCTGCTCTCCCGTCTCATCGGCGATGCGGAGCGCAAGCCGCGCTTGTAGCGATGTGGTCGGACGCAGCACGTCGGTGGGCCAGGAGACGAACCGATCGACCACCGGGCGGAGACCCTCCAGCTCGCGCTGGCAATCCGGGCACGCGGCGATGTGGGCTTCGGCCGCCGTAATCTCGCCCGCAGGCAGGGCTTGCAGGGCATACGCGCACGTCACCTCGCTCTGCCCGCAGCGGTTCCCATGGGACGTACTCATGGCTTCCCCGCTTCCGCGCTCAGGGTGTGCCGCAGCTTATGCAGCCCTGAACGAATGCGCGTCTTGACGGTGCCGAGCGGCTGCTTCAGCCGCGCCGCGGCTTCAGCATGCGTAAGCCCGGCGAAGAACGTCGTTTCGATCGCCTGGCGCTCGTCCCGCGTGAGCGCTGCCAATGCTGCACGCAGCGAGTCCCCCTGCTCTCGCAACTCCAGCACGTCGCGCGGATCGGCAGTCACCTCTGCCAGCGGCTGAACGTCGCCGTCGCGGCTGCGCTTCTTTCTGCTCTCGAAGCGCAGACGGTCGATCGCCCGCGAGCGCGCCTGATTCATAATCCAGCCGAGCACGGTACCGTTCGCCGCATCGTAACCCGACGCGCGCCGCCAGACGTCATGGAAGACGTCAACCGTGAGCTCCTCAGCGGTTTCCCGGTTGGCTGTGATCCGCATGATCAAAGTGAAAACGGGCCGATGGGCCATCTCGTAGAGCGCATGCAGCGCGAGCTGGTCACCCGCGGCAATCGAACGGACGAGCTTTGCCCAGTCCTGCTCCAGTATCGGAGGTTTGGACTTGGCGTACAGCACGTCGCCGAGTGTTGCCGGCGTCTTCTGTGTAGGTTCCTTGGCCATGCTAGACACGTCCACCTTCAGGTCGTACCGGCTGGGTTGGCACTCCATTTCCCGACTAGTCGGGCGCTCTGCCACAATTCTGCAGTTTTGTATTTTGATGCTGCCAGCAACTCCTCGACCTTCAAGACGGCCGTGACATCATTGGGACACTCGAGCCGCTCGCAGATCTGAATTCGATCGTTGCTATCCGTGAAATGGGAGTGATAGCTCTTGTTGATCATCATTATTCTCCAAGCTGGCACCGCAGGCGATGTCACTGAGCCAAACATCAAACCACCGTCTCCGTAGGCATTTTCAGTTCAAAAGATGTTCCAAGCGGGTCATGCGCGAAACTGATACGAGCAGCCAGCTCCGACGCGAGGCAGCGCACGAGTTGCAGACCGAGGTTGCCGTTCTTCATCGGATCAAAGCCTTCGGGAAGACCGATCCCATCGTCCGAGACTTCGATCGTGACGGTCTGGTCATCAGCTACACCGCATGCCACGGAAATCTCCCCTGCAACGCCTGCTGGATGGGCGTATTTGACGGCATTCGTGACCAGTTCGGCGACGATCAGGCCGAGCGGCAAGGCGCGCTCGGGCGCTACCAGGCAATCCTTCTCGCACGCGAAGCGCAGGCGGACCTGCCCGGCGGCAGAGAGTGCCGAGACAACAGCAGCGGCAACATCGCGCAGATAATCGCCAAGCGCGACGGCTCCGTCCGGAGGTCCGGCTGCCAAGCGACCGTGCAATCGGGCGATTGTATGAACGCGATTGCCAAGCTCCTCTAGGACGGTTCGGACCTCATCGCAGCTCACCATGTCCGGTCTCTTGCCGAACGCTGAGGCTTGCATCCGTACGATGCTCGCCAAAAGGGCAAGGCTGTTGGCCACCCGGTGATGGGCCCCGGCTGCAAAATCTGGCCTCGAATAGGCCAAAGTCGGGACTGCCATCGCTTGCTCCCAGATAATGGTCGAGATTGAGAGCTGGCAGCATGGCATAATTTAAAAATTAAGCAACTATTACTTCCTTCTATATTAGGAGACTTCTGTATCAGAAGCGATTCTACCACAAGAATACTGTTTAACTACTTATGCGCATTTGCCTCTATAGCCGTCAATCCAGACTGATAGGTCAAGAGAGATAAATGAGTAGATAGCGCTTTCCGCTTACTTGACGCCTTTTGAGCGGGCGCTATATTCTGCAACTGAGGAATTTCCGGAGGTGAACTATGGGCGATCTCTCGCGTGGAGAACGGCTGCAGATCATGCTGACGGGGGAGGAGTTGAAGGTTGTGGACGACTGGCGCTTTCAGGCGCGGATGCCGAGCCGAGCCGCCGCCGTGCGCGAACTTCTGAAGCGCGGTCTGGCTGCGGAAGGATTCCATGCGGCGGACGGCGCCACCAAATCAAAGGACTTCAGCGTCGTCGCCGCGCAGCCACGAGGCAATCGCCGGACCGGCAAGTAAGCACGACTGTGCCATCTGACGCTCGAAGCTACGAATGACGGTTTCGGTTTCGCGGCATGCTGACCCGCCGTTCGCGGCAGGTCTCGGCGCGCGCGGACTTGCGCCACTCCCCGCCAAGCGCGATCTTCTGCCGCAGGCTGCCCTCGCCGATGCCGACCGGCCGAGCGCAACGTTCTGCAATGTCGGTTGGCTTTCGCGACCACATTGCGAGCGGTGCTGTGTGATGAGCCCCGGGAACGGATTGCTCGGCGTCACCAGGCCTGAACCAGTAGGCGCTCAATATGAGAGCAGAAGGGCCTGTCATGTCGTGTCCAGATGGTCTCATCTGGGCCGGCGCCGCCACAAATCGAAAGGCGTCAATACTTAGCTGCCCTAGCCGAGAAAGTCGCTGAACGGGACCACATCGGCGCCCGCCGCTTTGGCGTTGCGATCATCCGCTTGACGTGCCGAGCATTGCGCAAGAATGCCGACCTGAGCAATTTAGGCCGCGGCGCTCTCGACCGCGCGGCGCAAGGCGGCACGAGCGAGCAGGCGTGTGGAATCGAGTGTCTGCGCGGGGATGTCGCATCGCTGATGATCAGCGGGATTTCGGTGCAGCCGAGGATGACGGCATCGCCCCCCTGCTCCTTCATCCGCGCAATGATCGTGGCGGCGAAGACCGTCGCACCGGCGAAGTTTCCGCTGCGGGCACTGCGCCGGGCTAGAAGCTCTGTCGGTCCCTTGATCGTGGCGTGTCGATACGACGCTCGCGATAAATCTCTCCACTGCGCGCGGAGTCCCGCCACGCCCTTCCCCACGCGATCTTGTGCCACAGGCTCCTCTCGCCGATCTCGATGCGGCCGAGCACGAGGTCGCTGCGATGGCGGCTGCTCTTCGCAACAACGTTGCCCAGCGGGTCGATCAGCTGTGTGACCGGTCCCTGGAACGGATTGCTAGGAGTCACCAGGCTGACCCAATAGCAGTTGTTGGCCGCATGTGCCTGGGCCGTGACGGCGAAGATGTTGTCCTGTTTCGCATCCTCCGCGTCGTTGCGTGCTGCGGTGAACGTAGACACCAGCACGCCATGGACCCCAAGCCGCCGGTACTCGTCGAACACCTCCGGGAAGCGCACCTCCAGACAGATGGCGAAACCGAACCGTACACCGTTGATCTCAAACACAACCGGTTCAGCCCCCGGAATGTACCAGCCCGTCAGCTCGTTGCGAGAGCAGAAGCGTTTGTCGTAGCGGGTCCGCAGCGTGCCGTCCGGTCCGATCAGATAGAGGCAGTTATGCGGGCGGCCGCCATTTTCCAGTGGATGGACACTGCCGACCAGCACCCAGAGCCGTAGTTCCCCAGCCAGGCTCGCGATCGCACGCGACTCGTGCCGCAGCTGTGCCCAATCATTCGCCTGCCATTGCTCGAAGGGAGTTAGCACCTTCCGGCCATAGCCGGAGAGCGCGCCTTCCGTGACCTGCACCAGATCGGCGCCTGCTGCCTTGGCTTTGCGCATCATCGCCTTGATGTGCCGCGCGTTGCACGTGACATCGGCGCCCACGGGCGTCTGTGCCAGCGCAATGGTCACTGTGCTCATGCAGGCAGGCGATCTAGGCGGCGGCAGCGGCGCGCTGCAGCGCGGCGCGGGCGAGCAGGCGTGTGGAATCGAGTGTCGGCAGCGGGGAGTTCGCATCGCTGATGATCAGCGAGATTTCGGTGCAGCCGAGGATGACGGCATCGCACCCCTGCTCCTTCATCCGCGCAATGACCTGCTGGAAATAGGCGACGGAGTCCGACTTGAAGACGTCGTAGACCAGTTCCTCCATGATGATGCGGTTGCATTCCGCGCGCTCGTCATCAGACGGCCGCAGATGGTCGAGACTATGCGCCGCCAGTTTCTCCGGATAGACCGCGCTGTCCACCAGCCAGCGCGTGCCGGTAATGCCGAGGCGCTTGAAGCCGCGCGCGACCGCTTCCCTCGCCACCACTTCGGCGATGTGCAGCCACGGCAACGGCGAGTGCGGCGCCACCAGCGGCATCGCCTGATGGATCGTGTTGTCGGGGCAGATCAGGAAATCGGCGCCGATCTTCTCGAGCTTTTCGGCGGAGACGAGCATGAGATCCGCCACGCCGCGCAGGTCGCCGCGATCGAGGCACGCCACGTATTCCGCCAAAGACGGCGTGTGCATCGAGACCTCCGGATGCGCATGCGAACCGAGCAGCTGCGCCCCCTCGACGCAGATCGTCGTGTAGCAGAGCGCCGCACCTTCGGCGGAACAGGCGACGATCCCGATGTGTTCCGGTGTGGATTTCATCGCGCCACTCTAGTCGCTGCCCACAATGCGCGCAAATGCCGCTTCGCGCTCCACACTGTACCAATTGAAATGTCGTCGCAACGGGGTCAACCTACGCAAGCCGCGAACAGCTCCACAGGATACGCGCCATGGAACTCGATCCGGTCTTCCTCTCTCGCCTGCAATTCGCCTGGGTCGTCGCATGGCACATCCTGCTGCCCGCTTTCACGGTTGGCCTCGCGTCGTACATTGCGGTGTTGGAGGGGATCCACCTGTTCACCGGTCGCGAGATCTATCTCCGGATCTCGATGTTCTGGATCAAGATCTTCTCCGTATCCTTCGGCATGGGCGTGGTCTCGGGCGTCATCATGCCGTTCCAGTTCGGCACCAACTGGAGCCGCTTTTCCGACGCCACGGCGGACATCCTGGGCCCGCTGCTCGCGTATGAGGGTCTGACTGCGTTCTTCCTGGAAGCCGCGTTCCTCGGTGTCCTGCTGTTCGGACGCAAGCTGGTCCCTCCGTGGGCGCACTTCACGGCGGCGCTGATGGTGGCGCTGGGAACCTTGTTCTCCTCCTTCTGGATCCTGGCGGCCAACAGCTGGATGCACACCCCGGCGGGATACGACATCGTCGAGGGTCGTTTCGTACCGCGCGACTGGATCGAGATCATCTTCAATCCATCCTTTCCGTACCGGCTGGCCCATACGGTGACCGCGTTCTATGTGACGACCGCCTTTGCGGTGGTCGCTGTCGCCGCCTGGCTGCTGCGGAGCGGCCGCTTCGCAGCCGAGGCGCGCATCATGATGTCCATGACGCTGTGGCTGCTGAGCCTGCTGGTGCCGCTGCAGATCCTGATCGGCGATTTCCATGGCCTCAACACCCGCGATCATCAGCCGGCGAAGCTGGCTGCGATCGAGGCGCGCTGGGAGACGGCGCGCAGCGTCCCCCTCACCTTGTTCGCGATTCCCGACGAAGCCAGCGAGACCAACCGGTTCGAAGTCGACGTTCCCTATCTTGCCAGCCTGATCGTGACGCACAGCTGGGATGGCGAGATCAAGGGATTGAAAGACTGGCCGCGGGAGGACCGGCCGCCTGTCGCAATTCCCTTCTTCGCTTTCCGCATCATGGTCGGGATCGGGCTGCTGATGCTGGCGGTGGTGATCGTGAGCTGGTGGCTGCGTTTCCGTGGCAGACTGTTCGATACGGCCTGGTTCCAGCGCGCGTGTTTCCTGATGGCGCCGCTCAGCTTTATTGCCGTGCTTGCCGGCTGGACGACAACCGAAGTCGGCCGTCAGCCCTGGACCATCTACGGATTGATGCGCACGGCAGATTCGGTGCCGCCGTCGCTGTCCGGTGCCGAGGTGTTGATCTCATTGCTGGGCTATGTCGTTGTCTATCTCATCATCTTCCCGGCCGGTGTGATGGTGATGGCGAACTTCGTGCGCAAGGGGCCGGATTCCATCGAATCCGATTCCCCCATCGAAAGCGGCCGTCCCGAACGACCGACCAGAATCCAGATCCAGTCGGAAGGGGAAAGCTCGTGACGCCCGTCCTGGATTTCGTGCCGATCTGGACGCTGATCCTTGGCGCCGGGATCTTCTTCTACGTGCTGCTGGACGGGTTCGATCTCGGTGTCGGCATGCTCTATGGCCTGGCGCCCGATGTAGAGACGCGCAACATCGTCATGAACTCGATCGCGCCGGTGTGGGACGGCAACGAGACCTGGCTGGTGTTGGGCGGCGTGGGACTGTTGGCGGCTTTTCCGCTCGCCTTCGCCATCATCATCCCGGCGCTCTATTTCCCGATCCTGGCCATGCTGCTGGCGCTCGTGTTCCGCGGCGTGGCGTTCGAGTTCCGCTTCCGCGATTCGCCGCACCGCAGCTTCTGGGATCACGGTTTCTGCTACGGCTCCGCGATCGCGACCTTTGCGCAGGGCATGATGCTCGGCGCCTTCATCCAGGGCTTCGAGGTCGAAGGAAGGCATTTCACCGGTTCGGCGCTCGACTTCATCACGCCGTTCTCGCTGATGACGGCGATCGCGCTGATGTTCGGCTATGGGCTGCTCGGCGCCGGTTGGCTGATCCTCAAGACCGAGGGCGAGATCCAGGCCGCCGCGCGCCGCCACGGCAAGGTCTGCCTCATCGCGGTGCTGATTGCGATCGCGGTGGTCAGCATCTGGACGCCGCTGATGAACGAGGATATCGCGCGCCGCTGGTTCTCTTGGCCGAACATCGCTTTCCTCTCACCCGTCCCGATCGCAACGGCGGTGAGCGCTTTCGGCACCTGGCGCGCGTTGAACGGCAAGTCCGAAGCCGGCAGTTTCATCGGTGCCGTGCTCCTGTTCGCGCTCTCCTACATCGGTATCGCCATCAGCCTGTGGCCGATGATCGTGCCCTATCACTACGATCTGTGGGAGGCCGCCTCGTCGGCGCGCACCCAGGCGTTCCTGCTAGTCGGCACCTTGTTCCTGCTGCCGGTGATCCTGGTCTACACCGGCTGGTCGTACTGGGTATTCCGCGGCAAGGTGCGCGGGGATGGGGGGTATCACTAGCGATCGGGGAACTTTGACCACGCGGTGCGGTTCAAACAGCGCACGCGTCGCGAACGCACCGGAGAACCATCTATGCGGGCCCTCGCCGTCGTTCCCCATCAGCCAGGTTCTTTGGCATTAACCGAGTTCAATGCGCCGGTCCCAGGCGAGAACCAGCTTCTTGCCCGCACCCTCGCGATCGGCGTATGCGGCACTGATCACGAGATCATCGACGGCAAATATGGCGAGGCACCGGAGGGCACCGAGCATCTCATCATCGGCCACGAGTCACTGGCGGAAGTCGTCTCCGCGCCAACAGGCAGCGGCTTTTCGGCTGGTGACCTGATCGTCGGAATCGTCCGCCGGCCCGATCCGGTCCCCTGCCCCAACTGCGCGGCGGGCGAATGGGATATGTGCCGCAACGGCCTCTACACGGAACATGGAATCAAGGGTGCGCAGGGCTATGCAGCGGAATATTTCGCGATCGATCCCGGCTACGCCGTCAAGGTCGACCGTGGCCTGCGCGATACCGGCGTGCTGCTCGAGCCGACGAGCATCGTGGCGAAGGCCTGGGATCATATCGAGCGGATCGCCACGCGCGCGATCTGGAAACCTAGGACAGTGCTCGTCACCGGCGCGGGACCAGTCGGACTGCTCGCCGCCATGATGGGCCTGCAGCGTGGGCTGGATGTGACGCTCTTCGACCGCGTCGACACCGGCATCAAGCCGAAGTTGGCCGAGCGGCTCGGAGCGCGCTACCGCGTCGGCGATCTAGCACGGATTGATCCGCGGCCCGACGTTGTGATCGAGTGCACGGGCGCGCCCAGCATCGTCATCGCCGCCCTGGAAATCACCAGCCCCGTCGGCATCGTGTGCCTGGCCGGTATTTCCAGCGGGCAGCGCACGGTTCAAATCGATGGCGATGTGCTTGGCCGAACGATGGTCCTGGAAAACGATGTGGTGTTCGGGACCGTCAATGCCAACCGCCGCCATTATGCGATGGCGGCCGATGCGCTCGCTGCCGCCGACCAGGGCTGGCTGCGCATGATGATCACGCGCCGCGTGCCGTTGTCTTCGTGGGCGGAGGCGTTCAAGCGCGGCGGCGATGACGTTAAGATCGTGATCGATTTCGCGATGGGCTGATGGCGTCCAAGATCGAAGACTATGCATTGATCGGAGATTGCGAGACCGTCGCCCTGGTGGCGCGCGACGGCTCGATTGACTGGCTGTGCTGGCCACGTTTCGATTCCGGCGCCTGCTTCGCCGCGCTGCTGGGCACGCCGGACCATGGCCGCTGGTTGATCGCGCCGGCCCAAAGCCCCACCAAGGTCGCACGGGCCTACGTGGAAAACACGCTGGTCTTGGAGACCACCTTCGTCACCGACCATGGCGAGGTAACTCTGGTCGACTTCATGCCGCCGCGGGTGGAGGAGGACGACCACGACATCTCCGACCTCGTGCGCCTGGTGGTCGGAAAGCGCGGCACGGTCGCCATGAAGATGGACCTGGTCCTGCGTTTCGATTACGGCAGCGCGGTACCCTGGGTCGAGAAGCTGCCCGATGGCTCCGGCATCAGCGCAGTGGCCGGCCCCGACCGCGTCATCCTGCACGCGCCGGTCGAACTGCGCGGCCACAACAAGCACACGGTTGCGGAGTTTACCGCCAAAGAGGGCGATGTCATTCCCTTCGTGTTGACACACGAGGCCTCGCATCTGCCACTGCCGGCGGCGATCGACGCCGTGCGATCCCGGGACGAGACAGTACGAACCTGGCGCACTTGGTCGTCGCATTGCAACTACGGCGGACCGTGGAGCGAGGCCGTGCAGCGCTCGCTTATCACATTGAAAGCCCTCACCTATCGGCCGACCGGCGGCATCGTCGCCGCGCCCACCACCTCTCTGCCCGAGAAGCTGGGCGGTGTCAGAAACTGGGACTACCGTTACTGCTGGCTGCGCGACGCCACCCTCACCCTGATCGCGCTGATGCAAACCGGCTACTACGAGGAGGCGCAGGAATGGCGCCGCTGGCTGCTGCGCGCCGTCGCCGGCACGCCGGAGCAGATGCAGATCATGTACGGCATCGGCGGCGAACGGCGCCTGCCGGAATGGGAGATCCCGTGGTTGCCCGGCTACGAGAACTCGAAGCCCGTTCGCATCGGCAATGCCGCTGCCGATCAGCTGCAGCTCGACGTCTATGGCGAGGTGATGGACGCGCTCTATCAGGGCCGCCAGGGCAAGCTGAAGCGCGACAAGACGGCCTGGGGCATGCAGCTGGCCCTGGTCCGCCACCTGGAGGAGGCATGGCGCCGGCCGGACGAGGGTATCTGGGAGACGCGCGGCGACCCGCAGCATTTCACCTTCTCCAAGGTGATGTGCTGGGTCGCATTCGACCGCGCCGTGAAGTCGCTGGAGACCGAGGAGCCGGAGGACGCGCTTTGCAACAAGTGGCGCCGGCTTCGGGATGAGATTCATCAGGACGTATGCCGCAACGCCTTCGATCCAGCGCAGAACAGCTTCGTGCAGGCCTACGGCTCGAAACAGCTCGATGCCAGCCTCCTGCTCATGCCGCTCGTCGGTTTCCTGCCGCACGACGACCCTCGCATGATCGGCACGGTGGCGGCGATCCAGCAGCGCCTGCTCGATGGCGGCTTCGTCCGCCGCTATGACACGGTGGAGATGGACGACGGCCTGCCGCCGGTGGAAGGCGTCTTCCTCGCCTGCAGCTTCTGGCTGGTGGACAATCTCGTGCTGCAGGGCCGGCGCGATGAGGCAACCGAGCTGTTCGAACGGTTGCTGGCATTGCGCAACGACGTCGGGCTCCTGGCGGAGGAGTATGATACCGGCGCGCGCCGCCAGATCGGCAACTTCCCCCAGGCGTTCTCCCATGTCGCACTGATCAACAGCGCGCTCAACCTTACCCGCACCGAGGGGCCGACGCGCCAGCGCGCCGAGGATGAGCCGCCGAAGGAAAGCACAGCCGGGTAGAACGGAATATCGTTATCCGGGGAGGTCGTCGCTGGCTTCGACGTAGATCTCGGCGACTGCCTCGATACCGCGCTGATCGTCGCGGTCGAAGCGCGCCGGCAGCGGACTGTCGAGGTCGATGACGCCGAGGATGCGATCGCCTCGCATGAGCGGCACCACAAGCTCCGAGCGAGAGGCGGCGTCGCAGGCGATGTGGTCGGCAAAAGCGTGCACATCTTCGACCAGCATCGACCGGCGCTGCGCAACCGCTGTGCCGCACACGCCGCGACCGACCGCGATGCGGACGCAGGCGGGCTTGCCCTGGAACGGCCCCAGGACAAGCTCGGTCGGAGACTTCAGGAAGTAGAAGCCGGCCCAGTTCAGATCGGGGAGCGTCGTGAACAGAAGCGCCGCGGTGTTCGCGGCATTGGCGATCGCATCGCGCTCGTCGCTGAGGAGGCCGCCGAGTTGCTGTATCAACTCGCGATAGAATGCAGCCTTGTCGTCGGCCTTGATTGCCTTCGCCTCGAACACTGCAATCGTCCTCAGCAGGTTCTCGCCTCGCCGGGACGCGAGATATGCGGTTCCCGGTTGAAGCCCTAGAACGGAATATCGTCGTCCAGGTCGCCGCCGCCGGCGCCGGCTGGGGCGCGGCCCATGCGGCCGGGGCCGCCCGCGTTGGTGTCGCTGAAGCCGCCGGCATCTTCCTCGGGCCCGGCACCGGCGCTGCCGCCGCGGCCATCGAGCATGGTCAGCTCGCCGCGGAATTTCTGCAGTACCACCTCGGTCGTGTATTTCTCCTGGCCGGACTGGTCCGTCCATTTGCGAGTCTGCAGGGCGCCCTCGAGATAGATCTTGCTACCCTTCTTGAGGAACCGCTCGCAGATATCCACAAGGCGGTCGTTGAAGACCACGACGCGGTGCCATTCCGTGCGCTCGCGCCGCTCCCCGCTGTTCTTGTCGCGCCAGCTTTCCGAGGTTGCCAGGGACAGGTTGGCGACCCGCGTCCCGTCCTGGGTCGAGCGGATTTCCGGATCGCGGCCCAGATTGCCGACCAGAATGACCTTGTTGACGCTGCCAGCCATAGCTTCCCTGCCTGTCTCGGATCGATGAAAGCGCACCTGTAGCATTCCTGGCGCGAGAACGCAAAGGCAACAAGCACGCTTGCCGCCCGCGCACTTGCAGAGGCTTCAGCACCCATTGTCCTTTTCAGAAGGTGATCGACAGGCCGACCTTGACCCCGTCACGGCGGGCAAATGCTTGGAGCATCACCGACTCCCCGAGGGAATCCCGCAAGAATGCTTCGGTAGCGAAGACGGCCAGGAAGTTTCCCAGCGCTGCGCCTGCCAGCACGTCGGCCGGATGATGCTCGCCCGCTTCGACGCGCGCCCACCCGGTTGTCAGGGCTAGGCTCGCAAGGCCGGTGTTGGCGGCGATCCGTGCGCCTTGCGACATATCGTAATAGCGCAAGACTTCGGAGGTGAGGCGAGCGCTGGCCGAGGTCAAACTGGCGTGGCCCGATACAAAGCTGCCGTCGTCCTGGCCCAGGGGGCGCTCCCGGTCCGATACCTCCTTCAGGAGAGTGGTTGCCCCGATCGTGGTCCCGACCGCGGCCGCGCCGACGGCAAAACCCTTGGCTTTTGCGCCCAGCCAGCCGCCGCGTGGTGCCGGCGCACCAAGGCCGGTTCCCGCATAGATCGCCACGCTGGCATTGCGCAGCCAGTCACTGGCATCGGACGCGGTCCCGCGCGAGCCGAAGAGCGGCGTCTCCTCATTCGCCCAGTCGGCGATCTCGTTGTCGAGGTCGCCAATCTGCAGCGCAGCGGCGCCGACCGCTGGAGCCCACGTGAACGGGTCCTTTGCGGCGTCCACGGCGGCGCGGCCCAAGCGGTCCCAGCCCGGCGCAATCGTGGCGTCCGCGCCCCAGAACGATCGATCGCTCGTCGTCGCGCACGCGCCGAGCCCAAACGCAAGGAGGGCGCACCGGCCAATCCTGCACCACCACCTTGCCGCTGAAGCCACCGCCTTCGGCATGACAGGCAGTCCTCCACGCAACCGCTGCGTCCCTGCGGGGAAGCGAGTGATTGTATCCCGACCATAGTGCTGGACGGGTGCATCTGGTTCCGGTCTCTCCCCCGTCCTGCCAGTTTTTGGGCAGTGTCTCAGTTTGAATTTTCCACAACCTTGCCATGCTTGACCGGTCACGGATGCGTGCCTAGCTTCAGGGTATGGCAAAGAAACCGAAGCGCCCGCGTGATCCCAGCCAGCTCGCCAAGTTCATTGTGGACTTGGCGACGGGCGAGATCGAGGACAAGACCGAGGACGGGAAAAACCCGGCTGCGGTCGCTCTTGGTCGCCTAGGGGGCCTTAAGGGCGGCAAGGCCAGGAAGAAGGCGCTGACCAAAGAGCAGCGCGCGGAGATCGCTAAGAAGGCAGCGGCGGCGCGCTGGAAGAAAGATTAGCTGCCGGATTTTTCGACAGACTTAATTTCGATCTGGTCTTTCTGGCCATAGGCCATCTGGAACGCCATTGACATCATCTGCAACCACATAACGCGCTCCTGCACGGACCAGTCAGACCCGGCCTTGGGTAGTTTTTGAATCAGCGCTCCGATCAATGGATCTGGCTTGTCCCCACCATCGTCGCCTCCACCGTTCTTACTGCCAGCATCATCACGCTCTGATCGGGGAGCTTCTCCAATTCCACTCGGCATGATGAGCCGATCACGACCCATTTCGAAGAAACCAGCCGCCTCGGCTGATCGCTCAAAGGCCTGTCGCGCCCGGTCAGTCTGCTTAGGGGCAACCCCCATTGATGCCATCTCGCGTTCGAGGGCTGAGGCCGGGGGCAATACCTTGCCGCGATAGTAGTTGTAGAGCTTTTCATAAAGCTCCACGGCCAAGAATGCCTTGGCCTTGGCTTCACGCTCTTGGGCTGAGTCTAAGACTGCGTGGCCTAGCTGAGTAAGCTTAACGCCACCTCCAGAGCGGTCCGATTCGATCAGATCAAACATGCGGGCAGTCGCTAGCCGAACTCGATACCCGCTGCTGTTCATGCTTAATCCGAGTTTCGCCGCCAACTGGTCGTGCTGGCAGAGTCCTCCGCCGGACGTTTTGTGGACTCCATCGGCGACCTGGATTGCATCCGGCAATGCCATGTATGGGAACTCGATTGAGGACCGTTCCCGCTTGCCGCCGTCCCCGACAAGTTCCTTTATATCTTCGTCGCGGATTGGCGATGTCGTTGTGTCAGCCATGGATTAACTCCTCTGCGGGCGCGCCACTTTGATGGCTGGAACATAAGGAAAACCGCAAACATAGTCAACTTAGTTTATGCGGACTCCGCAAACACGCCGCATAATGCCCTTGACGATGCCATTTCACCTGCATTAACTAATGCAGCCGACGGCGAGTCGGCTATTCGCGCGCATGGAGGCGACGATGTCGAGGAGGGTAAGAGCCCTGCATGTCCTGCCGAGCGGCATGTGGGGCGATGAAAAACAGCAGGGCCGCTACCCGGCTCCGTGGAAGGAAAGGTAGCGGCCCCTAATCGGCACCGGAATTAGCGCTTGTAGCTCAACAGGATAGAGCAGGTTCCTACTAAGTCCCAGATGCCCGTTCGAGTCGGGCCAAGCGCGCCATCCACGGTGACCAGGGGAGTATATCCCCTGGTCCTTTTTTTGTGAATCCCCTTGAAAATGCGCGACCGCTCAAGCATATTGTTCAGTATGAACAGACTGGACATCAGCAAGCGCGCACAGATCATCGGCCTTCTGGTCGAGGGCAACAGCCTCCGCGCCGCTTCCCGCCTCGCTGATGTTTCAATCAATACTGTGACCAAGCTGCTGGTCGATGTGGGCCGCGCCGCTGCCGAGTATCAGGACAAGACGCTGCGCAAACTGCCCTGCAATCGCGTGCAGGTCGATGAGATTTGGTCGTTCGTCTATGCGAAGGCGAAGAACGTTGCTGGCGCCAAGTCCGCTCCTGATAACGCTGGCGACGTGTGGACGTGGACCGCGATCTGCGCTGACACGAAGATCGTTCCGACTTGGCACGTCGGCAGCCGCGATGCGGAGTGCGCTTTGACGTTCATGGACGACCTGGCGCGCCGCCTCACCAATCGCGTGCAGCTCACGTCAGACGGCCACAAGGCCTATCTGGACGCGGTTGACGGCGCTTTCGGCGGCGACATCGACTATTCGATGCTGGTCAAGATTTACGGCAAGCCATGGGAAGTCGAGAAGCGTTACAGCCCGATGGTCTGCACAGGCGCTCGCAAGCAGCCGATGATTGGTAATCCAGATCCGAAGCACATTTCGACCAGCTATGTTGAGCGGCAGAACCTCAACATGCGCATGTCGATGCGGCGCTTCACTCGGTTGACCAATGCGTTCTCAAAGAAGATCGAAAACCACGCGCACGCGATCGCGCTGCACTTCATGTATTACAACTTCGGCCGCATTCATAAGACGCTGCGAATCACTCCAGCGATGGCTGCGGGCGTTGCGCAACACGTCTGGTCTCTGGAGGAGATTGCCGCCCTCGCTTAAGAGATCACTCAGCCGCCATCGCCATCGGCCGCCGGACACCGTCTCGCGCCATCAGGTAGATATCGATTAGACGAAGGGCTGCATCGTATGATACAGCTTTAGCGAGAATTTCGATTCCGGATGAGGGCCTCACCGCGTCGAATTCGTAGATGAAGTAGCCGGTGTCATCACCGAGCGACTGGGCGTGGTTCGCCTCAAAGGCATCTATCGAGACCGGCGCGACGCAGACCTCTTTCCCGTCAGGTGTTCTGGCAGAGAATAGTAGGTGTTTCATGGCAGTGCCCCCAGGCAAGATTTGGCGTGTTAATAGGCGCCCTCGATTCACGTTGCTTGAACTTGGCGAATACATGGTCGCGGACGACAAGCAGCGCGAAACAATGCGTCGCAACCTGAAGTACGAACGCATCAGTCGCTCGCTCATTTACTCCAAGTTGCACCAAGCTGTATCCAGTTTCCTCGCTAGCCCCGTTCGGGATCGATCGGTATTGGCCCGTTGCCGCGCAATGATTGAGACAGAGAGGGATACTGCCGAGAGCCCCCAACGGCGCGATAACGCGATCTACGCATTGCGGAGCCTTGACCAATTTGAAGCGAGCTTGAATGCGCTGCCCATTGCCGGGTTGGTTATTGAGCGTGCCCCGCTTGCCCATCCTCACATCATTCATGGCGTGAGGGTCAGCATTCAGCCTACCGTGCTGGTGCGCGTAAACCGACCGAGAGGAGCGCCGCTGCGCGGAGCTATCGCCGTCGACCTCGCCAAGGGTGACACGCCGAAGTCTGAAGCCATTAAGGCGCGAATGACACAGGCGATGACCTACTCGGCCATGCTGCTCCATGAGCATGTCGGAAATTCTGTGATTGGCGATGGGGAGAGATCGTCCCCGGATCATTGCCAAGTGTTCCATTCCCATAGGCAGGAGCTTGTGTGCTCGCCAACCAACTACCGCCGAGACCTCGCCAACATGGAAGCCAGTTGTCGAACGGCGGCGGCTCTGTGGCAAGACATCGAACCGCCTGCCAGCTTCGATCCTGCCCTGGCAATATACAGAAACTGAGGGTCGCTGTACATACCCTTGTCAAGCCTCAGTATTTTTCAAACTGAGACACTGCCAGTTTTTGTCACCACGCTGGCTTAGAGTGCACAATCGGGTGCTTCCGATCGCCGAAAAGCGCATAGGATCAGCGCCTTCCAGCATTGCATTTATGGCGCTTTACAGCCCGGTGGAATCCGGGATAGTCGCTCTTCTCCCGGAAGGAAACAGGCACACATGGCGACGGCGGGCGATCGGTCGAACAGGACAAATGCGAGCGGCGCGGACCTCTGGTCGCACGGATCCATTTCCGTGCGCGGGGCCAAGGAGCACAACCTCAAGGACATCGACGTTGATATCCCGCGCCAGACTCTGACCGTCATCACCGGCCTTTCCGGTTCCGGCAAATCCTCGCTCGCCTTCGACACGATCTATGCCGAGGGCCAGCGACGTTATGTCGAATCGCTCTCGGCCTATGCGCGCCAGTTCCTGGAGCTGATGCAGAAGCCGGACGTGGAATCGATCGAAGGCCTGTCGCCCGCCATCTCGATCGAGCAGAAGACCACCTCCAAGAACCCACGGTCGACCGTCGGCACGGTGACGGAGATCTACGACTACCTGCGCCTGTTGTTCGCGCGCATCGGCATCCCCTATTCGCCGGCGACCGGCCTGCCGATCGAGAGCCAGACCGTCAGCCAGATGGTGGACCGCATCCTGACGCTGCCGGAAGGCACGCGCATCTATCTGCTGGCGCCGATCGTCCGCGGCCGCAAGGGCGAATACAAGAAAGAGCTCATGGACCTGCAGAAGCGCGGCTTCCAGCGTGTACGGGTCGACGGCAAGCTCTATGAGATCGGCGAGGCGCCGGCGCTCAACAAGAAGCTGAAGCACGATATCGAGGTTGTGGTCGACCGCCTGGCGGTGAAACCTGATTTGGGAACCCGATTGGCTGACAGCGTCGAAACCGCCCTCAGCCTCAGCGAAGGCCTGCTGTTCGTCGACCCGGCCGACAAGGGCGAGCGCATCATCTTCTCCTCGCGCTTCGCTTGTCCGGTCAGCGGCTTCACCATCGACGAGATCGAGCCGCGCCTGTTCTCCTTCAACAACCCGTTCGGCGCCTGCCCGGTCTGCGACGGCTTGGGCAGCAAGCTCTATTTCGATCCCGAGCTGGTGGTGCCGGACGAGAAGAAGAGCCTGCGCGGGGGGGCGATCGCGCCCTGGGCCAATTCCTCCTCACAATATTACATGCAGGCACTGGAAAGCCTCGCCAGGCACTACAAGATCAGCCTGACCCTGCAATGGCAGGAGCTGCCGAAGAAGATCCGCGACATCATCCTGTTCGGCTCCGGCGACGAAGCGATCACCATGAGCTTCGACGACGGCGTGCGCAGCTACAAGACCACCAAGCCGTTCGAAGGCGTCATCACCAACATGGAGCGGCGGTTCCGCGAGACGGATTCCTCGTGGATCCGCGACGAGCTGAGCCGGTACCAGGCCACCTCGCCGTGCGAGGCCTGCACCGGCCAGCGCCTGAAGCCGGAAGCCCTGGCAGTCAAGATCAACGGGCTCAACATCGCGCAGGTGACGGAATTCTCCATCCTGCAGGCCGCCGAGTGGTTCCAGGCGCTGAGCGGCAAGCTCACGTCCAAGCAGAAGGATATTGCCCAGCGCATCCTCAAGGAGATCAACGAGCGCCTGGGGTTCCTCAACAGCGTCGGCCTGGAATACCTGACCCTCAGCCGCGCCTCCGCGACCTTGTCGGGCGGCGAAAGCCAGCGCATCCGCTTGGCGTCGCAGATCGGCTCCGGCCTCACCGGGGTGCTCTATGTGCTGGACGAGCCTTCCATCGGCCTCCATCAGCGCGACAACGACCGGCTGCTCGCAACGCTGCAGAGGCTACGCGATCTCGGCAACACGGTCCTGGTGGTGGAGCATGACGAAGACGCGATCCGCCATGCCGATTACCTGATCGACATGGGACCAGCCGCCGGCATCCATGGTGGCGAAGTCGTTGCGAAAGGCACCCCGACGGAGGTGATGCGCTCCGACGGCCTGACCGCGCAGTATCTGAGCGGCCGGCGCGAGATACCTGTGCCGGGCGAGCGCCGTCCGGGCTTCGGCAACGAGGCGAAGCTCCGCATCGTCGGCGCGCGCCACAACAATCTGAAGAACATCTCGGTCGACATCCCGCTCGGCGTCTTCACCTGCGTGACGGGTGTGTCCGGTGGCGGCAAGTCCACGCTGATCATCGAGACGCTCTACAACGCCCTTGCCCGCCGCCTGCACGATGCGCGCACCCATCCGGGCGATCACGACCGGATCGAGGGCATCGAGTATCTCGACAAGGTCATCGACATCGACCAGTCGCCGATTGGCCGTACGCCGCGCTCCAACCCCGCGACCTATACCGGCGCCTTCACACCGATCCGCGACTGGTTTGCCGGCCTTCCAGAGGCGCAGGCCCGCGGCTACAAGCCCGGCCGCTTCTCCTTCAACGTGAAGGGCGGGCGCTGCGAAGCCTGCGAGGGCGACGGCGTCATCAAGATCGAGATGCACTTCCTGCCCGACGTTTATGTTCAGTGCGACCAGTGCAAGGGCAAGCGCTACAACCGCGAGACCCTGGAAATAACCTTCAAAGGCAAGTCGATCGCGGACGTCCTTGAGATGACGGTCGAGGAGGGCGTCGAGTTCTTCCGCGCTGTCCCGGCGATCCGCGACAAGCTGGCGATGCTGCAGCAGGTCGGCCTCGGCTACATCCATGTCGGCCAAGCGGCCACCACCCTCTCCGGCGGCGAAGCGCAGCGCGTAAAGCTGGCCAAGGAGCTGTCGCGGCGTGCCACGGGCCGCACGCTCTACATCCTGGACGAGCCGACCACCGGCCTCCATTTCGAGGACGTGCGCAAGCTGCTGGAGGTGTTGCACCAGCTGGTCGACCAGGGCAACACGGTGATCGTGATCGAGCACAATCTGGAGGTCATCAAGACGGCAGACTGGATCGTCGATCTCGGCCCGGAAGGCGGCGACAAGGGTGGCCGCGTGGTGGCGGCCGGCACGCCGGAGACGGTGGCAGATACGGCGGCCTCCTACACCGGCAAATACCTGGCGCCCTATCTTGTGCCCCGGCGCGGCGCGCGGCGGTCCGGCACCCGTGGCCGCTAAGCGCTCCATCATCATCGACACCGATCCCGGGATCGACGATGCGCTTGCCATTTTCCTGGCCTGCGCGTCGCCTGAGTTCGATATCCGCGCCATCACCACTGTCGCCGGCAATGTCGGCATCAACCGCACCACGCGCAATGCGCTGCAGCTGACCGAGTTGGCGGGCCGCGTGAGCATTCCGGTCCATCGCGGCGCCGACCGGCCGCTCCGCGGCAGCTGGACCACGATCGAGGACATCCACGGGCAGAATGGATTGGGCGATATCGATCTGCCGGCGCCGTCGCGCACAGAATTCAGCACCGCTGCCGTTGATGCGCTGATCGCATTGCTGAGCGATGCCGCAGCCGACAGCATGACCCTAGTCCTGATCGGCCCACAGACCAACCTCGCCTTGGCCTTGCAGCGCAAGCCCGCCATCGCCAATGCCATCCGCGAGATCGCGGTGATGGGAGGCACGCTCGAGCCCGAAGGCGGCAACGCCACCCGTTTCGCCGAATTCAACATCCATGTCGACCCGGTGGCCGCGGACATTGTGCTGAAAGCCGGACGCCCGATGATCTGGGCGCCTTTGGAAGTGGCGCGGCAGGCGAGCGTCGATGCGCTCTGGATCGACCTGCTGCGCGCCGTCAGCCGCCCCTGCACCGTCGCCGCTGCCGGCATGCTGGATTTCTATCTCCGCTCTTTTGCGAGGCCGACTGCCGCGCTCTACGATCCGCTGACCATCCTGGCGCTGCTGATGCCGGAGCTGTTCGAGCTGCGCAGCGCCGCGTTGGAGATCGACGTCAGCGAAGGCGAAACCGCCGGTCAGACCCGCTTTCGATTGAGCGATGGCGACGGCCAAGTCCGCGTCGCCGCCACCTGCCACGCCGACCGCGTCCGTACCGTCCTGCTGGAACGGCTGGCGGCGCTCTAGAAACGAGCCATGGGAAACAACAGCATGTACAAGCTCTATTGGTCGCCCGGGAGTGCCGCGATGGCACCGCACGCGATGCTGGAAGACATCGGCGTGCCTTACGAGTTGGTCAGGGTCGATACCGCGAAAGGCGAGCAGCACAGCCGGGATTATCTCAAGCTCAATCCGCACGCCCGCGTGCCGACGCTGATCTATGACGGCGACAAGGTCATGTACGAATCCGCCGCCATCTGCTTGCTCCTCGCCGAGCGCCATCCGGAAGCGGGCTTCGCGCCAGAGATCGGCAGCGCGGATCGCGCGCCCTTCCTGCAGTGGATGGCGTATCTCACCAACACGGTGCAGGAAGCGTTGATGCATTGGTGGCATGCCGAGCACTTCGTCGACGGCGTCGACCTGCAGGCCGCGGTCAAGCATAAGGCCGAGCGGCGCGTGGCGGACATGTTCCGCTTCCTCGACGAGCAGCTCGCCAAGTCCGGACCCTATCTGTGTGGTGCCAAGCTTTATGCCTGCGACTACTATGCCGTGATGCTGGCGCGTTGGACCCGCGCGATGGCAGCGCCGGTGCATACCAACCCGCAGATCAACACGCTGATCCGTGCCGTCATGGCACGGCCGGGCTATGCGCGCATGCTGAAGGCAGAGGGCATCGAGCAACTGGTCTAGCCGCCGCGAAAGCCGGAACGGTCTGACGGGGGATAGGCCATGGCACACAGGGGCCAGGTAAGGCTCGATCGCACGGCTCAAGGGATCGGTCTGATCCTGGTGTCCGTTGTGACCATGGCTTTCGCCGATGCCCTGGTGAAACTCGTCAGTGCGGATCTGACGGTCTGGCAGGTCTTTGCCGCCCGCTCGCTCTTCGCGATCCCCATCATCGTCGTGCTCGCGCGCGCAGCGCGTGTCGGTGTCAAACCCCGCTCGCCAAAATGGGCCCTCATTCGGACCGCTCTGCTGGTCCTTACGTGGCTTGCGTTCTACGCCGCGCTTCCGGTGCTCAAGCTGTCGGTGGCGGCGGTGGCCGTCTATACCGGCCCGATCATGATTGCGCTGCTGTCGGGCCTGCTGATTGGCGAACCGGTTACCAGGCGACAATGGGGTGGTGTCCTGCTGGGGTTTTTGGGCGTGGTGGCAATCCTGAGGCCCGGCACCGATGCCTTTTCGTGGTTTACAATACTGCCGTTGATGGCGGCTGCTTTCTATGCCCTCGCCATGGTTCTCACTCGAAGCAAATGCCAGGAGGAAGCGCCACTTAGCCTGGCGCTCGCTCTTCACGGTTCGTTTCTCGTGACCGGGGTGATCGCCACTGCCGTGCTCAGTCTCATTGGCCTCGACACTGGGACGAAGGCAGCATTTTCATTTCTGCTCGGCGATTGGGGGCCAATGGGTCTACGGGAGTGGGGCGTGATGGCACTCCTCGGCGCGCTCTCGGCTGCCTACTTCGTTGGCGTCGCGCGCGCCTATCAGATCGCCGCGCCGTCCATCGTTGCGACTTTTGACTATGGCTATCTGGTCTCGGCAGCCGTCTGGGGATTCGTCTTCTTCGCCGAGAAACCTGATCTGCTGACAATCGTCGGAATGATCTTGATCACGGCGGCCGGCCTGCTCGTCGCCGCACCGCCTTTGAGGAGAGCGCCACCAGCGAAGGAGTCCGCTACGACGTAACGGGTTTTCTGACGTTTAGCGATCGCGAGCGCGCTGAGGGCAGAGGGCATCGCGCAGCCTGCTTAGCCTGATCGCTGCGCGCGCTGTCGGTCGCTCGGCTTGGGCTTTGCCTGTTCCATCATCGCAGCCTCGGACCGCAACCAGTCGCGAAAGGCGTTTACCAGCGGGCGCTCTGCCGTATGCGGCGGCACGACGATCCAATAGGCAAACCGCGCCGGTGCATCGAGCGCGAGCGCGAACGGCCGCACCAGCCTGCCCTGCGCTAGGTCCGTGCCCGTCAGGCTGGAATCGCCAAGTGCGACGCCTTGGCCATCGATGGCGGCCTGGATCGCCATGACGCCCTGGTCGAAGTGGATTCCCCGCGTCGTATCGATGCCTGTTATGCCGGCCGCCGTCATCCACATCTGCCACGTCGGCCAAGTTGCACCCTGCGCCTGCCAGTCGACATGGATGAGCGTAAAGTGACGCAAGTCGCGCGGATGGCGAAGTGGCCGCGGACCTTTCAGCATTTTCGGGCTGCAGATCGGGAAGATCTTGTCCGATAGCAAACGTTCGACCTGCAATCCGGGATATTGTCCCGTCCCGAAACGGATCGCGATGTCCATGTCCTCGCGCATGAGATCCACGGGGCGATGAGACATGTCGACGCGCACGTCGACATCCGGGAACTTCTCCAGGAAGCCGTTCAATCGCGGCACGAGCCATTTCATCGCGATACCCGGTGTGGTCGTCACTTTGACTACCGGATGACCGTCCAAGCTGCGCACGCGTTCCAATGCGTGCCCGATGCTCTCGATCGCGCTGCTCACCGTCACGTTCAAGATCTCGCCCGCCTGCGTCAGCCGCACCGCGCGCTTCGTGCGATGGAACAACTTGACCTTCAGCTGTGCTTCAAGCTCGCGCACAACATAGCTCACTGCCGCAGGTGTGACGCGCAGCTCCTCCGCCGCGCGCGTGAAGCTTTGATGGCGCGCCGCCGCCTCGAAGGTAGAGAACGCGCTCAAGCTCGGCAATCGCGCAATCATATATTCAAGTCTACCTTGTCGTTTGCCCAAGATCGTTTCGTTTGACGATCGATGTTTTCGCAGATGACTATCACATGGAGAGCTTCTGTTCGAAAGTGAAACTTGAACATGGATCGCGCGCTCCGAGTGCGAGCCAACTCAGGGGCCAAGAACCGCCTGGCACGTGTCGGCCCTCTTTTGCGCCGCTTCTATCGTTGGATGACCAAACCTTGGCGACGACGCACCGCGATCAATGAGCTGCGCCGCCTGAATCCGCGCATGCTGCGCGACGCCGGTATCGAACGCCATGAGATCGATCACGTCGTCGATGATATGCTTGCCTAGAAGCACTTGGATGAGTGAGAGGGACGCCATGGATGGGACAAAGGGACGTTGCCTGTGCGGCCGCGTGACCTTCGAGTATCGCGGCCCAGAAATCTGGTGCGGCCATTGTCACTGCGAGAGCTGCCGGCGGGCGACCGCCTCACCTCTTACGACCTGGGTGGGCGTGGCGAGAGGCGCATGCCGCTTCACGGGCGCAGAACCCAGCGCCTATGCTTCATCTCCGGGTGTCCGAAGGCTGTTCTGTTCGCATTGCGGCAGCCCCATCGCATACGAAAGTGATCGCTGGCCGGATGAGACTCACCTCTATGCCGCGCTCATCGAACGCGCACGCGATCTGGCACCGCAATTCCATAGCCATGTGGCGGAGAAATTACCCTGGATCAGGCTGACGGACGGCCTGCCGCAATACGACCGCGGCGCAGGCGGGTAGCGTCTAGGGTCGAGACTCATAAAATCCACCATACGATAGCAGCAACGAGGCAGACCGAGGCGAGGAAGTTTCGGGCCAGCCTGTCGTAGCGGGTCGCGATACGCCGGAAGTCCTTGAGGCGGCAGAAGGCGTTCTCGATGCGATGGCGTTGTCGGTAGGTCTTCTTGTCGAAGCTGAACGGCTGCTTGCGGTTCGCCTTGTTGGGAATGACGGTTTTGGTGCCTCGCTTTTGCAACCACGGGCGCAACTCTGCGCTGTCATAGGCCGTGTCGCCGAGGAGCTTCTTGGCCGCGCTGGTTCGGCGGATCAGGCGCGTGGCGGGCGGGCAGTCATGCGCCTGGCCAGCGGTCAGCAGGATGGAAAGAAGACGGCCCTTAGCATCTGCGATTGCGTGGATTTTCGTGTTGCGTCCGCCGCGCGAGCGGCCGATCGCCTGTTTCTGCTCCCCCCTTTTCCACCCGAGGCCGAGCGATGCGCCTTAACGTGCGTGCTGTCGATCATCTGGATCTCCTCACAGCGACCGCGAGCGGCAAGCTCGCGAAACAGCATCTCCCAGACACCGCGCTCAGCCCAGCGGACGAACCGATTGTAGATCGTCGTTGGCGGGCCATACTCCGGCGGGCAATCCTTCCAACGACAGCCGCTCCGCAGGACGTACAGGATGCCGCTGATCACCCGCCGGTCATCCACACGTTCCTTGCCGCGCACGTCGGTCGGCAGGTGCGGCTCAATCTGCCGCCATTGTTCGTCACTCAGCCAAAACAGGTTCGATCGCATCTTCTCTGCTCTCCTTGACCGCAGAGAATCAGCAACCGATTCTAGCCGCAACACATTTATTGGGTTTCAGCCCTAGTCGACGAACTGCACGCCGATCAGATTGCCCTTGGCCCAGCGCAGGCTGCACTTGCGCGCAGGCAGGTCGGCGATATACAGCTCGAACGTATGAGGCAGCAGCTGCGGGCCTGCGAGCTCGAGCCGCGCGCCGCCTTCCGATATGTTGCGCAGCCGGCACTCGACCGTGGTGCCGTCCTTGCCAACGATGCGCGCGCTCTGCAGTGCGGTCCGGCGGGTATCGCCGCGGCGCTCACCTGAAGAATTGGACGGCTCATCAGTCATTTTGACCACCAGATAATGGACCCGCCCGGTCAACCGGCTACGGATAGTGTCGCTCCGAAGATAGTTTCGAGAGAAGTTCCAGTGTGAATTCAGTCACCTCCGCAGCCGAAAAGCGCGACTCAGGGGCAACGCGACGGCGTTCGGAGCTAATGTTCTATGGCCCAAGAGCAATAATTCCAACAACCATTGGGCCTTGTGAACAAGGGGCAAACAACACAATTTTGGGAGGAAAAGCGAAATGCCAAGCAGCGACACTTCCGTTCCCCGTCCGGCGGGAGAAGCCGGGCAGATCGAAACCGAGTATGCCATCGGCCAAGACAACATCCGCACCAAGATCGGGCCGGTCGCGCTGGATATCCACAATCCTGTTTTCGTGATCGCCGGGGGCGTGATCGTCCTCTTCGTCGTCCTCACGCTGATTCTGCAGGATCAGGCGCAAGTGTGGTTCGAAGGCTTGCGCGACTGGCTGACCGCCGCCCTCGACTGGTTCTTCTTGCTGTCGGGCAACATCTTCGTCCTTCTCTGCCTCTTTTTGATCGTCTCTCCGCTCGGCAAGGTGAGGCTCGGTGGGACGGCGGCAAAGCCGGACTATTCCTACGCCGCCTGGTTTGCGATGCTGTTTGCCGCCGGCATGGGCATCGGGCTCATGTTCTTCGGGGTCGCAGAGCCCATTTCCCACTTCTCCTCCTCCGTCGCGGCGGAAGCTGGGCAGCCCGACAGCTGGGCCCCGTTGGCCGGCGCGCCCGGTAACCCGGAAGAGGCCCGCCGGCTCGGCATGGCCGCCACGATCTTTCACTGGGGTCTGCACCCCTGGGCCATCTACGGCATCGTGGCATTGTCACTTGCCCTCTTCTGCTACAACAAGGGGCTGCCGCTCACCATTCGCTCGATACTCCATCCGATCCTCGGCGAGCGGGTCTGGGGTTGGCCCGGACACATCGTCGATATCCTGGCTGTGTTCGCAACGCTGTTCGGTCTCGCGACCTCGCTGGGCCTTGGTGCGGAGCAAGCCGCCGCGGGCCTGAACCATCTGTTCGGCATTTCTGCGGACAATACGACAAAGGTGCTGCTCATCATCGGCATCACCGCCATTGCCCTGTTCTCGGTCGTCGCCGGCCTTGATGCCGGCGTGAAGCGGCTGTCGGAAATCAATATGGTGCTGGCTGTGGTGCTGCTGCTCTTCGTCATCATCGCCGGCCCAACAATCGCGATTCTGTCCGGCTTCTTCTTGAACCTTGCGGCATACATCGAGTACCTGGCGCCGCTTTCCAATCCGTTCGGACGATCAGACGCGAACTTCTCCCAAGGCTGGACGGCGTTCTATTGGGCCTGGTGGATATCCTGGTCGCCTTTTGTCGGGATGTTCATTGCGCGCGTCAGCCGTGGGCGCACGGTACGCCAGCTCCTCACGGCGGTACTGATCGTGCCCTCGCTTGTCTCCGTGCTCTGGATGACGGCTTTTGGCGGTACCGCGATCACGCAGGTGGTCGACCTTGGTCTGACCCAGCTGGCCGACGCGGCCCTGGAGCTGAAGCTCTTCGTGATGCTGGAGAGCTTGCCGCTGGCGGCCATCACGTCCGTCGTCGGCATCGTGCTCGTGATCGTGTTCTTCGTCACCTCCTCGGACTCCGGATCGCTGGTGATCGACACGATCACCGCCGGGGGCAAGATCGACGCGCCCGTCACGCAGCGGGTGTTCTGGGCGACCTTCGAGGGCTTGGTGGCGATCGCGCTTCTGGTCGGCGGCGGCCTCGCGGCCCTGCAGGCCGCTTCGGTCTCCACCGGCTTCCCCTTCACGATCGTGCTGCTGCTTGCCTGTTATGCGGTGGTGAAGGGATTGCGTTCGGAGCCGCGTCCGGCGCGCCAGCCGGCCACTTAGCTGTCCGGCCCGACGAACCGGACGCCGACAATGTTGTTGCGCGTCCAGCGTCGCTCGCACAGGCGCACCGGCTGGCCGGCGACGTGAAGCTCGAACTTGTCAGGCAGGGCTTGGCGCGGCGGGAATTCCAGCCGCGCCCCGCCTTGCGAAAGATCGCGCACGCGGCACACCATCACGCCTTTGCCGTTGTTGAAGACGACCTTCGCGCCCTTGAGGATGGTTCGCCGGTCCTGGGAGCGGCGGGAGGATTGGGGGCTGCCTTGATCTTCGGTCACGGCGCCCGCCTCGGAGTTACTCGTCGTCGTCCAGGAACCGGACGCCGAAGAAATTGTCCTTCGCCCAGCGCACTTCGCACCGGTAGATCGCGCCGTTCTGCATCTGGAGGTCGAAGGTGCGGGGCAGCATCTGCCGGCTGGCGAATTCCAGCTTGGCGCCGCCGTCCGACAAGTCGAGGATTGTGCAATCGAGCAGGCTCTGCTTGTCGTTGAAGAAGACCCTGGCCGCCCGCAACACTTTCTTGCGGACGGAGGAACGGCGGTCGGCAAACGGATCGCGTTCAGGATTCATTACGTGTTCTCGGCGGCCCGCGCCGCCACTCCCTCGACTTCAATCAACAATTCCGGCGCAGCCAATCCCGCGACGATCATCAAGGTGCTGGCCGGTTCCACAGATCCCAGCATGCGGTCGCGAATCTCGCGGTAGGCGGCGATGTCGCTGCCCCTGGTCAACAGCACCGTCACTTTCACCAGGTCCTGCACGTCAAAGCCTGACTCCCGGATGCAGGCGATCAAGTTGTGGAAGGCCCGCTCCGCCTGCGCTTCGAACCCGTCGGCGATCTTGCGGTCGCGGTCGCAGCCCACCTGGCCCGATATGTACAGCCAGCGATAACCCTGCGGTGCGATGACCGCATGGGAATATCGGCTGAACGGCGCCGCTACGCTGGCTGGGTTCAGGCGCTGCAGCATGGGTGCCCGTGTCCCCTTCTCACGTCCGAATGATTGGCAGATTCGTCCCACTTGTCCATTGTCATGCGTGCAATTGGTTACAAAAGACTGAATTTTCCGTTGCCTTTGCCGCGAATGGTGGCCGGACAGCCGTCAAGCCGTTGCAATCACGGGACTTGAGGCGGCCCGCTGAACCCATTATCTGACCCCCATGAACGCTTCTCGTCCCGCTCCCGTCCATGTCATTGGCGCCGGCCTGGCCGGCAGCGAAGCCGCCTGGCACCTGGCCCAGGCCGGCGTCCCGGTGGTGCTGCACGAGATGCGCCCGCAGCGCGCGACCGAGGCGCACCAGACCGAGAACTGCGCCGAGCTGGTCTGCTCGAACTCCCTGCGCTCTGACGATGCGGAGAACAACGCCGTCGGCCTGCTGCACGAGGAGATGCGCCGCGCGGGGTCTCTGATCCTCGCCTCCGCCGACGCGCACCGGCTGCCGGCCGGCGGCGCCTTGGCGGTCGACCGCGACGGTTTTGCGCGCGCCGTGACCGAGCGGCTGCAGTCTCATCCCCTGGTGGAGATCCAGCGCAGCGAGGTCGCGGGCCTGCCGCCGGATGAGTGGGACAGCGTCATCATCGCCACCGGCCCCCTCACCTCGCCTGCCTTGTCCGAAGCGATCCGGCGCCTGAGCGGCGAGGATGCGCTCAGCTTCTTCGATGCGATTGCGCCGATCGTCTATCGCGAGACCATCGACATGGAGAAAGCGTGGCTGCAATCACGCTATGACGAGGGCGGAACCGGCGGCGACTACATCAACTGCCCGCTGGAGAAGCCGGACTATCTCGCATTCATCGATGCGCTGCTGACCGGCGAGAAGGCCGCGTTCAAGGAGTGGGAGACCAGCACGCCCTATTTCGAAGGCTGCCTGCCGATCGAGGTGATGGCGGAGCGCGGACCGGCCACCTTGCGCTTCGGCCCGATGAAGCCGGTCGGCCTCTCCGATCCGCGCACGGGCCGGCGGCCCTACGCGGTCGTGCAGCTGCGCCAGGACAATGCGCTGGGCACGCTCTACAATATGGTCGGCTTCCAGACCAAGCTGAAGCACGGCGAGCAGGTGCGCATTTTCCGCACCATTCCCGGTCTGGAGCGCGCCGAGTTCGCGCGCCTCGGCGGCCTGCACCGCAACACCTTCATCAATTCCCCCAAGCTGCTCGACGAGAAGCTGCGCATGAAGGCGATGCCGCGCCTGCGCTTCGCCGGCCAGATCACCGGTGTCGAAGGTTATGTGGAGAGCGCCGCGATCGGCCTGTTGGCCGGCCGCTTCGCCGCCGCCGAACGCCTCGGCGTCGCCGTGGTTCCACCGCCCGCCACCACCGCGCTCGGCGCGCTGCTGCGGCACATCACGGTGAACGCCAACAGCGCCAGCTTTCAGCCGATGAACATCAATTTCGGGCTGTTCCCCACATTGGCCGAGCCGGAGGGCCTCACGCGCGGCGAAATCCGCGAGTGGAAGGCCCAGCGCAAGCCGCTGATGTCCCGCCGTGCGCTCAGCGATCTCAGCGGTTGGCTAGGACAGCAGGCCGGCTAGCGCGGCCTACATGCGCGCAATTCCTGTTTTCATATATTTGAGCCCGAAAGCATCTGAAATGCAGCGGCCATACTCGTAGTCCTGATCACGCAGGGGCGCACAGGGCTGGATATCGTCCTCGGTCAGGTCCAAGGCTTTGATCACACCTTCGACAACGCACTCCTGCGGATCGCTCGCCGAACCGCTGCCAAGGCATTCCCGGATCTTCATCAGCACAAGCTGCCGCATGGCTTGATCAGCCGAGCTCGCCGGATCGGTCCAATCGAAAGCTGCCAGGGCATCCTGGCCGGCCTTCTCAGCGACCTTATAGCCGGCCACGCCCACTATGATGCAATCGGCGTCCGCTTTCATGTCCTGCTGCAGGGGGCAACGGCTTCTTGCCAACCCTCCTTGGTCGAACCCTGCGAGCAATCGTTCGTGGTAGCATGCGACCAAGCCTTCGTGGCCCCTGGCACGGATGCACGCACTCATCAGTCGGTCCATGAGTTCGAGCGCCTGCCTGTCGCGCTCGGCCTTGAAAGGCTCGCTCGGCATGTAGGTGTCGGCATCCACGGCTCCATCGACGTCGCCATCGGGGCTGATCACTTTGGCAGCAGATGTCGCGGAATGAGCATTCATCAATGCCTGGGCTAGGGCGTCAGTCTCCTGGGCTGCCGGCGCCTGGTTTACCGCTCCGTGACTCGTGCTGCTTCCCGCCTGTTGGCAGCCGACCAGCACAAGCGAACCGCAACATACCGCGAACAAGGTTTTGACCCACCTCATCCAGACGCCCCACCCAAGAATCCCGGTGCAGTCTGCAGGCTAGCCAAGGGATCTGCAACCATCAATCGTGCCGAGTATCGGTGGCGTTTCACGGGCCGTGCGCAAAATGTGAGCGATTCAGGATCGCCAAAGCCGCCTGATACGGCGCCGCTTGCTTAGCGACCTGGCTTAACGAGAAAGTAGGATAGTTCCGGCAACTTTCTCCGCAAACGATCTGCTCCCTTCGGGTTCCGCTGATGCTCTGGCGCCACGCAATCATGGGTTTGATGGCGCTCGTTGCCTTCCCGGCCGCGGCGGACCAGTCCCGCATCACGATTCTCTTTCACGTTCGACCGCCCTATGCCCTGCAGGAGTCCGGAGACCACGTGACCGGTATTCTGGTCGATCCAGTGGCGGCCGCCTTGGCAAAGGCTGGGATCGGCGCCGATTGGAGTGAAATGCCGCCCGCCCGCCAGACAGAGGAGATCAAGCGCGCGAAGGAGCCGGTCTGCGGTCTGGGCTGGTTCAAGCGTCCGGAGCGCGAAAGCTTCGCCCTGTTCAGCGAACCGATCTATCAAGACCAGCCTACGATTATCGTCGCGCGCAGGAATGATGTGCGCTTCTCCGACGGCATGTCCCTGCAGGACAACTTCCGCGACGCCGCGCGCATGCTGATTGTCAAGACCGGCTATTCCTATGGCGCGGCGATCGACGGATGGATCAAGGCGCTTCAACCGCGTGCCGAGACCTCATCCGGCAGCAATGAGCTGCTGCTCGGCATGGTCGCCCAGGCGCGGGTCGATTATGCGATCATGGCTCCAGAGGAGGCGCAAGACCTGCTCGGCACGAAGCCCGCGCTCGGCGCGTCGCTGCGCACTGTGCGCCTGAGCGACGCGCCGGACGGGGAGTTGCGTCACCTCATGTGCTCCAGGGCAACGCCACTGGAACTCATCGCCCGCATCAACGATGCCCTTGCCCAGTCGGGGTCCGTCATCCCGAAAGCACCGTAAGCGCCGCCTGGTACATCGCCGCGTCGTGCGCGTCGATGATGCAGGCGCCGCGTTGCTCCTGCGTCGCCCGTGCGGCGCAGTGCTGCGCCACCACGCCGCTCAAGCCCAGGAGCTTGGCGCTCAGGCTGGTGAAGCAGGAATTGCCCCGTTCCTCGGGCTTGCCCTCGCAGGCCTCGGTCAACATATCATTCAGCTCCTTGAGGGCCTGGTCGTGCGACTGCTGAGGCTGTGACCAGTCGAAGTCGGTATCCGGGTTCCCACCGAGCGCGAGCACCCAATCCACTCCCGATCGGCCGAACTGCACGCAGTCGCGGAGCGCCTTGTGGTCGGGCTTGTCGCGGCAGTGGCTTGCCAGAAATCCGTAGCGATCGAAGGCCACCAGCATCCGCGTGCTCACGCAGGCGCTCCAGTCGACGTCGGGATTGTCGTTGCAGGCTTCGGTCTCCGCCACGACCACCTGGTTGGAGAGTTCGTTGACCACCGCTCGCGATTGCTCCGGCGGCAGGGAGGCGACGTATTCGGGCGTGACCCCGCCGCTGGCGGTTTCGGGTGAAGGAGCAGGATCGCCGGACTGACAGGCCGAAAATAAGTGAGCCATCAAGAGAAACAGGAGAGCGCGTGTCACGTCGGGCGTACCGAAGGCGAATGGGAAACGTCCCTATATAGCGCGAAACGCGCGGCGTACTTCAAGCCGTGGCGGATGCCGCGCTGCTCCCGCGCGGTTCCTTCACGAACAGCAGCAGCAAGCCGCCGATGACGAAAAACGGCAAGATGGTGGCCATGCCCGCGCGCTGGCTCCCAGCCGCGAAGGTCACCCAACCGACCAGTGCCGGGCCAAGGAACGCGGTGATGCGACCCGCCAAAGCGAACAGGCCGAAGAACTCGGCGCGGCTTTCGGGCGGGGCGAGGCGCGACATCAGCGATCGACTGGAAGCCTGCGCCGGACCGAAGAACAGGCCCAGCCCAACGGCAAGCGCGGTGAACGCGAGCTTCGAATCCACGAACAGGATGGCAGCGCCCAGCAGGGTCATGCCGGTCAGCGCTGCAAGGATCGTCGGCTTGGCGCCGAACCAATCGTCCAGCCACGCGAACGCGATCGCGCCAAGGCCGGAGGAGACATTCAAGGCGATGGCAAACAGCAGGATCTCATCGAATGACATGCCGAAGGTTCCGGCCGCATAGATCCCGCCGAAGGCGAACAGCGTGTTGAGCCCGTCGGTATAGATCATCTTCCCCAGCAGGAAGATCGCGATATTGCGATGGGCGCGCAGCTGCCGGAAGGTGGCGATGAGCGTGCCGAGGCCACGGCGCACAGCCTGTCCCCACGGCAATCCGGTGCCGGTCCGGTCCGGCACCAGCAGGAACAGCGGCAGCGCGAACAATGCAAACCAGGCTGCCGTCAGCGGGCCAGCAACACGCACATGCTCCGCAGTCTCACGGTCGAGGCCGAAGGGCGACGGGTCCGGCTGAACGAACAAGACCAGGCTGAGGGCAAGGCAGGTGAGACCGCCAAAGTAGCCAATGCCCCAGCCCCAGCCCGAGATGCGGCCGACGCTGTCCGGCGGAGCAAGCTCCGGCAGCATCGCATTGTAGAAGACGAGGCCGAGTTCGAAGCCGAGCCCGGCGATGGTGAACGCGACCAGCGCGAAGGCGACGCTCGATTCCTCGGGCCGCACGAACCAGAGGCTGGCCGTCGCCAGCATGCAGATCACGCTGAGGGCGAGCAGCCACGGTTTCCGGCGGCCGCCCTGGTCGGCGATGGCACCCAGGATCGGCGCCAGCGCGGCGGCTACCAGCGCCATCACGCTGTTCACCTGCCCCCACAGCGCCGTGCCGAGCTCCGGGTTGGCGGCGACCGCCGTGGTGAAATAGGCGCTGAACAGGAACGTGACGATGATTGTTGGAAAAGCGGAATTCGCCCAGTCGAACAGACACCAGGCGATGATCGCGGTTCTGTTTCCGCGGACCGGCTTCACGGTGATAGTCTTGGGTACAGACACCAAGCGATCGGGCTCCCTCCGCAGATAGGTGGACGACGCGACCATGCCGAATCGCCATCTTAGCGATCAACCGGTAGCAAGTCTCCCACGGGCAGCTTCGGCTCAGGTCCGGCGACAGCCGGCCGGCGAACTGCGCACGCTGGTCGATCTGATCGGCCGCTGGCGCCAGAATGAAGAGCCTGCGGTCATTGTCGACCAGGAAGGCGAGCCGGAGGTCACGACCTACAGCTGGCTGGCCGACACGGCGGCAAAGATCGCGGCGCGGCTGCGCAGCGCCGGCCTTGAGCCGGAGGAACGCATCGCCATCCTGGCGCCGAACTCGCCCGCCTGGATCGCCGCCTATTTCGGGATCATCGCATCGGGCGCAACCGCCGTCCCGCTGGACTATCACAGCGCCGCTTCCGAGCTCGAGGGCATGCTGACGCGCAGCAAATGCCGTCGGCTATTCACCAGCAAGGCTGCGCTGGAAAACTTGCCGAAGTCCTGGAGCGATGGCGCCGATGCCGTCCATGTCCTCGACGATCCCGATCGCGCCGAGGGCAAGATCACGAGCTGGACGGTGTTGTTCGAGGATGCGCGCGACGTGGCCTTGCCCGCGGTTCGGCCGGACCACCTCGCCTCGCTTCTGTTCACGTCCGGCACGACCGGCACGCCGAAGGCGGTACCGCTGACCCACAGCCAGTTCCTGTCCAACGTGAATGCCCTGATGCAGGCGAACCTGATCCGCGCGGGCGATCGCGTGCTCCTGCCGCTGCCGCTGCATCACACCTATCCGTTTACGGTCGGCATGCTCACCAGCCTCAGCATCGGCGCAACGCTGGTCCTTCCCGGTGGTGCTACCGGCCCGCAGATCCTGCAGGCTGCGCGCACCGCCGCGGTCTCGGCGATCCTTGGCGTGCCTGGCCTCTATGCCGCGATGATCAACGGCATCGAGGCGCGGATGAAGCGGCGCGGCTGGCTCGCGCGCAGCGCCTTCAGGAACTTGCTGTCGCTGTCCACGTGGCTGAGCCGCAGGCTCGGCTTGCGCGTCGGCCGAGCGCTGTTCGCGCCTTTGCATCGCGAGTTCGGCGGCAAGCTCCGCGTGTTGAGCTCCGGCGGGGCGAAGCTGGATCCAGAAATCGCCTGGACACTGGAGGGGCTGGGGTGGCGCGTGCTGACGGGCTATGGCCTCACGGAAACGGCGCCCATTCTCACCTTCAACGCACCGCACAATGCGCGCATCGGATCGGAAGGCAGGCCGATCCCCGGTGTCCAGCTGCGCACCGTACCGGTGGAAGGCAGCGAATTCGGCGAGATCATCGCCTCGGGCCCGAGCGTCTTCTCCGGCTATCTCGACAATCCCGAAGCGAATGCGGAGGCGTTCGTCGAGCCTGGCTGGTTCCGCACCAAGGATCTCGGCTTCGTGGATGAGGATGGCTATCTCCACATCGTCGGCCGCGTCAACGAGACGCTGGTGCTGCCCGGCGGCAAGAAGCTGTTCCCCGAGGATATCGAGGGGCACTACGCCGACATTCTCTTCATCAAGGAAATGGCGATCCTGCAGCACAAGAACGCGCTGGTCGCGCTGGTCGTCCCGAATCCCGAAGCGATCCGCACGCGCGGCGCGACGCGGCTCGATGCCATGTTGCGCGAGGAGATCGAGCATGCGACCGCAACGCTGCGGCCGCATGAAAGGATTACCGGTTATGCCGTTACCAGGGAGGCGCTGCCGCGCACGCAGCTCGGCAAGCTGAAGCGGCATCTGCTGCCCACCATCTATGAGCAGGCCAAGGCCGGGAAGCGCCAGAAGCCGCAGGTCGAACTGGCAGCGGAAGACAGGGAGCTGCTGGCCCGCCCCGACACCAAGCCGATCTGGGATTGGCTGGTCGCCCGCTATCCGGATCAGACGCTCACACCCGATACCAGCCCGCAACTCGATCTCGGCGTCGACTCCTTGCAATGGATCGAGCTCACGCTCGAGCTTCAGGAGCATTTCGGAGTCAGGTTCAACGAGGCCGCGATCAGCCGGATCCTGTCGATCCGCGATCTGCTGAACGAAGCCGCGCAGCTGCGGGGCGCGCCCACCGCGCCGACGGAACCGGCGCCAGATGCCGCGCAATGGGTCCGGCCGATCGGTCTCGGCCACAAGCTCCTTGGCCTCATTCTCTACGGCATCGATAAGGGGATGGCGCGGCTCATGTTCCGCCTGCAGGTGATCGGCAGGGACAAGTTGCCCGGCGAGGATCGCATCGTCCTGACGCCGAACCATGTCAGTTTTCTCGATCCCATTCTGCTGGCGGCTGCCTTGAATCTGCGCGAACTGCAGCGGACCTGCTGGGTCGGCTGGTCCGGCATCATGCTGGCCGGCCCGATCATGCGCCTCGTCAGCCGCACCGCGAGCGTGCTGCCGATCGATCCCGACCGCGATCCGGCCGCCGCGCTGGATCTGGTCGACACCGCATTGCGGACCAAGACCCGCTTGGTCTGGTTCCCCGAAGGTCGCCGCTCCCCGACCGGCGAGCTCAGCGAGTTCCTCCCCGGCATCGCGCTGGTTCTGGAACGTACCGGCGCCAAGGCCGTGCCCGTCCATATCAGCGGCACCTACGAAGCTTGGCCCCGCTCACGAACGCTGCCACGCCCTCACAAGGTGACGATCCGCTTCGGCTTGCCGATCAGCGCCGATGAACTCGCCGAGCGCGGCGAAGGCGCAAACCGTCACGCACGCATTGCCAATGCGCTGCAGAAGGAGGTCGCAGCACTCGGGCACGTGAACGTGTGACGACTAGGACAGAGACTTGATGGCCCGCTGATATACGGCCGCGCTCAGCGCGTCGCTGACGCAGTCGAGCCGGTCGAGTAACCGCCGATGGACCCGACAAGACTGCGCAACAGTTGATGACAAACCCAGCGAAGTCGCTGTCTGCGCCTCGCTGAAACAGGCAATCTGCCCACGGCAGGTATCCTCGAGCCAGCGAGCGAACAGCTCTCTCGCCTCGTTGTTCGCGCCATCGATATTGGCCCAATTGACATCAGTGGCCAAGTTGCCGCCCGCGGCTTTCACTAGCGGAACGGTTTCGGCGGCGACCATGAGGCAAAGCTTGTACTCTGACCCGAGCCCATTCACCTTGCAAAGCGGCGCCAGCTGGCCAGTTTGGTCGAAGGACGTCTTGAATTGCTCGTTGAGGCAGGCATCGGCACGGTTAGGACAGCGCCCGATCGCCAAGTCAAGGTAGCGATCGACCATCGAATCGATGGCTGCCGTCGCCTGATCTCGCGGCAAGGACGCGATGTATTCCGGCGTCATCGCTGCGGGATCGATATTGGCTGCTGCCGTGGTCGTGCTGCCAGCCTGCCGAGCAGGCGTCATGCCGCCCGTCGCCGAGCATGCGGCGGCCAGGAACAAGACAACAACGGACACCAGGATTGACCGCACGCTGACCTCCCCCACTCAGAAGTGAGCGTCAAGCGTAGTGAACGGGAGATATTCGTTCAACAGAAACGTGCATGGACGCCAGCGAGACGGGGCGGCTCCTAGACGTTGCTATCCGGGACCGCTGCCTTCTTCTCGGCCATGAACGCCTGCAGCGCCTCGTCGATCGCGGGATCGAGCGCGGGTGCTTCGTATTCGGCCAGCATCTTCTTATAGAGCTTGTTGGCGCGCTGGGCGGCGTCCTGCCTTCCTTCCGCTTCCCACTGCTCGAAGCTGTTGTTGTCGGCGATGGCCGAGCGATAGAAGGCGGTTTCGAAATTCGCCTGGGTGTGCGAGCAGCCGAGGAAGTGGCTGCCCGGGCCGACTTCGCGGATGGCGTCGAGCGCCTGGCCGTTCTCGGAGAGGTCCACGCCCTTCGCCAGCACTTGCATCATGCCGAGCTGGTCGGCATCCATCACGAACTTCTCATAGCCGGAGGCGAGGCCGCCTTCCAGCCAGCCCGCGCCGTGCAGCACGAAGTTGGTGTTGGCGAGCAGGGTCGGCAGCAGGGTCTGCGCGCTCTCGTAGGCCGCCTGCGCGTCCGGCACCTTGGAGGCACAGAGCGAGCCGCCGGTGCGGAACGGAATGCCCAGGCGCCGCGCGAGCTGCGCCGCCGCGAACGACACCAGCGTCGGCTCCGGCGTGCCGAAGGTCGGCGCGCCCGATTGCATGGAGATCGAGCTCGCGAACACGCCGAAGATCACCGGCGCGCCCGGCCGATAGAGCTGCGATGTGCCGGCACCGGCCAGCACCTCCGCCAGCACCTGCGCAAGCGTGCCCGCTGCCGTCACCGGGCTCATCGCACCCGAGAGAATGAACGGCGTCGTGATCGAAGCCTGGTTGGCGCGGGCATAGACCTTCATCGCGCCCAGCATCGTGCCGTCCCACACCATCGGCGAATTGGCGTTGATCAGGCTGGTGATGACGGTGTTTTTCTCCAGGAAGTCGGCGCCGAACACGATCTTTGCCATTTCGACCGTGTCGGCCGCGCGCTCGGGCGCCGTCACCGAGCCCATGAACGGCTTGTCCGAATACTTGATGTGCGAATAGACCATGTCGAGGTGACGCTTGTTCACCGGCAGGTCCACCGGCTCGCACACCGTGCCGCCCGAATGATGGATTGCGGGCGACATGTAGGCGAGCTTCACGAAGTTGCGGAAGTCCTCGATGGTCGCATAACGGCGGCCGTCGTCGAGGTTACGGATGAAAGGCGGGCCATAGACCGGCGCGAACACCGTGTTGTTGCCACCGATCGTGACGTTCCGCTCGGAGTTGCGCGCGTGCTGCACGTACTCGCGCGGCGCGGATTTCTGGATGATCGAGCGCGGCAGGCCCTTCGGGAAGCGGATGCGCGTGCCCTTCACATCGGCGCCTGCCTGCTGCCACAGCTCGAGCGCTTCCGGCTCATCGCGGAACTCGATGCCGACCTCCTGCAGGATGGTGTCGGCATTGCTCTCGATGATTTGCAGCCCCTCCTCGCTCAGCACCTCGTAGATCGGGATGCGGCGAGAGATGAAGGGGTTCTGCACCAGCTTCGGCTTGTTGCGTGCCTGGCGCCGCGCCTCGGCGCCGCCGCGACTGCGGCGACCGCCGCCTTGTTCCGCGCTGGAGTCTGCGATGGCCATGGACCTGCCTCTTTGTGACGAAAACACATACCGGCAGCCTTGTTAGGCTCCGGCCGGAAATGCCGCCATTTCGTCACCCGGGGCGGGTTTCCTCTAGCGGATCAGCGACAGGCGATACCCATTTCGCGCCGCTTGCGCGAGTGCAAAACAGGCCGATTTCCGATAGTTATGCAGGCCGACCCGGCACAGGGGCAGTGTCGCGCCGCATTTTGCTGATGTCGCAATCAGGCGGCAATCGCGCCGCCACACCGCCCTATAGTCGGCCGGCAATACCACTTCTGGGTCGCGGGCAATGGCAGAGTTTCCGGAGAAGGCAAAGGTCGTCATCATCGGCTTGGGCGGGATCGTCGGCGCGGCGGTCGCCCATCACCTGGTCGAGCGCGGATGGAGCGATATCGTCGGCATCGACAAGTCCGGCCTCCCGACTGACATCGGATCGACCGCCCACGCCTCCGACTTCTGCTACACCACTAGCCACGACTTCCTGTCCTGCTGGACCACGCTCTACTCCATCGATTTCTACGAGAAGCTGGGTCACTACGAGCGCATCGGCGGCCTGGAGGTCGCGCGCGTCGGCGACGATGCGCGCATGGATGAGATCAAGCGCAAGGTGGCGTCGGCCAAGGCCTTCGGCACACGCGCGCGTTTGATCGGTCCGGCCGAGATCAAGAAGAAGTTTCCGCTCATCGAAGAGAGCGTGGTCCAGGGCGGCCTGTGGGATCCCGATGCCGGCCTCGTCATCCCGCGCTCGCAAACCGTCGCCGGCAAGCTGATTGACCAGGCGACGGCGTCCGGCAAGCTCAAGGCCTTCGCCAATACCCCAGCCAAGTCGCTGGTCATCGAGAACGGCCGCATCAAGGCCGTGGTGACCGACCGCGGCACCATCCAGGCCGATTACGTGGTGGTCTGCGCCGGCCTGTGGGGCCGCTTGATCGCCGAAATGGCGGGCGAGGACCTGCCGGTCATGCCGGTCGATCATCCCCTCACCTTCTTCGGTCCGTACACCGAGTTCGCGGGCACCGGCAAGGAGATCGGCTGGCCGCTGCTGCGCGACCAGGGCAACTCCGCCTACATGCGCGACACCGGCGATCCGACCACGTCCGAAGGCGGCATGATCGAATGGGGCTATTACGAGGAGACGAACCCGCGCCTGTGCCATCCGCGCGACATCCTCGAAAAGGAACAGGCACGCTTGTCGCCCTCGCAGCGCGACCTCGACATGGAACACATCCTGACGCCGCTGGAGCGCGCCATCGAGCTGACGCCGATCCTGGGCGAGCTCGGCTATAACGAGCAGCGTTCGTTCAACGGCCTCCTGCAGGTGACGGCCGACGGCGGCCCGGCGATCGGCGAGAGCCAGAAGGTGCGCGGGCTGTGGTATTCCGTCGCCATCTGGGTCAAGGACGCGCCGGGCATGGCCAAGCTGGTCGCCGACTGGATGACCGACGGGCGCACCAACATCGACCACGCCAAGATCGACTATGCACGGTTCTATCCGCACCAGCTGAAAGAGGCCTTCATCGAGGGCCGCTGCGGCGAGGCCGCGCAGAAGATCTACAATCCCGCCGTCCATCCGCGCGAGCCCTATGCGACCGGCCGCGACGTCAAGCGCTCGCCCTTCTACGACCGCGAGAAGGAGCTCGGTGGCTATTTCATGGAGCTCGGCGGCTGGGAGCGCGCCCACGGCTACGCCGCCAACGAGCACCTGCTGAAGAAATACGGCAACCGCGTGCCGGTGCGCGAGAACGAGTGGGACAACCGCCACTTCTGGCGCGTCTCCAACGCCGAGCACCTTGCCATGAGCGAGGATTGCGGCATCGTGAACCTGTCGCACTTCTACATGTTCGACGTTGAAGGACCGGACCACGTCGCGCTGATGGAGTGGATCTGCGCTGCCAAGATCGGCGGCGATGCCAATATCGGCAAAGGCATCTACACCCACTTCCTCGATGACGAGGGCATGGTACGCGCCGACCTCACCGTGTTCCGCATGGCCGATCGCTGCCGCGTAGTCGACGGCGCCGACGCCGGCCCGCGCGACCTGCGCTACGTGCAGCGGGTGGCGCAGGACAAGGGCTTCAACGTCACCGTCACCGACGTGAGCGAGAAATACGTCACCATCGGCCTCTGGGGCCCGAACGCGCGGGTGACGCTGCAGAAGGTCGTGGAGGATCCGAACGGCCTGACGCACGAGAACTTCCCCTTCGCCTCGATCAAGCCGATCAAGATCGCCGGTAAGAATGTGACCGCCTTTCGCATCTCCTATGTCGGCGAGCAGGGTTGGGAACTGCACATGCGCTACGAGGACGGTCTCGCCATCTGGGACGCGCTCCGTTCGACCGGCGTGATGGCGTTCGGCGTCGAGACCTACGCCAACAGCCGCCGGATGGAGAAGAGCCTGCGCTTGCAGAATGCGGATCTCCTCACCGAGTACAACCTGCTCGAGGCCGATCTCCAGCGCCCGAAGGTCAAGGAGGCCGACTTCCGCGGCAAGGCCAAGCACCTGGAGCATCGCGCCCGCAAGCACCAGCCGGCGATGTTGTGCACGCTGGTGATGACCAGCAACATCGATTCCAAGGGCGTCGCCCGCTACCCCGTCGGCACCATGCCGGTGATGGATCCGGAGACGAAGGAAACGCTAACCGACGAACTCGGCCGCCACTCCTTCACTACCTCGGTCGCCTATGGTCCGACCATCGGCAAGAACATCGCGCTGGCCTACCTCCCCTGGTCGTACTGCCAGGAAGGCCGCAAGCTGATCGTGGAGTATTTCGGCGAGATCTACCCGGTCGAAGTCGCGGGAGTCGGCTACAAGCCGCTCTACGATCCGGAGAATTTGAAGCCGCGGACGTGATCTCCGCCCGATGTGAGCCGGCCGTCTCTGGCCACTCGCTGAAGTTTGCCAGCCGCGTGAACCACGCTTCAACGGTTTCTGCCTGACCTTTGGAAGTGGAACACGCGTACGCGACCGCCGCTCACTTTGTGGACAGTCTCAACTGCTGATGTAGACTCACGTTCAAATTCGGCGGGAGTTCCCCAATGACCGGCAGACTCCAGCAGATGGTGCCGAGGTGGCGCCGGCACTGCTGCCGAGCTTTGCTATTCGCAGCTCTGCTATTTTCACCAGCGGTCCCGGAGGCCATGGCCGACCGCAGCTCGTTGGAGAAGCCAATGTGCTGGGGCTGGATGGAGGAACTGCTGTTTGACGAATGGCGAGACCTTGCAAATTCAGGTGGAAGGCCAAACAAGGCCGCTGCCGGGATTATATTTGAAGATCAAGTCGTGACCGGTGCCGACGGCGCGCATCTGCGTGGCTATCGGGCATTCTCTGCGTCCGTCACAGCACCAGATGAGCAGCCTGCGGTGCTGGTGGCGCCCGGGAACGCCATGCTTGCCGACCAGCTGTACACGGTTGTGGCGTTCTTTGCTGATCGAGGCAGGACATCGTACGTGTTCGATTATAGGGGGTATGGCGATTCAGACGGCTCGCCATACTCGACCGCCATTATCGAAGACTACAAAAGGCTGTTGGCGTTCATCCGAAACGTGGGCCATCCACGCATTGCCGTCTACGCAATGTCTTTTGGCGGCATTGTGACACTTGCCGCGTTGGACGACGACGCGATCAGGATTGACGCGCTGGTCCTGGATGGCGTCCCTTCGGAATTGCCGTGGATCGCAATGTGTCCTGAATCGCTTGATCCAATCAACAACATCGGCGCAGCTCCCGAGCCAACTCTTGTCTTGAGCGGCAGTGCCGATCCTATTGTGACGCCGGAGCAGTCGTCCGAGCTTCGCGCCGCCGCTCTCAAGCGTCACATGCAAGTTCAGGTATTGCCGGGGTTCTCGCATCCGGGATTGGATGAAAGTCCGCGAGCGGAGGAGCGTCTCGACATTGTCTTCAGGTTCTTGAACTAGCATTGCCCGCGGCCGTGGCGCCCGCGAGCTCTTTGAATCCGGAGAACGCACCGTTGCGCGCATAGCTCGCTCCAATATGACAGCCAATGAAATCGCCCCCGTCGCAATACCGGAGCTCTTATTTGGCGCCATGTCACCGCTTTGTCCCTCCACCTGGGCGCATCGCACTGGTATCGCAATCGGGATGTCGAGCGGGCGTCGGTATTTCTTACCTTACGCAACTTCCACACTCTGGAATCTGCTACCTCATGGTCCGCGCCTTAGACGCGGGAAAACATGTGTGGCCGAGGTCCGGGAACAATGATCAACACCCTGCGCATTTCAGTGCACGAAGAACGCGATGCCAGTGCGGTCGTGCGCACCGCTTCCTACAGCTCGCCCGCCGGTTCGCGCCGCGTCTTCTACCATGTGTCCGGCGACGTCCTGCCGCCTCCGTTGGAGGTCTATGACTTCGCCGTCGTGGCGGCGATCTACGCCGCCATGCGCGAGGGAATTCCGGTGCATGTCGAAGGCCCCGTCACGGCGGAGCTGCTGCGCAATCTGGAGGAGTTCCAGGAGGCATGGGCGATGTGGCGGTCGACGCACCGGCCCGTCCAGATCACCGCGGACCAGATTCTGCCGGCGCAGCAATCGCCGAGCCGGCGCGGCGTCTTCGCCTTCTCCGGCGGCGTCGATGGAACATTCGCGCTTCTGAGGCACCATGCCGGCCGTGCCGGCTTGCGCACGGCGCGACCCGTCTGCGCCATGCTCGTGTGGGGATTCGACCTGCCGCTGGACAACCAGAGCGCTTTCGACCGCGCGCACGGCAGCATCTCCGACATGATGGGCCCGCTCGGAATTCCGCTGGTCACCGTACGCACGAACTGGCGCGCTCATCTGTCCAGAGATTGGCTGATGGAGTATCACGCCGCGCTCAGCGCCTGCCTGCTCCAGTTCCGCGGGCTTGCCAATGTCGGTGTCTGCGGTGCCGGCGAGGATTATTCGCAGCTCGCCGTTCCCTGGGGCTCGAACCCGGTCACCAATCACCTGCTGTCCGGCGGCGGCTTTCAGTTACATACCGAAGGCGGCGGCTTCACGCGGACGGAGCGTGTCCGCCTGATCTGCGACTACCCCGACGTTGCCGCCAAGCTCCGCGTCTGCTGGGAAGGCCCGAAGACCGGTGGGAATTGCGGCGTTTGCGAGAAGTGCATCCGGACGAAGCTGAATTTCCTTGCGAATAAGCAGGAGCCGCTCTGCTTCGACCGTCGGCCGACCGACATGGAAATACTGAGGCTGACGGCGCGCAACCAGGTTCAGCTCGCCTTCCTGAACGAGATCATGGCTGCCGCCAGGAAGAACGGCGCAAGCGGGCCATGGCTGTCGAGCCTGCGGCTGGCGATCGCGAAGAATCGCCTTATGCTGCCGGCCCGCACGTTTGGACGTCGCGTCGCCGCTCGAATGCGGCCGCTGCTCGGACGACCCGTCGTCATCAAGGCAGAGCAGCGCGCGCCTCAGGTGCAGAAAAAATAGCTACGCCTTCCGAAAGCGGGCGCGGACCGCCTTCAGCTGGCCGTGGGCCATCTTGCGCGCCTCTTCCGAGATCGCGTAGATCAGGACGCCATACACAGCCATTCCCGTTATGACACAGAGGACGAGCGGCACGAGGGCCCTCTCGAACTGCGGCTGAAGCACGGCCATGAGCACCCAGACGACGGCACCCATCATGAGCGACGCCAGCAGCGGCCTGGCGATCGCGCTGAGCGCGTCCTGAGGTTTCAGGCCGGAAGCGCTCCGTAGCATCCACAGCTGAAACGGCAGCGCCAGATAGGCCCGCAGCACGGTGGCCGCTGCCACCGCAAGCAGCCCGAACGGCGCCGCAGCCAATGCGAAGATGATCGTTGTGATCAACTGGAAGAGCGCGAAGGTGCGCAGCGTCGCGCCGCGGCCGAGCGCCATCAACACCGGCGAGGTGAAGCTGTTGAGCGCGTATGGCACGACCATGAATGAGAAGATCTGGACGATCTTTCCTGAGACTTCCCACTTGTCGCCGAAGAGGGCCGGAACCGCCTCTGGCGCCAGCACGCCGAGGCCCACCAAGGCCGGGCAGCTGAGCATGGCGCTCTTCGAGACCATCCAGCGATAGGCCTTGATCAGTTCGGTGCTGTCGCTTTGCAGGCGCGACAGGGTCTGCAGCGCCACCACCGTGAAGGGGTTGACGGTGCCGTGCAGGACCAGTTCGTTGGTGCGCCGCGCCGTGCGATTAAGGCCGACCGCGGCTGCACCGATCATCGAGCCGAGAATCAGGTCCATGGCCCTGCGCGGCAGCAGACTCAGGATCTGCTGCACGGCGATGTTGAAGCCGAATGCCCACGTGGCACGGAGCTGCTCCTTCGAGAAGTTGCGGCCGGGCACCCACGGATAGGCTTGCCATGACACCAGCGTGTTGGTCGCCTCGGTCACGAGGCGCTGCACCACCAGCGCCCAGATGCCAAAGCCCGTGACCGCCGCCGCGATGCCCGCGGCGCCGCCGATCGTTCCACTGATCACGGAGCGCAGAGCCAGCGACTTGTGTCCGAATTCGCGAAGCCGCAGCGACATGTGCGTCGCACCGAGCGCGGCAATCGGCAGCACGAAACCCAGCCCTTGCACCGGCCCGGTGGCATGGGACAGTTCCAGCATGTTCATGATCGGCGGCGCGAGCAGCAGGATCGCAAACGCCAGGACCAGCGACGAAGTCAGGTTGGTCCAGAAGACCGTATCCGCCAAGGCGGGCGTAAGCTTCTTGGCCCGTGGAATGTTCTGCACCATGCCGCCGATCGCAATGGCACGGCCGATTTCAGCCACCGCCTGCGCAATCGCATAGATGCCGAAGTCCGCAGGTGACAGCAGGCGCGCAAGGACCACAAAGACGATGAATGCGAACACCTGGTCGGACAGGATTCGCAGCACGGTCCACAGGATGGACCAGCGCGTCTTCTTCCTCAGGGTATCGTCGTAAGTAGCCGGCTGGTCGTCCAGCGGGTCGATCGGGTTCCTCAGTTCGGTGCGCCTTTTTAGTTTCTGCGGGACTGGTGGCTTGCCCGAGAGGATAGTCATGAACGGATCGACCTTGATAGTTGTCCGCGCCATCCCCCGCCACGGCCCTGGCGCGCGCCCCTGTTACCAGATCGCTCCCCGACCGGGAAGTATCCGTGGTGCCGAACAAGGATTCTAAGGATAAGCAGGTTGCCGATCTGCTCCGATGTCACAGAGATGCAACGGGAAGCGCCGGCGCTTCACGCTCTGCCTTGCGGCGACCACGCGGACGACCGTTTGATCAGGCCACGAGCCGTCGCCAGAGCCGGTCCCATTTCGTGGGATGAAACTGCGGGATCGGTTCGAACGCCCTCTCCAGCAAGCCTTTCTCCGTCAGGTAGCGCTTGAATTCCGGCCAGTTCGCGACCCGATCCGAGACGTCCTTGTTCCGATCCTGCCGTGTCATGCCAAGCGCAGGATCGTCAGGCGGCAAGGTGAACGGGCCAAGGCCACAATCCTCGAGGATCGCGCAGAAACGACCAGCGACGGTGAGAGGCGACGCTGCGAGATCGGTTTCATAGGTCAGTTGATAAAACGGTTTGCCCATCGCCCAGCAAACAGCTTCCAATCGCCGGTACCAGTCGTTGCACCGCCGGCTCCACTTCAGGAAGTGGCGAGGATCGATGCTCACCTTCATGTCCGTCGTGTCGACCTTGGTCCACTGGTTGAGACGCGCCGCCTTGCGCTGAGAGACGTAGACGTCGATTGGGCGCCGCCGGATGAAGACGATGATGGAATCGGACCTACTGATGATTGCCTTATTCACTTGGCGGACGGAGAGTTGATTCACGAAGACCTTGAACGTCAGGATGCGCTTTTCCGGCGGCATCAGGTCCAGCAGACACTCCAACGTCAAGCCAGGATTCCGTCGAACCGCGTCGACCGTCTGCTGATTATCCGGAGCGCACGTCAGCGGCCGCCCGAGGCGCCGCGAAAACTCCTCGAGTTCAGGAGGATCCATGCGCCAGATGCGGGACGGATTGAACAGCTCGCGCCGTGACTCGATTTCGGGAATGTTCGACAGCACCTTGGAGAGGTGATTGGTGCCGGTACGGGCGACGCTCACGATGCAAACCAGCCTGCGCGCTCCACGGCGAGCAACATCGGCTGCTGGGCCGATTGCAGCTTCATGGATCCTGCCCGGCGATGGCCCAAACAATGGGCTGCTCGCATGTGTCATGTTCTCCTGCTCCCCATCTTCCTTCGATCATTGAGCGAAATGGTTCCATGATCGTGCGACGGGAATCGTCGCATGCCCGAGGTACGGGAAAGAATGGGGAAAACACGCGTCGCGGGCTGCGGTTCCCGGCGTCCTTCGCAAGGGCGGCTGAAACCTGTCGGTAATCCCACCCGGGAGATGCCGCGCCTCCGCTCCAGCCGTGCGGCTGGGGCGGAGAGACGGCGTAGTCCTCTGCGTCAGATCTCGTTCTTTGCCATCCGCTCGGCGATGTATTCCGCCTGCCGGATCGCCAGTGCCACGATGGTCAGCGTCGGGTTTTCCGCCGCGCCGGTGGTGAACTGGCTGCCGTCGGAGATGAAGAGGTTCGCGATGTCGTGGGTCTGGCCGTGCTTGTTGACCACGCCGTCGCTCGCCTTCTCGCTCATGCGGTTGGTGCCGAGATTGTGCGTGGAGGGATAAGGCGGCGTCCTGAACGTCCGCACTGCGCCCACGGCCTCATACACCGCACTGCCCTGCTTGTAGGCATGCTCGCGCATCGCGATGTCATTGGCGTGATCGTCGAAATGCACGTTCGGCACCGGCAGGCCGTACTGGTCCTTCTCGGCCCGGTGCAGCGTGATCGCGTTCTTCTCCTGCGGCATGTCCTCGCCCACCAGCCACATGCCGGCCATGTTGGCATAGCCTTCCATCGCGCTGGCGAAGTCGCGGCCCCAGGCGCCGGGCTCAAGGAAAGCCGCCATGAACGGTACGCCGAGCGAGAGGGTCTCCATCTCGTAGCCGCCGACGAAGCCGCGCTCCGGCTTGTTGCCCGCCTCGTCCTTGATGATGCCGGCCATGGTGGTGCCGCGATACATGCGCACCGGCTTGTCGAAGATCGCATAGACCGATCCCGTCATGTGCCGCATGTAATTCTTGCCGACCTGGCCTGACGAGTTCGCGAGTCCATCAGGGAACTTGGCCGAGGCGGAATTGAGCAACAGCCTCGGACTCTCGATGGAGTTGCCGGCGACCGCCACCACGCGCGCCTTTTGCACATGCTGCTTGCCGTCCTTGTCGGCATAGAGCACGCCGGTCACCTTGCCCGCAGCGTTGTGCTGGATCTGCAAGGCTTGGCTGCTCGGCCGTACCTCGAGATTGCCGGTCGCCTCGCCCTTCGGAATCTCGGTATAGAGCGTCGACCATTTCGCGCCGGATTTGCAGCCCTGGAAGCAGAAGCCGATCTGCTGGCAGGCGCCGCGTCCGTCGCGCGGCTGCGAATTGATCGCCATGTTACCGGTGTGGAAGTCCTTGTAGCCGAGCTTCTTGGCGCCGGCGGCAAAGACGCGGAAGTTGTTACTGCCCGGCAGGCGCGGAATACCATGGGTGCCGGTGACACCCAACTTGTCTTCCGCGCGGTCGTAGTACGGCTCCATCTCTGCGAGCGAGATCGGCCAGTCGAGCAGATTGGCGCCGGGAATGTCGCCGTAGATCGACTTCACCTTGAACTCATGCTCCTGGAATCGCAGCGAGGCGCCGGCCCAATGTACCGTCGATCCGCCGACCGCCTTCACGATCCAGGCGGGCAGGCCGGAGAAATCCTTCGCCACCCGCCAGCTGCCGGACGTGGTGCGCTTGTCCAGCCAGGAGATCTGGCCGAACATGCCCCACTCGTCGTTGCTGAAATCCTCGATCTCGTGCCGACCGCCTGCCTCCAGCAGCACGACCTTCACGCCCTTCTGCGCCAGCTCGTTGGACAGCGTTCCGCCGCCCGCGCCGGAGCCGATCACCACCACCACGCTGTCGTCGTTCAGTTCGAATGTCGCGGCCATGATTGCGATCCTCCCTCAGGCGTCCTGCAGCCAATCAATGTCGTCGAAGCCGCGGTCGATGTAGCCGCCGAGCTCCGCCGATGGCCCTTCGTAGCCCAGCACCTTCCAGACATCCGGGTTGTTGTAGATGCCGACGACGCATTCGCCGCGCACGGTCTGGAACGGCGCGGAGCTCTCGATCGCCTTCAGCACCGCTTCCTGGCCAGCCTCGTCCAGCGTCTCGAACTTCTTGTCCTTGAGCGTGGCGGCACCTTCCTGCAGCGAACGCAGCAGGGCTGGGTCGCTCGCCGCCTTCTCGTCCAGCCCATGGATGACCTTGCCGTAGATCGTATCATCCAGCATCGCGTGCGGATAAGTCGCGCGCGCCATGCGCACCAGCATCGCCGCCTCATCGCCCGTCAGTGCCTTGGTCGACATCGCCCAGGCGCCGTTGCCGCCAATCACCAGATTGCCGCCGGCCACTAGGACGATGGCGCCCGACGTCGTCGCCAGGAAGGCGCGACGCCCCATCACGCTCTTTGACATTGTGTCTCCTCCACTTGTTTCGGCCGCGTGCACCGCGGTCATCTCTTTTGTCAGCGATAGCGGCCGTGCCGCTGCAGAACCTCGATCTTGTAGCCGTCGGGATCCTGGACGAAGAAGAAGCGAGCCATCAGCGTACCGTCGCGATGGAACTCCTTGATCGGATTCGGATTGAGGCCGCTCTCCGTGAAGTGCCGATGCTCGCCGTCGAGGTCCGGCACGGCGACGGCCACATGGCCGTATCCATCGCCATGCGTATAAGGCTCCGCGCGACCATGATTCCAGGTCAGCTCGATCTCGAAATCGTTCTCTGGATTGCGCAGATAGACCAGCGTGAAACCATCAAAGTCGAACCGGTCGGCCGGCTTCAGCCCGAATGCCGTGTCGTAGAATTTCATCGACGCGTCCAGGTCGCGGACGCGGATCATGCTGTGAATGATCTTTGCCATGGCTTCTCCCAAGCTTGGCCCGAAAGTAAGCTTAGGAGCGTGGCGCGCGAGCGGGTGTTATCCGATTACTACAGAGCAGGTTCTTGCCGCACTTTGCAGTGCAGCATTGGTCACGCGACCTTCATTTCTTCGCTGAGGTCGTTCTGGGCAACCTGGACCAAATTCATGCCCTGGTTCTTCTCGATGAACACCGCGCAGGTCACCCGCAGCAGCGAGGTGAAGTTGCCAACTTCGCCGCGCAGTTCCAGCACTTCGTCATGCAAGGTGCTGATGAAGCGGCCGGTGGACATGCCTTCCCGCTTGGCGATCTGGTCCAGGATGGACCAGAACAGGGCTTCCAGGCGGATGCTGGTGCTGAATCCGTTCAGCCGCACGGAGCGGGTAATAGTTTGATAGATCGCAGGATCTTGGCTGGCGAACACATGACACATGACGGCGGCTCCTCCCAGGTGAGCCCGTTTTCGGGCTTGCGCCGGCCTAGCGGGCGGGCAATCCCGCACCGGCGTTGGGGAAAAGATTAAACCCTCCCCGCCAGCAATCAAGTCGCCCTAAGTCCAAGGCGAATGGTTCGGATTGGTTAGCGCCGCGTCTTGAGATACTCGATAACGAGTTTGCGCTTATCCGGGTCGGCCTGCTTGTAAAGCATGACCGCGCCGGGGATAACCGATTGCGGATCGGCAAGCCAGCGGTCCAGTATGCCTTCGTCCCACACGATCCCGCTGCCGCCTGCGACGAGTGCCGGCGAATACTTGAACCCGTCGACGCTGCCCGCCTTGCGGCCGACCACGCCAAACAGATTGGGTCCCTGGCGTGGTCCCGCCCCCGTTTCCGCGACATGGCAGGTGCCGCAGGATTTCCTGAATTGCGCTTCAGCTGCAGCCAGATCGACCGGGCCGGCCGATGCTGCAGACATCAAGATCACAAGCCAAAGCATCACACCCAAACTCGGCCGGAACCGCATGACCATCCTCTTTTGAGATGGGAGTCGTTGCCGATTCTAGCCGCGGGGAAGGAGAAACGGTGTTAGCCGCATACTACAGTGCCGCAGCCGGCAGCCTCGGAAAGTAACAGTACAATTTCCCCCTTGCGTGCCCTGACCCAGCCATGGCTGGCTCGCTCTCAGCAAGGAGTCATGCCATGCCTGACCTTCACACCTGGATTTCATTCGTCGCCGCCACCGAGGCACTGCTCATCACCCCGGGTCCTACGGTCTTGCTGGTCATTTCTTACGCGCTGGCGCAGGGCAAGCGCTCCGCCTGGGCGACGGTACCGGGCGTCGCCGCCGGCGACTTCACGGCAATGGCGCTGTCCCTGGCCGGCCTCGGCGCGGTGCTCGCTGCCTCGGCCGAGTTGTTCACGATCCTGAAGCTGGCGGGCGCCGCCTACCTCATCTATCTCGGCATCAGGGTCCTGCGTGCGCCGGTGCCGGAGACGCTGGACGAGAACGCGCCGCAGGAACACGCACCGTGGCGCATCACGGCGCACGCCTATGCAGTGACGGCGCTCAATCCTAAGAGCATTGTGTTCTACGTCGCCTTCTTCCCGCTGTTCCTCAGCACCGACCTGCCGCTTCTGCCGCAAGTCCTGGTGCTCGGCACGACCTTCCTGGTGATGGCCACCATCAACGCGATCCTCTATGCCCTGATGGCCGGACAAGTGACGCGATTCCTGAAGGGCTATCGCGCGCGCAAGAACCTGAACCGTGCCGCCGGCGGCATCCTGCTGGTGACGGGCGGCTTTCTCGGCCTCGCCCGCCGGGCGGCGTGAGCGCAGCCATGCCCGACCTTCACATCTGGATCGCCTTTGTCATCGCGGCCGAGGCGTTGCTGATCCTGCCTGGCCCCACCGACATGGTGGTGGTGAGCTATGCCCTCACCCGCGGCCGGCGCTCCGCCTGGGCCAGCGTGCCGGGTGTGACACTTGGCGATGCGACCGCGCTCGTTCTCTCGCTGCTCGGCTTGGGCGCGGTGTTGATGGCCTCGGCCGAGCTGTTCAACGCGCTCAAGATTGCCGGCGCGATCTATCTCATCTATCTCGGCATCAAGACCTGGCGCGCGCCGGTACCGAAAACGCTCGAAGAGGATGCACCGCTGAAACGCGGCGGCTGGCGCATCATGGCGCATACCTACGTGGCGACCGCGCTCAATCCCGGCGGCATCGTGTTCTATGTCGCGTTCTTCCCGCAGTTCCTCAGCGCCGACAAGCCGCTGCTGACCCAGGTCGCCATCTTCGGTGCAACGTTCATCGTCATGGGCACGGTCAACTCGATCCTGTATGCGACGCTGGCACTCCAGGTGCGGCGCTTCGTCCGCAGCTACCGCGCGCGCAAGAACATGAACCGGGCGACCGGCGGCTTCCTGATCGCGATGGGCGGCCTGGTGGGCTTGGCGAAGCGTGCGGCGTGAGAAGAGAGACGGATGCCTGAACTCCACACCATGGGTGCCTTTGTCGCGGCCGCTATCTTGTTGCTGGTCATGCCCGGCCCGACCGATACGCTGGTCGTGAGCTATGTCTTGACCCGCGGTCGCCGCTCGGCCTGGGCGAGCGTTCCCGGCGTGGCGCTCGGCTATATCACGTCGCTCACCTTGACCCTGCTCGGTTTGGGTGCCCTCCTGATGACCTCCGCCGAGTTGTTCAACGCACTGAAGATCGCCGGTGCTTTCTATCTGATTTATCTCGGCATCAAGACCTGGCGCGCGCCGGTGCCGGAGACCCTGGACCACGATGGCCGGCTGGCGCGCGACAAGTGGCGCATGCTGACGCAGGCCTTTGTTGTGACCGCGCTCAACCCGGCCGGCATCATGTTCTATGTGGCCTTCTTTCCGCAGTTCATCGACGTCGATCGGCCGCTCCTGCCGCAGATGGCCGCCTTGGGAGCGTGCTTCGTCGTCCTCGGCACACTCAACTCCGCGCTCTATGCCACGCTCGCCGCGCAGGTGCGCGGCTTCATCCACAGCTATCGCGCCCGCAAGAACATCAACCGCGCAACCGGCGGCGTTCTGATCGCCATGGGCGGCATGATCGGCCTCGCCAAGCGCGCGGCGTAGTCAAGACAGTTGGAGGGCCCATCGATGAAAACGCTCGACATCGGCCGCCTGCGCGCAGACACGCCAGCCTGCGAAAAGCTGATCCACTTCAACAATGCCGGCTCCTCCCTGATGCCGACTCCGGTCTATCGGGCAGTGCTGGATCATCTGGCTCTGGAGCAGACCATTGGCGGCTACGCGGCCGAGGACCAGGCCTGCCCGATTCTGGAGGATTTCTACGACGCGTTCGCGACGCTGCTGAATTGCGATCGCGCGGAGATCGCCTATGTCGAGAACGCCACCCGCGCCTGGGATATGGCGTTCTACTCGCTGCCCTTGAAGGAAGGCGATCGAATCCTCACGGTCGAGGCGGAGTATGTCAGCAACTTCCTCGCCTTCTTGCATCAGGCGAGGCGCCGCGGCCTGGAGATCGACGTGGTGCCGAGTGACGCCGGCGGCCAGCTGGATCTCAATGCCATGGAACGCATGATCACGCCCAAGACCAGGCTGATCGCCATCACCCATGTCCCGACGCAAGGCGGCCTGGTCAATCCGGCAGAGGAAGTCGGCAAGATCGCGCGGCGGCACGGCATCACCTATCTGCTGGATGCCTGCCAGTCGGTCGGCCAGATGCCGCTCGACGTTGAAAAGATCGGCTGCCAGCTCCTGTCCGGCACCGGGCGCAAGTTCCTGCGCGGCCCGCGCGGCACCGGTTTCCTCTACGTCTCGAAGGACATCATCGATCGGCTCGATCCGCCCTTCATCGACCTGCACGCCGCCAACTGGACCGACGCGCGCAACTTCGAGATCCGACCCGACGCGCGCCGTTTCGAGAATTGGGAGAGCTATGTCGCGGGCCGTGTCGGCCTGCGCGCGGCGGTGGGCTATGCCTTGGCGCTCGGCCTCGATCAGATTCGCGATCGCGTGAGCATGCTGGCGGATCGCCTGCGGGCCTCGCTGTCGGAGCTGCCGGGTGTCAAGGTCCAGGATCTCGGCCGCGTGCGCTCCGGCATCGTGACCTTCACGAAGGAAGGTGAGCAACCGCGCGACATTCAGGCCCGTTTGGATGCTGCCGATATCGCCGTCTCCGTCTCCAGCAAGACCTCCGCCCAGCTCGATTTCGGCCGCCGCGGTCTCAGCCAAGTGGTGCGGGCGTCCGTGCACTATTTCAACACGGAGGACGAAATCGGCCGGTTCTGCGAGGCCCTGGGCGGCGCCAAGTGATGCCCTGCCGAATGCCGTCGTGAGCAATCTGAGCAGAGGGCCCATTGGCTCGCCCACTTTGGGCTTCACGCCAGTGGCCTAGAGAAATCTCACTCACGCTGCGGTCTCTTTCGATGCGATGCTGCACTGCGAGCTTGGCTCCTTCCGCAGCGAGCGCGAATCTCACGCAAAGCTCACGGGTTTTGCCGCGATACTTCTTGCCCGAGCAGGGGCATTAGAGCTATGCAAAATTTGTCTGTATTGACCGGGATTGCGTTCCAAAGGAACCGGTTCATGACGGTCCCGCAAGTCAGCGTTGTCATCACTGCCTACAACCGCCCAGACTTCCTAAAGTCTGCGATCGAAAGCGTACTGGCGCAAACCTTCCGCGACTTCGAGCTGATCATTGTCGACGATTGCTCGCCGACTGAGCTTTTCAGCGTCGTCGAGCAGTTCGGCGCGGGAATTCGTTTCCACCGGCAAGAGCAGAACTGCAAGCTTTCGCACACCAGGAATACCGGTATCCGGCTCGCGCGTGGTGAGTTTATCGCCTTCCTCGATGATGATGATGAATGGCTGCCACTCAAGCTTGAACGGCAGATGAATGCCGTGAAAGGCTACGATGCGTGTCTGTGCGCGTTCAAGGATATGGAGACGGGAAAGGCGTCCATTCACCCGGTGCGTGAAGTCACGCCCGAGATGCTGCTCTATCGTAACAAGTTCTGCGGCCCTAGCGGCTTCTTGTGTAAACGGAGCGTGCTGCTGGAGGAGCCGTTTGACGTGCAGCTGCCGTTGGGTTCGGATTGGGACATGTATATCCGCCTGGCACGCCAACGCCCCATGGCCTATTTGCCCGAACCGCTTTTCCTGAGACGCACGTCGGACCCCGCCAGCATGACCAACAAGAAGAGGACTGCGGATCTGCAGGAAACGTTGGTCTTCGCCAGGCCGCTGGAGAAGCACCGGAGTTGGTTGGGCGAGCGCGTGTTCCGCCGCAACCTCGCTGGCGCCATCATGACCAACATCAAGGTGAGGCCGCGCAAGTGGCAGATCCTGCGTACGGCGGTCGCAAGAGCGGGGCTTGCTCCGACGCTCTGGTATCTCTGGTACAAGATCATCGGCGGCGATCGACGATTGTGGGCCGACCGGCAGTGGCGGCGCGAGCATGAACGCAGCCCGGGCCAGCTGCCATCGACCTCGGCGGCTTCTTAATGATGGTCAGGTAACTACCCCGCTTCGCGATTCACTATCGGAGCCGAGGCAGCGCGGCTGGAGGAGTAGCGCCTATAAAGTCCCTGGATAGGTGCCGCCGTCCACCAGGACATTCTGCCCGACGATGTACCCGGCGTGTTGGCTGCATAGGAAGGCGCAGATTGCGCCGAACTCCTCCGGCGTGCCGAAGCGGCCGCTCGCCTCCGCTGCCTTCGCCTCCGTGAGCGCGGCGTCGAGCGAGATCTTGCGCGCCTTTGCATCGGCCTCGGTCAGCTTCACCAGGCGCTCGGTCTCATGCGAGCCGGGCAGCAGGTTGTTGATGGTCACGTTGTGCTTCGCGACCTGGCGCGACAGGCCGGCGACAAAGCCGGTCAGGCCTGCACGCGCACCGTTGGACAGGCCGAGCGATGGATACGGACTCTTCACTGCGGCTGAGGTGATATTGACGATGCGGCCCCAGCGCCGCTCGATCATGCCGTCCACCACGGCTTTGATCAGCAGGATGTGGGTCACCATGTTGTTCTGCACCGCTTGGTGCCACTCATACTCGCTCCAGTCCCGGAAGTCGCCCGCCGGCGGCCCACCGGCATTGGTCACGAGGATGTCGGGATTGGGGCACGCGGCGAGCAGCGCCTGCCGGCCCTCTGCCGTGGTCACGTCCGCCACCACCGACGTGACGCGGCTGCCGGTGGCGCGGCGAATGTCCTCGGCCGTTTCGGCAAGCTGCGCCAGGTGGCGCGCGGCAATCGTAACCTTGACCCCTTCCCGCGCCAGTGCTTCCGCGCAGGCCCGGCCCAGCCCCTTGCTGGCGCCGCAGACGATGGCCTTCTTGCCGGCGATTCCGAGATCCACGTTTCAGCCCTCCCCGGCGCTCCATGCGGCGCCTCCCAATCCTTTTAGGTCAAGGACTTGGGCCAGTCCATGGGGCACAGGTCCTTCTCGCTTGCCGGACTGGGAAGAACGGCATAGGTTGCGATGCAGCAACGATATCCACAGGCTCTTCGATGTCAGACCGTTTTCAGCAACTCCTGAACAGCCGCCCCTACCTGATGGCGGATGGGGCTACCGGCACCAATCTGTTCGAGGCTGGGCTGATGACCGGCGACGCGCCAGAACTGTGGAATTTCGAGCAGCCGGAGCGGATTGAGCAACTGCACCAGTCCTTCGTCGATGCCGGCGCGGACCTCTTCCTCACCAACTCCTTCGGCGGCACGCGCTACCGGCTGAAGCTGCACAACGCGCAGGATCGGGTGCGCGAGATCAACCGCGAGGCTGCCCGCATCGCGCGCCGCATCGCCGACAAGGCTCGCCAAGAAAAGGGCCGTGAGATCATCGTGGCCGGCTCGATGGGCCCGACCGGCGAACTCTACGAGCCGCTGGGACCCTTAAGCATTGAGGACGGCGCAGACGCCTTCGCGGAGCAGGCGCGCGCCTTGGCCGAAGGGGGCGTAGACGTCCTGTGGATCGAGACCATGTCCTCCAAGGAGGAAGTCACGGCGGCCGTGAAAGGGGCTGCGGTGACAGGCCTGCCGATCGTCACGACCTGCTCGTTTGATACCAACGGCCGGACCATGATGGGCCTGACGCCCGCCGACTTCGTTGCGTTCGTGCACGAGTTGGATCCGAAGCCGGTCGCCTATGGTGCCAATTGCGGCGTCGGCGCGCCGGACCTCGCCGTCACCATCACGCAGCTGAAGGCGGCCTCGCTGCCCGGCGACGTGATCGTGGCAAAGGGCAATTGCGGCATCCCGTACTACGAGGAAGGCCACATCCGCTACAACGGCACGCCAGACCTGATGGCGGAATACGCCAAGGTGGTGCGCGATGCCGGCGCGAAGATCGTCGGTGGTTGCTGCGGCACCTCGTCCGATCATCTGCGTGCGATCCGCAACGCGCTGGATTCCCATCAGCCTGACGATCCGCCGACGGTCGACAGCATCGTGACGCGCCTTGGTCCATTGACTTCGAAGGCTGCGGCGACGCTGGGCACGGAGCAGCCGGGCGGCGGACGACGCGGCCGGCGACAGCGCGCGAACGGGGCGGACAGCCACCCCAACTTCTGACGACAAGAACTACAAAATCAGAGTCTTTCGATGTCTTCTTTAAGCGGCGCGCTCACTGAGGTTGTGGCGCGGGTGTTCGATGAATTGGGCCTGCCGGCCGAGTATGGCCGGGTGACCATCTCCAATCGGCCCGATCTCGGCCAGTTCCAGTGCAACGGCGCACTCGCCGCAGCCAAGGCCGCGAAGCAGAACCCGCGCGCCATCGCCGAGCAGGTGATGGCAAAGCTGCAGGTCATGCCGCAACTGCGCGACACGTCGCTGGCAGGACCCGGCTTCATCAATCTATCAGTGACCGACGAAAGGCTTGCGGAGCACGCGAACTGGATGGCGGGCGATGAACGCCTCGCCGTCACGCGCAAGCGGCCGGAGATGGTGGTGCTCGATTACGGAGGCGCCAACATCGCGAAGGCCATGCATGTTGGCCACCTGCGCGCCGCCATCATCGGGGATTCGCTGCGGCGCATCTTCAGCTTCGCCGGCGACAACACCGTCGGCGACGTGCACATGGGCGATTGGGGCCTGCAGATGGGCATGCTGATCTCCGAGCTGGAGATCCGCCGGCCCGACCTGCCCTACTTCGATCCGAACTTCAAAGGCCCATACCCGAACGCAAGCCCGGTCACGGTCACGGAACTCGAAGAGATCTATCCGACTGCCTCGGCCGCCTGCAAAGCCGACCCGGCGCGCAACGAGCGGGCACGTGTGGCGACTGCGGAACTGCAGCAGGGCCGCCCTGGCTACCGCGCCTTGTGGCAGCATTTCTTCGATATCTCGGTCGAGGTGCTGAAGCGCGATTATGGCGCGCTCGGCGTGCATTTCGATCTGTGGAAGGGCGAAGCGCACGTTGACCCGCTGATCGGTCCCATGGTTGAGAAGATGAAAGCGATGGGGCTGGCGGAGGTGGATCAGGGCGCACTGATCGTCCGGGTCGCACGGCCGGACGACAAGAAGGAGATCCCGCCGCTGATCCTGGTCAAGCGCGACGGCGCGGCGATGTATTCGACCACGGACCTCGCCACCATCGTCGACCGGGTGAACGAGCAGAACCCCGACCTCATCCTCTACATCGTCGACCAGCGGCAGCACCTGCATTTCGAGCAGGTGTTCCGCGCCGCCATCATGGCCAGCCTCAACGGCAAGGCGAAGATGGAGCATCTCGGCTTCGGCACCATGAACGGCCCGGACGGCAAGCCTTTCAAGACCCGCGAAGGCGGCGTCATGAAGCTGCAGGACCTGATCGCCATGATGACCGGCGCAGCGCTCGATCGTCTCAAGGAGCAGGGCCTTGCCACCGACTACGACGAGGCGGAGCGCAAGGACATCGCCAAGAAGGTCGGCCTCGCGGCGCTGAAATTCGCCGATCTCAGCAATCACCGCATCGCCAACTACGTGTTCGATCCGGACCGCTTCGTCCGCTTCGAAGGCAAGACCGGACCCTATCTGCTCTACGCCGCCGTGCGCATCAAGTCGATCCTGCGCAAGGCCGACGCGCAGGGCGACAGGCCCGGCACAATCCTGCCGCCGGAACCGGGCGAGCGCGACTTGGTTCTCGCGCTCGGTGCGCTGCCCGATGCGATCCAGGCCGCCTATGATGAGCGCGCGCCCAACAGGATCGCGGACTACGCCTACGGTTTGGCGCAGACCTTCAGCACCTACTACAACCAGTTCCATATCTTGAGCGAGCAGAACGACGCCCTGCGCCGCTCACGGCTCGGGCTAGCAGCGCTCACCTTGCGCGCATTGGAACTGTCGCTGTCATTGCTGGGCATCGAGGTGCCTGAGCGGATGTGATGCGATGGCGATCGATCTTCCGTTCGAGCTGATTGATCGCCTGCGTGTCGCCAAGCGGATCGTCGCGTTCACTGGCGCCGGCATCTCCGCCGAGAGCGGCCTTTCTACCTTCCGCGACAAGCAGACCGGACTCTGGGCCCAATACCGGCCGGAAGATTTGGCGACACCACAGGCATTCCGGCGCAACCCGCGCATGGTGTGGGAGTGGTACGAATGGCGCCGCGGCTTCGTCGCCAAGGTGGAACCCAATCCCGGCCATCATGCGCTTGCCCGCATCGAAGCGGCGCGGCCGGGATTCTTTCTGGTGACGCAGAACGTCGATGGACTGCACGCCCGTGCCGGCAGCCGCAACCTAGTCGAGCTGCACGGCAATATCCGCCGCACCATCTGCTTCGAGCACCGTCACCTGGCGGAGAGTTGGGAACCGGTGGAGGAGCCGCCGCCACGCTGTGAACGCTGCGGCGGTCTGTTGCGCCCCGACGTCGTGTGGTTCGGCGAAGCTTTGCCGGAAAATGCCCTGCGCCGCGCGCAGGAGGCCGCCGCGCACTGCGACCTGTTCCTCAGCATCGGCACCTCGACGCTGGTCTATCCCGCGGCCGAGCTGCCTTTCATCGCCGGTTCCAACGGCGCGACGGTGATCGAGATCAACCCCGACTTCACGCCGCTGAGCAAGCTGGCCGATTTCGTGCTGCGCGAAAAAGCCGGCGTTGCGCTGCCGGCGATTGCAGCGACGATGCTGGAGTGAGGGCCAACTCTCAGTCATGGTGCTTGGCACGACTATGACGTAGAAAGGGGCACTGCGTTCGCTATGCCGCCATCCTCTGCAAACCGCTGGCGTAGTAGTCCGCCAAAGCGTTAAGCGCGCCGGCGCAGTCGCCGTTGAAGGAGGAGCCGTGCATGAGGCCTAAGGTGCGCGGCTTCAACGCCGCGAGTTTGCGGATCGTAGGCGCGGTGGCGACCCCGATGCTGGTGGCGTGGAACATGTCTTCCGCCGCGATCGCGGGGCCGACGATGTCGCTGCCGGTGACAGCCTGGCCGTCACCGAGGTGCGTCAAGAGATCGCCGCACAGCAACGTACCGGTCATCTCTTCGTAGACCACGCCGGCTTCCCAGCAATGCGGCACGTGTGGCGTGTCGATATAGCGCACGCGCTTGCCGCCGAGATCCAGCACTTCGCCATCGGCCAATGCGCGCGGCGTGCGGTCCGCGAGGTCATTCAACGAGACCATGCAGGCGATCTGGCCGTGCGCCACCTCCGCGTACGGTGCCGCCGCAAGCCAGCTGTTCATCGCGCCGCATTCATCCGCTTCCACGTGCCCGAAGGAAATCCAGCGCAATCTCTCCACCGGTACGACCTTCGCAACCGCGGCAGTGATCAGCGGGAAGATCCCGCGCATGCCGCAATGAAACAGCAGCGGCTCATCGCCCTTGATCAGGAATTGGTTGAACGTGAAGCCGGACGGCGGCACATCCGGAAAAAAGGTCGACAGGCGATAGATGCCGTCCGCGATCTCATTGATCCTGGTTTCCATGCTTCTCTCCCAGCTTAATCCTTCGCGCCCTAATCCTTGCGTACGAGCCGCGCATGAATAATCTCGGCGATGGCTTCGGCCGCCTGATCCCGCGTCAGATCTATCTGCTGCAGCGACCGGCAGACGCGCACATCCAGCAAGGCCGCAGACGTCCGGATGAGGTCGCGATCGATTGCGAACGGCGCCAGTGCGGCGCGCGTCAGCGCGATGCGGTGCTGCAGCTCTTCTCCGACGAACGTGCGCACGATCGGAAGCCGGTCTTCATCCGCGCGCACCAGATCGAACGCGACGTTGTCGTAGTATTCGAACAGCGCGCGCACCAGACGCAGCAGCCGCTCCTTCATCGTCGGCACGCCGGCGAAGATCGCTTCGGTGGGCGGCGGATAGGTCGCCATCACCATCTGGCCACAAGCCATGATCGTGTCGTCGAGGGTCGGAAAGTGGTGATAGACGGTGCCGATGCCGACGCCCGCCCGCTCCGCGATCTGCTTCATGGTGGTGGCCGCAATCCCCTGCTCGCCGTGCAGCTCGAAGGTCGCTTGCACGAGGCGACGGCGCGTCTCCTCCGCGCTCTCGGCGCGCCGTTTCAGCTGGTAGGCTCTGCGTTTCACATCAGCTTACAATTCGTCGAACATAATTTCACTGAATATCTGTTCTCCGAAAGGGAGTCAAGCGCCACCGGTCGAGACAATTTGTCTGTATTGACAGTTCGTCACGATCGCGGCTCCATACGCGCATGCCCGACCCGTTCGCAGCTCATCGCCCAGTCGCCCAGGCCATCGCCGCCCTGCTCGACCCGCATGCGGAGGTGGTGATCCATGACCTACGCAGCGATCGCATCGTCGATATCTGGAACGCCTTCTCGCACCGGCAAGCCGGCGACGAATCGCTGCTGGGCGACGACATCGAGTTGCACCTCGATCGCGATGTCTTCGGCCCCTACGACAAGGCAAATGTCGATGGCGCGCGGCTGAAATCCATCACCGCGACTCTGCGCGATGCCAACGGCAAGCGCATCGGCCTGATGTGCATCAACCTCGACGTGTCGCTGTTCGACCAGGCGATCAAGCTGCTCTCGGCTTTCGCGGCGCCGAGCGAGCCGCGGCCCGAGGCGATGTTCCACCAGGACTGGCGTGAGCACATCAATCTCACCATCCGCGCGTTCCTGGAGAGAAAGCGCAAGGCGCTGAAAGCGCTCGATCGCGAGGAGCGCATCGCACTGATCGCGGAGATCGATGCGGCCGGCCTGTTCCAGGCGCGCAATGCCGTGCCGCATGTCGCCGGCGCGCTCGACGTGTCGCGCGCCACAATCTATACGCTGCTCAACGCGGCGCGTTCCTCCAGCATGAAGGTAGCACAATGACCAAGCTTCCCGATTTCAATCTCGAGGTCTATCTCGGCAAGTGGGAGTTTGCCGCACGCTGGCACATGACGCCGTCGGACGCGCAGACCCTCACGATCAAGGAGCTGCTGGAGCTGGCCGATCCTGCTGATCGCGCGGCATGGGAGGAGCTGCCGCTGGGCTACATCGAGACCTGGGGCACACCGAAGCTGCGCGCTACGGTCGCTGCGACTTACAAGGGCATCACGGCCGATGACGTTCTCGCCTTTGCCGGCGCGGAGGAAGGCATCTATTGCGCCATGCACGCGCTGCTGACCAAGGACGATCACGCGATCGTCGTCACGCCGAACTACCAATCGGCGGAGCAGGTGCCGCTGTCCTTGTGCGCGACGGAAGGCGTGGCACTGCGGCCGGAGCGCAACTGGGATCTCGATCTCGAGGAGCTCGCGGCGAAGATCCGGCCTAACACCAAGCTCATCTCGATCAATTTCCCGCACAACCCAACCGGCAAGATCATCGATCGCGCGAGCTTCGATGCGCTGGTCGCGCTCTGCCGCAAGCATGGCATTTGGCTGTTCTCCGACGAGGTCTATCGCGGACTGGAGATCAATCCCGCGCGGCAGCTCCCCGCCGTGACCGAGCTCTATGAGCGCGGCCTATCCCTCGGCGTGATGTCGAAGGCGTACGGACTGCCAGGCCTGCGCATCGGCTGGGTACTGTCGAAGGACCACGCCCTGCTCTCGCAGATGGAGCGCATCAAGAATTATCTCTCCATCTGCAACGCGGGTCCGAGCGAGCATCTCGCCATCATCGCGCTCAAGGCGCGCGAGAAAGTGGTCGGCCGCAATGTTGCGCTCGTGCGTGATAATCTGAAGGCGGTCGAACAATTCTTCGCGGAGTATCCCGGCCTGTTCGAGTGGTACCGCCCCGATGGCGGCTGCGTTGCCTATCCGCGCTATCTCGGCGCTGACGGCGTCGAAGCCTTCGCCAAGCGCATGGTCGAGGAGGCTGGCATCGTCGTGCTGCCCAGCTCGATCTACCACTCGAGTCTCGGTCCAACGCCGAAAGACCGCTTCCGCATCGGTTTCGGGCGCTTCCAGACCAAGGCTGGGCTCGACGCGATGCGGCATTTCCTGGGTCTGAATCGTTCCGCCGCCTGATGCAGCTGTGCTATGCGATCGTCGACGTGTTTGCCGAGGCGCCGCTGCAGGGCAATCCGGCAGCGATCGTGTTCGACGCGGATGCGCTGGACGGCGCGCGCATGCAGGCGATCGCGCGCGAGTTCAACCTGTCGGAGACGGCCTTCATCCTGAAGCCACAGGATGCCGCGCATACTGCGCATGTGCGCATCTTCACGCCGCGGAGCGAAGTGCCGTTCGCCGGTCATCCCAATATCGGCGCAGCCTTCGCTTTAGCGAACGACAGGCCGCTGCGCGGCGATGATCTGGTATTCGAGGAGTCGGCTGGCTTAGTTCGCCTGCAGCTCGAGCGCGTTGGCGAGCGCGCGATCGGCGCGTCGCTGACTGCGCCACAAACCTTGTCGACCCAGGAAGCGCCGAGCGTTGCCGCAGTCGCTGCCGCGCTTGGCTTGCGGGCCTCCGACATCGTCACCAGCACGCATCCACCGATCACTGCTTCCGTCGGCCTTGAGTTCATGTTTGTGGAAGTGAGCGATGTTGCGGCCTTAGGGAAAGCGCGCGCCCACCTGCCCGCGTTTGATCTGATCCGCGGCAGTCATGGCATTGAAGGTGTTCATCTCTACGTGAAATGGCCGGCTGCCGAGGGCGCACACATCCAAGCACGCAATCTCTCACCCTACGACGGCATCGGCGAAGACCCCGCGACCGGCAGCGCCACTGCGTCTTTGACAGCGCTGCTGGCGCAGCTCGATCCGCGCTCCGATTGCGATTTCCGCCTGAAGGCCCGCCAAGGGGTTGAAATTGGCCGCGCCAGTCTCCTCAACGGTCTCGTCAGTAAGCGCAACGGCCGCGTCGCACCATCAGTTGTCAGCGGCCACTGCGTGGCGGCCATGCAGGGCCTGCTGACAGTTTCATAGCGTCATCGGCTCGGCAGCGATCGGCTAATTTCTTCCGTCGTGGTCACCGTCGCGAACTCGAACCCGAGCGTGGCCAGATGAGCTGCGTGGATCGTCTCGGCAGCGATAGTGCCTCCCCTTGGATCGGGCAGGTCGAAGCAGTCGCACGCATCGTCGACCACGATCATGCGAAAGCCGAGATTGGCGCCCACCCGGGTCGTGGTCGATACGCAGATGTCCGTGGAGACGCCGAACGCGACGACTGTCTCGATCCCGAGACGCCTGAGCCGCAGCTCGAGATCGGTGCCGATGAAGGCCGCATTGACGCTCTTGCACACCAGCGCCTCCTTGCCCTGCGGCGCGAAGCCGTCCCGGTATGCGTGACCCGGCAGGCCTGGTCGCAGAGTGGAGTTCGGCTCGATCGAATCGTGCCGGACATGGACGATCGGCCAGTCACTTCGGCGCCAAAGCGCGAGCAGCGCCAACCCATTGCGGTCCAGGGCCCTGTTCCAGCGCCTTGGCCAGGGTGGAGTGTCGAATGCCTGCTGCATGTCGATAGGCAAGAGCGCGGCCGGCTTGTCGAACTCAAGCATCTATTCGTTCCCTTGAATTCGCTCCAAGTGCGGCGTGTCGGCGCGCGACAACGCGATCGCATCGGCGGTCGAGATCGCAGTGCAGAACTCCCGGTGAAGGCTGGCAATACTCAGCGCATGTACGAGATCCGGGTCATAGTCTTCGCCGTTCAGCCCGACACGATTGCAGGTCGCACAAGCGTCATGAGCGAGGTAGGTGTCGAACCCCATATTGTTCGCCATGCGCACCGAGGTCTCGACGCAGAAGTTGGTGAAAAACCCCATGAAGAGCAGCCGATGAATGCGCCGGCGCCGGAGAGCGACCTCCAGGCCTGTGCCCACGAATGCGCTGTTCGCCGATTTTTCGATCACAGGCTCACCTGGCCTTGGCTCCAGGCCTTTGATGAAACGCCCTGTCTCCAGCCGCAGCTTCAGCGGAGAGGCTTCCTCGAGCGAATCATGCGCCGTAAAATACACCGGCAGTCCCTGCCGCCGCCAGGCGTCGAGCACAGCACCGATATTCTGCTCCGCGGCAAGGTTGTTGCGGCGCCCTGTCGGGCCACCCCAATGCTGCAGAACATTGACGCCTTCTTGGACGTCGACCACCACCAATGCGGAATCGCCATCGAATTTGCGAATCATGCTGCCTCCCTCGCCTACGGGCTTTGCGGACCGGATTTCTCTTAATCTAGAATGCAGCGCATAGGTCTCGAAAGTAAGGGGTCTGGGGTGATGGTCGTGCGGAACGAAGCACCGGAGATCGAACTTGATGCGATGGATCGAAAGATCCTCAGGGCGCTTCAGGCGGACGGCCGGTTGACCAATCGCGCGCTCGCCGCGCAGATCTCGCTATCACCAAGCGGTACGCTCAGCCGGGTGCGGCGGCTGGAGGAAGCTGGCATCATCAAGGGTTACCGCGCCGTGGTAGATCCGGCGCTGGGCCAACGCCGTCTGGCGATCTGGGTCAACCTGGCGTTGGCCAGCCATACCCAAGGCCATCTGCGCAAGTTCGAGCAGATGCTCCACAACACGCCCGAAGTGATCCACGCCTGGAAAGTCGCTGGCCAGACCGACTATCAGATCCGCCTGATGGTGGCGGCGCCGGGCGATTGGAACGAGATCGCCGAGCGCTGGCGCGACTCTGGCCTCGAGTTCCGCAAGGTCGAAACGCAGGTTGAGTTGGTGACAGTCAAGGACGGCGCGGACTGGTCCGTGCCGGATCTGTGATCCCGATCGGCGCCCACAGGCGGGATATCACAATACGCTTTCCAGCTCCGCGATGCTCGCGATCACCTCGTGCGCGCCGGCTTCCAGCAGCGCTTCCTTGGGCGACACGCCGGTGAGCACGCCGATGGCGCGGCCGGCTTTGCCGGCGCGGGCCATGTGCATGTCATGCGGTGAATCGCCGACGACGGCGAGCGCGGAGGTTGGCACGCCCACCGCAAGCGCGAAGGCTTCCACCATGCCGCCGAGGGGCTTCACGCCGTGGCCGGTGTCGAAGCCGCAGATGAAATCGAGGTGATGGTCGCATTTCGCGCGCAGCATGGCGGCGCGGGCGGCCTGCTCGCTGTCCATGGTCGCGACGCCGAGACGCAGGCCGCGCCCCCTCAATCGGCTGAAGAAGACATCGAGGTCGAGCACCGGCACGGCGCCGTTCTTCTGATGCTCCAGGAACATGACGTGCACGCGCTGATAGACCTCGTCCACATCGGCACGCTGGATCAGGCCGCACCAGACCTCGACGATCTCCCGATTGCTGCCGGCGGCGATCGGCGAGGACGGCGCATATTTGCCGGTTACTGGATCCCTGCCGGAATTCTCGAGCAGGAATCTCGCCCGCACTTCATCCCCATCGGCGACCAGCAGCGCAGCCTGCTCGGTCAGCGCGCCCCAGGTGCGATAGAAGTCGTAGAGGGTCCCGTCCTTGTCGAACAGGATGGCGGCAATCATGGAAACTCCTAGCCCTCCACTCACGTCTGCAAATCCCCTCCCCGACACGGGGGAGAGAGAACTACATCGGCCCTGCGCCGTCGACCCGGGCATATTCGCTCTGGCGCAGCATGCCGCGATAGATCTCGTGCTCGCCGACCACGCCGAGCAACTCGCCGTCGTCGCCCACCAGCACCAGCGGCCGCTTGGTTTGCGAGCGCACCGTCACGGCGGCGCGCATGGGCGTGCGCTCGGTGCCGCAGATCATGACGTGGTCCGGCAGCTTGGAGAGGTTGAGCTCCGTTGAATACGGCACCAGCTCGCCCGGCTTGCCGTTGACGATGAGATTCATCGGCCTGCCGCGATTGTCCAGCTGGCAACGGCACTTGCCGGCGCGATCGAGCTGGATGGTGTTGCCGCCCGGCTCGCGCGCCAAGTCCGCAACCGGGCGCATCAAGGTGCCGCCCTTCAGCACCGTCAGCGGGTTCATCGAGGCGACGAACTGGCGGACGTAGTCGTTGACCGGATTGAGGATGATCTCTTCCGGCACGCCGAACTGCACCACCCGGCCCGCTTCCATGATGGCGATGCGGGTACCGATCTTCAGCGCCTCGTCGAGGTCGTGGCTCACGAAGACGATGGTCTTCTTCAGCTTCTGTTGCAGCTCGATCAGCTCGTCCTGCAGATGCTCGCGGATCAGCGGGTCAAGTGCCGAGAACGGCTCGTCCATCAGGAGAATGTCGGCCTCCGTCGCGAACGCGCGCGCGAGGCCAACGCGCTGCTGCATGCCGCCGGAGAGCTCGTGGCTGAATTTGTCCGCGAACTTGTCGAGCCGCACCAGCTTGATCTTCTCGTCTACGATGCGGTCGCGCTCGGCCTTGCCGACGCCGCGGATGTCAAGCCCGAAGCCGATGTTGTCCCGCACCGTCAACCATGGCATCAGGCCGAACTGCTGGAACACCATGGAGATGCGGTTGCGGCGCAGGCGGCGCAGGGTCTCCGGATCGCACGTCGCAACGTCGACCTGGCTATTGCCGTCATGCACCAGAACCTTGCCGCGCGTCACTCTGTTGAGGCCGTTGATGCAGCGGAGCAGCGAGGACTTGCCGGAACCGCTGAGTCCCATCAGCACCAGGATCTCACCCTCATTGACGAACACCGACGCGTCGTGCACGGCTACCAGGCAATCGGTCTTGTCGAGAATGCTGTCGCGGCCCGCGCCCTGGTCGAGCAACCCAACAGCCTCTTGCGCGCGTTGGCCGAAGACAACATCGACGTGGTCGAAGCGGACAGCGGTTAGTGCACTGCTCATCGCCGCCTCCTCACTTCTTGACCTGGCGTTGCTTCATGAGGCGGTCGAGCGCGATGGCGAGGATGACGATCGCGAGCCCAGCTTCCGTGCCCAGCGGAATGTTGCCGGTCGCGAGCGCGCGTACCGTCGGCGCGCCCAGTCCACCGGCACCGACCAGGGCGGCGATGACCACCATCGACAGCGACAGCATGATGCACTGGGTAATGCCGGCCATGATAGTAGGCAAGGCGGCCGGCAGCTTGACCCTGAACAGCAGCTGCGAGCGCGTGGAGCCGAAGGATTCGCCCGCCTCGACCAGAGCCACCGGTACCTGGCTGATGCCAAGATAGGTGAGACGGATCGGCGCCGGCACCGCGAAGATGACCGTCGCAAACAGGCCCGGTACGACGCCCAACCCGAACAGCGCGAGCATGGGCACCAGATACACGAAGGTCGGCAAGGTCTGCATCATGTCGAGGACCGGTGCGATGGCGTGCCAGACCGTCTTGCGCCGTGCGGCGAGGATGCCGATGGGAATCCCGATCATCAGGGAGGCAAGCGTGGCGTAGAGGACCAGAACCAGCGTCTGCACCATCTCCTTCCAAAGCCCGAGATTGAGGATGAAGAGCAGGCCGAGAAAGACAAAAAGCGTGATCTTCCAGTTGCGCTGCAGGAGGTGCGCCACCGCGGCGACCATGACCAGGAGAACAAGGGGCGGCACGAGAAGCAGGCCGTTCGCAGTGCCGTCGATCCCGCTCTTCATGACCGACGATATGGCATCGAACAGCCACTCGAAGTTATCCGTCATCCACTCGATGATGGCCTTCGACCATTGGCCGATCGGTATCTTGTGCCCTGTGATGGTTTTCTCGAGCTTATCGAGCTGCTCCATGCGGCGTCCCCCATTGGCCGCGCATCCGCCTTACTGCGCAGGCCTCAGTCGTGCGATGTCCTGACTTGGCAATGAGTAGCCCGATGGCGGGCGGCAATACAATGGGCGGCTCCGATGACCGGAGCCGCCCATAACAACAAGAGGCTTAGAGCCCGAGGCTCTCCTTCACAGCCGGCAGGCCTTCCTGGCCGTCTGCCGTGGTCACGCCGGCCAGCCACTTATCGAGCACAGCCGGGTTCGCCTTCAGCCAGTCGGCAGCCGCCTTCTCGCCTTCCGTGCCACCATCGATGACCTCCATGATGGCGCTCTCCATGGCAAGATCGAATTTCAGGTTGCTGAGCAGCTTGCCGACATTCGGGCATTCGGCGCTGTAGCCGGCCCGGGTCAGCGTCTTCACCTGTGCGTCACCGAAACCGTCATTCTCGAAGCCGGTCAGGTAGACCAGGTTCATCTTGCCCATCACCGGGTGCGGCGTCCAACCCAGGAACGCGATCCACTCCTTGTTCTTCATGGATTTCTGCGCCTGGGCCAGCATGCCCTGCTCCGAGGACTCGACGAGCTCCCAGCCCTGCAAGCCGCTCGCCGGATCATCGATCTTGGCCTGGACGATTTGGTTGCCATCATTGCCGGGCTCGATGCCGTAGAACTTCTTGTCGAACTTGTCGGCAAACTTGCCAAGGTCCTTGACGTCTTTCACGCCGCCTTCGGCGACATAGTCCGGGACCACCGGGCCATAGCCGGCGCCGGTCAGGTTGGCATCCAGCATCTCCAGCGACTTCTCATCGAGATAAGGCTGCACGTTCGCTGCGTTGGATGGCATCCAGTTATCGAGGAATACGTCGAGGTCCTTGTTCTTCAAGCTTTCCATGATGACCGGAAGGGCCAACACCTGGTCTTCCGTCTCGTAACCGAGGCCCGCCAGGACGGTCTTGAACAGACCGTTCTGCGCAGTGTTGTCGGTCCAGCCCACATCTGCCATGCGGACCGTCTTGCAGGATTCCGGATCGGCCGCCTGCGCCGCGGCCGCGCTCACCGCGACCAGCGCGCTGGCGAGAAGGATTTTGCGCAATACCATGTTTCGAAGCCTCCCAAGCTTTGCTGCTGCGACCCTGGTGCTCCCCTGCCAGATCGCTTCGCCACAGGGTCCGGCGGCGAATTGACCCGATCCGCGGTTCTGCGCCGGGATCGAATTCTGGCGCTCCTGCCTTGACCCTATCCCAGCTGCGACGCCCTGCCAAGTTTATTTTGGTTGATCAACCAACTTAAAAAAACTTAGAGTGGACACCGACTAGGCTGCGCCAGCCGGGCAACCCTTCCAGAATAGGAGATTGGGACCCCGAAAATAGCCGCGCAGCGCTCACTCTTTTGCGAGGCGCGACCTTTGCCCAAAGTCGGCATGGAAGAAATCCGGCGACGGCAACTAATCGAGGCGACCATCGCCTCGATCCACGACGTCGGCTTTGCGGAGTCCAGCGTCTCGCGGATCGCCGCCAAGGCCGGCGTTTCGGCCGGGATCGTGCATCACTATTTCGAGGACAAGGGCGAGCTGCTCGAGGCCACCCTGCGCCAGCTCGGTGCCAATCTCAGCGCATCCGTGGTCTGGCGCCTGCGCGCCGCCAAGACGGCGGCCCATCGGTTGATGGCGGTGGTGGATGGCAATCTGGGGCAGGAACTATTCACGCCGGAGGCGGTCAGCGCCTGGCTCGCCTTCTGGTCCCAGGTCCCGACCCATCCACGGCTGGCTCGCATCCAGACCATCATCATTGAGCGCCTGCACAGCAACCTGGTGCACGCTCTGCGTCCCTTCCTGCGCGAGCCGGAGGTGCAACATGTGGCGCGTGATCTTGCTTGCCTGATTGACGGCATCTGGCTGCGTGCGGCCTTGAGCCAGCACGGACCTGACGGGGCGGATGCGCGCCGCGCCGCCATCGAATTCATCACCCATCGTTTGAGTATCAAGATCGGAGAAACGCCATGGACGAGCTGAAGCTCTATATCCACGGCCGGCTGGTCGATGCCACCTCCAACGAGACGTTCGACAACGTCAATCCCGCGACCGGCGAGGTGATCTCCAGGGTGCAGGTCGCGAGCAAGTCCGACGTCGACCGCGCGGTCGAGAGCGCGCGCGAAGGCTTCAAGGCCTGGTCGCGCATGACCGGCGCGCAACGCGGGCGCGTCCTGATGAACGCGGTCCGGCTGCTGCGCGAGCGCAATGACGCGCTGGCACGCCTCGAGGTGCTCGATACCGGCAAGCCGATCGCCGAAGCGTCGGTTGTCGACGTTGCGTCGGGCGCCGATGCGATTGAGTATTTCGCCGGCGCAGCGCCGACCCTGCATGGCGATCACTACGATCTTGGCACCGCCTTCGCCTACACGCGCCGCGAGCCGCTGGGCGTCTGCGCCGGCATCGGTGCGTGGAACTATCCGATCCAGATCGCGTGCTGGAAGTCCGGCCCTGCCCTCGCCTGCGGCAATTCCATGGTGTTCAAGCCGGCGCACCTGACGCCCACGACGGCGGTCAAGCTGGCGGAGATATACACGGAAGCCGGCGTGCCTGACGGCGTGTTCAACGTCGTGCACGGTTTCGGCAGCGTCGGCGCGGCCCTGAGCACGCATCCCGGTATCGCCAAAGTGTCGCTCACCGGTTCGGTCGCGACCGGCAAGCGCGTGATGGCGGCCGCGGCGGAAACGCTGAAGAAAGTGACCATGGAGCTGGGCGGCAAGTCGCCGCTCATCATCTTCGCGGATGCGGACCTCGACAACGCGGTCTCGGCCGCGATCATGGGCAATTTCTATACCCAGGGTGAGATCTGCTCCAACGCGACCCGCGTGTTCGTGGAGGAGCCGCTGCTGGCGCCGTTTCTCACCAAGCTCAAGGAGCGGGTCGGCAAGATGCGGATCGGCGATCCGCTCGATCCCAACACTCATGTCGGCGCGCTCATCAGCGAAGAGCACATGGGCAAGGTTCTGACCTATATCGAGACCGGCAAGCGTGAGGGCGCCAAGCTGACCATCGGCGGCAACCGCGTGACCGACGGCAAGCTCGGCAAGGGCTGCTTCGTCGAGCCGACGGTGTTCGCCGGGTGCCGCGACGACATGACCATTGTGAAGGAGGAGATTTTCGGGCCGGTGATGTCCGTTCTGAGCTTCCGAGGCGAGGACGAGGTCATCGAGCGCGCCAATGCGACCGAGTTCGGGTTGTCTGCAGGCGTTTTCACGCGTGACATCCAGCGCGCGCACCGCGTGATCGCGCAGCTCGAAGCCGGCACCTGCTGGATCAACAACTACAACGTCACGCCGATCGAGATGCCGTTCGGCGGCAACAAGCAGTCCGGCATCGGCCGCGAGAACAGTCTGGCCGCGATCGAGCACTACACGCAGCTGAAGGCGGTCTATGTCGAAGGCGGCAACGTCGCGGCGCCGTATTAGGTGTAAACCCCTCCCCAATTGGGGAGGGTTGGGGTGGGGAAGCCGCGTTTCGGTTGGAGAAAGACTTCGCTCGCTTTCCCCTCCCAACCCTCCCCCGTCTCGGGAGGAGAAGAAAGAACGAGTGAGAGTGCGATCATGAAATTTGACGGCGTATTCGATTACTTGATCGTCGGCGGTGGATCCGCAGGGTGCGTGCTGACGTACCGGCTCAGCGAAGATCCCGCGAACAAGGTGTGCTTGCTCGAGGCAGGACCGCGCGATGCGTGGTGGAACTGGAAGATCCACATGCCCGCCGCGCTCATGTACAACCTGATGGACACCAAGTACAACTGGTACTACCACACCGAGCCGCAGCCCTACATGAACAACCGGGTCATGTACTGGCCGCGCGGGCGCGTGCTGGGCGGCTCCTCCTCGCTCAACGCCATGGTCTATATCCGCGGCCATGCGCTGGACTACGACCGCTGGGCCTTCAAGGAGAATTGCGAGGGCTGGTCGTACCAGGAGATCCTGCCCTACTTCAGACGCGCCGAGCATCGCGAGAAGGGCGGCGACGCATATCACGGCGACAGCGGCCCGCTCTGGGTCCATACCGGCGATCAAGCGAATCCGCTATTCGAGGCTTTCATCGAGGCGGCGCAGCAGGCCGGCTACGCCTACACCGAAGACATGAATGGCTATCGCCAGGAAGGCTTCGGGAAGATGGACATGACGATCCACAACGGCCGGCGCTGGTCCGCGTCCACCGCATTCCTGCGGCCCGCCGAGCAGCGCCCGAATGTGCGGGTGGAGACCAGCGCCTTTGCCTTGCGTGTGTTGCTCGAGGGCGATCGCGCCGTCGGCATCGAGTTCTCGCAGAACGGCCGGATCGTGCGCTACCGCGCGGAGCGCGAGGTGATCCTCTGCGGCGGGGCGATCAATTCGCCGCAACTGCTGATGCTGTCAGGCATTGGGCCGGCCGACCACCTGAAGGAAGTCGGGGTCGAGGTGAAGCATCACCTGCCTGGCGTCGGGCAAAATCTCCAGGAGCATCTGGAGATGTACATCCAGCAGCATTGCACCAAGCCGATCACGCTCTATAGCTACACGAAGCCATGGAATATGGCGCTGGCCGGCGTGCAATGGTTCCTGACCCGCAAGGGCGTCTGCACCTCCGCGCATCTCGAGGCCGGCGGCTTCATCCGCTCCCAAGCGGGCATCGAGCATCCGAACCTGCAGTTCCATTTCCTGCCCTCGACCGTCAACGACCACGGGAGGAAGGCCGGCACCAGCCATGCCTATCAGGTCCATATCGGCAACATGCGGCAGGAGGCGCGCGGCTGGATCAAGCTGAAGAGCGCGAACCCGAAGGATCATCCGGTCATCCAGCCATACTATCTGCAGACCGAGAACGATCGGCGCGAGTTCCGCGACGCCGTCAAACTGACTCGCGAAATCTTCGCCCAGAAGGCCTTCGATCCCTATCGCGGGCCAGAGATCGCGCCGGGTGCGAAGGTTCAGACCGACGCGGAGATCGACGCCTTCATTCGCGAGCGGGGAGACAGCGCCTATCACCCCAGCTGTACCTGCAAGATGGGCACCGACGAGATGGCGGTGGTCGATCCGCAGGCCAGGGTCCGCGGGCTGCAGGGACTGCGGGTGGTCGACGCCTCGATCATGCCCTCGATCGTCAGCGGCAATCTCAATGCGCCGACCATCATGATGGCGGAGAAATGCTCGGACATGATCCTGGGCAAACCGGCGCTGCCGAAGTCCAACGCACCGGTCTTCATCCACCCCAATTGGCGGACGGCACAGCGTTAATCAGTGTCGCCCGGTCGGCGGCGCGGCCAGGACAGTCCCCAGACGCGCTCGCTGCCCCACCACAGCACGATGGTGCCGGCAATCGTCCCCGCGCCCAGGATCGTCCAGCCTTGCTCGCCCATCGGCACAACGCCGGACGCATGGGCGACCACCAGTGCAGCCATCGCCAGGTAGAACGGCCCGGTAAACGAGCAGTGCGTGCGGCCGCATCGGCGCGCGTTCGCGAGACACGCACCACCCATCCACAACAGCGCCGCCGACCAGATGACCGCTCGCAGCAGCGGGTCCAGCATCGCGGCGATCAGCATCGCCGCCGCCGGGATTCCCCGCAGGCCTGCGAGCGAACGCCAGTTGCCGACCCAATCCTTGCGCGCCTGGCGCACGTCGCATCCTTCATCCATGAGACCCGGACCCGCAACAGGCGGCCGCCGATCGCCCAGCGGCGCGCTCCTGCTGCACGGGTGGACAGGGTAGCGACCCAAAGGAGCAGAAGACGCAGCAATCCCCCGCCTTCGGTTTCAACAGAGCGCCGCACCCCCTGCACTCGTAGAAATACTGGCAGGAGTCTGTCGGCATGGTTTCGATCACATCGTGGCCGCATGCCGGGCAGGTGATCGTCGAGCGCAGCTCAATCATCGCTCACTCCTCGGGAGCCGCTGGGTAGCCGGCCAAGCGCGATGCCTCCGCGATGTCCTCCACACTCGCCTCGAGATCGTCGAACACGACAACCGCCGTCTTGCTCTCGAAATCGACCCGGACGTCCTTGACGCCAGGCACGTCCTCCATCGCGGTGCGAACCGTGACTGGACAGAGAGCACAGGTCATGTTCTCGACCGTCAGAGTGACGGTCTGTTCGGCCGCCTGCACCGTCGAGGCAAGCACCAGCAGTGGCAGCAGGATCAGAGAACGCAACATCGACACAATCCTACGTCAGCAATGGCGCCCACCAGCTGGTCGTCCCGGCGATCAAGATCAGTCCGGCGCCAAGCCATAATCCTGTCTTGGTCCATCGGCGCGATACAGGTGTCCCGCATTGCGGTCCTTCACACGATCGACGCCTGCGGCCGTAGACCCGCCAAAATCCCGATCCGACCGAAAACGCCCCGATCCCCAGGAAGATCGGCTGGTAAGGGGCCAGCGCCGCCAAGCCGCCGATCCAGGCGCCGCTGACGCCCGCCAGCACCAAGGCAAGCGGCAGTATGCAGCAGGAAGAGGCGCCGATGCCGCCGACCAGTCCGCCGGCCGCGAGCAGGCTGTCTTTGCTATTGTCGGCGATTTGACGTCGCATCATGGGCGAATGCTACAATCTGTAGCGACTACAGATGCAAGGCCTTATCCAATGGTGCAAACGAACACGAAACTGCGAGCCGGCGCGATCGGGATCGGAGCCCTATCCGAGAGCTCCGGTGTGAACATCGAGACCATCCGCTACTACGAGCGCATCGGCCTTCTGCCCGCGCCGCCGCGCAGTGCTGGGCGTCATCGGCTCTATGGCGATGCGCACCGGCAGCGGCTCGTCTTCATTCGCCGTGCCCGCGAGCTGGGATTTTCACTGGAGGAGGTGCGCACGCTATTGGGCCTGGGCGGCGGCCATGTCCTCACCTGCGGCGAGGTCGAGGCGCTCGCGCAGCGTCACATCGCGGCGATCCGCGAGAAGGTCCGGGACTTGAAAAGGCTCGAGCGCATTCTGTCGGACCTCGCCGCGCGATGCACGGGCCAGACAGTCCCCGAATGCCCCATCCTCGACGGGCTGAATGCAGAGTCGTCGACGGCGCAGCGCTAGGCCGCGGTCAGCACACGGATGTTGCCGCGCCGGCTGAGCAGGTGCACCGCAGCCTCATTGCCGCTGCGGCGGAGGGCAACGTCGGCGAAGGCATCGCCGAGCGCGATCTTGCGCAGTTCGATCTCTTCCAGGAAGTCGGGCATCATCGGCTGATGGAACGAGATGCGCGGCGGCTCGAAATCGAATCCCAGCCCCAGCACCGACTGGATGAGCGATAGCGGCGCCGCGGTCGCCCACGCCTGCGGCACGCAGGCGACCGGATATGTCGTCGGCGCGGTGTTGCGCTGGCGCGAAAACCCGCAGAACAGCTCCGGCAGCCGCCGCAAGTCCATGTGCACCGAGGCGGCAAACAGGCCTTCGAAGATCGCTGCCGCTTCGCGCCGGAGGCCGTACCGCGCAAGGCCGGCCGCGATCAGTGCATTGTCGTGCGGCCAGACCGAGCCGTTGTGATAGCTCATCGGGTTGTAACGGGTTTCACGAAAATCCACCGTGCGGATTCCCCAGCCGGAGAAGGAGGTCGTGGCCATGAGCGCCTTTGCGACGCTGGTCGCGCGCTCCGGCAGCGCCGCGCCGGCGAACAGCACATGCCCGGCGTTGGAGGTGCGGACGCGGCATGGCTTCTTGGCGCCATCCAAAGCCAGCACATAGGTACCGAGCCCTTCATCGAAGAAGCAGCGGTCGAGCGCCTGCTGCAGCGCCTGGGCTTTGTTCTCCAGCATCACGGCGCGCGCGGCATGCCCTAGCGCCGCCGCGATCCGCGCGGCGCCGTTCAAGGCGCCATACGCGTATGCCTGCACCTCCACCAAGGCAATCGGCCCGACCGCAAGTGCGCCGTCGGCATGGAATACGGAATCGTAGCTGTCCTTCCAGCCCTGGTTGATCAGCCCCTTGTCGTTACGGCGGGCGTATTCCAGGAAGCCGTCGCCATCCCGGTCGCCATGCTGGTCCATCCACTCCAGCGCCGCCTCGATCTTCGGCCAGAGCTCTTGCGCTGTCGCCAGGTCATACGTTCGCTCGAAATAGGCGCCGGCCAACATCACGAAGAGTGGTGTTGAATCGATGCTGCCGTAGTAGCGGCGGAACGGCACCTCCCCCAGTTCCGCCATCTCGCCGCGCCGGACCTCGTGCAGGATCTTGCCAGGCTCCGCGTCGGCCTGCGGGTCGATCGTGGTTGCCTGGTTGGCCGCGAGGTGGCGCAGCACGCCGCGGGCGATCTCCGGATCAAACCACAAGGTCTCGAACGCGGTAATCAAAGCATCCCGGCCGAAGACCGTGCTGAACCAGGGGATCCCGGCATAGGGATAGGGCCCCTCCTCCGTGTCCGTGATGAGCATGTACAGATCCGACACGGCGCGCCTGAGGGCTTCGTTGAGGATGTCGTTGGAGGTGGCAACCGCAGCGGCGCGTCCGGACGAGCGGCGCAGGGCGCGGCGTGCATCGCGCATGGCGGTGACGAAACGACCGCTGGTCGCCCCATCGACTGCGTTGTCAGGGTCGCAGCGGATCTCGATGAACAGGCTGGCGGTCTCGTGGGGCTTGAGGGTGACGGTGAAGTCGGCTTGATCGGCTGTGAGGCGGGTCGGCTGCGCGTCGAAGACGAGCTGGGTCTGGCGTCTTCGCCCGTCCAGCCCGGTATAGGCCAAGGTCGCCACCCTGCCCGCCAGCTGCACCCCGTGTATGGTCCCGCGCCGTTCCCGCCGGGTGCCGCGGGCTTCGAAGATGTCGGCGAAATCGGCGGCGAACACGAACTGGATGCGCAACGCGTGCGGCACCAGGTCGAAATTCCGGATCAACAGGCGCTGATAGCAGGTCGCGTTCCACAGGAAACAGGATCGGCGGAGGTGGACGAGGTCGTGTTCCAGCGGGGGACTGTCCGGCTCATCGATGTCCGGGTTGGTGAGATCGCAGGTCAGCGTCGCATTGTCGCCGCGTAGCGTGGAGCCGAGCAGCAGCGGCCGCAATCCACTGACCCTGAGCTGGAACCAGGACAGGTAACGCGTGTCCTGGTAATAGATACCATCCGTGCTTCCTGGCCCGCCGATCGCATCGCCATGATGATCGAACACGGCAAACATGTCGCCGTGCTTCAGGGTTCTCGGCCGGCGTTCCTGCAGGGAGGTGGTCGCCGGAATGTAGAATTGCGGCGCCGAAATCACTCCTGCGCCGGCGTCCCCCGCCAGTGGCGGGGGACTGACGTGTACTGATTGCACATCCACCTCCCAGCGGTCGTTAGGCGACCGCGCCGAGTTCGATGTCTTCGCCGTTCAGGCGACGCAAACGAGCCGCCCCCGTCCGCACACCCGGAAGCCTGCGATAGATATTCAGGTAATCACGCGCCATGCGCTCAACTGTAAACCGCTGTTCGAAGGTTGCGCGCACCGCTGCCCGATCAATTTCGCCCAGGCGTTTCACAGCGGCCACGGCCTCGTCCGGGGACTTAACAATGAACCCGGTCACGCCATCGTCAATAACCTCCGGCACCGAGCCGCACTTGAACGCGATCACCGGCGTTCCGCAGGCCATTGCCTCGATCATGACGAGCCCGAACGGCTCCGGCCAGTCGATCGGGAACAGCAGCCCCCGCGCGTTGCCAAGGAAGGCGCACTTCTCCCGCTCGCTGATCTCGCCGATATACTCGACATTGGGGTGCGCGCGGATCATGGGCGCGATCACCTCGTCCCAGTAGGCTTGGTCCGCCTTGTCGACTTTGGCAGCGATTTTCAGCGGCAGGCCGGCAAGAGCCGCAATTTCGATCGCGCGGTCCGGCCGCTTTTCCGGCGAGATCCGGCCCAGGAAAGCCAGGTAGCCACCATCCGCCGGGTATTTGTGGAACGATAGCAGGTCGCCCGGCAGACCGTGGTAGACGTTTCCGACCCAATTCACCGGCGGCATTGGCTTCCGCTGGTTGCGGGAGATGGAAACCAGCGGCAGTTCCGAGAAGGTCCGGTAGAACGGCTTCAGATCCGGCAGGTCCAACCGGCCATGGAGTGTGGTCACCGTCCGGTCCAGGAAGTCGCCCACCAGGGGCGCATGGACAAGATCAAGATGGAAATGCAGGACGTCGAAATCGTCGGCGCGTCGACGGACCTCCTCCATCATGATGATGTGATAGGGCCAGTGATCCTTGACTGTCGGATCGAGCCGAAGTGCCGTCTTCGAGCAGCGGATCAGCTTGGCGGCCGTGATTGAATCGCCGCTGGCGAACAGGGTTACATCGTGTCCCTGCCGCACCAATTCTTCCGTCAGATAGGAAACAATCCGTTCTGTGCCCCCGTAGAGCTTGGGCGGTACGCTTTCGCACAACGGGGCGATCTGGGCAATTTTCATCAGCATAACCTCCTCGGTATGAGCGAAGCGATGACAATGAAAATGCGCGGCCGCACGGCGCCGCGCGGGCGGCGTTAAATATATGAGCCGTTCTCTCGGGTTCAATACCTGGCGCGCCGCGCACGCTACTGGGTGGAATTGGGGATCATGGTCGGCGGCCACTCCAGCCGCGCCAGCTTCATGTGCACGCCCGGCAAGCTGCCATATATCTCCACATACTGGCTGGCCATCCGCTCGACGGTAAAGCGCCGGTCAAAGGTCGCGCGAACGCCTTCCCGATCGATTGCGTCCAGCCGCTCGCCACCTCCACCGCCTCGTCGATGGTCTCGACGATCATGCCGGTGACGCCCTCGTCGATCACCTCGGGTATCGAACCGCATCTGAAGGCGATCACGGGCGTGCCGCAGGCCATGGCTTCAATCACGACGAGACCGAAAGGCTCGGGCCAGTCAACCGGGAACACCAGCGCCGGCGCATTGCCAAAGAAGTCCGCCTTTTGATCGTCATTGACCTCCCCGATGAACTCTACATTGGGGTGGGAGCGCACCATCGGCTTGATCGCACTATCCCAGTATTCCTCATCGACCTTGTCGATTTTGGCTACGATCTTCAGCGGGAGTCCGGTGAGTGATTCGCCGGAACACGAAAAGAGACGAGAGACCAGCGCCGGATGATGGCGCCGCAAACCTCAGTTCGAAGCCTGGAGCTGCGTCCGGACTTGAGGGGCGGCGTCGCTGTAGAGCTGGTCGGGTGTGGTGGTGCCCCAACTATGATGGTTGGGCCCGACGTCGAACAGCGTCACGGCGATCAGCACGCAAAGACTGAGGGCAACCCATAGCCAGTGCGGCTGCGAGGCACTTTTCCGGTGACGAGCGAAGATGGGTTTGCGGCGCGGATTCATAACCAACTAACCTCAGAACAAAACAGTTACTCTCCCGCAGCCAACGCATCCGCCGGCCGCGACCAATGGCAGGTGTCCGAACTCGGTCTTGCGGAAATCGCTGAGCGTCCCCGAAACGCCATCGCCGCTGCGCTGAGCTCCGCCAGCCCCCGCGCGCATCCCACGACGACGCGCTTACCCAACAAGCGCCGAACCTGTGCAAGTGATTCTAACGCGTTGCATGCGATTCGATTAGATAGAATTTTATCGATCGCAACAGGCGCGACGCTTTTCTCACGAGCATGCCACGTTCCGTACACGGTTGGTGTCACGGTGCGTCTCACAGGCTGCTACGGCGTTTGCTGCGCCGCTCCGCTTTCCGCATTGTTGCACGCCTCGCCACGGCGGCCGCCTGAGCGGGCCCCTGCTTGGGCTGATGATGGCCGCACCGATGATGACCGCACAGGCCGACCCGAACGATGATCGGCAACTTGGTCTGGTCAGGGGTGTGTGCGGTGCGGGACACGGAAGGCTCTGATGGTCGGCTTAACAGTCAAGGTGTGCAAAGGTATGTACACGATGCCAGTCGTCGATTAACAATCGCTTAGCGACACGATTTCATTTTATCGATTGGGCGAAAAAATCCGGCCTTTACCGAGGTGGGCTGTTACCGGTCGCCCGGGTCCTCGTCCTCGTAATAGAACTCCGGCAGCGGGTCGGCGCGCGGGTCGAGGGCGCCGGCGATCGCCGAAGTGGACGGCACCGGCACGAATTTCGATTGCTCTTCCGCGGGCTTGGCGGCCCGGCGGCTCATGCGCCAGCGCGTATAGATCGCCAGGATGATGGCGATACTCGAGATAAATACGAACAAGCCCGAGGGCCCCATCGCCATAAAGGACGAGGCGACCAGCGGCCCGGCGGTCGCGCCGACTGCCCAGGCTAGCAGCATGCCGCTGTTGGCGGCCACCATCTGGCTCTTGTCGATGTAATCGAAGGCATGGGCGACGGCGGTCGGATAGATGGTTGCCAGGAATCCGCCGAGCAGCAGGTTGGCGGTGGCGAGTAGAAGGAAGTTGCCCTGGGCGAGGCTGAACGCCCCCAACAGGACTGCAGCGATAACGGCTGACAGCAGAACGCCGAATAATACCGTCCTTCGGTCGAATTTGTCGCTCAGTCGCCCTATCGGCCATTGCAGCAGGAAACCGCCGATGATCGGTGCCCCCATGAAGATCGAGTTCTCGAATACCGACAGGCCGATCTGGGTCCCGTAGACCGCCCCCAGGGCGTAGAGCGAGCCGCTCATCAGCCCCGCCCCGGCCGTGGCGACCGTGCCGAGCGGCGATGCGTCATAGAGACCGGCCAGGCTCATGGTCTTGATGCTGCCCAGCTCCGGCCCGGCCACCCGGGTCATTACCACCGGCACCAGGGACAGGGAGGTCAGCAGGGCGCCCAGGCAGAAGAGCTCGAGCCCCGCCGTGTCGTCGAGGTTGATGGCGAGCTGCCCGATGCCGGAGGAGACGTAGATGGTCAGGGTGTACATCGACAGCACCCGGCCGCGCAGCTCGTTAGGGCTGCGGACGTTCAGCCAGCTTTCGATCACCGCATAGAGACCCGCCATGCAGAACCCGACGGCGGCCCGCATCAGTCCCCAGACCGGGATGTTGAAGACCAGCGCATGGATCATGATCGCCCCGGTCAAGATGGCGGCGAAGGCGGCAAAGGCTCGGATGTGGCCCACCTGGCCAATGATCCGCTGCGCCACGAAGCTGCCGCCCATGAAGCCGGCGTAGTACGCCGACATCACGTAGCCGGCGACCTGCGGCTCGATCCCCTCCAGGTTCATGCGGATCGGCAGCAAAAGGCCGAGCAGGCCGACGCCCAGCGCCATCAACCCGGCCCCCAGCAGGAGCGAAAAGACCGTGCGCAGCGCGCTGATCATCAGACTGCGCGCCCGCCAAAAAATCCCTTCCCCTCCTTGCGGGGGAAGGAGCGTTTTTTGCAGCTCACCCTTTCATATGCGGTAGCCCTGCCCCACGAGGGGTGAAGGAGACGGCTCACAAGCGAAAAGATAGCAAGCGGAAACGGCCGCTTCGGATTGACGGGGTGATGCATGAGGCTAGGCTGGACACGCGTGATTCGGGGCGGGAAATAGCCCAGCGTCCGTTCCCGGCGCAATAGAGAGTTTCTCATGACGACATTCGCTTTACATGCGCAGCTGGCGGCCGATGGCCTGTTCCTGGCGGACTGGCCGCTGAGCCGGTTGCTGCGCATGAACGACGCCGCCTATCCATGGCTGATCCTGGTGCCGCGGCTGACCGACGCACGGGAGATCGTCGACCTGTCCGCCGCCGACCGGGTGCGGCTGATGGACGAGATCGCCTGGGCCAGCCAGGCGCTCAAGGACCAGCAGCGCCCCGACAAGATCAACGTCGGCGCCCTCGGCAACGTAGTGCCACAGCTCCACATCCACGTGCTGGGGCGGTTCAAGGATGACCCAGCTTGGCCGAAGCCGGTCTGGGGCCACGCCGCGCCGATCCGGTTCGAGGCCGCCGATGCCGCGCGCGAGATCGAGACCTGGCGCACGGCGCTCTCCCCCTACGGTGCGTAGTTGCGGCCGAACGGACGGCCGGTCAGCAGCGACACCAGATGCGCGAGCATGATCAAGGCAACGGCGACCGCCAGGAACTGAACGCCCAGCCATGGCACCACCGGCAGCCAGCGCCGCTCGAACGGGCGTCGCATCTGCCAGTTGGCGAACGCAGCCAAAGCCACCGCAATGACCAGCGCCGCGACGGTTGCGCCCACCTCCGGCATCCTTACAGCACCGAGACGATACGCGTGACGACCTCGGCGGCCGCTGGCGCGACTGCGCGCAGGAACTTAGGGAAGTCGAGATGGCTATCCGCGCCGGCGAGATCGCTCAAGGAGCGGATGACGATGCACGGAATGCCGATCAGCTCCGTAGCCTGGGCGACGGCGGCGCCTTCCATCTCCACCGCCAGGGCGGCATGGTCGCGGCGCAGGCGCTCGCGCACCTCCTCGCTGTTGATAAACTGGTCGCCGCTAACAATTGGGCCGAAGGCAATGCGCGGCGGCCGCTCCGTCTCGACCCCAAGGTCCGGCGGCAAGGGCGGCAGCTTGATGTCCTTCACCACGCCACCGATGCGCATCAGCAGCTCCGGCGACAGATCGAACGCGATGCGGTCGCGCGCCTCGCCGATCGGCGGCACGCCGGGGCGGAAGTTGCGGATGCCCTGATTGGTGAGATGGCCGTAGTCGTGCTGAATGAGGCGATCCGCGATGACCACGTCGCCGATCGCCAGTGCCGGATCGATACCGCCGGCGACGCCGCACACCACGATGGCGCGGCAGTCGAACGATTTGGCGATGAGTGTCGCGATCGCCGCGGATGCGACCTTGCCGACTCCGCTCTCCGCCAAGGCGACACTGTGACCTTCCAGCTTTCCGGTGGTGACCGGCAGGGTTCCGATCACGTGGGCTTCGACATCCGTCAGGCGATGAAACAGCGCATCCCGCTCCTCCACCAGGGGCGAGAGCAAGGCGATCGGGCGTTCGGGAATGGCATTCATGGATCGGCGCTGCGGAAGGACAGTGAAGAAAGGCGGCCCCTACCCCGCCCTTGCCCGCCAACGCGGAAGGGCGGCTCAAGGCCGCCTGTCACTCTATCCGAAGCGTCCCGGCCGGCGCCAGCCTTCGGATCAGCGCCCGAGCGCGTGATCCAGGACGTAGAGCATCTTGCCGTCCGGCAACCGGCGCACGTCCAGCGCCTCCGCATCACCGACCAGCAGCTCTTCGCCCGTCGCGTCAATGGTCAAGGGGCGGCCATCGAGCGTGATGACGGAGATCCGCTTGCCCGCGATGTCATCCGGGGACAGCAATGAATCGGTTGCACCCCGCGCCAGGAAGGCACGACGGCGTTCACTGGTCCCGGGGGACAGCAGTTCCTTCAGCTCGTCCGTCGGCAAGGTTTCGAAAGCGGCATCCGACGGCACGAAGAGAGTTTGCGGAGCCTTGCCGAAATTCTCGAGGCCCCCCAACTTCATCATGCGAGTCCAGGTCTGAATACCGTTGGTCGTAACATCCGCCACACGCGTCGCCTCGGGCTGCGTGCCAATATGCATGGTCATGGCCTGCGAGTGACGTTCGACGACGACGCCCGCGCCCACGATCAATAGACAAGTTGCCGTAATCAACATGGATATGCGCATTGGGTCCTCCTCCGCGCGAAACGCGTTTTGATATAGTTACACTTACGCGACAGACAATGATTGGATCATCACGGAGTTGTTTCGTGTGTGATCCCGGTCACAGGCACACCGCCAATACCGCTATTTTTGATCGGCTTTTGACGAGGAGCTGAGAGGAAGTGTGACAACGAACAGCGCAGACAAATCCCCCGCCGCGATGTGGTCTCGCAGCGCTACGCGATCGAGTCCGTTGAGCCGACGATGAGCGAGTTGGTCGAGCAGCTCCTGGCGAAGTCGCAGGACGAGCTGGATGCCTTATTCAGCGCGCACGCGGCGGGACCGATTCCGGATGGTTTCGTGGAGGGTACCCTGATTGTGGCGCCCGGCACCAAGTTTACCGTAGGCATCGCCAGGTTGGTGAAAGTTTTCGCCTGGAAAGGCAAGGTGTTCGACGCGGAGACCGGAACGTTACGCAACCGTATCCTGCCGTTCGGCATCGACAGTGTTCCCGCCACGGTCTACCGGGCGCCAAGCTTGCTCGATCAGAAGGAATGCATCGTCCTCGACTATTCCCGGACATCGATCGTGGCGCGGCGGATCCGCGACGAGATTCGGCTGATCGCGCCCGGTGTCTATCTCGGCAAGGCCTATTGGAATGACTCTTGGCTGGTCGACTTCGCGCTCGCGTTCAGGAGCGACGGGCGTTGATTCGTCGCGCGCCGCTGACGTACGGGTTGCCGCGCTCGTAGAAACGGCGCAAGTGATGCGCTTCGCGGCTGATGCCGATCCGCACGCTCTCGTCGATCGCTCCAGTCGGCAGCGACGATGTTGCGAGCCACAACGGACCTTTGACGCAGAGATCGACGCCGTCGAGTTCCCGGCCGATCGCAAGCGCGGTCGCCAGCCGGCCGGGCCCGCGCGCCAGGTCACGCACCTTGTCCGTGCCGCGGCGACGCTGCATCAACGGGATTCCTTCCAGCGGCTCCAGCGCACGAATGAGGATGCCAGCGCCGACTCCCGCCGGCTCGCTGCTCACGTTGAAGCAGTAGCAAGAGCCATAGGCCATGTAGACGTAGCCGTGACCGGGCCGCAGGAACATGGAGCGCCGGGCCGGCGTCTCGCCGCGATAGGCATGGCTGCTGGCATCGCCGGGCGGATAGGCTTCGGTCTCGACGATCCGGCCGCTCGCGCGCCCGTCGGGATGATCTCGCACCAGGATCTTGCCGATCAGGAAGCGCGCCATAGCCATCGAGTCCGACGGCAGCTCGCTGCGTCGGACTAGCCGATAGCGGAGTGGCCTGTGCTGTATGGGCGGGCCTTAGGCTGAATGCGCCGCCACACTCGCGGTGACGATCGGCGCGGCTCCGCGACGCGCATTCGCGTTGGCGGGATGGCGCAGTTCCATCACCGTGGGGCGTCCATCGGACGCCGGCTGGTACCAGGCACTGAATTCCTTGAGCGCGGCGAGATAGCCGTCGATCGCCTTGCCCTCCGGCAGCTCCACGGAATCGATGCCGCAGCGAGTCATGAACAGGTACTGGTCGCGCAGGATGGTGCCGACAGCGCGCAGCTCACCCTCGTAGCCGAGCTTGTCGCGCAGGATGCGCGCCTGCGAAAACGCGCGCCCGTCGGTGAATTTCGGGAACTCGACCTCGATCAGCGACAGACGATGCACGTCCTCGCCGAGGGCAAGCGCCGGTTCGTCGTTCTTCAACCGCACGCCGATCGGCGCGTTGCGGCCCCGCAGGACCTCGCTCTCCGCTTGCCAGCGCTTGAGGCTGACGGTCACCGGCCCCTCGGCCGGGATCGCCGCATCGTCGCCGACGAAGCGCCAGTTATTCGGCTGCAGTGCGCCGTGCTGGAGCAGGGCCATAGAGTGCCTCCTTGAAGGGATCCACGCCGGCGCGGCGGACATAGTCCAGGAACCGCTCGCTGCGGTCGGTGCGATTGGCGAGATAGGTATTGATGATGGTGTCGATCGCCGGAACGATGTCGTCCTCCGAGAACGCCGCGCCAACGATCTTGCCGAGCGAGGCATCGTCCTTGGACGAGCCGCCGACTGTGACCTGGTAGAATTCCTGCCCCTGCTTGTCGACGCCCAGGATGCCGATGTGGCCGACATGATGGTGTCCGCAGGCATTGATGCAGCCGGAGATGTTGAGGCGCAGATCGCCGATCTCGTCCAGCTTGCGCGGGTCGCTGAAGTGCCGAGAGAGACGCTGCGCGACCGGGATCGAGCGCGCGTTTGCGAGGTTGCAGTAATCCAGCCCCGGGCAGGCGATGATGTCGCTGATGAAGCCGAGATTGGAGGTAGCGAGCCTTGCCGACTTGAGACGCTGCCATAGCGCGAAGAGGTCGCGCTTGCGCACGTTCGGGAAGACGATGTTCTGATGGTGAGTGACGCGCACTTCGCCCAACGAGAACTTGTCGGCAAGGTCTGCCAGCAGGTCCATCTGGTCGGCCGACGCGTCGCCCGGTGCGCCGCCTTCCGGCTTCAGCGAGGCGTTGACGATGGCATAGCCCGGCACCTTGTGCTTCACCAGGTTTACGCGGGCCCAGCGCGCGAAGTCCGGGTTCTCGAGCTTCGCCGTCTCGAAGGCGGGGTCGACGTCGGGCAGCGCCTCATAAGCCGGCGGCGCGAAGTAGCGGTGGATCCGATCGATCTCCGCCTGCGGCAGGTGCAGCGGGCCGTCCTTGATCTTCTCCCACTCCTCCTCGACCATCTGGCCGAACTTCTCGCCGCCGGTTGCCTGGACCAGGATCTTGATGCGCGCCTTGTAGATGTTGTCGCGCCGACCGAGCAGGTTGTAGGTGCGGAGGATCGCCTCGAGATACGAGAGCAGGTGCTCCTTGGGCAGGAACTTGCGGATCGCAACGCCGATGATCGGCGTGCGGCCGAGGCCACCACCGACCCACACTTCAAACCCGGTCTCACCCGCCTCGTTCTGCACGATGCGCAGGCCGATATCGTGCACGCGCACGGCGGCGCGGTCGTCGGGTGCACCGGTCACCGCGATCTTGAACTTGCGCGGCAGGTAGGAGAACTCCGGATGGAAGGTCGACCACTGCCGCACGATCTCCGCCCAGATGCGCGGATCCTCGATCTCGTCGGCGGCAACGCCGGCGAACTGGTCGGCGGTCACGTTGCGGATGCAGTTGCCGCTGGTCTGGATGGCATGCATCTCGACCTCGGCCAGGTGCTGCAGGATGTCCGGCACGTCGCCAAGCTGCGGCCAGTTGAACTGGATGTTCTGGCGCGTGGTGAAATGGCCGAAGCCGCGATCATAGCGCCGCGCGATGTGGGCCAGCTTGCGCATCTGCTTCGAGTTGAGCACGCCGTACGGCACTGCGATGCGCAGCATGTAGGCGTGCAACTGCAGATAAAGCCCGTTCTTCAGACGCAGGGGACGGAACTGGTCCTCCGTCAGCTCGCCTGCGAGGCGACGCGTGACCTGGCCGCGGAACTGCTCAACCCGTTCCCGGACGATGGTGGCGTCGAATTCGTCATAACGATACATGGTGCACTCAACCTGAAATCTGGCCGGTCCAGGAGCCCTGGTCCGGCTCGAAGGTCGGCTTGTGGTCGGCGCGGATGCGCTCGCGCGCGCTGGTCGGCTTCGGGCCCGCCTCGGTCACGGCGACGTCGAACAGATAAGGTTCGACCACGATGCGCGCCTTCACCGATTCCTTGCTCTCGATCAGCGCGGCATCTGCGCTTTCCTTGTCGGGCCACACCGCGCCGTCGGTGAAATTCGGCGACCAGCTCTTGCCGGCGGTGAAATAGACCACTGCACCGTCCAACAGGCGGTTCGCGGTGATCATCTGTGATGCCATAGCCATCTCTTCCCTACTCCGCCGCGGCCCTGAGCTCGGCGCGCAGGCCCGCTTCCGCGGCGCGCGTCACCTCGCCGATCACCAGCAAGGCTGGACCGGCCACGCCGTGATGGCGGATCAGGTCTGCAGCATCCCGCAATTCACCCTTGATCACGCGCTGATCCCAGCGCGTGCCGTTTTCCACGATCGCGATCGGTGTCGTTGCGCTCAATCCGGCTTCGATCAGCTTGCCAGCGACCTCGCCCGCTGCGCTCACGCCCATATAGACCACGATCGTCTGACGCGGATTGGCGAGTGCGCGCCAATCGAGATCGGAAATTCCATCCTTGGAATGGCCACTGACGAACACGACGCTCGAGGCGTGGTCGCGATGAGTCAGCGGGAAACCGGCATAGGCAGCGCAGCCGGTTGCGGCGGTGATGCCCGGCACGACCTCGACGCAGATGCCGGCGGCCACCAGTGCATCCAGTTCCTCGCCGCCGCGGCCGAACAGGAAAGGATCGCCGCCTTTGAGGCGCACGACATGGCGGCCTGCCTTCGCCTCGTCGATCAGCAGCGCGTTGATCTCGGCCTGCGGCAGTGTGTGATCGCCCTTGCTCTTGCCCACGAAAATGCGGCGCGCGTCGCGGCGCGCATATTCCAGCACTGAAGGATCGACCAGTTTGTCATAGACGATGACGTCCGCCTCGCGCAGCGCCCTCGCCGCGCGCAGGGTCAGCAATTCCGGATCGCCGGGCCCTGCCCCGACCAGCGACACGCGGCCGGTCTCGGCCTTCGGCTCACCACGGTTGACAGCGCGGATCAGGTCGCGGGTCGCGCGCTTCTCGTCACCGGCAAGAACGGCAGCCGCGATCGGACCGCCCAGCACCTGATCCCAGAAGCGGCGGCGCGACGACGTGTTGCCAATGCGCCCCTGGATCGCGGAGCGGAAGCGCTGTGCGAACTGCGCCAGGCGCCCAAGGCCCGGCGGCAGCACGCTCTCGATCGCCGCGCGCACGCGCTGCGCAAGCACCGGCGATGCGCCATGGGTGGACACCGCAACCACGATATCGCCGCGATCGACGATCGCCGGCATGGTGAAGTCGCTGAGCTCCGGCCGGTCGACGATATTGAGCAGCTTGCCTGCGCGATGCGCCAGCTCCGCAACCGCGCGGTCCTGGCCTTCATCACCCGTCGCGCCGAACACCAGATCAACGTCGGAGAGATCCGCAAGCGCGACTGCGCCTTGGATCAGATGTGCGCCGGTATCGGCGATTGCTGCCAACAGATCGGATGAAGGTTGATCCGCGCTGACGGTGACGCGCGCCCCGGCCGAGCCCAGCAGCCGCAGCTTGGCCGCCGCGGCGCTGCCAGCGCCGACGAGCAGGACCGGCCGGCCCTTGAGCTTCAGGAACAGTGGAAAACTGCGCATCTAATTCCACACCCAGAATCGTGGAAAGACGCACGCGATGCGCCTTTTCCGACTAGTTAGGTCAGACATCCCGGTAAGTCAATTGTATTTTACAGTGTGAATTTGCGGCGCGCGTCGCAGCGGCCCTGTCGGCTTCGCCAACAAAGATCCCTGGTTTTTCTATTTATCATGTAATATCAATTGCATATAGACTCGTCTGCCATCGATGTCAAAAAACACAATTACTCTATGTTATTTTATCCTGGCCCTAGCGGACGCAGGCTGCTGGCCCCCTCTCGCCCATTCCGCCCTGGCCCCTTATACTGATCTAGACAAATAGGATTCGATGGATGAACGCTCCCCAAACGCTGCATCCCCACAACCATCGCCACTGCATCGACGACGCCCTCAGCCGGGCCGAGACGGTTTGCGCCGAGCGCGGCGCACGAATGACGCCCCTGCGCCGCCGCGTGCTGGAGCTGGTGTGGGACAGCCATGCGCCGATCGGGGCCTACGCGATCATGGATCTGTTGCGCGCCGCCGATGATCGCGCGGCCGCGCCGCCGACCGTCTATCGCGCGCTTGAATTCCTGCTGGAACAGGGGCTGGTGCACAAGATCGAGAGTCTGAATGCCTTTGTCGGCTGCGATCGGCCGGAAGAGCGGCACATTTCGCAGTTTCTGATCTGCACATCCTGCAAGGCTGCGATCGAGCTGAACGACCCCTCGATTCTGCAAGCCGTCGAACAGAGCGCGCAGCAGTTGGGATTTTCCCTTAACCGCCTCACGATCGAAGCGCAGGGTCTCTGCTCGGCATGCCGTAGCGGCCGCGAGGCCGCTGAACAGCAAAGCCGCCAGTACGTTCCCTCCAATCCTGGTCTCTTTTCGGGGAATTTATCGCCCCCTCCGTTTGTTGAGAAGCGGCTGAAATCGACTTCGGAGGACTGAAAGATGAGATCAAGCATATTACTGAGTTCGGTGGCAATCGTTGCCTTCGCGGCCCCGGCATTCGCGATCCCCGACCGCTATGAGCAGGGCTATGGCTGCACCGGACTGACCGGAGTGGAATGCATGCGGCACCAAATGTTGCTCGAAGACGGCGACCGGCGATTCGAGAATGCCACGGAGGCAAGTGTGCCCGATGACGCGAGTGATGACGTGACGGAAGCCACTGATCTTGCCGCCCGAACCAACGCCACTGGCGAGTTTGATGAGGAAGGTGACGTAGAGGAAGCCGCCGAAGACGCCGGTGACGAGATCAGCGACTTGGCCGATGACACTGGCGACGAGATCAGCGACTTTGCCGAGGACGCGGGAAGCGAGATCGAAGACACTGCGGAAGACGCTGGTGCTGAGATCGCAGATGCAGCGGATGATGCCGGCGATGCGGTCGCAGACGCTTTTGACTGACGGCTAACTCAGGCGAATGGCGGGTATTTCAGCCCATGAATTGCCCGCCATTCACCTCGATCACCTGGCCAGTCACATAACTTGAGAGCGCGTTCGACGCGAGGAACAAGGCCGTGCCGGCACAATCTGCCGCCGCGCCAAGTCGCAGCATCGGGATCGACTTGCGGGTCGCTTCCAGCTTTTCGGGCGTCGAGTGCCGTTCGTGAAACGCGGTGGCAATCGTGCCGGGCGACAGCGCGTTGACTCGGATGTTGTGGGGCGCCAGTTCCCGTGCCAGCGAGCGGGTGAAGGTCGAGACGAATGCCTTGGCCCCGCTATAGATGCTGGAGCCCGGCGAGCCGCCGGTCCGCGCTGAAATCGAGCTGACATTGATGATGGAACCGCCGCTGTCTTTCATGGCGGCTGCACTGGCACGGCAGGCATGCACCAACTGGCGGACGTTCAGGTCGACGACCGCATCGAAGAACGCATCATCGATCGTCTCTAACGGCCGGCGCGCCACCATGCCGCCGGCGTTGTTCACCAGCACGTCCAACCGGCCGAACGCATCGACCGTGCGCCGGACCAGATCGCCGGGCGCCTCGCTTTCGGTGATGTCGCGCTGAAGCAGCAGCGCTGTTCCGCCGGGGCGCTCGATCTCCTCCGCAATGCCTGTTGCTTGGTCCGCCCCGGCGTGGAAGTGTACCGCGACCTTCATGCCGGCCTCGCCAAAAGCGGCAGATATGGCGCCGCCGATACCGGTGGCGCCGCCGGTCACCAGCGCGACGCGTCCTCTCAGATCCTCGAACATGGGTGCACTCTCCGCAGCCATGTTCGAGGAGTCAATGAGTCTGTCGCGTTTCTATTCGCGCGCCGGGTTCTGGCGCGGCACGAGCTTGCGATAGAGATGCCAGGTGGCATGGCACAGCACCGGCATGACCACCACCAGGCCGATGAACAGCGGGATCGCCCCGACGATCAAGCCGCCAGCGACTACCAAGCCCCAGGCCGCGATCGGAACAGGATTGGTCAGCGCCGCGCGGACCGATGTCTGGACCGCCGTTCCGAGCCCCACGTCACGGTCCAGCAGGATCGGGAATGCGACGACGGTCGTGACCAACGCAACGACAGCAAACAGGAACCCCACGCCGCAGCCGATTCCAATCAGCCACCACCCCGCCTCAGTCAGGAACAGGTCGTGGATGAAGCGGCCCACGGTCTCTGCCAGCGTCGGGCCCGTGATCGCTCGATAGATGAACCAGGCACAGGCCAGCCAGAGGAGATACATCGCCACCAGCATCCCACCCAGGATCATGATCGCGCCGAGATTGCGCGAGCGTATCACGCTCAACGCATTCGCCCAGCTGTGGCTGTCTGCGTGGTGGCGCTCGAAATTCAGCTCCCGCCGGCGGCTCATCTCATAAAGGAAGACACCGACGAACGGGCCCAGGATGGCGGAGCCGGAAACAATCGGGAACACCAGCGGGATGAGCTCGTAGCGGAACGAAGCCGCAATCACCAGAAGCGAAATGATCGGATAGACGACAATGAGGAAAATGATGTCCGTCCGATAAGCCATGAAATCATCAAATCCCTTCGCCAGCACCTCCTTGAGATCGCCGACACTGATGCGGCTGACCATCAGCGGGCGCGAGAACAGATGCGTCGAGTTACGTTGGACGGATCGGCTGGCCTGGCCGAATCCGTCGGCCACCTCGCGCAGCTCGTCCACCACCCATTCCACGGGATTTCGGATTATCTGAGGCATGGTGTTTTCCCCCGAACTTCTTTCGGTTCTAGAGGCCGCCAGCTTGCCAAGGCCGCATCTTCAACGGGCTACCGGCACGGGCTAAGCCGCGTGCGGCACGCACCCAGGTCAGACATGTCGGGCCAAGCCGCGACCAGTCTTGCGGTGAGTATACGCCCGGGATTCGGCCGTGTCTTCCCCGCTCGCCTAGGACCCCGCGCCCGTGAACAGTCTCGTGAAGAACGTGTATTCCGATTCGAATGCCATGATTCCGACGAACACCAGGACCAGGAGCGGCGGCACCAGGATGGCATAGATGAGCGCCAGGCGTTCCCACGCCATGTGCATGAAGACCGCGACGATCAGGCCGGCCTTGAGCATCATGAAGATCAGGATGAGGCTCCATCTGAGATAACCCTGCAGGTGGAAATAGTCGACGAGATAGGAGGCGGTGCTGAGCACGAAAAGCCAGCCCCAGACCACCAGGTAAAGCTTGATTGGATGCTGCTGATGGCTATCCCGATGGGCAGCCGCGGCCGGCGCCGCTGTTCCGTGAGCCATCGTTGCCTGTGCCATGACCTGCCTCACCACAGATAGAAGAAGGCGAAGATGAACACCCACACCAGATCGACGAAGTGCCAGTAGAGTCCCATGACCTCGACGATCTCGTAGTTCCCTTTCCGGCTGGTAAAATAGCCCCGCCGCTCGTGATCGAAGTCGCCACGCAAGACCTTGCGCGCGATGATGAGCAGGAAGATCACGCCGAACGTCACGTGGGTGCCGTGGAAGCCGGTGATCATGAAGAAGGATGATCCGAACTGCGCCGCGCCCCAGGGATTCTCCCAGGGACGCACGCCCTCCGTGATCAGCTTGGTCCACTCGAAAGCCTGCATGCCGACGAAGGTTGCGCCGAACAAGGCAGTGAGCAGCATCAGCAGGGCAGTCTTTGTGCGATCGCGGCGATAGCCGAAATTGACCGCCATAGCCATAGTGCCGCTGCTGCTGATCAGGATGAAGGTCATGATGGCGATCAGGATCAGCGGAACGTTCTGACCGCCGATGTGCAGCGCGAACACCTCGCTCGGGTTCGGCCACGGCACCGTGGTCGACATCCTGACCGTCATGTAGGAGAGCAGGAAGCAGCTGAAGATGAAGGTGTCGCTGAGGAGGAAGATCCACATCATCGCCTTCATCCAGGACACGTTCTTGAACGCGCGCTGGTCCGAGGCCCAATCGACGAGCATCCCGCGCAGGCCCGGCGGGCGCATTTGAGGCCGCGCTGCAGTCCCAAACCCAGGCTCAGCCGTTCCAACTTGCTCCGTCATCTGCTCAACCTCGCTACGTAAAGAGCCTGCCGCACAGCTCGATGAAATCGTCCGCCCAGCCCATGAGCAGCGCCATCACGACAAGCCAGATGAACAGCAGGAAGTGCCAGTAGGCCGCACACAACCCGACCAGCATGCGGACCCGCTCCCGCCGCTCGTTGCCCAGCCAGATCTTCCGCCCCACGCGCCCGAGGGCAACGAGGCCGCCCGAGAGGTGCAGACCGTGCAATGCCGCCAACAGATAGAAGAACGCGTTGGCCGGATTGCTCGCCAGGAAATACCCCGCTTTCTGCAGCTGCAGCCACGCCAGGACCTGGCCGACCAGGAACAGCACGGCGAAGCTCGCCGCCGCGAGCACGCCAAGCTTCATGTCCTCCGGCCGCAAGCGTTTCGCGGAGGCGTACGCCACCTGCAGCGCCACGCTGCTCGCCACCAGCAGCCCGGTGTTGAACCATAGCAGATCGGGCACCGGCAGAGGCCGCCAGTCGAGCATCAGCATGCGTACGGAATATGCGCTGATCACCAGCGCAAATAGCGCGCCGACCACCACCAGGAAGATGCCCAGTCCCACCGTCTGCGCCGGAAACGCCATGGCACCAGCACCTGGAAACTCTGCCAGCGGCCCCTCCTCCAGCCACGGCTTGGCGGTCAGCCGCTGGCGCGCAAGCCACCATCCGGCAATGATTCCGACCACCGCAAGGAAGAGGACGATGCTACCCATGTCGCGCCTTTCCTCAGGTGGCGGGTGTCAGCGTCGGCTGGTTCTGCGGCACGAAGTCCCGCGGTGCGCCGGGAACGCTGTAGTCATAGGCCCAGCGATGGACCACCGGCAGCTCCTTGCCCCAATTGCCATGTCCTGGCGGCGTCTCGGGGGTCTGCCACTCCAGCGTGGTAGCGTGCCATGGATTGCCGCCGGCCTCCTTCCCGCGATACAGGCTGACGATCAGGTTGTAGACGAACAGCACCTGCGCCGCGCCCACGATCAGAGCGGCAATGGTGATGAACTCGTTCAGCGTCACCGCCGACGGTGGGACGAACGCCATCTCGCCCAGCTCGAAATACCGGCGCGGTACCCCCATCAGGCCGAGATAGTGCATCGGGAAGTAGATCGCGTAGGCCCCGATGAACGTCACCCAGAAGTGGATCTTGCCCATAGTGTCGTCGAGCATCCGCCCGGTGATCTTCGGGTACCAGTGGTAGATCGCACCGAAGATGACGAGGATCGGTGCGACGCCCATCACCATGTGGAAGTGCGCGACCACGAACATCGTGTCGGACAGCGGAACGTCCACCACGACGTTGCCGAGGAATAGGCCGGTCAGCCCGCCGTTCACGAACGTGACGATGAACCCGAGCGCGAACAGCATCGGCACCGTCAGGTGGATGTCTCCCTTCCACAGCGTCAGAACCCAGTTGTAGACCTTGATCGCCGTCGGGATGGCGATGATCAGCGTGCTGGTGGCAAAGAAGAATCCGAACCACGGATGCATGCCGCTGACATACATGTGGTGCGCCCACACGATGAAACTGAGCGCGCCGATCGCCACGATCGCCCACACCATCATCCGATAGCCGAAGATGTTCTTCCGGGCATGCGTGCTGATGAGGTCGGAGACGATGCCGAAGGCCGGCAGCGCCACAATGTAGACCTCGGGGTGGCCGAAGAACCAGAACAGGTGCTGGAACAGGATCGGGCTGCCGCCACGGTACGACAAATGCTGCCCCATCTCCACCAGCGCCGGCATGAAGAAGCTGGTGCCGAGCAGTCGGTCGAACAGCAGCATCACGCAGGCAACGAACAGCGCCGGGAATGCCAGAAGCGCCAGCACCGTCGCGGTGAAGATGCCCCATACGGTCAGGGGCATGCGCATCAAGGTCATGCCGCGCGTGCGCGCCTGCAGCGTCGTCACCACGTAGTTCAAGCCGCCCATCGTGAATCCGATGATGAACAGGATGAGGGAGACCAGCATCAGGATGATGCCCCAGTCGTATCCGGCGGTGCCGGACAGAATGACCTGCGGCGGATAGAGCGTCCACCCGGCGCCGGTCGGGCCGCCAGGCACGAAGTAGCTCGCCACCAGGACGATGACGGCAAGCAGATAGACCCAGTAGCTGAGCATGTTCACGTACGGGAACACCATGTCCCGCGCGCCCAGCATCAGCGGAATGAGGTAGTTGCCGAAGCCGCCCAGGAAGATCGCGGTGATCAGATAGATCACCATGATCATCCCGTGCATGGTGATGAACTGATAGTAGTGCTCCGCATCGATGAAGGAGAAGGCACCAGGATAGCCGAGTTGCAGGCGCATCAGCCACGACAGGACGAGCGCCACGAACCCGATCGCCAAGGCCGTCACCGAATACTGGATCGCGATCACCTTCGCGTCCTGGCAGAAGACGTATTTCGTGATCCAGCTGTGCGCGTGGTAGAGCTCTACATCCGGGACCTCGGCAGGAGGGACCAGGTCAGCTGCATCGCGTGAGATATCTACCATCTAAACCGTCCTCCTCGTTGCGTCTCGTCTCCTACGTCTACTTTGCCGCCTGCTTTTGTTGTGCCTGCATCAACTGCGCAAAGGTCTGGCGTTGCGCGAGCCACGCCTGGTACTCGGCCTCCTCCTCAACGACGACCCGGCTGCGCATGTAGGCATGGCCACTGCCGCACAATTCCGCGCAGAGGACTTCAAACGTCCCGGTCCTGGTTGGGGTGAACCAGAAATAGGTGACCATGCCGGGGATCATGTCCATCTTGGCACGGAACTCGGGTACGTAGAAATCGTGCAGCACGTCTATCGAGCGCAGCAGCACCTTGATCGGCTTGCCGGTTGGCAGGTGCAGATCTTCCGCCGAAACCACGATGTCGTCCTGCCCGTTGGGGTCGTTCGGGTTAAGCCCGAGCGGGTTCTCGGCGGTGACGTGCTTCGTATCGAACGCGCCGAGCTTGCCGTCCGTGCCCGGCAGCCGGTAGTTCCACTGCCATTGCTGGCCGACCACTTCGATCTCCGTGGCGGTCTCCGGAACCGTGATGAACTGGTTCCACACGATCAGTCCCGGTGCCAGCATGGCGGCGACACCAAGCGTCGTGCCGCCTGTCAGCCACAACTCCATCTTCGTGCTCTCCGGCTCGTACGCGGCCTTGACTCCCGGGCGGTGATGGAATCGCCAGATGCAATAGCCCGTGAACAGCAGGATTGCCGTGAAGACGAACCCGGTGATCCAGAAGGTGATAGTGATCGTGTGATCGATGTAGCTCCAGTTGGATGCGATCGGGGTCCAGTACCACGGGCTCAAGACGTGAAACAGGATAGAGGCGACGGCCACCGCGACGATGATCAACGCGACCGTCTGCCCTTCACTGGTCCCTTCCTCTTCAAGAGTGCCCGCTGAGAGAGCTGCCGGCATGGCCGCGGCCGCCTTGCGCCGGTGATGCGGTGGCGGCGCGGGCGCCTGCTTGGGCACGAGCTTGCGATAGAGATGCCAGGTTGCGTGGCACAGCACCGGCATCACCACGACTAGGCCGATGAAAAGCGGAATCGCCCCAATGACCAATCCGGCGACGACGATCAGGCCCCACGCCGCAATCGGGCCAGGGTTGGCAAGGGCGGCGCGGATCGAGGTTGAGATGGCGGTCGCCAGCCCGACTTCGCGATCCAGCAGCAGCGGGAACGACACGTTGGTAATCACCAGCGCGAGCACGGCAAACAGGAAGCCAAGGCCACAACCGAGGCCGATCAGCCACCAACCCGCTTCCGTGAACAGCAGGTCCTGCACGAACTTGCCGACCGAATAGAGCGGCTGCGGACCGCTGATGACGTGATAGAGCCACCATGCCACCCCGAGCCACACCAGGTAGAGTCCAACCAGGATTATCCCCAGGAGGACAATCGCGCCGAAGTTGCGCGAGTGAAACACGGTGACCGCGTTCGCCCAGCTGTGGTTATCCTCGTGATGGCGCTCGAAATTCAGCTCACGTCGTCGGCTCATCTCATACAGAAACACACCCACGAACGGCCCCATGATCACCGACCCGGAGGCCAACGGAAACAAGAGCGGGATCAGTTCGTAATTGAAGGAGGCGGCGATGATGACGAGGGAGATGATGGGATAGATGACGATCAGGAAGAGGATGTCGGTCCGATAGGCTCCAAAGTCATCAAAGCCCTTGACGAGCGCGTCCTTCAGATCGCCGACATCAATCCGATGAACGGCAAGCTGCGGAGAAACCAAGTGCTCCGAGGTGCGCCGGACGGATCGGCCCGCGAGACCGAAGCCTCTGGCCAATTCTCGGAGTTCGTCCGATAGCCACTCAACGGGGTTTCGGATCGTCTGAGCCATTGCCGTACCTCCGAACCGCCAGTCCGAGAGGTCGTCGCACGCCAGGGCCGGATCTTCGATGGTCTCGCCAGCATAGGCAACCGCGCGTGGCGAGCGCCCAAGTCCGATGCCGGTCACGGCCATGCCGCGACCAGTAACAAATTGAAAATATACTCCGGTCGGTGGTGGGCGCTAGCCCCAAAAATGGTGTCTGCCGCACGGTGGTGCCACAGCGGCTGGGAGAGATGGCGTCTGACGATCGCTGGAGAGCCTTATTCCGGGCGTAAGCTCCGGCTCAGGTAGCGCTCGAAATAGGCCAGGTCCGGTGTCGAGGCGCCGACGATCTTGCCCTCATCGTCCCAGCGGCGAAGCTTTACCGCATCCTCAGCGAAGGGTCCGGCCGCGAAGCGGACACGCTCCTCCATCGACATAAGGCCGCCCTGCAGCTGCAGGCTTTGGACCGAAGCCGGAGACAGCAGGTCGAAATAGGTCGACTCGGTGGTGGCAAGATAGCGCTTGGCGGCGACGTGGAGGCGCACAGGTTCCGTCACTTCCGGGCCGAAATGGCGGGACAGCCAGGCCGACCCCAGGCTCTCATGCTGGGCATCGATGCCACGATCTGCGATGTCCTGCGGCAGGTCGTGGACCAGATGGCCGATGTCGTGCAGCAGAGTTGCCGCTATCAGGGCAGGTGCGGCCCCATCGCGCTCGGCACACTGAGCGCATTGCAAAGCATGTTCCAGCTGCGAAACGCCTTCGCCATAGGTCTCCGTACCCCTGCGGGCAAAGGCGGCGCGGATTTCCTCCAGCGCGCTCATTCGGCGGCCTGCTGCGATTCCGCGATCTGGCGGCGCAGAATGCGCAGGCGGCTCTCCAGGCCGTCCTTGTCGACATAGCAACCTTGCAGATGCCGCCGCCCCAGATTGGCATCGAAGGCGGTGCGGCCATGCAAGGCGCGCTCGTTCTGCATCACCAGCAAATCGCCCGGCGCCAGGCGGAAGACCAGCTGCCGCGCCGGCTCCTTCAGCATGCGGGCGAAGGTGCGATAGGCGGCATACCACGGCTCCACCAGCTCGACCGGCCCGTCGATCCCAGCGAAAGAGCGGTTGTTGAAGTGGATCGCCGTTATCTCTCCCTCGATGTCAATGGAGATCAGCGGCCTGCGCGCTTGCAAGTCGGCGTTCTTGTCGGCGAAGCGGAAACTGGCCGGCACGCGCGCCAGCAGCTCGAACTGCTCTGGTGCCTCAGCGCGCAGCTGCTCCGCCGCTGCGAGTCCGTCCACCAGGATCGAGTCGCCGCCCGGCGCTTCGCACACCAGGCAATGCAGCAGCTGCACGCCCGGAGTCGGATCGCGATACGGATTGTCGCTGTGGACCCCGAGGCCGAGCGCGGTGTAGGCGAGGTTGTTGGGATCCGGTTCCGAGATGACGTCGAACAGCCGGCCGTAATTCGTGGTGCGCACGAAGCCGATGCGGTCGCCCACTTCCGCCACCATGCCCGGCCGGACCGGCACGTTGCGGAGCAGCGCAAAGCCATGGAGGTGATAGGCCTCGAGCCATGCCAGCTCCGCTGCCGGATTGCGCGCGACCCAGAGCCAATCTGCTTCCGGCAATTCAGCCAGGTCGGCACCCCATAGCTTGATCGACGCAGGGCGCCTCGGTTTCAAGTTGTTCTCGTAAAGGAACAAGGCGGAATAGGTGGAGACGTGCCCCTCCTCCTTCCACACCACGCGCACCGTGCTGTCGGCCTGCGTGGTCACACGGTCGATCTCGGGATGCTCCGGCAAATCGCCGATCTCGAACAGGCGTTGGCCATTGGGGTGCCGGCATTGTGGGCAAGCGCACTGGTCACGCAGCCAGATCGCGGGCCAGAAGCTGGTCGTGCCGTCGCTCCAGGTGGCGGCCAGACCGCCCTTCTCCGGCTCCGCAAGCACGATGCGACGCATGGACTCAACCCCAGGGCAGCGAGAACGTCTTGACGTTGGTGAAGGCCTTCATCGCTTCGATCACGCCTTCCTTGTAGCCGAGGCCCGAATCCTTGATGCCGCCGAAGGGCGACATCTCGATGCGATAGCCCGGCACCTCCCGCACATTGACCGTGCCGACCACCAGCTCATTAATGAAGCGCTGGATATAGTCGAAGCGGTTGGTGCAGATGCCCGAGGATAGCCCATAGCTGGTCGAGTTGGAAATACGGATCGCGTCGGCGATGTCCTTGCACCGGATAATGGGCGAGACCGGGCCGAACGTCTCCCATTTCACCAATTTGCAATCATAGGGCACGTGATCCACCACTGTTGGTGCATAGAGCGCACCCTCGCGCTGGTTGCCGTGGAGAAGCCTGGCACCGGCGCGCACTGCGTCATTGACCATGTCTTCGCAATAGCGCGCGGCCTCCTCGTCGATCACGGTTCCCATATCGACAGTCGGATCCATCGGGTCGCCGAACCTGACCTTCCTGGTCTTCTCCACCAGCAGCGCGGCGAAGCGATCGGCCACCGCCTCGTGCACGATCATGCGCTTGACCGCGGTGCAACGTTGGCCGCTGTTCTTGTAGGAGCCGTAGACCGCGAGGTTGGTCGCCTCCTCCAGGTTTGCGTCCTCCATTACGATCAGCGGATCGTTGCCGCCCAGCTCCAGGACCGCGCGGCGATAGCCCATGTGCTCGGCAATGTACTTGCCGACCTTCACCCCGCCGGTGAAGGTGATGAGGTCGACATCGGGATCGGTCAGCAAGGTGTCGGCGATCTCGCGCGGATCGCCGGTGACGACCTGAAACATCTCCTTGGGCAGGCCGGCCTCGTAGAGAATATCGGCCAGCAGCAGCGCGGTCAGCGGCGTCTTCTCCGACGGCTTCAGCACCATGCGGTTGTTGGTGGCGATGGACGGCGCGACTTTGTGCGCCACCTGGTTCAGCGGGTGATTGAACGGCGTGATGGCCGTGATGACACCCTGCAACGGCTCGCGCTGGGTGAAGATCTTGCGCTTCTTGCCGTGCGGAGTGATGTCGCAGGAGAAGATCTCGCCATCGTCCTTGATGACAGCGGTCGAGGACAGGAAGAAGACGTCATAGGCGCGACCCACCTCATAGATCGTGTCCTTGAGGCACAGGCCGGATTCCGCGGTGATCAGCTCGGCGATCTCCTGCTTGCGGGAGACCAGGAGGTCCGCGGTCTTGCGCAGGATCTCGGAGCGTTGGGACCGCGACAGCTCCGCCCTGAACGCCTTGGCGACCCGCAGGGCCTTCTCGACATCGGCAATGCCGGCCTTTGGAACCGTTCCGCAGATCTCGTTGGTATAGGGATTGAAGATGTCGATGTGGCGGTCGCTGGTGCCGGGACCGGTTGCGACGCGCATGTGCTCCTTGCGGATGGGAACGCCCATGATGGCCCCTAGACGGCTTTGCTCAAGGTCGGCTGAGCCTTGGCATGGTTGAGCGCCAGATCGAAGGCGCTGAAGTTGCGCAGCCGATAGCCGGCCGGTAGCGCACCGATCTTGCGGTTGAGGATGACCGGCACCTTCTGCTCCGTCAGGCCGCCGTGCGAGCGCAGCGGCACCGTCAGGCCGGAGAGATCGTGCTTCCTGGCCGCACTGCCGATGGCGGTGTTGCGGTCGGAGACGATGATCACGTCGCCCATCCGATCCTCCGGCAACTCGAAGCGGCTGCAGCCGGCGGCGCGATTGAGCGCCAGTTCAATCCCCGGCAGGGACGCGATGCGCCGGATGAGCGCCGACTGGTCGACGTCGTCCGGCAGATACACGGTCGCGAAGGAACCCAGCGCACCGTGATGCACGACATAGGGATCGGTGATGGGCAGGATCACCCGCGCCTTGCCCGCGCCGATCCAGGTATCCAGCACATCCTGCAGATAGACGACGTTGGGCGATCCGTCCGCCTTGTGCTTGTCGTTCATGCCGTGATCGGCCGTCAGCACGATCGTCGCGCCTTCCGCGTCCAGCTGCGCCAGGTAGCCGTCCATCATGCGATAGAAGCTATTAGCGTCGGCGGAGCCTGGCGCCGCCTTGTGCTGCACATAGTCGGTGGTGGAGAGATACATGATGTCCGGCCGACGGTCCTTCAGCAGCTTCACGCCGGCGGCGAACACGAACTCGCTCAGATCCGCGCTGTAGACCGAGGGCAGCGGCCGGCCGATATAAGCGAGCGCGTTGTCAAGGCCATGCTCGGCCTCCGTTGTCTCGTCGGCTTTCTCCGCCGAGAAGCAGATGCCGGTCATGCCTTTGCCCAGCAGCTTGCGCAATTTGTCCTTGGCGGTCACGACCGCGACCTTGGCGCCGGCCTTGGAGAAAGCCGCCAGGATGGTTTCCGCGCGCAGGAACTTGGGATCGTTCATCATCACCTCCTGCCCGCTGTCGCGGTCATAGAGGTAGTTGCCGCAGATGCCGTGCACCGAGGGCGGTGCGCCGGTGACGATGGAAAGATTGTTGGGATTGGTGAAGCTCGGTACCACGCAATCGCCGATCGTGTCGGTGCCGTGCGGCAGCATCTGGCTGAGCCAGGGCATATGCCCGCCGCGCATCGCCTCGGTCAGGTAGGCCGGCTCGCACCCGTCGACGCAGATGGCAATGATCGGCTCGCTCGGCCAGGCATAGGTCTTGCCGTTAACTGTCACGCTGTTGGTCATCTGCTACTCCGCGTTCGCCGCCTGCCTGAGCGGGCTGCCGCTGGCGACGCCCATTTCCGCCATCACGGCGCGGATCGCGGCGAGCGCGCCCCTCATATGGCTCTCGTCCAGTCGCCCGATGCAGCCGATGCGGAAGGAATCCGCCACCGTCAGCTTGCCCGGATAGATCACGTAGCCCCGATCCTTCAGCTTGTCATAGAAGGCCTGGAAATCGAAGCGTGGGTCAGCCGGCATGTGGAAGGTGACGATGATGGGCGCCTGCACATGATCGGGCAACAGGGGCTGGAACCCCATTGCCCGCATGCCGTCGACCAGGACCTTGCAGTTGTTGCGATAGCGCGCGCCGCGTCCTGCCACGCCGCCTTCCTGCTCGTGCTCCGTCAGCGCCTGATCGAACGCGACGATGCAGTGAATCGGCGGCGTGAAGCGGTATTGGCCGGTCTTCTCCAGCGCCTGCCACTGATCATAAAGATCCAGCGACAGCGACGGTGCATTGCCCTGGCATTGCTTGAGAGCATCCACGCGCGCCAGGATAAAGCCAAGACCAGGCACGCCCTCGATGCATTTGTTGGAGGACGCGGCGACCGCATCGAAGGATACGTCCTTCGCATCCAAGGCGATCGCGCCGAACGCGCTCATCGCATCGATCAACAGCCTGCGACCCGCCGCCGCGACGACGCGCGCAACCTCCGCGATGGGATTGAGCACGCCGGATGTCGTCTCACAATGGACCACCGCGACGTGAGTGATCGCCGTATCCGCCGCCAGCGCCTTTGCCACCCATGCGGGATCGACCAGTTGGTCTTCCGGCCATTCGAGAATTGCCGTGGCGCGTTTGTAGTAGTCACAGATCCTGGCGATGCGCTTGCCATAGGCGCCGTTGATCAGCACCAGCAGCTTGCCCGCCGGCGGCACGAAGGCGCCGATCATGGCCTCGACCGCGAACGTGCCGGAGCCCTGCATCGGGACGCAGGCGAAAGCATCTTCGCCCCCGATCATGGCGACCAGGCGTTGCCGCATCCGCGCGTTGATCGCGATGAAATTGGCATCGCGGGAGCCCCAGTCGTGGAGCATCGCCTGCTTGACGCTCATCGAGGTGGTGAGCGGTCCGGGGGTCAAGAGCCAAGGATCTTGAGACATTTAGCGCCCTCAATGCAGGACGGGGCATAACTCCGGCCCCGGCTCATTGCCTTAAGATGCGCGGCAGCATACTATAAGGCAAATCGCACTTAATTATACGTCGCATAGATGACGTCTATAAGTCACAGCCAGCTCCGCGCCTTCCACGCGGTCGCCACCGAGGGCAGCTTCACCAAGGCAGCCCAGCTCCTGAACGTGACCCAGCCGACCTTGTCCGGCCAGGTGCGGGCGTTGGAGGAGCGGTTCGGCGTACGCCTGTTCGATCGCCGCCGGCGCCGCATCGAGGTCACGGACATCGGTCGCAACCTGCTCGATATCACCTTCCGCATGTTCAGCCTGGAGCTCGAGGCGGTGCAGGTCCTGAGCGCGGCACACGCGCTGAAACGCGGGCACCTCCGGATCGGCGCCGATGCGCCTTACCATTCGGTGCCGTTCCTCTCGGCGTTTCACCGGCGCTATCCCGACCTGCGCCTCAGCATGACCATGGGCAACACCAAGTCGCTGCTTGATGATTTGTTGGACCAGCGCTGCGACGTTGCGATCGCCGCCAATGTGAAGACCGACAGCCGGATCTTCGCCCTGCCCTTCCGCCAGGATCACTTCATCGCGTTCGTGGATCGCGCCCATCCGTGGGCGCGGCGGCACAGCGTGAAACTGGCGGAGCTGGCAACCCAACGCCTGCTGCTGCGCGAGCCGACCTCCAACACCCGCCAGACCTTCGATGCGGCGATGGCGAAGTCGAACATCGTGCTGGGGGAGATTCTGGAGATCGGCAGCCGCGAGGCGATCAAGGAGGCGGTGGCGGCCGGCCTTGGGGTCGGCGTAATCGCGGAGTCGGAGCTAGGGGACGATCTACGGCTCAAGGCCCTGCCGTTCGACGGCCAACAGATCACCTCGACGGAATTCGTGGCCTGCTTGCAGGAACGCAAGTCGTCGCCGCTGGTCAAGGCCTTCCTCGCCGTGGTCAAGGAAACCGCCGACGCAAAGGGGGTGCGATGAGGCGCATCATGCTTGCCGTCCTGTCCTTGCTGTGCGCCGCGGATGCGCTGGCGCAACAACCGATCTGGGAACGCGGCCGCGACCGCCGCTATGAGATCGCGATCGCCGCCCTGGCGCCGGGCTCGACCCTCGGCTTCTTCTGCTCGGCCTATCAGGTGCCCAATACCGCGATCATCAGCCTGCACAACGTTGTCCTCAGCCCGCTCCTGCCGGACGGCAAGAACTTCGACCTGCGATTCGTGATTGACGGCGTGAAATACGATCTGCCCGGCATTGCCAAGGATGGCGAGCTGCTGGTCTCGCCGGCCGACGCCAACATGGAGCTGCGGGTGCAGGAGGTGTTGGAGGCCTTGCGTGCCGGCAAGAACGCCCAGATCGCCGTGCCGGCCAAGGCGTGGAAATCCAAGCTCCCCCTCGACGGCGCCGATTGGGCGCTCGACGGCGTGTTCGAGAAGTGCTGGTAGCTTAGGCCACGAACCAGAAAGCAGACCAGGCGAGCACGGCCAACCTTGCGAACAGCGGGAAATTGCCGTGATGCCCATAGCGGTCGGCGCTGCGCCAGACGCCGACGGCTGTCAGGATCAGATAGGGCACCGGCAGCAGATGCACGATGGCCGCATAGGCGATCGGAACATCGAGCACGACCAGGAACAGGGCGGCGACGGTCGTAACGATGTTGAGAAGCAGCCCATACAGGATGGCGTACTGCCAGAACGTGGTTTCAAGCGGCAGGTAGCCCTGCCAGAGAAGCTTCAGCTTTTGCATGCCTGGGATCATAAGGCAGAGTGCCGGCCGGCCTTCAATCTCGATCTATGGATCAGGCGTGCGCCTCTTCCTTGAGGCGCGAGGGATGCAGTTCGCCGGCTGCTTCGAGCCGCGGCTGGGCGACCAGCGCCAGGTGCGAGTTGATGCGCTTCAGGTCGCGCAGGATATCGAGGTGCAGGCCGGAGGTGGAGATGCTCTCGATCCGCCCCTCGCGCAGGCGCAGCAGGTGATTCTCCGACGCGGTCTTTTCCAGCACCCGGAAGACCTGCTTTTCCGCGAACAGCTGGCGCGCGAGGGTGAGGTCCCCGGTCATGAAGACGTTCATGGCGAGCTGGACGTTGGCGTTGAGCCGGCGGTGGATATCCTCGATCTCCTTGGCACCCTCGGCCGAGAATTTGAGGCCGTATTTGGTCTTCTTCGCCGCCAAGTCCATCAGGCTCTTGTCGACGATGTCCGCTGCATGCTCCAGGTTGGTGGTGAAGGTGATGAGGTCGATGATCTTCTTATGGTCGCCGGAATCCATCACGTCGCGGCTGACTCGCGTCAGATACAGCTTGATCGCCTCGTTCAGGCGGTCGATCTGGCTGTCGACGTCAGAGCAGACATCGACCAGCCGCCGATCGTCCTGCTTGAAGACCTGTAGCGAGAGATCGAGCATCTGGCCCAGCAGATCGCCCATGCGCAGCGCCTCGCGGCTGGCATTGGCGAGGCCGATGGACGGGTTCTCGACCGCGCCCTCGGTGAGATAGCGTGCCTTCCCGGGATCGTCCGGCCTCTCCTGCTCCGGCAGCAGCTTGGCCGTCAGGCGCGAGACCGGCCCGATCAGCCAGATGAACAGGATGGCAAGTCCCAAGTTGAAAGCGACGTGGAAGTTCAGCACCTGGCGCCAGGCTTCCGGCTGCAGGCTTGCGATCTCCGGCATGATGAAAGGCAGCAGCGGCAAGGCAATGACGACGCCGGCAACGCGGAAAATGAGATTGCCGACGGGCACACGGCGCGCTTCCGGCACGTTCGACATCGTCGCGATGATCGGCATGACCGCGCTGCCCAAGTTGGCACCCAGCACCAGCGAATAGCAGACCTCGACCGGAATGAGATCATGGGTCGCGAAGGAGACGATAAGCAGGACGATCGCGAGGCTGGAGGTTGAGGCAATGGTGAGCACTGCCCCGACGATCACGCCAGAGACAGGCGTGTTTTCCATCAGGCGGAGAATCAGCGGCACCACTGGCGCCTCGCGGATCGGCTCAGCCGCCAGGGTGATCATGCCGAGTCCGAGCAGCGTGATGCCGAGGCCGACGATGGCGCGCCCCAGGTCGCGCGTGCGCGTATCGGCCATGTGGTTGAACATGATGTAGCCGATAAGGATCAGCACGGGCGAGATCCAGGTCACCCGGAACGCGTAGGCCTGGGCGACAAGCGAGGTCCCGATATCCGCCCCTAGCATGATGGCGAGCGCGGCGCCCGCCCCCACCACCTTGCGCGAGGCAAAGGACGACGTGATAAGGGCTGTGGCGCTGGAGGATTGCAGCAGGATGGTGGCGCCAAGCCCGCCGAAGAGGGCGCTGAAGCGATTGCCCATCACGCTGCCAAGGAAAGCGCGGAGGTGGCTGCCAAAGGCACGCATCACGCCGGTCCGGACCATGCGCAGCCCCCACAGGAGAAGCGCAGCAGCTCCGAAGAGATTGATAAGAAAGACCATCTAGACCCGCGACAGCTGAATGAAACTGCGCGCCTTACGCAAGAAGTGTGTCATCAAACCGCAACATAGCACGTCCAAATGAGATTCGCGCTGCCACTGATTCAACGCTCTGCACCTCGCGAAAGTTCAGCCGGTTAGCGATTCCGCCAGGCCTGGGTCCGGGCATGCAGCTTGCGCGATGCGATCAGCTGCACGACCCGGGCGGTCGCGCTCACCATCACGATGATGGTGCCCATGGCGCAAGCGATGGCCGTATTGCCGGCATCGTCGGTGTTGATCGCAGCGATCGACAGCAGCTTGGTGTCGCTGGAATAAAGGAAGATCACGGCCGAGACCGTCGTCATCGCATTGATGAAGTAATAGGCCGCGATATCCAGGATCGCCGGCAGACAGACCGGCACCGTCACCCGCCAGAAGGTCTTGTAGAACGGCACCTTCAAGGAGGCGGAGACCGCCTCGAACTCGTTGTCCACTTGCTTGAGGGCGGTGACCGCGGTCAGATGGCACACCGTGTAGAAGTGCCCGACCGTGTTGACCACCAGGATGGCCATGGTGCCGTAGATGACGTTGAGCGGGTTCCCGGGCGCGTTAAAGAAGAAGATGTAGGCGAGGCCTAGGACCAGACCAGGCACGGCCAGCGGGATCATGGCGCCGAAATGTACCGCCGACCGGGCCCACGGCCAGGTCTTGGTCTTCTCCACCAGATAGGCGCCGCAGAACACGATGATGGTGCCGACGAGCGCCACCAGGGACGCCATGATCAGGCTGTTCCACAGCGCGCCCCAGCCGACCGTGCCCAAGGCACCGAGATTGTATTTGCTGAGCGTGAGCGAAAGGTTGTACGGCCAGAACTTGATCAGGCTGCCGAACACCGCCATGCCGAGGATGGACAGCACGAAGATCGAGACCAGCACACACAGAATAAGGCAGGCCGCATCGATGCGGGGGCGACGCGTGACCTGATAGGGCACCGCACGCGCCGAGAGCAGCGCCACCTGCTTGCGCTGCACCAACCGGTCCACAGCGAAGGAAAGAATGGCCGGCGCGAGCAGCAACAGGCCGACAACCGCGCCCATCTGGAAATTGAACTGGCCGATGACTTGGCGATAGACGTCGGTCGCCAGCACGTTGTACTGGCCGCCAATCACCTTGGGTACGCCGAAATCCGTGAAGACCAAAGTGAAGACGACGAAGGTCGCGCTCACCAACCCGTAGCGGCAGCCCGGCAGCGTCACGGTCCAGAAGATGCGAGACGGCTTGGCGCGCAGGGACTCCGCCGCCTCGTACAGTCTCTGATCGGCCGCCGACAAGGCCGTCACGATGATCATGACGGCGTGCGGCAGGGCGAAGAACACCTCGCCCATCACGATGCCGATCGGACCATAGACGCTGTGACCAAACAGCCAGCTCTTTAGGATGCCCTGGTTGCCGAAGAGATAGACCAAGGCCAGCCCTGGCAGCAGCGATGGTGCCAGCAACGGCACCAGCGCGATCGACCGGAAGAAGGACCGGAATGGAATGGCACTGCGCGTGATCGCGTAAGCGAAGCCGAAAGCGAGCAGGATGGTGATGAAGGTGCTGATCAGCGCAACGGTCAGCGTGTTGTAGATCGACTGGACCAGCGCCGGATCCCTGAAATAAGCCGCGAAGTTCGCCAGCCCGATGAACTGGCCTTGCGCATTCTCAGCCGCCTTTCGGAACAGCACGGAGAGCGGGACGAGGACGGTGACCAACAGCCACGTGCCAAGGAGCAGGATCAGCAGGCGCTGCGCCCACTCCTCCGCGCCGGCAACCGGACGCACCAGACGCTGTGCCTGCAATGACGGTGATTGGACTGTGGCGTCAGCCATGCGCTTGCGTTCCCGCGTCGAACACGCGCAAGCGATCGGGCGGCAGGGCCACGGAGATCGACATGCCGATCGCGAGGTTCAGATCGCGCATGGCGTTGATCGAGAAGTCCGCCGCCAACTCCAAGTTGTCGGCTACATCGAGGCGCAGCTCGGCGCGGCAGAAGGATCCCAGGAACTCCAGCTCCGTGATCTCCGCCTGCAACACGTTGGACTGGCGCGGCTGCAGCCCACGCACCTGCACGTCCTCGGGGCGCAGGCACACCATCACCTGGTCGCCGCTCGCGGCCTTCGTACCGGCGAGATCGGCCTGCAGCGCGATCGCGCCGACGCGCACCTGCCCTTCCTCGCCGATGCGCCCGGGCAGGAAATTCATGTGTCCGACGAAGTCCGCCACGAAGGCCGTGGCCGGCGCGCGGTAGATCTCCTGGGGCGTTCCGACCTGCTCGATCACGCCGTGATTCATCACGACGATCCGATCCGCGACCGCGAGAGCCTCCTCCTGATCGTGCGTCACCATGATGGTGGTGACGCCAATCCGGCGCTGCAGTTGTTTCAGCTCCGCGCGCAGATGTAGGCGCACGCGGGCATCGAGTGCGGACAACGGCTCGTCGAGGAGCAATAGGCCCGGCGACATGGCGAGCGCGCGCGCCAAGGCAACGCGCTGCTGCTGTCCGCCGGAGAGTTGGGCGGGATACTTTCGCTCCTGCCCTTTCAGGCTGACGAGGGCGACCAGCTCTGCCACGCGCGCTGCGATCGCGGCCTTGTCCTTGCCGACGTTGACCAAGCCATAGGCGATGTTCTCGGCCGTCGTCAGATTCGGAAACAAGGCATAGGACTGGAACACGATGCCGAAATCGCGCTTCGCCGGCGGCAAGGCGGAGATGTCCTTTCCGCCCTGCTCGATCATGCCGCTATCCTGGAAGTCGAGGCCGGCGATGGCCCTGAGCAGCGTCGTCTTCCCGCAGCCCGACGGGCCGAGGAAGCAGACGAACTCGCCCGGATAGACATCCAGGGAAACATCCTTCAACGCCTGGAAGCCGCCGAAAAATTTGTCGACGTTGCGAATGCGCAGATAAGGCTGTGCGCCGCTTCCGTTCGCCATCGCGCCCCCTCGGTCGGCCAGATAGAAGGCCGGTCCGCTTCCTATTCGCGGACCGGCCGCATTTCATCAGCGCAGGAGTATATCAGCTCTTCGGTGCGTCCTTGGAGCCGTACCGCTTCTGCCACTCCTGCAGGATGGCCTCGCGGTTCTCCGCCGCCCAATAGAAATCGTTGTTGATCAATAGCTCGCCTTCGTTGGCCGGGTAGTTCTCCGGCACCTTGGCGTTCACGTCCTTCCGGGCCAGGACCTGATAGGAGTTGTTATAGAGTGCGTTCGCCTCGGCGCTCGCCGAGAAGTCGGCAACCGCCTTGGCTGCTTCGAAGTGCGGCGTGCCCTTCATGATGGCGGTCGCCTCCATGTCCCAGCCGATGCCTTCGCTCGGCAGGATAACCTGGACGGGCGCGCCCTGGTTCATGAGGTTCACACCCGGATAAGCGAAGGAGATCCCGACCAGATATTCGCCTGCCGCCGCGGACTTGCAGGGCTTGGAACCGGAATGCAGGTAGCTGTTGATGTTCTCGTGCAGCTTGTCCATGTAGGCCCAGCCGCCCTCCTTGCCCATGCTCTGTAGCCAGGACGAGACGGTCAGGAAGCCGGTTCCCGATGAGCCAGGATTCGGCATGACGATGTGGCCCTTGTATTCGGGTTTCAGCAGGTCGGCCCAGGTCTTCGGCGCGGCAATGCCGAGCTTCTCGCCTTCCGCCGTGTTGAAGCAGACGGCGGCCGCCCAGGCGTCCATGCCCACCCAGGTCGGCTTGTCGCTGCGCGTATCCTTGAACTGATCCTTGATCTGGTCATAGCCCTTGGGCTTGTAGCCATCGAGCATGCCGTTCTTGTCGAGCAGCATCAGGCTGGTGGCCGCCAATCCCCAGATGACGTCTGCCTGGCGATTGTCCTTCTCCGCCAGCAGGCGCGCAGTGATAACGCCGGTCGAATCACGCTGCCAGTTGATCTCAATGTCCGGATAGGCCTTCTCGAACGCTTCCTTGTAGATCGGCAGCTGCTCCTCTTCGAGCGCGGTATAGACCTTCAGCGCCGTTTTCGCATCCGCGTCAGCGACGAACCCAACGCCCAGCGCGAACGCGCCGGCCGTTACGGTCGCCCATGCACGCAGTACCCTCTCTGTCGTTCTCGTCATTCGTGCCTCCTCTGCTCCCATGTCACCCATACGGCCAGTCGCGCCGTGCCACCCTATTGGGTGCTCAATGTGACGAACGAGTTGCAAGGACGAGAAGATTCGGTGTCAGGCGCGCCGCCGACTTGGCACAAGAGCATCTGCCCGGGCCGCGCTATGGCAGGACAGGTCTTGCTCAATCGTTCAGCCTTCGATCCGAAACCAAAATCAGCCCGTCTCTTCTCCCTGTGCGTCCCCATTCTCGACGTGGCGGGCGATCGCGGCGCCAGAGTGGGGCCTCACATTGATACAAGGCAAATCGCAGTTTCGTATATGCTGTATAGAATCCGCCTATGGCGCCAGCGGTCCTATCAATGGCTGATCATCGCGGCGGGATTTCGTTCCTGATCGCCTGCGCCTATTCCCGCTGCCGCAGGAATGCATCGAACAGCGCCACGCCGTAGCCGGTCGCACCTTCGGGGCAGAGCGGCGTGTCCTTGGTTGCAAATTCCTTGTTCGCGATGTCGAGATGCGCCCAGGGCCTGCCGTCGACGAACTCCGACAACAGGGCCGCGGCGTGCGCGGCGTCGGCGCTGAGATCGTCGGGCGCGACTTGTCGGTAATCCGCGACCTTGGATTTGAGGTTCTTCACGTAGTCCGGATCGAGCGGCAGGCGCCAGAGCTCCTCGCCGGCCGCTTGGCCCGCCGCCTGCACTTCACGCGCCAGGGCTTCCTGGTTGGCGAACAGGCCCGCATAGACCGGGCCCAGCGCCGCGGACACCGAATAGGTCAAGGTTGCCGCATCGAGGATGCAGGAGGGATTGAACTTCGAGGCCGCGTAGTAGAGCGAATCCACCAGGGTGACGCGCCCCTCCGCGTCGGTATCGATGATCTCCATGGTCTTGCCGGCCAAGGTCTTCACGATATCGCCCGGCCGATAGGACGAGCCCGACGGCATGTTCTCCACCAGCGCCATCACGCCGACGACGTCGACCTTCGCCTTGCGCAAGGCGGCCGTCAGGATCGCGCCGGCCACGGCGGCTGCGCCGCCCATGTCGCCCTTCATGGTCAGCATCTGGGATGTGCGCTTGAGGGAAAGGCCGCCGCTGTCGAAGCAGACGCCCTTGCCGACTAGGGTAACCGGTCCTTCTTTCGACTTGCCGCCCCCCGATTTCCCGCGCCCGTTCCAGCGCAGCACCACCAGCCGCGGCGGATGCTGCGAGCCTTGCGCCACAGCCAGGATGCCGCCCGCGCCCATCTTGCGCAGCGCGCCCTCGTCATAGATCTCGACAGCGATGCCGTGCTTCTTGAATTCCAGCAGACGCTTGGCGAAGGCGTCTGGCCACAGCGTAGACGGCGGCTCGTTCACCTGGTCCCGCGCGAAACAGATGCCGGTGGCCAACGCTTCGGCATCCGCCGCGATCTTCTGCGTCGCCGCGCGCTGCGCGGTCACCAGGGAGAGGGCGGCGATCTCCGCCGGTGCATTGCCCGGCTTCGCCTGCGTCACGTATTTGCCGAAGCGATAGCCGCGCAGCCGAGCCCCTAGCGCGACGTTGCCCAGGAACACAGCGTCATCGAGCCTGCCGACCCCGCCGCCCAAAATCTGCGCCTTGGGCTCGTGCACCTGCAGCAGATGTGCGGCGATCTTGCCGCCGATCTTGCGCGCGCGGATCGCGGACAGTTCCTTGGGATTGCCGACGCCGGCGATGATCACCCGACGCGTGTCGGCCGCACCCAGCACATCGAGGATCTCGCCGCGCTTGGCCGAGAAGGACGGCGCCGCCATCGCCTTCTGCAGCGCTTTGCCGAGGGGTGCACCAAGCCCCAATAGCTTTTTGCCCTCGGCCGCGAACACGACAGTGACATCGGCGGACATCGCCGGCTTGGCGATCACTTCGATTTGCATGGAATAATGCCCTTCCTGTATTCGGCGCGATCTGAGCATAGCAACAGGAAAATGTAAAATCCGCACCCTCCTTCGTCATGGTCGTGCTTGGCACGACCATTCACGAGTTTGTCAGCAAACTGCGAGTGCGGCCCATCGAAACTCGTGTTAGTCGGGCCAAGTCCGACCATGACGTAGAATAACGTGGCGGCTATGAAAGCGGCCTGGGTTCTCCTATCATCGCAACCGCTCTGGGAGGGCGCTCATGTCCGACAAGACCATCATCCGCACCACCTGCCCGCGCGATTGCTATGACGCGTGCGGGATCGCAGTGGTGAAGCGCGCAGACGGATTGGTGAAGGTGCTGGGCGATCCCGATCATTCCGTTTCGCGTGGCGCGCTCTGCGGCAAATGCGCGATCGCCTACAACGGCGCCTGGCTCGATCCGACCGCGCGTGTGACGCGCCCATTGAAACGTGTCGGGCCCAAGGGCAACGGGCAATTCGAAGCGATCTCCTGGAATCAAGCGACCCCAGAGATAGCCGCGCGGTTCAAACAGATTGTCTCGACACATGGCGCGGACACCATCTGGCATGCGCACTACACCGGCACCTGCTCGCTCCTCGCCGGTGGCTTCCCGCAGCGGTTCCTGAACCGGCTCGGCGCCAGCGAGGTCGATCCGGATTCGATCTGCAACGCGGCCGGCCACGCCGCGCTCAAATATATGTATGGCGCAAGCGACATCGGCTTCGATCCGCGCACGGCCAGGGATGCGAACTGCATTCTCGTGTGGGGCGCAAACCCATCGGCCTCCGCGCCGCATCAGCACAAGCACTGGCTCAAGGAGACGAAGGCGAAGACAATCGTCGTCGATCCGGTGCGCCATCCGACGGCTACCGCGGCCGATCTGCATCTGCAGATCTTCCCCGGCAGCGATGCCGTGCTCGCCTTTGCCATGCTGCACGTGCTGAGACGCGAGGACCTGATCGACGGCGCGTTCCTGGCCGCGCATACCGTCGGCTGGGATGAACTTCAGCCGGTGCTCGACCGCTGCACGCCGGACTGGGCGGCGCCGATCACCGGCCTTTCCGTCACGCAGATCGCAGAGGCCGCGCGGCTCTACGGCAACGGCCCGTCGCTGCTATGGCTCGGCCAGGGCCTGCAGCGCCAGCCCACCGGCGGCAACGTGTTCCGCGCGGTTGGGTTGCTGCCCGCCGCGACCGGCAACTTCGCAAAGCCGGGCGCCGGATTCCTCTATCTCAACGGCGGGTCGCGGCGCGGCATCGACGGCGACTATCTCGAAGCGCCGCGTCTGCGCCGCGGCGGGAAGCACACGATTAGCCACATGGACCTGGTCGCGACGCTCAGTGACCCCACCAAGGCGCAGTCACTCATCACCTGGAACATCAATATTGCGGCATCCAATCCGGATCAGGCGCGCCTGCAGCGTGTGCTCAGCGACGAGCGGCTGTTCCATATCGCGATCGATCCCTTTCCGACGGACACCACCGACTTCGCCGACTATGTGCTGCCGGCCGCGAGTTTCCTGGAGTTCGACGACCTCGTCTCGCCCTACTTCCATCTCTCCATGTCGGCGCAGGTGAAAGCGCTGGAGCCGATGGGCGATGCGTTGCCCAATCAAGAGATCTTCCGCCGGCTCGCGAAGGCGATGGAATACAGTGAGCCGGAGTTATTCGAGGACGATCGCACCGCACTCGACACTTTGTGCCGGCAAGTTGGTCTCGAAGGTTTCGCGGGCCTCGCCGCGAAGGGCACCGTGGATATTTGGCAGGAACCGGTGCCGCAATTCGCCAACCTTCGGTTTCCGACGCCCAGCGGCAAGATCGAGATCGCGAGCGCTGTTGCGGAAGCGGACGGCCATCCGCGCCTGCCGCAACCACTCGCCGACCCGCGGCCGCAAGACGGACGGCTCCGCTTGCTATCGCCCGCTTCGGCCTGGCTGATGAACAGCACCTACAATTGCGATCCGAAGATCGCCGACAAGCTCGGACCGGAAAGCATCGCGCTCAATCCTACCGACGCTGCGCGCCTTGGCCTATTGGATGGCGATGCCATCACTGCGACGAACGAAACCGGCCGCCTGGAGTTGCGCGCCGGCATTGCCGACATCGTCCCTGCTGGCGTCGCCCTCTCGCACAAGAGCCGTTGGCCCAAGCTCTCCGCGCAGCGCGCCAACGTCAACGCGCTTAATCCCGGCCGCAAGACCGACATGGCGGAGAGTTCGGCGGTGCATAGCGTTGAAGTGACGATCAGGAAGGCATAGGCGGGGGGCCCCTCACACCTATCACCCCTGCCTTGAGCCGGGGTCCATGATTCAGCTGCACGTGCGACTGCGGAGTAGATCCCGGCTCAAGGCCGGGATGACAGTTTAAGGAGCGTCGGGCCTATCCAATCGCCCCGATGATGTGGATGATGCCGGAGCCCAGCCGCCGCACGAGCGCGTAGAGGCCGGCGATCGGCTGGAAGATCAGCTGGTGCTCGCGTTCGTAGGTCTGGTGCCAGTCGCCGACATAGGTCGCGATCTCGCCGAAATCGCCTTCGTATTTCTCCTGCTCCACTTTGGGAAAGATGGTCGCAAGCTTGCGGATCGCGTCCTCGATCTCGAGATGCACGATCTTGGAGATGAGCTGCTCGCGCGAGATGTTGTGCTGCACGGAGAAATCGGGGACGTGAGTCGCAAGCGCGAAGAGTCGCATCAGCAAGCCGATGCGGACGCCATGCAGCAGCCGCAGATTGAGACGTGCCCGCGGCGGCAGCTTGGGCTTCGGCCCCTCGATCACCGCCAATCCGTCGCGCAGATCCAGCATGTCACGCTGGAACACACGGTAGATCTTCGCAAGCTTCTCATGGACGCCTTCGCCTTCCAGATGCTCGGCTACGCGCCGCAGCTCCCAGGCGCGTTGCGGATCGCTCGCCTGATAGGCGCGGCTCAGCCACTGGCCGGGATCGAACAGGTCGACATAGGACTTGAGCGCGTCGAGCTCCGAGCATTCCAGCGCCCACTCCACCATGCCCAGCAGGCGGCGCATGCGCGGCGAGGCCTTGTAGACCTTCTGGAAACGCTCTGGGTCCTTGACGATCGCCTGCCCCACGCCGCCGATCGTGTTGGCAAGGAATCCGAGCTGCTGCAGGATGCCGTTGTGCGGAATGGCGCGCAGTTGTGTCGGATGCGTGAGGTTGATGCGCAGCGTGAGGTCGTCGTGCTGCCGCTTCAGCGCACGCGAGCCGCTGGGATAGAGAAAGTTCGCGCCGAACGCATCGAGCAAGGCAGCATAGTTGGGGTCGTTCATCACCTGCTCGTTGAACCGGCGAATGGTGACGAAGAACTCCTTGATATAGTCCTCGTCGACCGAATAGATCGGATCGGCCAGTACCTCCTCAAGCGGCGGGGTCAGCACATACTCGACGATGCGCGTGACCGACGCGAAAGCGATCTGCGGCGTGATGAAGAGCGCGTAGCCGTCGCCGCCCTGGAAGCTGACCTCCTCCTTGGCGCGAATGCCGAGATTCTGGAACTTGCGCCGGCTGGCGGGTGACGCCACGTATTCCAACCGCGCCTGGAAGCCTTCCGGATGCCCGCCGCGGCCGATGGATTCGCCGTGGGTGTCGAACACCACCAGCTCCACATCCGCGAAGCCGCGGTCGCGCAGCACGTCGGCCAGCTTCAGCCGCAGCCACTCCACCGAGATCGCAGCGACGGTCTGGCCGAGATGCCGTCCGGCGTCCGAGAATCCGGTCTGGATGCAGAGGCGGCCCCGCTGCCGCACATAGGCGGCGAAGTCCGGGTTCTGCAGGCACTCATCTATGACCCTGAGACCGCGTTCGAATGCCTTGGTGGTCTCGAACAGGGGCGAAATGTCGACCGTGGCCTGGACACCGAACAGCTTCGCGAAATAGAGCGCTGCCAGCAAAGTCAGCGGCGATTCCGTCTCGGCGATCAGGAACCGCACCGGTGTGGTCGCGTCGATGTATTTCAGCATCTGCGCGACGATCATGAACAGGCGCTTGGCCGACGTGCGCTCCGCGAGGATCGAGGCGAAATTGATGCGGATCGGTTTCACCTCGCGCAGCAGCTTGGCGATCGCTGCGAGATAGGAGCGCTTGCGGGCCGGATCGTCCGGCTCGGTCTCCATGTCGATCAGCTTGCGCACGGCATTGTGGATCTGCACGGCGTTCAGCCGCACATGCGTGTGCGCCATTCCAAGCCCGTGGTTGGTGAGCTCCGCGCGCAGGATCAGCAGCTTGCGCCGCTCGGCCGGACGGGTAGACAGCTCCAGCGCCCGCTCGATCAGCTCCAGCAGCTGGCCGGATTCGATCAGGCGCAGATGCCGGCTCTCATGCATGCGCTTGGCGAGGCGCCGCACCTGCTCGGTCCAGGTTTTGGGATCGGCATCGCTTTGCTGGAAGACCTCGATCTCGTCATCCGCTTCCTTGATGGCGAGTGCCAGACGGCTCTCCAGCAGCTCCATCAAGTGCGCCAGGTCAACACCGTTCTCACCGCGCGGCTTCTGCGCGCGCAGTTCTTCGACCACATCGAGATATTGCTGGAGCTGCGCGGTCTGCACCCGCAAGCGCTTGAACAGGGTATCGCTCCACGTGATATCGGAGCGGCCGTCAAGGTCATAGCCGACCCAGCTGGCGATGGTCAGCAGCTTCGGGCGCAGCTGCTCCCATTCCTTGGGATAGAACTCCGCCGCGACGTCGAACACGATCTCATAGACCCGGCGCAAGGAGCGCTGGATATTGGTGATCGCCTCGATCGACAGGCGATGCTCGTACGACAGGGTCGGCTCGGCCGGTGGGCGATGCTCCACCATGCGCGCGGCCGTCAGGCGCCGCGCGCGCTCCTTGGCATTCAGCTTGTTGCCGGCGCTGTCGCGCTCCATCGCCAGCTCGGCGAGGTTGCGCAGCATCTCGGTCGACTGGCTGAACGTCGGATGTCCGGTGATGACGATGCCGAACAGCTCGCGCTCCAGCACGGCCTGGAACTCGGAGAACGGGCGCGGCGTCGGCTTCTTGCCCTTCGTTTCCTCAGGCACTGCAACGCGGCGAACGGCGGCGCGGATCAGGGCCTCGTTCTTGGCCTCATCGCGTTCTCCGAGATAGGCGGCAAGACGCTCTGCGCGATGCGCATAGGCTTCAGCGGTGAGCTGCTGGATCAGCCGTTCGAGATCGCCATAGCTGAGCTTGCCCGCATCGAGCCTCTTGCCGAGCTCCAGTGCCAGCAGCTTGACCGAGTTGCCGAAGGGGTTGCGCTCGCGCAGGTCGCCAAGCGTGCCGAACAGGTGGCCGAGGTCGCGCTCCAGAGCTGCCGGATCAAGCAGGGCGGAGTCCGGGAACGCTTGCATCTCTGCCGGCAGGTCGTTGCGCAAGGTCTTCCGACCGCTGCGCGGCAGCGCCGCCTGTTCGGTCGCGCGCAAGGCGATCCGCCCTGCGGCCTTCGTGCCGCTCGGCCGCTTCCCAGACCCCTTGGCCATTCTCTCCCCTTTCCGTCGGCTCAAGCCGCCGCCTTTCCCAAGGCTTGCAGCATGGTGGAGCCCAGCTCCGCCGGCGATGGCGTAATGATGATACCGGCCGAGCGCAAGGCTTCGATCTTTTCCGCAGCACTTTCGCCGCCGCCGGAGACGATGGCGCCCGCGTGGCCCATGCGCCGGCCCGGAGGCGCCGCACGTCCCGCGATGAAGCCGACGACCGGCTTCTTGCGCTTGGAGCGCTTCAGGAACTCCGCTGCGTCGATTTCCGGTGTCCCGCCGATCTCACCGATCATGATGATCGCATCGGTATCGTCGTCGGCCAGGAACAGTTCCAGGATATCGACGAAGTTCGACCCGTTGACAGCATCGCCGCCGATTCCGACCACCGTCGATTGCCCGAGGCCCGCCGCCGTCGTTTGGGTCGCCGCCTCGTAACTGAGCGTGCCGGAGCGGGACACAATGCCGATGCGGCCGGGCTTGTGCACGTAGCCGGGCATGATGCCCATCTTGCATTCGGCCGGCGTGATGATGCCCGGGCAGTTGGGGCCGATCACCCGCGACTTGGAATATCTCAGCTCCTTCTTGATCCGCGCCATGTCCTGGACCGGCACGCCGTCAGTGATGGCGACGATCACCTCGATCTCGGCATCGATCGCCTCCAGGATGGAATCCATTGCGTAGGTCGGCGGCACGTAGATGACGCTGGCGTTGCAGCCGGTCGCCGCCTTGGCATCGAGCACGGTGTTGAAGACCGGCAGGCCGAGATGCGTGGAGCCGCCTTTGCCCGGCGTCACGCCGCCCACCATGTTGGTGCCGTATTCGATCGCCTGCTGGCAGTGGAAGGTGCCCTGCGTGCCGGTGAAGCCCTGGCAGATGACCTTGGTCGCCTTGTTGACGAGGATGCTCATGGCTACGCCCTCCCCTGCACGGCATTGACAATTTTGCCGGCTGCATCTGACAGAGTGGTCGCGGTGACAATGGGCAAACCGGATTCCTGCAGGATCCTGCGGCCCAGCTCCACGTTGGTGCCCTCCAGGCGCACCACCAGCGGCCGGTCGAGCCCGACCTCGCGCGCGGCGCCGACGATCCCTTCGGCGATGGAGTTGCAGCGCATCATGCCGCCGAATACGTTCACCAGGATGCCCTTCACGCCCGGATCGTTGAAGATCAGCTTGAAGGCGCAAGCGACGCGCTCCTTGGTGGCAGCGCCGGCGATGTCCATGAAGTTGGCAGGCTGGCCGCCATAGTGCTGGATGATGTCCATGGTCGCCATGGCAAGGCCCGCGCCGTTCACCATGCAGCCGATATCGCCTTCCAGCTTCACGTAGTTGAGGTCGTGGCGCGAGGCTTCTAGCTCGAGCGGATCCATTTCGTGCTCGTCGCGCATGTCCTGGATATCGTGGTGCCGGAACAGCGCATTCTCGTCGAACGTCATCTTGCAATCGAGCGCGATCAGACGGTTCGACTTGGTGACGACCAAGGGATTGATCTCGACCAGCGTGGCGTCGAGCTCGCGGAACGCCTTGTTCATCGACATCAGCAGGCGCACGAACTTGTGGACCTCGCGTTCCTTGAGGTCGAGTTGGAAGGCGATGTTGCGGGCCTGGAATGCGCGCATCGGCGTTGCCGGCGACAGCGACAGGTGGATGATCTTGTCTGGGTGCTTGGCGGCGACTTCCTCGATATCCATGCCGCCTTCGGTCGAGGCGATGACCGCGACGCCGCCGGTTTTGCGGTCGATCAGCTGAGCGACATAGAGCTCGCGCGCGATGTCGCTGCCCTGCTCGATATAGACCTTCTTGACCTCTTTGCCCTGTGGTCCGGTCTGATGGGTGACGAGCCGGCTGCCCAGCAGTTTGTCGGCACTCGCAACGACTTCCTTGACGGAGCGGCAGATCTTCACGCCGCCAGCCTTACCGCGGCCGCCGGCGTGGATCTGAGCCTTCACCACCCAGACCGGGCCGTCCAGCTCTTCCGCGATTGTCTCCGCTTCGGCCGGGTTGTGGGCCACTTCTCCGCGCGGCACCGGCACGCCATAGCGCCGGAGCAGCTGCTTCGCCTGATATTCGTGGATATTCATGGGTTTCCTCCGCCAGGTTTCTGTCGTTGCATAACCTGGGCACAGCGCAATTTTGCGCTGCACCATCCTCCCATCCGATAAGAAATGCCTGGACCAGGACCGATTGTCCATCGGCCAATGTCAATTCACTCGGATGAACTGTAGATAAAGCACAGCGCCAATGGCGCCGGCTTTAGCTCCTGCTCTTTCACCCGGCGCGCGAGCACTCTGGTCGCGCGATGAATGACGCTGATGAGACAGTCGAAACGGACCACTCCAATCTGATCCGGATGTCTCCCGCTGGTTTTCATCGTATTTCTCGGAACCTTTTTGACTATCCAAAATTCGACTAGGATCGCTGAGATTACGTCCTACGGAGTCGCGGGGGAGACCAGGGCCGCCTGTCGGACGTGCTGGATCGGACAGGAATTCCAAGTCGATGAAGGCGGATCCCGCGATCGCGCGACATGGATGGAAGCGGCGGGTGGGTCATTTGGCCGCACTGCTGCTGCTTGCCGGCTGCGCCATACCAAAGCCTCCGTCGGCCACCGTCACCGTGCCGGTTCAAGAGCAGCCGCAGCAGGCTGCGTTGCAGACCATCGAGCCTGGGATGGGTGCGCAATGCGTGCCTTATGCCCGCGCTCGCTCCGGCATCGGGATTTTCGGCGATGCCTACACGTGGTGGGAAACGGCCGCCGGGCGTTACGAGCGCGGCAGCCAGCCGCTGGTCGGCTCAGTCCTGGTGCTGCGCAAGACGAGCCGGCTTCGCCATGGCCATCTGGGCGTCGTTTCGGCGGTGGTCGGGCCGCGCGAAATCCGCGTCGATCACGCCAACTGGCAACCGGGCGCCGTCATCACCAACATGGCGGTGACCGATATTTCGCCGGCCAATGACTGGACGCAATTGCGCTTCTGGAACCAGGAGGCGCAGGTGTGGGGCAGCGTCTATCCGGCGGCCGGCTTCATCTACAATCTGCCGGATGGCGTGAGCCCACCCAAGGGCACCAGCACGACCATCATTTCACGCAACCGCAACGTCACGCACTGAGCGCCGGAGCAGGCCGCGCCCTGACATCCACGCGACGGCATCGCGCAGCGATTGCTCGAGCGTGCGGCAGGACCAGCCGAGCTCGTTGCGTGCCTTGCTGCAATCGAACGCCATGGACGTGCGCGCGAGCCGCACGCCGGTGAGGGGAGCGATCGGCGGCTTCTTGGTCATATTCGAAATGCCTTCGCTCACGAGCGCAGAAACCAGCGCGAGGGCATAGGGAATACGTGTGCGCGGCACGGAGAGCCCGGTCAGGCGGTGCAGCTCCGCCAGCAAATCGCCCAAGCTGAGATTGACGTTGCCAAGGATGTAGCGCTCCCCTACCCGCCCTTTGTCGGCCGCCAGGACCTGGCCCGCGGCAACGTCGCGCGCATCGACCAGGTTGAACTCGCAATCGAGATAGGCCGGTGTCTCGCCATTGAGAAAGCCGAGGATCATCTTGCTCGGCGGCGTCAGCAGATCATCGCCCGGCCCGATCGGCATGGTCGGATTGACGATCACGACCGGCAGGCCGCCGCGCGCCGCTTCGCGCGCCGCCTCCTCAGCGAGGAACTTTGAGCGGCAATAGGGGCCCGGCATGTCGTCGAGCTTCAGCACCACGGTCTCATCGATCAGCGCGCGTGCCGACTGCTTGGGCGCGCGATAGCTTTTCAGGATGGATTCCGTGGAGGTGTAGACAAAGCGCTCCACGCCCGCTTTGTGCGCAGCCTCGAGCACGCGGCGGGTGCCCTGGTGATTGACGGCGTCGAAGCTCTTCGGATCGGGGGCCCAGAGATTGGGATTGGCGGCGAGATGGAACACGCGCTCGCAGCCTTCCACGGCACGCGCCACAGCCGATGAATCGGTGATGGAACCGACGACCTGCTCGACGCCCAGTGAAGGGTTGAACGACCGGAGATCGAGAACCCTGACGCGCTCGCCGCGCGCCACAAGCGCATCCACCAGATGGCGGCCAATGAAACCACATCCGCCCGTCACGAGATTGAGCCGCACCAAGCCCCCTTTTTCCGGCCGAGAAGCTGCGGCACGATGTGCCGGAACCATGCGCGCAAGTCAAATTCGCCCGTTGTTTCTCGCCGTGATGGCCGCCCTGCTCTGCTGCGGCCCCAGCCGCCGCGCGCGAGCGACCGGTCACCACTCCGGCAGCGCGGTTCCTGCAGGATACCATCGACCGCGCGTTCGAGCTGGCCCGCCCGCCAGTTTCCGCGGAGGCGGGCGCCGAGATGGACGCCCTCATTGAAGCCGCGATGGACTGGCGTGGCCTGACCCACTTTGCCATCGGCCATTATGGCGCGGACCTCAACGCGGATGGCATGAGCAGCGTCACAGACAAGCTGGAGGACCAACTGGGAGCTCTCGCCCGCCGCGCCGGAACCGATCTGCCGACCATGACGGTGGCGCTCCGCGATATGCGAATCGACTCCGACGGCAACCGCCGAATCCTCAGCACCGCCACGGTGCCGCGGTTCGGCGAGGTCGAGGTGGAGTGGACCCTGACCCCCACCCAGACCGGCTATCGCATTGCCGACATCAAGGCCCTTGGGATGACGCTGCGGCAGTTTCTCCGCAGCTGGGTCACCAGCCTGGTCGCCGCCAAGGGTGGCGACGCCGCAGCCGCCTTCGACGGTGTGGCCGCATCGCCGCGATGACAATCCGCATCAGCTCTGGTAGAACCCCTGCCGTCCATTTGTGGGGAAGCACAAGGTGCGGAAATATCTGCGGAATTTGGCTGCCGCCGCGGTCGTGCTGATGATTACCGGTGCCCTTCCGGCCTGGGCGCACGCGGTCATCCTCTCAGCCAATCCGACCGCCGACCAACAGGTGGCGCCAGGCGAGCTCGCCATTCGCATCGAGTTCAATGCCCGCATCGACAAGGAGCGTTCACGCCTGCAGGTCACGGCCCCCACCGGCGAAAAGGCCAACGTCTCGATCGAACCCGCCGGCGAGCCCAACGTCATCGCGGGCACAACAGCCGTTCTTACCCCGGGGGCGTACATGCTGCGCTGGCAGGTGCTGGCGATCGATGGCCACATCACCCGCGGCGACATCCCGTTCACGGTCGGCAATTGAATCCGCGATGCCATGGATCTGCTGCTCGACATTTTCGGTTTTGCCAGCGTGCTGCTCTCGGGTCTTGTGCGGACCGCGCAATGCCTGACCTTGGGGGGCATCGCCTTTCTTGCTTTCATCGCCGTGCCGCTCGGTCACGGCGCGTCGGACAGCGTGCGATTGGCGCCGCGCACCATTCAGCTGACGCGCGTCTTCGTCTGGGCGCTCCTGGTCTCGGTTTCCATCCTGCTCGCGATGCACGTGACGATCCTGGCCGGCACCGCGGAGATCACGATCGCCGACGCCCTGGGCGGCGACTTTGCGCGGGCGCAGATGGTGCGCATCGTTGGCGCGGTGCTGATGCTGGCCCTGCTCTATGGCAAGAGCCCGAGCGTGCCGCTGTTGCTGGCGCTTGGTCTGGTCGATCTGGGTGCCGGAGTCGCCATCAGCCACGCCGCCGCGCGCGTGGAGGATCGCGGGCTACTGATCGGCATTACCGCACTCCACCATATCGGCGCGGCCATCTGGATCGGCGGTCTGCCATGCTTGCTCTCGGCGATGCGGCGCTTACCGGCGGGCGAGATGCGCAGCCGCGTCGGCTCGCGCTACTCCACGCTGTCGATGATATCGGTCGCGGCCATCGCTTTCTCCGGTATCGGCATGCTGGTGCACTATGTCGGCAGCTTCCCCGCGCTGTACGGCACCGCCTACGGCATGATGCTCGCCACCAAGACCATCTTGTTCTTCGGACTGCTCGCACTGGGCTACGGCAACTTCCGTGTGGTGCGAGCCCTTGCGGGCAATCCCGCCGGATCGAACCTGCGCCTGCGCCGCTTCGCGGAGGTGGAGCTGGGCGTCGGCATCACGATCTTTTTCGTGGCCGCCTCCATGACGTCGCTGCCGCCCGCCATCGATCTGCCGCGCGACCGTGTCACCTTGACCGAGATCGCCGAGCGGCTGGTGCCGAAATGGCCGGCGCTCAGCAGCCCCAGCCGCGAAAGCCTCGCCTTTTACGAAGAGCAGAAGCTGCTGGCCGAGGAGAAGGCCGAGCACAAGCCGGCGACGCTGCAGGCCTACGTGCCCGGCTCCGGCGCGCCGCTGCCGCGCAATGCGCACGATATCGCCTGGTCAGAGTACAATCATCATTGGGCGGGTATGATCGTGCTCATCATGAGTATTCTGGTGTTCCTGGAGAAAACGGGGAAGGCGCCATGGGCGCGCCACTGGCCTTTGCTGCTCGTCGTGCTCGCAGCCTTTCTGTTCATGCGTTCGGAGGCGGAAGCCTGGCCGATCGGCACGCTGACACTGGCCGAGTCGCTGCGCGATCCGGAGTTCATCCAACACAAGGCTTTCATGATCCTGATCACCAGCTTCGCCGTATTCGAGTGGAGCGTGCGCAACCAGGTGATGCGGAGCGGCTGGGCGAAGTATGTGTTTCCACTGCTCTGCGCCTTGGGCGGCATGATGCTGCTGACGCATTCCCACTCCATCGCCAACGTCAAAGAGCTGTTGCTGATCGAGATGACCCACATGCCGCTGGCCGTCTTCGCCATCTGGTCAGGCTGGACCCGCTGGCTGGAGCTGCGCCTGGACGGTCGTGCGCAAGTAATCGCCGGTTGGCTGTGGCCGACCTTCTTCTGCCTGACGGCCGTCACCCTGTTGCTGTATCGGGAAATTTGAGACCGGCATGATTGAGCGCATTGTCGAACGTTCGGTGGCCTGGGCCATCGCTCACGCCAAGCTGGTCATCCTGCTTTGCCTCGCCTTGACTGTCGCGGCCGGGCTCTACGCCGCGCGCAACCTGACCATGGACACCGACACGGCGCGCATGATCTCGCCGGATCTGCCCTGGAAGCAGGAGATGGCGAAGATCAACGCCGCCTTCCCGCAGAATGTCGGGCTGCTGGTGGCGATGGTTGATGGGCGCACGCCGGACGCGGCCGAGGATGCCGCCGCGACCTTGTTCGCGAAGATGAAGGAGCGGACGGACCTGTTCGAGACGGTGCGCCGCGCCGACGGCGGCCCGTTCTACGACCGCTACGGCCTGATGCTGCTGGACACGAAGGACCTGGACCGGATCGCGCGCTCGGTCATCCGTGCCCAACCCTTCATTGCCAGCCTCGCCGCCGATCCCAGCTTGCGCGGCCTGTTCAACGTGCTGTCGCTTGCCATGGAAGGCGTCGCGCGCAAGGCCACCGATTTCGCGTCCCTGGAGCGGCCGCTCGCCGCGATTTCCGGCGCGATGAGCGCGGCGCTGACCGGCAACGAGACGCCGCTCTCCTGGCGCAGCCTGATGATCGACCGGCCGGTCGACCCGCGCGAGCTGCGCAAGCTGATCCTGGCGCAGCCGAAGCGAGACTTTCGGGCGCTGCAGCCCGGCGCGAAGGCGACTGCCGCCGTGCGGCAGATGGTAAGCGATCTCAGCCTAACACCCGATCGCGGTGTCACGGTGCGTCTGACGGGGCAAGTGCCGCTAAACGACGAAGAATTCGGCACGGTCGCCGAAGGCATGAGCCTGGCCTTGTTCCTGTCGATCGCGCTGGTGCTGACGTGTCTGTTCGCCGCGCTGCGTTCGATCAAGCTGATCGTCGCGTGCTTCGTCACGCTGATCATGGGCCTCATCCTGACCTTCGGATTTGCGGCGCTCGCCGTGGGCTCGCTCAACCTGGTGTCGATCGCCTTTGCCGTGATGTTCATCGGCCTCTCCATCGATTTCGGCATCCAGTTCGGCGTGCGCTACGGGCAGGAGCGTTTCATCGCCGACGACGGCACTGCCCTGCCCCGTACCGGGCGCTTCATGGCGCGGCCTTTGACGCTGGCCGCCATTGCCATCGCCGCCGGCTTCCTCTCCTTCACGCCGACGGATTACAAGGGTGTGTCGGAGCTCGGCCTGATCGCCGGCGCCGGCATGGCGATCACGCTGGTGCTCAATCTCAGTTTGCTACCGGCGCTGCTGAAGGTGTTCCCGCCGGCCAGCCAGCCCATCGACATGGGCTTTGCCTGGGCGAGGCCGATCGACGACTTCCTGCTGCGGCGGCGCTGGCCGGTGCTTGCAGCCTGGGTGCTGGTCGGCCTCGTCGGCGTGATCGCGGCGATGAACCTGCGCTTCGATTTCAATCCGCTGCATCTCAAGGATCCGAAGGCCGAGTCCGTGTCCAGCATCCTCGACCTGATGAAGGACCCGCTGCGCACGCCCTATACGATCGAGATCCTCACACCGGATATCGCCGCCGCGCAGGCCCTGGCCGACAAGATCGGCCAGCTCCCCGAAGTCAACATGGTGCTAACGGCCAACAGCTTCGTGCCGAAGGACCAGGAGGCGAAGCTCGCCATCATCCAGGACCTCAACGACCTGATGGGCTTGAGCCTCGATCCGATCGACGTCGCCGCGCCGCCGACGCCGGACCAAGTGCGCGCGTCGCTTCGGCGCTGCGCGGCCATGCTGCGCGAGGCAGTTCCCTCCTCCGACGTCGCGCAGCAATTGGCGCGGCTGCTCGACCAGGCGGCGGATTCCGACGATGCCTTCCTGAAGCGGCTCGACCACGTGCTGCTCTCGAGCCTGATGCCGCGCCTGGACGCGCTGAAGGCCGCCCTCACCGCCAAGCCGGTGACGGTCGACACGCTGCCACCGGAAATTCGCAACGACTGGATCGCCGCCGATGGCCGTGCACGCGTGCTGGTGATCCCGGCGGGTGACAGCAATAACAACGCGGTGCTGGAGCGCTTCATCACGGCCGTGCGCACAGTGGCGCCGCAGGCCAGCGGCGCGGCGGTGCAGATCTATGAAGCCGGGCGCGCCGTGTCCCATGCGTTCGAGATCGCAACCCTGTTCGCGATGGCGAGCATGGCCGTCCTGCTCGGTGTCATCCTGCGACGTGCGGTCGATGTGGTGATGGTTCTGGTGCCGCTGGCAGCTGCCGCACTCGCGACTGCGATCATCTGCTGGCTGATCGGGTTGCAGCTCAACTTCGCCAACATCATTGCGCTGCCGCTGCTGCTCGGCATCGGTGTCGCCTTCAACATCTATTTCGTGGTCAATTGGCGCAACGGCATCAGCGGCCCGCTGCAGACGAGCACCGCCCGCGGCGTGCTGTTCAGCGGCCTCACCACCGGATCGTCCTTCGCCAGCCTGGCGGTCTCCGGCCATCTCGGCACCGCCAGCATGGGCATCGTGCTGCTGACCGGCATGGCGATGACCCTGGTCAGCATCTTCACCTTGATGCCGGCCCTGTTGGGGCCGGTGCCCAAGGACGCCGGCCCTCAGGTCACTTGAAGCTCTCTTCCACCCACGCGGCGAACTTCTCGAGGTCATCCATCATCTTTCGTGCATCCTGGACGCGGCCTCGCGTCGTGCCGTATTGCATCCGAACCTCCTGCGGCCGTGCTGGTTGCCTCCCACGCTGTAACCGCCGCACTTTCCTGCCGGTGTGTAGCGACCAGCGTGAGCGAGGCGGCGGAAGCGAGCCGGCTCTCCACCGGATCGGCACGGCTGGTGAGCGCGATGGGGCAGCGCGCGCCCATCACGATGCCGGCGCTGGCGGCGCGAAACGTCGCCTCTACCACCTCACTGCGTAGGAGACGAAGACCCGCGTGCCCTCCTCCGGAATCCACAGGAAGCCGAAATTGTCAGACTCCGACGGGATGGAGGTGTAGGTCTCGTTGAGCAGGTTCTCCGCACCGATCCTGAGCTCGCCAGGGCCGACGTCGAAAGCCATCGAGGCATTGAGCAGGAACAGATCTTCCACGCGGCCTTCGCCGTATTCGACGCTGTCGCCGAACGGATCGCGCTCAGCCCGATAGTTGAGCTGCAGCCTGTTCCGCCACCAGTCGAACGGGCTGAACTCGACATAGGCGGTGACCAGGATGGGCGGCACGTCGCGGCTGGGAATGCGCCGCTCCTCGCCATCCTCCAACTCGCGGATGCCGTCCTGCCAGGTGAAAATGCCGCCAACACCCCATTGCTCGTCGATCTGCCAATCCGCGTTGGCCTCGACGCCCCAGAACTCCCGCGGCTCCCGCAGTGGCGTGCAGGGGTCAATGCCATTGCACTCCAGCGCGCTCAACAGCTTGGACTCCGTGTAGAAGCCGGCCAACCCGAGTTCCAGATCGTGCCAGCGTCCGCGCATGCCGAGCTCGTACTGATTGGACTTCGCCGGCCTGGGATCGATCTGATCGGGATCGGAAGCATCGCGCGCGGCGCGGCCGAGCTGGGTTATTTCCGCGCCTTGCGAGAACGTGGCATAGAGGTCGATCTGCTCGATCGGCGAATAGACCAGGCCGGCATTGAACAGAGTGAGATCGAAGTCATCGATGTCGCCGCTCTCTTGTGGTCCGAGGCCATCATCGCCCTCCTCGACGTGGCCGCTGTAGCGCTCGTGGCGCACGCCGCCGCTCAGCACGAAATCACTGAACGGTATCTCGAGCTGCGCATAGGGCGCCCATTGGTCGAGCGTCACATCGGGCGCGAAATAGGTGACCAGCTGCCCTGTATCGTGATTGTAATAGGGATTGATCAGCTCGTTCCGCAGTGCGTCGATCCCATAGGTGATCGACACGCCCTCCAGAATGAGATCGAGCGGGGTTGTGACGCTCGACCGCACGCCATAGTACGTGTTGTTCCATTCCTGGCGGAAATCGTCGGCCCCGAACGATTCGAAGACGTGATACTTCACGTCGCTGGTGAAGAGCTCCAGCTTCACTGCACTGCCCAGCACGTCCTCGTTCTCATACGCAAGGTCGACAGTGTAAGAGCGCCGGAAGCTCTTGCCCCCAAGCGGTTCCTCGGTCAGAAACCCGTATTCCTCGCGGTAGATGCCGGGATTGAGGGCATAACGTTCGGTGAAATCGACATAGCCAAACGTGCCGGTCAGCCGCAGGCTACCGGCGTCGCCCAGGTCCAAGCCAAGCGATGTGTCGAGATTGTATAGCCATTCCTTGCCGTTGGTGAGCAGGGCGGAATTGTCGAAGCCAAGCGCGAGGTCGCCGTCCGGATCGTACTCCGCGCCGTCATAGGCGACCGCGCCGCCGATCTGGAAATCGAAGTCCCCGATGATCTGCGAGGCACTCTGATAGAGGCTCGCTTGGCTGCTGCCGTTGACGTGGCCCGGATTGAAGCTCTCGCGCAAGACCGTGCGCATGGTCAGTTCTTCCGATTTCGCCCGCGGCGTCTGCAAGGCGATGATGCCGCCCGGCGAGCCGAACCCGTACGCGGAGTTGGCACCGCGGCTGACTTCGATGTCGGACACCTGATCCGCCAGCAGCAGGTTGAGGTCGGAGCCCGTGCCGGCCCGCATCTGCTCATTGGTCGGAACGCCGTTGATGAACACCTGAGCGGTGCGGCCCCGAATCTGGCGCACGCCGTTGTTGGTCGGATTGAAGCCGGGCACCTTGCGGGCGATCACCTCGTCGATGCGGTTAGTGGTGGCCAGCTCCTCCTGGATCTCCTCGTTCTCCACGAAGGTGATGGAGGACGGCACGTTGGAGAGCGGCGCGTCCGGCTGGCGGGAGCCAAGCACCGTCACCGGTGCGAGCAGAACGCTGCCGCTGTCGTCGATCGCCACGCGCTCGATGATGATGAGGTCGCTTTCAGCGAAACGTCCGGCAAGGCCAGTCCCGTCGAGCAGCCGGCGCAACGCCTCTTCCGGCGACATCGCGCCGGTCACGGCCGGCGCCGAAAGACCGCGCACCAGCGCCCCATCGGCCGTGACGCGCAGGCCCGATTGCCTGCCGAACTCGGCCAGGGCATCTGCAAGCGGCTGCGCGCGAATATCGAACTGGCGCCCTTGCAGGGCTTGCACCATCTGTGCCGGTTGGGCTGCACCATCGGCCCAGGCCGGCATGCCCGCCATCAAGGCCGCAATACATACGCCGCCCCACGCCGCCCGCCGAACTGCTCCGGCGGCAATCCGCGATATCCCCTCTGCCACGTCCGATCCCCCAATTCTGTCCCATAAGGGAGGCGATTCAGCCTGTGCGAATGCCTCGCATTCTCGCTTTCCACTCGTGCAACGTTCCCGTGGCGGGATTTTTCAGAAAAAAGGAAGCGAGAGACCGTCAGTCTTTGGAAAGGACCAGCACCCAAGGCGAGATCTGGTGGAGCGTGGCGCCGTGAGTCAGGGCGACAGCCCGCAATGTCTGGACGGGATCGTCGAGCGCGTAGAGCCCTGTGACGGGCTGGGCCGCCAGCCGGTCGTCCATGATGAAGATCGCGCCGGGAAAATAGCGCCGCAGCTCCGCCACGACCTCCGCGACCGATTGGTCACGCGCGACGAGTTCGCCACGCAGCCAAGCGCCTGCTTGATCGGGTGGCCCTGCGCCCCGCTCAGCCCCGCCTGACGCACGCGCCCGAACCCAATCTCCCGGCCCAAGCTGCGCGCGCAATCCGGCAGCGCTCTCGACCCGGACTGAGCCATGTCGGACCGCGACCGCAACGCCCTCGTCATCCAGCCTCACATCGAATGCCGTCCCCAGGACTGTCGTCTCGACCACACCCGTCGCAACGGTGAAAGGCCGAACCGCATCCGGCTGCACTTCGAAGAACGCGCCACCGGCGATCAACCGGATGTGCCGCCGGCCAGGCGCGTAGTCGACGTCGATGGCGCTGTCGGGCGCCAAGTGCACCACGCTGCCGTCGGGTAATGGGACGGCATGCACGTCCGCCGTGCCGGTGACGTAGTCTGCGGTGAAGCGGAGCAGAACATTCGGCGTCAGCGCGATCACAATCGCCGCGGCGATGGCGAGAGCCGCGGCGGCAGTCGCGACCTTCCGGCGCCACGGAGCCTTCGGTTGGGACCACCGGTTGCGGTATCGGGGCGCGCTCTGCGCCATGAGCGCGCCGACGTGGCTGGTCTCAGCCCAAGCCTCAGCATTGGCGGGGCTTGCCACCAGCCAGGCCTCGAACGCCGTCTTGAGGGTATGATCGTCCGGCTGTTCTTGGAGCAGGATGAGCCATCGCGTGGCTTCCGTCCTGGCTGTGTCGCTTGTCTCCATGCCGCACCGTTCAGAAGCCCGTCCTATCGGGTAGACGCGCCGCGTCCGCTGTTTTTCAGGTGAAACGCTAGGGGCGACGGAGGCGGCGTCGGCAATGCTCGATCCCATCGGCGACGAGGCTGTGCGCCAGCGTCACGGAGATGCCGAGATGGTCGGCTATCTCCCGCAACTTGCACCCGCCGAAGCGGTGCATCTCCACGGCGATCTGTGTGCGCTCCGGCAATTCGGCTATTGCGGCCATCACGATGCGCAGTTCGTCCTTGTGCAGGGCCTCACGCTCAGGCGTGGCACGATCCGGCGAGTCCGCTTCGGCAGCCAGCATGGCGTAGCTCTCCCGCCCGCGAACCTCGCGCGCCAGCCGGCGGCGGCCGTCCAGGGCCAAATTCCGCACGATCCGATAGAGGTATCCGAGGGGTTCCTCGAGCAGTCGCAGCCGGCTGGCGTCGTCGAACCGCAGCCAAGCCTCCTGCACCACGTCTTCGGCCTGGGCGCGGCTGCCGATGATGCCGCTCGCATAGCTGACGAGGTTGGGCCGATGCGCCATGAAAAAAGTGAGAGTCTCGTCGTGACGACGCAAGAACGTCGCTCCATCCCACGGGCCCGAGCAAAATGCGAACCGTTCGCAACTGCCATTGATAGGCAGTCGCCGCGGGAATCGCAAGCCGTCCGATGATGGAAATGGATTGCGGCGGGCTTACTGGCCCGGTTCTCTTTTGATGTCGACGATCTTCCTCTCCAGCGCGGCGATCAGCGCATTGGCGCCGCCGCCGGTGACCGTTGAGGAGAAGTCGGAGCGCATGCGCGCCATTTCGGAGATCGCGCCGCTGAAATACACGTCGATGATCTTCCAGCCGCCGCCCGCGCTCGGGCGGAACAGGTAGTTCAGCGCAACCGGATCGCCGTTGGAACGGATGATCTTGGTCTCCACCAGGGAGCGGTCCTCCGCCGGCTGCTTGACATCGCCGACCTGGAACTTCTGCCCCTTGTAGCTCTTGAAGCGCGCCGCATAGGTGGTGACCATGTAGCGGTTGAACGCATCCAGCATGCGTTCCTTTTCATCGGCGGTGAAGCTGGTCCATTCGCTGCCGATGGCGATCTTCGCCATCACCGGCACGTCGAAGGTCTGCTCGATCACCGGCGCCAGCTTCTCGTAGCGGCCCTCGAAGCCAAGCTCGTTGCCGTGCTTCATGGTGTCCTCAAGCGTGTCGTAGAACGCCTGCACCGTCGCCTTGGGGTCGCCGGTATCCTGCGCCGCCGCGAAGCTCGGAGAAATGGAGCTGCCGATCAACAGCATCGCTGCGGCGACTATGAAGCCACGCCAATTGAATGTCACAGTCGAACGACCTTCTGCGCAATGCCCAGTGCTTGCAGCGCGTGCTCCACGATGTGGGGCGCGTTCAGGCGGGCAACGTCATATTGCTTCTGCGGCGAGTCCTGGTCGATGAAAATGTCGGGCAGCACCATCGGCCGCACCTTCAACCCGCCGTCCAGCAAGCCAGCATGCGCCAGATAATGTAGGACGTGCGAGCCGAAGCCGCCAACGGCGCCTTCCTCGATCGTGATCAACACCTCGTGTTCGCGGGCAAGGCGTGCAACCAGGTCCTCATCCAGCGGCTTGCAGAAGCGTGCATCTGCGACCGTTGTGGAGAGCCCCTTGGCGCCCAGATCCTCCGCTGCCTTCAAGCATTCCTGCAGGCGCGTACCGAAATTGAGGATTGCGATCTTGGTGCCTTCCTTGAGGATGCGCCCCTTGCCGATCGGAACCGGTGTGCCGCGCTCCGGCAGCTGCATGCCGATGCCCTCGCCGCGCGGATAGCGGAAGGCCGAGGGCCGATCGTCGATTTCGGCGGCGGTTGCGACAATATGCATCAGCTCAAGCTCGTCTGACGGCGCCATGACCACGAAGTTTGGCAGGCATCCCAAATAAGCGATGTCAAAGCTGCCCGCATGTGTCTGTCCATCCGCACCAACCAGACCCGCGCGGTCCATCGCGAAGCGGACGGCGAGGCTTTGAATCGCCACGTCATGAACAACCTGGTCATAGGCCCGTTGCAGGAACGTCGAGTAGATAACGGCGAACGGCTTCATTCCCTCCGTCGCCATGCCGGCGCAAAATGTCACAGCATGCTGCTCGGCAATGCCCACATCGAAGCAGCGATGCGGAAACGCCTTGCCAAACACGTCGCATCCGGTGCCGCCCGGCATCGCGGCATTGACGGCGACGATGCGGTCGTCGGCCTTGGCCTCCGCGATCAGCGCCTTGGCGAACACGCTCGTGTAGCTCGGCGCCTTGGGGGCCGACTTCTGCTGCGCGCCGGTGGCGACGTCGAACTTGACGACGCCGTGGTACTTGTCGGCCGAGGCCTCCGCCGGGCCATAGCCCTTGCCCTTCTGCGTGACGCAATGGACCAGCACCGGGCCGGGCTCGTCGGAGTTGGCGAGGTTCTGCAGGATCGGCAGCAGATGCTCGAGGTTGTGACCATCGATCGGGCCTACATAGTAGAAGCCCAGTTCCTCAAACAGCGTGCCGCCTCCGGAGATGATGCCGCGGGCGAATTCCTCCGCCTGCTGGGCCGCGCGCTGGAACGGGCGCGGCAGGATCTTTGAGATGTCCTTCGCCACGTGGCGCAGCGAGCGGAACGAGGTGGATGACAGCGAGCGCGAGAGATACGAGCTCAGCGCACCGACCGGCGGCGCGATCGACATGTCGTTGTCATTGAGAATAACGATCAAGCGGGTATCGCGCGAGCCCGCGTTGTTCATCGCCTCATAGGCCATGCCGGCGCTCATGGCACCGTCGCCGATCACGGCGATCACGTTGCGCTTGCGGCCCTGCAGCTCGCTCGCCACCGCCATGCCGAGGCCAGAGGAAATGGAGGTCGAGCTATGCGCCGCTCCGAACGGGTCGTATTCGGATTCGGACCGCTTGGTGAAACCACTCAATCCCCCACCCTGGCGGATGGTGCGGATACGGTCGCGCCGGCCGGTGATGATCTTATGCGGATAGGCCTGATGGCCGACGTCCCAGATCAGCCGGTCATACGGCGTGTCGAACACGTAATGAATCGCGACAGTCAGCTCGACCACGCCGAGACCCGCGCCCAGATGTCCGCCGGTGACGGAAACGGCGTCGATGGTCTCCTGACGCAATTCGTCGGCAACTTGGCGGAGCTGGCTTGCGTCAAGCTGGCGCAGGTGGGCGGGCGTCTTGATACGGTCGAGGAGCGGCGTCTTGCTGGCGGCGGTCACGATAATGCGTCTCACTTCTTTACGTGGCAGTCCCCAACGGCCTAGGAAATGACCTGGCCGCGAATCGGCTGCTTATAGGGAAATCAGCAGACAAAAGCTAGCATAGCGCATATGGGCGAATAGCCGAGCAACATTAGTGGTCTTTATGGCAAATACTTAATCTGATGTGTGCAGCGCCGCAACGCGGGTAGGCAAAACAGGCATTCTATGTTACACGGGGGCAATCCAATCGGTCAGCGCCGCTGCCAGTTTCGGTATGGTATGGCCGAGTCCAGCACTAGGGGATGCCATCGGTATTCAGGTGCTGGTCTGAACAGATGGTGATCATGAAGGTAGTTTTGGCACAGCCACGCGGCTTCTGCGCCGGTGTGGAGCGGGCAATTGACATCGTTGAGAAGGCGCTGGAGACCTATGGGCCTCCGGTTTATGTCCGGCACGAGATCGTGCACAACCGGCATGTCGTGGATTCGCTCCGCGCAAAAGGCGCGGTTTTTGTTGAGGAACTCGACGAAGTGCCCGAGGGCAAGATCGCGATCTTCAGTGCGCATGGCGTCAGCAAGACGGTCGAGACTGATGCAGAATCGCGACACCTCCAGGTAATCGACGCGACCTGCCCGCTCGTCTCCAAGGTCCATGTCGAGGGCCGCCGCTATGCCGCCCAGGGACGCGAGGTGATCCTGATCGGCCATGCCGGCCATCCCGAGGTCGAGGGCACGATGGGCCAAGTGCCAGGGGGCATTCATCTCATCTCCACCGCGGGGGACGTCGACAGGCTGCAGGTGAAGGACCCGAACAAGCTGGCCTATGTGACCCAAACGACACTGTCGGTGGACGATACGCGCGACGTGATCGAGGCGCTGAAGCGGCGCTTCCCTGCCATTGTCGGCCCCGACACCAAGGACATCTGCTACGCGACGCAGAATCGCCAGCGCGCCGTGCGCCAGTTGTCCGAGCAGGTGGATATGATCCTGGTCATCGGGGCTCCGAATTCCTCCAATTCCAATCGGTTGCGGGAGATTGCCGAGGAACTCGGCGTGCGCAGCCACCTGATCGAAAATGCCGGCCAGCTCGATCCCCAATGGCTGAAAGGCGTGAAGTCCGTGGGCATCACCGCAGGCGCTTCCGCACCCGATGTTCTGGTGCAGGAAGTAGTTTCTAAGCTGCGGGATTTACAGCAAATCAGCCTGAGCGTCATGGAAGGCATTGCAGAGAATGTGAAGTTCCGCCTGCCGCCGCAACTCGAAGCCAACGGCCGGGTCGCCGCGAAATAGCGGCGCCCCACAAGAAGAGCCCGACAGAAGGAGCATATTGTGCCTATTCCATTAAGACAGATGATCGGCGTCGGCGCCTATGTGGTGAAGCAGCATCTGCTCGGTCGGAAGCGCTATCCCCTGGTTCTGATGCTGGAGCCTCTGTTCCGCTGCAACTTGGCATGCGCCGGCTGCGGCAAGATCGATTATCCGGCTGAGATCCTGAACCAGCGCATCTCGGTGAAGGACGCGCTCGCAGCGGCCGAGGAGTGCGGCGCGCCGGTGGTCTCCATCGCCGGCGGCGAGCCGCTGCTGCACAAGGAGTTGCCCGAGATCGTCGAGGGCCTGATCAAGCAGGGCCGCTTCGTGTACCTCTGCACGAACGCACTGCTGATGGAAAAGAAGATGGGCGACTACAAGCCGTCGCCCTATTTCACCTGGTCCGTCCATCTCGACGGCAGCAAGGAAGAGCACGACAAGTCCGTCTGCCAGCAAGGCGTTTACGAAAAGGCCGTCGAGGCAATTAAGAAGGCCAAGGACGCCGGCTTCCGCTGCAACATCAACTGCACCTTCTTCGACGGCACCGATCCGGAGCGCGCCGCGAAGTTCTTCGATGACGTGATGGCGATGGGTGTCGACGGCATCACTGTCTCTCCCGGCTATGCCTATGAGCGCGCGCCGGACCAACAGCACTTCCTCAATCGCAAGCGCACCAAGCAGCTGTTCCGCGACATCTTCCGCCGCGGCATGAACGGCAAGAAGTGGGAGTTCAGCCAGTCGTCGCTGTTCCTCGATTTCCTGGCGGGCAACCAGACCTACGCCTGCACGCCGTGGGCAAACCCGACGCGCAACGTGTTCGGCTGGCAACGCCCCTGCTACCTGCTCGGCGAAGGCTATGCCAAGACCTTCAAGGAGCTGATGGAAGACACCGCGTGGGACAATTACGGCGTCGGCAACTACGAGAAGTGCGCCGACTGCATGGTGCATAGCGGCTTCGAAGGCACCGCCGTGCGCGATGCCATCCAGAATCCGCTGAAGGCGTTGAAGGTCTCGCTCAAGGGCGTCCGGGTCGAAGGCGAGATGGCGCCGGAGATCTCGCTCGAGAAGCAGCGCAAGGCCGAATACGTGTTCTCACGCCACGTCGAGCAGGCGATGGACCAGATCAAGCACGAGAAGGAGCTAGCGAAGTCCGGCAAGCGCCCCGCGGCAGCGGAGTAAGGCCTGATGGGCGCGCTTCGAGGCGCGGCCCGCCTGCAATAGCTCACCGATCGAAACGCGACCCAGAATGAGCGCCGCCAAAACGGCGCTCATTTTCGTTCGGCCTTCCGTGTCCACGAAGCTCGCCATGATCGCCGGCAGTGCCTCGTTTACATCATCCGATATCGCGCGGATCGCGATGAACGGCAACCCGTGCTCGGCAGCAGCACGGGCAACATGGTGGCTCTCCATGTCGGCAGCGAGCGCGCCGGTGCGGGCGAAGGCGTCAGCCTTTTCTTGTGGTGACGATAGCAATCGATCCATGCCTAGGATCGTACCGACCCTCACGCCTCCCCTTCGGTCATCCCGGCCTTGAGCCGGGATCCATGGCGCCGCTGGCGTTTGCCTTTCCGATGGACCCCGGCCCAAGGCCGGGGTGACGGGTGGAGTGTGCGGCGGCATGGACGCATCTTCCCGATCGGCGGACCATGTCGGCATCGAACCGGCATGGCCCTCCGACCGTCGCGCGGCAGCATGATGGGGCACATCATCGCGATGGCCATTGCTGCGCGGCTGTGCGACCGACCAGAGGAGCGCATCGATCCACGGCTGATGCGCGGTCCACATTTCGCCGCCCTCGCTGATCGACTTGCCCGCAATGACGATATCGCCAGCCCTGAGTTCCGGCGACAGGGCGCCGGCAATACCGAAGCTGACCAAGCCCGTGATGCCGCGCTCGGCCAGTCGTTCGATCTTGGCGCGCGCGATGTGGCCGCGGCCGCCCGTGCTGATGCAGATGAGGTCGAGGCCGCGGAGGAGCTGTGCTTCGGACTTGAGGCCGGTGACGATGCCCAGCACGGGCTGTCACATCCCGTGGATGATGCTGGTAGCGTTGCCGCGCTTCAGGTTGCGATAGCGCGCCATTGCCCACAGCGGAAAGAAGGCGCGGTAGCCATGATAGCGTAGATAGAACACGCGCGGGAATCCGACCGCGGTGAAATACTCCTCCTGCCAGAGGCCGTCTTCGGTCTGGGTGGAGGTCAGATACTGCATGCCCTGCTCCACGGCCGGATCATCCACTCCACCCGCCGCCATCAGTCCGAGTACAGCCCAGGCAGTCTGCGAGGGTGTCGATTCCTTGCCCTCACCGCGCGGCTGGTCGGCCCAATAGGAGGCGCCATCCTCGCCCCAGCCACCATCCGCGCGCTGTTTGGACTTGAGCCACGCAACGGCCTTGCGCACCGACGGATGATCGGCGGGCACGCCGACCGCGTTCAAGGCGCATAGCACCGACCAGGTGCCGTAGACGTAGTTGGTGCCCCAGCGGCCGAACCAGGAGCCATCCGCTTCCTGCTCCCTGAACAGATAATCGACCGCGGCTTTCACCTTCGGATGATCCTGCTTGTAGCCGAGTTGGGCCAGCATGGACAGGCAGCGGGCGGAGACGTCCGCGGTGGGTGGATCGAGCAGCGCGCCGTGATCGGCAAACGGGATGTGGTTCAGGTAGTAGTACTCGTTGTCCTTGTCGAACGCGCCCCAGCCGCCATTCTTGCTCTGCAGGCCGAAGATCCATTCGGTCGCGCGATCGATACTCTCGCGGTAGCGTTCACGGTCGGTGCGATCCATCGCGAGCGCGACGACAGCCGTATCGTCAACGTCCGGATAATAGGCGTTGTTGTATTGGAAGGCCCAGCCGCCGGGCCGCACGCCCGGGCAATTCACCGCCCAATCGCCATAGACGTCGAGGATCTGCCGGTCCTTCAACCAATCCAGCGCGGGCTTCACGCGCTCGGCGGCATCGTCGCCCGCTTCGAGCATGGCATGCGCCGCGAGTGCGGTATCCCACACCGGCGAGAGACACGGCTGGCAATAGGCCAGACCGTCCTTGAACACCATCAGCTTCTCGAGCGAGGCGCGGGCGATCGCGCGTTCCGGATGCGTCTCGGCATAGCCGAGCGCGTCATACATCATCACGGAATTGGCCATCGCGGGATAGATCGCGCCAAGGCCGTCCTCGCCGTTCAAGCGTTCGCTCACCCACTTCACTGCATCCCGGATGCAGCGCTCGCGCAGCTTCGTCGGGAACAGCACCTGAGCGCGCTGCAGCACGCGATCGATGCCGCGGAAGAATGCAGCCCAGGCACCCTTGCGCTTGTAGTTGTACCAGTCCTTGACCTGTTCGGGCGGCGTCACGAACAGCTCGCGCACATCGACCTTGCGCGGATTGCGCGCCAATGGGCGCCTGGCCATGAGCACCAGCAGCGGCACGATCACCGTGCGCGACCAGTAGCTGACCTTGTCCAGGTGGAAGGGGAACCAGCGCGGCAGCGCCATGATCTCCACCGGCATCACCGGCACGGCCCGCCACGGCACCTGGCCGTAGAGCGCGAGCTGGATCAGCGTGAAGACGTTCGATTCCTTCGCACCGCCATTAGCCAGGATCGCGTCGCGCGCGCGCTTCATGACCGGCGCGTTCACGTGCTCGCCGCAGATCTTGAGCGCGTAATAGGCCTTCACGCTGGCCGACATGTTGAAGTCGCCGCCATGGAACAACGGCCAGCCGCCGTGCTCGCCCTGGATGGACCAGAGATAGCGCACGACCTTGGCTTCGAGGACCGGATCACCTGGCTCGCCCAGGAAATGGCGCAGCAGGATGTATTCCGCCGGAATGGTGGCGTCGGCCTCCAGCTCGAAGGCCCAATGGCCCTCCGGACGCTGCAGGCGGCCGAGGGCATCGGCCGCGCTGGCTACGCCCGCCTCGACACGCCCCAACAGATCCGCGAATCCCTGCTCACGGGCTGCCATCAGTCCGCGACTGCTCATAGTTAGAACCATTCCAAATTAGAGATCTTGAGGCGCAGAATGCTTGAAGTGCTGCCGCATTTCAACCGCTCTGCAACAAATCGTTAACTCAGCGAAATTCCACAAACTCTCGAATCGGATCAAAGGACTGCTTGCAGCTTGCCGGAAGGCCGGGGTTACACTGGCGTGGAAGGGCACCCCCAGCAACAGCAGCCATCCATGCCGCGCTTGCCGCTTGCGAGATCCCGGTCGCCGACTCTGTCGCAGCGCATGCTGGCGATTCTTACAGCCAGCGTCGTTGCGGTCAGCGCCCCCGCGGCCCTGGTGTTCTACTTCTTCACGCGGGACGCCTCCATCGCCGAAGCAGAGCAATTCGCGGCGACGGCGACCGACCGGCGAATTCTCGGGCTCAACTACACGCTGCACTTGGCGCACACGAGCCTCTCCCGCTTCGACCTCATGTTGCGCGACAACTTGGCTGCGCCTGCGACGGACCAGGAGGTTGAACGCTTCACCGCCGGATTGGAGCCCAATGCCGCCAACGTCCTGGTCTCGCGCCGCAGCGGGTTCGATGGACGCACCCAGGCAGGCGTTCTCCTTCATCCCAACGCGCCCAAGGGAGACGCGCTCTACCGTCTTCATGCGCGCACCCAGCGCCTGATGACCCTCTATGCCGGCACGGTCGTGCCGCCGCTCGATTCGATGTGGCTGCTGACGCGCGATCGGACAGGCGTCATCTATGCGCCGCGTGATCCCGAGTTCATCTACCGCGCCACCGCGGACGAGCCATACACCGAATCGGAATGGCTGACGCTGGGCGACCCTGCCAACAATCCCGACCGCAGGCTGCGCTGGACCAATGTCGCTTTCGATCCGATCTTGCGCACTTGGATGATCAGTGCGGTCCGGCCGTTCGATCTCAACAACGTGTGGCTGGGCACGATCGGCCACGATCTCTTCCTCGATGAGCTGGTGCGGCGTCTGGTCGGCACCGATGAGTTGCCGGGGACGCAGCACTTCCTGCTCGATGCCGATGGCGATCCGATCATCGCCGGCAGGTGGCAAGAGGCGCTGGAAGCAAGTCAGCTGACCGGCGACGCGCGCAGCGCGTTCAATGATACGGTCCATGCGCTGCAGGCGGCCTTCAACGGACGCACGGGGGATCGCGGGGCCGTTCACGCCGAGCTGGACGGCGAGACGGTTTCGGTCTTGATGCGCACACTGCCGGAAACCGGGTGGCACTATTATATCGTGACACCGCTTTCCAGCATCACCGGCAGCGCATCGAAAGCACTGTTGCTGTTCGGCCTGACGGCGGCGGTGGCGATCGTGCTGGTGGTTGCGGTGACGCATCTGCTGGTCCAGCGCCAGATTGTCCGACCGATCCGCCGCCTGGCCGATGCCGTGCGCGGCTTCGCCGCCGGCGACACCGAGATACGCGCGAAGGTCGATCGCGCGGACGATATCGGGGATCTCGGCCAGGCGTTCAACGCGATGGCGGATTACATCGCGACCTCGCATCGCGAGCTGACCCAGACGCAGCAGGAGCTGCAGCAGCGCAACGCGGCGCTGGTCGAGGCGAACCGGACCAAGTCCAACTTCCTCGCCAACATGAGCCACGAGTTGCGCACGCCGCTCAACGCCATCATCGGTTTCGCGGAGATCCTGCGCCATCAGATGTTCGGTCCCCTCGGCAACGAGCGATACACGAACTATGTCGACGACATCCAGCGCAGCGGCCAGCACCTGCTCTCGCTGATCAACGACATTCTCGACATGTCGAAGATCGAGGCCGGCCGAGCGGCGCTGAAGCTGGAGCGCCAGATACTCTCACCTCTGATCGAGCGCAGCATCCGCATGGCCCAGCCGATCGCCGAGCGCCGCGGCGTCAATCTGCAGTTCCGTGCGAACGGCGTAGATCTCAGCGCCAGCTGCGACAGCCGCGCCATCACGCAGATGGTGATCAACCTGGTTTCCAACGCGGTCAAGTTCTCGCCGCCCGGCGGCACGGTGGAAGTCCGCCTGGAGCCATCGAGCCTCGGCGGCGCCAAGATCAGCGTGACAGATGGCGGGCCGGGTATCGAGGAAGAGGTGCTTCCGCATCTGTTCGAGGCCTATGCCCATCGCGCCGCCATGACCACGCAGCGGCAGGACGGTGTCGGCCTCGGCCTAGCCATCACGAAGGCCCTGATCGAGCTCCACAACGGCCAGATCCGCGTCGTTACCCAGCCTGGCCACGGCACGACCATGACGCTGGAACTGCCGCCCATCGTTCAGTGAGACGCGCGCGGTCTTCCGCTCTCATTGTCTCACCGCCTCTTCCCGTATAGCCTGACGCCATGTTGCCGGAACCGCTGCCGCCACCACTTGAGCGTGCACCAACGACGGCCCCCAAGGAGGGCCTGGCGGGCCACCGCGCGTTGGCCGTGACTCAGGCGATCGGGCTCGCGGCGGCAGGCGTCCTGGGAACAGTGCTGGTGATCGGCATCCCGCTCCTGCTGCGCCAGCAGAACAAGGTCGCGGCCGCCCTGTCGGATCCGGCCACGGGCGCGGTCGCGCAGGACATCGCCAGGCTCAACATGCTGCACTGGATCGTGCTGGCGCTGGCCGCCGCCACCTCGATCTGCCTGGTCGTGACGGTGCTGCGTCTGCTGCGCCATGCACAGTCGCAGGATGCCGTGCGCAAGGAAGCGCAGGCCCTGTTGGTGCGGGCGGAGCGCGCGCGCATGGATGCCGACCAGGCGAACGCCGACAAGTCGCGCTTCCTGGCCGAGGCGGGCCATGATCTGCGTACGCCGCTCACCACCATTCTGGGTTATGGCGAGATGATCGAGCGGGAGATGTTCGGCGCCGTCGGCCGTCCCGCCTATCGCGAAGCGGCGCAGCAGATCATCGGCGCCGGCCGACAATTGCTGGCGCGCATCACCGACATCATCGAGCTGTCGCGGGTAGAGGGCTCGATCGCCAAGCCGGCGGAGCACGCGACCTCGATCGCCACCGTGCTGCGCGAGGCGCACACCTGGGCGGTCGCGACCTTTGCGCCGAAACGCCTGACCTTCGGCATCCGCATGCCGGAGCTCGATGTCGGGATCCGAGTCCAGCCGCTGCTGATGCGCCAGATCGTCCGCGAGCTGATCAAGGACGCCGCCATGCGCACGCCCGATGGCGGTGCGATCATTCTGTCCGTCGGATTCGGCGGCGACGGCAGGCTCGATCTGTCGATCCGGGATACGGGTCCAAATCCGACGCTAGGTCTGGGCGGGCTGCCACGCCGCACCCACGGTCAGCGCACGCTCTTCATCTCGCGTGCCGACGAGGCCGCCGGCATGAGCCTGATGATCGTGCGCGCCTTGATGGATTCGATCAGCGGTCGCTTGGCCGTGGTCAACACCAGCGGCCGCGGCTCGGAGATTCACCTGCAGTTCCCGATGCATCTCGTCATGCGCGAAGAGCGCCGCTTGCGCCGCCGCGCGGTGGCGGCCTAACCCGACGCACCCAGGCGCAGCTTCGCGACCGTGGAAAGGGGCACGAGGACGAAGCCTCGCGCCTCCGCCTGTGGCATCCAGGCGCGGATGGCGGCCAAGGTCGCCGGATGCGGATGGCCGATCGCGATCGCGTGGCCCTTGCTCGCCGCGACCCTCTCGGCATAGGCGAGTTGCTTCATGACCGCGGCCTGGTCCATCTCGTCATCCAGGAACACATCGCGCACGACGTGCGCAACGCCCATGCTGGCGGCGAGGCGGTCGCCGATCGATGTGCCGATGGTGCGCGAGTCCAGGAACAGCAAGCCGCGATCCTTCAGCTCGGAAAGCACGATGCGCATGCCGCGCTCATCCTGGGTGAAGCGGCTGCCCATGTGGTTGTTGATTCCGATGTAACCGGGAAAGCGGCCGAGACCCCAGGCCAAGCGCTTCTTGAGTTCGCTCTCCGACAGATGCACCTTCAAGGCCTGCGGGCCCGCATCAACGTCGCTATCCAGCGGCTCCATCGGCACATGCAGCATCAGCTCATGCCCCTTGGCGCGGGCACGCGCCGCCATATTGGCGACACCATCCGCGTAGGTCATGAAGGAGAGCGTGATGACGGCGGGCATATCGATCGCCATCTCCGCGTGGCTGCGCGCAACGCCGACATCATCCAGCACCACGGCGATCATCGGCCGTCCTCGTGGAACGGCGAAGGCGACCGCGTTCTTGACCCAAGTCGCATCGTTGCCGGTATAGATCGGCGCCACTGGAGCAATGGTGGCGACTTGCGGTTCGGGCGTTGGCGTCAGCGCGGTCCTGGCGGCTGCAGCAGGTTTGGCAGATGTGACGAGCGCGGCAGGCGCGACAGCCGGCGTGGCCTTCGCCTCTTCGCCCAAGGTGCTCGCGCGCGACGCCACCGGTGCCGGCTCTATGACCTGCGGCGCCGGCTTCGGTGCCGCAGGTGTCGCCGCCGCCTGCTGCTGCGCTGGCTTCTCGACCGGCGAGGCATTGAGCGTCGTGACCTTGGCGGCGCTCTTCTCGAATAGCGGCAGACCGAAATCGCCGAGATAGAACGCGGCGCCTACTCCCAACGCGAGGCCGATCAGGATGCCGGCAGCGAATCGCCCCAAGCCGCTAGGCGTCAACCAGCCAAGTGCGACGAGGCCGGCTGCAACATGCGTGCGGCTTGTCCTGCGCGTGCGGCGGCGGGATCGCGACCTGATCTTGCGTGTCATGGGTCCCCTATTCCTCGTCGACCTCATTAGCCATGGTCGGGGACAGGCGCAAGGCTTGTGGCAGGGCGACCGCCAGCGCGATGCCGGCCAAAGCGGCAATCGTGACGATCAGCGGCGAAGCGGGTACATAGCCGAGCCCGGCCGCCAGCAAGGCGACGCCCGGCAGGTTCGCCGCAACGATGGCCATCCGTGCGCGGATCCGGAAATCGCGTGCGAACTGCAGCAGATCGACCAGGGTGCGCGGGTCATCCCGCGCTATCACGACCCCGCTGCCCTGCTCGGTATCAGTCCGCGCACGGCCGCCAAAGTGAACGGTGGCTGCGCACGATTCGAGCGGCGGCTGGCCCGGTCGCGCGAGTCCGATGGCCGATGAAGGCCAATCGGCCGCGCGCTCCACCGCAAGACCGGTCAATGCCTCCTGGTCTTTCGGGTCGATCTCGACGTTGGCCAGAACGATTGTGAAGTCCGCCTTTCTCAACGTCCGCACGGCTTCCGTCGCGCCGGGGCGCGCGGCCCTCGCCAGCACGATGAGTCCCAAGAGGCGCGGCGACGGCGCGGTTTCGCGCAGCGCCAGAACGGCGCGGTGCAGCTCCGCCGCACGCCCGAGCTGATCCGCAAACGGCGCACGCTCCTCCTCGGCGATCGCACTGGCCGCGATGGTGCCGATTTCGACAATGCGCTGGTCCGGCAGCTGGCCGCGATGGAGCGCGGGCGTTCCCGCGTCGAGCAACTTGATGTTCGGCACGCGCAGACGGTGCGACACGCCGAAATCCTGCAATCCTCGCGCCATGTCGCTGTCATCGTCCGCCAGCAGTGCGGCCGCGGTCCCGACGATCTCCCCCGGCTTGGCCTCGCCGACGGGCATGATGCTGATCACTTTCGGTCGGCTTGCGACCAGCATGCCGGGATCGCTCAGGACGATGTCCCTTCTACCGACGATCGTCGGCAGCGCGGAAAAATCGGCGACGTAGACGCGCCGACGCGCGAGCACCGCGCGCGCCGTGTCGCACAACCCACCCCAGACCAGCACCGCGCCCGGCGATACTGCTGCCAGCGCAGCGAGCAGAAATCCCTGCGGCGTCTCCTGAATGGTCGCGATCGCCAGCGCGATGCCGAGCAGCCAATAGCCGATCCGTTCATGCGCGGGCAGCAGCATGCTGACCTGCGGAACGGCACCACCCTGCATCGTGGCAAAGGCGCGCTGCCCGTCGAGCAGAACGGCCCCTGCAAACAGGAATACCGCCGCAACCCAGCAGATCGCGAGCGCGCTGAGATCCGCCGTGGGCGCATCGTTGTTCATGCTGGCCATGATCAGCACGATGGTTGCAAACCCGATGGCGAACAGCGGTAGATTGAAACCGGTGACGCGTCCCCGGTAGCGCGCCACCCAGCCGCCGATCAGGATCAATTCCCCCACCGCCGCCGCGACCTGTCCGCGCAGCGGCGCGGCACCGACATCCGGTACCTCGGCGAAGAACGACCGCCAGACTGGCCAGGCTGCCAGCAGGGCCCCCACAACCGGCCAGAGCCAGACCGAGCGGCCAAACCGCAGCGCAGCGCGAGTCTGGTCCACCGCTTCCGTCATTCGCACAATTCCCCTCCCCCGATACGGGGGAGGGTTAGGGAGGGGAAAGTCGTGTCTCGTTGGGAGAAAGTCCTCGCTCGCTTCCCCCTCCCCAGCCCTCCCCCAGTTTGGAGGAGGGGGTCCCGTTGCGCGCTGTTGGCTATCCTTGCTCCCCCCGTCCCGGGGCGGCTACACTCGGTGCTGAGCTTGGATTGGCCTTCTGGGGACCGGTGTTGCGCGACCATGTTCATCCTGATCGATAACTACGACTCCTTCACGTACAATCTTTACCATTATTTGGGGGAGTTGGGGGCTGAGATCGAAGTCCACCGCAACGACAAGATCACGGTGGATGAGGTGCTGGCCAAGCATCCGCAGGGCATCATCCTGTCGCCCGGCCCGTGCGATCCGGACAAGGCCGGCATCTGCCTCGACCTCGTCAAAGCCGCCGCCAGGCACAAGATCCCCCTGCTCGGTGTCTGCCTCGGCCATCAGGCAATCGGCCAGGCGTTCGGCGGCGAGGTGGTGCGCGCGCCGAAGCCGATGCACGGCAAGATCAGCCACATCAAGCACGCCAACAAGAGCGTGTTCCACGGCCTGCCGAATGAGTTCCAGGCGACGCGCTATCACTCGCTGACGGTGGCGCGCGACACCTTCCCCGCAGATCTCGACATCACCGCCGAGACCGAGGACGGCATCGTCATGGGCCTGCAGCACAAGTCGCTGCCGCTCGCCGGCGTGCAGTTCCATCCGGAAAGCATCGCGACCGAGCACGGCCACAAGCTGCTTGCAAATTTCCTGCGTGGGGCTGGCTGCAATCTCTCCGGCTCGCACGTGCTGCAATGAGTGCACCGTTGGCAGCGCCCGTCACCGACCTGAAAGGCTTCATCGGCATCGTCGCGCAAGGCCGGCCGTTGACCCGCGCCCAGGCCGAGATGGCGTTCAACACCATGATGTCCGGCGAAGCGACGCCAGCGCAGATGGGCGCTCTCTTGATGGCGATGCGCGTGCGCGGGGAGACGATCGATGAGATCACCGGCGCCGTCACCGCCATGCGCGAGAAGATGCTGCGCATCCCCGCCTTGCCCGACGCGATCGACGTTTGCGGCACCGGCGGCGATCAGGCAGGCACGCTCAATATCTCCACCGCGGTCGCGTTCGTGTGCGCCGCCTGCAACGTGCCGGTCGCCAAGCACGGCAATCGCGCCGCCTCGTCCAAGAGCGGTGCGGCCGACGTACTGACCGCCCTCGGCGTCAATATCGATGCCGATCTCGAAACGGTGCAGCGCGCCCTGATCGAGGTCGGGACCACCTTCATGTGGGCGCAGAAGCATCACAGCGCGATGCGCCATGTCGCGCCGACCCGGGTGGAGCTTGGCACGCGCACCATCTTCAATATCATGGGGCCGCTCTCCAACCCTGCCGGCGTGAAACGCCAGCTCTTGGGCGTCTTCGCCGAGCAATGGATGGAGCCGGTCGCGCATGTCCTTAGGAACCTCGGCACCGAGCATGCCTGGGTGGTCCATGGCGGCGACGGGCTGGATGAGATCACCACCACGACCGTCACCCATGTCTGCGAGCTGAAGAACGGCAACATCCGGCGCTTCGAGATTTCGCCCAGCGACTACGGTATCCGAACCGCGACCGCGGCCGAGTTGCAGGGCGGCGATCCCGCGGATAATGCGCAGGCGATCCGCGAATTGCTGGATGGCAAGACTGGCCCCTATCGCGACATCGTCCTCCTGAATTCCGCCGCTGCCCTCGTCGTGGCGGACGCCGCGAAGGATCTGCGCCAGAGCATCGCCATGGCGGCGGAGGCGATCGACTTCGCCAAGGCGCGCAAGGTGCTCGAGGATCTGATCCGCGTGACCAATGAAGTGAAGACGCCGGAGAACTGACATGACCGACGTCCTCGCCAAGATCTGCGCCGACAAGCGCCAGCATATCGCCGACCGCAAATCAGCACGCCCATTGTCGGAAATCCGCGCCGCCGCCGAAGCGCGCAATCGCAGCGATCCGCCGCGCGGCTTCCGCAACCGGCTGGAGCGCGTCATCCGCTCTGGCCGCTTCGGCCTCATCGCGGAGATCAAGCGCGCCTCGCCTTCCAAAGGGCTGATCCGCGGCGACTTCGATCCGCCTTCTCTCGCCCGCGCCTATGAGGCCGGTGGCGCGACCTGCCTCTCGGTCTTGACGGACGTACCCTATTTTCAGGGGGAGGATGCGTTCCTGGACCAGGCGCGCAATGCGGTGAACCTGCCGGCCTTGCGCAAGGAATTCATGCTCGATCCCTATCAGGTGTTCGAGGCGCGGGCGATCGGCGCCGATTGCATCCTGCTCATCATGGCGGCGCTCGAAGATGCGGAAGCGGCGGAACTGGAATCCCTCGCCTTCGACCTCGGGATGGATGTGCTGGTGGAAGTGCATGACGCGGCGGAGATGGAGCGGGCACTGCGCCTCGGCTCCAAGCTCGTCGGCGTGAATAACCGCAATCTCAAGACCTTGCAGATCGATCTTGCGGTGACGGAAGCGCTCGCGCCCATGGTGCCCAAGGACCGCTTGCTGGTGGCCGAGAGCGGCCTTTATGCGACCGCCGACCTCGAGCGCATGCACCGGGTCGGCGCCTCGATCTTTCTGGTCGGCGAATCCCTGATGCGCCAGGCCGACGTGACGGAAGCGACCCGCGCCTTGCTGGGCCCGCACGCGCCGGCGGTGGCAGCCGAGTAACGAACAATGCCCGAGTTCACACACTTCGACAAAGAGGGCAAGGCCCGCATGGTGGACGTCTCCGACAAGGCGGAGACGGAACGCATCGCGACCGCCAAGGGTTCGGTTATCATGCAACCCGCGACCCTCGCCCTCATCAAGGAAGGCTGTGTCAAGAAGGGCGACGTGCTCTCGATCGCGCGCCTCGCCGGCATCATGGGCGCCAAGCGCACGCCGGATCTGATTCCGCTCTGCCACCCGCTTGCCCTCACCTCGGTGCAGGTCGATCTGACGCTAGACGAAGCGCGCAACGCCGTCGACATCACCGCGACCTGCAAGCTGACCGGCAAGACCGGCGTTGAGATGGAAGCGCTGACGGCGGTGTCGGTCGCCGCCCTCACCGTCTATGACATGTGCAAGGCAGTGGACAAAGGCATGCAGATCACCGACATCCGCCTGACCCACAAGAGCGGCGGCAAGTCCGACACTTTCGAGCGTCCCTGATGATTTCCGTTGAAGAAGCCATCGAGCGCATCGAGCGCGCTTTCGCTCCATTGGGTGCGGAACTGGTTTCGCTCGACCGGGCGCTCGGCCGCGTTCTGGCTGAACCGCTCGAAGCGCGCCTCACGCAACCGCCCGCCGACGTCTCCGCGATGGATGGCTATGCCGTGCGCGCCGCCGACGTGAAAACGCTGCCCGTGCGCCTCAAGATCACACAGCGTATCGCCGCCGGCCAGCCGCCTTCGGGCGCGATTGGTGACGGCGAAGCGGCTCGCATCTTTACCGGCGCGCAGGTGCCGCCCGGCGCCGACACGATTGTGATCCAGGAGAACTGCGACGAAGCTGACGATCATTTGACGGTGCGCGAAGGCAGACGCGCGCTCGGCCAGCACATCCGCAAAGCCGGCCTCGACTTCGCCACCGGCGATATCGCCCTGCATTCGGGCCGTCGTCTCACCGCGCGCGACATCAGCCTTGCCGCCGCCATGAATCGGCCGTGGCTCACGGTCCGGCGCCGGCCGCGGATTGCCCTGCTCTCCACGGGTGATGAGTTGGTCAATCCCGGCGATCCAGTCGGGCCGGCGCAGATCATTGGTAGCAACGGCATCGGCTTGGCGGCCATGGTGCACGCCTTCGGCGGCGAGCCGGTCAACCTCGGTATCGCACGCGACAATCTCGAGGATCTCGACCGCGCGATCGAAACGGCCCTGGGGTTCGATGCGCTGGTGACGTCCGGCGGCGCCTCGGTCGGTGAGCATGACCTGGTGCAGACGGCGCTTACCGAGCGCGGCATGCAGCTGGACTTCTGGAAGATCGCGATGCGGCCGGGCAAGCCGCTGATGTTCGGGGCGCTCGGCGCGCTGAAGGTGCTCGGACTGCCCGGCAATCCGGTCTCCAGCATTGTGACCGCGCTGCTGTTCCTCAAGCCCGCGATCGAACGCATGCTCGGCCTTGCTGGTCTGGAGCCGGCGCGCGAGGTTGCGCTCTTGGGCAAGGACATGCCGGCCAACGACACACGCCAGGACTATGTGCGCGCGCGCCTTGTCACCAACGCCGAAGGCCAGAAGGTGGCGACTCCCTTCTCGCCGCAGGATAGCGCGATGCTCTCCTTGATCGCGCGCGCCGATTGCCTGATCGTCCGCAAACCCCACGCTCCGGCCGCCAAGGCCGGCGATACGATCGACATCATCCCGCTCAGCGGCGGCTGTCTGTCGATCTGAGCGGACCATATGCACCACACACCCCAACTCGCCCTTCTCGTGTGCATTGCCTGCCTCGCAGGAGCTGCTGATAGCACGGCTGCCGGAACTTGGACCCTGCGCAGCCAGGATGGACAGAACGGCAAGATTTGCTCCCTCTCGACCACCGATCAGGGCCGCCCGTTCTCCATCTCCGTGTCACGCATTTCTCGGTCGACGGACCAGGGCGTGGTCGGGGTCTTGTTCGAAGATCCGAAGGTCGTCCAGGCCGGCACGAAGACTCTTGCCAGGCTCGAATTCGACAATGGCACGAGCGGGAGCCATCGACTTGAAGCGAAGCCGGGTGGCGCTTCGCTGGTCCCGATCGTCGCCTCGAGCGTACAAGACTCGCTCCGGGCCTTTTCAGAGTCGCGGCGATTGACAATCGTGACCCGCATCGGATCGACATCATTCAGCCTCGATGGGATCGCCGATCACGTCCCCGAACTGTTCCAGTGCGCCAGTCGCTAAGGCGCTCCAGACGACAATTTGGGAGAGCCATCCGCGCTGGCCGGCCATTGCAAAGAGTTAGCGGTGCAGGCACGCTTCGGCAGCGGATTGGAGGAGGCTTGTGGCGACAGTCGTCGCAATTCTGGACCGGGATACGTGGTCGGCGCGCACCGACGTGATCGTCATTGCCGATCCGCTCGCGCGAAGCCTCACCTGGGTCCCGCGCGACTTGTGGTCCCCGTCGCTGTACGATCGGGTCAATGGGGCTTTTGCGTTGGGCGGAACAGCACGGCTGATCTCGGCCCTGCGCGAGCTTGGCTTTCAATGTGACCATGCGATCGTGGTGCGCAGGCGCGCGACCGAAGCAGCTGCAGCGCATCTATCGGTCGATGTTCCTGTCTCCGAGCCGCTCGACTTCCTGTATCCGCTCGAGCCGACGAAACGGATTCAGGAAGGAAGCAAGACAGTATCCTTCCGTCCGCCCTGTGAACGGCTCGAGGGCGAGCGCATCCATCAATGGGTGGGAGCCCGCAGAGGACTGAGCCGGCTGGACTCGGACTTCGGCCGGATTCTCCGGCAACAGGTCTTTCTGCGTGCGTTGCTGAACCAAGGCTTCGATTTCGGCAGGGTCATCCAGGACGACAGCCTCGTTCAGTTGTCGAGCGGCAATGCCATCGAGGAGCTCCGCCAGGTTCGTCCAGGTTGGGACATGACGTGCTTCGACCATGTGCGCCATGAGACGATCGACGGGATGATGGTGCTGATCAAGCAGGAGGGCGAGCAGCCGGAACGGCCGCGGCGCAACCACCCCGAACTCGCCGCCGTGGTGCTGGCGCGCGGTGCGCCGCGGAGAACCGTGGCCGCGGTCAGGTCGCTGCTCGCGCAGAATCCGGCGGTGGAGATCATGGTGGTGAATTCGGGCGGCGGCGACATGGGCAGGCTGTTGGCACGGCATGGTATCGACATTGCGGTCATCGACTGCGACGAGCGCCTGTCTGTGAGTGCGGCGCGGACTATCGGCGTCAGGGCGACGCGCGCACCCTATGTTGCCTTTCTTCCGGCCGATTTCCTTGCGGCGCCCGGCTGGGCCAAGAAGCGGCTGAAGGCGCACCGCGCCGGCAAGGCCGCTGTGGGCCGGGACGTGCTTCGGTCTGCTCTTGGTAATCCGCCCGTGTTGGCGAAGCGTATCGCGATCTGGCTAAGGCGTCTGATGGGAATGCCTCACAAGCGCGCTTGGGGCGCATCGTATGAGCGGACCCTGCTTGAGAAGCATGGTGCATCTTGGGAAAGCGCTTGAATTGGCGCGGAACGTACTGAACGCCGCCGAGGAGATATGCAGCCACTCCGAAACCGGCGCACGGGAAGGTCAATCCGGCCACGAGACGAATGCGTAGACGGCGCTCGCCGGGCTCTGACGTCTCGCACCTTCTGCCTGAAAAGGTGGCGGCAAATGCCTTGAGCGGCTGAAAAAAGCGGCGGCGCTGGCGCAATGGTTCGGCCTTGCCTGGACCGGCGTCGGTGCGGCAGACTGCGCGCCGCTGCGCGGGACAAGAACGCAGGCTGGAGCGGGGCGGGTCAGATGAGCGTATGGCGCGGGTTGTTGCGCCGACCGTTGGCGATGGCGGGGCTGGTGATTGCCGTCGCCTTGGTAGCGGTCGCTATCGCGGCTCCTCTGATAGCCCCCTATTCTCCGTACGAGCAGTTCTTCGACGGGCTGACGCTGGAAGGCGCGCCGCTGCCTCCGAACGAGCGCTTCCTCTTCGGCACAGATCTGCTGGGCCGCGATTTGCTCTCGCGCATGATCTACGGCGCGCGCACATCGCTGATCGTCGGCCTGCTCGCCAATGGCATCGCGGTGCTGGTCGGAACGGCGGTTGGAATCACAGCGGGCTTCCTCCGCGGCGTTGTGGGCGCTGTCCTCATGCGCTTCACCGACTTGGTCATGGCCTTCCCCGCCCTCATCCTTGCCATCACCATCGCCACCTTGCGCGGACCAAGTCTGGGATTGGTTGTTCTCGTGATCGCGCTGGTGAACTGGGGACCGATTGCCCGCGTGGTTTATGCGGAGACCACTTCGTTGGCGGAGCGCGAGTTCATAGCGGCCGAGCGCGCGATCGGCGCGAATACCAGCCGCATCCTGTTCCGCCACATCCTGCCGCATCTGCTTCCCATCATCATCGTGTGGGGCACGCTCGGCATCTCCACAACGGTGCTGTTCGAGGCATTGCTCTCCTATCTCGGCGTCGGCGTGCAACCGCCGAACCCGAGCTGGGGCAACATCGTCTATGATGGCCAGTCCTACTTCCAGTCTGCCCCGTGGCTGGTGTTCTTCCCCGGCTTCGCCGTGGCGGCGCTGGCCCTCTCCATCAACCTGATCGGCGATGCGCTGCGCGACCTGCTCGATCCGACCTTGCGGGGCAGGCACTGATGCCAACCTATATCGCCCGCCGCCTAGTGCAGGCGCTGCTGATCCTGCTCGGCGTCTCCATCATCACGTTTGTGCTGCTCTATTTCCTGCCGGCCGATCCGGCGCGCATGGTGGCGGGCCGCACGGCGAGCAAGGCACAGGTCGAGCTGGTGCGCATGCAGCTCGGCCTGGATCTGCCAGTCTGGGAGCAATATGGCCGCTATCTCTGGAACCTGCTGCAGGGCGATCTCGGCCGGTCATACCTGCAGCGCACGGAAGTCACCACGCTGATCGGGGCGCGGCTGCCGGCCTCGCTCCTGCTCATGCTCGGCGCGATCACGTGCGAGCTGCTGATCGGTGTCACGCTCGGGGCGATGGCCGGCCTGCGTCGCGGTAGCGCCGCCGACCAGACGCTCATGGTTGCCGCTTTGGTCTTCGTCTCGACGCCGCAATTCGTCACTGCTCTCACCCTGCTCTATATCTTCGCCTATTGGCTCGGCTGGTTCCCGATCGGCGGCTACGGGCAGTTCACGCATCTGGTGCTGCCATCGATCACGCTCGGCCTGCTGGGCGGAGGCTGGTACGCGCGCGTCACGCGCTCCAGCGTCATCGAAGTTCTTCGACAGGATTTTATCCGGACGGCACGCGCCAAGGGCCTGGATCGTTGGCGAATTGTCTCGGTACACATCCTGCCCAATGCCGCCCTGCCGGTCATCGCCATGATCGGCATCGATGTCGGCTATTTCATGAGCAGCATCGTGATCGTGGAATCCGTCTTCGGCTGGCCGGGCATCGGGCAGCTGACCTGGCAGGCCATCCAGCAAATCGACATTCCGATCATCATGGGAGTAACCTTGGTCTCAGCATGCGCGTACGTTCTGGGGAACCTGCTGGCTGACCTCGTGTCGCCCCTGATCGATCCGCGCATCAAGCTGCGATAACGCTGCATAAACCACGCTATGGGGAGGTCTACCTATGAAACGTCTGCTCGCATCCGTTTCGATCGCCGCAATGGTGATCGCGGCGGCTCCAGTTTCGACACCCGCCTTCGCGGAAGCCAAGCAGGGCGGCGAGATGATCGTCACTTTCAAGGATGATCTCGCGACGCTCGATCCCGCCATCGGCTATGACTGGACCAACTGGTCGATCATCAAGAGCATTTTCGACGGCTTGATGGACTACAAGCCGGGCACCACCGAGCTGGTGCCCGACCTCGCCGAAAGCTACGACGTTTCCCCTGACGGGTTGACCTACACATTCAAGCTGCGCCAGGGCGTCAAGTTCCACAATGGCCGCGAGATGACGGCCGCGGACGTCAAGTATTCGCTGGAGCGCACCTGCAATCCGGCGACACAGTCACCAGGCGCCGGCTACTATGCAGCACTCAAAGGGTTTGATGAGTTCCAGGGCGGCAGCGCAAAAGAGCTGAGCGGCGTGCAAGTGGTCGATGACCATACGGTGAAGATCGAGCTGAGCCGGCCGGATTCCACGCTTCTGCATTTGATGGCGCTCAACTTTGCTTTCATCGTGCCGAAAGAGGCCATCGAAGAATCCGGCGCGGACTTCGGCCGCAGCCCCGTAGGCACCGGCGCGTTCAAGCTCACGAACTGGACCGTTGGTCAGTCGATCACGCTGGAGCGCAACGCGGACTACTTCAAGGCCGGCATTCCGAAGCTCGACAAGATCACCTTCCAGATCGGACAGGATCCCGTCGTCAACCTGCTGCGCCTGCAGAAGGGCGAGATCGACATACCGGGCAACGGCATTCCGCCGGCGAAATTCACCGAAGTAATGAACGATCCGACCTGGAAAGAGCAGGTCATCGTCGCTGACCAGCTGCACACCGGTTACGTCACCATGAATGTCAACATCCCACCGTTCGACAAGGTGGCGGTGCGCCAAGCGGTGAATATGGCGATCAACAAGGATCGCATCGTCCAGGTCATCAACAACCGCGCGGTGCCGGCCAACCAGCCGCTGCCGCCCGCCATGCCGGGCTATGACAAGAGCTTCAAGGGCTACGCGTATGACGTCGCGGGCGCCAAGGCCAAGCTGAAGGAAGCCGGCCTCGAAGGCGGATTCGAGACCGACCTCTATGTGTCCAACACCGATCCGCAGCCGCGTATCGCCCAGGCGATCCAGCAGGACCTCGCAGCGATCGGCATCAAGGCCAACATCAAGAGCCTTGACCAGACCAACGTGATCGCAGCGGGCGGCCGGAAGGACGGCACGCCGATGCTGTGGTCCGGCGGCATGGCCTGGATCGCGGACTTCCCGGATCCAAGCAACTTCTACACCGCGATCCTGGGCTGCGGCGGCGCGGTCGATGGCGGATGGAACTGGGCCTGGTACTGCAACGAAGAACTCGACAAGCGCGCCGAGGAAGCCAACGCGATGACCGATCCGGCCAAGGAGGAAGAGCGCGCCGTCGCCTGGGGCAAGATCTTCACCGACCTGATGGAAGATGCGCCGTGGGTCCCGATCTTCAACGAGAAGCACTATCTGATCCACTCGAAGCGCATCGATGGACCGGCCGGCGTGTTCGCCGACCCGATTCACATTCCGGTCAATTACGACGAAGTCTACGCAACCGACGCGCAGTGACGGAGTGCGGGCGGGGTGTCGGCCTTGATCAGATGCCCCGCCCGCCGATCACCAAGAACAAGGAGAACTGAATGTCGCGTTACCTGATGCCGCTGTTGGCAGGCCTGATACTGGCCTCGCCTCTCGCGCTTGCCGACGAACCGAAGCGCGGCGGAGAGATCACGATCATCTATCGCGACGATTTCGATTCGATGGATCCCGCCATCGGCTATTCGTTCCAGAGCTGGACGCCGATCAAGGCCGTGTTCGACGGCCTGGTGGACTACAAGCCAGGCACCACGGAGATCGAGCCGGACCTGGCCGAGAGCTACGAGATCTCCCCCGACGGCAAGACCTACACCTTCAAGCTGCGCCAGGGCGTCAAGTTCCACAATGGCCGTGAGCTGAAGGCGGCGGACATCAAGTATTCCATCGAGCGCACCTGCAACCCGAAAACCCAATCGCCCGGTGCGAGCTATTACACCGGCATCATCGGCTGCCAGGACATCATCGACGGCAAGGCGACCGAAGCGAGCGGCATCACCACGCCGGACGACTACACCGTGGTGTTCCAGCTGACCGAGCCGAACGCCACCATGCTCCACCTCTTCGCGCTGAACTTCGCATTCGCCGTGCCGAAAGAAGTGGCGGAGGAGTACGGCGAGGACTTCACCCATCACGGCGTCGGCACCGGCGCCTACAAGATGGTCGAATACACGCCCGGCCAGCGCGTCGTCCTGGAGCGCAATCCCCACACCGACAAGGATGGGCGGCCCTACATCGACAAGATCACGCTGCAGTTCGGTGTCGAGCCGGTGACCGGCGTGCTGCGCATCGAGAAGGGCGAGGCCGACACGTTGGGCGAGATATTCCCGCCGGCAAAATATCTGGAGGTCTCGCAGAACCCGGCCGTCAAGGGCCGTTTCCTGACCGTCGGCCAGCTTAACACCAACTACATGAGCATGAATTTCAACATCAAGCCGTTCGACGACCTGCGGGTGCGGCGCGCCGTCAACATGGCGGTCAACAAGCAGCGCCTGGTGCAGGTGCTGAACAACCGCGGCACAGTCACGGGCCAGATCCTGCCGCCCGCCATGGCTGGCTTCAATCCTAAGTTCCAGGGCTATCCCTATGATCCCGAGAAGGCGAAGGGGCTGCTGAAGGAAGCGGGCCTGGGCGACGGCTTCACGACCGAGCTGTACTTCCAGAACGTCGATCCCTGGCCGCGTATGGCGCAGGTCATCCAGCAGGACCTCGCCGCCATCGGCATCAAGGTCGAATTGCGCGGCCTCGAGATGGCGAGCCTGTTCGGCACCGCGGGCAAGCCCGACGGCGCGCCGATGGCCCTGACCGAGTGGTATGCCGACTTCCCCGACCCCAGCAACTTCTACACCGCGATCCTGGGCTGCGGCGCCGCGGTTGAAGGCGGCTTCAATTGGTCGTTCTATTGCAACGAGGACATCGATGCGCGGGCCAAGGCGGCCGACGCCCTCGCCGATCCGGCGCGGGCGCAGGAGCGGATCGATGATTGGTCGAAGATCATGATCGACATCATCGAGCAGGACGCCGCCTGGGTACCTTTGTTCAACTCCAACCGCTTCAGCCTGCGCTCGGCGAAGCTGAAGGGTGATGAGACCATTTTCACCGACATCATTAGCCAGCCCTTCAACTTCGAAGCGGCGTGGGTCGAGTGATCATCAAGACGAGGTGACGTGATGCGCCATAATCATCCGCACGGGCCGGTCAACACCATCCACAGCCACCAGCACCATATCGGCTGGAACAACGCCTTCCCGCCGACCGCCAAGGCGGCCCCTGGCGATGTGCTGGAGTTTGAGTGCCTCGATCCGTCCTGCGGACAGATCACGCCGGACTGGAAGGCGGCCGATCTCGCGCGGCTGGATTTCGGGCGCATCAATCCGACCCTCGGCCCCATCGAGGTGGATGGGGCCGAGCCGGGCGATGCGCTGCGCATCACGTTCCTCGGTTTCGAGAACAACGGCTGGGGCTGGACCGCCAACATTCCCGGCTTCGGCCTGCTGGCGGACCAGTTCAAGGAGCCCGGACTTCACATCTGGAAATACGATGCCAGCTTCTCCACGCCCGCGATGTTCGGCGGACTGGCGGCGGTGCCGATGAAGCCGTTCTGCGGCACCATCGGCGTCGCACCGGCCGAACCAGGGCTGCATTCGGTCGTTCCGCCGCGCCAGGTCGGCGGCAACATGGACATCCGCGATCTCTCGATCGGCACGGAACTGTTCCTGCCGATCGAGGTCAAGGGCGCGCTGTTCTCGATCGGCGACCCGCACGCCGCGCAAGGCGATGGCGAGGTGTGCGGCACCGCGATCGAGACGCAGCACAAGGTCACGCTGAAGCTCGACCTGGTCAAAGGCGCGAACTTGAAGATGCCGCGCTTCCGCACGCCGGGACCGGTGGCGCGCCATCTCGACGAAAAGGGCTACGACGTGACCACCGGCATCGGCCCCGATCTCATGACCGGTGCGCGTGCTGCGGTAAGCGGCATGATCGACCTCCTCACCGCACGCCACAACATCTCCGCGCTCGAGGCCTACATGCTGTGCTCCGTCTGCGCCGACCTCCGAATCAGCGAGATCGTCGACATGCCCAACTGGGTGGTGAGCCTGTACTTCCCGCGGGTGGTGTTGGATTGAGTCCGAATCCGATGCCACTCTCACCTTCGTCATGGTCGTGCTTGGCACGACCATCCACGAGTTTCGAAGGGCCAAACGGAGCCATCGCGGGCAAACTCGTGGATCCTCGTGCCAAGCACGAGGATGACTGGAAGGGTGAGCCTATAAAATGACTACAGACGAGTCACAGGTCTATGAGGTGGCCGGCGGTGAGATTGCCGTGTGGGCGGAGCCGAGCGGCGCGATCATCTTGCAGGTGCGTAACAATTACAAGGATCCAGTCGACATGGGCGAAGAAGAGGCCCTAGAACTGGCCGAACTTTTGATCCGCCTCGTCAAGGAACAGCGCGAGTAGTTACAACGATCCCAGGCAGTATGACGGCCACCAGCCACACCAACAAGCCGAGCGCCCTCCTCCACCTCGACGGCCTGCGCGTGGCGTTTGCCACCCCGACGGGGCCGGACACGGTGGTAGACGGCCTCACCTTCACGCTCGAGGCCGGCGAGACGCTCTGCATCGCCGGTGAATCCGGCTCGGGAAAGTCGGTGACCGCGCTCTCGCTCATGGGCCTTTTGCCCAAGCCAGGCGGGCGCATCACCGCCGGCTCCGCGATCTTCCAGGGACGCGACCTGTTCAAGCTCAGCGATCGCGAAATGCAGGAGGTGCGCGGCGATGAGATCGCCATGATCTTCCAGGAGCCGATGACCAGCCTCAATCCCGTGCTCTCCATCGGCACGCAGATGATCGAAGGATTGCGACGGCACAAGGGGCTTAGCGAGCGCGAGGCCGAAAAGCGCGCCATCGCCGTGTTGGACTCGGTGCGCATCCCGGAAGCGCGCCGCCGCATGAGGCAATATCCGCACGAGCTCTCGGGCGGCATGCGCCAGCGCGTGATGATCGCCATGGCGATGTCGTGCGACCCCAAGATCCTGATCGCCGATGAGCCCACCACCGCGCTCGACGTCACCATCCAGGCGCAGATCCTGGAGCTGATGAGCGATCTGCAGAAGCAGACCGGCACCGCCATCATCCTCATCACGCACGATATGGGCGTGGTGGCGGAGATGGCGGACCGCGTGATCGTCATGCGCCACGGCAGGATGATGGAGCAAGGGACGGTCAAGTCCGTGTTCGCCACGCCGCAAGCCGATTATACCAAGTCGCTGCTGGCCGCCGTCCCCAAATTCGCCAACGGCAGGAACGCGCCGGTCGAAGCGCCGCCGCCGGAACCGATCCTCAGCGTGCGCGATCTCATCGTGCGGTTCGACGTGAAGGGCGGCTTCTTCCACCGCACCAAGCAGCGCGTGCATGCGGTCGAGAAGGTTTCCTTCGACCTAGCGCCCGGCGAAACGCTGGCGCTGGTGGGAGAAAGCGGCTGCGGCAAGTCGACCACGGCCCGCGCCATCATGCACCTCTCGCCGTTCACCGGTTCCATCAAGCTCACAGACAAGGAAACCGCGGGCCTTGATGGCGATGACTTGCGCGCGTTGCGCCGGGACGTGCAGATGATCTTCCAGGATCCACACGCGTCGTTGGACCCACGCATGAACGTCGGCGACCTGGTGGGTGAGCCGCTGGTGATCCATGGCCTCGCCAAGGGACAGGAGCTGATTGGCCGCGTCGCCGATCTGTTCCAGCGCGTGGGATTGACACCCGATCACATGTCGCGCTTCCCGCACGAGTTCTCCGGCGGCCAGCGCCAGCGCATCTGCATCGCCCGCGCGCTGTCGCTCAATCCCAAGATCATCATCGCCGACGAATGCGTATCGGCGCTCGACGTCTCGATCCAGGCGCAGATCCTGGCGCTGCTCAAGAAGCTGCGTGCGGAGCTCGGCCTCTCCTACCTCTTCATCTCGCACGACATGGCTGTGGTGGAGCAGATCAGTCACCGCGTCGCCGTCATGTATCTCGGGCAGATCGTCGAGACCGGTCCCACCAAGGAAGTGCTCGGCAACCCGCAGCATCCCTACACGAAGAAGCTGCTCGCAGCGGTGCCCGTCCCTGATCCCGCGCGCCGCGGCCTGGCGCGACGGCGCCTGGAAGGCGAAGTGCCGAGCCCGTTCCGCCCGGTGGATTACGTGCCCATCTTCGTCAGCTATCGCGACCTCGGTGGCGGGCACTTCGTGGCAACGGCATAGCGCTTGCAACAACCACTCTACATGTCATCCCGGCCGAGCGCAGCGAGAGCCGGGACCCATGTGCTCCATCAGAGTGGTGGTGATGGCCCATCGGTCCCGGCTCGCGCCACTGCGCGGCTTGGCCGGGATGACAGCGGGGGAGTGCGGGTGGTTGCTAGGCGATGAACTTCAGCGCCCGCATCACCTCGAAATAGTCGCTGGTCTCGAAGCGGATGGTACGGCCTCCGATGTGCTGGCAGCCGGGGTACCAGGATGACTTGTAGGCCTTCACCGGATTGTTGAACTCGATCTCCAGCGTGAAGCGCTCCGGCAATTTTAGCAGGCACTTCTTCAAATCGCCCCGCAGCGCCTGCTCGACGCCATCGCGGATCTGCGCGCAGGCGGTCCTGGGCGCGAGGCTGACAGTCGAAGGCCCGATGCCTTCGCTCACCGCGACGGCGGTGATGTTGGGGTTGATCTCCTTGATGTCGGTGCAGAGCTGCCAGTCGCCGGAGACGAACACCACCGGCACGCCGACAGTGGCGGCGGCATAGGCGTGCAGCAGGAATTCTGACGTCGGCACACCATTGATGCGCATGCGCATGATGTCCAGATTGAGCGTGTGCGCCAGCGGATTGGTCTCGTCCCCCGCCTTCGAGTGATAGCCGATGAACAAGGCGGCATCGAAGTCCTTGTCCAGCCCCTGCACCATGCTCATGGGATGGCCGCTCCAGCCGCGGATCAGGCGCGCATTCACCGGCAGATCGGCCTGAAGGATGTTGCGGCCGGTCGCATGCGCATCCTTGATCAGCATTTCCTTGGCCCCGGCCGCATTCGCGCCCTCGCAAGCGGCCAGCACTTCGCGCGTCATCTGCTGGCGATGCTCGGGATAGTCAGCGTGGGTCTTGCGCGCCTCGTCCCAGTTGGTGATGCCGGCCGTCCCTTCGATGTCGGCGCTGATATAGACCTTCATGCTGCTCCCTCGGATTTTGCCCGGCGAAATCTACCAGCCAATTGGCTTTCGTCCAGTCCCGCGCTACGCTCTGCAGCTGGATCAGGAACAGGGACGGATCATGACCAAGACGGAACTCTGGCAGTGGGATGCGGTCGATCTGGCGAAGGCGATCCGCCTGCGCAAGATATCGAGCCGCGAGGCGACCGAATCCTGCCTGGCCCGCCTGGACGCGGTGAACCCGAAGCTCAACGCCGTGACGTTCCAGATCCGCGAGCAGGCTTTGCACGATGCCAACGCGGCCGATGCCGCAGTGAAGGCCGGCGAGGCTCTGGGCCCGCTCCACGGCGTGCCGGTCAGCACCAAGGAGAATATCGACCAGAAGGACCTGCCCACGCCAAACGGCGTGGTCGCCTACAAGGATGTGATCGCGCCGGCCGACGCACCGGTGGCCGCCAACTGGCGCAGGGCTGGTGCCGTGTTCATCGGTCGCACCAACTGTCCCGCCTACTCCCTGCGCTGGGAGACCGACAACGCGTTGCGCGGCCGCACCTATAATCCCTGGTCCAAGAGGCGCACGCCCGGCGGCTCGTCCGGCGGCGCGGGCGCGGCGGTCGCGGCCGGCATCGGCCCGATCTCGCACGGCAACGACTACGGCGGCTCGATCCGCTATCCCGCCTATTGCTGCGGCGTCGCCGGCATCCGCCCGACGATGGGCCGCGTGCCCGCTTTCAACCCCACTGCTTTGGCAGAGCGGCCGCCCACAATCGCGATGTTCGCCGTGCAAGGTCCGCTGGCGCGGCGCGTCAGAGACGTGCGCCTCGGCCTCCATGCCATGAGCGGGCGCGATCCGCGCGACCCGTGGTGGGTGCCGGCGCATCATCACGGCCGTTCGCCGCAGCGGCCGATCAAGGTCGGCCTCATCACCGGTGCGCCTGGGCTCTACACGCATGCGGCTGTCGCGGACTCGGTGCGAAAAGCAGGCGCGGCGCTGGGCAACGCGGGCTATGTGGTGGAGGAAGTGACGCCCCCCTCGATCGTGGACGCGCGCGAACTCTGGCTAGCGTTGGTGGCGGCCGACATCCGCGGAATGCTGTGGGAGACCATCGAGGCCAATGCCGACCCGCTCGCCGTGAAGGCGGTGAAGCTGTGGCGCGACGCGCTGCCGGCCATCGGCATTGGCGAATACATCAAGGGCTTTGCCCAGATCAGCAAGCACCGTCGCGAGTGGTCGCTGTTCCTCGAGCAGTATCCCGTATTGGTGGGACCAAACAGCGGCGACTTGCCCTTCGAATTCGGCTTCGATACCACGGACATGGAGCGCACGCGCCATGTGCTGGAAGCCCAAGCGCTCATGGTGGTGGTGAACCTGCTCGGCTTCCCGGCCGCCGCGGTTCCCGTCGGAACCACGCAGGTAGAGGGCGCGCCGAAGGGCCTGCCGCTCGGGGTGCAAGTGATCACCGGCCGCTACCGCGAAGACCTAGCACTGGATGCAGCCGAAGTGATCGAAGCACAGCACGGACTGGACACGCCGATCGATCCGGTGTGGTGATCGCCCAATAACCACATGTCATCCCGGCCGAGCCGCGTTAGCGGCGCAGAGCCGGGACCCATGCCAAATCTCAGCGGCACTGATGGACTGCATGGGTCCCGGCTCTCGCTATGCTCGGCCGGGATGACATGCAGGGAGCATTGCAACGAAAGGCGATCACTCCCCTGCATTTGAGGCGAATGCCGGGGCGTTTTTACCAGATCTCAACCTGGCTTGTGGCATCCGATGTAGACCGGCCGTTCGGCCGAATGCGGGGAACAGATCATGACGGCCATCAAGATAACCGGCGGCAATTACGATGAGATGATGCGCGTCCTGCAGATCGAGCTGCATGACGACGCCACCGACCGGCTGTCCGAGATGGGGCGCATCATGGAGCGCATGATCGCGGACGGCCCGAGCGATACCGGCCTCTCCGCCCTCAGGCGCCAGGCGCACAACATGAAGGGCATCGGCGGCAGCTTCGGCTATCCCGCGCTCTCGCAGATCGCGCACCGGATGGAGAACTACGTCGCCGATCTGACGAACTGGACCGCGGAAATGCCGGGCCAGCTGCAGAAATTCATCGACCGCATGGCCGAGATGCTCGACCGCCCGCAGCAGCCGAGCGACGAAGAACTGGCGCAGATCGTGCGCGCGCTCCCCACCCACCTGGTGCAGAATTTCTCGGTCAAGGACATCAGCGCCCACACCGTCGAGATTCTGCTGGTGACGCCAACCCGCGCGCTTGCCAAGCTGCTGACCCAGCAGGTCATGGCGTGCGGCTTCCGCGTGAACGCGGTCAACGATCCGATGGACGGCCTCAATGCCGCCCTGCGCGCGCGACCGGATATGATCATCACCTCGCAGGTAATGCGCACGATGACCGGCCTCGACCTGGTACGCGCCGTCCGCGCCATTTCCAGCATCGAGAAGATTCCCGCCGCGATCCTGACCAGCCAGGGCAGTGACCGCGCCTTGTTCCCCGGCATCCCCGATGACGTGGCGATCCTGCGCACCGGCGACTCTTTCGCCGATGACTTCGGCAAGGTCGTGGCGCAGTTCGGGGTCGGGTAGTCGGCGTCTCTTCTCACGGTGATCTGATATGCGAAATGGTCACATCACGACCGTCCTACAGGCACTTGCGATCAGCCTCGTGCTCGCGGCGGTAATCGGCTTCGTGCTGAGCGAGTTTTCATGGCGGCTCGCAATCGTCGCTGCCATCCTGTTCGCCGTCATCTGGGTCGTGATGGTGGGACGGAGTCCGAAAGTCCAGGATCCGCAGCAACCTGATTCAGTGCCCGACTCCAGATAAAGCAGATCAGTGGGCTACACCGCGATTTGCCAATCGCGCGGCCCTATGCCACCATTGCGATCGTTCCGCGCCCATATAATCGCGCGAGGTGATCGCATGGAGTCCATCCTTGGCTATGTGCTGTTTGGCGGCCTCATCGTGCTAGGTATCTGGATGAGCATCGACGACTGGAAAGCGCAGGTTCCGGACCACAACGGCTCGCATTGCGGCGACCCTGGTGGCGCTGTTGCCGGTTGCGGGACCGGCGCGAGTGCTGGCGGCGATTGCTGAACTGATCGGAATGCTAGAGGTCCTTGCAATTTTTCGGTATCGTTGTGGGCGTGATTGTATGCACGATTCTGACGCTCGCGCGCGGGATTCTCGTCGACCAAACCCGAGCGCGTAACAAGCAGTTCATCATGGACCACTATGGCGGCTTGACCGGATGGCCGACGGAGGATGACGCGTCGAAAGCCGCCCAGCCAGATCAGCGGGGGACGTCAGATACGGTGGGAGCAAAGTCGCGGAATACATAGTCGCAGCGATCGTTGCCGCATTCGGCGTCCTGATTGTCGTTGCCTTGTTCCGGCCGCGTCGCGCCAAGCCGGGTAAGGAGGCCAGCGAGGCCGCCTCTTATCATGATCCGTTCGGTGGCGTGCAGCGCTATGCCGGTTAAGGCGATATCATCCGTTATACTGGGAGTTCTGACCACGGTGGCGGCGGCGAGGGTGGAGATGGTGGTGGTAGCGATTAGGTCCTAAGATCACCACCCGCTATAGATCCCAAGCCCACGTTTCTTGATCTGCCCGGCGATCACCATGCGCTGGATTTCGCTGGTGCCTTCCCAGATGCGGTCGACGCGGACGTCGCGCCACAGGCGCTCGACCGGGTTCTCGCGCATGTAGCCGCGGCCGCCCAATATCTGCACCGCTTTGTCGACCACGCGGCCGGCCATCTCCGAGGCGTAGAGCTTGAGCGCGGAGGCGCGGGCGTGCTGCATCTTCTTGTCGAGGCCGGCATTCAATTCCGCGCCGACGCGATAGATCATGCTCTTGGTCGCAAAGAGGTCTACCGCCATGTCGGCCAGCATGAACTCGATGGCCTGAAAATCGCGGATCGGCTTGCCGAACTGGATGCGACCGGCGGCGTAGTCGTTGGCGATCTCGGTCGCGCGGGTGGCAGCACCCAGGCAATGAGCCGCGATCTCGATCCGCGTCTCGGTGAACCACTCCTTGGTAAGGTCGAAGCCCTGCCCCACGTCGCCCAGGCGTCGGTCGTCCTCCACGGTCACCTTGTCGAAGGTCATCTCGAAGTGCTCGTAGAGATAATTGTGGGTGAACTTGGGGATGCGGTTGACCTTCACGCCCGGCGCATCCTTGTCGACGATGAAGAGGGTCGGCTTCTTCGGATCTCCATCGACATGAGCGTGCACGAGGATGACGTGCGAGGCATCGGCCGAGGTGACGAACCACTTCTCGCCCGAGATCACCCACCTGCCTTTCTTCTTGACAGCGCTGGTCTTGACCATCGAGGGATCGGAGCCGGCCTCCGGCTCGGTGATGGCGTAACAGGCGCGGCCCTTGCCCTGGTTGATCGGGATGAGGAACTCCTGGCGCTGCTTCTCGGTGCCGTATTTCAGCGGGGTCGAGGCCTTCCAGCACACGGTCCACATGCCGTTGGTGGCGCGGCCGAGCTGCTCGGCGATGAGGACCTGCTGCAGCGGCGTGTAGCCGTGACCGCCATCCTCGATCGTGTGATTGACGCCGTTCAGCTTGTAGCGCAGCACATTCTTCTTGATCTCGGCCAGCGTCTTCTTCGAGAGCGTGCGCTCATCGCACGCGATCTCGTTAGGATGCAGCCAGGTCTCGACAAAGGCGCGGGCCCGCGCCTGCGCTTCGATGTCGGCGGTGCTGAGTGACAGGTCCATGCGTTCCCCCCAAGTTACGCTTCCCAGAGTGTCATCCCGGCCGAGCGTGAGCGAGAGCCGGGACCCATGCGAACGTTCGGTGCGCTCGATAGGCCGCATAGGCCACGGCTCAAGGCCGGGGTGACATATGAGAAGAAGGCACGATCAGCGCGTCGACGGCCATGCAGGCGCTGGGGCCGGCGATCAGCGGGTTCACGTCGACTTCCGCGCTCAAGCCGTCCAGGTCCGCGAGCATCACCGAGAAGCGCGCGATCGCCATGAGTACGCTCGGCAGATGCGCCGCAGGCCGCCCGCGCACGCCGTCGAGCAGCTTGCGCAGCTTCAGGCCGTCGAGCTTGCGCTCGGCCTCCAGCTCGTCGATCGGCGCCAGGGCGAAGGTACGGTCCTCCAGCATCTCGATGAGGGTGCCGCCGGCGCCCAGCATGAGCAGCATGCCGAACTGCGGATCATGCAGACCGCCCAGCGCCAGCTCCGTCCCCTGCTCCACCATCTGCGTGAGCAGCATGCGCGCGCCGAGGCGCGTCGCCATCTCCTCATAGGCCGCGCGCAAGTGCGCCTCGCTGCGAATGTCGAGCTTCACGCCGCCGACATCGGACTTGTGGTGCACGGCCGGCGCTGCTGTCTTGAGCGCGACCGGATAACCGATGCGCTCCGCCCACGCGATCGCCTGCTCCACGCTGCCGACGACGTGGCGCTTCGGCACCCGCAAGCCATAATCCTCCAGCAGCGCGAGGCTAGCATCCTCGTCGAGCGGCTCCCCTTGCCTCAGGCGTGGCGCCCATTTCTCGCGCAGGCCGGGCGACGCCGGCGCAATCTCCAGACGTTGCTGCGAACCGCGATCGCGATGGCGCAGCGCCAGCTTCATGACGCTGAGCGTGGAATCGACGCCGGACAGAACCGGGATACCGTGCTCGGTCAGACGCTGGGCGACGCCATCCGATCCGTTGCTGCCGAGATTGGTGCTGAGCAGCAGCGGCTTCTCCGTACGCGCGAAGGCAGCTTCCATCAGCGCGGCATAGCCATCGGAGAGATAGTAGCCGTCACGCGTCTCGACGCAGAAAATGCCGCACGCCGTGGCGGGATCCTCCACCAGCGCGGTCATCATCTCGCCCATCGCCGCTTGGTAATCCTTGCCCGTGCCCCACGCATCGAGCGGATTCGTCGGTTCAAGCCCGGCATCCAGGCGCTTCGCCAGCTTGCGCTTGGTTTCGTCCGAGATCACAGCGAAAGAAACGCCATGCTTCTCGGCGCGATCAATGGTCAGCTCCAACAACCCGCCGGAATCGTGCATGGTCGCGATGTCGCCCGGCGCCAGGCGCCGCGGCCCGGAATAGAACCGCAGCGCGTTGGCGAAATCATCCAGCGTCTCGACCTCGATCACGTTGTGCCGGTCGAACAAGGCGGCATAGGCCGCGTGATTGCCGGCGATGGCGCCGGAATGGCTGACCGCCTTCGCCGCCGAGGCAGCGGTCTTCCCCACCTTCAGCGCGATCACAGGAATATCGCGCTTGCGCGCCTTCTCGAGACCGGCGACGAAGTTGGCCGGATCGCGCACCGTCTCGAGGAACAGGCCGATGCAGCGCGTCTCCGGCATCTCCAGCGCGAAATCGAGATAGTCGGCGATCGTGGTGGTCAGCTCCTGCCCGGCCGAGACCGCGAGCGCCCAGCCCATGCGCCTGTCGTTGTGACAGATGCCCGAATAGACTGAGCCGGAGTGAGTGAGCAGCACCGCGCCGCCTTTGCGCATCCATTGCGGCGGCGGGAAGCCGCAGACGCGCAAGCCATAGCTGAGATTGTAGAACCCCATGCAGTTGCCGCCGCAGATCTGCACGCCCGCCTCGCGCGCCATCGCGGCAACGCGCTGCGTCAGCTTCGGCTCGCTGTCGTTGTCGAGATACCCGGACGCAAAAATGGTGAGTGCCTTCACGCCGGCCGCAATGGCGTCGTGCACCGCCGCTTCCAGCCGCTCGTTGGAGACGCCCAGCACCGCCATATCGACCGGCCCCGGACCCTCGCGCAGGCTCGGATAGACCGGCCGATCGCCGATCCCCCGGTAGTTCGGATTGACCAGCGCAATCTCGGCCGGCGGCTCGCCCATGGTCGCGGCGACGATCATGCCGTTGCCGACCGTGCCCTCTTTCGGCGAAGCACCCACCAGCGCCACCCGCTTCGGCCTCAGCAGCGGCGCCAGGCGGTGCGCCCGCAGCGCCGCGGAAGACGCCGAAGGCAGCCAGACGACGTTGGTCATGGAGGTGGCTAGTCCTTCGCCTTGCCCGACAGCGCGTCAAGACTCGCCTGCTCGCGCTGGGCGAAATCGCGCTGCTGCGCCAGCTTGGCCTCGAACAGGCGCTTGGCTTCTTCATGGACGGGGCCATAGACCTCCATCCAGAGCTGCACGTCGACCGCGACGATCAGGCGGCCCATCTGCCAGGAGGTCGGCTCCGCCCGCCCCTCCAGCCAGCTTTCCAGTACCTTGACGGAAACGCCGGTCGCGGCGGCCAGTGCCTCGCGCCGCATGGGGCCGACCGGCTCCAGCCGCTTGCGCAGTGCCGCCGCCAGCCGGGCACGGTGCGCGTCGCGCCCCTGCACGTCCTGATCGATCGCCATCGCGATAGAGGGATCCACGTCACCTTTGCCGCGCCTCGTCGCGGCACCGCTGCCGAAATGCGCCGGGAAGACGGCAGAGAGATAGGCAAGACAGGTGCGTTTGGCGCCTTGACGATCGAACTTGGCGGGCGACATCAGGCAATCGAACCACAGGCCGTCGATCATGGCATTCAGGCCGACGGCGGCCTGGTGGGCATCGACACCCTCATAAGCGCCTTCGGCCACGATGCGCGCGCAGAGCTGCTCGGTCTCCTTGAGGTATTCCTCCTCCAGCCGCATCACGAGGTTCTGGTAGTTGGCGTTGTTCCGTGCCTCCGCCCAGAAGGCGTACCAGACCGAGACCTTCTCCGCATTACACACCGTCGCGTGGAAGTCGGCCTCAATCATTGCTTCGAGGCCGGCGGCGGGCGAAACCTTGCCCTTGGCGATCGCAGCCTGCCACAAGCCGGAATATTCCTCCGCGATGTTTTCCAAGGTCGCGATGAGGAGCTGATCCTTGGACTTGAAATAGAAATTGACGATGCCGGGCGACAGCCCCGCCTCACCCGCGACGTGGGTCAAAGTCAGGCTCGCATAGCCATAGCGCCCGATCGCCCGCATGGTCGCGTCGATCAGCTGCTTGCGCCGAATCTCTTTGGCGGCTTCTGCTTTCGCCATTTTAACAACCCTTACCACGCGAGCCCCCTCTCGCGTTAAAGGCGAGCACTCTACACCCAACTTGTTGAATTGCAATGGATTGCTGCACCTGCGGGATTAAATGTTCATTTAACATGCTGGACAGTATGCCAGAAGAGGGCTAGATTTTCTATATCGTCATTTAATGATCCGCCGCTGAGACGACGCTACGGAGGGCTTCAGCGGCACCAACCCGGAGCGAATCATGAGCACGATCAAGACCGAGCGGCGCAACCTCACGAAGTCCAACGCGCACTACAAGGAGGCTGTGAAGCATCTGCCGCTGGGGGTTTCGTCCAACTTCCGCTTTTGGGGCGAGAAGGAGACCGTGTTCGTGAAGCGCGGCAAGGGCGCGCGCCTCTGGGACCTGGATGGCAACGAATACATCGACTACCGGCTGGGCTATGGCCCGGCGATCCTCGGCCACTGCAACGACGAGGTCGACGCCGCTGTGCGTGAGGCGCAGTCGACGGGCACGGTCTACGCCCTCGGCACCGAGAAGGAAGTGACCATCGCCAAGCTGATCAAGGAGATGATGCCGGCCGCCGACCTTGTGCGCTTCTCCAACTCCGGCACCGAAGCGGTGATGGCTGCCCTGCGCTTGGCGCGCGGCTATACCGGCAAGGACAATTACGTCACCTTCGAAGGCTCCTATCACGGCCTGTTCGACGCCACCATGTGGACGGCGGACCCCGAGAGCATGAAGGACCAGAGCCGGGACCCGGTATTGATCTCCTACGGTCAGGGCATTCCGAAGCTGGTGCGCCAGCTGTTCTGGCAGGTGCCGTACAACGACGCCAACCGCCTCGAGGACGTGCTGAAGCAGCACCATGATTCGATCGCGGCGGTTCTGATCGAGCCGATCCTCGGCAATTGCTGCGGCATCCCCTCGAAGCCCGAGTTCATCCGCGCGGTGCGCGAGCTCTGCACCAAGTACAACGTTCTGATGGTTGTGGACGAGGTGAAGACCGGCTTCCGTGTCGGCAAAGGCGGCGCGCAGGCGCTCTACGGCATCGAGGCGGACATCTTCACCGTCGCCAAGGCGATGGCGAACGGCTACCCGATCGCGGCGATCGGCGGCAAGGAAGAGATCATGCGCAAGTACGGTAAGGGCGTCGCTCATGGCGGCACCTACACGGCGCAGGCCATGAGCCTCGCCGCCGCCGAGAAGACGCTGACCATCCTGCGCGATACCGATGCGTTCGAGCGCATCAATGCCTATGGCAAGGCGATGCAAGAGGGCATGCACAAGGTGCTGAGCCGCCGCGGCATCCCGCACAGCTTCACCGGCCATTACTCGATGTCCGGCCTGTTCTTCAGCGCCCAGGCGCCGACCACCTATCGCAACTGGAAGCTCAGCGACTACACCTTCTACGACACGATGGCGGGCATCCTGATCGACATGGGCGTGATGTGCGAGCCTGACAGTCGCGAGCCCTGGTTCATCTCCGCCGCACACGACGAAGCATGCCTCACGGAGACGCTGAGCAAGTTCGAGCAGGCCGTCGACCTGACGTTGGATGAGCTCTCCGACGGCGGGGATCACGAGGGCGATAACAAGCTGATGCCGGGCATCAGCGGCTAAACTATCTCTCCGCAACGCTGCAGCGCCCTCCCCCTAACCGGGAGGGCGTTTTGCTTTTGAGTTCCATTCTGCTATCATTAGTTGATGTGCCGCCGATGGTGCCTACTTCGGAGAAGGTGCCTACTTCGGAGAACCAGACGGTAGAATGCTGGGATGCGCGATGTCCGATACGCCCGCGAACGATCCATCGATTGTGAATGACATAGCCCAACTTATAACAGCCATTGGCTCGCTATTGAGTGCCGTGGCTTGGCCTGCCATCGCCGTGGGCCTCATCATCACATTGTCCTATTCGACTAGGGCACGCGGATATCTTGCCAATGCAGTCAAGTACGTTGACATGCTCATCCAGCGCGGCACCAAGTTCACGGTTGGCCCCGTTTCGATCGAGGTGCCGGCTGGCATTGCCAGCGACACTGTGAAAAGCACGACCAAGGAGGGCGTTTCGGGTGGCAAGTTGTCCGAGGTTCGACCCGAACTGATCGCTTCACTGAAGCGCGAGGACAATCCTGATCAGTCAGCGACCTATCCCTACTTGCTGCACTCTGCTGTCATGCAAGTGCCGCGGACAAGCCCCAAGAGCGGGCGCTACAGCGTTAGAGTCTGGGTTGAGTTCGATAAGAACTTCGGGTTTGGCGCGGAAAGCGTGAAGCACGTGATCTACCGTCTCGACAATTCATGGGCTGAGGAGAACCGTCTAATCTCCACTGCGGCGGCGGAGAGCCAGTTCGAGCTTTGGATATCGGTTTATGGTGAGTTCACAATCCTCGCCGCCCTGGAAAAGACGGACGGATCTGTCGTGTGGCTGAGTCGTTATCTTGACCTACCAGGGCGCCCCCCCGACTAGCCTGCCCAGCGATACAGGCCGTTGACCCGAGCTCGCGGGCAGACCCGCGAGATCGGGGATCACAGCAGCGGGTTGTTCCGTGTTTGACGATGTAGGCTCCCCGGTCAAGAGCTGAGGTGAAACCGTTTGCTCGGCGGCGCTGGTTGGCGCCGTCGGGGCGACGGATATGGAAGCTGCGCAAGGCTGGGGATGGAGCGTGAGACGACGGTTGATCAGGCTCTTATCCGCGGGTTGGGTACCGCCTTGCGTGTCTACGTCTCGGGGCTTTCCTCGTTCTAGATGACGGGCGTCGGGCTTGGCCCGGCCACATAACTAGCGCCGGGAGTTCCCCTCCGTGCTCCATCCCCAACGCTGCGCAGCAGCACATGATGAGCTCGGCGGCCAGGTCAGGGTACTGGAGTAACCTGGCGGCCGATCGCCCATAGGAACGCCGCCATCTCGCGTGCGATAGCAGCGATGATGACGGGCTGCCTCTTGCCGGCAGCGCTGAGCCGGCGATACCGACCGCACAGCCTGACTTGCGCCTTCCATGCGATGTCGCGGACTGCCTTGGGAATCGCTTCGAGCCGCGCCCGTTGGGTGTTGCTGACGCGAGCGGGATGACGGTAGCTCCAAGCCGCTTCCACCAGCACCCGGCGGGTGCGCCGATTGCCGGCCAGAGTGAGACCGGTGCGCCGTACCGTATCGCCGGTCGAGCGCTCAGCAGGAACCAGACCGAGGAATGACATCAGCTGTCGTGGTGTGTCGAACCGGCGCACGTCACCGATCTCGGCAGCGAAGGTCACCGCGACCAGGAATGACACGCCGCGCATTGCCTGATAGGCAGCGACCACAGGTGCCATGGACCAACTCGGCACGATGGATGCGAGCTGGTCCTCGAGCCGGCGCAGTCGTTCGATGGCATCCTCGATGGCAGCGACCCCCGTCCTGGAAGACGATCTGCTGCGCCGGATGCTCGAAGCTCTGGTCGGCCAGCCAGCGTCGATGCGCGCGAGTCCAGTGATCTCCGCCCGTGAAGATCCGGCCATGGCGCAACAGGAAGGACAGCAGTTGCTGGCGCTTGCGTCGAAGGTCGTCCGCCGCAGCCAGGCGACCACGCACCAGATCGCGCACCGCCTCGTGGACGCTGTCGGGTACCCAGACCCCCGTCAGCTCGCCGGCCCGAAACAGGCGGGCCAATGTCATCGCATCCCGTCGGTTGGTCTTCACCCGGTCGCCTGACCGACGCGGGATCAGTGACGGAGCTACCACCAGGCACTCATGCCCCAACGCTCGGATCTGACGGTAAAGGCCAAAGCCCGTCGGGCCGGCTTCAAAACATACCTGCAGGTGGCTGTAGCGACCGGCCAGCTTCCTGATCAGCCGCTGGATCGTTGCCGGCTGGTTCGCGATCTCGCCGACAAAGCGGATCTCGCCCTGGCGCCCGCCTTCCGCAATTGCCACCGAATGCTTCAGCTTCGCCGTATCAAACGCGACGTACACCTCGCTATACTTCCCCATGGTCCGTCCTCCATGCCTGAGGCTCGGCTCGGTCCGTCCGAGCAACCCTCGATTATCTTCGACATGAAAGGGCGGACCACCGGCTTCATACCGGGGTCATAACGTCTAGACGTTCGAACATCTGTCGGAGCCTCTACCTTGCCCACCACTCTTCTGCAGGCCGACCTGCCCGGCCTTGATCTCATTCATCGCGGCAAGGTGCGTGATGTCTTTGCCCTACCAGGCAACCGCCTGCTGATCGTCGCCACCGACCGGCTGTCGGCGTTCGACGTCGTGCTGCCCGATCCCATCCCCGGCAAGGGCGAGATGCTGACCCAGATGTCGAACTTCTGGTTCGGCAAGACGGCGCACATCATCCCCAATCATTTGCTTGCGACGCCAGTGCTAGACGTGCTCCCGCCGGGCGTTGATGCGGCGCTCTATGCAAAGCGCGCCATCGTAACGCGGCGCCTCAAGCCCTTGCCGGTCGAAGCCATCGCACGCGGCTATCTCATCGGCTCCGGCTGGAAGGATTACCAGTCGACCAGCACGCTCTGCGGCATCAAGCTGCCAGCCGGCCTGCGCCAGGCCGAGCAGCTGCCTGAGCCGATCTTCACGCCGTCCACCAAGGCGGCGGTGGGCGACCACGACGAGAACGTCAGCTTCGACGCGGTGGTTGCCGTGATCGGCGGCGAGCTCGCGGAGCGCGTGCGCGCGGCGACTTTAGGGATCTACAAATGGGCGGCAACCTATGCTGCCGCGCGCGGCATCATCATCGCCGACACCAAGTTCGAGTTCGGCACCGATGCGGACGGCACGCTCTATGTGATGGACGAGATGCTAACGCCGGATTCCTCGCGCTTCTGGCCGGCGGACGACTATCGCGCCGGCATCAGTCCGCCCAGCTATGACAAGCAGTTCGTGCGCGACTATCTGGAGACGCTGGACTGGAACAAAAAAGCACCGGGGCCGCGCCTTCCCGTTGACGTGATCGCGGGCACCGCCGAGAAATACGCCCAGGCCTTGTGGAAGCTGGCTGGGCTACGGCTCGGTTGAGGTCTCAACGACCTGCGGGCGAGAAACCCTACCCGTCGTTCTTGACGGTGCTGTTTGTTGCGAAGGAACCGACACGTTCTCCTGCATTCCTCTGGCAGGCTCGACGTCTCGGCCGTTCCACACTCCCTGCTCGAACCTCATATAGCGATTGCGCACCTCAGTAAGATCCGACGGATTGCTGATCGAGCGCTCCGCATCGTGCATAACGAGCTTGGCTTGGTGTTGCAGCGTGGCAAACCGCATCGCATCCCGCTCGCAGCCGCGTACGGAGCTCAGCACTTCGAGCAGGCGCATCAGCAGATCGGCGTTCCCCGCTGAGTGCCGGCGGATAACTCCAAACATCGCGTCGACCAGCTCGTCGTATTTGATCGCTGGCACGAACAGCACAGGAACACCGTTCCGCTCATGGACTCCGGTTTTGAGATGTAGTGGTGCGATGTCACACAAAAGCGCCCCCAGCCGATCTAGCACAGTGATCGCGGTGTTTGGGTCGTTCACTCCCGGCGACAATGCGCGAATGGCGACCTCGACCATCTGCCGCACAGCAAACTCCAAGTCGGTTGGGCTTCCTCGTTGCCGACCCAGCGCGGTAGCCTCGCGAATGGCTGTATCCGCGCCATCGACGGCGGCAGTCAGCATGGCAATCGGAGTTCCGGGAAACACGAAATCTCCGGGTCGCACCAACATGCACACCGCGACCTTGTGCTCGGCGGCCCAATCAGCGAGGCCCTCGGCGTCAAGCTCCTGAAGATAGCCGCGCCGCGGGTCGCGCACCGGAACCGCTTCACAAAACATGTTGCCAGATTGGACAGTCGGCTGAAGCTCATCGGTTGCGACCCGTCCGACCGTATCCCGGGCATCTTCGCTCACGAGGTCGATGACGGTATCCACATTGATCCGGCCCGCGATATGCCCAATGAAGTAAACCAGCATCGCGACACACGCGATCGCCAGAACAACGCAGAGGCTCAGCGCCAGATGTGGAACGAAGTCCTCTTGACCAGCCGTACGGATGCTTCGCAGCACCATCACCGAATAGGCGAAAGTGCCAAGATAGAGGCCCAATGTCATCTGGTTGCCCCGATCGCGCGTGAAGTTTCGCAGCAATCGTGGCCCCATCTGTCCGACGGCCAACGAGAGCGCCGCAACGGTGATGGAGAACACCGTTCCGGTTACACCTATGGTCGACGCCGCGATCGTTCCAAGCAGCGTCCTGGCTCCTTCCGCCCCACCCCCATAGAGCCAGCGGCTCTCGATCAGCCACTGCGGGACAATGTTGTCGCGATCGACCCGAAGGGCGGAGACTGCCAAGATCACGCCGCCGGCCACGAGCAGTGCGGGCAATACCCAAAATGCCTCCCCGAGATCACTGAGCAACTTGCGGATGCGCGCTGTCATTCGTGACGTAGTTCTCGACGCTATGCGACCCTAATCCGAGCGGACGCGGCGCGGGGGCGCGGATGGTGTTCTAAACCGTCGCGGTGTGGAAGGGTTCCAGGGCCGGTGTGCCCTCTCGTGGCGGGATCGCCCGGTGGCAGTCAGACAGATGGTTTGACGCCACCGGATTCGTTTGGCTACCAAGCTGCGTCACGCGTGAGGCGACCATGAACGGACCCTCGATTTGCGCCATTGCCATCGTCGTGCTCTGCACATCCAGTGCCGGTGTCGTCGCTCAGAGCAATGTTGCCCCAGCACCGCCCGCGGTGCCGGTAGGGGACGTCGCTACCGCCCCAATGACACGCGTTGCTGGCCAAACGATCCATGGCATGGCGACGGTGATCGACGGCGACGAGCTCCGGGTCGGTGACAGCCTCATCCGCCTGTTCGGCATCGCCGCGCCGGACATCAGTTCCAATCTCGGGCCCGATGCACGGCTCTATCTGGACGCGCTCGCCGGAGGCCAGCGCGTGACGTGCACGGAAGTGGATCGCAACGCGCACGGCCAAATGGTCGCGATCTGCGCGATCGACGGCACTGATGTCGCATCCGAGCTGCTGGCGCAGGGCCTCGCCTCGGTCTATCGCGTCGGCGCGGCGCCGACCGCGGCGGAACGGGAACTGGCCGCGCGCTACGACACCGAGGAGGCCGACGCCCGCGCGCGCAAGCTCGGTGTCTGGGCGCCGCGCGACGCTACAGCGCCTACCCCGCCGCAGCCCACGCCATTGCAAAGCGCCGTTCCGAAGTGGATCGAGCAGGCGCCGCTGCTCGGCCTTATTGCGGTGCTGGGCCTGATCGCGCTGGTGCTGCTTGCGCGAAGGCGCGATGTCACACCGGACGTAGAGGGTGCGGCCGACGGCCACGTACTCGCGGCCACGCTCCTGGCCGAGGTCGCCGCGATCCGCGATTCAGCACAGGAGCAGTACGACGGGACAAGGAGTCTGGTCCAGGACCTGCCGATCCCGGGCTCGCACCTGGGCCTGCTCGGTTTGCCGCGCGCGACGGTCTATGGCGCCAATGCCGATCGGCTGGACCTCTTGCCTGGCGAGATTGCGACCCGCCTGGTGCGGTTCTACGCGATGCACGATGGCGTCGCGCAATTGCTGCAGCACCCGGAGACGGTGCGGTGCGAGCTCTTGCGCTCCTCCCTCCACGGCCTGACCCGCAGTGCGGATGAGGTGCTGCAGGTCAGCTAAGCGCATTCTCTGGATGCGCTTAGATAGACTTCCCACCGGACGGGTTGACCTCTCGCACGTCAACTATATTGCGGAAACCTCCGCTCCAGACAGCGCGACAGCCAGGTCAGCAGCGTCAGGATGACGAAGTACTGCAGGCCGAGGAACGTATAGATCTCCATTGCGTGCAGGATCTGCGTCTGCAGCAGCGTCGCTTGCCGCGTGATCTCCAGCACGCCGATCGCGCCGGCAAGCGATGAATCCTTCACGACGGAAATGTACTGATTGACGGTCGGCGGCAGCATGCGGCGCAGCGCCTGCGGCAGCACGACGCGGCGCATGGCGAGCGCCCGTGACATCCCGAAGCTGTAGGCCGCGTCGATCTGGCCCTTCGACACGCTTTCGATACCCGCGCGGAACACTTCAATCAGGAAGGCGCCGGCATTGAGCGAGAGGCCAACGGTCGCCGCCGTGACCGCCGTCATGCTGGCAAAGAGCGAGATCACCGGCATGGTCTTGATCTCGTCCGGCAGGTCGCGCAGCGCGGTCGGAAAGCCGAAATAGATCCACAGCAGCACCACATAGAGCGGAATCTTGCGGAACAGATCGACATAGCCCGCCGCGAACCAGCGCAGTGCCTTGCGCCGGCTGCGCAGCATCAAGGCACCGCCGAGGCCGATGATCGATCCGAAGATGATCGAATAGAACGAGATCAGCAGGGTCAGCGGGATGCCGGACAGCAGGAAGAGAAGGTACTTCTGCCCATTGGGATTGGTCGGCATGAGCACCGTCCAATTCCCGCAGCCGGTTAGGACGAGAGCGATACAGGCAAGGAGCGCTATTGATGGATTATGATCCCCTCCCCCGAAACGGGGGAGGGTTAGGGAGGGGGAAGCCGGCGCACGATGGGAAAGAGCCTTCGCTCGCTTCCCCCTCCCCAGCCCTCCCCCATATTGGGGGAGGGTGTTTGTTAGCCCGCGATCCACTTCTGGAACAGGCTGTCGAAGAAGCCGGATTGCTGCCGGAGCTTGATCCAGGTGTTGACCCAATTGAGCCAGACCTGGTCGCCCTGCCGCGTCATCATGCTGATAGGCTGGCCTTCGATTGGATGGCTGGGATCGACGACGGCGAATTCCCTCTCGTACTGTGCCAACGCCTTCTTGATGAAAACCGTATCGGTGATCGCCGCCGTGACGCGGCCTGCGAGCAGCTCCTGGTAGTCGAGCGCGGGTGCAGTAATGGGCACGACCTCCGCCTTGGTGAAGTTCTTCTTGGCGGATTCCTCTGCCGAAGTGCCCGCCATCACCGCCAGCTTCACTCCCTCCTGATCCATCGCGCGCCAGCTCGCGAACTTGCCGTCGTCCTTCTTGAGGATAAGCGGCACCAGCGGCGAATCGAGATAGGGATCCGAGAAGGCGACGCTCTTCAGCCGCTCGAGAGTCATGGTGACACCGGAGGCGACCACATCATATTTGTCCGCCGCGATGCCGGCGCCGAGCGTATCCCAGTTCGTCGGCACGAACTCGAGTTTCACGCCGAGATCGGCGGCGAGCGCGGTCACCACGTCGATCTCATAACCCTTGTAGGTCTTGGTGGCCTGATCGAGCTCGGAGAACGGCGGATAATCGCCGGTTGTGCCCACGCGCAGCGTGCCGCGGTTCAGGATCTGGTGCAGCAACGAATTCTCCGCCGCACTCGCGGCCTGCTGGCCCATTGCCAGGGTCACGGCAAGGCCAAGGGCGACCAAGGCGCCTTTCAACATCGCTTTCATGACAATCCCTCTTTGGTTGGACTCCGGGTGCAAGGCCCAGGTCGATGCGGCGCGCCTCCCAATGACGACCGCTCAATTCAATCAATAGCCGAGCGCGGTCCAAGCTGCAAAGGGGACCGCATCGCCCAGGTGGCCAGCACCACCGGTGCTGCGCCAGGTCGGACGCGCCGCGGGCTTGACGATACGCTCGAAGTTGTGCATAACCTGGTCGTTATAGAACCATATGGTTATGGAATGACCTCATCCGAACGCCTCAATGCCACCTTCATCGCCCTCGCTGATCCCACCCGGCGGGCGATCCTGGCCCGGCTCGCCACGGGCGAAGCTTCGGTGCTGGAACTGGCCAAGCCCTTCGCCATGAGTCAGCCGGCAATTTCCAAGCATCTCAAGGTCTTGGAACGCGCCGGCCTGATCTCCCGCGGGCGCGACGCCCAGCGTCGCCCCTGCCGCATCGAAGGCAAGCCCCTCGCCGATATCAGCGAATGGCTCGAGAACTATCGCCGGATCTGGGAGGAGAACTTCCAACGTCTCGATGCCCTGCTCGAGGAGCTGCAAGCGCCCGAGAAAAAGACCGCCCCCCGCAAAGGAAAACGCCTATGACCAAGACATTGACCGTGACCACGCCCTCCGACCGCGAGATCGTGCTCTCGCGCACCTTCAACGCGCCGCGCAACCTGGTGTTCGACGCCCTGACCAAGCCGGAGTTGGTGAAGCGCTGGATGCTGGGCAACGTGGGCGCCTCGATGCCAGTGTGCGAGATCGACCTGAAGGTCGGCGGCGCCTATCGCTTCGTGTGGCGTAGCCCGGACGGCTCTGAATTTGCCATGAACGGGTTGTATCGCGAGATCGTGCGGCCGGAGAGGATCGTCAACACCCAGCGCATGGAAGCGGCGTGGCTTCCTGGCGAGTTAGTGCTGACCACCACGCTCGCCGAGAGCGGCGGCATCACCACCTTCACCTCCACCACGCTTTGTGATTCACGGGAGACGCGCGACAAGCTCCTGAAAGGTGGCATGGAGAGCGGCGCGAGCGCGAGCTACGACCGTCTGGCGGATGTACTGGTGGAGCTTCTGCGATGACTGGGCATCTTGCGCCGTTCCTTCAGTAGGAAGATTCCGCCCTGCGCTGCCGCCGTGTCATGTATTTGGCATTGGTAAGACGCAAGCGGTTGGCGGTCGCTTTCAGCAGGTGATCGCGCAGCCGTACTTGCGTTGGGCCGTCGCTTGGCAAGGTGCGTGCGCGGATGGCGTCCGCGAGGGCGCGTCGGGCGGCAATGGCATCACCATCGAACGTGCGGCCGAGCAAACCTTCGATTTCCGCCAACTCGCGGCCCATGATGGCCGGGTCGCTCGAGAGCTCCGCCTGCGCGATGGCGAGCGCATGAACGGCCGCAAGCATCGCCTCATGCTCCGGCGTTTCCTTCAGCTCAGGCAGCGCACGTGCGCGCAGCGTCTCGATTGCGCGCTCGAGCAGCTCGGCCGGGCCATATGGCAGGAGTGGGCTATTCGCCATCACGCGGCCTCCGCTGCATAGTGCTCGATCTCGAGCAGCAGATCATATTCGGCCTCGAGCGATCGCAGGCCCGTCAGCATGGCCGCAAGCCCCTGCTCCGCATCGCCGGCGGGCCGTGCGGCGCGCTGCAGCGCCGCGATGCCCTGGCGGATCGCGGCTGCAATCTCCCAGAAGCGCACGCGGCGATCATCGACCTCGTGTCCGGCAACATCCTTGTAGCCGTCATAGAGCGCTTCGCGACTGCCGATGCCGCCGGCTTCGCGGTCCGGCAGGCCGTGGCGCGCGCCGCGTGCGCACAGCCAGCCCAGATCCTCCATCGGATCGCTCCAGCGCACCTGCTCCAGATCGAGAATGCCGACCAGCTGCTCGCCGTCGGCGACAAAATTGCCAAGGCGCAGGTCGCGATGACACAGCGCAAAACCCTCGATACCGGGCGCATGGTCGAGGAACCAGTTGATCGCCCATTCGAAGCAAGGCTGTGGCGTTCCAATATCGTCCAATGCCGCGTGCCATTCTGCGGCGCGCCGTCGCGCCCAGTCCGCGTCGGGATGCGGCAGGAAGGCGATCTCCGCCGGCGCCTTTTCAAGCGTAATCCGATGCAGCCGCGCCAATTCCTGGCCCAGACGATAAGCGAGGCGGTCGCCCTCTTCCATCGACAGCTCGCTTTGCAGCGCAGCCGCGTCTACCGTGCCCGCCGCGTGGCGCAACACCATGAACGGCCAGCCCAGCGCGTCACCGTTCGCTTCGAGCCAGAGCGGTTCGGGAGTCGTCAGGCCCGCGCCGAACGCGACGCGACGAATGGCGAATTCTTCGGCGCCGGTGAGCATGGAGCCGCGATCATCGCTCTGCCCCCGCACGACCAGCGCGTGCCGCCCGGTCAAAGGACCGCCGAGAAATTCCACCGAGATCAGATAGTGCGCACGTCCCGCATCGCCGGGAAGCGCACGCTCGAGGCCGACATCCGCACGCTCCGCCTGCGCCGCCTTGCGGAGAAAATCCGAGAGCGCCTTGACCGACCCGCGCGGCAGCAAGGATCACTCCTTGCCGTAATTGGCGATCGATTGCCGGATCAGCTCGCAGGCTTCCTCCGGCTCGGCCCAGCGCGTCACCTTCACCCACTTGCCTTTTTCAAGATCCTTGTAGTGCGCGAAGAAGTGCGCCACCTGTTCCCGCAGTACGTCCGGCAGATCGCGGTACGATCCGACATTGGCATAATAGGGATGCAGCTTGTCCACCGGCACGGCGATGATCTTCTCGTCGCCGCCGGCTTCATCCTCCATGAGCAGCGCTCCGACGGGGCGTGAACGGACGACGGCACCCGGCACCACCGCGGTCGGGCCGAGCACGATGACATCCATAGGGTCGCCGTCCGCGGCCAGCGTGTGCGGGATGAAGCCGTAATTGCCGGGATAGAACATGGCCGTGTAGAGGAACCGGTCCACATACATGGCGCCGGACACCTTATCGAGCTCGTACTTGACCGGATTTCCACCAAGCGGAATCTCGATCACCACGTTAACGTCGTAAGGCGGATTCTCGCCCGTCTTGATCTTGGAAAGGTCCATCTGGCAAATGCTCCGGCTCAGTTGGGCCGGAACATACAGAAACGCAGAACCGCCGCAACTGCGATCAACAGAGGCCCAGTTTGGTCACAGAAAAACCCCGGCCGCTGCCTGCGACCGGGGCTGTGCACTTAAACGAGCTGCCGTCTAGTTGAGGACGTTGTAGCCGCGGCCGCGCATGCAGTTGTCGATGATGCGCTGCTGCTCGTTGACGCCGCTATAGGCGCCGGCACCGACGCCGACCGCGCCACCGGTGGCCGCACCGACGGCCGCGGCCTCACCAGCGCCGACGCCGCCGACCAGCGCGCCCGTAATGGCGCCCAAGGCCGCACCAGCCGCTGCGCCGCCGAGACCACCGACCGCGGCATCACCGGCCGGGCTCACCTGCTCCGCATACTGGCGGCACTCGAACAGATCCTGCTGATAGCGGGCCGAATCGTGGCCCTTGGTATCGACCACCGGCTGGTAGGTCTGCGCACAACCCGCCAGGGTCGCCATCGCCACCGCCAAGGTCAAAAGCCTCTTCATTTGTAACCTCTCTCCTTGTGGCGGGACGCATCCCAACGGGGCGCCCCGATTCCCGCGAGCACTATCGGCGGACCGGCCAAGCTCCGATAGACACAAATCAGTGATTGGGCCCGCTCGTAAACCAAAAGTCACACTCCAATATGCCCTCACCTGGGCGTTCCCGAAAGTGACATTCCGCACAGGTCAAACTGTAGCCTACCGAAACTCTATAACGATTGATCTGGAACAATTCCTGTCATCAATCGATCGACCCGTTCGCCATCATTGGAGAACGGTAGGATCACCACCTCCCAATCAATCAACCGCTCATGGAAGACGATTTGTCGCCGATGGTAGCGCGGCTCGCCGTGCTGGACGACGTCGGTATAGGAGATGCTGGCCATTGCCGCATGCTCCGACGGCATCGCTTCATCCAGGTAGCGGCGCGTACAATCGATGCCGAACAGCTCTACCTGGTTGGTGCCGTCGAGGCGGAAATAGAACCGCATAGGATCGCGATGAACTTCGATCAGGCTGATATAGCCAAGGGCGAATCGCGCATCCAACGGATCGAAATCGCGACGCGTCGGCATCCGGCGGACGCCGCGAATCTCCCTCCAATATGCGACAAACCGGCGCAACACATCGCTCCGGATCGACGATAGGTCGGCGATGGGCTGTGCCGAGCGTTCGTTCCCGCTCCGCCGCAGATCGGTGGACATGGGCCCATTGTCCCAGTCCATCGGTTAATTTCTGGCTTCTGCCGCCAAGCCCTGGTATGAGCGGCCCTGAACAGCCGATGAGGCGGGACCTAGCCCCGCCGGGATATCATGAGCTCTAAGCGCCGAACCAGACTTGCCGGGCCGGAAGCCGCCAGCGAGATCAGCCGGGCGGTGACGCCGCAGCGCCATGCACCCGCGCGGCATGGCGACAATTCCATGCGCGTCTATGACGTTCTGCGTCAGCGCATCGCAACCCGCCAATATGCTCCTGGTATTCGCCTGACCGAGGCCGAGATCGCAGAGGAGTTCGAGGTCTCGCGCACGCCAGTGCGTCAGGCGCTGCACCGGCTGGCGGTCGAGGGGCTGGTGGAGGTGAAGAACGGCGTCGGCATCCAGGTGACCGAGGTCGACGATGCGGAGCTGCAGGACATCTACGAATTGCGCATGTCCCTCGCGACGTTGATCGGGCGACTGTCGCCGCGGTCGCTCTCCAAAGACGACATGGCGGAGCTTCACGCGGTGAGGCAGCGGCTGGCCGAGATCCTCGCCGGGGATCAGGAGCCGGAGATCGGCGAGTATGCCGATCTGTGCGATCGTTTCTTCACGCGGCTCAACAACGTCATCGGCAACACCTTCCTGCGTCAGTTCCAGGATCAGCTCTACACCCAGACCGACCGCTACTGGTACGGCTGGCTGGCGAAGGCAGACGTGCGGCAGGAAGTGCAATACTTCTATTATGAGGTCGAGGAGTCGCTACGCGCGCTCGCGGTCAATGATTTCGACGCCCTTGGCATGATCCGGCGAAACCACATCTCCATGATGCTCACGCGGGCCGAGGGCTATCGCAGGCCGCGCTGAGCGCGCTCTAATAGCCCTTCGTGCGATCCACCTGGTTGATGAGCGCCTCGCCGGCCAACGCACGGCGATAGTTCTCGATGATGTCGGCGGCACCGGTGCCCGGGCGCGTGATTGCCGCGACGTGCGGCGTGACCGTCACCTGCGGATGTTTCCAGAACGGATGATCGCCGGGCAACGGTTCGGCCGCGAAGACATCCAGGATCGCGCGCGACAGTCCGCCGGAGTCGAGTGCCGCCAACAAATCTGCTTCGACCAGATGTGCGCCGCGCGCGGCGTGCACGAGCACGGCACCGCGTGCCAGCGGCGCAAAGGTCGCCCCGTTGAGGATGCCGCGCGTACCCTCGGTCAGCGGCAGCAGGCAGACCAGGATGTGCGCACCAGCCAGGCAGTCCCGCAATCCATCGCTGCCGGCGAAACTCTGGATGCCGGCAATCTCTTTGCGGCTGCGGCTCCAGCCGCGCACGTTGAACCCGAGCCCGGCGAGGCGCGTGCCGGCATCCGCGCCCAGGGTACCGAGGCCGAGGATCGCAACGGTGATGGTGCGGGGCGATACCGGATTCAACTCCAGCCACTGCCGCGCGCGCTGGGCGGCGCGCAATCGGGGCCCTTCCCGCGCGCTGTCCAGCACATGGAGCACAACGAATTCCGTCATGCTGACAGTGAGGCCTTGATCGACCATGCGCGCCAGCGGCCGGTCCGATGGTAGATTGGCGTCCATCAGCAGATGATTGACTCCCGCCCAGGTCGACTGGATCGCCTTCAGATTGGGGAAAGCGCGCAGATCGCCCGGCGCCCGTCCGCCGACAATGGCGAAATCGATCTCCGCCGCGGCGCCCGAATCCGGCCAGAAGCGCAGCTCAAGCTGAGGCTCGAGCGCGTGGATCGCCGCCGCCCAAGCGGCCGCATCGGCCGGGTCATCCGCATAGAGGATTGCCATTCCTGTCTTTCCTTTTTGCTGTCGTCCGTGCCCGACTGCGTTTCCTCCGCACTCATCACCATCGCCTCCGCCGCGTCAAGCTGCAGGAGACAGCACGGGCGGGACAGCCGTAGAGGAGTGGGAATGCGCGCTCAGCACCATGTTGCCTGGATCCTCCGGACAGCTATGCGCCGCTCATGGCGTACCTGCGCGATACCGTGCAGGCGACGCTGGTACTGGGCGTCGGCTCTCCGCCGAAATTGGTCGCTGTGTCCAGGACCTGTTGTACCAGCAGAGCGACACCGGGCTTGGGCTCGGAATATCCGCTGCACCGAGCATGCATGTCGCCTCCACTTGGCTGATCGCGCGCATGCTGCAGACCTATTATGGACGCTGGCCGCCATCGCCGGTTGCAGCTTTCCTTGGCGTCATCCTGATCGGGTCGGTGCATCTCGGATGGCATTACGCGCTCGATGGCTACGTTTCCATCGCCGCCGCCTGGGCTCCCTGGCGATTCACTGGTCGGCTTGTGGGTCGGCCCGCGACACGAGCTGTGCTTTGGCCGAAAACACTCCCACCAATGCCCGCCTAGCGCGCTGCGAGCACTTTATCCGACGACTGGCAGCCATCCGCATGCTTTCGTTCGAATATTTGCGCTATTTAAATATTAGCCACTATTTACTTAAAACTTTAGGTCATCGGCTGGGAACTGGCGCCGGGGACTATGCACATATAGCTGTGTCGGAGCGCACCGATTGACCGCCCGCCTTTCACCGTTCGTTAATTTCTCGGTCCTATAACAGCCATGTTCCCGGCGCCTCGGGCGTGGACTCATCGCAGCCTTGAGCCGATGGAACAGCCCAAGCGAATACTGTTCTTGTCGAATTATTATAGTAAAAGTATATTTTTGATTGAGTTATCTAAAATAAATCTTCGGGCAAATTCGGATTTTTACTTGTGTTAACGTGCTGGTTGATTTATTAGCTCATGTGACATTCGGCGGCAAACAATCCGATGCCGCATGGGTGGAGTGGGAAGTGGTCGCCGTCGGGGCGCCACGTCGATTAGGAGGAACTAACGATGCTTCGCTTCTTTCGCAAGTTGCGTAAGGACGAGAACGGCGCCACGGCCATCGAGTACGGTCTGATCGCCGGTCTGATTTCTGTCGTGATCATCGGTGCCGTTACCCTCGTTGGCAACTCGCTGAACTTGGTGTTCATGAAGATCGAGGGCGCGCTGGAAAACGTTGTGTCCAGCAACTAACACGCGGGAACGTACTTGACGAACGGCGGGCTGAGGGTTCGCTCTGCCCGCCGTTTGGCTTCTTCGGGGGGTTCACCGATGGTGGACCAATTCGATACGGCAGTCACAGGAGACCTGACGATGCTCCGATTCTATCGAAGGCTTCGTGAGGACGAATTGGGCGCTACGGCTGTTGAATACGGTCTGATCGCTGGTCTGATTTCCGTCGTCATCATCACATCTCTCGTGGCCGTTGAAAACGCGATGACGGGCGCCTTCAACTACATCAGTTCTAACATCGATAGTGCACTGAACTAGTGCGCGTTCGGCGGTGGGTCCGAAGTCTCTCGCCCGCCGCCCATTTTCTACATGCTCCCCGTGGATGACCAGGACGACGCTTTCCGCCGCGCGGGTGCATTTCTCTCCCATTGCGTCTCTGAGCTCGATCGACGAGCTCGTGCACGCTGCCTTCGAATCGGGTGCTTGCGTCGGTCTGCTCGCACTGCGATGCTGACCACGGAAGACACCTTGTCTCTGATTTGACCGAAGGGCCCGATGACCTACGCCGACTGGATCCACGTTCTCGCCGCCTCCGCGACAGCCATTCTGCTGATTGCCGCCGGTGTCAGCGACGTTCGGCGCTATCGCATTCCGAACACCTTCGTCTATGCGATCGTGATCGCCTTCGCGATCGGCGCGATCTTCAACATGACATGGAGTGCCATGGGATGGTCTGTGCTGGCCGGACTGGGCATGTTCCTGTTGGGTGCGGGCCTGTTCGCGCTCGGATTGTTCGGTGGCGGCGATGTCAAATTAATCGCGGCCATGGCGCTGTGGACCGGCCTCCCTGCTCTGCCGCGCTTTCTGTTTGTCATGACCGCGGCGGGCGGATTGCTGGGCGTTGTGTGGATGCTCAAGCGGCGACGCCAGCGTCCCGTGTTGGCAAGCGACCCGGCTTCGCCGTCCGATGCGCCTCATGCCGCCGCATTGTCGTCCGACAATGTGTCAGGACAAAAAGTTCCAAACCGCATTCCCTACGGGGTCGCGATCGCAATTGCCGGCTTGGACTTCTTCGTCACGAGCATGCGCTCTCCCTTCACGCCGTTCTGGTCCTGGCTGCAGTAGCGCCGCCAACCTAGGAACGAATTCTGCGATTCAATTAGAGCGGGTTTTTATCGGGTTCGAGTGGCCATGCTCGAGCAACTGCACGGCGCGACTCTCCAGCAGTGCATTTTCCGCAAGTTCTTGCCCTGCTCAGTAAAACGCAAATAGCGCCTTCAGAATTTACCAATCCTTCACCATGGGTGCCTAGCATCGGGACGATTGCGGATACTCGCACACGTCCGCGTTGCATAATTTCGTGGGAAGAGGAGCCGGTTTTCCATGAGGCCATCCGTCATCATGCTCGCCGTTGTCGCGCTGGTTCTCGCGGGCGCGGCGGCGTTTCTGGTCAAAGTGTTCCTCGAACGCCAGGCGCAGCCTGTCATCGTTCAAGAGGAAAAGCCGAAGGGTGGTGCGAAGGTCCTGGTTGCGAGCCGCACCATCAATCCCGGCGAAATTCTGTCGACGAAGGATGTCACCTGGGCCGAATGGCCGAAGGCGCTCATCACTGAGCGGATGATCGACGAAAGCGAGTTCGTCGTGCCGTCGGCCACTGTGCCGCCGACGCAAGTCGGCATGATCGTGCGCACGGGCGAAGGTGATGCGTCGACCAAGAAGTCGGCGAGTGGCGCAGTGGAAAACGGCGCGCAATCGTCGAGCCCCGCCGACGCGGCGATTGTCGGTGCGGTAGCCCGCCGCCGCATCCTTGCCAACGAGCCGATCAGCCCGGATCAGCTGATCCAGCGCGGTGACCGCAGCATCGGTTCTGCCGTCGTCTCGCCCGGCATGCGTGCCGTCTCGATCCCGATCAATGCCACGAGCGCGTCCGGCGGCTTCATTGCGCCGGGCGACTACGTGGACGTGATCCTGTCGATCGAGCACAAACTCACGATCGTTGATGGCAGCGGCAAGGAACTGCCGCAAGGCACGCCGGCGACACTGCCGGACGGCGATGAATTACTCAAGGTTACGAGCGAAACCGTCCTGCGCAACGTGAAGGTCCTGGCAATCGATCAGAAGCTGGGCCGCAGAGCCGAGGAAGGCCCGGCCGACGTGGGCAAGACCGCAACGCTAGAGGTCTCGCTGTCCGATACCGAGAAGCTGCTCACAGCATCGAAGCTCGGCAGCCTGACGCTGGTCCTGCGGAGCATGATCGTCGAAGACACGCCGCAAGACGAAATCGACGCGTTCGAAGATCCTTTCAATTTCACGACCGACGTGGCGACCAGTCGCGCAGTCTCGGCCATTCACACGACGTCGTCGTTGTATGGCCATAGGGAGAGCGGCGGCGTGCGCGTCAATAGGGGCGGTGCAATTTCACAGGAAGGAAAATAGCCGTGTCGAAACTTCACGGAATCGCAGCCATCCTGGTCGTCGGGGCACTGTGGGGGGCCTCCACGACTTTTGCGGAGACCCCGCCGGCCGCGACTTCGCCTGAAGTTCCGGCGCCCATCGTGGACAAACTGCCGCTGGCAGGCTCGCCGGGTGTGCCTGGCCCGAACGCGATCATGCTGACGCCGGTCGACACGAACGGCAATCCCGTCGCATCAGGCGAAAATCGGCTGGTGCCCGCGCCCAAGGCGGCCCAGAAGCCGGCGACATCGTCACCAGTACCGGCGAACACCAAGGTCGATAGCGCGACAGCCGCCGCAAGCGCCGCGGCCAGCGCCCTGGCAACCCAGACCAACAGGCAGCTCAAGCCGATCAAGAAGGTGATCGGCATCGTCAACAATCCGGGCGCCGAGGATGCGACATTGGACGCCGAGGCGGAGCTTCTGGCCGACATGCCCGAGTTCCGTTCGCCGCTGACCAGCTTGCCCGCCAACCAGGTGGCTGCCAACGTGCCGCTCGACGCCTACGAGTTCGACCCTACCAAGGGTGCGAGCGCTCCGGTCAAACGCGTGCAGATCCCAGTTGAGCCACTGCCGGCGACTCCTGCGGTCGGCGCGGATCATTTCGAGCTGCCGCTCAACAAGACGCGTCCGATCGAGCTCGACCGCGCGGTGCGCGACGTGATCATCGGCAACCCCGAAGTCGCTGACGTTGTGGTGCGTGCGCCCGGCCAGATCTATTTGATTGGCCGCTCGGTCGGCGAGACCAACGTGTTCCTGGTAGATGCCAGGGGCAACCTGGTGCGTAAGCTCGAGGTGGTGGTCAATCCCGACGGATCGGCAGTCGAGGCCGCGATTCGCCAGTTGCTCCCCAAGGAGCGCATCAACGTGAGGGGCGTTGGCGATTCCGTTGTGCTCTCCGGCGTCGCCAGCTCGGATGGTGCCGCCGCACAGGCCCAGCAGATTGCACGCCGGTTCGTGCCGAACGACGACAACATCATCAACATGATCACAGTCGGCTCCGAGCAGCAGGTGCTAATCAGGGTCAAGGTCGCCGAGGTGCAGAAGACGGCCCTGAAGCAACTCGGCTCCCTTTTTGACCTGGCTGCGCAGGACCTTGGCCCATTTGCGCTCGACTTCCTGAGCACGGCGGGCCTTACCAGCGCGATCGGAACTCTTGCTTTCAACGGCGACAACGTCGATGCGACGTTCGAAGCGCTTGAGTCGCAAGGCATGCTGCGGACATTGGCCCAGCCCAACCTGCTCGCAATCTCCGGCGAGCCCGCCAGCATGCTGGCTGGCGGCGAATATCCTGTCGTTGCGGTGTCGGATGACGGAGACTCGGCCACTGTCTCGGTCGAGTACAAGCCGTTCGGCGTCAGCCTCGCATTCCTTCCGGTGGTAATCGCGCCTGGCCGCATCTGGCTCAAGGTCTCCACCGAGGTCAGCGCCTTGTCGACCGCGAACTCTGTCACCTTGCCGTTCGGCGATGACGACTTCACCATCCTTGGTCTGCAGACCCGCCGCGCCAACAGCACCATCGAGCTGCCAAGCGGTGGCGGCATCATGATTGCCGGCCTGCTGCAGGACGACATTCAGAGCACGATCACTGGTGTTCCTGGGCTGATGGATATTCCCATTCTCGGTGCGCTGTTCCGGTCGACCGACTTCCAGCGCAACGAAACCGAATTGGTAATCCTCGTGAACGTCATGCTCGCCAAGCCAGTCGACCCGGATCTGCTGGCTGCGCCGACGGACGGCCTGTCGCCCTCGCATGACCTAGATCGCTACTTCCTCGGCAACCTCCAGAGCCTCTACGTCAAGCGGCCACCCGAGGGCAGCCAGCCGAGCGAGGGTCCGAAAGGCCCCATCGGCTACATCATCAATTGAGGAGACCAGCCGTGACTCATTCTCTGCTGCGTTGCGCCTGCGCCAGCCTCATCGCTGTCTTCATCGGCGCGTGCGAGACCGACATCACCAAGCATGACCCGACCTACGCCCACCCCACCACCGTCCAACGCAAGACAGCGCGGATCGACGTGGGACCATTCTATGCCGGCAAACCCAACCCCTCCGATTCAGAGCGGATCGACGAGTTCCTGGCGGCCTATCAAACCCAGGGCGAGCGGCCGCTGGAGGTGACAGTGCCCGGCAAGTCGACCGATGACCCGGCCGCGCGAGAGCATGCTCTGCAGCTTGCCAACGCGCTGATGCACCGCGGCGTCCCTGCGGAGGACATCAACCTCTATGTCGCCGAGACCCAGACCAAGGGAACGGCGAGCGTCACCTTCCCGATCTACGTGACGTCTCCGGAGCGGTGCGGCTATACGCCCGGCTTCTGGGATAAGGGGCACGAAAACGCGATCCATCCGAACTACGGCTGCGCGATCCAGCACAACATCGACGCGATGGCCGCCAATCCGCGTGATCTCGTTCATCCACGCGAGATGACGCCCGGCCGATCCGGCGCGCGCGCCTACTACGTGATCGACAACTATCAGAGAGGCAAGGCGCTTCCGAGCGCGAACGACCTCTTGCAAGACTACAACTTCAAGATCTCCAGTTAGTGAGAGACCAGCCATGCAGCATCGTTTGACGATTGACGTCTTCTGCCACGCCGAGCAGACCTCGGCATCAGCAAAGGCATTGGCCGAGCAGCGCGCATTTGCCCGATGCAAGATCGCGGTGCGCGATGGCGGATTGGCACGTGCCGTGACTCACTATGCCGATCATCCCTCGCCCCACCTGATCATCGTGGAGGACGACGGGGACACCGCTACGCTGCAATCGCGGCTGGACGCGCTGGCGCAGGTGGTCGAGCCCGGTCGCAAGCTGATCGTGGTCGGCGCCGTCAATGACATCTCGGTTTACCGCCGGATCGTATCGCTCGGCGTCACCGACTACCTGGTTTCGCCTCTCAGCCTGGAAGGCATGATGGACGCGATCGAGCGCGCGGCGCACGACCCGAAGGGTCCGGAACGCTGCAGGCTCGTCGCCGTGACCGGTGCTCGCGGCGGGGTTGGCGCCTCCACCATCGCCCACAATATGGCCTGGGCGTCTGCCAGGCGGCTTAATCTCAAGACGATCCTGGCCGACATGGACCTGACTTTCGGGACTGCCGGCCTCGCCTTCAACCAGGATCCGCGGACGGCATTCGGCGAAGCATTCAACGACCCCGAGCGCATCGACATCACGCTCCTCGAGCGCTACATGACGGGCGAGGATGACAACCTGCAGATTCTGAGCACGCCAGGCATTCTCCGCCACTACGAAGGCATCGATGAGGAGGCTGTCGAGAAGACGATTGATCTCTGCCGGCAGATGGCGAAGCTGGTGATCGTCGACGTGCCGCATGTTTGGACCGATTGGTCGGAGGCGCTTCTGATGAGCGCCGACGAAACTGTCCTGGTGCTTGCGCCCGATATCGCGAATATCCGCGATTCGCGCAATCTGCTCGACTTCCTGAACGGCAAGCGCGGCGACAGCAAGCAGGTCAAGGTGGTGATCAACAAGTCGGACGTGGCCAAGCGCACGCGCTTGCTGCCGAAGGACATATCGAACACGCTCGGCATCCAGCCGGTGGCGGCGATTCCGTTCGATCCGACGACCTTCATTGAGGCAGCCAACGACGGCAAGATGATCGGCGACCGGTTCAAGTCCCACAAACTGATCGGAGTCTTCACCGATCTGGTAATGCGGACCGGCGTCCGTGGCAGCGTGAAGGGCGCCGCGAAGCCGGCCAAGAAACTCGCCTTCCCGAGCCTGTTCCGGAAGCCGCAGCCCAAGGTCGCCTAAGGGGGTACTGAGGTCTCATGTTCGGCCGTCGTTCCTCTCCGCCGACACAGCCGGCGCCCAGCCAGAATGTCCCGGTCGCGACCGCCGCAACCGAGATAGCACCGGCTGCGCCTGTTGCGCCGAAGAAGACCGGCCCGGGCCGCCCGGGAGAACTTGACAGCCGCTTGCAGGAGATCAAGCAGAACGTCTTCAACGACCTGATTTCCACGGTCGACCTCGCCGAGCTGGCGAAGCTCGACCACAAATCGGTCCGCGAGGCGATCGGGGAAGTGGTGGCGGAGATCATCAACCTCCGCAACCTGACGATCAGCGCCGGCGAACAACAGCTGCTCGTCACGGATATCTGCAACGACGTCCTCGGCCTCGGTCCGCTCGAGCCGCTGATCGCCCGTGATGATATCGCCGACATCATGGTAAACGGGCCTGACAAGGTCTACATCGAAGCCAACGGCAAGATCGAGCTGACGGACATCAAATTCCGCGACCAGCAGCAGCTGATGAACATCTGTCAGCGCATCGTCTCGGCCGTCGGCCGGCGCGTCGACGAAGCCAGCCCGATCTGCGACGCGCGCTTGATGGATGGCTCGCGCGTGAACGTCATCGCTCCACCCTTGGCTCTCGATGGCTGCGCGCTCACCATTCGTAAGTTCAAGCGTGATCGCCTGACGCTCGATAAGCTGGTGAACTATGGGTCCGTGTCGCCGGCCGGCGCCAAGCTGTTGCAGATCATCGGCCATTGCCGGCTCAACACGATCGTCTCGGGCGGCACCGGCTCCGGTAAAACCACGCTGCTGAACTGCTTGACGCAGTTCATTGACAAGGGCGAACGCGTCATCACCTGCGAAGATGCGGCGGAACTTCAGCTCCAGCAGCCGCACGTCGTGCGCCTGGAAACCCGTCCGCCGAACCTCGAAGGCGTCGGCCAGGTGACAATGCGCGACCTGGTGCGCAACTGTCTGCGTATGCGCCCTGAACGCATCATCGTCGGCGAGGTCCGCGGAACCGAAGCGTTCGATCTGCTACAAGCCATGAACACCGGCCACGACGGGTCGATGGGCACCATCCACGCCAACAACCCGCGCGAATGCATCTCGCGTCTCGAGAACATGATCGCGATGGGCGGCTACAATCTACCTGCCAAGACCGTCCGCGAGCAGATTGCCGGCTCGATCAACGTGATCATACAGGCAGCGCGTCTGCGCGACGGCTCGCGCAAGATCACCCATGTGACCGAGATCGTCGGCATGGAAGGCGAGGTCGTCACGCTTCAAGACCTTTTCATCTACGAGATCCAGGGCGAGGACGCATCCGGCCGCATCGTGGGCCGCCACAAATTTACAGGTCTGCGCCCGGCCTTCTGGGATCAGGCAAAGTATTTCGGCCGCGAGCGCGAACTGGCAGAAATCATGGGAGACGACTTTGATTAAGAACCTGGCCAATCTGGACCCCATGATCATGGGCGCCGTCGGTGTCCTCTTATTGGCCCTCATCATCGTCTCGTTCGCACTGCTGAACAGCCTCTATGGGCCGCGCGCGCGGCTGGAGCGGCGGCTGAACTCGGTCGCGGGCAGCGCGGGCGGCAGCCGGGATAAGGCCGGCGCGGGCAAGACGCAAACCGGAATGCGGCGCAAAGATATCGAGGCCAAGCTGAAGGCGGCCGAGCAGCTGAAGAAGCAGCAGCGCGGCTATCAGCTGCAAGAGAAACTCATCCAGGCCGGCTTGAAGACGACTCCCAAGCAATTCTGGATCTACAGCATCATCTGCGGCGCTGTCTTCACGCTGATCATCTTCTTCTCTACCGGAATCATCTACACCATTCCGGCCGGCATTCTGGTCGGTATGTTCGGCATTCCACGGTTTGTCCTGCGCTACCTGGTGAACAAGCGCTTCAAGGCGTTCACGGCTCAGTTCGCCAACGCGATCGACCTCATCGTGCGCGGCGTCAAGACCGGCATGACGGTCGCCGAATGTCTCTCCATCGTCGGGAAGGAGATGCCGGACCCGGTCGGCATGGAGTTCCGCGCCATCACCGAGAACATTCAGATGGGCATGACCTTGGAAGAGTGCCTCAATCGGCTGGTCATGCGGGTGCCCACCACAGAGGTGCGGTTCTTCACAATCGTGCTGGTCACGCAGCAGGTTACCGGCGGCAACTTGGCCGAAACCTTGGCGAAACTGTCGGGCATCCTGCGCGACCGCAAGAAGATGCGCGACAAGATCAAGGCGCTGTCGAGCGAAGCGAAGGCCTCCGCCAGCATCATCGGATCCTTGCCCTTTGCGGTCGCCGGAATCCTCAGCTTCATCGCTCCCGACTACGTAAGCCTTCTGGTGACGACCAATGCCGGCAACTGGTGCGTCTTCATCGGCTTCATGTCATTTGCGATCGGCATCGCCGTGATGCGTAAGATGATCAATTTCGAGATCTGAGGTCTGCTGCAATGGGCCAATTAGGAATCGACTTTTCCGGTGGTTTCAATATCACGAGCATAATCGTGCTGATCGTGTTCGCGGCCACCGTCTTGACGATCTTTGCACTGGCCCTGCCCTTCATGCGAGGCGAACGCTTCGAGGCTCGCCTGCGTGCCGTGCGCGATCGGCGGCGCGCCTTGTCGCAGGCCCAGACCCAGTCCTTCCAGGCGCGCAACCGACTGCAGGCCGTGCCGAACACGGGCATCAAGGGCCTTGCTTTGCGCGGCGTCAGCATGTCCGACCTGCTGGACGCCAAGGAGTTGCGCATGAAGCTGGCGCGCGCCGGTAAGCGCAGCCCGAGCGCGGTGGCCAACTACTTGTTCAAGCGCATCGCGCTGCCGATCAGCTTTGTGATCGTGGCCCTGCTCTATGCGTGGCTCCTGTTCCCGGACAAGCCGATCGCCGTTCGCATGGCGGGCGTGCTCGCCGCTGGCGGTCTCGGCTATTTCCTGCCGCAGATCATGCTCAACAATGCGATCCAGAAGCGGCAAAAGCTGCTGCAGCGGGCCTTCCCCGACGCGCTCGACCTGATCGTGATCTGCGTTGAATCCGGCATGTCGATCGAAGCGGCGTTCAACAAGGTGACGGAGCAGATGGCCGAGAGCTCGCCCGAGATGTCGGAAGAGATGGGCCTGACTGCGGCCGAGCTGGCTTTCCTGAGCGACCGGCGGCAAGCGTTCGAGAACCTGAGCGAACGCACCGGTATGCCGTCGTTCAAGGCGCTCGCCACCACGCTGCTGCAGTCCGAGCGCTACGGCACGCCGATCGCCAACGGCCTGCGCGTGCTGGCGCAAGAGAACCGCGACACGCGCATGTCGATGGCCGAGAAGAAGGCCGCGGCCTTGCCTGCCCAGCTCACGGTGCCGATGATCGTCTTCTTCCTGCCGGTGCTGTTCATCATCATCGCCGCTCCAGCCGGAATCCAGATCGCGCAGATGATGTCCGAGCGATAAACACTGGACAAATTCCTGCGCCACACCGCTTCACGCCGTGTCCATCACGGCCATGAGCTTTCTTGCGGACCGGTGAAGTCACCTATCCTGGCCGCTCATCGCGAACTCGAAGCGACCCTGCACAACGCCGGGCTCTAGGCGACCCTCATCAATGAGTCCGCGGAACGCGCCGCCTGACATTTCCGGCATTTGACTCGAATGAAGGAAGAACGGCGGCCGTTCCTTTCGGACGGCCGCCGTTTCGGTAGGAAAGGCGTCGGGGACTAGTAGTCGAGCGGCGGCGGTGGAGGCGGCGGGAGGTCGTCGTCCTCGGCCGGCGGCTGCGGCTTCACGCGCGCCTTCTGCGTCGGCTTCGCCGGCTGCTCCGGCTTCGCCAGGGAGCGGTAGTATTCGATGTTCGCCTCGGCGACGGCCGGCGGCAGGTCCTTGCGCGCCAGGCGCTCGGCCGTTTCCGCGTCCCCTTTGAGGGCCATCAGCAAGGCCAGATTCTGGCGCGCCTGGGCGCTGGCCGACGGCTGGTCGGTGGCGAGCTTCATGGTCGCGACGGCCTCGTCCAGCCGCCCCTGCTGCGCCAGGGAAAGCGCCTTGTTGTTGAGGACGGTTGGGTTCTCCGGGTCCAGGAACAGGGCGGCATCATACTGCTGCTGCGCCTGGGCATATTCGCCGTCGTAATCGTAGACAACGCCGAGGGACGAGAGGATTTCCCAGTTGAGGGGAGCGGCCGCCTTGGCGCGCTCCAAAGTCGGCTTGGCCAGATTCAACTGGTCTGCGGCCAGATAGTCCTTGCCTAGCTCCAGCAGCGTCAGGGCATCGGGCGCCTGCCCGCTCGCGGAGCTGTTGATCACCGCGATGGCCTTCTGGGGATTGCCGGAGAAGCGCAGGTTGCGGGCCACGGCCAAGGTGATCGCCTTATCCTGCGGATACCGTGCATGAAGCGCCGCGTAATGCTGCGCCGCTTCGCCATAGCTGGCGTTGCGCTCGGCCATCATTGCCGCCCGGCGCAGAGTCGGCTCCACATCGGCTGTCTTCTCAGCCGGCTTGGCGGCCTTATCGGCCACCGTCGCGCACCCGGACATGGCAAGCGCAAGCGCCACACTGCCCAGCAATCGCGTCGTGCGTTTTACCATTTCCCCTTACCTCTGCAGTTCTTAGCCCGCGTTAACTGATCGTTGAGGATGTTCTGATGGAGTATCACCCATCGAAGAGCATGGCCGAACATGATGAACAAATCGTTTAAGAAGAGGGGATTGATGAGCATGTTCCGATCGACTTGGCCGTTTCTGGTCGCAGCCGGAATTGCTGTGGCCGCGGCAAGCAGCGTCCACGCTGCTGATGCCCTGACCGTCGAGTTGGACGGCGCCCGAATTCTGAAGCTGGATAACCCAGCGAGCGACATCGTCGTCGGCAACCCGAACGTCGCCGACGTCACGGTGCAAACACCGAACCGACTGGTCATCATCGGCAGAGCGCCGGGCATCACGCGTCTGATCATCATGAACGATGGCACCATCACGATGGACACGCAGGTTGTCGTGACGGCCAAGAATGCGAGCGCGCAGGTCTCCGTGCTGGCGCCAGACGGCGGGAACGTCACTGAAACGATCTTCGCCTGTGGCGATCGCTGCACCGTTGTGCCCGGAACCAAGCGCACGAGCGCGGGCGGCGGTGGCGGCGGCGGCGGCAGCAATGGCGGCGGCGGCCCGATCCCGACCGAGCCGACTGTGGATCAGCTTCCCCCGCCCTCACCGGGTGGCGGCCCGTCGTACTGATCGCGCCGGTATCTGAACCAGACATGAACAAGTCGGTCACGCGTTCTTGCGTTTGACAGCGGCGGTGGAGCGCTATCTTTTCAATCCTCGAGCAACCACTGGGGATCTGCTGATGCTGCGTATCATCCACATCCGTTCCATTCTGCGAGCCACGGCTATGGCTCTTCCGCTGGCGTTGTTGTCGCATGCAGCCATGGCCGACCAACCAAGCCAGCATGGCGCGACGGGCACGCAAGTCGCGGAATCGCCGGATGCCGCCGATATCTTCATCGGCGAGCTCGAGAAGCGGATCATAGCCAGCTACTACCAGCGCCACCTGGTCGCGTACCAGCAGAGCCCGGACTATTATGAGTACAAGAAGGGCAAGAAGAACAAGCACAAGGGCCTGCCGCCCGGTATCGCCAAGAAGGGCTCGTTGCCGCCGGGCATCGCCAAGCAGCTGGCGCGCAACAACCAGTTGCCGCCCGGCTTGGAGTACCATCCGCTGCCGCACGATCTGATCGTGCAGCTGCCGCCACTGCAGCCGGGATACCATTATAGGATTGTCGATAACCGGGTTCTGCTGATCAAGGCGGCCAGCAACTTTATCCTGGACGTGCTGACAGTCGCGGCGCTCGAGGCATTGGACTAAACCAGGACCATAAGATCAGGACTGGGGTGGGACCGCGGCAGGAATCGGGCGGCCGCAACAATGCCGTCTTGTTGGCCTCCTGGCGCGCCGTCGCATAATCCTCCGCCGCGATGTGCGCCACCGCGATCGCGTAGTGCCGCCAGAAGTTCGACGGATCGCGCGGATTGAGCTTGAGGGCCAAGCGCGATGCTTCGAGCGTGGGCTGCGACCGGACGGACGCAGCCAGGCACGCGCAGGGTTTCCCAGGATCAGCGAGCTGTTCGGGTTGATCTCCAGGCCGCGTTCGCATTCCGCGATCGCCTCTTCAAGCCGCCCCGTCGCTTGCCCGCCGGTTGTCGGCGGTGGTTCGGCGTGTTGCACGGACGCTCTATTCGCCGGTTCAGGCAGCGCCTATGGTGCAGCGCGCATCCGAACGCGCATCCGAATGAGGGGGGATGGTTGCCATGGCTCAGCGCCTTATGGTTCGACAGCTGTGGGGTTGGACCATCTTGCTGACAATGGGTCTCAGCTGGGGCCTATCGTTCTCGCTCGCCAGGATCGCCGCGGTGGGCGGCATCCACCCGCTCAGCCTTACCTTCTGGGAGGCCGCCATCGCGGGCGCGATTCTGTTGACGCTCAGCGGCGTCCGCCGTCGCAGGATTCCCGTCACCCGCGCGTCGATGCTGCTCTACTTGGTTTCGGGCCTGCTGGGAATGGTCCTACCCGGTGCGATCTTCTTCTATGCCGCCGCGCACGTGCCGGCCGGAATCCTTGCGATCTCCCTGGCGATCATTCCCATTGTCACCTTCGTCGCATCGGCGCTGCTCAGGCTGGAGATGTTTGCGCTCGGTCGTGTCACCGGCGTTGTGCTCGGGGCGCTGGCGATCATGCTGCTGGTCGGGCCGCAACAGAGCCTGCCCGACCCGGCACAACTTCCGTGGGTTCTGCTCGCGCTCCTCGCGGCTGCCTGCTACGCCGCCTTCAACGTCATGCTGGCGCTGTGGAAGCCTGGCGGAATGACGCCCGGCGCGGTGACCGCCGGCATGTTCGTCGCCGCCGCCCTGATGATGAGCCCGATTCTCTATGCGACCGGCACGTTCGTGTCCTTCGGCTGGCCATGGACGAAGGTGGAATGGGCCATGCTGGGCCTCGGCGTCATCAACGCCGTCTCCTATTCGCTGTTCATCCGCCTGATCGAGAGCGCGGGCCCCGTCTTCACCAGCCAGACCGCAAACCTCGTCACCCTGTTCGGCGTGGTCTGGGGCATGATCATTTTCGGCGAGCAGCACTCGGTGTGGGTATGGCTGTCGCTGGTGACGATGATGTTGGCTCTGTCGCTGGTGGCACCGCGGCAACAGGCGCCTGTTGCCGCGTGAGACGCCGCCCATTGTACCCGGAGAGGCGCCGGCATTGCGCTGGCAATCGCTGGCGTCGTGCTGCCGCAATCCATGATGTGCGCGAGATACCGCCCGCGCTCATGCAGAATCAGCGCCGGGTGATCTTTGCCCACTTCCAGTGGAACAGCACATTGCCGTCCGCCTGCACGCCCGTGCCAACGATGCGGGTGCCATAGTTCCCTTTGAGCTTCTTGTATTCATCCTGAAGCACGGTGGGGTCGAACTCGTCATCGATATACTCGATGTCGCACCCGAGCCCGCGGACATAGTCGGCAAAGAACTCGACGTCGTAGGTGTTCTGGTACGCCCATTCGAGCGGGTTGCCGTCATCGTCGAACAGGTTGTCCCTACACCGCTTCGAGATGGTGGTCGGGTGCTCGCTCAGCAGCGTGCGGATGAAGCAGACCTTCCCGGTGCTGTCGAGCAGGTTCTTCACCGGCTTCTTGAAGAAAGGCAAATGAAGGATAACGTTGCAGCAATAGACGATGTCGTACCGATCGCTCGGATAAAGCGGCTGGTGGATATCCTTGACCTCGAAGCTGGCATGCGGATCGTCCTTGAAGATCTGCCGCGCCTTGTTGATCACATGCTCATAGGCATCGACACCGCGATACGTGACGTCAGCGCCGATGCGGCGGATGCCACGCAGGTAGTGTCCGACGTTGCATCCCACATCAAGAACGCGCATGCCGGGCTTGTAGACGTCGCCGATGAGCTTCACGAGCTGCTTGGTTGACTCCATCTCGCCCAGCTCACCAGTCGCCCTTCGCGGCAGGGTCACTTCTACATCGGGCTCCCGGCCCCAGACCTGCCACGGCTCAAAAGACATGCGATGCTCCCTTGGTTCGGTTCGTGAGGGCCTCTCATAAACGGAGGGACGGCGCGTTACAAGCGCCCGGCGGCACCAAAGTCCATCGGCTGCAGCCACTGGCGGCATACTTCCGGGCCGGATGGCAATTCCAACAATTCCAATAGCTTGCCAGATCTTCCGAGATTGTAGGCCCGCTACCACCGTCCGACCGCGCGGCGGATGCGGGTAGTCAGCGGCAGGCCGCGCGGCGAGATCAGGGCCACCTTCGTGCCGCAGCCTTCGATGTTGAGCTGCGTATCGAGGCCCAATATTTCGCTGAACTGCTTCAGGCGCCGTTCGACAGCCACGAGGTCGAGCTCGGGGAACAGGGTGCCGCGGACATTCTTGTCTGCCTGATGCCAACGGTAGCCGAGGGATGGATGCCATGCGCTCATCCCTTCACCGCTCGCGCTCCACCCGCCGCGCGCGGCCGCGAGCTCCTCCATGCCGGATATGATCTGCTCCGCACCCGTCCATTTGTCGTCGTAGGACAAGGTGTCCCGGTATCGATCGATCATCTCGCGTGTATAGCAGCGCGCCGGCTCCGACAGGAACGAGGCGACCGCCTCCAGGGCTTCGCGCGCCGTCTTAGCAACCGGGTTCACGAGGTTGGCCAGGTAGCGGCGATTGGCGGGGCTGTCCGTCGGCACGAGGCACACCGCCGGACGATCGAGTGCGACGGCTTCGGTGCCCGTCGAGCAGTTAGTGTGGACGAGGACCTGCGAGGCCATGATCCATGCGGTTGCCGAGCCCTCGCGAATGACAGACAGGTTCGGGATTCCGCGCGTCCATTCCTGCCACGCCTCCACATTCTCGCTCGGATGCGGGCGAACGACGATCTTGTAGTGCGGAAAGGCCTGGGCCAGAGCCGGCAGCAGCTCGAGCAGCGCCGCGCGATTGCCGCTCTCCATCCGCCCGAACTCCCTGAGCTCTGCCATGAACGCGTGGTTGTTCGGATCGACCTTGCCCTGGTCGACCAGCGACTGGATGATCTCGTCGATGTTGCCTTTGTGGGAATTCGTGAAGCCGAGATTCGAGTTCAGCAGGATGAACTCGCCGTGCCGTCGCCGCAGTGCGTCAGCTTCTTCGGCGAAGATCGTGCGCAGCTCGCGCCGCAGAAGGTCCCAGCGAGGGTTCGCAGCCTTTTTGACCCGGCCGGCTTCGAGTCCGAACGCCTCCAGGAACGCCCGCGAGTTGAAGGTCCCGGGCAGGAAGATGACGTCGGTTGCATCGACCGCATCGCGCGAGACCCACCAGAAGTTCTTGTCGTGCACGACGAGGCCGGGGATCTCCTCATCGACTGCCGCCGTGATGTAGCCCGCCGCCCGCGCCCGCTTCAGCATCTTGGCATCGCGCACGGTCAGCGTCTTGGAGAGGTAGATGCCCGGCGTCATGCGCTCTATGTTGCGCTCGATCAGCCACTTCTGGCCCAGCACCACCTCGAAGCCGCGCGCGGCCGCAATCGCAGTCAGCAGGAGGCGCGAATCCAGCTCCCGCGAGGCGATCTCCATCGGGCAATAGACTATCTTGGCCGGCTTCGGCGCCATCCCCCGCTCGCAATCCAGTGAAGGGTCACGCTATTTAGCGGACCGTGTCCAACTGCGCAACGGCGGCCGGTGCGGCTCGTGCCGGCTTGGCCTTTGAAATGCCACGATAATTCGTCGCATCGGAAAGCTTGCAGCGGGCCTGCCCGGGGCCTTATGTCTTTGCCCGCAATCACCTTCGGAACACGAGTCGGATGAACGATCTTTTCAGCGGCGGCAAGCGGGGCGCGGACTACAGCGCCAAAGATATCGAGGTCCTGGAGGGGCTGGAGCCGGTACGGCGGCGCCCTGGCATGTATATCGGCGGCACGGACGAGCATGCGCTTCATCACCTAGTCGCTGAGATCCTGGACAATTCCATGGACGAGGCCGTGGCCGGCCACGCCAGCCGCATCGAGGTCGAGCTAGGCGCCGACGGCTATATCATCGTGCGCGACAATGGCCGCGGCATTCCCATCGATCCCATGCCGAAATACGGCAACAAGCCCGCGGTCGAAGTCCTGCTCACCACGCTCCATTCCGGCGGCAAGTTCGGCGGCAAGGTCTACGAGACCTCCGGCGGCCTGCACGGCGTCGGCATGTCGGTGGTCAACGCGCTCAGCGACGATTTCACCGTCGAGATTGCGCGCGGCAAAGAGCTTTATGTTCAGGCCTATAGCAAGGGAAAGCCGAAGGGAAAGTTGAAGAATGCCGGCGGCGTCAACCGGCGCGGCACCAGCGTGCGCTTCCATCCCGATCCCGAGATCTTCGGCAAGCAGGCGCACTTCAGGCCGAACCGGCTCTATCGCATGTGCCGGTCCAAGGCCTACCTCTATCGCGGTGTCGAGATCCGCTGGTCGTGCGATCCTTCGCTAATCAGCGACAAGGATTCGACACCAGCCGAGGAGACCCTGCATTTTCCGGGCGGCCTGGGGGACTACCTGGCGTCCCGCCTCAATGGCAAGCAGACCGTCACCTCCACGCCGTTCGTCGGGCAGGCGGAATTTCCCGACAAGCAAGGCCGGGTCGAATGGGCGATTGCCTGGCCGGTCGCATCCGACGAAGAGGAGGGGCTGCGCAGCTTCTACTGCAACACGGTCCCTACCCCCGAAGGCGGCACCCATGAGACGGGCCTTCGTGCAGGCCTCAGCCGGTCGCTGCGCGCCTATGGCGAGCTCATCGGCAACCGCAAGACGGGCCAGATCATCGCCGAAGATGTGATTGGCGGGGCAGTCGTGATCCTGTCGCTCTTCATCCGCGATCCGCAGTTCCAGGGCCAGACCAAGGAAAAGCTGGCGACGGCCGAAGCGGCGCGCCTGGTCGAAACCTCGATCAAGGACCATTTCGATCACTGGCTCTCCGCCGATCCCGCCCGCGGCAAGGACCTCCTGGAGTGGGTGATCGAGCGCGCGGAGGAGCGCCTGCGCAAGCGCCAGGACAAGGAGATCCTGCGCAAGACCGCCACCCGCAAGCTGCGCCTGCCGGGCAAGCTGATCGACTGCACCAAGACCGGGCCGGGCACTGAGATCTTCCTGGTCGAAGGCGATTCCGCCGGCGGCTCGGCCAAGACGGCGCGCAATCGCGAGACCCAGGCCGTGATGCCGCTGCGCGGAAAGATCCTCAACGTCGCCAGTGCATCCGCCGACAAGCTCTCCGGGAACCAGGAATTGATCGACCTCATTCAGGCGCTTGGCTGCAGCACGCGCGACAAGTATGACGAGGAGCGCCTGCGCTACGACAAGGTTATCATCATGACCGACGCCGATGTCGACGGCGCGCACATCGCCTCGCTCCTGATGACGTTCTTCTTCCGGGAGATGCCGGACCTCATCCAGAACGGCCATCTATTCCTGGCGCAGCCGCCGCTCTATGCCCTCACCCAGGGTGCGAAGAAAGTCTATGCGCGCGATGATGCGCACAAGGAGGAGCTGCTGAAGACCGAGTTCTCCGGACGCGGCAAGGTGGAGATCAGCCGCTTCAAGGGCCTCGGAGAAATGCCCGCCGCCGACCTCAAGAGCACCACCATGGACCCCAAGCACCGCGTGCTGCTGCGCGTGCGCATGCCCCATCGTTACGTCGAAGAGGAACGGCAGGAGGCGCGCGAAACCTCCGACCTGGTCGAACGCCTGATGGGCCGCAAACCCGAGCTGCGTTTCCAATACATACAGGAGAACGCCCAGTTCGCCCGGGACCTGGACGTGTGACCGAGAAAGAGTTCAACGCCTTCTGTAAGTCGCTGCCTGCCACGACCTACGTGATGCAGTGGGGCGACCATCATGTGTGGAAGGTCGGCGGCAAGGTGTTCGCGATCGGCGGCTGGGATGCCAATGGCGGCCGCGTCACCTTCAAAGTCTCGCCGATCGCCTATGAGATGCTGAAGGACAAGCGCGGCTTGAGGCCGGCGCCGTATCTCGCCTCACGCGGGATGAAATGGATCCAGCACTACGCGAAGCCGGGCCTGTCGGATAAGGACCTGAAAGGCTATCTGAAGGAGTCCCACCGTATCGTCGCGCTCGGCCTCTCCAGGAAGCGGCGCCAGGAACTGGGATTGGATGACAGCGAAGCTGTCTCTAGGCGAAGAGAATGAGCGCGACGGTCACGGCGACAACGACGATCCAGGCGCTGCTGGCCGCATGGTCACGATAGCCGTTTTCGCTCAAGACGTCCTGGTAGGTTTCGGTCGTAAACATTGTCCCCTCCAAACTCGTGGATCAGCACGTAGGGTATGCCTGCGTCCGCTTCAATAACTGCATGCGGACGTTAACGCCGCAAAATGGCGGATTCTGTGAATGCCGTCACACAGCGCAGCAGCACTGTGATGGCCGTCACGCGTTCATAAGCGTTACGTTCCGGATGGAGGCTCAGATGCTCGGAAGAAAGGGCGTGATCTCGAGACTGCCGCGCTTTTCGATCACGAGCATGTGACCGGCCGGCACTTCGCGCCAGGCTTGGCAATCCTCTTCCTCGTCCAGCGGCTCCGACACGACCATGAAATGATCGCTGCGCTGCCGGTGGAACAACGTCGGCGGCACCTCGTCGCTGGAATGCCGCACCGCATAGACGAATTCGCCGTCGCTCAACACCGAGGTGAACTTGAACGGCTCGTTCACCGCCGCGTCGCGTGCCAGCCGTTCGATGCTGCCGATGGTGCGCGTCAGCGCGCCGATTGGATCCTCCTGCAACCCGTCGCTCAGCAGCAGGTAGAAGATGAGCTCGCTGTCCGTCGTACCAACGCGATGGCAATAGAAGCGGTCATCGATCATCGCTTCCAGCCGGCGGCGCACGCGTTCATAGCCGCCGATCTGGCCGTTATGCATGAACAGCCATTTGCCGTGAGCGAACGGGTGGCAGTTGGCGCGCGAGGTCGCCGTCCCGGTCGAGGCGCGCACATGCGCCAGGAACAGACTGGAGCGGATCTGGTGCGCCAGGCTCTTGAGGTTCTGGTCGTTCCAGGCCGGCAGGATATCGCGATAGACACCCGGGGTCGGGCGTTCGCCGTACCAGCCGATCCCGAAGCCGTCGCCGTTGGTGGTGACGTGGCTGTGCCGGGCGCGGAGGCTCTGGCTGATCAGGGAATTGCGCGGCTCGAACAGGACCTTGTCGAGGTAGATCGGGTCGCCGCAATAGGTCAGCCACCGGCACATGTGATCGTTCCTTCAGGCGCCGCCCCAAAAAAGGGTGGCGTAGGCAGTGCCATTTGACCCTACAAGCATTAACGAAGGGGAAAAGTGATTTGGGCCACAAGATGCCCTGGCACATGGCTTGCGTTGCATGATGGTTATGAGCAAACGCCCTGCATTTCTTGCCGCCCCTCTGTTCGCCGCCCTGGCGGCGCTGGGCGCTGGCGCCTGCACCCCTACGGTCAAGGTGGCTGAGCCGGACATCGTGATGAAATCGCCGGTAGCCCCGCGGGCATTGACCTCCTGCCTTGCGGTCAAGCTGGGGGAGAATTTCCGCGACCGGAGGCCGACGGTCGACATCTACCGCGGCGTTCACGAGATCACCATCGACTCGCCCCGCGGGGAAAAGCTTGCGTTTGTGACGGTCGAGCCGGACTTCGCCGGCGGCTCTGTAACGCGGTTCTGGAACGGCGATCTCTACTGGCCGGACCACACAGTCAGTGGCGTGTGGCCGGATGTGATGCGGGACAATTGGCACCGGTTCGAGGCGGCGCAGAATGCCTGCCAGCCTGCGCCGGTCGCGGCCAAGCCAGTTGCCAAGGCCCCGCCCGCGGCACCTTCGAAAGCCGCGCCGGTTAATTCCACGATCAAGGCCCGGCCCCTGAAGCCCCTCACCGGCGCCCCGCGCAAGCTCACCCCCTAAGACAGCGGAATTTCTGGCTTTTCCTGCCCGCCGGTGCGTTCTGAAGGGCGCCATTGCGGGTTTTGCGCTTGCATTTTGGGCGGGATTTTGGGAAGCCCTTGCCGGCCCCGGCGGACATGCCTCCGGCGGCCAGAGTGGGCCCGTAGCTCAGTCGGTAGAGCAAGCGACTTTTAATCGAGAGGTCGCGGGTTCGAGTCCCGCCGGGCCCACCAAACACCGCCGATTACGGCGCAAATTGATAGTCCATCTCTTTTGATTATCAATAAAGGTAGGCGCCTGGAGTGCTATTGTGCTGCGAGACGTAGTTCTCACGCGCTCAACCGGGCAGATAGTCCGTCCGCTACAACCGCCGATCACACGTTGAGGACCGCTCCCCTCACCGAGGAACAAGCAGGGTGTGACTGGCCTAGGCCGAAACTGGACTGCTCGGTTTCAGGCGAAATCCAAGGATAAGTTGGCCTCGGCTCGGCGACCTTTGCGTCATTTCAAGCGCTCAGCAAAGGCTGCGAGTTGGTCAATCGTCGTGCCCCATCCCTCGTGGAATCCCAGCTCCTCATGCTTGCGGCTATCGGCGGGGCTTTTGTGCAGCACCCGGGCCGAATACCGCGTGCCCTTTCCCTCCTGCTCAAATGTGATGATCGCGGTCAGCGCCAACCAGGGCTCGATCGGTTGCCAGCCCTCAGCCAGGGTCGTGGTCCAGACCATCCGCCGCGCAGGCGTGATGTCGAGGAAGCAGGCTTTGATATGCGGCTTGAATTCGCCGCCGCCTTCACTCATCAACGTCTCGAAGCCGCCGCCCGGCCGCAGGTCCAGCTTGACGACCTTGCATTCGATGGGAGCGGGTATCCACCATTTCGCAAGATGCTCCGGCTCGCTCCACGCTTTCCAGACCGTGACGGGCGAAGCGTTGATGATCCGCGAGATATTCAACTCGGTATTTTCAGTCCTCATCTTCGTTCCCTGACATTTGGGTTTCGACATAATTGGCCAGGCGGTCGGTTCTGGCCTGCCAAAGCGCGCGCTGCTCGGAAAGCCAGGTCTCGGCCTCCGCCAAGCGCTCGATCCTCACCCGGCAGGTGCGGACACGGCCGGCCTTCTCGGTAGCGATCAATCCGCTGTCCTCAAGCACCCGAAGATGTTTCAGGAAGCCAGGCAGCCCCATGCTGAAAGGCTCGGCCAGTTCCTTGACCGGCGCGGGGCTTGTCATCAGACGGTTGATGATCGCTCTCCGGGTCGGGTCGGAAAGCGCGTGGAAAGCGGCATCAAGTGGTGTTCGATAGGTTTCCATATGGTGAACTATATACAATTGTTCACCGTATGGCAAACTAATGTCTGTGCTTGCACCCGATCTTCCGGCCCGTCCCCTGCAAAGAAGCCGACTGCTTCGTGGCCCCGATGCCAATGTGGGAACACTTAGCAAATTGACGAAGTTTCTCTTGCGCGGCAGACGCCTCGGATGATAGTTAGCTTTATGACTAAGCATCATCCGGAACTTTCGCTGCTCTTCCATGCCCTGGCCGATCCGACCCGTCGATCGATCCTGACCCGACTCGCTGAAACGCCCGCGCGGGTCTCGGATCTGTCGGCACCCACGGGGCTGCGCCTGCCCACGGTGATGCGGCACCTTTCAGTGCTTGAGGAGGCAGGGCTGATCGCCACGTCCAAGGATGGGCGGGTGCGCACCTGCGTCATCGTGCCGGAGGCATTGGAACCGGTCCGGACATGGCTCGATGAGCAGCGGGCAATATGGGAAGGCCGGCTCAGCCGGTTGGACGCATTTGCGATGAAAACTATGAAGGAACGCGCCGAATGATATCGAAACTGAACCCCGAGCGCATGCCTGCGGCGCCCGATCATGCGGAAGGCCGCTTTGCGACGCTGACCTTCGAGCGGGACGTGGCCGCGCCATTGTCGGTGCTGTGGCAGACCTGGACGGCGCCAGCCGCGCGAGCGGTCTGGGCCGCGCCCACGCCCTCTGTCACCGTGGAGTTTTTGGAAGCCGACATCAGGGTGGGTGGACGCGAGGTCTCGCTCTGCAAGATTGAGGGCCAGCCGGATACCCGCTGTGAATGTGGCTGGCTTGAGTTGCAGCCGGCAGAGCGCAGCGTGAACTACGAGGTGGTCTCCTCCGGTGGTGTGACGCAATCGGCGGCGCTGGTGACGGCTGATTTCTCAGGCACAGACGAGCGCAGCCGATTGGTCGTAACGGTGCAGCTTTCCTCGCTGGCCGAGGATATGGAGGCTAGCTACCGGCAGGGCTTCGATGCGGGACTGCGCAATCTCGCAGGAGCGGCCGAGCGAACCATGGTGCTGCAGCGAATGATACAGGCACCACGAACCATCGTCTGGAACACGTGGATGAACCCCGAGACGCTGCCACAATGGTGGGGGCCGGATGGGTTTTCCTGCCGGACGAAGAGGATCGACCTGCGAACGGGCGGCGAATGGGTGTTCGACATGATCGCGCCCGATGGCGCGGTCTTCCCGAACCATCACCTCTATACCGAGGTCCGACCCGAGGAGAGGATCAGCTATACGCTGCTATGGGGCGAGAACGGACCAAAACATGCCGACGCCTGGGCGTCGTTCGAGGATCAGGACGGGGCGACGAAGGTGACGCTGGGCATGGTGCTCAGTACAGAGGCCGCGTTTCAGGAGGCGAAAGGATTTGGCGCAGTCGAACTGGGCTTGCAAACGCTGGGCAAACTGGAACGCTTCGTCAAATCCCGATAGGATGCTGCGGCTTAGCAACCGACGCATTTTTTTGCGTTTTCAGAGCGTCCGGGCAAGCGCTTCGAGTTTGCCGGCCGTCTGTCCCCAGCCTTCATGGAAGCCCATCTCCTCATGCTGTTTCCGCGCCTCCTCGGTCCAGTGCAGGGCGCGCACGACATAGCGAGTCTTGCTGTCTTTGTCGGACATCTCAATGATCGTGGTCATGAAGGGGACGACCGTGGGTTTGCTGGATGGGATCCACCCCGAGGTAAAGGCGTTGGTGAACACCAACCGCTGCTCCGGAACCGCCTCCAAGAACACGCCGTCGCCATCGGATTCCTCGCCGTCCGGGCCGCGCATGACGATGTGAGACGCGCCGCCGGTGCGCGGTTCCAGAGTCTTCACCTCGGTTCTCCAGGACTGGGGCGCGAACCATTGCTCCAGCAGGTTGGGCTCCGTCCAGCACCGCCAAACACTCGCGCGCGGCGCGTCCAGCAGACGCTCCAGCCGCAGCTCGTATCTTGCAGTCCTTTCGTTGGCCATCAGTTTTCCTCTTCTCTTCCTCCAGCTAGGTTACTGCTGTTGCGGCGTCATCCCACTTGCGCTTCGAGCCATGGGCGTCGCGGGGCAAGGTTCCAGCACCGACAACCGTGCTACGCGTCAAAGAATTCCCTCTCCGCACTCTCTGCAGGAAGGGATTTTTCATTTTCAGGGGTCAGGGCGTGTTCGTTGCCGTCGCTTCCGCCACGGCCCGTGCGCGCAGCGCGCGGCGGATGATCCTGCCCGTCGTCGTCATCGGCAACTCGCTCACGAATTCGATCTCGCGCGGACACTTGTGCACAACGAGACACCTTCTCGCGTGAATATCGATCGTTTCTTGTTTTTCGAGCGCCCTTCCCTCATCATCGCTCCTCCGAATGCAATGCCTGATTTCCGGGTCACGTGATGGATGGTGCACCTCCAAAAATCTCTGTCGTGATGACGGTCTTCAACGACTTGCGCTTTTTGGACGACGCGATCGAAAGCATAATCAGCCAAGACTTTCCCGATTTCGAGCTGATCGTGGTCGATGACGGAACCGGACAGCAAGCATTGTTCGACGCTATCGCTCGACGTGATCCACGCATCAGCGTTCTGGCGAACCCAATCAACATTGGCACGGCCGCCGCCGCGAATCGAGGGATCGAGTCCGCTCGTTCTGACATCATCGTCCGGCTTGATGCCGATGACCTTGCAGAGCCCAATCGAATTTCGCGCCTGTTCTCCATGCTATCGGACGATCCCGAGCTTGGCCTTCTCGGCAGTTGGTGCACGCTTATCGATGAGACAGACTCCGTAATAGGAGTTCAGCCGATGCCGGAGAGTGATCTTGAGATCCGATGGACCATTCTCTTCCATAATCCATTTTACCACTCGACCGTAGCTTTCCGCCGCCACTGTTTCGAGTCTGCCGGACACTATCGGCCCGGAGAGCTTGTTTCCCAAGATCACTATTTGTGGTTCGACATGCTTCCACATTGCCGCGCGCGGAACGTCCCCGAGCCGCTCGTGCGTTACCGGGTCAACAGCCGCGGGCTCACTACGACTGATTCGAGGCGCGGGAGGTCGCGCACCCATCGCATCCGCGAAGTGCTCTGGTCTCGAATAGGCCTCGTATATGACCTGTACGACGACAAACTTGCGGCAAGTATCAGCGAGTTCCTTCGTGGTCGCACCATTCCCGCTCCGCGCCGAACAGCCGCTTACCACAAGCTGCTGCTCGTACTTCGTGCATTCCTTGCCTCGGTCGCGCCTACTGCGAGAGCGGACGACCGCTTCGCTGCCGCTAGGTTGAAGCGCAATCTGATTCGCCGCATCCTGAGTGAACCACCTCCATTGTCCTATCGCGCTCTATCGATTTGCCTGCTGTGCTGCGCCCTGGGCCCATATGCTGCTTGCAGAGCTGCAGTCGAGCGCATGAAGCTTGCGGCAGTGCCCCTGGTCCTGGGAATACGCAAGCGCACGCAGGGTGGTGCTGGACGTGGATGAGGTGAATATGGATCGAGCTAAGGAGAATATGACGAGCGAGGACTACTCGGCCTGGTTTCGCGGCAAGGATCTGACGACGGACTGGACATCGCGTTATTATCCCATCTGGGCTTCGCTCCTTGGGTCGCGCCGCAACGAGCCGCTGACGGTCCTCGAAATCGGCTCGTGGGAAGGCCGTTCAGCGATCTTCTTTCTTCGGTATCTGCCGAACTGCCGGCTTACGTGTATCGATACTTTTGCCGGAAGTGCCGAGCATCTCACGGTCGAGAAGTGGCGTGTTGCCGTTCCACACATCGAAGCGCGTTTCGATGCGAACGTGGCGGAGTTCGGCGACCGCGTGGTCAAGCTGAAGTCGAGATCCATGCAAGCCTTGGCCCGCTTGCTCTTGCAAGGAGCCCAGTTCGACCTTGTCTATATCGACGGCAGTCACCGGAGCGCCGATGTACAGTCCGACGCGACGTTGTCGTGGCCGATGGTCAAAAATCATGGAATTGTTGTCTTCGACGACTACGATTGGTCCCTGATGGGGACGGAAATGGATCGCCCCAAGCTAGGCGTCGATACGTTCCTTCGGGTCCGCGCCGGGGAGTATCGGGAGCTGCATCGCGGCTACCAGCTCATCGTCGAGAAGATCTGAGGCGTCGCATATGACCGAGAAGCTCGCCGACCGAGAGCCACCGAATGACGTCGAGTTCGTGGCGATCGCCGAGACAGGAATCCTCGAAGCGCAGGCGCTCCTGTTGTGCGAAAGCATACGTCGCTTCGCCGGCGGCTATGCGCGCCCTCGCATAACGGTGGTATCGCCCAGGCCAAGCCGCCGCCCGTTGGCCGCGACCATCTGCGCTTTGGAGCGGCTGAATGTCGATTACCACGAAATCGAGGTCGATAGCTGCTGTCCGCTGTACGGCACGAGCTATCGCGTCCACTCTGCCGCGTGGATTGAGCGCAGGTCCGGGCCAGATGTAATTGCGCAACTCGACAGCGACACGCTCTTTTTTGAGCAGCCGGACTTCTCACTCGGCGATTGGGAGGCTGCAGCCAGACCGGTTGATGTGAAAGGCATGTGCACCACCGGGCCGAGCGACCCGTTCGATCGCTATTGGCAGGAGATTTGCCGCATCGCAGAGGTCGACTACTCGGATCTTCCCTTCGTGGTGACGAGCATCGATGGATGCCGAGTCCGGGCAAGCTATAATGGCGGCCTCCTGGTGGCGCGCCGCTCTCACGGCCTCTTCACACGCACGGAGGAGATCCTCGGGAGGATGGTCGCTGCGGGCCTGCGGCCATGGGGAAGCGAGGGGCCCAAAGTTGCCGCCGGAACCGGTGTCTTGAGCGGCTCAGCCACATCGTATTGGGGCACCAGCCAAGCAGCATTCTCATTGGCTTGCGTGGCCAGCCGAATACCTGTCCGACTGCTGCCGGACGGCTACAACTTTCCCCTCCATCTTGCCGATCGAACCGCTTTGCCGCGCCCCCTTGTCCATGTCCACTACCACGGGCTGTTCGAAGGTCAAGACGCCCGGAGCAATCGGTTGTTCGATGGCTCCGCAGCCATTCCACCAGATGCCGCAGCGTGGCTCGAGGCGCGCCTGCCCCTGGCAGCCACCCAGAAGACGCAGCAGTCCGGTTGATGATCCGCAGCCCGTTCAGCGCGCACGCAGCGCGCGGCGGATGATCTTGCCCGTCGTCGTCATCGGCAACTCGCTCACGAATTCGATCTCGCGCGGATATTCGTGCGCGGCGAGGCGCTTCTTCACATAGGCCTGGATGTCGCGCGCCAATTCGTCGCTCGGCGTGTGCCCCTCCTGCAGGACGACGTAAGCCTTGATGATTTCCGTGCGTTCCTCGTCTGGCTTCCCGACCACGCCGGCAAGGCGCACCGCCGGATGTCCCAGCAGACAGTCCTCGATCTCACCCGGCCCGATCCGATAGCCAGCCGACGTGATGACATCGTCGTCGCGGCCGACGAACTTGATCCACCCCTCTCCATCCATTGTGCCGGTGTCGCCGGTCAGCAGCCATTCGCCGGCGAACTTGGCCGCCGTCGCCTCGGGGTTGCGCCAGTATTCCAGGAACATCACCGGATCGGGCTGTCGAACCGCGATGTTGCCGAGCGTTCCTTCCGACACGACAGCACCGGCTGCATCCACGATCCCGAGGTGATGTCCTGGCACGGCGCGTCCCATGATGCCCGGCCGCGCCGGCATCAGCCGCGCGCAGGAGGAGACGATCATGTTGCATTCGGTCTGGCCGTAGAACTCGTTGATGGTGAGGCCGAAGACGCGCCTGCCCCACTCAATCAACTCGGCACCGAGAGTCTCGCCGCCGCTGGCGATCGAGCGCATGGCGAGGCGCCAGCGCTCCTCCGGCTCCGGGACGCCGCGCATGATCTTGAGCGCGGTCGGCGGCAGAAAGGCATTCCGGATACCGAAATCCTGGATGAGCTGAAACGCCGCCTCGCCGGTGAACTTCTCGAACCGTCGCGCCACGACGGGAACGCCGTGATGGAGCGCCGGCATCAAAACGTCGAGCAGGCCGCCGATCCAGGCCCAATCAGCCGGCGTCCAGATCTTGTCACCCGGCTGCGGCAGCAGGTCGTGACTCATCTCGACTCCTGGCAGATGGCCCAAGAGCACGCGATGGGCGTGCAGCGTGCCCTTCGGTTGGCCGGTCGTTCCCGAGGTGTAGATGATGAGGGCCGGGTCGTTCGCTGCCGTATCGACCGGCGTGAAATCCGCCACCTGAGTCTCCAGCGCTGCCGAGAGTTCCCAGCAACCCGGCGCAGCGCCATCAACGCAGAGCACGTGCTCCAAATGGGGCAAGCTGGCTCGGATCTCGGCCAGCTTCGCCGCGCCGCCGCGGTTCGTGATGACGGCCTTGGCGCCGGAATTGGCAAGCCGGTATTGCAGCGCCTCCGGCCCGAACAAGGCGAACAAGGGGACGGCGATCGCGCCAAGCTTGTAGATTGCGATGTGACCGACCGCCGTCTCAGGCGCTTGCGGCAGCAGGACGGCAACGCGGTCACCGCGGCCGACCCCTAGCTTCCGAAGCAGGTTGGCAAGCCGGTTCGACCAGGTGCGCAGCTCGCCATATGAATAGTCACGCGTCGCATCGTCCGGTCCGACAAAGGTCAGGGCGATCCGCTCCGGCTCCCGGACGGCCCAGCGATCGCAGACATCAACGCCGATGTTATAGCGGGCGGGCACCTGCCAGCGGAAATCGCGGACAAGCGCGGAATAGCTGTCGGCTTCGGGCAACATGGGCAAAGTCTGGCCCGCCGGCGCTTCGCACGCAACATTGGAAACCGCCCTTAGCGATTCACTTTGCAGCTTTTTGCAAAGTGATGGCGAGCGCCACTAAAGGCTTTATGATGGTGCTCCGAATCGTCGCGCGGGGCTTGCATGAAGAACCGGTTGAACTCGCTGGGACAGCCGATCGGGTATCAAGTGCCGCACTGGAAGCCGGTCAACTCGCCGCCGCGCACGCCCGTTGTCGGCCGCTACTGCCGGGTCGAGCCGATCGACATCGATCGGCACGCCGCCGATCTGTTTGAAGCGATCTCAGAGGATGCCGATGGCCGAAGCTGGACCTACATGGCGTACGGGCCGTTCGGTACGCTGCCGGAGTATCGCGCCTGGATGAAGGCAACCTGTCTGGCCGATGATCCCCTGTTCCACGCGATCATCGACATCAGCACCAACAAGGCGGTCGGCGTCGCCTCCTACCTGCGGATCGACCCCAAGTTCGGCGTGATCGAGACCGGGCATATCCACTATTCCCCGCGGCTACAGCGCACGCGCGCCGCGACCGAGGCGATGTATCTGATGATGTGCCGGGTGTTCGAGGAGCTCGGCTATCGCCGGTATGAATGGAAATGTGACGCGTTGAACGAGCCATCACGCCGCGGCGCGCAGCGCCTCGGCTTCACCTTCGAGGGCGTTTTCCGCCAGGCCACCGTCTACAAGGGCCGCAACCGCGACACCGCCTGGTTTGCGATGATCGATCACGAGTGGCTGGCCTTGAAGGCCGCGTACGAAACCTGGCTCGATCCCAGCAATTTCGACGCCCATGGCAAGCAGCAGCAGAGGCTGGGCGACCTGACCGCCGCGGCGCTCAAGAGTTCGGCCTGACTCGCGTTTGCAACCTGGCCGACTCTCCTCGGCATCCATCTCCTGCTCAGGGCCGATCTACAAAAGGTCTTCCGCAATGTCGTCGACCTGTTCGAGCGTGCGGTATTGGCCCCGGCCGAGCTGATCTGCCGCGCGATCTAGAGCGCGGCGCCGCGGGCTGCTTGCCACCCGCACGACCTTCTTCCTATGATCCCTCAGTCGTAAAACTGTAGGGAGATCGTCATGCTGGGAGTCAGTCTTCGTCCGCTCGCCGCGCTGGCGCTCTGCGCTGCGTTATCCCCCGCCGCTTGGGCGCAGGACGTGCCCGCCAACGACAATCTGAACGCAGTCCTTTGGATGCAACGCTCGGTCGAATACCAGGCCACGACCTTGGCACTTTTCGAACTCGCCAAGATTCGCCTCGACCAGGCGCTAAAGGATAAGAGCTGGACCGCAGCGCCCGCCGAGCAGACCGGCGACTTCAAGGATCTGACCCCCGCCATCGTCATCGACGCCGATGAAACCGTGCTCGACAATTCGGGCTATCAGGCCTGGATGGTGATGAACAACCTGACCTTCAGTCCCAAGACGTGGACCCAGTTCGTCAACTCGCAGACATCACTGGCCACCCCCGGCGCGGTCGAGTTCGCCAAATACGCGGAGGCCAAGGGTGTCCGGGTGTTCTACGTCACGAACCGTACCAAGGTGGAAGAAGGGCCCACGCGTGAGAACATGAGAAAACTCGGTTTTCCCATGAGCGCCAATGTCGACACGATCCTGAGCGCGAAGGAACAACCAGACTGGAGTTCCGCCAAAGGCACGCGGCGCGCGGCCATCGCCAGGCACTATCGTATCCTGCTCTGCATCGGCGATAATTTCGGCGACTTCACCGACGCCTACAAGGGCAGCGTCGAGGAACGGCAGACGGTATTCGAAGAGAACCACGCGCGGTGGGGGCGCGAATGGATCATGCTCCCCAACCCCAGCTACGGCTCATTCGAATCCGCGCCGTTTGGCGGCAATTTCAAGCTGCCGGTCGAGGAGCAACGCGCCGCCAAGCGCGCCGTTCTGGCGCCGTGGAACGGACAATAGGGCGATCCCCCTCGATTCGAAGCGGTAGCCGCATCGCCGCCCGGCTGCCGAATCGTCACTGGTTCGGCAGCTTGGCGATCATTTCCTCGGCTTTTTCCTGGCGCATGCAGACGACCTTCACCCGGTCGGTCTTGGTGAGCGCCCGCCCGACCGCAGTTTCTGCCAAGTAGGCTTGGCCATGCATGGCGCAGCTCACCGGGCTCGCGTAAGCCTGAGGAACGCGCATCACGACCCGTGCATTGTCGGTATCGCAGTCTCTCAAATCCGGCGTTGTCGCAATCGAACAGATCAGGACGAGGGCAGTCAGCATGACTTCCTCACAGCGACAACCGTCGTCAACGTTGGCATGTGGCCCTCCACAATCTTATGGCGCGCACAGATAGCCACATGCGCCGTGAATTGAACGTGAAAAGCGAGTCTGTTTTATTTTCACATCCCGTGTGAAGAGAGCAATCTGTTGACGTAACGGGATAATCGCGCGGATAGGCCGGTCCTGATTGAGGCCGCTTTGCGGCCCTAGGCGCACTGCTTCATGCCTTGAACAGCGTCCAATCGAGGCCGCGCGATTCGCACTTTCGTGCGTCCCTCAAGCCGCGCCGTCATCGATCGAGCATTGCGGAACTGTTTCGCGGCGGCTAGCCCAACCGCGCCTTCAGCCTGGCGAGCCATTCCTCGACTCGGGCCCGATTCACGCCGAAGTCGCCCTTGCCGTAGAGCGAGCGGCTGTAAATGGCGAGCGTCGAGTGCGTGTCGTCGACCGGCAGGAACCGCACCGTGATCAGGTCCGGGAACCGCAGGAACCGCGAGCGCTGCACGTAGTCGATCTGCATGTTGGTGAGGTCGCGGCGGAGCACCTGGACCCGCGGCTGCTCCGCGATCATGGCATCCCACTCAGCCTGCAGCTTCGGGACCGTGACGTTGAAGACGGGTGCTGCGCCGTCTGTTCGCGTGGAACACAGGGACGTGGGGCACAGCAGAAACTGATTGGGCGCGGCCCTGCGCTCCAGCGTCGCGAAATCTATGACCGGCACGTCCTTGATCCCGAAGATAATGGTCTCCAGCGTTTCGCCTTCCAGGATCAGTGCGATGGCGGCGAGGGCGATACCGATGATCGCGGCCACAGAATACCGAAGAAAGCGCATCATCGTGGCGATCCACCAGACCGCTCGAGTTCGCAGGCGTTGCGGGCCATGCTTTTCATCCTCTTGCTTTCTTGTTCCTCCTGGCGCCGACGGATCGTTCCCCGCTGACCGTTCCGCCTGCTCCAGTGGTCAACTTGCCTTCGTTCGCCTGTCTCGCTTCCTCGACCAGCCATTCCGCAACCTTGCGCGCCGCCGTGCTCCGACTCGCGCGCGGCTGCGCCAGGTAATAAGCCGTTTTGCCGATTGCCCGGTCCCGGAACAATGGCACCAACCTTCCGTCGTTCAACAATGGATCGATGATCGGCCGCCGCCCCATCCCGATCCCTACCCCATCGAGCACAGCTGGCACGACCAGCTCCGCCGAGGTCAGCGTGATCATGTTGGATGTTCGTGGTGGCTGCAAGCCGTGCGCGCTGCACCACTCACTCCACTCATCAGGATGTAGCGCATTGGTAATTATGCGACTGCTCTTCAGCAGCTCTGCCGGGTCGCACGCGCCGTGCTTGCGCACAAACGCGGCGCTTGCGACGGGGAAATACAGCTCGGGCATCAATGGTCGTACTTCGAGCTCGCGCCACTGACCCGCACCATAGCGAATCGCGAGGTCGATGTGCTCGCGTGCCAGATCGCACAGGCGATTCGTTGCCACCAGTTGCAGATCGACCGACGGGTGGCGCTGCTGCAGCTTCGCCATGCGCGGGATCAACCAGAAGGCTGCGATCGAGGTTGGCACGGTGATCGTGACTCGCTGCCGCTGCGGTCCGGTCATCATGTCGGCGGTCGCCGTCTCGATCGTCGCCAAGGCGGGTTGGATCGCACGATGGAAGCGCGCGCCCGCCGCAGTCAGCCGCAGCTCGCGCCCATGACGCTCGAACAGCGCAATGCCGAAGAACTCTTCCAGCCGCTTGATCTGGTGCGATACCGCGGATTCGGTGAGCCCCAGCTGTTTCGCGGCGGCCCGCAGCCGCCCGGACTCCGAGGCTTCAGCAGCGGCAAAGAACGACTTCAAAGGCGCGAAGGGAGGGTAATTCACCATGCCGGCGGCATTTGAACTTTCTTCAAGTATTGCCGCAAGAGAATTCGCTTATCATGGCCGCGTTCTGCGCTCATCCTTGCGGCATCACTCAAATTGAATTCATGGTGATGCGAATGGCCAAAGCGAGCCGGTTCTTCCCGTCCAGCCAGGGGCGCATCCGTTACGACATCCATGGCGAAGGTGCGCCAGTCGTCCTGGTGCATGGGACACCGAGTTCCTCCTTTGTGTGGGAGAAGGTCTGGCCGCGCCTCGCATCCCGCTTGCAGGTCATCACATACGACCTCGCCGGCTACGGCGCATCGGACAAGTATGAGGACCAGGATGTGCGATTGCGCGCGCAAGCGCATGTGCTGGCCGAGTTCGTCGCACATCTCGGCCTCGCGCGCCCGCACCTGGTCGGCCACGACTTCGGCGCCGCCACCGTGCTGGGCGCGCATCTTGTCGAGCGGGTGGGGGCGAGAAGCTTGACCGTCATAGACGGGGTGACACTCAATCCTTGGGGCACGCCCTATTCATTGCTGGTACGCGCCAATGTCGCCGTGTTCCGGGCCTTACCCGCTTATGTGCACGAGGCGATGCTGGCCGCGCACCTTCGTTCCGCAGTCAGCCGCGTGCTCGATGAGGCAGCATTGCTGGCGCTGCTCGGGCCTTGGACCGGCGAAGCAGGCCAAGCCGCGTACTACCGTCAGGTCGCGCAGTACGATCATGACTTCACCGGCCTACTCGAAACGCTCTATCCGAGCATCACGGTCCCGACCCAGATCCTTTGGGGTGCCGAGGATCGCTGGCTTGCACCCGAGACCGCAAAGCGCCTGCAGTCTCTCATCCCGGATGCGCGGCTCTCGTACCTGCCCGACGCCGGCCACTTCGCCATGCTGGACACGCCCAACCTAGTAGCGGAAAAGATAGAGGCGTTCTTGGAGACGATATGACACTCCAAAGCGGAGCCTAGCTCGGCGTGACGCCCAACGTCTTCATCCACACCAGGCCCTCCTTCGTGCCCGCGCGCGGCAGGTATTCGCAGCCAACGACGCCGTCATAGCCGATGCGCTCCAGCGCATCGAATATGGCGCGGTAGTTGATCTCGCCTTCGTCCGGCTCGGCGCGCGAGGGGACGGCGGCGATCTGCACATGGCCGATCAGCGGCTTCAATTTTTCCAGCCGCGTGATGAGGTCGCCTTCCATGATCTGCAGATGGAACACGTCGAACAGCAGTTTCACGTTCGGCCGACCGACCTCGCCGATGATGTCGACCGCCTGCTGCGAGTTGGTGAGGAAGTAGCCCGGGGCGGAGCGCGCGTTGATCGGCTCGATCACCAGGGTCACATCTTTCTCGCGCGCCTTGTCGGCGCCACGGCGCAGGTTGTCGACGAAGGTGCCATGGGTGGTCGACGTCACCGGTACCTTGCCCGCCATGCAGTGGATCCGCGTCGCGCCGAGCGCTGAGACATAGAGCAGCGCCTGATCTAGCGCCGCCTGGAAATCCGCTTCCCGTCCCGGCACGGCACCCAGCCCGAAATCGCCGGCGTCGAGGTTCCCGGGCGCCGTGTTCACCATCACCAGCTTGAGCCCGTTGCGCTCCAGGCGATCGCGCAGCGCCTCGACCGCATTGTCGTACGGCCAATGGCACTCGACCAGCTTGAACCCTGACTCGGCCGCCGCGACAAAGCGGTCGAGGAATGGCAGTTCCTTGAACAGGAAGGAGATGTTTGCGGCAAAGCGGAGCATGCTCCCTGCATACAAGCAGCGCCGCCGCTTGGCTAGGCAGCTTCGCCTTCGACCGCAATCAACAACTTGCGCAGGATGGCGGACAGGGTCTCGCGCTCGTCTATGGTGAGGACGGCATTCAGGGCGCGATGCCGCGCCATTCGCTGGTCGAGCGCCCGGTCGATGATGGTGCGGCCTTTCTCGGTGATGGTGACGCGCCGCGCCCGCCTGTCTTCGCTGTCGATCTCGCGGCGGACCAGCCCCTCTTCTTCCAACCGGTCGAGGACCGCGGTCATGGCGCCCGTGGTCAGGATCGCCGCCCGCGCCAATTCGGTCGCGCGCATCGGGAGGGGATCGCGTCGGCGCAAGGCGGCCAGCACCTGAAACTCGCCCGGCTTCACCGCGCAATTCGCGGCGAAGTCCCGCTCCAGATGAGCCGCCAGCCGCATGACCCGCAGGAGACCGGCCGTGTCCCCCAGATGGATGCCCGGCCTGGTCCTTGGAGCTTCGATCTCGAACCGGTCGATGAAATCCTGCATCAGATCAGTCTCTTAATATTAAGATATCATACATCAAAGTATTCTGCTCGACAACCTTTGGCAATTTCCCCTGTCGCGACCTGCCTCCAGGAGTAGTATTGGCGCCGCCATCTGCAAGCGATGCGCGTTGGGGAAGGAGGGGCACCATGTCGACCGCCGTACTTGGACCGGCCTTTCGGGCGATCCAGCAGGCGTTGAAGACTGCCGCGGACGCCGTCCGACGGGAAGTCGACAAGCTGATCCGCAAAATCAGCAAGAGGCTCAGGGGCAATAGGAAGACCCAATTCGACAACGATACTTCGAAAGACCGCAAGACGCGCGGACGGTTGCGCGGCGCGACCAGGACGCTGGGCAAGATCGTCGGCGACATCGAGGATGCGGGCGAGATGGTGAGCAAGGAGCTGACCGACCTCGAAGCTCTGCTCTGGGCCCTCATCGACATGCTGCGTGCGCTGGAATCGCTCGAGGACGCGGAGAAGCACTTCGACGAGATGGCGAAGGCCTACGGCGGCTAGGCGAGCCCCTCGCCTCCGCCGCGCTACGGTGAGACACACCGGCGCTGATTCAGCCGCGGCGTCGGCGCTTGGCCGGATCGCGCTCGCCTTTGCCCACCCTTTTTCGGATGCGCTGCGGGGCCGGAGTAGGACGGTCGACAATGCCGCCTGCCCGCTCCCGCATCCGCTTAACCAGAAAATTCTCGAGCGCCTGCACCATCTCTGTCCGATTGCGGGGACTCGTTATCAGGCAGATTCGCAGAACCGGGAGATCAGGGAATCCATCGGCGCGAGTCAGGGCGCGCATGGCGGTGGTCATGCTGCTCCGTGCCATCACGCTGACGGCGAGGCCGGAGGCAACCGCACCCCGAATGGCTGCCATGCTGGTCGAGGTGTAGGCGATGCGAAACGAGCGCCCATGCTCCACCAGCCGGTCAATCGCCCACCGCCGATACGTGTCGTCCTCCGGGCGGAAGGCCACCGGCAATGGATCAACACCGTGAACATCGCCGTTGGCGCTGCTAACCCAGTGGCAAGGTTCCTGATGCACGACCGGCCCCGTCACTGGGCCTTGTCCCTCCGTGACGAGGGCCAGATCATAAGCGCCCTCCGCCATGTTCCGGATGATCTCGCGCGAGGGCTCGCAGGTTATGTTGACTGACGCGTTCGGATGGACGGTGGCGATGTCTCGCAGCACGGGCGGCAGTAGCCCCAGCGCGTAATCGTCCGGGATAGCGAGCGAGATCTCGTACGGCACATCAGGCCGATCGAGGGCTGCGAGGGCGGCCTGCTGAGCATTGAGGATGAGCCGGGCGTGGCGGCGCAGTACCTCGCCCTGCGGGGTCAGCGCCACCTCATGCGCGGAACGGTGGAACAGGCTGCACCCGAGCTGCTCCTCCAGGCGCCGCATTTGCATGCTCACCGCCGATTGGGTGCGCCCGACCACGGCACCAGCGGCGGTGAAGCCGCCTGCGTCGCAGATCGCCAGGAAAGTGCGGAGAAGGTCTGGCTCCAGCATGATCAATATTATTGATTCAATGGATCATATAAATTCGTTTCAGTGATGTAAAGCGGCTGCGTATATCCGCTGCCCCAGAGCCCAAACGACGTGAGACGCACATGAACCAGATCGAGATTCGCCTGGCGGAAAGCGCCGATATCCCTGCCCTGCGCGAGCTCCAGGAACGATCCATGCGCATGCTGGGCCGCCTCCGGTATTCTGCAACCCAAATCGAGGCCTACATCGCGCGCATCGGCACGATGGATGACTATCTGGTCCACGATCGCACTTATCTGCTGGCCGAAGCGGATGGCGAGATCGTCGGCTGCGGCGGATGGACCACGCGTCTGCCGGGCTATGCGCGCCACACTAAGGATAACGTGCACTCGCCGGATCCGAGCCGCGCGACGGTTCGCAGCGTGTTCGTGGAGCCGCTCGCCGCGCGCCAGGGCATCGGTCGCGGGATCATGAGCGCGGTCGAGAACGCCCTGCGCGCCGCAGGCTTGCGCACTGCCGAACTAGGCGCCACAGAGAACAGCCGCGGGTTCTACCGGAGCGTTGGATACCAGGTCCTGGACCCATTCCATGTGGATCTCGGCGACCGCATCAGCATGCCCCTCACGCGGATGCGCAAGGCGCTCGCGCCAGCCAACTCCGATGAATCTGGACCATCATTGAGGTCGGCCTGACGGCGCGTTGCCTCTCGCCATCCTTGCCCGGTTTGAGCAAGGATGGCGGCATGGATGCGATCGCGATTCTCGACGTGGGGAAGACCAACGTCAAAGTGACGCTGGTGGCCGACGGCGGCATCATCGAACAGCGCCGGCGCCACAACGAGCCGCATCCCGCGCCGCCGTACCTTCACCTTGCCAACGACCGGATCTGGGACTGGGCGCTTGATCAGCTCACGGCGCTGTCGCGCCAGTTCACCATCACCGACATCGTGCCGGTCGCCCACGGCGCCAGCGTCGCGGCGATTGATGGCGGCGGTCTCGTCCTGCCGATGCTGGACTACGAGCAGGACATCTCCGATTTCGACGCTGAATACGAACAGCTTGCGCGCGACTTTGCCGAGACGGCCTGTCCGCGCCTGCCCTGCGGCCACAACACGGGGCGGCAGCTCTTCTGGCTGCAGCGCAAATTCTCCGAAGCCTTCGCGCGCACCAAGGCCATCGTCGGCTATTCGCAATATTGGGCTTTCCTGCTGAGTGGTGTCGCGGCCAGTGAACTCACGGCGCTTGGCTGTCACACGGATCTGTGGCGCCCGCGTGTTGCGGACTATTCGCGGCTGGTGGACACGACGGGCTGGCGCCGGCTGATGCCGCCGCTCCGCAAGGCAAGCGACGTGCTGGGTCCAATCCGGCCGGAGATCGCGGCGCGCACGGGCCTCTCGCCTCAGTGCCGGGTGCGCTGTGGCATCCACGACAGCAACGCCACCTTCCTGCGCTGGCGCTCGCTGTTGCAGGAACCCTTCACGGTCGCCTCGACCGGCACCTGGATCATCCTGCTGGCGGCCGGCGGCAATCTGCCTGCGGCGGGCGAGCATCTCGACTGCCTGGGCAACGTCGATGCGCTCGGCAACTTGGTGGCGAGCGCGCGCTTCCTGGGCGGCCGCGAGCTGGAGCGCATCGCCGGCGAACACCGCGCCGTCGGTGGATCAGCTGAAGACAAGCTCACGCGGCTGCTGGCCGTGCCCTGCTACGCTCTGCCGGCGTTCTCGGACCAGGGTGGCCCGTTCGCCGGCCGGAAGGGCCGCATCGTCGATGAGCACGGCAATGATGCTGCGGCATCCGATCCATCCACCTTGGGCGCGGTCTATTGCGCCTTGATGACCGACCTGATGCTGGATGTCCTGACCGCGCGTGGGCCGATCATCCTCGACGGGCCATTCGCTACGAATAATGTCTACATCGCCGCCCTCGCCGCCTTGCGCCCGGAGAGTCCGGTTCTGCCCAGCGCAGAGACCCAAGGCACCAGCCTCGGCGCCGCCTTGCTGGCCGATCCGAATTGGCCGGCCTCGCTGCCTGTGGCGGCGCTGCGCCCGGCAGTCGACATTACCGCCTACCGGACCAGATGGCGCATGCTCTCCGGCGCCGATCGCGTGCGCGCGGAAGTCGGCTTGTAAACGCGTTTTAATGCTGCCCTGCTCGAGCCTTGCCACGGGCCGCTGAAACCAGCCACATTCGCCTCGACAAAACACGAGGGGAGGACATGGCCTATCTGATCGGCGTTGATGGCGGGACGGAGAGCATCCGGGCGATCGTCTTCGATCTGGAAGGGCGGCCGAAAGGCGCGCACGCCAGCGCCTACCCGACGCAATTCCCCAAGCCGAGTTGGGCGGAGCAGAACCCGGAGGATTGGTGGCGCGGCATGGGCGAAGCGGTGCGCGGCGCGGTGAGCGCCGCCGGCATCTCTGCCAAAGATGTGCTCGCGTTGTGCGTCGATACCACCTGCTGCTCCGTCGTCGCGGTGGACGCGGACGGCACGCCACTGCGACCCGCCATGATCTGGATGGATGTCCGCTCCGCGGCCGAGGCTGCCGACGTCGCGGCGAGCGGCGATCCCGCCTTGCGCATCAACAGCGATGGCAGCGGCCCGGTCTCCGCCGAGTGGATGGTACCGAAATCGCTGTGGATGAAGCGCAACCAGCCGGAGCTGTTCCAGCGCGCCGCGCATATCTGCGAATATCAGGACTACATCAACTGGCGCCTGACCGGCCGCTGGGTGGCATCCCTCAACAACATGTCGGTGCGCTGGCACTACCAGAGCCGTGAAGGCGGATTGCCGCTCTCGCTGTTGGAGGCGCTGGAGCTCGAAGAACTGGAACAGAAGTGGCCGCCGGTAGTCGTGCGCCCCGGCGACGTGATCGACACGCTCGCCAAAGCCGCAGCGGATCACCTCGGCCTCAAGGCCGGTACCCCGGTGGTGCAAGGCGGTGCCGACGCCTTCATCGGCGTCATCGGCCTCGGCGTGACCGAGCCGGGCGAGATGGCGCTGATCACAGGCTCCTCGCACCTGCATCTCGGCATCGCAGCCAAGCCGGTGCACGGGCCTGGCATCTGGGGCACCTATATGGACGCCGTCTATCCCGATAAGCCGGTGATCGAAGGCGGCCAGACGTCGACTGGCTCTGTCATCGCTTGGTTCAAGCGCCACTTCGCGCCTAGCACGAGCTTCGATGCACTCAATGAAGAGGCGGCCAAGATCGAGCCCGGCTGTGAGGGGCTGCTGGTGCTGGATCATTTCCAGGGCAACCGCACACCCTACACCGATGCCTTGTCGCGTGGAGCGATCACGGGTCTCACGCTGAAGCACACACCGGCGCACGTGTATCGCGCGATCATCGAGGGCATCTGCCTCGGCACCAAGTTGATCGTCGAGAATTTCGGCGCGGCGTTCACGCCCAAGCGCATCGTGGTGGCGGGCGGGGCGACCCACTCGCCGCTTTGGCTGCAGATCCATGCCGACACGATCGGCGCACCCTTGGAACTCACTGAAGTGTCCGATGCCCCTGCCCTCGGCTGCGCCATCCTCGCCGCTCACGGGGCCGGCCGCTTCCGCACCATCGAGGAAGGCGCGAAGGCCATGGTGCGCACAGCCCGTACCATTGAGCCGAACACCGCCAATACCAGACGCTACGACTCGTTCTATTCCCGGTATCGCGAGCTCTATGCCGCGCTGAAAAAGGTCCGTGAAACAACATGAGTACCGATAACAGACTCCTCCACGCGCTCTATCGCGACATGCGTCGCATCCGCTCGCTGGAGGAGCGGGTCAGCGAATTGTTTGTGCGCTCGGAAAGCGCGGGCTCGATGCTGCACCTGTCCATCGGCGAGGAGGGCATCGCGGGCGTCGTCCACGCCATGGAGCGACAAGATAGCTTCACCACGCACCATCGCGGGCACGGCATTTTCGTTGCGCGCGGCGCGGAACCGGCGCGCATGCTGGCGGAGATCGCCGGCAAGGCGAACGGCTATTGCCGCGGCAAGGGCGGATCCATGCATATCGCCGACATGGGGCTCGGCCATCTCGGCGCCAACGCGATCGTGGGCGGCGGCATCGCGCACGCGGTAGGCGCTGCCCTCGCCTACAAGCGCAAGAAGCAGCCGCGCGTGTCGGTCGCCTTTTTCGGCGATGGGGCGATGCAGCAGGGCATTCTCTATGAAAGCATGAACCTGGCCGCGCTCTGGTCCCTCCCGGTCGTGTTCGCCTGCATCAACAACCAGTACGGCATGGGCACGCGGGTCGACCGTGCCGCCGCCAATCTGGCCTTCGATGACCGCGCCCGCGCCTTCGGGCTTGACGGCGTGATCGTCGACGGCGCGGACGTCGAGCTCGTGCACGAAACGGCGGAGCGTGTGCTCAGCAATGCGCGCCAGGGCAAGCCGGGCTTCATGTCGCTCACCTGCTATCGCTTTTATGGCCATGCGCGCATGGACAAGAGCCCCTACCGCGACGAGGCGGAGGAAGCGGCCGGGCGCGCGCGCGATCCCTTGAAGAAAGCGCGAGATAAGTTGATCGCCCGCGGCGCAAAGGCAGCGGAACTCGATGCGCTCGACGCGGAGATTGCGGCAGAGATGGATGCGGCACTCGAGGCCGCGGTCAATTCGTCGTTGCCGTCAGTGGATTCGATGTTCGAGGACGTATTCGCGCCCGATCAGCCGAAACCGGTGCCGGTCCGCACACGTCTCAACGCCATCCTATCGGAGGCGGCGAAATGAGCGCCATCGAGACTACCTATCGCGAGGCTTTGCGCCAGGCACTCATCGACGCGATGAACGAGGACCCGGACATCGTCGTGCTGGGCGAGGAAGTCGGCCTCTATGGCGGCGCCTATGGCGTGACCAAGGGCCTGATCGACCAGTTCGGGCCGGAGCGCATCCTCGATACACCGATCTCCGAGGCCGCCATCGTCGGTGCGGCAGTCGGCGCCGCAATGAGCGGCCTTCGGCCTGTCGCAGAGCTGATGTATGTCGATTTCGTCGGCATCGTGATGGACCAGCTCGCCAACCAAGCGGCCAAGATCCGCTACATGTTCGGAGGGCAGATCGGCGTGCCGATGGTCCTGCGCAGCCAGGGTGGCACTGGCCGCTCCGCCGCCGCGCAGCATTCGCAATCGCTCGAGGCCTGGATGGCGCATGTGCCCGGCCTGCGTCTCGCCATGCCGGCGACAGTCAATGACGCCTATCACCTGCTGCGCCATGCGCTGACTTTGCCGGATCCGGTCGTGTTCCTGGAGCACAAGGGGCTCTATGTGCAGAAGGGCACGCTGGATACTGCCCAGCCGGACGCGCCGTGGGGCAAGGCGGTCGTGCGGCGCGCCGGCCATGATCTTACCATCGTCACCTATTCAAAGATGCTGCTGGAATCCCTCGCGGCGGCCGAGCAGCTGGCGGCGCAGGGCGTCTCGGCGGAAGTAATCGATCTGCGCACCCTCAATCCATTGGATGAGGAGACCGTGGCCAACTCGGTGCGCCGCACGCACCGTGCGATGGTGGTGACGGAGGCGCACCTGACAGGCGGCTTCTCGGCGGAGCTGTCGGCGCGCATCCACGAATCCTGCTTCGATCATCTGGAAGAGCCAGTCGCGCGCGTGGCGGGCGAGGATATCCCGATCCCGGTCTCGCCGCCGCTCGAGCGCAACGCCGTGCCGAACGCGCAGCTCATTACGGAAACCGGCCTGTGGTTGGTGCAAAGGAAGGCGCCGGCGTGGGCACTGTAAATCTCCCCCTGCCCCGTCTCGGCGAGACAATGGAGGAAGGCCGCATCGTCGCCTGGCTCAAGCAGCCGGGGGACAAGTTCAAGCGCGGCGAAATCCTGCTCGAGGTGGAGACCGACAAGACGGTTGTGGAAGTGCCCGCTCTGCAGGACGGCGTGATGATAGAGCATCTCGCCGCCGAAGCCGACATGATCCCGGTCGATGCGCCAATCGCGCGCATCGAGGTTGCCGGCGCCGTCGAGTTGGCAGCGGCGCCGAAACCGGCGGCTCCAACCCCGACGATGGCAAAGCCGGCAGCGCCGATCGCGACGCGGCCGGCCGATGACGGCTTGCGCGCGAGCCCGCGTGCTCGGCGGCTGGCGCGGGATCGTGGCACCGATCTCGCCGCCCTCACCGGCACGGGCCGAAACGGACGGATCAGCGGCGATGATGTGTTGGCCGCGAGCACCCGCACGAGCGAAGCGCCACAGGCCGCCATCCAGGTCGCGACGCTCCACGGCACGATCCAGGTACGGGAATGGCCGGCCGCTGGCCAGCGCCGCGGCGATGCCTTTCTGATCCACGGCCTGTTTGCCGACGCGGATTCCTACGCGTTGGCGGCGCGGCGCCTTGCCAAAGGCGGCTTGCGTGTCCTCGCCATCGATCTGCCGGGTCATGGCGGCAGCGACGCCACGGCCACGAGCCTCGATCAACTGGTCGATGCGACGGCCACGGTCCTGCGCGCGCTCGCCGTCGGTCCAGTCCGGCTGGTGGGCCACTCCCTCGGCGCCATGGTCGCAGCCAAGATCGCGGCCGAGGGCGAAGTTGCGCTCGAACGTCTGATGCTGCTGGCGCCGGCCGGCCTGGGCAAGGAGATCGATACCGGCTTCATCGACCGGATGATCGGCGCCGATACCACCGCCGACCTTGAACGCGAACTCGCCAAGCTCGATGGCGGTGCCTTGTCGCCCAGCTATCTGGCGGAGCTGCTCAGCCGCATCCAGGCCCGGCGCAGCGTGCTGCGCGCGCTTGCCGCGTCGATCAATGATGGCTGCGGGCAGCTTCATTCCATCTTGGCCGATCTCGAGCGCGTGAAAGCGCATGTAACCGCCATTTTCGGCCTCAAGGACCGCATCATCCCCTGGCAGCATGCGGCCCAGATGCCGGCCCGGGCAGCAGTGCATTTCGTCAAGAATGCCGGCCATATGCCCCATTGGGCCGCCTCGAACCTAGTGGCGGAGTTGCTGTTGCGGTAACGCCGGACTTGCCCTATTTACCCGCGGTTGGAACGAGGCGGCCATAGCCCGCCCGCGACGAGGGTTTTTATGCCGGTCATTATCAACAGCGAAGCCATCCACCCCTTCCTGCCGTCGCTCGGCACGCCGCTGGCGATCGAGAGCGCGCGGGCGGAGCATCAGGACATCCGCCCCCTCGAGATCGCGATCATCAATCTGATGGCGGACAAGCAGACGACCGAACGGCAACTGGCCCTCTGGCTCGGCAATACCATGCTGCAGGTCAAGCTGACCTTCGCGACGACCGACACGTACGTGCGCGACGTGCATGCCGGCCGCGAGACCAAGAACACGCCGGCCGAGCACATCCGCAAGTTCTATCGCGCTTGGAGCGAGATCAAGGACCAGAAGTTCGACGGCTTGATCGTCACGGGCGTGAACGCGCTCAAGGAACGCGTCAGCGACGAAGACATCTGGCCGGAGGTGCAGAAGATCCTACACTGGTCGGAGACTAACGTTCTGTCATCGATGTTCCTGTGCTGGGGTGCCAAGGCGGCGCTGAAGCACTTCCACGATATCGAGAGCTACAAGAGCAAGCAGAAGCTGTTCGGCCTGTTCGAGCATCACCTCGTGTCGGACAAGACCGGATTGCTGTTCGGCTTCCCCGATGTGTTCCCGGTTCCCGTCTCGCGCTGGAAGAGCCCGCGCCGCGAGGACATCCTCGAACACGAGGCTCTGGAGATCGTGGCGGATTCCGAGGAGGGCGGCCCGAACATCATCGTCGAGAGCGCGCCCTATGATCGCGGGCGGTTCCTCTACCCCCATCGCGTCTACATCCTCAATCATCCGGAATACGACACAGAGACCCTGGGTGTGGAGTACAAGCGCGATTCTGCGAAGGACTCGCGCTGGCCATTGCCGCTCCACTACTTCCCCGGCGATAACCCCGACCGCATGCCGCGCAACACCTGGCGGCACACGGCGCACATCTACACCAACTGGATCAAAGCGCTGTACGAAGCGACGCCGTACAATATTGAAGATATTCCGCGGGCGTTCTAGCGGCGGACCTGCAACGGACCTGGCGCGTGCTTTGTCCGCCGCGCGTCACGGAACCTAACCTGCCACCGAACTTGTTTACAGGAAACGGCAATGCTGCCTCCTGGGCAGCCATGCTGTCATTTGTTGTGGAGAGAGGATTATGAACATCTTCTACATCATCGGCGTGGTGGTTGTCATTGCTGTCATCCTTAGCTACCTGGGATTGGCATAGCCTCTTCATCGTCGTGGTCGGAGTTGCTCCGACCACGACGGCGGGGAGCCGATGAACGTTCCTACCCCGCCGTTCTCAGAAAGATCTCCCGGTCCACCGCGAAGTTCGTCAGCAGCGGCAGGCTGGCGCCACCGATGGCGCGGGCGTCGCTGCCGATGCTGCCCTCGACGGTGGTGAATGGCGACAAGCCCTGCTGGTCCAGCTGCGCGATCTGCTTCTTCGTTTCTTCGACCAGGCGCGTACGCACGTCGGGCGGACAGGCAACATCAATGATGGCGGCTTCGAAATCGATCACCGAGACGGACGCCACGATCGCCTGCGCAAGGTGTATCGAGGAATCCTTGATCCAGACATCGAGCGGATTGCCGATCTCGCCCCAGTCCTGCGGCGTCTTCCACAGCATGGAGGGATCGCGCCCTTGATTGCTGATCAGCTGTTCCAGGCGGTAGAGCGATGCCGAGCGAATGAGCTGCAGCACGCCGAGCGGCCCTTCGCCGCTCACCGGCATGGAGCCCAGGGCGCCGGCGTTGGCAGTGCGGCCTTGATAGAGCATGCCATTGAGGACGATGCCGCCGCCGATGAAAGAGCCGATGAAGAAGTAGACGAAGTCGCGATACCGGCTGCCGATGCCGAAGGAGAGCTCGGCGGCGCAAGCGGCGGTCGCGTCATTGCAGAGTTGCACGGGCCAGCCCGACAGCTTCGTCACCTCGCCCACCAAATCGAAAGTGCGCCAGACCTGCAGCACATCGTGCGGCGCGCCGATCTCCTTTTCCCAGTTCCAGAGCTCGAATGGTGTCGCGATGCCGAGGCCGGAGATGCGCGCGCGCTGTGCCGGCTTCAAGTCGCGCTGCAGCTCTTCAATGCCGTCGCGCACAAAGTCGAGAGTCGGGCCGGGCTCCGGATAGCGATAGGTCCGGTGCTGGCTGGCGCGCACTTTTCCCATGAGATCGATCAACACAAGATCAGCGCTGCGGCGCCCGACCTTGAGGCCGATGGAATAGGCGCCGTCGGGATTGAGGCTGAGAGGAACCGGCGGCTGGCCGATACGCCCGCGCTGCGGCCGCTGGCGCAGCAGCAGCCCGTCCGCTTCGAGTTGCTTCACGATGACGGAGGCGGTTTGCGCCGAGAGCCCGGTGACACGCGCGATCTCCGCCTTGGGCAGGCTGCCGTAGCGGCGGATCAGGGACAGCACCAGCCGCTCGTTATAGAGCCGCACGCCCGATTGGCTGCCGCCGCGCGCCAGATCGCCCGGATGCAGCGGCGGCGTGCTGAGCGTCCGTCCGATGCTCGGCACCTGCGGAACTGCGATCTCTGGACCGACTTTTGCCATCGAATTGCTGTTATTTGGGCCCTTGGCCTGAGCGGCCTTACACTTTGAAAGTGCCCCATTTTCTTGCTCGGGGTCAATAACTAAATCCGCGTGATTTAATTATTGACTCGCCGTGAAACATTGTCTGGAATGAGCGCGGCGGTCGGTTCCATCGCATGCGGGGTTGCGCGACCCTGGCACAGCGCCCCGGCCGCAGATCTATCTCAATCAATGTTCGACCCCGAAGCGGGGAACCATGGGAGGACGAAAGTGACAGCATCATTATCATTCCGCAGCTTGAAGAAGATCGCCCTGGGTACTGCCTTCGGCACTGCCTGCTTGGCCTTCATCGGCACAGCCCCTGCCCTCGCCGAAGACATCATCGTCGGCCTCATCACCAAGACCGAGATCAATCCGTTCTTCGTGAAGATGAAGCAAGGCGCACAGGCCAAGGCCAAGGAGCTGGGCGTCGAACTGCGCTCCTATGCCGGCAAGGTCGACGGGGACAATGAATCCCAGGTCGCCGCGATCGAAAGCCTGATCGCCGCCGGCGCCAAGGGCATTCTCATTACGCCCAGCGACACCAAGGCGATTGTCCCGGCCGTCGAGCGGGCGCGCGAAGCCGGCATCATGGTGATCGCGCTCGACACGCCGCTGGAGCCGATCACTGCTGCCGACGCCACGCTCGCCACCGACAACTTCAAGGCTGGCGAGTTGATCGGTCAGTGGGCTGCGGCAACGCTCGGCGAGGACGCGAAGGATGCGCGTATCGGCTTTCTCGATCTGACCCCGATGGAGCCGACGGTCGATTACCTGCGCGACCAGGGCTTCATGAAGGGCTTCGGCATCGACATCAAGGACCCGACCGATATCGGCGACGAGGACGATCCGCGCATCGCCGGCCACGACGTGACCTCGGGCAACGAGGAGGGCGGCCGCAGGGCGATGGAGAACCTGCTGCAGAAGGACCCGACCATCAACGTCGTCTACACGATCAACGAACCGGCCGCGGCAGGCGCGTATGAAGCGCTGAAGGCGGTGGGCCGCGAAAAGGATGTGCTGATCGTCTCGGTCGACGGCGGCTGCCCGGGCGTCAAGAACGTCGAAGCGGGGATCATCGGCGCCACCTCGCAGCAATATCCACTGCTCATGGCCTCGATGGGAGTCGAGGCAGTGGTCAACTACGTGAAGACCGGCAAGAAGCCGGAGAATTCGCCTGGCCTCGACTTCTTCAACACGGGCGTTGAGCTCATCACCGCCAAACCGGTGGACGGCGTTCCCTCGCTCAGCGTCGAGGAAGGCCTTGCGAAGTGCTGGGGTTGAGTCCAGGTTTCCAACCACAAAAGATCCACGAGCCCTCCTTCCCTCCCCCGAGGCGGGGGAGGGTTAGGGTGGGGGCGATGGTTCAGCTCGACCCAGCCTTCGCTCGATAGAGCAACCCCCACCCCGGCTCTCCTCCAACTTGGGGGAGGGCGTTGTAGCGTGCGCAGGCAAGGATGCCTGCAGATCAGGGGAGTCCCGCATGAGCGGAGCCGACACGGAAAGCAGGGCCGGCCCAGCCGGCTACGAGCAGGCCCTGAAGAAAGCCGACCAGAGCATTGCGTCGTTCGAGGAGGATGCTGCGACGCCGCTCAGGCGGCTACAGCATTTCCTGCATGCGCATCCGACGGCGATCCCGGCGATCGTGCTGGTGCTTGCCATCATCCTGTTCTCCAGCATCGCCGGCCAGAAATTCCTGCATCCGTTCAATTTCTCGCTGGTGCTGCAGCAGGTCACCATCATCGGCATCGTTGGCGTGGCGCAGACTCTCATCGTGCTAACCGCGGGCATCGATCTCTCGGTCGGCGCCATCATGGTCCTGAGCTCCGTGGTGATGGGCAAGTTCGCCATCGACGTCGGGCTGCCCGTTCCGCTGGCCTTCGCGAGCGGCCTGGTGGTCGGCACGCTGTGCGGCATCATGAACGGCCTGCTGGTCACCCGGTTGCGCCTGCCGCCTTTCATCGTGACCCTCGGCACCTGGAGCATCTTCTTCGCGCTCAATCTCTGGTACTCAGGCAGCGAAAGCATCCGGTCCCAGGACATCGCGGCAACAGCCGGCTTCCTTCAATTCACCGGCACGCCCTTCGTCATCGGCCAGGCGCGCATCACGATCGGTTCGATCCTGATGCTGGGGCTGGTATTCCTGTTCTGGTACATCCTCAACTGGACATCGTTCGGGCGACACATCTATGCGATCGGTGATGATCCGGAGGCGGCCAAGCTGGCCGGCATCCGCACCAACGGGTTGCTGCTCTCGGTCTATGGGATCGCCGGCTTCATCTGCGCGGTGGCAGGCTGGGCGCTGATCGGCCGCATCGGATCGGTCAGCCCGCAGGCCGGCTACACGGCGAACCTCGATAGCATCACGGCGGTCGTGATCGGGGGTACCAGCCTTTTCGGCGGGCGCGGCTCCATCATCGGCACGCTCATAGGCGCGCTCATCGTTGGCGTGTTCCGGAACGGCCTTGCGCTCTCGGGCGTCGACGTGCTGTGGCAGGAATTCGCGGTCGGCTTCCTCATCATTGCGGCGGTGGCGATCGACCAGTGGCTGCGGAGGGTCTCGGCATGACGAACCCGGCTCCCATCATCCAGGCCCGCGGCCTCGTCAAACGGTTCGGCCGGGTCACGGCGCTCGACCACGCCGATTTCGACCTCTATCCCGGCGAGATCCTGGCTGTCATCGGCGACAACGGCGCCGGCAAGTCGACGCTGATAAAGGCGCTGACCGGGGCGATCATGCCCGACCATGGCGAGATCCTGATGGACGGCAAGCCGATCCATTTCCGCTCGCCCATGGATGCGCGCCGCGCCGGCATCGAGACCGTCTACCAAAACCTGGCTTTGTCCCCTGCCCTTTCCATTGTGGATAATCTGTTCTTGGGCCGGGAGATCAGGGCAAAGGGCCCGCTGGGCTCCTGGTTCCGCAAGCTCGACAAGGCGGCCATGCAACGAGTCGCGCGTGAGCGATTGTCCGAGCTTGGCCTGCTCACGATCCAGAACATCAACCAGCCGGTCGAGACCCTGAGCGGCGGTCAGCGCCAGGGCGTCGCGGTCGCGCGCGCCGCCGCCTTCGGCAGCAAGGTCGTGATCATGGACGAGCCGACCGCGGCACTCGGCGTCAAGGAGTCGCGCCGGGTGCTGGAGCTGATCCTGGACGTGAAGCGCCGCGGCCTGCCCATCGTGCTTATCAGCCACAACATGCCGCATGTGTTCGAGGTGGCGGACCGCATCCACATCCACCGCCTTGGCCGGCGGCTGACGGTGATCGATCCCAAGAAATACTCCATGTCAGAGGCGGTCGCACTCATGACCGGTGCCTTGGAGGCGCCGTCGGAAGAGCGAATGCATTAAAGGAGCGCGCGCCATCCTTTCTGAGGGAACCCATTGCCGCTGTCCTTGTTGGTGGATTCGTTAACACCAGCCAAGGAACCGAGGCATGAAACTTAACGAGTCCCAGGTTGATCAGGTGCTGGATCAGCTGCCGGCGGAGGTGATCCCAGACGATCACCCGACCGTTCCGCAGCTCGAATCGGTGTTCGGGCACCATACTTTCTTCATTGGAACAGAGGGCCTGCACGTCGTGGAGCGCGGTGGCGGCGACGCGATCAGCGAGCAGACCACTTATGTGGTGAAGGTGGCGCACTGGGCGGATGACCGGAAGAACAGCCTGGTCCCGCAGGACGCTGAAGTCACAGACACGATCGACCTCGATCCCACCAGCGGGCCCGAGATTTCAGTCTAACCGCCCGCCGGCAATCGTTGGGAACTAGCGTCGGCTCGCATAGTGGGCGAGCCGGCGTTGGAGCGTGTCATCTGCGCAAAATCTGTAACAGCTGGGCGTCGCCTGCAGCTGGGCGAGTTGTTATGCCCTGACGTTTGCCGTTCGGCGTCGCGTCAGGCCTGGCGACGATAGAGCATCGTCGGATGGTCCTTGTAGATCGCCCGCAGGAATTCCTGGTAGCCGCATTTCTTGGCGACCCAGGCGGAGGCGATGTTCTCCGGGTCGATGATGCAGACGGTCGGGGTCGACCCGAAATTCCGGTCGGCCCAGGCACAGATCGCTTGCACTGCCTCGGTCGCTAGACCCTTTCCATGGGCCGAGGGAACGAACGCCCAGCCGATTTCCGGCAGGCCTTCGATGGAGGGGCTGACCTCGCGCCGGAATTCGGCGAAGCCTGCTTCACCCAGGAAGTCGTTGCTCGCCTTGTCCTCTGCCACCCAATACCCAAAGCCCATCAGCGCCCAGTGGCCGGCATAGCGCAGCATCTTCGACCAGGTCTCCTCGCGCGAGAACGGCCTGCCGCCGATGTGACGGGTGACGATGGGATCGGCCCACATCGCAACGCAGGCGTCGATGTCTTCCACCCGATGAGGCCGCAGCCTCAACCGCTCCGTCTCGAAGACCGGAGCCGCGCCGGTCGGGAGCCTGATGTCTGGCATGGTTCTAGGCCTCCAGCAATTTCAGTGGCGGCGCGTTTCTGGCTACGATGAGGATGCGCCCTTCGCCGCGATCCGACATGACGGACCGGTTCGCCTCATGGGCCGACAGCAATTCCGCGGCAATTGCCATAAATTGAAACCCCTTGCTAACCCGCACAGCCTAACACCTTTGGTTTAGGCAATCCTTACGCCAAAAGGCTTGCCTCAGCATCTCTTAAGTTCTGGTTCATGATCATCCGAAAGAATGAATGCACCGAGAATCAACAGGCCTTTCGGATGGAGCTGGACACCGGGTGGATATTGCAGTGCTTGCAGAATGTCTGCCTGTTCGCTGCAATCGTCCTCTGCTACCGCGAGACTGTCAGGGCCGCGCGCAACGAGTGGCAGCGGACGATTCTGCTTGGCCTGCTGTTCGGCGCCGGTGCCGCGATTGGCACCATGCTGCCCGTGGTCCTTGCGGGCAAGCAGGCGATGGACGCAGGGCTGCTTCCCATCGCCTTGTCGGCGGTGTTCGGTGGCCCGCTGGCCACGATCATTACGACGATCATCGCCGGCTTCTTCCGGCTGGTCGGCCACGCGCACGGCTACGCCCATGTCACTGAGGCGCTGGTCGCCAGCGCGGTCGGGATCGGCTTCGCTTTCCTTCATCGACGGAGGCAAGCCCCGATCACAACGGCTGCCCTCGCGCTGCTCGGTTTGAGCATGGCGTTGGCCGGCGGACTCGGTGCGCTGGTCGCTCATCGTGACGTCGCAGAGACGGCGCCTGTGGTCTTTGCTGTCTTTGTCCTCGGCAACGGCTTGGGCGGCACGATCATCCTCGGAGCCATGCTGCGCCGCGAGGATGCGATCCTGGCACGGGAGCGGGCCCACGCCCAGGAGAGCAAGATGCTCGACGCCGTCCTGGAATCGATGAGCGACGGACTGCTCGCCGTCGATACGAACGGCAAGTTCCTGGTGTTCAACCGCCCAGCGCAGGAGATGCTCGGCGACTGGCGCGGCGACAAGCTCGAATCCTGGCTGAAGAACTACAAGCGCTTTCATCTGGATGGTGTCACGCCGGTGGCGACGGAGGAGCTGGCGCTGCCGCGCGCTTTACGGGGGCTGGAAACCAACGACCTCAATGTGGTCGTGCGTGGCCCGAGCCGGCCGGACGGCTTTGTCGTCAGCGTGAACGGACGCCCGCTGCGGGACGACGAGGGCAATGTCGTCGCGGGCATCACGGTCGTGCGGGACGTATCCGAGCTGATCAGCGCGCAGAAGCGTCTGGCCGAAAGCGAAGCCGCGCTGAAACAGAGCGAGGAGCGCTACGCCCTGGCCTTCGAGGGCGCCTATGACGGCCTGTGGGACTGGGATCTGCGCACGGGCAAGCTCTTCTGGTCCGGCCGCTGCATGGAAATGCTCGGCTATCCGCCGGACACGAACCTGTCCGGTCGGATGCAGAACAATGATTGGTGGCAGAGCCTGGTTCATCCCGACGACCTGCCCGCGACCTTGCGCGCTCTGCAGGATTGCCTCAGCGGTAGCGCGCGCTCCTTCGCCATCGAATACCGCTTGCGCCGGCTCGACGGCAGCTATTGCTGGGTGTCGGACCGCGGCGCGGTGATCCGCGATGAAGACGGGCGGCCTTATCGCGCCGCTGGCTCTCTCACCGACATCTCCGCCCGCAAGCTCGCCGAGCAGCACCGGCGCATGCTGCAAGATCAGCTGCAGCAGACCCAGAAGGTCGAGGCGCTGGGCACCCTCGCCGGCGGCATCGCGCACGACATCAACAACACGCTGATCCCGATCATCGGGGCCGTCGACATGTTGCTGCTGGACGCACCGAAGGACAGCGAGCTCAGCGAAGAGCTGCGCGACGTGATGTCTGCTGCCTTGAAGGTCAAGGAGCTGGTCCGGCAGATCCTGGCCTTCAGCCGCGACGAAGGCTCGGAGCGCTGCATCGTCGATATGACTGCCGAGATCGCGAGCACCTTGCGCATGCTGCGCGCGATGGTGCCGGCCACCATTGCGCTCGATATGGACGTGCGTGCGGCTCAGCTGAACTGCAAAATCAACCAGACGCAGATCCATCAGGTGATCATGAACCTGGTGAGCAACGCGGTCGGTGCCATCGGCCCGAATCGCGGCGCGGTCCGCGTCACGCTCGACCAGGTCGAGCTGGAGGACAGCACGGCCATCACCGGCCAGGAGGTCGAGCCCGGATCGTTCTGCCGGATCTCTGTCGTCGATACCGGTCCCGGCATTTCTCCGGATGTGAAGGCGCGCTTGTTCGATCCGTTCTTCACCACCAAGCCGGTCGGCGAAGGCACCGGCCTCGGCCTTTCCGTCGTGCAAGGCATCGTGCGCGACCATGGCGGCTTCGTCCTGGTCGACAACGAGCCCGGCCAAGGCGCCAGGTTCGACGTGCACTTCCCGCTGGTGGAGCAGAAGCCCGCGATGGACGCAGTCGCATAAGGTGACTCAGCGCCCATTGCCCCTCCGTCAGCTGCGCCACTCCGCGCCGTTCGGGAACTCGTAGCGGTCGAGGCTTTCCGGCTTCATGGTGATGGAATAGCCGGGCATCTTCGGCGGCATGTAGCGGCCGCTCTTCACCACTACCGGATCGACGAAGTGCTCATGCAGATGGTCGACATATTCGACCACGCGGTGCTCGAGGCTCGCCGAGACACAGATGTAGTCGATGAGCGCGAGATGCTGGACATACTCGCACAGGCCGACGCCGCCGGCATGCGGGCAGACCGGGATGCCGAACTTCTTCGCCATCAGCAGGACGGCGAGGATCTCGTTGACGCCGCCGAGGCGGCAGGAATCGATCTGGCAGAAATCGATCGCCTCGGCCTGCATCAGCTGCTTGAAGATCACGCGGTTCTGGCACATCTCGCCGGTCGCAACACCGATGCCGAGTGGCTTCACCGCCTTGCGGATCGCGGCGTGGCCGAGCACGTCGTCGGGCGAGGTCGGCTCCTCGATCCAGAGCGGCTTGTAGGGAGCGAGCTCCGTGATCCATTCGATCGCCTGGCCGACATCCCACACCTGGTTGGCGTCGATCATGAGGTTGCGGTTTGGTCCGATCTCATCGCGCACCGCCTTGCAGCGCTTCTTGTCGTCAGCCAAATCGCGGCCGACCTTGATCTTGATGTAGTCGAGGCCCTTCGCGACCGCTTCGCGCGTGAGGCGCCGCACCTTGTCGTCGGGATAGCCGAGCCAGCCGGCCGAGGTCGTGTAGGCCGGATAGCCGTTCTTCTCCATCTCCGCGATGCGCACATCCTTGCTTCCGTCGTTGGCGCGGAGGATGTCGAGCGCTTCGTCCGGCGTCAGCGCGTCGGTGATGTAGCGGAAGTCGATCAGGCGTACGAATTCTTCCGGAGAGAGGTCGGCGACCACGCGCCAGACCGGCTTCTTGACCGCCTTGCCCCAGAGATCCCAGATCGCGTTCACCACGGCAGCCGTCGCAAGATGCAGCACGCCCTTTTCCGGCCCGACCCAGCGCAGCTGGCGGAAGGCGGTGAGGCCGCGCCAGAACTGGCCCATGTTCTTGGTGATGCCAGCAAGATCGCGCCCGATGACGGCAGGCGCCAGCGCTTCTGCCGCCGCCACGCACAATTCCGTGCCGAGGCCGAGAGTGAAGGTGAGGCCGTGCCCTTCCAGGCCTGGCGTATCGGTCTTCAGCACCACATAGGCGGCGGAATAGTCCGGGTCCGGATTCATCGCATCGGACCCGTCGAGATTGCGCGAGGTGGGGAAGCGAATGTCGCGCACGACGACGGCGGTGATTTTTGTCATGACGCGCTCCCTGCAAAGAAACGACGTCCCTCTCCCATCATGGTCGGACTTGGTCCGACCATCCACGAGTTTCTATCGGCCACATCGTGTTGCGGCAGGCAAACTCATGGATGGTCCAAGCGCGACCATGACGAACGAGAGCGTGCCAAATACGCGTGCGCACTTACCCCTGCACCACGCGCTGCTGCTGTTCGCCGAGGCCCTGGATGCCGAGGCGCATGACTTGTCCGGCCTTCAGATAGATTGGGTTCGGCTTCTGCCCCAACCCGACGCCCGGCGGCGTGCCCGTGGAGATGACGTCGCCCGGCTGCAGGCTCATGAAATGGCTCAAATAGGAGACCAGCTTCGGCACGTTGAAGATCATCGTCCTGGTGTTGCCGTTCTGGTAGCGCTTGCCGTCGACCTCCAGCCACATGGCGAGATTTTGCGGGTCGGGCACCTCGTCCTTGGTGACGAGCCAGGGGCCGATCGGCCCGAAGGTGTCGCAGCCTTTGCCCTTGTCCCATTGGCCGCCGCCGCGCTCGAGCTGATATTCGCGCTCCGATACGTCGTTGATCACGCAGTAGCCGGCGACGTAATCCATGATGTGGTTCTCCGGCGCATATTTCGCCGGCTTGCCGATCACGATGCCAAGCTCCACTTCCCAGTCGACCTTTTCGGCCCCGCGCGGAATCTCGACATCATCATTGGGACCGCAGGCCGCGCTGGTCGCCTTCATGAACACGACCGGCTCCTTCGGGATCGGCGCATTCGATTCCTCGGCGTGATCCGCGTAATTGAGGCCGATGCAGATGAACTTGCCAATCCGTCCGACGCACGGCCCGATGCGCAGATCGCCGGTGGCGAGCGGCAGGCTGTTGGGGTCGAGCGCCGCCAGCTTCTTCAGGGAATCGGCCAAAAGCACTTCGCCCGCGATGTCAGGAACATGCGCGCTCAGATCCCTGATCTGTCCGTCCTTGTCCAGAAGCCCCGGCTTCTCCCGCCCTTTCGGGCCATAGCGCAGTAATTTCACGTGATTCTCCTCAGACTTGAGTTCAAGCGGACACGCCGTAGAACCGCGCCGCCGTTCCACCGTAGATCGCCGCCCGTTCATCGCCGCTGAGCGAAGACAGGCACGCATCGCTTGCTTCCACCCAGCGATCGTAGCCACCGGCCAGGTTGGCGACCGGCCAGTCGCTGCCCCACATCAGTCGACCGGGGCCGAAGCACGCCACGAGATGATCGATATAACGCCGCAGGTCGTCCACCTGCCAGTCCGCATTCGCCTCGGTGATCAGGCCCGACAATTTGCAGAACACGTGCTCGTCCCGCGCGATCTCGCTCATTGCGGGAGCCCACGCGGCAAAACCGCCACTGCGGATCTCCGGCTTCGCGCCATGATCGACGACGATCGGCAGGTTGGGATACTTGCGCAGAAACATCAGAAACGGCTGGAGATGCGGCGGCTTGAGCAGCGCGTCGAAGCGCAACCCTCCCCGTTCCATCGCCGCGACCGCCGGCTCGATCGAAGCGCCCAGCATCCACTCCGGATCCGGGATGTCCTGGATCATCGGCCGCAGGCCCACCAGATAGTCCCGCGCGGCGAGCCGGCCGATGACATCGGGTGCGTCCTTTGCTTCGAAATCGGCCCAGCCGACGACGGCCTTGACGAAATCCGTGCGGCGCGCGACGTCGAGCATGAATTCGGTTTCGGAGATGGTCGGCGCGGCCTGCACGATGATGGTGGCGTCGATCTTGTGACGCTGGAGGATCGGGCGCAGGTCATCGGGTCCGAAGTCGCGATGGATCACGCCCAGGTCCGGCGTCAGCCAGCTATAGTCGCCGCGGCTCAGTTTCCAGAAATGCTGATGAGAATCGATGCGCATGGCTAGAGAACGGGACCTTGAGGCACCGGTGCTTCGGGGTGCAGCAGGCCGCGCTCGCGCAGATCTTCCCACAAGGCGGCTGGCAGCCTGAGCCGTGCCCACTGCCAATGGCTCGCCACTTCCGCCGTGTTGCGGGCGCCCGGGATCACCGATGCCACCACGGGATGCGCCAGCGGGAACTGCAACGCAGCGGCCGGCAGCGGCACACCATGACGGCCGCAGACCTCATGCAGAGCGGCCGCGCGCTGTGCGATCTCCGGTGGGACAGCGCCGTAATTGTAGGTCGCGTCCGGCTGCCCGACCCGCGCCAGTAGGCCCGAATTGAACGGACCGCCAATGATGATGGAGACATTTCTTTTCTGGCACGCCGGGAACAAGCGGTCGAGCGGCGCCTGCTCCAGCAGCGTGTAGCGGCCGGCGAGCAGGAAGCAGTCGAAGTCGCCGTGTTCCAGCGCCTCCTCGCACACGTCTGACTCGTTCACGCCGAGACCGATGGCACCGATCCGACCGGCCGCCCTCAGTTCCGCCAGCGCCTTGGCGGCGCCGCTCATCGCCTGGCGGAACATGGCCGGCTGCTGATCGCCGTGCCAGTCGCGGCCGACGTCATGGATTAGCGCGACGTCGATGCGATCGAGCCCGAGGCGTTGCAGCGAATCCTCGATCGAGCGCATGGTCGCGTCATAGGAATAGTCGAACTCCGCGTAGAACGGCATCGGCGACTTGAAATCCGTGCCGTCACCGCGCCCAAGCGTGCCGGGCCGCAGCAGGCGCCCAACCTTGCTGGACAGCACATACCGATCGCGCGGCTTCTCGCGCAGCGCATCACCGACGCGCCGCTCGCTGAGCCCGTAGCCGTAGAGCGGCGCGGTGTCGAAGAAACGGCAGCCATTCTCCCAAGCGGTGGCGAGGCTGGCCTGGGCCTCGGTATCGGTGACGACCGCGAACAGGTTGCCGAGCGGCGCGCCGCCGAAGCCTATTTCGGTGACACGAAGCGGGGTCTTTCCGAGATTGCGCAATGGGGCCTCCCTTCGGGCCGTTACACTATTATATGAGTTTTCGAGCCTGCAACGGATTTATCCCCTAAATTGTTTGATGACTCGGCGGCTACGGGTATGTTTTGTCCGAGCATACCCAGCAACGCTGAGGTGCGGGTCGGGTGCGAGAGATCGCCCCGCCCGCCTTCTCTTTGTGGAGTTGCCATGAAAATCTCGCGGCTGCTGAAAGGGTGGCTCGTCGCCATTCTAGCCACTCTCGCGCTCAGCATTGCCGTTCCGCACGCGAACGCGCAAACACCCTCGCCGGCTCCAGCTCCTGAGCCCACCGCAACGCCCGGCGACAAACAAGCCGCGCCGGCCAGCGGCACGCGTGAAGATCTTCAGAACATGCTGGACACCCTGCGCGACCCTGCCAAGCGCGAGGAGCTCGAAAAGCAGATAGAGACTCTGCTCGCAGTTCAGCAGCCTGAACCTGCGCCCGAAGAGCAGCCGCGCATCGGGATGCGCATTCTCGACACGCTGTCGAGCGGGTCCGAGCAATTCAGCCAGACATTGGAAGATCTGGGACGAGGCTTTGGTGCCTCCGGGCAACTCCTGTCCTGGCTCGAGATTCAAGCCACCGATCCAATGCGGCGCGCGATGTGGATCGACGTCGGCTGGGATCTCGTCCTCAGCCTCGGTGCCGGATTCCTCGTTGCCTATGTCATCGCAGTCCTCGTCAGGGCCGCCCGGCATCGCCTGGCCCAGCGCGCCGGCGACCGGCTGTTCCGGCGCATCCGCTTCTCCGCCGCGCGGCTGCTCCTGGAGATGCTGCCAGTCATCGCGTTCGGGCTGGTTGCTTTCGGCGTCGCCGGGTGGACGGCGCCTATACCAACGGCGCGCGTAGCGCTGCTCGCTTTCATCAACGCGACGCTGATTTCGATGGCTGGCGCAGTCGCAGCGCGATTCGTGTTCAGCCCTATGGAGCCCGGATTGCGGCTCTTCCCGCTCAGCGATGCCACCGCCGTCTATCTCTACGTCTGGTCGCGCCGGTTGATCGTGGTCATCGCGTGGGGTTATGTGCTGCTGCAGGCCGCCCTGCTCCTGGGACTGCCGCCGTCGGGATATGCGATTGGCGCCAAGATCGTCGGGCTGATCGTGGCGGCCCTGCTGATCGTCCTGGTCCTGCAGAACAGGGAAACGGTCGCGTATTGGATCCGGGGCGGGCCGGCCGAAGGCGGTCGGCGGATCGCGCGCGGCCGCGCGGCCGAGATCTGGCACGTTGCGGCGATCGCCTACCTGGCGGGCGTTTATCTGATCTGGGCATTCAATATAGCGGGCGGATTCCTCTATCTCCTGCGCGCGACCGTTCTCACAGTGCTGGTGATCGGCCTCCTGGTCGCGGGCGAGTACTGGGTGCCGCGACTCCTGGATCGCTTCTCCGGGCTCGATGCGCCTTTGGTGGCGCGCTATCCATTCGTGGCCGCTCGCACCAGCCGTTACCTGCCCATCCTGCGGCGAGTGCTGGTCTATGCCATCCGGATTGTAGCAATCCTGGTCATCCTGGCCGCCTGGCAGGTCGGCGTTACCGCCATCCTCTTCAGCGATACGGGCCGCAATATCCTCGGCCGGCTGTTCGATATCGCCGTCGTGTTAGTGATCTCGCTCGCCGCCTGGGAGGTGGCGAACGGCCTGATCACCGCGCACCTCAACAGGCGCGACACCTCGGGCGCGTCGCTCATCCGGTCCGCACGCATGCGGACCCTGCTGCCGCTGATCCGCAACGCGCTCATGATCGTGATCGCGGTGATGGCGACGCTGGTGGTCCTGTCGGAAATCGGCGTAGACATCGCGCCGTTGCTCGCCGGGGCAGGGGTCGCGGGCCTTGCGATCGGGTTCGGCGCGCAATCGCTCGTTAAGGACGTGATCACCGGCGCGTTCATTCTGTTCGAGGACACGATCAATATCGGCGACGTCGTCAACATCAACGGCACGGGCGGCCTGGTGGAAGGCATGACGGTCCGCACCATCCGACTCCGCGACTTGTCGGGCAACGTGCACACAATTCCCTTCGGATCGATCACGACCGTCACCAACATGACCAGGGAATTCTCGTACTACCTGCTCGATGTCGGGGTGGCTTACCGCGAGAGAACCGACGACGTGGTCGCCATTATGCGCGAGGTCGATGCCGAACTGCGCGAGGATCCGACACTCGGCCCCGATATCATCGCGCCAATCGAGATCCTTGGCGTCGATCGTTTCGAGGACTCCGCCGTCGTCGTCCGCGGCCGCATCAAGACCCTGCCGATCCGGCAGTGGGACGTAGGCCGAGAATACAACCGACGGCTCAAGATGAAGTTCGACGAACGCGGGATCGAGATGCCGTTCCCGCACCGCACGATCTATTTTGGGGAGGGCAAGACAGGCACTGCGCCGCCAGCCCGCATAGTGCGCGAGGAGAGCGGGACGCCTGTGACCAAGCGCGACCGCTAGGCCAGCTCCACCCAACTCCCGCTCTTGGCTGAGGCGATGACACTGTGGAGCACTTTCTCGATCGCCAGGGCATCGCCGATGGTGGGTGACAGCGTCTCCTTGCCGGCGATGCCTTCCAACAGATGGGCGACTTCGATGATCTTGAGATCATTGAACCCGATGCCGTGGCCCTTCGCCGGCGAGAAGCGGCCATAGAAGGGATGCTCCGGTCCCATGGGAATGAGGCGATAGCCGTTGGTCGGCGCGTCGCTCGCATCCTTGGTGTAGATCTGCAGCTCGTTCATCCGCTCATGATCGAACAGGATCGAACCGTTCGATCCGAACACCTCGAACGCGAGGTGGGACTTGCGGCCCCAATGGGCGCGGCTCGTCACCAGCGTGCCCATGATTCCGCCGTCGAATTGCAAGAGCGCGTGGGCGGTATCTTCGTTCTCCACTGCGCGGTATTCGCCGCTCAACGCGACCTTCATGTCGCGCCGCTCCGTCCCGTCGCCGGCGGCCGGCACCGGGCGCTTCGGGATCAAGATTCGCGTGTCGGCCACCAGACGGCGCACGGGACCGATTAGATCGTGGGCGATGCTGACCAGATGCGAGGCGAGATCGCCGAGCGCGCCGAGGCCCGCCATGTCCTGCCGGCAGCGCCAGGAATAGGGGGTCTCTTCATCCGCCATGTAGTCTTCGTCGCAGACGCCGCGGAAATAGCTGACATTGCCGATCGCACCCTCGGCGATGAGCTGCTTGGCGAAAGCGATCGCGGGTGAGCGTATGTAATTGTAGCCGACCAGCGTCTTGCCTTTTGCAGAGCGCGCGACTGCCGCCATCTCCTCCGCCGCCGCTAGGTTCGCGGCCAGCGGCTTCTCGCAATAGACATGCTTGCCGGCCTTCAGCGCGGCAATGGCGATGTCGTGATGCAGCGCGTTGGGCGTGGTGATCGAGACAATGTCGACTGCGGGATCGGCGATCAACTCCTGCCACGATTCGACGGCGCGCCGGAAGCCGAACCGCTGCGCCGCCTGCTGCGCGGCAGACAGGCTCACGTCCGCCACGACCTCGAGGCGGGTCGAGAGCGCGGTCTCAAAGATCGTGGGCGCCGATCTGAACGCCATGGCATGGGCAGCGCCCATGATGCCGGTGCCGACGACACCGATTCCGATGGATTGCGGCATGAAGTACGCTCCGAAACCGCCGCATCCGTGGCGACGGCTGCGGATTCTGGAATTTTTCGTTTGTATCAAGCAAGAGGAATTTTTATTCTATTTTGCGGTCTTTCCATCAAAAGCGGGGACGCGGGGCATGCCGAAACGCAAGAACCTGACATCGGTGGGCACACGCACGCGCCGCGCCGCGGCGTCCGCCGTCCCGTCCGATGTCGTGGGACTCAATCGCGAGATCTCGACCCGCTATCCGACTCTCAGCAAGCGCCTAAGGCAGATCGCTGAGTTCGCGCTCAAGCATCCCAACGAGATCGCGATCGAATCCATCGCGGTGATCGCGCAGCATGCCGGAGTGCAGCCCTCAGCGCTCATCCGCTTCGCCAAGGCGTTCGGCTTCGAAGGCTTCTCCGATCTGCAGCGCATTTTCCAGCAGCGGCTCCGCGAGAGCCGGCCAAGCTATGCCGAGCGCATCGCTGCCATGCGCGAGGAGCTGCATGGCCAGCGCGATCACGGGCCGCAAGCCATCCTGACCCGCTTCGCCGAAGCCAACATCGCCGCCCTGCAGCATCTGTGCGAGGAGACCAAGGCCGGCGACCTCGACCGCGCGGTGCAGATCCTCCGCAAGGCCGAGACGATCCATCTGGTGGCACAGCGCCGCTCGTTCCCGCTCGCCGCCTATCTCTATTACGCGCTGAGCAAGATCGGCCGGCGCGCGCACCTGATAGACGCCATCGGCGGCATGGACCAGGAGCAGCGCCAACTGATGGACCCGCGGGATGCACTGGTCGCCGTCACCTACGCCGACTATACGCCGCGCGTGGTCGAGACCGTCACCTTTGCCGCCCAGCGCAAGGTGCCGGTCGTCGGCATCACCGACCAGCCCTTGAGCCCCCTCACCGCGCAATGCGACGTGGTGTTCTATGTCGAGGACGCCGCGGTGCACGACTTCCGCTCGCTCGGCGCCTCGATGTGCCTCGCGCAGTCGCTCGTGGTGGCGCTGGGGGCGACGGGGTAGGAGCAGGCGACGTCACGCAGCCAAGCGCGGCTGCAGATCGTCCAGCGTGACGTGCCCCAGGAAGTGACCGCTGCTGGTGGTCGGTTTCGCGTCCTCGATCGCGTGCGCGAAGATGACGGCCTTGTCGTGTTCCAGCTTCTGCAGGTGCTTGTAGAGCCGTGGATACTCCTTGCCGAGATCGAACAGGCGCAGATCTTCGCCCCAGCGCGCGATGCCAGCCAGATACGCGTCGGCAACTGTCCGGACATCGCCCGCCAGCCACGCACTGCTTGAAAGCAAGTGCTCGACATGCACATAGGCCTTGGCCACCTGTTCGCGTGCCAAGTTCCGCAGCATCTCTTTCTCTTTCGTCGCGTCCTCCGGCAGCTTGTAGGCGGTCCAGGCTGGCGCGAAGGCGCCGTGTAGTTCCATATGAAGGAACGCGAGCACGCTGTTGAGGCGGTCGAACGCGCGCGTGCCTTGCAGGAAGCCGAGACGCTGGCCTAGATCCCGCGCGGCGATATTGAGGAGGATCGCGAGGCTTTCGCCGAGCGCTTCGCCATTCTCCATAAGCAGGGTCGGCGTCAGGTGCTTGGGATTGATGCGCAGGTAGCGCTCATCTTTCGGCGCCAGCATCTCGATCCGGCAGAGGCGGTAAGGTTGCCCCAACCACTCCAGCGCCACGATCGATCCGAAAGAACAACCATGCGGCACGCCGTAGAACAACACCGGTTCCATGATTCAAACTCCCGAAAATTGACTGCTTGCTCTCAACGGGATTGAACGTGGCGCTGGCCGTGCTACTTGTGAAGACGGCACTAATTTGTGAGACGGGAACAATTTTTATACCGAGGTTCGTGATGAAAGAGAGTGTATCGGGCTGCCCGGTTGAAGACGCCATTCGCCTGCTCGGCGGCCGCTGGCGCATCGTGCTCATCTATCATCTGCTGGACGGCAAGAGGCGCTTCAGCGAATTGCGCCGCGCCATGCCGTCCATCTCGCAGCGCATGCTGACGCTCGATCTGCGTGCGTTGGAGAAAGCCGGACTCCTGCAGCGCACGGTCTACCCGGAAGTGCCACCGCGCGTGGAATACGATCTGACCGAGGAAGGCAGGCGCCTGCGCGAGCTGGTCGATCTGCTCGGCAAAGTCGGCACGCGGCTCGCCAACGTGCCGCAATGCGCCCCCGTGCAGAAGAGCGCGGCGTAGGCCTTAGCCTACGCGCACGCTTTTCCCTGTTTTCACGGATTCCACCGCCGCATCGGCCAGGATCAATGCCTTCAATCCATCCTCGCCCGTTGGCGAGAGCGGCTTGCCTTCCGTGACGCCGGCGACGAAAGTGTCCATCTCCGCGCGATAGGCGGCGGTGTAGCGCTCCAGGAAGAAATGGAGCGCAGGATCCGACGCAAAGCCCTCGGCAGTCGCCTTCTCGACCGTCGTCGCGTGCTGATTGTGGGCCCGCAACATGCCACCGCTGCCATGCACCTCGATGCGCTGGTCGTAGCCGTAGGTGGCGCGCCGCGAGTTTGAGATCTGCGCCAGGCGGCCGCTCTTGGTCTTGAGCGTCACCACCGCGGTATCAACATCGCCAACTTGGCCGATCGCGGGATCGACCAGGCACGCGGCCATGGCCGAGACTTCCACCGGCTCCTCGCCCAACAGGAAGCGCGCCATGTCGAGATCGTGGATCATCATGTCGCGGAACAGGCCGCCCGAATGCTTGATGTAGGAGACCGGCGGCGGCCCGGGATCGCGCGACAGGATGGTGACGATCTCCGGCTTGCCCACCTCGCCCGCTTCCAGCCGCTTCTTCAGGGTCGCGAAACTCGGATCGAAGCGGCGGTTGAAGCCGATCATCAGCTTGGCCTTGGTGTCCGCCACGACCTTCAAGCAAGCCCGCACACGCTCCGCGGACAAGTCCACCGGCTTTTCGCAGAACACCGCCTTGCCCGCTTTCGCGGCTTGCTCGATCAAATCGGCATGGGTGTCGGTCGGCGTGCAGATCAGCACCGCTTCGATGTTCTTGTCGTCCATGATCTCGGGAATGCCCTTGGCGACGCTCGCGCCGGTTTCGGTCGCAATCGCACCGGCCGCTTTGGCATCCACGTCAAAGACCGTAGCCAGCTTCGCAACCTTGTGCGCGGCGGCGGAACGCGCGTGAATCTGGCCGATCCGGCCAGCACCTAAAAGCCCGACCCGCATGGATGTCCTCCCTACAAATACCAGACATTCCGTTATTGACAGAAAATAGAATGTTTGTTTCATTAGGGCAAGCGCGAACGTCAAGCAGCGCGTCGAGATGGTGCGTCCTTGCGGCGCGCTGACGGGGGAAGCGATGGACCGCGCTCCGCACTGGGCAGGAAGGCCATATGGCCCAAGACCTTGACGTCATCACCATCGGGCGCTCCTCGGTCGATCTCTATGGTCAGCAGATCGGCGGCCGCCTCGAGGACATGGGCACGTTCGCCAAGTCGGTCGGCGGCTGCCCCTCCAACATCGCCATCGGCGCGGCGCGCCTGGGTCTCAAATCCGCCATCCTGACGCGCGTCGGCGATGAGCATATGGGCCGCTTCATCCGCGAGCAAATGGCCCGTGAAGGCGTCGCCGTCGACGGTATCAGGACCGATCCCAAGCGGTTGACCGCGCTCGTCATTCTGGGCGTCAGAGATTCCGACAGCTTCCCCCTCATCTTCTATCGCACCGATTGCGCCGACATGGCGCTCGATGAAAGCGACGTCGATCCGGAATTCATCAAGCGCGCGCGGGCGATCGTGGTGACGGGCACGCATTTCTCGACGCCAACCACGGCGGCGGCGCAGCGCAAAGCGATGAAGATTGCGCGCGAGAACGGTACGAAGATCGTGTTCGACATCGACTATCGCCCGAACCTGTGGGGCCTGGCCGGGCACGGCGCGGGTGAATCGCGCTACATAGCCTCCGACCGGGTGTCGCAGCATCTGCAGCCGATCCTGCCCGCGTGCGACCTGATCGTCGGCACCGAGGAAGAAGTGAAGATCGCCGGCGGCGCCGAGGACGCGTTGACAGCGTTGCGCAACATCCGTGCCAGGAGCAGCGCCATCATCGTGCTGAAGCGCGGGCCCAAGGGCTGCGCGGTCTTTTCCGATGCAATTCCGGACGATGTCGATCAGGGCATCGTCGGCAGCGGGTTCCCGATCGAGGTCTACAACGTGCTCGGCGCGGGGGATGCCTTCATGTCAGGCTTCCTGCGCGGCTGGCTGACCGGAGAGAAGCTGGAGACCTGCGCGACCTGGGCCAACGCCTGCGGCGCCTTCGCGGTATCACGCCTGCTCTGCTCGCCGGAGATCCCGACCTGGACGGAGCTGCAATACTTCCTGGAGCATGGCAGCAAGCATCGCGCGCTACGGTACGATGCCGACCTCAACCACATTCATTGGTCGACGACGCGGCGCGGCCGCTGGTCCCTCCTGCTGGCGCTCGCCATCGATCACCGCGCGCAGATGGAGGATCTGGCGGACAAGGCGGGCGTGCCACGCGCCCGCATCGGCGCATTCAAGGCGCTAGCGGTGGCGGCTGCCACCAAGGTTGCCGACGGGCAGCCAGGCTTCGGGATGCTGCTCGATGGCACCTATGGCCGCGAGGCCTTGTTCCGCGCCGCGGATCATGACCTCTGGATCGCGCGGCCGGTAGAACGGCCGGGATCGCGCCCTCTCAGGTTCGAGACAGAGGATCTCGGCTCCCATCTCGCCGAATGGCCGGTGACGCACGTCATCAAATGTCTGTGCTTCTATCATCCGGACGATCCGGAAGCGTTGCGTGCCGAGCAGGAGGAGCGGCTGTTGACCCTTTATGACGCCGCGCGCACGGCGGGGCGCGAGTTGCTGGTCGAGATCATCGCCGGCAAGCACGGACCGTCGACCGACGAAACGGTCGCCACCGTCCTGCGCCGGCTCTATGATCTCGGCATCCGTCCGGACTGGTGGAAGCTGGAGCCGCAGGCGACCCGGACTGCCTGGCAGCAGATCGGGGACGTGATCCGGGCGCGCGATCCGTTCTGTCGCGGTGTCGTGCTGCTGGGCCTCGAGGCCAGCGAGGATGTGTTGGAGGAGGCATTCCAGGCGGCCGCCAGCGATCCGATCGTGAAAGGCTTCGCCGTCGGCCGCACCATCTTCGCCGAGCCCGCCGATGCCTGGCTGCGCGGCCAGATGGACGACACGGCTGCCATCTCGGAGATGGCGCGGCGCTTCTCCCGCCTCACCGACGCCTGGAAGAAAGCCAAGCGCGCCAATTCGGCGGCGGCTTGAGATAGATGCTGCTCGCCTTAAGTGAGGGCTGACACATGATCTGCGCAATCCGGGATTCCGTGGGATGACGCGGGACATGGCGGGATGGAGTCCGCTCTATCAAGGGGTTGCGGAAAAATCGGCGCGCCGCTCGCGCGCGTTCGCCTGACACTTGGATTGCGCACTTTCCCCCGAACGGCCGCTCTCCCGACACATGATTTGCGCACATTCTACCCGGCTTCACCGGAGCGTTTAAGAGCGTTCGAACGCGGCAGGGTGGAGACGCCGATCAGCATGACCAAGCCGGCCAGAATACCACCGGCGGCGATCTCGATCGTAACGAGCCGGGGAGCGGACTCCTTGGCAGCGGCCTCGACCATCTGCCTATAGCCATCTAACGAGCGCAGAATCCGATCGAGGCCGAAAGCAGCGATATAGCCGGCGGCCGTCGTCAGGAACCACCAGTAGAACCCGACGCGCCGCTTCCAGAGCTGTGCGACCGCGCCGACCAGCAGGCCAGCGATCACCGGCGCAGCCGCATATGCAATGAAGACAGCGTCGCTCATGTGACTCTCCCCCTAGCCGCCGGCGGCGCCGACGTCCACCTTCATCCACAGCACTTCCCCCTTAAACGGGGCACTCGGCCAGGGCACGTACGGCTGCGGCGCCTGGCGCACCATCTGGGCGACGAAGAGCAGTGCGCGGCCGAGCTGCGCATCATCAAGCACATGCAGACTCGGCGCGTCGAACGTGCTCGCGAGATATGCCTGCAGGACGGCCCCAAGTCCCGCTTCGGCCACACCGTCCTCGACCGCTCGTATGGCATCGGATCGCGACATTCCACCATCTCCTGCCCTGCGCTTCTTCTTTGAGTGCAGCTCGCGCATTGCCTTCTCAAACTCTTCCCAACCCGACATAGAAAACCCCGACCTATACTTTCGAATATGTCAGGATTCTCAGCCCACGTTCGTTTCCAATTCCTTACCCACGCCGTCGCAACCACTCTTCGTATAGCCCGACGAAAGCGGCGGCATTGTCGGCAGCATCCTCCTCCGACATTTTCAGCCATGCGCGGAAGAACCGCTGCAGCGCCTCGCGCAACACGCTGCGATCAAGCGGCGGCTGCGGCACAGCACGCGCGTCGGACCGGTTTCCGAGCGTCACGTTGCGCTGATCGCCCGACGCGCCATAGTGCTCCGGCATCTTCTCCCGCAGCCGATTCTCGATCTGCTCCACCTCTTGCCGCGCCTGCAAACCCTGCCTGAGCACGCGAATCAGGGCGTTGATGTCCTCCATGCTCGGCTCGCCTTCGAGGCCTTTCAGGCTCTCCAGGGTCGACTGCCAGGCTTGGATCTCCAGCTCGTAATCCCGCGCTATTTCGGGTTCGCCGCCGCTCAGCCAGCCCAGCGAAACGCCAAGCGCATCCGCGATCTTGCGGCCGTTGGTCAGGCCGGGCTCCGACCCCTTGAGATACTTCCGGATCAGGCTGTCGCGGATTCCTGTCCGTCGCGCCAGGGAGAAAGGCGAATCACTCCCTAGAGCAAGTCCGAGCCGGGCGGCTATCCCGTCAGAGTCCCGCTTCCCAGCCCTGACGCCTAGGTCAGAGTGGCCTTCAAGCGTCAGAGTTTCTTCATCTTTTTGATTCTGCGCCATTTTCCACATTCAAAGTCACTATCCCACCATGGGGTAAGTCTGACCAACTCTTTAGTGTTGCTGATCTCTCTCCCTGGTGTTATAGCTGTGACCCAAGATGACAAGCGTAATGACAACCTATGACGTTCCAAAAGATGCCGCCAAAAGGCGGCACTGGGTGATCTACCAGCTGCGCGTCCGCGGCACCAACCTGCGCCGCTTCGCCTTCCAGATCGGCGTCAGCCAGCAGGCTGTCAGTGCTGCATTGTTCTCTCCATCCTCCTACATCGAAACCGCGCTGGCCAAGGAGCTGGGTCTAAAGCCACAGCAGCTGTTTCCAGAGCGCTTCGACTCCGCTGGTCGTCGCCTGCATGCGACCCGTTCGCCGCAGCGTAGCAGAGCGCCCCTTGGTCGCAATGTCCAAGTTCCGGGGGTCGCCTAGACATGCGTTCCCCGGCGCGCCAAGACCCGCGACAAGCGACGCTCTTCGACGGCGATTCTTCCACCGTCGCGAGCGGCAGTCTCAGCTTCGATCGCGAGTGGCGCGCGGCGCTCAATCAAGCCATCGAGGAATGCGGCTTCGGGCGCGGCAACATCGCGACCGAGATGGAGCGGCTCCTCGGCAACGATCCGGACTACCCCGTGAGCGTGGCGCTCCTCAATGCGTGGACCGCCGCCAGCAAGACTGACTACCGTTTCCCGCTGATCTATCTCCCGGCCTTCGTGCGCGCAACCGGCGCGACCTGGTTGCTAGACCGTCTCGCATCGAAGTGTGGACGCGTCGTCGTGGACGACGAGATGGCGCAGCTTGCCCAAGCCCGCCACGAGGAACTGCAGGCTGTCGAGCGCCGGAAGCAGCTCGAACAGAAAATCCGCAAGCAGCAGCGTGGAGGGGCGCGGACATGAACATCCACGCCTCAGCGGCTGAGTTGGCCGGCAAGCCCGGCATGCCACAATCCGAAAGCGGCGTCATCCGCCTTGCAAAGCGCGAATCATGGCCGCGCCAGAAGCGCAGCGGGCGTGGTGGCGGCTGGGTCTATCCGATCACATGCCTGCCGGCGGAGACGCAGGCGGCGCTCGCGCTGAAGCACGCCGCGCCTGCGCTGCCGGCGAATGACAGCGATGCCCGGCGGTCGCACCTGTGGGCGCTGTTCGAACGCAAACCGCAGAAGCTGAAGGACATCGCGCAGCGCCGGCTCGAAGCGCTCGACGCAGTCGAGACTCTGATCGCCGGCGGGCGCGGCAAGCTCGAAGCGGTCAACGCAGTCGCGGCGCACATCCAGGAGCATCCCTCGACCATTCGGCGTTGGCAGCAGCTCGTCGCCGGCCTCGATCGCGCGGACTGGCTGCCGGCGCTCGCGCCGAAATGGACCGGCCGCACGGACACAGCCGAATGCAGCCCGGACGCGTGGGAGTTCTTCAAGGGCGACTTCCTGCGCATGTCGCAGCCGCGCGCGGAGCCTTGCTATCGACGGCTCGAAGAAGCGGCGGCCGCGCACGGCTGGACCATCCCATCGCTGCGCACGCTGCAGCGGCGCTTGGCGCGCGAGCTGCCGCCGGCCCTGCAGCGCCTCGCGCGCGGTGGACCGGACGCGCTGAAGCGCGCGTTCCCTGCGCAGCGCCGCGATCATGCGGTGTTCCACGCGCTCGAAGCGATCAACGGTGACGGCCATCGCTTCGACGTGTTCGTGCGCGACCGCGACGGCAAAAAGTTCCGGCCGACGCTGCTGGCCTGGCAGGACATCTACTCCGGCAAGTGGGTCGGCTGGCGCATCGCCGCAACGGAATGCGCCGAGCTGGTGCGCCTCAGCTTCAGCGACGTGTGCCGGACCTATGGCCTGCCGGCGCAGGCCTATCTCGACAACGGCCGCGCCTTCGCGAGCAAGTGGAACACCGGTGGCATCCCGAACCGCTACCGCTTCAAGTTCCGCGAGGAAGAGCCGGACGGCGTGTTCAAGCAGCTCGGCGTCGAGATCCACTGGACCAATCCCTACAGCGGCCAGTCCAAGCCGATCGAGCGCGGCTTCCAGGACGTCATCGAAGAGATCTCGAAGCACCCGCTGTGCGAGGGCGCCTACACCGGCGGCAGCGCCGACAAGAAGCCAGAGAATTACGACAGCCGCACGGTGCCGTTCGACGCGTTCATCGCGCTGGTCGACGATCGCATGCGCGCGCTCAACCGGCGTGACGGCCGTCGCTCGCCGGTGTGCGCCGGCCGCAGCTTCGACGCGACCTTCGCTGAGTCGTATTCCCGCGCGCCGATCCGCAAGGCGACCGAGGAGCAGCTGCGCCTGTTGCTGCTGGCGGCTGAGGGCGTGACGGCACGGGCGGACACGGCCGCGATCCACCTGTTCGGCAACATGTACTGGAGCGATGCGCCGGCGCTCGCGCGCATGGCAGGGAAGAAGGTCATCGCGCGTTTCGATCCGCAGCGGCTGGCCGATCCGATCCACGTCTATGGGCTCGACGGCCGTTACCTGTGCGCTGCCGAGTGCCAGGAGCTGGCCGGCTTCAACGACATCGAGGCGGCGCGCGAGCACGCCCGCGCGCGCAAGAGCTGGACCAAGGCGCAGCGCGAGCTGCTGCAGGCCGAGCGCACCATGGATGCGGCGCGGGTCGCCGCGCTGCTGCCCAAGACGCCGGAACCGCCGGCGCCGGCGGCGAACGTCATCCGACCCCTCGGCTTCGCAAGCCAAGCGCCGGATCAGCCACGCATCACCGCCGAAGAGCGCGACCGCCTGTTCGCGGACGGCATGCGCAAGCTCGGCCTGGTCAAGGAGGCATGACCATGATCGACGGCCGCATCATGACGAGCGTCTGCACGGTCGGCGGCAGGACCTACGTCGCGGTCGACGAGCACGGCGTGCTGCTCACGCTGCAATCGCCCGCCGGAATCCAGGTGCAATCGGAGATCACGTCGGCGTCTGCGCGCCAGCTCGCGCGCGTGCTGATGACGGCGGCCGACGACTTCGAAGAGCTGGAAGGAACAAGGGCCGGGAGTGAGGTCCCGGCCCATGTCGATGCCGACTTTCCTGATGAGGGGAACCGGCAGGTCTGAGCCTAGCAACCCAAACCAGAAGGCAACCTACCATGAAGCAAGCCATCGAGCAAAAACCGGCCGACACCGTCGTCGTGCCGCTCAACCAGGCGGAATTGCGCGAGCGCGTGCGCGCGCTGATGACCAAGGAAGAGATCAGCCAGGCCCAGCTGGCGCGCGAAACCGGCCACAGCACCTCCGTCATCAGCCAGTGGCTCAGCGATTCCTATCGCGGCGACAGCAACAAGGTCGGCGCATCGCTCGTCAAGTGGCTGAAGAGCCGCGACGAGAACGCGCGCATCAACGCGGTGCTGCCGCACGCCCCGAGCTGGGTGGAGGCACCGACGGCGAAGCGGATCTATGACGCGCTCGCCTACGCGCAGCACGTCGGCGACATCGCCGTGATCTATGGCGGCGCCGGCCTCTCCAAGACCACCACGATCCGGCGGTATCGCGAGAGGAACGTGAACGTGTGGGTGGTGACCGCGACGCCGGCGACCGCAGGCGTGGCGCTGCTTCTCGAAGAGATCGCCATTGCCCTCGGCTTCCGGGACTATCCGCTGCACCCGGCCAAGCTGCAGCGCGCGATCCTGCGGCACATCCAGGATACGGGCGGGCTGCTCGTCATCGACGAGGCCCAGCACCTCACCAAGCAGGCGCTGGAAGCGGCGCGCTCCCTGCACGACGCCACCGGCATCGGGCTGGTCCTGAGCGGCAACGCGGCGGTGTTCAACAACCTCTATCGCGGCGGCAACAACGGCTTCGCCCAGCTCTTCAGCCGCGTCGGCAAGCGGCTCGCCCTGGTGCGGCCGGTCGCCGGCGACGTTCACGCGATGGCCGCCGCCTTCAAGGTCAAGGGCACGCCTGAGCTGCGCGAGCTGGAGGCCATCAGCCGGCGGCCCGGCGCTCTGCGCATGGTGGTGAAGGTCCTGCGCCTGGCGGCCGTGCTCGCAGGCGGCGGTTCGACCACGCTGCAGCATATCAAGGCGGCCTGGGAAGAGCTGCAGGGCGAAGCGATCGACCAGCAGGAGGCCGCGTCGTGAGCGCCAGCGGAGACATCACGAACCTCCTGAAGCACCTCGAAGAGCACGTCGGGGTGCCGCAGGTGACGATCGACGGGCAGGCGTTCGACACGCTCTACGCCAACCTGCTCGGCATCCGCAACGACGTGCGCGCGCTGGAGAACGCTGTGGTGCCGCGTGATCCGCGGATCTGCAAGGAGCCGCCGTGGGGCTGGGGACCCAACGTCGTGCCGATGACGGGAGGCAAGCGGCCGTGACTGCAGCCCGCAAACGCCCGCCTGCGCAGACGCAGCGTTGGTCCGAGTGCGGTCGCATCTGCGCCATCGTGGCCGAGGAGTTCGGAATCGCGGTGGCCGAGATGCTCTCGGAGCGACGTGACCTGCGAACGGCAACGCCGCGCATGGTGGCGATGTATCTCGCCCACCGCGCGACGAACTTTTCGCTGACGCGGCTGGGATGGGCGTTCGAGCGCGATCACACGACCATCCTCCATGCCGTGAACACCATCAAGGAACGCATTGGACGCGATCCGGACCTGCGTTTCCAGGTAGACCGGTGCGAGTCCGCGGTGCGCGATCCGGCCGTGTTGGCGGCCGAGCGCGCGGTCGCGCGATGCGCACCATCGATCGACAGCGAGATCGACGAGCTGGCGCGGCAGGCGTTCTCACTGGATCCGATCGGCGCGGCGGGAGCCGTGCGCGACGGGCTGCGCGCCTTCCTCGCAACGAAGGAGGACGCCGCCTGATGCGCTTCGCCGCCGTCATCGCTGGTCTGCTGCTCGCTGGGTGCGCCGCTGCGCAGCCAGCGGGCGCACCGGCCGGCTATGCCGGCGGCGACTGGCGCGCGGCGATCATGCACATCGCGAACCGGCACGCGAACACCGTCTGCACGGGCGTGCTGGTGCAGGCGAACCTGGTGGCGACAGCCGGTCATTGCCTGCAGGGCGCCGATGCGGGCGACCTGGTGTTCGTGCCGGTTGGCGTCAACCACGCCTGGCGCGGAAAGGAGATCCTGGCCGCCGGTGGCTTCACCGATGGTGCCGAGGTCAGCCCCGTCGAAGTGGCGCGCGACTGGGCGCTGATCCGCACGGCACCGATGCCGATCGCGCCGATCGCGGTCGCGCCGATGACCAAAGTCCAGATCCAGAAGGCGGTCGCGCAGGGCGCGCGCCTGGCAAGTTTCGGCTTCGCCGATCCAAACATGCTGGTCGAGCACACCGGCTGCGCGCTGCTGGACGTGTGGGGCGAAGCCTTCTTCACGACGCGCTGCCCCATCAGGCCGGGCGACTCCGGCGGCCCGGTCCTTCTGATCGACGACGATGGCGCGCGCCTGGTCGGCCTCAACAGCGCCATCCGCAACGGCGAAACGCTGGTCGTGAGCGCGGGCCGCTTCGCGCCGTGGGCCGGCGCAGACGATCCATTCAACACGCGTGCGCTGGCGCTGGCCCGCGCAGCCAACTGAGAGGAGGAGATCATGCCGTTCATCACCATCAGCCGTGGCCACACGCTGCCTGGGGGGGCATCCGCCAAGCTCGCGTTCCCGAAGAAGGGCAAGACGCGGCTGACCCTCGCCGTCGACGCGACACTCGCCGGCAAGCTCAAGTGGAAACTCGGTGGCGTCATCGGCATCCAGGCTGGCACGGAGGAGGACGCGGGCAAGGTTCGTCTGGCGCCAGCGCCGCGCGGCTGGAAGCTGGGGGAGCACGGCCGCCAGGCCAGCCACTTCTCCATCGCGACGCGCCCGTGGTGGAACGCCGTCCAGATGAAGGGCCTGGAGCCTGCGGGCTTCATCGAGTGCGACAGCGAGGTCAGCGGCCAGGCGCTCACCATCACGCTGCCGCGCGGCTGGTTCCCGGACGATGAGGCCTGACATGGCGAAGAAGGCGAAGCTGCCGGCGGTCGACGCGCCGGCCGACGACATCGAATGCGACAGCTATATCCTCGCGCTGGGCGAGCTGCACCGCTACTTGGTGAAGCTCGAAGCCGAGATGAACGATGCGCTCGCCAAGGCGAAGGCGGACTTTGAGACCCAGGCTGAGCCGCACCGCCAGCGGCTCGCGGCTCTTCACGGCGCGATCGAAGGCTATTGCAACGCCCATCGAGAGCGCCTCACAGGCGGCGGCAAGACCAAGTCCTACCGCTTCGGCAACGGCGAGGTGGCGTGGAGACTGCGACCCAAGAAGGTCACGATCAAGGGTGCCAAGAAGGTGCTGGCCTGGCTGAAGGAGGCACCGAAACAGTTCGAGAAGTTCCTGCGCATCAAGCACGCAATCGACCGCGAGGCGATGCTGCGCTGGCCGGAGCTGGCGGCGGAAGTGCCCGGCGTCAAGGTCGCCAGCGCGGGCGAGCAGTTCGCCGTCACTCCCAACGAGATGAAGCTGGAGAAGGCGGCATGAGGGTCCGGCTGCACGATACGGAGCTGGGCCTCACGCCCGCCGCCTACGACGCCGTGCTGAAGCTGCGCCGGCATGGGCACCGCGTGTTCTGCGCCAAGCGCGAGGACCGGCGCGAGACGCACCACGAGCTGGACGGCCAGATCGTGCCGACGTCCTGGGTGATGGACATGGCGCGCGCGTCGCTGGAATGCCGCGAATGCGGCTGCACCGACCAGCATGCCTGCGATGACAACGGCGTCGGCTGCCACTGGGTGGAACCGGATCTCTGCAGCAAGTGCGCCGCGCGCGACGAGAAGCAGCTGCAGCGCTCCATGGAGGCGCACGATGGGGCTTGAGAGCACGCAAGCATTCGGCGCGCTTCTCGTCCGCGAGCCGACTGAGCCCGAGATCGAGGCGATGATGCGCGCCCGAACGAAGGCGCTGGTCCTGCGCCTCGATGGCTTCACGGCGGCGACGGTCCTGATGGTGCTGCAGCGGGCGCAGCGTGAGCACGGCATCAACAGCACCTGCGTGACGCAGGTGGCTTGGCTGCTGCGCGACCTGGTCATCGAGATCGAACCGGAGCTGCACAACCTGATCGATTCCGGTTGGGCAGGCGTGCCGCTCCAACGCAGCAACTGAGAGGGCAACATGGGCACGAAGAATAACCCTGGCGACTATGACTGCTATGCGAAGGCGCACGCCGATGAGCCGATGTTCACTCTGCTCGGTCGCGATCGGACGGCGCACCACCTGGTCGCCATCTGGTCGGCCTTGCGTGGTGGCCACTTCGAGTTCGCGCGGCAGCTCCTGGACGATGCCATCGCCGACCTTCGGTCGCTAGGCATGCGCGACACGGACAAAGCGAAGCTGGCTGAGGCCGCAACATGCAGCGAGAAGATGAAGACGTGGTTCGATCATCGGAACCACCCACGCACGACCGCAGCCGCTCCAGGTCCGAGTTTCGTCAGTGGGAACACTGCCCCTTCTGCGGAGAGCGAGACCCCGAAGTCCGAGTCCACGGGCACACCCAGTGCCGCACGTGCAACGGCGTGATCGAGCGGTGCTGCGATGACTGAGGCACAAGGCCAGAAGACGCAGATCAAGAATGCGCGCGGCGCCGGCGCGCGTGGGACGATCTGCACCATGCGGTTGCCGGCCGGCGGCGTGCGCGTCGAGGTGCTAACAGCGCTCGATCGCGTGGTGTTCGATCTGCCGCCGGACGAAGCGAAGCGCCACGCGCTTGGCATCCTCAAGCACCTGGAGCCGCTGAGCGACACTGGGGCCGCCGCGATCGCCGTCGAGCGCGCGGAGGCGGGAGGCGGCAATGGGTAGCACTACACCGGCCGACAAGCCGCGCACGTGCCCGGTAGACGGCTGCGAGCAGCCGCTGCAGGGCGAGCGGGACATCCTGTGCGCCGGCCACTGGGACGCTCTGCCGGAAGCACAGCGGGAGGAAGTTCGCCGCCGATACAGGGCCTGGCGCTGCGACCGGCCGCAATGGAGATGGCGGACTGGCAACGACTACATCCTTGCGGTGAACAACGCGATCCGGGCGGCTGGGAGACAGCCCGAAAAGCCAGAGGAGATGCCAGCATGACGCGCGGACCTGTAGCTGTGAATGACGTCTGGACTCCATGGCGGCTCGAGGCCTTGCGCCGGCTGTGGGATCAGAAGGTGTCGGCCAACAAGATTGCGTCGGCGCTCGGCGGCGGGCTCACGCGCAACGCGGTGATCGGCAAGGCGCACAGGCTAGGCCTGGCCGGCCGGCCGAGCCCGATCATCCGCGACGGCCGAACGCCGAAGCGACGGCAATACAAGCCGCGCCCGAAGCTGCCAGGAGGCCGTCAAGCGCTCCTGGAGGCACGCGAGCGGACGGAGGCCGTCAAGGCAGCACAGCGCCAGGCGCAGCCCGCCGCACCAGCTGCACCGCCGCCGCCACCACCGTCACCACCGGAGCCGCGCATCGCTCTTGATGCTCGCGCGACGGTCGCCACGCCAACCCAGTCGCGCTCGGAGAGGATGACCAGCCGCACGTGCGCATGGCCGATCGGGGACCCGCGCGAGCCGGGCTTCCACTTTTGCGGCGCGACGCCGGTGCGCGAGGGCCACTCCTACTGCGACGAGCACCACGCCGCTTCGATCCAGAAGAAGCCGGCGACCGGAACCGAGCCGGCCTTTATCGAGGCACCACGAGCCCGGAGATGGGCGAGCTGAAGGAGGCGGCGCCATGATGCAGATCATCTTCGCTATGGCGTTCCTGATCGGCGCCATGATCGCGATGGAGGGCAGGCAGACGCCTGGACGCATCGCCGTCACCTTCGTATGTGCCATGGGTGCGATGTTCTTCATGGGCTGGAGCCTCGGCGCGCTCGAGGCGACCGTCCTGGCGGAGGTGCCGCAGCCATGACGCGCAGGCCGAAGCCGGGCCGCATCGCGTGCGTGGTGCCGTTCTGCAAGCGGACGGCGCCGCGCGATCCCAACGACGATGCGAATGCGGAGATCATCTGTGGAGGCCACAAGCGCCTGGTCGATAGCGGACTCCGCCGTCTTCACCGCCGCGTCTGCCGGAAGGTCGAAGGGCTGGAGGTCTGCCGAGCCAATCTCGGCCTGGCCAAGACGTTGTTCGGCATCGAACGGCGCGTGTGGGCCAAGATGAAAGAACAGGCGATCGAACGCGCGGCGGGGATCGCATGACTGCAATCACGCTGTCCGATGCGACGCGCGCCAGGATCGACGAGATACGTCGCGTTGATGAGCGGCTTCGTCGCTTCTCCAAGGAGACGCTGGTACAGGCACTCTGCAACCGGATACTCACGCGCGTCGATCTCTATACGAACGACGCCGCGCAGCGGGAAAAGGTGATCGATAGCGAGTTCCACTACATCGCGAACTTCAAGCAGGGTGCCAGAGCGGAGAACGTGCATCGTCGTTTCCTCAGCGCCCTCGAACGCCTGAGGAATCCAAAACCGCGCCGGCGCCGCCGGCGGAAGCGGAGGACAGCATGAAGCACAACAACGTGGTGCAGCACGAGTCCGCGGGCACGCCGATCGGCGACAAGTTCGCGTGGATGGATCGCGTGATGGCGAAGGCGATCGGGGAAGCGGATGGGCTGACGGACTTCGAGGTCGACTTCGCGACCAACACGGCGACGCGCCTCGGCCGCTATGGAGAGCGCACGCTCTTCACGCCCAAGCAGATGGCGGTCGCACACCGCATCGGCCGGAAGCTGGAGGTGGAGCTGTAATGGCGAACCACGTCCTCCTCGAACTGTGGCGATTCCAAGGAGGGCGGTGCGCCTATTGCGGGCGCACGATGGTCGATCCGCGCGCGGGTGCCGGTGACCGCAACACGCCGCTGCGCGCGACCATCGATCACCTGAGGCCGCTAGCGCTTGGCGGGCGCGATGACGGTTACAACCGCGTGGCCGCGTGTCTGGAGTGCAATGTGCTCAAAGGGCCGCTCCACATCACAGAGTTCATCAGGCTGCGTTGGAACACGATGCTGCTCAATGAAGCCAAGGCGCGCATCCGCCTGACCCTCGATGATCGTGCGCGGATGGCTGCAAAGGAACGGAGCGGACATGCCGGTCGCTGAGACATCGCGCTGGGCCTACAGCACGGTGCCGCTCAACGAGCGCCAGGCGGCCGTGGCCGCCGCGCTGATGGAGCTGGGCGAAGCCAGCGACCAGGACCTGTCGATGAAGCTGGGCTGGCCGATCAATTGCGTGACGCCGCGCCGCGGCGAGCTGGAGAAGCTGGGCGTCATCGTGCGCGCGGAGCTGCGCAAGGGTCCGACCGGGCGTCTCGTCAGCGTGTGGCGCCTGGTCGATCGGCAGCTCGACCTGCCACTGATAGGTGGCGCATGAGCATCGCGACCGACGTCCGCCGGAAGAAGGAGCTGGCGAAGATCCACCTGGCGAAGAAGGCGCTGGGGCTGGACGACGATACGTATCGATCCCTGTTGATACGGGTCGCCGGCAAGGACAGCGCCGGCGATCTCGACCAGGCTGGCCGCACGAAGGTACTGGACTATTTCAAGGCGAAGGGCTTCGACGATCGACGGATCAAGCGCGCTGGCCCCGGATCGAAGTCCGGGGCGCGGCCGCTGGCGGAGGGCGCCGAGGCGTCGAAGATGCGCGCGCTGTGGCTGGCGCTCTTCCAGCTCGGCGAGGTGCAGGAGTCGGGCGAGGCCGCGCTCGCCAAGTATGCCGAGCGAATGACGGGCAAGGCCGCGCTGCAGTGGCTCGACCAGCGCGACGTCGCGAAGGTCATCAATACGCTGCGCGCCTGGTGCGGCCGCCTGGGATTCCTCCAGCCTAATTCGTTTCATCTGGACCACATCAACTCCCGCCGGCGAGAGGCCATGCTGGAGGAGGTCGACACCGGCTTCGCCGCCAAATGTGCGCTGCTCCTGACGCTGTGGAAGCGCGCGGGCAACACGATCGCGGACGGCGCCCCGATCGAAGCGTGGCTGCGCATCCACTACAGAGTCGAACAGGTCTGGATGATGACCAGCGACGGGCTCGATGACGCCATCGCGGCGCTCGGCGCTGTTGTTCGCCGGCAGAAGCGGCGGCGGGCGGAGCGCGCATGATCGACGACACGCTGCCCGAGCTGCTGCAGACGATCGAGGCCGAGCTGGGCTATGCAGCAATGCTGAAGTTCGCGCACGCGTTCGGCGGGCAGCGGATCTATATCCCGGAGAAACCAGGACCGGAGAGCCCGATCACCAAGCAGCTCGGCCAGGAGCTGGCCGAGAAGCTCTGCAAGCTGCTCGGCCGGGGCGACATCACAGTCCCGCTCGGACCGACGGGCAACCAAGCGCGGTTCCGCATCGCGCTCGCGAAGCGGATCGCGGAGGGCGGCTCCAACAACGAGATCGCGCGGGACCTGCACTGCCACGAGGTGACCGTGCGCAGGACCAAGGGGAAGCTCGGCCTTGGCGGTCCTGATCCTCGGCAGGTCGATCTGTTCGACAAGGTCAAGTAAGATACCCATGGCCTGCCCCTACAAGAACGACGTCGCGAAGTGCCCGCTCTATATGGCGGCCCACGATGCGAGCTATGTGCATCACACCTGCCTGCACGGCGGTACGAATGGGTTCGATGACGCATGCTCCGTCGACCGCGGCGGGGAACGCTATGAAGACCTCGTCGGCGCTCTTTTCCGGGAGTCTCCCGATTTCGCCGAGCAGCACCGTCGGCACTGCGCGGACATCGATTGGGATCGGCTGATCAAGGACCGCCTCATCCGCAACAATCCAAGGTGGCGCCTCAACTGAGCGTCCCGCGAACCGGAGTTCGCGGTCCCGTGTCTCCCGACCAGAGGCACTATGACGCCGGTCAATTGGACTGGCGAGCCCGATGTATTCCTCCGACTTCACCCGCGCGGTGGCGATCGTCCTGAAGGCCGAGGGCGTCTTCAGCGATGACAAGCGCGATCCCGGCGGCGAGACCAAGTACGGCATCTCGAAGCGCTGGCATCCGGGCGAGGACATCCCGAACCTCACCATCGACCGCGCGACCGAGATCTATCACGAGCACTACTGGCTGAAGTTCAGCTGCGACGAGCTGCCATGGCCGTGGTCGCTGCTCGTGTTCGACGGCGTCGTCAATCAGCCAGCGGCGATTCCCGGTCCCGAGGACGGCGTGATCGAGATGCTGCAGGACACCGTAGGCGTGAAGGATGACGGCATTGTCGGACCCGTCACGATCGCGGCCGCGCGCAAGCGCAACACGCCCGCCGATTGGGGCGACTTCCTGTCGCGACGCGCCTGGCGCTACGCGCAGAAGAGCCACCAGGATCTTCAGCGCGGTCTGTTTCTCCGGCTCTTCAAACTGCAGTGGATCGCCCTTCGAACGTTCGAGGGCAAGGAGGTCTAGATGAACACGACCGCACTCAGGCAGGTGTTCAACGCGAACAAGGCGCGCATGGGGGGCGCGGGCGGGTTCCTCTCCGTCTTGGCCGTGCCGATCGGCATCGAGCCGGACACGGTGCCGGCCGGCATCGTCCTGCTGCAGACGATCTTCGCGATGTTCGGCATGGCCGAGCCGGTCGATCCGGCGCTGCTCGAAGCGGCGTTCAACGTGCTGTGGGTCGCGATTGGCGCCGGCGTCTTCGGCTTCGTCTCGGTGTGGGCGATCCCCAACAAGCTCAAGAGTGGCACGCCAGCCGGTGGCGCGGCGAGTGACGGCAGCAGCTCCGCGCTTTCGTCGCTCGCCGCGTTCGCTCTCGCGACCGGCATCGTGGCCGTGTTGCTGTCCGGCTGCGCGGCCGGCGGCAAGCCGCTCGAGGAGCTGGCGCCGGACTCGATCGAGGACAAGAGCCCGGCGCAAGCGGTCGCCGATCGCCTGTTCACCGAAGCGATCGGGCCGGACCATCGCGGCGTGCGCCTGTGCATGATCGCGTCCGGCGTGGTCGAAGTGATGACCGATCGCGTGACGCACGGCGACGCGGCGTACGCCGAGGCGGCGGCCGGCCAGATCACGCGCATCAAGGCCGTACTCGACAACCTCGACACCTCGGCCGCCAACATCTGGTTCGAGACGGACGTGAAGATCGTCACGCTGGAGCTGGCCGGCGTGATCGTCGATGCGACCAAGTCGCGCGTCGCCGGCCTGCTCGGCAACTTCGCCGGCGGCGTCAACGTGCCCGGCGTGCTGGACCGCGCCGGAATCGCCGCGCGCCAGGCCGTCCTGGCGGACGGCATCGTGCGCGACGTGAAGCGCGTGGTCGCGGAGATCGGCGCGGAGAAGCTGGACCTCGAGGTTGCAACGGCGGGGTGCGAAGAGCGTATCGAGAAGAACCGGAAGCGCATCGGCGCCATTCTCGGCGAAGCGCTGTAGGCGGGTAGGCAGCGCATGACGGAGATCCTGCAGGCATCCCAGCCCGTTCTGCAGATCCTGCAGTGGATCGCGGTCGCGCTCTTCTTCGTCTTCATGCTCTACATGCGCAGCGTGTTCGTGACTCGAAAGGACCACGAGGCAGTCGAGAAACGCGTCCAGAACCTGGAGACGACGATCACCCTGATCGGTCACCAGATGAAGCAAGGGCCGACCGCGAAGGAGATGCACGAGCTGAGTCTGGCCATCGAGCGGCTGACCGGGCAGCTCGGCATCACCAATGAGCGCATGTCGGGCATGGAGGATCTGCAGAAGGTCTTCAAACACCAGGTGGACAGGATCGAAGAGTTCCTGGCGAAGAACCGATGACAAAGCGTTTTGTCGATCATCTGAAGCAGGACCGGCGCCTGGTCATCCTGCGGCTGATCAAGGGCGCCGGCGGCACCGCCAACGACAGCGTACTCACCGCCGGTGTCCGAATGTCGGGGCACGAGACCGCCACGCGCGATGATGTGCGCGGCGACCTCGATTTCCTCAAGGATCGCGGCCTGATCACCATCGAATGGTTCGAGGACAAGGTGAGAGTCGCGCGTCTGACCGAGCGGGGGCTGGACGTCGAGGCAGGGCGCGTGGAAGTCGAGGGCGTCAAGAAGCCCAGTCCCGGCGCGTGAGGCGACAATGCCGCGCCCCAGCTCCATCATGAGACTGCCCGGCGAGGTGCGCGAGCTGATCGGGCAGCTCCGCCGCGACGGCCACACGATCGACGAGATCCTGGACAAGCTGCGCGAGCTGAAGGCGCCCGGCGCACAGGATGTTTCGCGCTCCGCGCTGGGGCGTCACATCCAGGGCCTAGACAAGATCGTTGCTGACATCCAGCGCACGCGCACGATCGCCGACGCGATCGTCCAGCGCCTGGGCGACGCGCCGGAATCGAAGACCGCGCGCCTCAACATCGAGCTGATGCACGGCCTGGTCATGAAGCTGATGACCGGCGACGGCAGCGATGAACCGGTCAAGCTCGATGCGCAGGAAGCCTACTTTGCGGCAACCGCGCTGCAGCGCCTGGCGCAGGCCGCCAAGGTCGACGTCGAGCGCGAGGTCAAGATCCGCGAGCGTGTGAAGGCGGAGATCGCGGAGAGGGCCACAGAGACCGCGAAGCAGGCGGCTGGCACGCTGAAGAAGGCGGGGCTCTCGGCCGAGACGATCGCCACGGTCGAGCGGGAGATCCTGGGGATCGTCCGGTGAGCGGCTACTTCCTGCCTTACCAGGCCAAATGGATCGCAGACCAGTCGCGCTTCAAGATCTGGGAGAAGTCCCGGCGCATTGGCGCCACCTACGGGCAGTCCTATGAGGACGTGATCGACGCATCGAAAGCGGACAAGCCGATCGACGTGTGGTTCACGTCGGCCGACGACAGCGCGGCCGCCGAGTACATCCGCTATTGCGAGATGTGGACCCGCCTCTACGACATCGCCGCGCAGGATCTCGGCGAGATCGTCATCGACAGGAAGGATGACATCAAGGCGCGCACCATCGAGTTCGCGACGGGCAAGCGCATCCACGGCCTCTCGTCGAACCCGAAGGCGTTCCGCTCCAAGGGCGGCAAGCTCGTCATCGACGAGTATGCGTTCCATGCCCAGCCGGAGGAGCTGTGGAAGGCCGCGCTGCCGATCATCACCTGGGGCTATCCGGTACGCGTTCTCTCGACCTACAACGGCAAGGGCAACCGCTACTACCGTATGGTCGTGGAGGCGAAGAAGGAGAACAACTGGTCTCTGCACACTACCACGATCGCGATGGCCGTCGAGCAAGGCCTGGCCGACAAGATCCTGGGCCGAGCATTGACGGCGGAGGAACGCGCCGCGTGGCTGCAGGAGCAGCGCGATGCCGCCGGTGACGAGGAGACCTGGCTGCAGGAGTTCATGTGCCAGCCGGTTGACGAAGCGACCGCCTGGCTGACCTGGGAGCTGATCACCGCAAACGAGCATCCCGACGCGGGCAAGCCGGAGCACTATCAACGCGGTCCTTGCTACGTCGGCTGGGACATCGGGCGAAAGCGCGACCTCAGCGTTATGTGGGTCGACGAGCTGGTTGGCGACGTGATGTGGGCGCGCGAAGTCGTCGACATGCACCGCAAGACATTCGCCGAGCAGGACGCCGAGTTCGACCGGCTCATGGGAACCTACGACGTGCGGCGCGCCTGCATCGACCAGACCGGCATGGGCGAGAAGGTGGTCGAGGACGCGAAGAAGCGCCACGGCGAATACAAGGTCGAGGGCGTGATGTTCACGCTTCCGGCGAAACAGGATCTGGCCACCCGCGGCAAGCAGATGTTTGAGGACAAGCGCACGCGCATTCCGCCCACGCGCACCATCCGGGAAAGCCACCATGCCGTGCGCAAGATGACGACGGTCAGCGGCGCACCACGCTTCGATGCGGAGCGGTCGGAGGCGATCGGCCACGCCGACCACTTCTGGGCGCACATGCTGGCGCTGCTCGCAGGCGCCAACCTGGTGCCGCCGGCAGCCGGCTCCACCATCGAAAGCAAGCGCGAGGATCTGCGGCCGGCCTCGATGCCGGAGCGTCCGGCTGTCCGCATGTTCGGCCGCACCTTCGAGCAGATGCGCGGCATCTTCAGGAGCAGATGATGGCGAGAGGGTTCGGATTCCATTCGATCATGAGTCTGTTCCGCGCCACGGTCCCCAAGGCCGAGGCGGTCGCCGGCGACGAGCTGGAAGAGGCGGCGGCTGCACCGGCGCCGGACAAGCCCGCGCCGTCGCAGGCCACCGTCAAATTGCGCGAGGCATTCGGCGTGAACGTCGATGCTGACGATCACAATTGGCGCCCGCTGACCGGTGATTCCGACCGCGATCTCACGCCCATGACGCGCCAGCGCATGCGCGAGCTGTCGCTCTATCTGTGGCAATCGAACCTGCTCGCCAACCGCATGATCGAGCTGCCGATCGCCTACCTGCTGGCGGAAGGTGTGCGCCTGGCCACCAAGGACGAGGCCGCGCAGGACTATCTCGACACCTTCTGGTTCGACCCGATCAACCGCATGGACCAGAAGCTGCCGAAGCGCGTGCGCGAGCTGAAGTTGTTCGGCGAGCAATGCTGGCCGGCCTTCGTCAACGAGTTCAACGGCAAGGTCCGCCTCGGCAATCTCGATCCCTGCTTCATCGAGACGGTGGTGACTGACCCAGACAATCCGGAGCAGCCGATCGGCATCATCACGAAAAAGAACAAGAAGGGCGTGGCGCGGCGCTACCGTGTGATCGTCATGGGGACGGAAGTGGAGTGCTTCACGGCGCGCACCCAGAACATCCGCAAGACCTTCACCGACGGCGACTGCTTCTACTATTCGATCAATGACCTCACTTCGGTGGTGCGCGGGCACGGCACGCTGCTGGCGCAGATCGACTGGCTTGACGCCTACGAGCAGTTCCTGTTCGGGGAGATCGATCGCTCGCATATCATGCGCAGCTTCGTGTGGGACGTGACGCTCAAGGGCGCGACGCCGGAGGAAGTGAAGAAACGCTCCGACGAGATCACGGCACCCAAGCCGAACAGCGTTCGCGTCCATAACGACAGCGAGACGTGGCAGTCACTGGCCGCAGAGCTGGGTTCCTACGAGTCGGCCAATTCCGCTCGCTTGTTCCGCAACCACATGCTCTCCGGCAGCACGCTGCCTGAGCACTGGTTCGGCGGCGGCGGCGACGTGAACCGCGCGACTGCGAGCGAGATGGGCGATCCGACCTACAAGGCGCTCTCGATGCTGCAGCGGATCCTGAAAGCGATCCTTGAGGACGTGGGGCGCTTCGTTGTGTCGCGCGGGATTGATCCCAGCGGCAAGAGCTGGATCGACCGCACCGACGATGAGGTAATGCCGCAGGCGATCTTCCCCGAGCTGCAGACGCGCGACATCTCGACCTATGCCGCCGCTCTCGCCCAAGTCGTGACCGGCTGCGCCAGCGCGATCGACCGCGGACTCTTGACCGAGCTGACGGCGCTGCGCCTCATCAACGCCGTCGCCGGCCGGCTCGGCGTCGAGATCGATGCAGAGGCGGAGCTGCAGGCGGCGAAGGACGAGCTGGTGAAGCGGCGCGAGGAGGATTCGTTCACGGAGATCCCTGAAGACGAGGATCTGCCCGACCCGGAGAACGGAGGCGAGTGATGGCCGACGAGCAGCAGCGCAGCGCGCGCGTCATAGCTTTGCCGGCGAGCGATTTCTTTTCGCCAGAACAGGCGCTGGCGCACGTTGCCGGCTATGAGCTGGAGGAAGTCCTGATCGTTGCTCGCCTCAAGGGCGGCATGCCGATGGTCGTGAACAGCCGCATGGGCGCGGGCGATATGCTGCTGCTCGCCAAGGAAGCGGAGCTGTTCGCCATGGGATTGAACGCGCTCGGTGAATAGATGGCCGACCCGCGCGACAAGATCCTGCGGCGCGAAGCGAACAAGGTGCGGCGCCGGCTGACGGCGATCCAGCGCGACACCGACAAGGAGATCCGCCGGCTGCTGAAGAAGGCACTGGAGCAGATCAATCGGGACCTGGCGCTCGCGCCCGACCCGAAGTCGTGGCAGGCGTTTCACCTCGACAATCTGAAGAAGAACGTCACGCGCGCACTGGAGACGATGGAGCGCGCGGCGAACTCGAAGCTGGGCACGGCGGCCGGCCAGTCCTGGCAAGCCGGCATCGACCTGGTCGACAAGCCAATCGAGGCGGCGGGCGGGCCGCGCTTCCGGCTCGACGGACTCCTTGGCGAGATCGACACGCGGCAGCTGCGTGCGATGCGCAGCTTCATGACCGATCGCATGAGCGACATCTCGACCAGCGTCGCGAACCGCATCAACAGCGAGCTGGGGCTCGTGATGATCGGCGCGAAGACGCAACACCAGGCGGCGGAGGCGATCGGCGGACTGATCGACGGTGGCCGCGCCCGCGCCACCACGATCATCCGCACCGAGCTGGGTCGCGCCTTCTCGGTCGCTTCGCAGGAACGCTACGAGCAAGCAGCGGCGAAACTGCCGGGGCTGAAGAAGCAATGGCGCCGATCCGGCAAGGTGCACAGCCGGCCGCAGCACGACGCGATCGATGGCCAGGTGCGCGCGGTCGACGAGCCCTTCACGCTGGGCGACGGGGTCTCGCTGATGTTCCCGCGTGACCCGCGCGCGCCGGCATCGGAGACGATCAACTGCGGCTGCGAATCGCTGCCGTTCATGGAGAGCTGGGAGAGCCCTACCTAACAGAACGATATGGAATTGCAGAACGAGAGATCTTGACCTGCTTGAGTAAATCATACGACGCCAAGAGAGAGCCGACTGCATCTTCCGCATCTATATGCGCGCTCGGTCCGATGACGATTTCGATCACGTTGCCTGGCTTCCGTACAGCAATGTCATTCTCGATGTAGGAGACCAAGGTGGCCCCGCGTGCACGTGTTAGGACGTGCTTCGCCAAGTCCTCTCTCACATTCATGCAGATGAGCCGCGATTCCTCTTCAGCTCTATAGGCTTCATGCTTGTAGGCGAGAGACTGGTGCAGCAGCTCGACCAGGAGCGTCGCAGCAATTCGGTGCATTGACTTTGCCGCGCTCTTAAGATCCCTCACCCGTTGGTCTGACGTGATCGTGCTCTCCAGAAGCGCCAGCGCTCTATCGATCCGTGGCCGCATATTCGCCTCCGCTGCGTCGGCGTCGTAGTGAACGTTCCTAATCGTAAGTGCTCCACCTGGCGCGGTGATCGCTTCGCCATCGGGCTGGAAGACCTGAGGTGCGAAACCGATCGCGAACCCGCGCCCATCATCCCCGTAGGCGCGCCACTGGCCCAACTCGTCCCGAGCCTTGCTGAAGCACGCGAGGAAATGAGTGAATGGCAGCGGCTCGCTAAGTCTGAGTATGCGTTCAAACACATTTGCGAATGCCAACCTCGCCTTGTCTATGTTGCTGCCGTCGTCTTTTACATGCGCGCGCACCAACCGTGATGCTATCTTGAGGCCATGCCGCAGCTCGCTCGGATCGTTCATGTGAAAGAGCGAAGTGAACCAGAGCTTCTGACTTCGGAAGATCTCGATTAGGCCGACTGCTGAGGTGTAGTGATAAAGCGGCGTAGTGACTACCGGCTGGTTCGACTCGTTTCCGAGTTCCCATTCCTCCGCCAGCTGCGCAGCGATGTCCGAGAAGTCGTCCGGTCGGGTGTCCTGATTCTGATTCACGCGTCCCCCCTCAAGTGTCGCGACCCTGGAATCGGCCACGAATGATAGTACGCCGCTTAGAAAAGCGCCCCGTCTACCCGGAAAACCCAGGCGGTTCCGTTAACGCCCATTAGAGCCCCGTACAGCCCGATTCGCGCCTCCGGCCGCTGCCATCGCCCCGGCAAATCCCCCGACCCGTTTAAAACCCCGTTTAAAAGGCCGGCGTACGGCCTTCCCGTCCGGTTCGCCAGGGCGGATTCGCCGTTTTTGGGATTCCTGAGATCGGGGCTGACCCCCGAACAGGTGTTCGGGGTCCCACCAGAGGGGGCCGCCGATACAGTCGCCCAGCCTTGCCGATTTGGCAACCGGCGGCCGGCGGCAACCCGGCCAACCTACCAGGAGGCTCCATGGCTGAAGCACAGAAAACCCTCACGGCCGAGCAGCTCGCCAAGGTGGCGAAGGGCGTGACGGTGCGCGTGTTCGACGTCGACAAAAAGGGCAACCCCGTTGTCGACCCGAAGACGAAGCAGAAGATCGTCATCGAACGGACGGCCACGGTCGACGACATCCTCAGCCACGCGGTGCGTGGCAACCGGGTGACGATCGTCACCATCGACGGCCAGAAGATCGAGGCCGCCGCGTGAGCCGCGTCCTCGTGATCGGCGGCGAGCTGCCGGCGCGCTTCATCGAAGCCGCCGGCGCCGCTCTGCCTGAGACCGGCATCATCGGCGAGGCGGCGATTCGCGAGGCGGTGGCCACCGACTACAGACAGCTCGGCGAAATGCTGCATGACGCGCTGCGCAAGGTATTCAAGGCTGCGGGTGACATCGATTGCTGGCCGAACGTGCTGGCGCTCTATGCCGACCACGTGGTCGTGCGCCGCGAGACCAAGATCTGGTCTTATCCCTACTCACACGACGCGGCGGCCAACACACTCACGCTCGGCGCGCCGGTCGAGGTGGTCGCGTCGTATGAACCCGTCGCGATGCGCGAGGCGCTGACTGACGGCGTCTTCATCGAAGCCGCCGCCAAGCCCGGGCGCTACAAGATCCGCGTCATCAAGGGCGGCCTCAGCGGCAACGGCAACTACTATCCCGACGCGGTGCTGCGCGAGGCGGCGCCCCTGTTCGACGGCGCGCGCGTGTTCGTGAAGAGTGACAAGCAGCACCTGGCCGGCGAGGGCAAGGACTTCCGCAACCTGATCGGCGGGCTCAGCAAGCCGATCTTCATCGAAGGCAAGGCGCCGGACAGCGGCGAGATCCAGGCGGTCTTCACGCTGATCGACGCAAACGGCCCCGAGGCGCTAAAGATCCGCGAAGCGTGGGACAGCGGCCTTACCAATCTTTTCGGCTTCTCGATCGATGCCAAGGGCCTGGCGCGCAGCGAGACTGCCGCCGGCAGGCCTCGCCGCACCGCCACCAAGTTCATCGAAGTCAACTCCGTCGACTTGATCGTCGAGCCCGGCGCCGGCGGACGTGTCATCGGGCTCCTCGAAGCGAAGAAGGACGTCATCATGGATCGCACGAAAATGCTCGCCCTGCTGGAAGCCAAGCGGCCCGACCTGCTGCAGGGCAAAAAGGTGGACCAGCTCACCGACGAACAGCTCGAAGCGCTGTTCACAGAGGCTCTCGGCCAGGCCGCGTCGGCGAGCCAGCCGGCAAACGTCGGCGGCACGCCCGTCACGCAGGAGCAGCTCGCCGAGACGATCCGCATGACCGAGGCGCGCGCCTATGCCCGCGCGGCCATCGCCGCCAGCGGCCTTCCCGACGAGGCCAAGACAAAGCTGACCGCGCAGGTCACGCTCATGGCCAAGTTCACCGAAGCCGAGATCGACAAGCTGATCGGCGAGGAGCGCACCTACATCGCGAAGTTCACCGAGAGCGGCAAAGTGCAGCTCGGCGGCTTCCCGCGCATCGAGGTCGGCGAAACCCGCGCGCAGAAGGTCGCCGCCATGCTCGACGCCTTCTTCGACCCAGAGCACAAGGACCACCGTCACGCTCGCTCCTTCCGCGAGTGCTATGTCGTCATCACCGGCGACCATAATATCACCGGCCGGCTCGACAACTGCGACCAGGTGCTGCTGCGCGAATCGCTCGACAGCGGCAGCTTCGCGAACGTGCTCGGCAACTCGATCACGCGCCGCATGATCGCCGACTATCGCCTGGCCGACCAGTACGGCATCTGGCGCCAGATCGTGAACGTCGTGCCGGTGCGCGACTTCCGCAGCCAGGAGCGCACCCGCTATGGCGGCTACGGCGACCTGCCGATCGTCGCCGAGGCGGCACCCTACCTGGCGCAGTCCTCGCCCAGCGACGAGAAGGCGACCTATGCCATCGCAAAGCGCGGCGGCACCGAGGACGTCACCCTGGAGATGATCACGAACGACGACGTCGGCGCGATCCGCAGCATCCCCATCAAGCTGTCGCGCGCGTCCAAGCGCACGCTCTCCAAGTTCGTGTTCGACTTCATCCGCACGAACCCGACGGCCTACGACGGCATCGCGCTGTTCCACGCCTCGCACGGCAACCTCGGCTCGGCCGCGCTCGACACCACCAGCCTCGCCGCCCGGCGTCTGGCGATGATGAAGCAGACCGAGCTGAGCTCGGCCGACCGCCTTGGCATCCCGCCGAAAGGTATGATGGTCCCGGTCGACTTGCAGGAGGCGGCAGTCAACCTGTTCAAGCTGTCGACGAACAACGAGAAGACCTTCATCCAGGCCATGACGCTGGACATCCTGCCGGTGTGGTACTGGACCGACACGAACGACTGGGCACTCTACGCCGACCCGATGGACGTGCCCGGCATCGAGATCGGCTTCCTCAACGGCAACGAGGAGCCCGAGCTGTTCGTGCAGGACGCGCCCACCGTCGGCTCGATGTTCACCAACGACAAGACGACCTACAAGATCCGCCACATCTATGGCGGCGCGCCGGTCGACTTCCGCGCCTTCGACAAGAGCGTGGTGGCGTAATCGAGAGGGGCGCGCCGCGAACCGGCCGCCCCTCCAACCCCAGTTCGCGGCGCGCCGTCGGTGCGCCTGATGCAGAGGAGTCCACATGAAGTTCATTCGCAATCTTCTCGCCGCCGCCTTGATCGCGGCCTCGGTCCTCGCGCCGATCGCGCAGCTCGCGGAGGCGGCCACACCAAACGTGACGCCGGGCGCCGGCCAGGTCGTCGTCATCCCGCTGCACATCAGCGGCCAGTACACCGCGAACACCACCGCCGTCGCGCGGCTCACGCTGCCTTTCCCGGCGGCCGTGCTGGGCGTCAGCGCCTCGGCGCGCGCGTCCGGCGGCACATCGCCGACCTTGACCGTCGACGTGCTGGAGGGCGGCGTCACGATCCTCTCGGCGCCGGTCGCGGTCACCGCCGGCGCGGTCGCGGAGGCCACAGTCACGGACAAGGACCTGGCCGACGAGGCGGCGATCACCGTCAATCTGGCGATCGGCGGCACCTCGCCGACCTGGAACGACATCGTCGTGCTCGTGACGCTGTTCCGGAAGTAGACGCAGATCCCCTTCTGCAGCGGGGGAAAACGGCGCCGGCGCGGGGGTCAGCCTTCTCTCCCGGCCGGCGCCAACCATCAGAGGGCAAGAAGTGCTTTCCGACTATCAGACGCTGACCGACAACCTGGTGCGCGACGATACGGCCAAGATCACGGTCGCCGATCGGGACCGCGCGCTCGGCTTGGCGTTCGGGCGTTACGGGAAGGACCGGCCGCGCATCAAGGTCGAGGACCTGGCCGGCGCCGGCACCAACGAGCTGGCGCTGCCGGTTGGCTGGCAGGACGGTTTCTCCGACTTGAAGAGCCTGGAGTACCCGGTCGGCAACATCCCGCCAACCTTCATTGCACCGGAGTTCCGCCGGCTCTACCAGAAGCCGGCGAGCACCGTCATCCAGCTCGACAGCGCGATCGGCAACGGCCAGGCGGTGCGCGCCACTTACACCATCCGGCACCAGGTCGACGCCGTCACAGACACGATCCCGGTCGACGATCGCGAACCGATCGCGTCCTATGCGGCGGCGATCCTGCTCGACGAGCTGGCAGCGTTCTTTTCGGGCGCCAGCGATTCCACTATCCAGGCCGACGTCGTCGACCATCGCTCGCGCGGCGACCAGTTTGCTTCGCGCGCCAACCGGCTGCGCAAGTTCTACTTCGACCAGCTCGGCATCGATCCGAAGCGCGAGGTGGCGGCCGGCACCGTGGTCGCACTCGATGTGCGCGACTCCCTGGGCGGGCCGCGCATGACGCACAGGTTGCGGCGATGACCGGCATCCGGATCGAAATCGACGCGAGCAAGGTGGCAGCGGTGGCCGACGCCTGGCGCTACGCGCCGGATCTGATGGCCGAGGAGCTGGTCAATGGCGTGCTGGAGGCCTCGCTCTACCTGGAGCGCCTCGTCAAGGACAACACGCCGACCACCACGAACGTCCTGCGCGGTTCGATCGGCGCGCGCGAGCCGCGCCGCATTGGGGAAGACGCGATCGGCGTGGTCGGCACGTCGATCGGGTATGCGATCCCCGTCGAGCTAGGCTCCAAGCCACATTTCCCGCCGGTGCAGGCGCTGGCCGATTGGGCACGGATGAAGTTCGGCCTGCCACCGGAGGAAGCCGAGGAAGTCGGCTATGCGGTCGCGCGCAAGATCGCGCGCGAAGGCACCAAGGGCCATTTCATGTTCCAGCGCGCCTTCAGCGATGGCGAGGCAACCGTGCAGGCCATATTGACGCGGGCCGCGGAACGCGGCCTGGCCCGCCTCGCTGGCCGCCCCGCCAACCCCAGCTCGGCGGGCGTGTAGCATGGCGACACTCACCCAGATCCGGGACGCCATCAAAGCGAAGCTGGAAGCGATTCCAGGCATCGGCGTGGTGCACAAGTACGAGCGCCTGGCAACGCGTGTGGCGGATCTCAAGGCCCTGTATGTGACTGGCGGCCAGCTTCGCGGCTGGCACATCCGCCGGACCGCCACCAACGAGGTCAGCCCGACGCTGGGCAGCTACGTCATCGACCACCGCTGGCAGATTCGCGGTTTCATGGCGATCGACGATTCCGCCGAAAGCGAGATCGCCTTCGACAACCTCATCGAAGCGATCCGGGACGCGTTCCGCGCCGACGAGACCCTTGGCGGACTGATCAAAGGCACGCAGGTGCCGCCGCCCACAATCGGCGTGCAGCTCATCGAGCACGGACCGGTGATGTTCGCCGACGTGCTGTGTCACGGCGCGCGCCTCAATCTCGCGACGCGCCATTTCCGAGTGGGAGTCTGACCATGGCGAAGAAGCCAGCCGAGACCACCAAGCCCGACCTGCCGCCTCCGGCAGAGGGCGGCAGCTACGTCATCGAGAACGGCGTTCGACGCCGCGTCGAAGAGCCCACGAAGCCGGCCGTCCCAGGCGCGCCGGCGACCGAAGCGAAGGAGTAACCAGCCATGCCGTTCTATTGGGCAAAGAAGGTCCTGCAGCGCAAGCGCGAGGTCACCTACGGCACAGATCCAGTGCCAGCCGCCGCCGACGCGGCGCTCGCGCACGAAGTCGACTTCGTTCCGTATGCTGCCGAAGGCGTCGGCCGCAGGGCGATCAAGCCCTGGATGGGGCGCACGACCAGGACGAAGATGGCGAACGCCAAGTCGACGCTGAGCTACTTCATCGAAATGGTCGGCGCCGGCGCTGCTGGCACCGCGCCGAAGTGGGGCCTTGACCTGCGCTGCTGCGGCTTCTCCGAGACGATCAATGTCGGCGTGGACGTGCAGTATTCGCCGGTGTCGGCTGCCTTCGATTCCATGACCAGCTTCTGGAACGTCGACGGCCAGCGCACCCGCGCGAACGGCTATCGCGGATCTCCGGTGTTCGAGTTTACGTCCGGCCTGCCGCCGCGACTCCGCGTCGCCATGACGGGCTTGCCCCTTGAACCGGATGATTCCGCGATCGTGACGCCGGACTTCACCGGCTGGATCGAGCCTCGTGTCGTCAACAAGGTCAACACGCCGACTTTCACGCTGCACGGCTTCGCGGCGGCGCTCTCCTCGTTGTCTATCGACATGGCGAATGTCGTCGCCTTCCGCGACTGGGTGAACACGAAGGACGTGCAGATCACCGACCGCGCGCCGGCGGGGCAAGTCGTGATCGAGGCGCCGACGATCGCGCAGAAGAACTTCTTCAGCACCATCAGCGGCGAGACGCTCGGCGCGCTGCAGCTGATCCACGGCGTCGCCGCCGGCCAGATCATTCAGGTCGATGCGCCGCAGGTGCAGCTCCTCAATCCGCGCTACGGCGAATCGCAGGGCATGACGACGCTGACGATGGACTTGGAGTTCCATCCCAGCGTGGGCAACGACGAGGTGAAAATTACTGTGAAGTAGCGCGCCGGAGCGCGCTGGGCGCGGCGCGCTCGACGCCGCCCGCCAACCCATCGATCGCGCCGCGCGTTTGGAGTTCTGACTACACAAGGGAGAAGGCAATCCATGTTCACACTCAACACCGAGCGCATCGTGAAGTGGCCGGTCATCGTCGAGGTGCCGGTCGACGGCGGCGAGACGCGGCCGGAGGAGTTCGAGGTTTCGTTCAAGCTGATCCCGACGGACCAGCTCGCCGGCTTCGGCAAGTTCGAGGACGTGATCGTCGGCTGGAGCGGCGTGAATCGCGAGACGATCACCGGCCAGAAGGAAGAGCTGCCGTTCAGCAAGGAGGCGCTCGGCACGATGCTGCGCATCCCGTATGCGCGCGCCGGGATCGCGCGCGCCTTCGTCCAGTGCATGACCGGAGCGAAAAGAAAAAACTCCGGGACGCCGCTCGCCACTGGGCCAGCGGCGACGATCCAACCGCCGGCGACGATTCAGTAACGCGTGAGCTGCGGGAGCTGGGCGCACCACTGGAGGTCATCGCACAATGGGAGCGACGCGCAAAGGGCAACGCAGAGCGGGCACGCTTCGCGATCCTGGAGGAGAACCAGGATGCGCTGCGGCTCTTCCTGGCGTCGTCGACGCAATGGCGCACGGCCGGCATGGGCGGCGTGGCGATCGGCCTGGATTATCTCGGCGTCGAAAGCGCGGCCCGCATGATGGCGCTGACCGTGACGCCGGCGCTGTTCGAGGATCTGCGCGAGATGGAGCACGCCGCGATCAAGGCGATGATCGAGAAACGGCGGTGACCCATGGCTGACTTGACGCTTGGCATCACGCTGAAGGCGGACGGCACCGGCTTCGTCGGCGCCGTCAAGGTCAGCAGCGACGAGCTGAAGAAGCTCGGCGATACCGGCAAACGCTCGGCCGAGCAGGCCACCAAGGGAACCGACGCGTGGTCGGGCGCGCTCGGCCGGCTCAAGACGGCCGTCATCGGCACCGTCACGGCCTATGCCAGCTTCGCCACCGCACAGCGGTTCATCGGCGCCGCAGTCAGCGAAATCACCAAGGCTGAGAAGGCGACCGCCAATCTCAATGCCGTGCTGCGCGCGACGGGCGGCACCGTGGGCTTCACGGCCGACGAGCTGTCGGACCTGGCCGACCAGCTCGAACGCACGACCTTGTTCGACGACGCGGCGATCAAGCAGGCCGAAGCGGTGCTGCTGACCTTCCGCCAGGTGCAAGGCGACACGTTCCGCGAGGCGATAGGCCTGGCCACCGACCTTGCCGCGCTTATGGGCGGCGACCTGCAGGGCGCGGTGCTGCAGCTCGGCAAGGCGTTGGAGGATCCCGTGACCGGGCTGACCGCGCTCCGGCGGTCGGGCATCAGCTTCACCGAGGCCCAGCAGGATCTCATCAAGTCCCTGGTCGAGACCGGCCAGCAGGGCGAGGCGATGGGGATCATCCTCGACACCGTCGCTGGCCAGATCGGCGGCGTCGCGGCCGAGCAGGTGACGGGCCTGACCGGCGCGCTCAACGAGCTGGACGACGCATGGGGCGACTTCCTCAAGAGCTTGGCGGATAGCGCGGCCTTCGATGCTGCGATCGCCGGCCTCAAGGCGTTGACGGACTGGATCAACCGCCTCAACGCCAGCGGCCTCGATGCCGTCTCCAACGAGATCAACGCCCTGATGGATGAGCGCGACGAGATCGTAGGGCGCATCCAGCAGCGACAGAACGATTCCGTGCTGGCCGGGATCTCCGACTTCCTCGGCGTCGGAGACGAGCGCGACACGCGGCGGCTCGGTGAGATTGAGGCGCGCCTCCTCGAGCTGCAGCAGCTTGCTGACGAGCTGATGCTGCGGAAGGTCGACCAGCCGGGCAAGGCGCCACCACCGCCGGTCGGCGGCGGACCGCGCGGCGAGACCGATGCGGAGAAGCAGATCCGCAAGTTGGTCGAGGCGCTTGAGTTCGAGAACGAGCAACTCTCGCGCACATCGGAAGAACAGCAGCTCTACAACGCGTTGCATGCGGCCGGCGTCGACATCAATTCGGCGGCCGGGCAGACGATCCAGCAGCTGGTCGCGTCGATCCAGCAGAAGACCGACGCGCAGCAGCTCGCCGACGCGGCGCAGGAAGCGGCCAATGCCACCATGGAGGAAGGCCGGCAGCTCACCGAAGCGCTGCGCACGCCGACCGAGGTCTATGCCGACACGCTGGAGCATCTGCGGGACCTGCTGGCGCAGGACGCGATCAGCCAGGAGACCTTCAACCGCGCTGTCGAGCTGGCCGACAAGACGCTCGAAGAAGCGAGCGAGTCGACGGACAAGTGGGCGGAGGGCTGGAAGAACGTCGGCGCGGTATCCACCGAGGCGCTGGCCGACATCCTGTTCGAGGCGGAGAGCGTCAGCGACGTGCTCGACGGCC
>NZ_QORW01000040.1 GCF_003574735.1 Dongia deserti
GCGCAGGGCATCGAATACCGATTGCCGGAAGTCGAGATAGGCGTTGAACTCCCGTCCTTCCGCCGCCCAGGCTTCGATCTCCGGCCAATAGATCCGGCTGCCGTCCACCGGGTTGCGATTCGCGCTGCCCATCAGGATGTCGGTATAGGCGGCCGCCACGTTGCTTGTCGGCTGGTCGATCCATTCGCCGGTGGGCACGTCGTAATCGGCGAGGATCGCTTCCGCGATGCAGTTGAACTCGTCGACCACGCCGTTCAGCTGGTCGGTGGCGCGGATCTCCAGCGCAAAGAGGGCATGCCCCTTGGCGGTGACCGGCGCCTCGTCGGTGAAGGTGCGCAGCGCCGTCCAGTGCGATTCGTTGAACACGTTGTCGGTGGAGGCGTCGGCGGTCAGGCGCTTCACCTGCACATCGTATTGCCCGCGATCGACCTTCCACGCGCGGTTCGCGCGCACCACGGCGGTCGAATTGTCGGTGACGATGAAGTCCGGCGGGTTCACCGTGCCCGCGCTCATCTGCACCTTCCTGCCCCCGCTTCCTCCGGCAATGAGCGTGGGCACGAAGTGGCCGGCGGCGACATAGTCGGCATCGCGCTCATCCACCAGCTGGTAGGCCTTGCTGGTGTCCGACGATACGGTCACCTTGCAGATCGGCTTGTTGCGGTATGGGTTGGCTGGCTCGGCGCCGATGATCGAGCTGCCGCTCACGATCGCGATCTTGCCGGAGATGTGGTCCAGCGAGACGCGATAGACCGTGGTCTGGTGGCGCGGCTGGGCGCGGTCGTTGCGGGGCTGCAGCACGCTCGGCCGCTTCAACTCCTTGGTCTCGCGCACGCCGAACGCCACCGGCTTGGTGACTGATTGCCAGGGGCCGGGGCCGCCGCCGGTGTCCGTGGTGCGGTACTCGATGTCGAACTCCACCGTCTGCGGCTGCTTGTCGCCGGAGGAATCGAACGCCGCCAGGCCGCGGAAGAAGCTGAAGTCGATCGAGATCTCGTCGGCGTCCGGCTCGGTCGTGCGCTGCTGCCACTCGTTGAATTTCAGAAGGATGTTGAGTCCTTCCTCTTCGGGGATGCGCGTGTAGAGCGTGAGCGGCTCGTCGTCGGGGAAGCCCTGGCGGTACTCGTATTTGACGTCCTGGAAGTCGTCGATCGCCGTCTTGCCGATGCGGAAGTCCGAGAGCTTCAGAGGCCCATAGCCCAGGTCGAACAGGATGCGCAGGTAAGTGTCCTTGCCGCGGATCTCCGTGAAGGGCTTAGCGCCGTAATAGGGCGTGATGCGCATCTTGCCGTAGAGGCGCGGCACCACGCCGTAGGGATTGGCCCGGTTCTTGATGCCCTGGATCGCCAGCGTCGGCGAATCCCGGCCGGACGTGCCGCTGAGATCCTTCAGCTTCGGCGTCGGCGCGGGGATGAAGGCATTCACGAGCAGCGAACCGATGCCGAAGATCGCGGCGCCGATCGCGCTCCCGACCGTGAAGGCGGTGGCGCCAGCGCCGAAGATGACCGCTCCGGTAATGCTCGCCGGCAGCAGCGCGGGAACCAGGATGGACGCCGCCAAGACCACCAGCTGCAGGATGAAGCGCAGCGGATTCTTCTTCCCGCCGCCGAGCTGCGGGACCGTGGTGATGTTGACCAGGTGGCCCGGCTTCGGCCGCACGCGGTGCAGGATCTCGCGCGGCACCACGTCGCCGTCGATCGACACGTGCGCGCAGCGGCGCAGCACCGCGTTCGGCTGGATGTCGTCCAGGATCTCGGCGAGCGTGGTGCCGGCTGGATAAAGCCGTTCCGTCAGATCGCTGGTGAACGGGCGGAGCTGCGCGACGACTTGGACACTTTGGTCGTCGGGCGCGATGACTTCGGCGTTTAGCGGTTGCAGACGCCCTTGTAGAAGATCCGGTGCATGCTCCCGTCCACCACCACGGGCTTGCGCTCCGTGATCGTGTAGCCGTTCAGGCAATAGTGGTTCTGGTTCAGATACTCTTGGAGCTTGGCCAGTCGCCTTGCTTCGGCGTCCGGATCGTCGAGCTCTTGGAACAGCCAGTCTGCGCCCGCCTCGTAGCGGAACTGGTTCCCCGGAAGCGGTTCGAACTCCGGTGTGTAGACCGGGTGCGGTGCCACGCACCCGGTGATCGCCAGCGTCGTCACCGCCAGCATCAGGCTCGACCAGCGCATCATGCCATCCCTTGATGTCGTCGATCGGGCTCAAGACTGCACCAGCCCAGGGTGGCGGTAAATACCCACGATCCGCCTGCGCCAGTCCCGCTCGGTGTAGGGCACGCAGACGCTGTCGGTGCCTTCCTCGATGTGCAGCATGTGCCCGCCGCCGGCCACCAGGGCGATATGCGAGGGCTCGCCGTGTTGGCGGATCAGCAGGGAGTCGCCCGGTCGTTCGTCGCCGATCGGGCAGAGGCCGCCCTCATAGCCCGGCTCACGCACTATGTGCCACCCGGCCTTGCCCGCCGCGATCAGTGTCGCGATTTCCGGCACGTCGCGCCGGCTGCACCCTACATAGCCGGTCTCGTAAAGCGGCGTGTCGCAGCCGAACACCTCCAGCAGCGGCAGGCGATGAAGGCCCCAGCAATCGACGCCTTGCCGATCGCGGCCCAGCTCCTTCCACGGCAATCCGACATAAGGGCGCACCCACGGCTCTGGCGCATTCGGCGGCGTGCCGCCAGCAGCGACGATGCGAGGCCGCGCGATCCCGGCCGACACCAGCGTGGCCGTCACGACGCCCCTCCGGATGAGATTGTCCGCCATCAGAACAACCCCGGATGACTGGCCGGCGTGAAGCTGTCGGCCGGGAACGGCTCGCTCAGCAGATCCTCGAAGGCTAGCTCGCCTTCGATCGTGGTGATGTCGCCCTCGGCGTTGCGCAGCGTGAACGCGTAGGGACCTGACTCGACGACGTCGGGCGTGGCGGCAAGCACCACTTCCAGGGTCACCGTCGGCGGCGAATCCGCCGGGATCGATTGCACGACCGCGACCAGTGTCTGATCGATCACGTCCATGGTGAGGCGCACGCGCGCCTGCGTCTCGGGGTCCTGGTCGGGCAGCGTGATCAGGAACGGCACGCCGCCGGTGAAGACGTTCCCCCGACTCGTGATGTCCACGGCGTCGCTGCACACACGCGCCGGTGGAACCAGGTCCGGATGCTCGATGGTCAGGAGCGCGACGACGACCTCGTCCGTCTCCTGCTTGAATGCGGCTTTGACGAACCGGTGGGACGGCTGCTGGCTGTCGGGGTTGAGGAGGAGAAGAAGACTCACGCTGTTACTCCTACACACTCGCGGCCGACAACGCTGGACAGCCACGCTTCAAGCTCGGTGGCTGCATCCCTGACCTTCTGCGTGTCCATAGCGGCCCATTCGACGGGGTATTCCCAGCCGGCGACTTGGCCGGCCCAATCACGGGAGAACTTCGCGGCCAGCGCGTAGTGGTCGCCATCGTCCAGATAGACGTCGCCCGGCATGGGGTCCGTCTCGGCCGCGCAGAGCGCGATCCTCACCCCGTTCACCGTCCGCAGCCTGATCGCCATGATCACTTCCAGAATAGGTTCACGACGATTTCGCTCGCCGCCACCGCGCCCATGTCGGCGTCCCCGACGCCGGTGGTGGTCGCGAGCGCGATCCCGGTGCCGAATGAAACGCCATGCGCGGAATCGAAAACCACCTGGGCGTTCGGCGGAACGAGGATGGTCATCACCGGCACGTCGGTGCCGACCGTGGGCGCGCTGGCCTTGTTGTACAGCTTCACGAATCGCGCGGCCGCGTTCGTGTTGCTGATGCTCCAGCCATAGACCTGACCGGCGCTCGCCTTGACGCTGGTCGCGTTGGTGCTGGCGGCCGAGATCAGCTTCGTGACGGAGAGGCCACCGGCGGCGGCCGGCGTCGGCGCCGTGCGCAGCGCGCCGTCGCCCGTGACGATCGCCGGCGTGGTCGAATCGGCGGTGCCGTCGACCAGCTTGAATTTCTGGTAATGCACGTTGGAGACGTCGTCGGTCGCGACCGACGCGCCCGAGCCCGGCGTGATCGAAGTGTTGTCGGCAGCGAAGGCGATCGCCACGCCAAATCCGAGGACGACGGCAACTAGGCCGAGCGCCAGGCGCTTGAACCCCCCAGCTCCTCTGACCTCTGACTTCTGATTCATGGCATGATCTCCAGGTTCATACTGACTTCGAAGAGCTGCGCGCCCGGCAACGGCCGATCGCGCGGCGGCTCATCGCTGATGAAGCGGAACGTCACCGTCGCCTGTGTCGGCGGATACACCCAGTCGAACGGAAGCGATCCCATGGCCAGCGTGTCGCGCCAGAACGCGTACAGCGTGGCCAGCTGCGTGCGGTCGACCTCGGTCAGCGCCTTGAACGGCCGCGGCACTGCGGTGAAGCGCCGGCGCTGCTTGGCCGGCCCAGTGTCAGTCTGCGAGCGGATGGTGCCCACACCCCAATTGTGCTCGTAGCCATCGACCAGGACGTCCTGCGGCAGCGATGCTGGCCAAAGCGGGTTCGCCATCAGCGGCTCCTCCGGCTCAGGCCGTAGGTCGATTCCAGCGTCTGTGCGATGCTCTTCCGGCCGGCGATCTGGTCGTTCACCAAGCTGACGACCATGTCGACGATGGTGCGGCCGTCACTGGTCTGCCGCTGCTGGGCTTGCGTCTGTGAGCCAGGTGGCGTCGTCACGTTGATGATGACGTCGCCGCTGCCATTGCGGCCGCCAACGGCGATCACGCCGAGGCGCCCTTGAGAGTCCCGCTCCAGGGGCAGCACGCCTTCCGGCCCGGCTTCGCCGCGCAGGCCGATGCCACCGTTTGCCATCGGGAAGATCTCCGGCCGGTGGACCACGTGGCCCTTGGCCATCGGCACGACACGGCCACCGAGGAACGCGTTGCCCTTGGCACTGGCGGAATCGAAGATGCCGTCCGCGATGCCCTCGAACAGATCGTTGACTGGCCCGGCGAACAGCTGCTGTGAGGCGATCTGCAGGATCTGCTTCCACAGGCCGTCGAGCACGTCGCTGACGCTCTCCGCCTCGAACAGGATGTCGGCCAGCGCCTCGGTGGATACCGCGCCGACGTTCTTCCAGCCCT
>NZ_QORW01000041.1 GCF_003574735.1 Dongia deserti
TAGCTCCACACCGCTCAACCGCAGCTTCGCGCCACTCTGGACGCTGATCGCATTCGAGCCCGTCGTGCTGATGACCACGTTCTGCGGGGACGCCGCGTTCCCTAGGACGATGAAGCGCGCCGCCTGCTCTTGGCCGACCAGCGGACCGTTCGCGTTCAAACCGGCATTGTAGGTGCCGTCGGCGATCTGGCACGTGACCGTGAAGCCGTTGAGATCGAGCGTGTCGCGCACGATGTTCCAGCACTTCTGGATCGTCAAGAAGGCGCCGGCGGCCGTGTTCGTCAGCCCATCGTTGTTGTCGTTGCCGTCCGTCCGCACATAGTAGGTGCGGCTGGCCAGTAGCCGCTCCCGCAGCGGCCCCACGAACCGCGCGATCTCCTCCCAGCTGGTGCCGACGCGCTTCAGCATCAGGAAAGCGGAGGTGTTCGCCAGCGTGAAGTTCGAGCCGCCCTGCAGCAGGATCTTGCCCGTGCCGCCGATATTGTGCCGCACGCGCACCAAGCGCGCGGCGTTGGCGATCCGGATGGTGAGCAGCTGCCCGTCCTGCAGGTTCGTCTGCGCGATCGTGTCCAGATCGTCGGTGGCGGCCGCGGCTTCGGTGTCGATCGCGTGCAGGCCGGAGGTCGGCGTGACGACGCCGGTGGCGATGGTCAGCGTCGACTCCGCCGCGCCGCCCAGCCCCTGAGCCACGAAGTCGCGCAGGTCCTCGAAGGCCTGCTTGGCGACGCCCTGGTTGACCGCGTTCCGGAACGCGTTGGGGAGGGTCAGCGCGGTCACGTTGTGACTCCCGCGCAGTCGGCGTATATTCCCGCGACCGTTGCAGGAGGCCTTGCTTGCGCCGCTATGTCGTCCTCTTCCCCCATGCCGAACCGCCGCAGCCGGCGCGCCTGCACGTCGACTTGGACGCGGCGAAGGACGACATCAGGGCTCACTGCGCCGGCACCGAAATGGCGGACCTTGACGTGCAGCTCCGCCGCGTCACGGGCTTGCGCGCCGAGGCGATCCGGTGCGGACATAGCGGCGAGGTCGCCTACATCGCGCCGGTGGTCGAAGCCGATCGGCCGTCGCCCGGCCGCGGCACCATGCTGGTCGTCGACGAAGAGCCGTTCGGCCTGGAGTGATCTAGACATATTGACCGCCCGTCGTCACAGCGCCAGCGCTGTTGCCGGGGAAATAGCTGGCACCGCCGCTGTTTGTGTCGATCAAGCTATTCGCGGAAATGTCATAGCGCTGCCCCGTCGCCGATCCTGAAAATGTGGCATTGCGAGCATCGATGACTCCGCCGTTCTCCGCCCGCGCAAAGTCGGTGAAGGCCGGGTTGCCTGTCAAAGTGCAGGTGGCGTTGAAGGCGGCATCGAGCAGCCCCGCGTTGAAGGCGTAGTAGTGTGCGAAGGCACCGCCCGAGATCGTGTAGTTGTCGCCGTTGTTGAGCGAGAGGTAGCCCTGGTATCCGGCGAAATTGTGGTAGTCGACGCATGCACCATAGTTGAGGTTTCGGCACACTACGACCGAGCCGTAGAAGATTGATCGAACACCACTCCCTGCGGTGGTTGTCTGGACCTTCAGATCTTTGACGGTGAACTGGCCGCCGGTTCTGGCAGTGAAGCAGCTCGCCGACGTCGTGCTCACAACCACTGCGGCCGGGTTGGCATTGTTGCCCTGGAAGACAATGTTGGCGTAGCTGTCCTGGCCGACGCACAGGCCCTCGCAGAGCACGCCTGTGTTATATGTCCCATCCGCCAGCTGCACCGTGACGATGAACCCATTGAGATCCAGCGTGTCATGGATGACGTCCCACGCCTTCTGCAGCGTCAGGAACGGCGCCCCCACGGTAAGGCCGTTATTATTGTCATTGCCGGCGGGATTGACGAAATAGGTCCGGTTCGCAGTCAGCCGCTCGCGCCAGATCAGGATGCCGCCGAGCAGGTCGCCGTTCGCGCCGTCGCTGCGCACCTCGACCAGTTCGCCCGGCTTCAGCACCAGCGTCGCCTTGCCTGCAATCGTGCCGCTGGCCGGAACAATCGTTAGAAAGGCGGTTGAGGCGTTCTTGAAATAGCAGTTCCAGCCGTCGCCCAGAGCCGCCCACGTCGCGGTAAAAGTGAAGGTGCGGTCGGTGGCGCCGGTCAGCGTGATGACCTTGCCGCGATCGGGGGCGGTGATGTTGCGGTCGACCGCGGTCGAGACGGTGTCCGGCTCGACCTTCAGCCAGGCGCGCATCTCCTCGATCTTGTCGCCATAGACGCGGTCGACCTCGACCCAGGTCGTGCCCTCGCGCCGCAGCAGCAGCGCCTTCTTGGTGCTGTTGAGGCTGAAGTTCACGCCGTCGTGCAGCAGGATCGTGCCGAGACCGCCGGCATTGTGCTTCACGACCACCGTGCGCGCGGCATTGGCCGAGCGGATCACCAGAAATCGGCCGTCGGGATGGTTGTCCTGCGCGATCCGATCGAGGTCATCGGTCGCCGTCGCGCCCTCGGTGTCGATCGAATGCTGCGCGCGCGTCGCCGTGACAACGCCGCCCGCGATGGTGAGCTGCGTCGATGCCTCGCCGCCCAGCAGCTCCGCGATGACGGCGCGCAACGCTTCGAAATTGATCTTCTGCGCGGCCTGCGTTGCCGCCGTGGCGATCGCATTGGCAGCCGGCAGCGTCGTCATCGATCAATACCCCCGCACGATGAAGTCACCGAAGCCGCTGGTATATGCAGGTGGCGTCGCGCCATCGATCGCCTTCATCAGCGGGCCGAGCGTGTTGTTCTTGTCGAGCGTCTGGAACCCGACCGCGTTGCCACCATCGAACTGCACGGAGTAGTCCACCTTGACGATCTTCCGGAAAGGCTTTGTGATGGGCAGCCTGATGCCGCCGATCGGCACCGCCACGTCCTCGAATCTTTGCTCGATGTCCTCGACGTCGAGCACCGCGATGAAACCGGAAATGACGCCCTGCTTGACACCCGAACTGGTGTTCACCCGGAACTCGTATTCCTGATGCAGCAGGTCGGCCAGCTCGCCTGGCCAGGGCACGAAGTCGGGGTCCGGTTCCCACATCGGGTTCGCATCGTTCGACCACATCTGCGTGGTTTCATCGACGTCCCACATCGGCGCCTGGCTGCCCGTCGGCCGGTAGCTCAATGTCCAGGCCGCCGCATCGACCGTGGTCTTGATCCGCAGGCGCACCGGCAGGATCTCTGTCGCGGGCACCAGCGTCGCGACATAGGTCATCGCCTCGTAGGTCGAGGTCCAGAACGGCGCGTTGTCGTTGGTCCAGAACGGGTTCGCATCGCCGGTCCAGAATGAGTCGGCGCTCTCATTCGCCTTCAGCGCGCCCGCGATCACCGAGCCGGCGGTGATGGCTCCGGGGAATCCTTCCGCCGCATAATCGCGCTCCAACACGATGTTGAAGTCCTCGGCGGTGCCGAGCGTGATGATGGCAAAGGCCGGATTAACGCTGACGTTGCCCGCGCGGTCGATCGCCTTGACCATGATGGTCCAGGTGCCGTCCAGCACTGGCAGGTCGATGAACGTGCCGGTGATCGGATCGTCGCTGAGATTCTGACCAGCCGCGAAATCGAAGCTGATGCCGGGCAACCGCCGGGGAATGAAGCCGCGATGGTCGCGCGGTAGCGTAGGATAAGCCCAGCGCACGCGCCGGCGGCCGTCGCTGGTGGTCTCGACCGTGAGCGTGGTGATGTCCGGCGGCGGCGTCGATTGCCCGATGACCGTGTGGTTGGTGATCCGCGCCCAGTCCGACGCGTTGCCGTCGGCCGCCACGGCCTGCAGCTCCACGTCATACGTCACGTTGTCGTCGACCGGCTGCGCCCACACCTCGGTCGCGTCACCGGGGAACGGCGGCATGTTTCGCCACGCGCCGGCCGGAGCGGCATCCGTGCGCCGGAACCGCACCTTGATCGCGGCCGCCGGCGGCAGCAGCGTCGCCTTGCGCCCGAGGATGATGTGAATGCGCGACTCAAGGCTGCCGTCCGGCTGCACCGCCAGCACGCTCTCGTCCGACTTCACGTCCTCGACGATCGGCTGTTCCGGCGCACGGAAGTTGAACTGCGACGTCAGCGTGATCTTGCTCTCGAACGGCGGGATCGGGTCCGCGTCCGCGTCCAGCACCGCCGGCGCGTAAGGCATCAGCTCCAGCCGCGCGGTGAAGTCCGGGCCGGCTGTCACCCGCTTCACCAGGCATTCCAGGGTCTCCTTGCCGACCTCCCCGAAGCCGAACAGGTTACCGGCCTCGAGGCCGAGCTGCGCGGCTTCCTCGGCGCCGATCGGCGTCGTGAAGGTGGCCGCGCTGTTCTCGCCGACCGCGAGCACGACCGGCCGTGTCACCTTGCAGTTAAGCGCGGTGCGGATGGAGACGCCATAGCTCTTGCCCGGCTCCATCGGCAGGATCTCGTCGCTGGCGAAGCCCAGCACGTTGTTGCCGACGTCGAGCGTGAGGCTCTTGATGCGCCCGGCTTTGATGCCGACCAGGATCACGTCGTGCGTGACGAGCACCAGCGATCCGTGGCGCGCCACCAGGTGCTCGAAGTCCATGTTGCACCAGTAGCGCGTCGCCCGCAGCTTCGCGTCGGCCTGGCGGTAGCGCGCTTCCAGGAAGATCTGAGCGGGATCCGTGATCCCGATGAACTCCAGGTCGGCGAACTTGTTGGCGGTGTCCTCGGTCCAGCCGTCGAACGGCACGACTCGCTCGTCGAGCAGCCAGTCCTTCTCGCGGTTCTTGAAGGCGATCCGGAAGGCATGCGGCATGTCCGGGAACTCGCGCCGCCAGCGGAAGCCCCAGCTGTTGCGCGGCGTGATGTGCT
>NZ_QORW01000042.1 GCF_003574735.1 Dongia deserti
GCAGCAGCTGTTCGCCGGGCCAGTCAACGATCTGTTCGAGGGCATCGCGGACAGCATCTTCGACTCCGCCAGCGCGAAAGGCAACGCGTTCGTCTCCGGCCGGGTCGTGCCGATGGCCAAGGGGCACGTGGTCCACCGGCCGGAAATCTTCCCGATGGCGAACGGCGGCATCGGCCTACGCGGCGAAGCCGGGCCGGAAGGCGTGCTGCCCCTGGAGCGGGACTCTCAAGGGCGCCTCGGCGTGATCGCCGTAGGCGGCCGCAACGGCGGCGGCGACGTCGTCATCAACGTGACGACGCCGCCCGGCTCCCAGACGCAAGCTCAGCAGCGGCAGACCAGTGACGGGCGCACCATCGTCGACATGGTCGTCAGCCTGGTGAACGACCAGATCGCCGGCCGGAAGAGCATCGCACAGACGCTGGAATCGACCTACGGACTAAGCCGGAGGAGCCGCTGATGGCGAACCCGCTTTGGCCAGCATCGCTGCCGCAGGACGTCCTGGTCGATGGCTACGAGCACAATTGGGGTGTGGGCACCATCCGCTCGCAGACTGACACTGGGCCGGCCAAGCAGCGCCGGCGCTTCACCGCAGTGCCGCGGCCGTTCAAGGCGTTGACCGAGGTCGACCGCACGCAGCTGGCCACGCTGTACGCGTTCTGGCGCGACACGCTGGCCATGGGATCGCTTCCGTTCGACTGGGTGTATCCGCCGACGCAGGCGACCGTGACGTTCCGCTTCATCGGCGACGAGCCGCCGCGCGACCGGCCGCTGCCCGGCGCACAGCTTTGGGAAGTCAGCATGAACCTGGAGATCTTGCCATGAAGTTGAAAGAGATCGGCCGCCGTTTCTGGCCGGACATCGCCGCCGTCGGCCTGGTGCTGGCGCTGCTGACCAGCTTCGCCTTCGGCGCCGATAACACCTCGATCACGCCGGGCTCGGGCGCTTCGGTGGCGACCGACGACGTCTCCAACGTGCATTACCAGAAGTTCAAGCTGGTCGACGGCACGGCAGACCAGACGACGCCGGCGATCGTCACCAGCGATGGCGCGCTGCGCACGGCACCGACGCCATCGGCGACTGGGGGGCTTTCCGTCACGAAGCTGATCTCCGCCGCTACTACCAACGCAACGTCGGTGAAGGCGAGCGCTGGCCAAGTGTGCGGGTGGAGCATCAGCAACACGAACGCGGCCGCGCGCTTCGTGAAGCTCTACAACCTGGCTGCCGCGCCGACGGTCGGCACCGATGTGCCTGTGATGACGATCCTCGTCCCTGGTGGCACGACGGGCGGCCAGGCCGTTTACCAGAGCCCGTTCTGCATGGCGTTCGGCACCGGCATCGCGCTCGCAACGACGACCGGCGTCGCCGACGCGGACACCGGCGCAGTGGCTGCCAATGAGCTGGTGATCAACCTCGTCTGGAAGTGACGGCGCGTGAGCCTTCTTCTCCTCCTCAATCCAGACAGCCAGCAGCCGTCGCATCGATTCGTCAAAGCCGCCTTCCGCCAAGAGACGGATGAAATCGTCGTCGCGCTGCTGACCATCGAGCATGCGAGCTTGAATCCACCGGCGCGCGTGTGCTCCGACACAGTCGACATCACCAGCCGGGGCAACGTGTTCATCGGCGGCGTGCCGTTCCTGATCACGCTGCCCGACCAGGATCCCGAGACGCAGGCGCGCGTGCGCCTCACCATGGACGTGATCGACCAGACGCTGGTCGCGGTCGTGCAGTCGATCCCGGCGGATCAGCCACCAAAGGTGACACTGGAGGTCGTGCTGGCTGCCACGCCCGACGTCGTCGAGTCCGGTCCCTACGCATTCACGCTTCGCAACGCCGAGGGCGACATCACCACGCTCGAGGGCGAGCTGGCGTTCGAGGATCTGCTGAGCGAGCCATTTCCGGCCGACAGCTTCACGCCGGCTAGTCACCCAGGACTCGTTTAGATGGCCCGCTCGCTCGCTGCCGCCCTCTCAAATGCTCGCGACGTGAGCCGCGACGCCAACCCTCACGTCGCTCGGACTGGGAGCGCGGGCGGAACCCCGCCGGATCAGCCGCAGGCGTGGGCACGTGCCTACATCGGCTTGCCGTGGAAGGAACTGGGGCGCGATCGCGCTGGCGTCGATTGCTGGGGCCTGGTGCGCCTGCCTCTGCTGGAGGTGTTCGGCTGCGACACGCCGCTCCACGATACTGGCTATGTGGGCTGCGGCCGGCGCGACGTCTCCAACATCGCGGCGCTGATCGCGGCTGGAAAGGGCACCTGGCCCGTCATCGCAGAGGCGCCCTACTACCGCAACCAAGCGGTCCGTCCGACCGCCCTGACCGACGATTACTGGCTCTGCCCGATCGGCGACGAGCGCCCCGGTGATCTGCTGCTGATCCGCCAGCATGGTGCGGAGAGCCACATCGCGCTGGTCGCCGGCGGTGGGCACATGCTGCACATCGAGGAGGGAACAGACAGCGTCTGCGAGTCCTACATCGACGGCCAGTGGCGCCGGCGGATCGTGGGGATTTACCGCCACCCAAGGTTGGTGCATCCTTGAGCCCGATCGACGACATCACGGGAGGGCATGATGCGCTGGTCGATTCTGGTGCCGATCGCGCTGACGGTCGCGGGGTGCACGAGTGCCAATCAACACTACCTGACGGAGTTCGAACCTCTGAGCGACAGCGAGTTCCGCTACGAGGCAAAGGCCGACAACATCGTGCGGCCGGTGGACGATCCAAGCGCCGAGGCACAAAGGATGGAGTGGCTGAACCGGTATCTCGCCAGCAGCCAGCTTTGCCCGAACGGCTACACGATCACATCACGCAAGGTGGTGCAGACGCAGGATCTGATGGCGGACACCTTCACGATCTACTACCGGGGCGGCTGCACCTAGACGGCGAGGTCATTGAACCCGGCGACGGCAGTATCCAGGTCGTCGCGCAGCTCCGTCCGTTCAAAAGTGATCTGACCACACGGCGCTATCCAGCCGGCACCACGCTCGCCGAGATCCTGGACGACATCCAGCCGAACGCGGTGCTGCGCCGCTGCGCACACGTGTCGATCGCCGGCGACTTGGTGCCGCGCGAGATCCTGCATCGCGTGCGACCCAAGCCGGGGCACCTCGTCAATATCGCCACAGTGCCGCAACTCGGCGGCGGCAAGAAGAATCCACTGCGTTTCATCCTGCAGCTGGTGGTGTTGGCTGCCTCGGTAGCGATTCCAGCGCTCGCCGGACTCAACGCCATCACGTTGTTCGGTGGCATCTCCCTCGGCCAAGTGGTCGGTGCGGCCATCTTCGGAATCGGCAACCTGCTGGTGAACGCGTTCATCCCGGCGCCGACGCCCAAGCTCGCGGATCTCAACGGCACGTCGGGGCGGGATTCGCCGACGCTGGCGATCCAGGGCATCAAGAACCGTGCCAATCCCTACGGCGTGGTGCCGCGCCTCTACGGCAAGATGCGCATCACGCCCTATTACGGCGCCAAGCCCTTCACGGAGATCCGCGGCAAGGACACCTACCTGCGCATCCTGTTCGACCTGGGCTATGGGCCTCTGAAGCTCTCGGACTTCCGCATCGGCAAGACGGCGATCGACGACTTCCAGGACGTCAAATACGAATACCGCCAGGGCTTCCCCGACGACGAGCCGCTGACGCTCTACACGCGCATTCCCAACGAGGAGGGCTTGAACATCCTCCTCAAGTTCAATGAATGGCAGCAGCGCACGACCGAGCCGGACGCCGACGAGATCTCGATCGACTTCAGCTTCTTCCGCGGCCTGGCCGCGTTCGACTCCTCCGGCGACAAGCAGCCGCAGACGGTGGAGTTCGACATCGAGTACCGCACCACGGACACCGGCGGCGGCGCCGGTCCCTGGCAATCAGTCACCAAGCCGGTGGCGTTCGGCGTGCGCGAGACCAAGGAGTTGAAGCGGCCGGCGGTCCTGCAGCCGCGCAACGACCGCGGCCAGCCGCGCCACCAGACCACGGTCTATCGCGTCTCGCTGGACCACATCTCCGGCAAGATCGCGATCGTGAGCGGCAGCTCGATCATCGGCGCCGAGCCAGCCAACCCATACCGCAACAAGCCGATCTGCAAGGTGACCGTATCGTCGGACACCAGCAAGGCCTACCAGCTGACGGACGAGCGGCCGGCCGACTATGTCGCCGCCGGCCACTTCGTGCCCACGCTCATTGCCGGAGGAAGCGGGGGCAGGAAGGTGCAGATGAGCGCGGGCACGGTGAACCCGCCGGACTTCATCGTCACCGACAATTCGACCGCCGTGGTGCGCGCGAACCGCGCGTGGAAGGTCGATCGCGGGCAATACGACGTGCAGGTGAAGCGCCTGACCGCCGACGCCTCCACCGACAACGTGTTCAACGAATCGCACTGGACGGCGCTGCGCACCTTCACCGACGAGGCGCCGGTCACCGCCAACGGGCATGCCCTCTTTGCGCTGGAGATCCGCGCCACCGACCAGCTGAACGGCGTGGTCGACGAGTTCAACTGCATCGCGGAAGCGATCCTCGCCGATTACGACGTGGCCACCGGCGAATGGATCGACCAGCCGACAAGCAACGTGGCGGCCGCCTATACCGACATCCTGATGGGCAGCGCGAATCGCAACCCGGTGGACGGCAGCCGGATCTATTGGCCGGAGAT
>NZ_QORW01000043.1 GCF_003574735.1 Dongia deserti
ACCATCGAAACCACCTGGCGCGGCATCGGTCAGCTCATCGACGTCTTCACACCACAGGAATGCGCTAACTACTTCAGAAACTCAGGATACGCTTCAGAATGAAGGAATCACGCTCTAGTCAGCTGGATCTGCTTGGTCCCATTACGCCTGAGACGGTTTCGGCTGCCCTGCGGGATCTCGCCGGCCTGACAGCTCCGCCGAGCGATGTCAGGCTGGAACGGCGACACGGACGCTGGGTCGCCCGGCTTCCAGGGCGATGCCGTAGCCTTCATTCCAGATTGTGCCTCCGCCATGGAACGGCTGGTGCGAGAGGCGAGGCTCCTGCGCCTCTTGGCATCTCGCGTCTCGTTTGGTCTGCCGCGAATTCTCTATGCTGGCCCTGCTCTGCAGGTACGCGCCATCGTCTCCGGAATACAGATTGGTGGCGATGGCCGCGAGCGCGTCTTTGCGAGCTCGCCCCAGTCTATGAGGTTGGCTGACGACCTGGGCCGCGCGTTGGCGCAACTGCACCGCGCCTTCACCAAACAAGAGGCGAAAGCCATCGGGCTGGTCCATTTTCGGCCGCTGCCCGACGGCGAAACGCTTCGCGCCCGCCTCGCAGGCAAGCTCACCGATCCGCTTGTCGAGATGGCATTCAACAGTTTGCTCGTGCTCTACTGCGAGAGCGCGCCGCCAAGCATGGACATTGTCGTGACGCATGGCGATGTGTGGGGCGGCAACATGGCGATCGATCCCGAGACCGGTGCGCTCAACGGGCTGTTCGATTTCGACGATGCCGCCCTGACGGACCGCCATATCGATTTCATGTATTTCCATTCCTTCAGCGACGAATTTGCCCGCCGCGCGCTCGCGACATATGCGATTGAATCCGATCAGGATGCGTCGTGGCAGCGTGTCGCCCTCTATCACGCCGTCGCGGCGTTCGCGGCTCTGGCCGACATCCGCGAAAAGAGAGAGGGTTATCTCCTGCAACGGCGGCTGGACTGGATCTCGGACGTCTGCCGCGGGCCGATCGGCAGGCTGGCCCTTGGCTGCTCAGGCAACTGAGCGCTCGCGAGCGAAATCGCGTCAATCCGTCAGAAAGTCCACGGCGACCAGCACGCGGTCAACTAGGCTCGCGCTGCCGCGCCATGGCATGACCGCCGCCTCGCAATATTTGAACTCCTTGTGTGGACCGACATAGGGCGGCCGGAAGATCGCGACCTTGCCCTGTTCGCTGACCCAGCGCATCACGCTGAAGACACGCGATCCTTCGCCCTGGCCTTCTACCTCGGACATCCACTTCCCCGTCCAATTGTGGCGCGAATGCTCGCGCACGGTGGTGCCGACCACACGGTAGCGGAAATCCCACGGATCGCGCCGCACGTCCTTCCACATGAGATAGGGCAGCAGGCGTGGCACTTCGAGCGGATCGAAGGAATCCCGGTCGGGTGGCGCGTTGTCGGTGCGCTTGCTTTGCCAGTAATCGACTGCAGCGCGCACGATCTCGGAGCTCAGCTCCGAGGCCTGGATGAGCTTGATGCCGCCAAGGTCGCCCATGGCGGCATCATAGCAGCATGCGGCTGCGTGTCAGTCCCCCGAGGGCAGCCCGCCGTGCTTATCCCACCATCCCGACGGCGCGCTTGTAGAGGTCCAGGAGTTGCTCCTGCTCCTCGCGGTCGTGCGCTTCCATCTTCCGCAGGCGCACGAGCTGGCGCATGATTTTAGTCTCGAACCCGGTCGACTTGGCTTCGGAATAGACCTCGCGGATATCCCCGGCGATCGCCGCCTTCTCCTCCTCGAGGCGCTCGATGCGCTCGATGAAGGACTTTAGTCGGTCCGCCGCAATGCCACCAGCATCCGCCATAAATCCACTCCGCGATTATGTAAGCATTCCCCGAATCGGAACGGCGGCGACTCTAGTCCGCCTGCGCCAGCCGGAACAAGCGCCGAACGGCTGTGGATTACGTGGATAACGTGGGCTGCTTGCGCGTTCAGGCCGCGCGGCGCCAGGACGTCCAGAGACTATAGGTCGAATGCCAAAGCGCGTTCAATCCGAAACCGATGAAAAGCACGCCGGACGCGCGCGTCACCCACAGCTGGTGCCGGCGATAGAATCGGCGTACCAGCCCCGCACCGACCACGTAGGCCAGCAGGCCATCTGCCAGGATGAAACCGGCGAATGCCGCGAGCAAGAGAAGCGGCATGCGCTCCCAGCTCAGGTCCTGCGACCGGCTGGCCAGCAGCGAGGTGAAGGTCGCGACCGCCACGGGATAGCCCTTGGGATTCATGAGGCCGAAGGCGAGCCCACGCAGCAACGGCCGCTTGGCGCCGACCGTCGTTTGCGGATCGGCATCGCGGCGAACGCTCGCCGCCTTCCAGCCGAGCCAGCAAAGATAGAGCCCGCAGGCGAGCCCCAGCAGATCGAACATCATCGTGCCCAGCGACTGCGCACCGATAATGGCGATGAGCGCCAAGGAGGCCCACACCACGTCGCCTGCCAGATGTCCGGCGAGGAAGCCGATGCCAGCACGCCTCCCTTGCGTCGCACCGATGCCGAGCAGCGCAAGGAACGCCGGGCCAGGCGTCAGCGTGTAGGCCGCAGCGGCGAGGAGCGCCGGCAGCAGGAGCGTGGGATCGATGAGTGGTGTTGTCACCGGCTGTGCTCCCCTATTCGTCATGGCCGGACTTGGTCCGACCATCCACGAGTTTCGTTGGCCCACTCAGTGCAGTTGCAAGCAAACTCGTGATGGTGTGGACGGCCCCCGCGCGGCATCGATGTGCCAGAATGAGGTCGTTGCAGATCTCATTGAAGGGAGCCGTCCATGGATAAGCTTATCCGCATTGGCATTGACACGTCCAAGAGTGTTTTTCAGCTGCATGGGGTTGGTGCGGCAGAGCAGACAGCCTTGAGGAAGAAGGTGCGCCGCAAGGATGTGGTGGCGTTTCTGGCGCAGCAGGCGCCGACTGAGATCGGGATGGAGGCGTGCGGTGGGTCGCATCACTGGGCGCGGGTGATTGAGGGCTTGGGTCACCGAGTGAAGCTGATCGCACCGCAGCTGGTGAAGCCGTATGTCAAACGCGGGA
>NZ_QORW01000044.1 GCF_003574735.1 Dongia deserti
CGCGGCGGCCTGGACATTGAGCTACCGGCCGACGGGCAGCCAAGCGCCGATGTGGGACGTCGACGAGACCACGCAGATGTGGTCGAGCGACGCGGACTCGATGTGGGACCCCGATCCCGACTTCGTGCCGTGGCCGGGCGAGCTGGCTGACCTGCTGCATCAGGAATACGAGTTCCGGGTGAACACCAGTTCGGGTGTCAAGCAGGGCGCGATCTCTGGCTTCATCGCGGTGCTCGACGTCGAGGACATCGAGGAGCGCTTCGAGGACGTGGTGGTGCCGATCGGCGGCATCCGGCTGCCCATCACAAAGCCGTTCCGCAAAATCGTCAAGGTGGACTACTCCGTGCAGTTCGATGGTGGCAACGCGGTCGGATTCCAGACGCTCGACAAGAACAGCACGCTTGGCCCGCTGATGAAGGCGATCGATGGCGCAACGCCACCTGCATATACCAGCGGCTTCGGTGACTTCATCGTGCGGGGGTATTGATCGATGACGACGCTGCCGGCTGCCAATGCGATCGCCACGGCGGCAACGCAGGCCGCGCAGAAGATCAACTTCGAAGCGTTGCGCGCCGTCATCGCGGAGCTGCTGGGCGGCGAGGCATCGACGCAGCTCACCATCGCCGGCGGCGTTGTCACGGCGACGCGCGCGCAGCATTCGATCGACACCGAGGGCGCGACGGCGACGGACGACCTCGATCGGATTGCGCAAGACAATCATCCGGACGGCCGCTTCCTGGTCATCCGCTCGGCCAATGGCGCGCGCACGGTGGTCGTGAAGCACAATGCCGGCGGTCTCGGCACGATCCTGCTGCACGACGGCGTGAACTTCAGCCTCAACAGCACGAAGAAGGCCCTGCTGCTGCGGCGCGAGGGCACGACCTGGGTCGAGGTCGACCGGATCTATGGCGACAAGATCGAGGACATGCGCGCCTGGCTGCAGGTCGAGCCGGACACCGTCTCGACGGCGGCCGCCCGCAACATCACCGCCGCCGACCGCGGCAAGGTCATCACGCTGACCGGCGCCACCGACCGCACCTTCACCTTCACCGCGACGCCGGCAGCGCTCGGCGATGGTTGGGAATGCGTCTTCAAGAACGCCTCGACGGCTTTTCTCACGATCGCTCCGGCCGCCGGCACGATCGACGGCAAGGCCACCTTGGTGCTGAAGCCAGGCGAGATCGTGCGCGTGCGCTCGGACGCTGCGAACATGGACATCCAAGCGGCGCGGCTCCTCTGGCGCGAGCGGCTGAGCGCGAACCGGACGTATTACATCCGCGCCGACGGCAACAATAACAACACCGGCCTCGCAAACACGGCAGGCGGCGCCTTCGCGACCAAGCAGAAGGCCTGGAACGTCATCAGCGATACACTGGACCTGAACGGCTTCGTGGTCACGGTCCAGATCGCCGACAGCACGGCCTATACCGACGGCCTTGTTGCCAGCGGTCCGGTGCTCGGTGCGTTGGGGCCTGAGTCGGTCGTGTTCCAGGGGAATGCCGGCGCGCCAGCGAACGTCAGGATCACGACGACAGGTGCTTCCTGTTTCTTGGCGGACGAAGCTGGCGTCTGGTTCACCGTCAAGGACATGGAGCTTCGGACGGTGACGTCCGGCGACTGCATAGGCGCCACCGGGTATGGCGCCCATGTCCTCTTCAGCAACCTGATCTTCGGGGCCTGCGCCGGAAACCACGTCAATGCGTTCATCGGCGGGCACGTAGCCGCCACCGGCAATTACACGATCTCCGGCGGCGCCGTGAGGCACTGGTATTCCCAGAACAACGCGACGGTCTTTGTCTCCGGACTCACGATCACCCTCACCGGAACACCGGCATTCTCGGATGCGTTTGCGAACAGCGACTGGATCGGCGCGATCATGTGCCACTCCAACGTCTTTTCCGGCTCGGCCACCGGGAAGCGTTACGAGTCCGACCGCAACGGGCTCATCTACACCGGTGGTGCTGGCGCCAGCTATCTGCCGGGCAACGCCGCCGGCACGACTTCGCTCGGAGGGCAGTACAATTGACCGCGCTCACGCTACCAAACGCGTTCCGGAACGCGGTCAACCAGGGCGTCGGCAAGCAGGCGTTCGAGGATCTGCGCGACTTCGTGGCTCAGGGGCTGGGCGGCGCGGCGGAGTCGACGCTGACCATCGCTGCCGGCGTCGTCACGCCGACCTCCGGCCTGCACGCGATCGACACCGAAGCCGCGACCGCCGCCGACGATCTGGACACGATCGCGCAGACGAATCTGCAGGACGGGCAGCTGCTCACCATCCGGATCGCCAACGCCGCGCGCCTGGTGCGCGTGCGGCACAATGTCGGCGGCACCGGCAAGATCCTGCTGCAGGGCGGCTCCAACTTCACGCTGGCGAGCACCAGCGCGTTCCTGATGCTGAAGCGCGTCGGCACGAACTGGGAGGAGATCGCGCGGTTCGTGGGGCCGCTGCGGGAGCGGCTACTGGCCAGCCGCACCTACTATGTGCGGACGGACGGCAACGACAACAACGATGGGCTGACGAACACGGCCGCCGGCGCCTTCTTTACGATCCAGAAGTGCTGGAACATCGTGCGCGACACGCTCGATCTCAACGGCTTCACGGTCACGTGCCAGATCGCCGACGGCACCTACAATGCCGGTTTGAACGCGAACGGCCCGCTGGTCGGCCAAGAGCAGGCGGCGCGCTTCATCGTCCTAGGGAACGCGGCGTCGCCGCAGAACGTGGTCATCAGCACGACGGGCTCGAATGCGATCAGCGTCCAGAGTGGCGCGAAGCTGCGGTTGAGCGGTGTGGAGCTGTCGACTGTAACATCGGGTCAACCGCTGGTCGTGACCGGCGTTGGATCGCAAGTGGAGATCTCAGGTGTCGTGCGGTTCGGCGCCAGTGCCGGCCTGGCGCAGATGCAATGCTCCAGCT
>NZ_QORW01000045.1 GCF_003574735.1 Dongia deserti
CCCAACAGCACAGATCGCTCCACACCGCCGCAACCAACAACAACCAAACCCAAGATCCACGAAAACAGCAAAAGCTCCGGATACCACCCAAAAGCCCGCCGCCCGCGAATCCCTTCTCGTCAAATTCAAGTTTCAAACAGCAGGGCGAGGGAACTCTTCCGGCATCACCAGCCGGCTCTCTCGCCAACGGAGGCGGGCTTATACGTGACAGTTTAGAAACCTGTCAACGCCCTTCTTTCACCATTCCAACGGCGTTGCTGCGGGTTGCCGCACAATAATCGAAAATACTTTGCATTTCAGCCATTTACCGGAATTTAACTCGGCCTAGTGCACCCTGGCGTGGAACACAGCAGGCGGAACCGACCAACGCAATAGTTTCCAACTGTGGCTTTATCGCAACGCACCATTGCGGCATCGCCACAGATTTGACCACAGATTTGATCCTGGTCCGGACCTCCAATTGCCCGCTAAATTCATGATCTAATAGGGCTTTTTAGGTTGACACAATTGGTCATGGCAAGCATCTTGTTAACCTTAACAGTCGCGATTCGCGGCAGTTCCATTGCAGCGCAACCGCGTCGGGACTGTCTCGGGTCGTTAACAAAACCGACCAAATTACCGCGTTGGGGGACCATCCGTTGATTTTCGCGCGTAGCCAAGTCTGGGGCACGCTTAAGCGTTACCTGTTGTACACAACCGCGGGTTTTGTGGTGTTGGGCGGCCTCGGCGCGGCTTGGTCACATCGGCCGGCGGCCGTCGAAGACGCGGTAGCAAGCCAATTTGAGGGGGTTGAAGCCGCCGACCAGCTTATGCAACTGACCGCGCGGAACTCGCCGGCATGGGCACAGCGCCTGATGGCGGACCTGGCAGCGCAAAACAAAAGCGCAGCCGAGACGGTGGTCGTTGCCGCCGCCGATGATCGTGCAATCCTGCTGTCACCGCGTAGCGCCGTCGCGGCACGACTGAAGCCGACGGCGCGCAAGACCCCCGGCACGGAACAAATCGGCTTGCCGACCTGGAGCACTGAATCGGTCGATGATGCCGAGTCGATTGATGATGTCGCGACGTCCGATGCTTCCCCAGACATTTTCGTCCATCCCGCACCCGCTCCCTTCGACACCAGCCCATTCGACTCCATGCTGCTCGCGGATCTTTCCGCCGGTGCGCCGCTGCCGGAGGAATCCTGGTACGACAGCGAAGTGTCGATCGCCGAGGAAGTCGCCAGCGAGATCGAGAAGGTCATCCATGTGCGCCCGGGCGATACGCTCTATGGCGTGCTGATCAATGCCGGCGTCAGCGAGGATGATGCGAAGAACGCTGTCGGCGCCATTGCCGACGTATTCTCGCCGCGCGCTCTGCGCGCAGGCCAGGAAATCACGCTCAACATCACCACCGCGTCGGGCACGCGCGAGCGCGAAGCCGATCCACAGCTGGTGGGCCTCAGCTTCGAGCCCAACGTCGTCACCGACGTCAAGCTGACGCGCAACGACACCGGTGACTTCATCGCCTCCGCCGTCGATAAGCCCGTCGTCGAGCACAACCGCCGCGCCGCCGGCATCATCGACAGCAGCCTGTTCAATGCCGCGCGAGAAGCCGGCGTTCCGATGCCGGTGGTCGCCGACCTCATCAAGACCTTCTCGTTCGATGTCGACTTCCAGCGCGACATCCAGGACGGCGATTCCTTCGAAGTCTTCTATGAGCGGATGGACAACGAGGACGGCGAGTTCGTGAAATCGGGAAAGATCTTGTTCGCCTCGCTGACCCTCTCCGGCAAGAACATCCCGGTCTATTATTTCGAGCGCGACGGCGACGGCGAGTATTTCACGCCCAGCGGCGAGGCGATCCGCAAGTCGCTGCTGCGCACCCCGGTCGACGGCGCGCGCATCACGTCGGGCTTCGGCATGCGCATGCACCCGCTGCTCGGCTATTCGAAGATGCATAAGGGCATCGATTTCGGCGCACCGACCGGCACGCCCATTTACGCCGCCGGCTCCGGCACCATCGTCGAGATCGGCAAGAAAGGCGCCTACGGCAACTACATCCGCATCCGGCATGCCGGTGAATACCAAACCGCCTATGCCCATATGAGCAAGTTCGCCAAGGGCCTGGGCAAGGGAGATAAGGTGAAGCAAGGCGATGTGATCGGCTATGTCGGCACGACCGGCCGGTCAACCGGGCCGCATCTGCACTACGAAATCCTGATCGCCGGCGCGCAGACCAATCCGGCCAAGGTCAAGACGGTCGCCAGCAACAAGCTGAGCGGTAAGCAGCTGAAGGCGTTCCAGACGCACATGGCGAAGATCGATGCCGAGCGCAGAGAGCAGGCGAAGCAGCAGCTGATTGCCGAGCGGCCGGACGCAATACCGCTCGACTGCAGCACGCCCGCCGGCTGCGAGAACTAGAGCACGTTTCCCGAAGTGTGAATCTGGTGGGATTCCCAGCTGGGGTGATTTGTGATTCAAGATGCTGACTGGGGTGGAGGCCAGCATCGATGTCACGACCCTATTCACTGGA
>NZ_QORW01000046.1 GCF_003574735.1 Dongia deserti
GGCGCGACCTGTTCCCACTCGGGCTCGGACCACTGCCGCGCCGTCGGCAGGACCGGCGGTTTTCTCGTCTCCTCGGCGATGCGAAGCGCAAGGCGCGCCTGCAGCGATGTCGTCGGCCGCAGCACATCGGTGGGCCAGCCGACAAACCGCTCGACCACCGGGCGCAGGATTTCCAGCTCACGCTGGCAATCCGGGCACGCGGCGATGTGGGTTTCAGCCGCGGCCACCTCGCTCGCGGGGAGACCCTGCAGCGCGTAGGCGCACGTCAGTTCGCTATGGTCGCAGCCGTTTCTCCAGGTCGCACTCATGGCTTCCCCGCTTTCACGGTGAGCGCGTGCCGCAGCTTGTGCAATCCCGACCGGATGCGCGTCTTGATCGTACCAAGCGGTTGATTCAGCCGCGCCGCGGCTTCCGCATGCGTGAGCCCGGCGAAGAACGTCATCTCCATTGCCTGGCGCTCGTCCGGTGTAAGTGCTGCCAACGCTGCGCGCAATAAGTTGCCCTGCTCGCGCAGTTCTATCACGTCGCGCGGGTCGGCAGCCACCTCCACCAGCGGCTGCTCATCGCCCTGGTGGCTGCGCTTCTTTCGGCTCTCGAACCGAAGGCGGTCGATCGCCCGCGAGCGCGCCTGGTTCATGATCCAACCGAGCACGGTACCGTTCGCAGCATCGTAACCCGACGCGCGCCGCCAGACGTCATGGAAGACGTCTATGGTGAGCTCTTCAGCGGTTTCCCGGTTGGCCGTGAGCCGCAAGATCAAAGTGAATACGGGGCGATGAGCCATCTCGTAAATCGCATGCAGCGCGAGCTGATCACCGGCGGCAATCGATTGGATGAGCTTCGCCCAGTCGTGCTCCAGCACCAGCGGTTTGGACTTGGCATACAGCACGTCGCCCAGTGTTGCCGGCGCGTTTTGTGCAGGTTCCTTGGCCATGCCAGACAGATTCATGATACGCGCTTTTCCCCAAAGCCGCCAGCGTATCTGCGGCTTTAGACTGCTGTGGGTCAGACTGAGAAGCCACAGGCAGTTCTGCGAAGGTCACGTTCGCTCCCGATAGTTGACGTCCCCGTTACCTGTGGATTCCCGGTCCCAACTGCCGCCGGGTGCCGCTCCCGATGGGAGCAGCGTGCGCGAGCTCAGCAGGAACCTGCCGGTGACGGCTCATTCGCGGCACTGCGGATTGCCGCAGGCCCCTTGGCACGCCGAGGCGGCCGCATTCATGTCGTCGATCATGTTGCAGGAATACACCTTGGCGAACGTGATCATCGCCTCGCGGCAGGCTTGCGTCTTGTAGGAAAGCGGGATCGTGCTCGACACGCCGCTCGGGCAGGTAATGGTCACCTGGTCCTGCTGGTAGCTCTCGGCCGTGGCGGATCGGGTTGCCGTCACCGCGCCCGCCGGCGTCGGGGGCTGTTGCGCCGCCCGGTACTGGTCTAGTGCGCTGGTCTGGCCGCCGCCGAGGACGTCGGTCGCGAGGGCCGCGCCGATCTGCAGCGCGTCGGCGGCGGGAATGTCCGCAGCCGCGATGCCCGCCGCCCCCAAGCCCAAGGCCAGCACCTACCGCGGCGAGGTGACAGTGAACCGCCATTCGGAATGGCATCGCACCGATGCGCCGTGCCGTTCCGTCAATGCGCCGGCCCGGTATCGGTTCGAGATCGAGAAGGCCGATCGGTTGCCGTTCTCGCTGCGGCTGCTGGAAAGCCGCCGCAAGGGCCTGTGCCCCTACTGCTTCTATGGTGGGCCAGCGGGCATCAATCCGAACCTGTAGCCTGCGGAATGGCCGCTTTCGGTCAAAAAGAGCCCTTTCCTTGTCTGACGTGGCCCTCGGACGTTGACGGCCGGCCATGCGGATCCGGTTACTGTCGCTCCGGTCCGGGAAGCTGGCGTTGAAGTACGAATTCTTCCAGCTTGACGAGCCCACGGGCCGGCGAGCTTGGTCGTCTCCTTCCAACGTAGTCCCTGAGCTTGCTAAGCTTCTCCTTCAGATGCTCCGCCTTCGTCGCGAGAGCCTCGGTCGGCTCATGGCGGTCGGCCGTGCCGAGCTGATCCAGATAGCGCACCACGCTCTCTTCGAGCTGCGCCCGTCGCCGCTGCACTTTGCCACGCGTGAAGTTCTTGTCGCGATTGTTCAGGAGGGCCGACCGATCGCCTCAGGATCGAACCTAAGATCCCCCAGATCGAGTTCGTCGACAAAGACGTCGATCACGCGAATGGAATTGTCCCCGATTGCCCACTCTTCCAGGCAGTCCGGAAACAGTGTCCTCTGCCCACGATCCACCCTTCAACGAACCGCTTCATCCGATCTCCTGCAATTCGCGCAGAAATCATACCGTGCGAATCACTTGAATGCGCGCGGTCTTCACACATGGGGTAATCGCGGGAGCGATTCGCCGTCATGACCGGAAGCA
>NZ_QORW01000047.1 GCF_003574735.1 Dongia deserti
CCGGGAGTTCAACGCCTATCTCGACTTCCGGCAACCGGTATTCGATGCCCTGCGTCTGGTCGCCGGCGGCGGCCGCGCCGACTTCGCGATGCGCGACGGCAAATACTCCGTGGTGCGCGACCGCATCCAGACGGTGCCTCAACAGCACATCACGCCGCGCAACAGCTGGGGCTTCCGCTGGCGGCGCGAGTTCCCGGACATGCCGCATGCCTTCCGGATCGCCTTCAAGAACCGCGAGAAGGACTGGCTGCTCGACGAGCGCGTCGTGCCGTTCGACGGCTGGACCGAGGACACCGCCAGCAAGTTCGCCGACCTGGAGTTCATCGGGATCACGGATCCCGCGCAGATCTTCCTGGAAGCGCGCTACCGCCAGGCCGACGCGAAGCTGCGGGCGACGCGCTACTGGTGCAACATGGACTTCGAGCACCTGGTGGCGCGCCACGGATCGCTGGTGCTCGTCACGCACGACGTGATCCTGGTCGGCATCAAAGCCGGGCGCATCAAGAGCCTCACGCTCGACGTCGGCAACAACGTGCTGGGCTTCGCCAGCGACGAGATCCTGCCGATGGAGCCGGGCAAGAGCTATGGCGTCTCCATCCGCACCGCGCTCAACTGCAAGGTGACGCGGCCGGTCGTGCTCGCGGTCGGCGAGAACAGCGCGGCCACCTTCACGACGCCGATCGGCGCCGAGGAAGCCGCGCAGCTCGGCCTCGAGGCCGGCAACCTGTTCGGCTTCGGCGAGGTCGGCAAGGAGACCCTGGAATGCCTGGTGAAGCGGGTGACCGCCGGCCCGGACTTCACCGCGCGGCTGGAGCTGATGCCTTACGCGCCGGCGGTGCTGGACGCGGACGCGGACCCGATCCCGCCGTTCGAGAGCAAGATCACGCTGCCGTCGCAGTTCAACTTCCGTGCGCCGGAACAGCCGATCGTCGAGGACGTGAAGTCGGACGAGAGCGTGCTGGCGGTGCAGCCGGACGGCAGCCTTGAGTCGCGCATTCACATCATCCTCGGGCGCAAGGCGACGCTGCTGCCGCCGGCGGCCGCGATCAAGGTGCGGTTCCGGCGCACGGATGCCGCACCGGCCGGCGCGTGGCGGAACATGCCGCCGTTCCCCGGCGACGCGACCGAGGTGTGGGCGCAGCCGGTCGACGACAACGTGGCGTATGACGTGGAGCTGCAGGCCGTGGCGGCCGACGGCAACGCGTCGGACTGGGCGCGGATCACCAACCACACGGTCATCGGGCAATCGACGCCGCCGCCGGACATCACCACGCTCACGGTCGAGACCACCAGCGACGGCCGCCGGCGCGTGCGCTGGGCTTATCCTACGCTACCGCGCGACCATCGCGGCTTCATTCCCCGGCGGCTGCCCGGCATCAGCTTCGATTTCGCGGCTGGTCAGAATCTCAGCGACGATCCGATCACCGGCACGTTCATCGACCTGCCAGTGCTGGACGGCACCTGGACCATCATGGTCAAGGCGATCGACCGCGCGGGCAACGTCAGCGTCAATCCGGCCTTTGCCATCATCACGCTCGGCACCGCCGAGGACTTCAACATCGTGTTGGAGCGCGATTATGCGGCGGAAGGATTCCCCGGAGCCATCACCGCCGGCTCGGTGATCGCGG
>NZ_QORW01000048.1 GCF_003574735.1 Dongia deserti
CGCTTCATCCGATCTCCTGCAATTCGCGCAGAAATCATACCGTGCGAATCACTTGAATGCGCGCGGTCTTCACACATGGGGTAATCGCGGGAGCGATTCGCCGTCATGACCGGAAGCATCACAAGATTGAAGAGCAGGTGATTGTTCCCCGATAGGATGGAATCACGGGCTCACGACTGAACGGGCCCCGTATCGAACGGAGGACAACCATGGGCGAATATGTTGGTCTCGACGTGTCTCTGAAAGAAACGGCGATTTCTGTACGGCGTGACGGCAACAGGATCTGGCGCGGCAAGTGCCCCTCTGATCCGAGCTTGGTCACAGAAGTTCTCCGCAAGCGGGCGCCAGCGGCCAGGCTGGTGGTGTTCGAGACCGGTCCCTTGTCGGTGTGGTTCTATCATGCCTTGCGCTCAGGAAGGCTTCCAGCGATCTGCATCGACGCCCGGCATGCCAAGGCCGCGCTCGACATGGCACCGAACAAGACCGACGCCAACGATGCCGATGGCTTGGCGCATCTGGCCGAGGTGGGCTTCTACCGCGAGGTCCGCGTGAAGGGCTATGACAGCATGCTGATCCGCACGCTGGTGGCCGCGCGGACCAGACTGGTCCGGATCACGACCGAGCTCTCCAACCAGATCCGCGGACTCATGAAGACGTTCGGGCTGGTCATTCCGCGCAGCAAAGGTGGCAAGTTCGAAGCCGAGGTCCGGCATCGGCTCGCCGGCCAGGACGCGCTTGCCCGTATCATCCTGCCGGTCCTTGCAGCCTGGCGCAACGTGCGTGCCCGCGCCGCTGAGCTTGGGCGACAGCTCATCGCCAGCGCACGGCAGAGCAAGACCTGTCAGCTGCTGATGTCGATCCCCGGGGTTGGTGCGGTCACCGCAACCTCGTTCACGACTGCCATCGAGGATCCGGCGAACTTCAAAAAGTCGCGGTCGGTCGGTGCGTGGCTGGGACTGACGCCCCGCCGCTATCAATCCGGTGAAGTCGACTATGACGGCCACATCTCCCGGCGCGGCGACCCTCATCTGCGGGGACTGCTCTATGAAGCGGCGACCGTCATCCTGACCCGCGCCTATGCCGAAAGTGACCTGCGCACATGGGGCCTGAAGCTGAGAGAGAAGATCGGCTTCAAGCGTGCCGCCGTCGCCGTTGCGCGCAAGCTGGCCGTCATCATGCATGCGATGCTGAGATCTGGCGAGCTGTTCAACCGGGCGACCAGCGTCAAGGCCTGATACCGGAGCTTACTCGCGCCTGCCCAGAGGCGCGCCGAGGCGTCCCTGCCGGGACGTAGGACGAACCATTCCGCCCTGGCTGTTGCACCGTCAGGCCGCTGTGCCCGTCGCGTGCGCTTCACACTCTGGAAGGTTCATCCGCGAAGCCCCATCATGCGGCGACTCTATTGTCGACCGCGAAGACAACACTGCTCCCGGCAAACGACCGCCTCGACGTCCAAACCGGGCTTGCATTTTGCCGCGCGATTAGACAACAGCC
>NZ_QORW01000049.1 GCF_003574735.1 Dongia deserti
CTTCGGCAGGGTCTTCATCAAGAAGTGGGTGGCTCCCATCCGGGCCTTGATCGTGCCGAATGGATGTTCGACGGTTTCGCGCCGCTGACGCATCTTCTCCGGGTGCTCATCGAGCCGGCGCTGGACGGTCTCGAGGACATGTTCATGCTCCCACCGTGGGACCCGGCGCTCGCGCCCCGTCGTGCACTTTGGCTTGAGCGGACAGGTCAGGCAAGCCGTGGTCCAATAGCGACGCATCCGCTTTCCGGCTTCTTCGCTCGTGAACCGATAGGTCAACCGCTCGCCGGCCGGGCAGAGATACACATCGTCCTCGGCGACATAGACAAAGTCCTGCTTGCCAAAGCGGCCTTCGGCCTTGGCGCCCGAGGTCATGGGTTTGGGCAGCGTGACGGTGATGCCCGCCTCCTCGCACGCCAGAATCTCCTCGCTATCGAAGTAGCCTCGATCGGCCACGACATCGAGGTTGTCCACCCCCAGGGTGGCTTTCGTCTCCTTCGCCATGCGCGCGAGCTGCGCGCGGTCGTTGCCCACGTTGATCACGTCATGGACCACGATCAGATGATGTTTGGTGTCAACGGCGACCTGCACGTTATAGCCGACGACTCCTGAGCCTCGGCCGCTGGTCGCCATCGATCGGGAGTCTGGATCGGTGAGCGAGATCTGCTGGTCCGGCGCTGCCCGCATCTGCGCTTCGAGGCTCTTCAGGCGTTGCATCTCCTCCTTTAGCTTCGCGATCTTCTCTTTGAGCCGGGTCGTCTTTGTCGTGTTCGCCAGCGACGGTTCCTGCCGGTCGGCGCTGTCCATCTGATGCAGATAGCGCGCGACGCTCTCCTCGATCTGCTCCATGCGCCGCTGCATCTTGGCGCACGTGAAGTTCCTGTCGCGGTTGTTCACCGCCTTGAACTTGCTGCCGTCGATCGCCACGCTCGCTTCGGTGAACAAGCCCATCGTGCGGCAAAGCGCGACGAACCGGGTGCAGACCTGGCGGATGGCGCGGCCATTATCCTTGCGGAAATCGGCAATGGTCTTGTGATCGGGAACAAGGCGGCCAGTGAGCCACATCACCTCGACGTTGCGGCCCGCCTCGCGCTCGAGCCGGCGGCTCGACTGGATCCGATTGAGATAGCCGTAGATGTAGAGCTTCAGCAGCACCGACGGATGATAGGAAGGCCGACCGGTCGCCTCAGGATCGACCCCGCTGAACCCAAGACCGCCCAGGTCGAGTGCGTCGACAAAGGCGTCGATCACGCGAACGGGATTGTCCTCGACGACCCAGTCTTCTAAGCACTCCGGAAACAGCGTGCTCTGCCCACGATCGACCCCTTCAACGAAGCGCTTCATCCGATCTCCTGCAATTCGCGCAGAAATCATACCGTGCGAATCACTTGAATGCGCGCGGTCTTCACACATGGGGTAATCGCGGGAGCGATTCGCCGTCATGACCGGAAGCA
>NZ_QORW01000005.1 GCF_003574735.1 Dongia deserti
CGCGAAGCGGCGGATACGTTCGAGCGGCGAGAGGCTGGCATTGACGCGTTCGACGGCCGCGCCCACCGCACGGTTGAACGCCGAATTTCCGGCCAATGTCGCGAGATCGTTTTCAACGCCGTTGCGCGCCGCCCAGTCCTTCGCGAACTCCGGGTCCGGGACGATCACCGCCACGAGGTGCGGGTGGCGGTCGCCATGTACCATGGCCTGGGCGACCTCCGGCTGCAGCACCAGGAAACCCTCGATCCGTGCGGGCGACACATTGTCGCCGCCGGACAGCACGATGATGTCCTTCTTGCGGTCGGTGATCTTGAGATAGCCGTCGGCATCGAACTCGCCGATATCGCCGGTATAGAGCCAGCCGTCACCGATGGCGCGCTCGGTCGCTTCCGGATCGCGCCAGTAGCCTTTCATGACGGCTTCGCCCTTGACCAGGATCTCGCCATCCTCGGCGATGCGCGCCTGCAGCCCATCGCAGATCGGCCCGACGGTATCGATCTTGATCCTTTTCGGGCGGTTGGCGCTGATGACGGGCGAAGCCTCGGTCTGCCCATAGCCCTGCAGCAGCGGAACGCCGAGCGCCAGGAAAAACACGCCGATCTCGTAGTTCAGCGCCGCGCCGCCGGAGACGAAGGCCTTGAGCCGGCCGCCGAAGCGCTTGCGCACCTTGCGACGCACCAGCAGCTCGCAGACGAGATTCTGGAGACGTTGCTTGAAGGTCAGGCTGCCGGGATGTTCGTAGTTCTTGCGGCCGAGCGTATAGGCGAGATCAAACATCTTGCGCTGGAACGGCGTGGCCTTGACAAGGCCGCGCTGGATGCGCTGGTGAATCACTTCATAGAGCCGCGGCACTGCCGTCATGATGGTCGGCCTGGCTTCCGCCATGTTCTCCGTCAGCTTGTCGATGCTCTCGGCGTAATAGATCTGCGCGCCGATGGAGATCGGCAGGAACTGGCCCGCAGTGTGTTCGTAGGAGTGCGACAGGGGCAGGAAGGACAGGAACACATCGTTGCCCATGCCCACTTCCTGCAGCAGCCTGTAGGCGCCCGTGATGTTGCACAGGATGGATCCGTGGGTCAGCATCACGCCCTTAGGCACGCCGCCGGTGCCGGACGTGTAGATGATGCAGCAGGTCTCATCGCGGGCCAGCGCACCAATGCGCTCCTCGATATCGGAGTCGAGCTTGGCGTCGCCCAGGCTCATCGCCTCGGCCCAGCTCAGGGAACGCAGCGGAAGCTGGTGCACCCGGTCCAGCTTCTCCATCGCGATGAGGAAGTTCAGCTCCGGCGCCAGGATGGCCGCCGGCAAGGCGCGCTTCGCGATCGAGGGACCGGAGATGATGACCCCGCGCGCTCCGCTGTGTGTCAGAACGTGCCTATTGTCATCGACGGTGTTGGTGGAGAAGGCCGGGACAGTGATGGCGCCGACCGACATGATCGCGAGATCGGAGATCAGCCACTCCGGACGGTTTTCCGCGATGAGCGCCACGCGATCGCCTGGCTTCACGCCGAGCGCGATCAGGCCGCGCGCCAGCGCCCGCACATCGGCCGCGACCCGCGCCCAGCGGATCGGCCGGAACGTCCCGTCCTCCTTGCGCCACAGAAACGGTTTTCCGCCGAACTCTTGCGCCTGGTCGAAGAACAACCGCGGCAGGCTCGGGATTGAATCGTAGTTCATGGATCTTCCTCGACCGGCAGAGCGCCGAATGCCTCGGCGTAGCGGACAGTTCCCTTGGCACGCAAGGCGCCAGGCTTCAGCTCCAGCGCCATGAACGCGTCACCCGGATAAGGCGATTGCAGGCTCCGCGCGGCGGCGGCCGAAAAGCCGAAGCGCTGATAGAATCTCGGATCACCGACCACGATGATGGCTGCCAGATCCAACGCTGTGCAGGCCCTGATCCCGGCTTTGGTGAGCGCGCTCCCGACGCCCTTGCCTTGATGCTCCGGCCGGACCGCGAGGGGCGCGAGCGCGGCGGCCTCTGTCACGCGGCCTTTCGCCCCTTTGATCGGAAGGCGGCTGAACAGGATGTGCCCCACCAGTTCGCCCCTCTCGGCAACTGCAACCAGCGAGATGAGGGCGTCGCCGTCGGCCCGCAGCCGGTCGACCAAGTCGGCTTCCGCGCGCTGGCCGAACGCGTGCGCGACGATGTCACGGATGTGCGGAATGTCGCCCGGCTGCTCGACGCGGATCACAATCGGCGCGCTCATGATGCGGCCACCGCGCGGATCTGATGAAGGAAGGGGCAGGAACACGTCATTTCAGTGCTGAATTTGTGACAGTTGCCTCACTTGGCGGGGCGGTGGGTGTTCCCATATAAATCAGGTCGAGCCAAATGCCAAAGCCCCGAACGAACTCAGGATATCATCAGGATCACTGCCATGACCCCCGACCACGGCGCCACCCCTCAAGCCCTCCCGACCTGGAATCTCGGCGATCTCTATGCCGGCCCGAACGCGCCGGAGGTGGAGCGCGACTTGAAGGACGCGGGGACCAAGGCCGCCGCCTTCCGCCAGCAATATGAGGGGAAGCTGGCCAGCCTCGGCGGCGTGGAGTTCCTGGCGGCGGTCCTGGACTATGAACGGATCCAGGAAACGCTCGGGCGGGTGATGAGCTATGCCCAGCTGCTCTATGCCGGCGACATGTCCAATCCCGAATACGGACGGTTCCAGCAGAACATCAACGAGCGTGCGACGCAGATCTCGCTCGAGACCCTGTTCTTCACGCTCGAGATCAACAAGGTCCCCGACTCCGAGATGGAGGCGAAGTTCCAGCACGAGCCCCTGCGCCGCTATAGGCCGTGGCTCGACGTCGTGCGTTCGTTCCGCCCGCATCAGCTGTCCGATGACCTGGAGAAGATGTTGCACGAGCGCGACGTGGCCGGCCGGCAGGCCTGGATGCGCCTGTTCGACGAAACCATGGCCGACCTGCGCTTCGAGGTGGACGGCAAGAAGCTGACCAGCAACGAGGCCTTGAACCTGCTCTACGAGCAGGATCCGGCCAAGCGCAAGGCGGCGGCCCATGCCATCGCGAAGGGCCTCGGCGAGAACAAGCGCATCTTCGCGCTCGTCACCAACACGCTCGCGAAGGAAAAAGAGATCGACGACAAATGGCGCAAGTTCGCGCGTCCGGTTTCTTCCCGCAACTTGGCCAACCAGGTCGAGGACGAGGTGGTGGATGCGCTGGTTGCCGCGGTGAAGGCCGGCTACCCGAAGCTCTCGCATCGTTACTACAGCCTGAAAGCCAAATGGCTCGGCATGCCGAAGCTCAATTACTGGGACCGCAACGCGCCGCTGCCTGACAAGGAGGACAAGCCGATCGCGTGGGGCGAGGCGCAATCTCTGGTGCTCAATGCCTACAATGCGTTCTCGCCCAAGCTGGCGGAGGTCGGCCGCACGTTCTTCGAGAAGGGCTGGATCGACGTGCCGCCGCGTCCCGGCAAGGCGCCCGGCGCTTTTGCGCATCCCACGGTGCCGAGCGCGCATCCCTATCTGCTATTGAACTATCACGGCCGCACGCGCGACTTGATGACCCTGGCGCACGAACTGGGCCATGGCGTGCATCAGGTGCTGGCCGCGCCGCAGGGCCAGCTCCTGTGCGACACGCCACCGACCCTGGCGGAGACCGCATCGGTGTTCGGCGAGATGCTGACCTTCCAGGCGCTGTTGAAGCGCGAGACCGATCCGGAGGAACGCAAGGTCCTGCTGGCCGGCAAGGTCGAGGACATGCTGAACACGGTGGTGCGCCAGATCGCCATGCATGAATTCGAGCGGCGGCTGCACGATGCGCGGCGCGAGGGCGAGCTGATGCCGGAGCAGATCTCGGAGATCTGGTTATCGACCCAGCGCGAAGCGCTGGGTGACGGCGTCGATCTGCCGGACGGCGTCGGATACGCGATCTACTGGGCCTATATCCCGCATTTCATCCACACGCCCTTCTACGTCTATGCGTACGCCTTCGGCGATTGCCTGGTGAACTCGCTCTATGCGGCCTATCAACAGGCCGAAGCGGGATTTGCGGAGAAATACCTCGACATGCTGAGGGCCGGCGGCACCAAGCGGCATAAGGAACTGCTGGCGCCTTTCGGTCTCAATGCCGCCGATCCGGCTTTCTGGTCCAAAGGGCTCGGCGTGATTTCCGGGTTCATCGACGAACTGGAAAAGATGGGGTGACGGCCCAGCCGCCTAAATGACAGACGAGCGCAACTCTCTCGGCGGACGCGTCATGCGTTATGCCCGCGTCGGCCGCGCGGTCGGCGGCTTAGCGGCGCGCGTGGCGGGGCAGCGTTACCTCGGCCTCAAGATCGATCGTGCCGAGCACGCGGCGGAGCTGAAGGCCGCGCTTGGCGGGCTGAAGGGGCCGCTGATGAAGGTGGCGCAGATCATGGCCACCATCCCCGATGCTCTGCCCAAGGAATACGTGGAGGAGCTGCAGCAACTTCAGGCCAACGCGCCGGCCATGGGTTGGCCGTTCGTCAAGCGCCGTATGGCGGCGGAGCTCGGCCACGACTGGTTGTCCAAGTTCAAGAAGTTCGAGCATGTGGCGGCCGCGGCGGCTTCGCTGGGCCAGGTGCACCGCGCGGTATCGCACGATGGCGAAGCGCTGGCCTGCAAGCTGCAATACCCGGATATGGCGTCAGCAGTGGAAGCCGACCTCTCTCAGCTCAGCATCATCTTCTCGATCTACGAGCGCTACGACCGCGCGATCCACACCAAGGAGATCCATGGCGAGATCGCGGACCGGCTGCGCGAGGAGCTGGATTACGAGCTGGAGGCGCGGCACATGGGCCTCTATCGGCGCATGCTGGCGGGCGAGAAGCACGTGCATCTGCCGGAACCGATGCCGACGCTCTCGACCAAACGCTTGTTGACCATGAGCTGGATCGAGGGCAAGCCGATCATGCAGGTGCTGTCGGGCAAGCCCTCGCTCGAGCTCAGGAACCGCATCGCCTACAACATGTTCCGCGCCTGGTACGTCCCGTTCTACGACTACGGCGTGATCCACGGCGACCCGCATCTCGGCAACTACACGACGCGGCCGAACGGCGATGTGAATCTGATGGATTTCGGCTGCATCCGGATCTTCGAGCCGAAATTCGTGCAGGGCGTGATCGATCTCTATTACGCTCTGCTCAACGACGACCGGGACCTGGCGGTCTCCGCCTATGAGAGTTGGGGCTTCAAGGGACTATCGCGCGAGGTGATCGATGTCCTCAATCGCTGGGCCCACTTCGTTTATGGCCCGCTGCTCGAGGACAAGGAGCGCAAGATCCAGGACGCCGAGACGGGTGTCTATGGCCGCGAAGTGGCGGAAGGCGTGCATGCGGAGCTGCGCCGCTTAGGCCCGGTGACGCCGCCCAAGGAATTCGTGTTCATGGACCGCGCGGCCATCGGCCTCGGCTCGGTCTTCATGCATCTCAAGGCCGAGATCAACTGGTACCGCCTGTTCCACGAGCTCATCACCGGCTTCGACATCAAGGCGCTCGACAAGCGGCAGAAGGCCGCGCTCAAGGAAGCCGGCGTCAAGAAACAGCGCTAAGGAAAACATCATGGCACTCACGTTCTATTTCGGATCCGGCTCGCCTTTTGCCTGGAAGGTTTGGCTGGTGCTGGAGCACAAGGCCATTCCGCATACGGCCACGCGCCTGTCGTTCGACAATGACGACACCAAGTCACCCGATTTCCTGAAGGTCAATCCGCGCGGCCGCGTGCCGGCCATCGTGGATGACGGTTTCGCGCTCTACGAGTCCAATGCGATCTGCGAGTATCTGGAAGAGAAGTATCCGCAGAATCCGCTGCTGCCGAAGGATGTGCAGGCTCGTGCGATCATCCGCCGCTTGATCGCCGAAGCGGACAACTATCTCTATGCCGCCGGCAGTGCCCTGATGGAACAGACGCTTTACGTGTCGCCCTCGGAGCGCAGCCCCGCGCGTATCGAAGAAGCCAAGGCCAAGGTAAGGGCCGAGCTTCCCTTCTGGGCAAATTCCCTGAAGGGTGATTTCTTCGCCGACCGGCTCAGCCTCGCCGATTTCGCAATCTATCCGTATATGCGGATACCGGTGCGGGTGGAGGAACGTGTGCCGGGTCAGGGCATCAAGCGGGAGGAGCTGCCGGCGAACATCGCCGCCTGGATGAAACGCATCGAGGCGTTGCCCTATTTCGAGCGCACGATCCCGCCGCATTGGAAGGCATGACGCGCTGCGTCAGCTTGGGTCGCGCGCTGCCCGCACCTGCTCGCGTAGCGCGGTGAGCTTGCGTTCGTCCTCGTCACTGACGAAGGTGTCGCCGATCGCGTAGTTGCCGACCAGGATGCGTTCCACGCGGTGATCGTTGCCATGGGCAGAATGAGCCGCACCCAAGAGCGGTTTCCGAAAATGACCATCGCAGGGCTGACGGTGAAGAGCGGCTCTCGCCGCTGCAGCAGCGCGCGATAGCCTGCCAGGTAAAACGCGGGACCCGGTCCCTTCAGGGTCCGCCCATGTCGTCCACTGTCCGGCCGGTCCAGTCGAGCCGGGCGGCTTCCGCTACTGCCGTGCCGAATAGGCGGAAGCGGAAGTCCGCGCCACCCTCGAGCACATCGAGGATGATGATGTTGCCCAGCACCGGCTTCAGCGCCAATGCGTCGATGGCTGAAACCGGCGGCATCGTTGCCTGGTCGCGCGCGTCGTCCCAATATTTGAGGAGAAAGCGCAGCCCATCGAGCGGCAAAGAGCCCGGGGGCGGCGACCAAACGACGATGGGTGCCGCCCGATCAAGCGCCGTAAAAAGGTCATCTGCAGTTGGGGAGAAACTCGATTTCGCCAGCTCCTCGGCCATCCGGCCTACCGTCTGCAGGTCGACTTCATCAGCCTCGGAGCCGAGCTGCGTATCAGGCATGGATCCACACGATGCGCGGTCGGTCTAAAGGCATTCTAGTCCCAGTTCGTCTCCGGCTAGTCGGTGCAAAAGGGTGGTAGCAGACAATCGCGTCGCCTGCGCTCATTTCACACATCAACTTGGCCTTTGGCACGCCTTGTTCACTCCGGCCAAACTGTGCAATATGCGCGCGCCTAGGGGCGGGTGAGTGGATTCGACGCGGCAAACGGTCGAAAATCGGCCAATCGCAGGGGAGAATCGCACATTCTGGCGAGACGGCGACGCTAGCCTTGAAGCCTGCCTTCAGGGGTAACACCGGATTTGTAAACCGGGGAGAGAGCATGAAAATCGGCGTGGCGAAGGAGCGGCGGCCTGACGAAAAGCGCTGCGCGGTTTCTCCCGATACGATCAAGAAATATGTGGGTATGGGCGTGGAGGTGCTGGTCGAGGCCGGTGCCGGCGAAGGCTGCTCGATCCCGGACAGCGTCCTGGAGGCGGCAGGGGCCAAGATCGTGCCGGATGCGCGCGCGGCCCTCTCCGAGGCCGATGTGGTGCTGAAGGTCCAGCGCCCGCTAACCGCCGCGGAAGGCGGGCCGGACGAACTCTCCTTCATGAAGCGCGGCGCCATGCTGGTCGCCAGCCTCAATCCCTATGTCGCCAAGGACCAGATCGGTGGCTATGCCCAGGCCGGCATCATCGCCTGCGCCATGGAGCTGATGCCGCGCATCAGCCGCGCGCAGAACATGGACGTGCTCAGCTCGCAATCGAACCTGGCGGGCTACAAGGCCGTGATCGACGCGGCGGCGGAATTCGGCCGCGCCTTCCCCATGATGATGACCGCGGCGGGCACGGTCGCACCGGCCCGCGTGTTCGTGATGGGCGTCGGCGTCGCGGGCCTGCAGGCGATCGCGACCGCACGGCGCTTGGGCGCCATCGTCTCGGCCACTGACGTGCGACCGGCGACCAAGGAGCAGGTGGAAAGTTTGGGTGCCACCTTCATCGCGGTCGAAGATGAGGAGTTCAAGCAGGCCGAAACGGCCGGCGGCTACGCCAAGGAAATGAGCGACACCTACAAGGCGAAGCAGGCCGCTTTGGTCGCCGAGCACATCAAGAAGCAGGATGTCATCATCACCACCGCTTTGATCCCCGGCCGCAAGGCGCCGGTGCTGGTCACCGAGGAGATGGTGAAAAGTATGAAACCGGGCTCGATCATCGTCGATCTGGCGGTGGAGCAGGGCGGCAACTGCCCGCTCTCGGAAGTCGGCAAGGTGGTGGAGAAGCAAGGCGTCAAGATTGTTGGCCATGCCAACGTGCCGAGCCGCCTCGCCGCCGATGCGAGCTCGCTTTATGCCCGGAACCTGCTGAACTTCCTGACGCTCCTGATCGACAAGGAGACCAAGGGGCTGAAGATCAACTGGGAGGATGAGATCGTGAAAGGCGTGGCGCTGACCCGCGACGGCCAGATCATCCATCCGAACTTCAAGGCGTAAGGAGAGCGCGCCATGGAAACCACCGTCGCGGAAACCGCAGGACAGATGGCCGAAGGCATTGCCCACGCGCCCTTCGTGTTCCTGTTCACCGTGTTCGTGCTCGCGTGCTTCGTCGGCTACTACGTGGTCTGGCGGGTGACGCCCGCCTTGCACTCGCCGCTGATGGCGGTCACCAACGGCATCTCCTCGGTCATCATCGTTGGTGCGCTGATCGCAGCGGGTCCGGCCGATTTCAGCTTCAGCCAGATCATGGGCTTCATCGGCGTGACGCTCGCCTCGGTCAACATCTTCGGCGGATTCCTGGTGACCTACCGCATGTTGTCCATGTTCAAGAAGAAGGGCCGCTGAGGCGGATCGAGGGAACAAAGACATGAACGAGACCCTGATCGCCTTCCTCTACCTGATCGCATCGGTCTGCTTCATCATGGCGTTGCGCGGACTGTCCTCGCCGGAGACCTCGCGCGGCGGCCTGCTCTACGGCGTGGTTGGCATGGTGATCGCGATCGTCACGACGGTCGCGCTTCCGATCGTGCAGAGTTACTGGTGGATTGTCGGCGGCATCATCGCCGGCGGCTTGGTCGGCACCGTGATCGCCCAGCGCATCCAGATGACGGCCCTGCCGCAGTTGGTCGCTGCCTTCCACTCGCTGGTCGGTCTCGCCGCGGTTGCCGTGGCTGCGGCGGCCTTCTACGCGCCGCACAAGTTCGGCATCGGCGAAGTGGGCAACATCCATGCCGGCAGTCTGGTGGAAATGGGGCTCGGTGTTGCAGTCGGCGCCGTTACCTTCACCGGCTCGGTCATCGCCTTCGCGAAGCTGCAGGCGCTGATGTCCGGTGCGCCGCTGGTGTTCACGGGCCAACACATCCTCAATGCGGCACTGGGCATCGCCATCGTTGTGCTCATCGTTGCGCTCATCGTCACACAGTCGCAGGCTGCCTTCTGGGCCCTGGTGGTGGTCTCGCTGCTGCTCGGCTTCCTGCTGATCCTGCCGATCGGCGGTGCGGACATGCCGGTCGTGGTCTCGATGCTGAACTCCTATTCCGGCTGGGCGGCCTGCGGCATCGGCTTCACGCTGTCGAACAGCTTGCTGATCATCACCGGCGCGCTGGTCGGCTCCTCGGGCGCCATCCTCAGCTACATCATGTGCAAGGGCATGAACCGCTCGATCTTCAATGTGATCCTGGGCGGCTTCGGCACGGACAGCGGTGCAGCCGCAGCAGGCGCCAAGAGCGGTGACAAGCCGATCAAGGCCGGCAGTGCGGAGGACGCGGCCTTCATCATGAAGAACGCCTCCAGCGTCATCATCGTGCCAGGCTACGGTATGGCGGTGGCGCAGGCGCAGCACGCCCTGCGCGAGATGGCCGACCTGCTGAAGGATGAGGGCGCCAAGATCTCCTACGCTATCCACCCGGTGGCGGGCCGCATGCCGGGCCACATGAACGTGCTGCTGGCCGAGGCCAGCGTGCCGTACGACGAGGTGTTCGAGCTGGAGGACATCAACCGCGACTTCGCGCAAGCCGACGTCGCCTTTGTGATCGGCGCCAACGACGTCACCAACCCTGCCGCCAAGACCGACCCCAAGAGCCCAATCTATGGCATGCCGATCCTGGATGTGGAGCAGGCGAAGACGGTGTTGTTCGTGAAGCGCTCGATGGCATCCGGCTATGCCGGCGTCGACAACGAGCTGTTCTTCCGCAACAACACCATGATGCTGTTCGGCGATGCCAAGAAGATGTGCGAGGACATCGTAAAGTCGCTGGGGTGATCAGACCTGCGTGAGGGGCAGGGCCGTCGTCTCCTTGATCTTCTCCATCACGAAGCTCGACGACACGTCGCTGAGCGCGATGCGGGCGATCAGCCGCTTGTAGAGCGCGTCATAGCCCGCAACGTCGGGCACCACCGCCTGCAGCAGATAGTCGATATCGCCGGTCGTGCGATAGACGCCGACGATCTCCGGGATGTCTCGCACGGCGGCGGAGAACTTCTCGAGCCAGCCCGCTTCGTGATGGGCCGTCCGCACCGCGATAAAAGCGGTGAGGCCGAGATTGAGCTTCGCCGCGTCCAGCAGCGCAACCCGGGCCTTGATGATGCCTTCTTCCTCCAGCCGTTTGACACGCCGCCAGCAGGCGTTGCGCGACAGATGCACCCGCTCCGACAGCTCGTCGACGGAGAGGCTGGCATCCTTCTGCAAGGCGCCGAGCAGAGCGCGATCTATGTCATCTATCACAGAATCTTCCAGTAAGCTGGGATATCATCCTGCAATGATAGCATATCAGGGGACATATTGGGACAAATTCTCGCGCGATCCGGTGTATGGTCTCACCTCTCTGCTGGAGATTGTCATGCAATTGCTGGATCGCGTTTTCCTGGCCCATCCGCACACTGTTGGTGAGACCTACCTGCAGCACTGCGCCTTTGCCTTGCGCATCGGCGCTCGGCTTCTGGCGGCCGGATCGGCGGCTCTGATCCACGCGGTCGTGCCGTGCCTGTGCCAGACCACGGCATCGCGCATCATCCTGGCGATGAACGCCGACATCGTGGCGCGCCGCGCGAAGTCGAACCAGGTGCAGACGCCGACGCCCTCGTTCGGCTTCGCTGAGTATATCTGATATCCAACACGTCTCGTCGCATGCCGGCTCAGTTCGCTGGAGCGGAGCGGATGTCTTCTTTTTGCCTGCCCGGAGCGCCGGCAAGGAATCGTAAACCATATTCCCGGTAGGATTGCGGCGCGCTATTGCTCGACTTGCGCTACTATGTGTGAGTTTCGGTCGAGTCTTGGGCTGGAAAGTCTCGGCGTCACCGTGCTAGACGCCTTTCCTGCGGGGGCCAAGTTCAACCAATGAATATACCGATGGCAGATAAGTTGTTGCTGATCAACGCCTCGATTGCGAATCGGGCGGTGTTCAAGATTACCTTCAAGGGCCGCCGCGACATTCAGGCCGCGAATGACGCCGGCGAGGCAATGCGCTTCGCCGATCGCATACCGCCCGACCTGATCGCCCTCGATATCGGCGATGACCAGGGCGCCGGCATCGTCCATGGCATGATCAGGCATTTCCGCAACGCGCCGAGCACGCGCAACACGCCGATCGTGCTGCTGGCCAGCACGGCCCAGGAGCCAATCGCGATCCGCGGCCTGGCCCTGGGCGCGGTCGATTTCATTTCCAAGCCGCTGAGCCCGCTGGTGCTGGCGGCGCGCGTGCAGCGCCATTTGGACCTCAAGCAGGAGCGCGACACACTCGCGCACCACTCTGGCATCGACGAGGTGAGCGGCGTCGCCAGCCTGTCGCACTTCGACGCTCACGCCGACCGCGAATGGCGCCGCGCGCTGCGCCATCACACCAAGGTTTCGGTGGCTGTGATCGACATCGACAATTTTCGCGCGTACAACGAGCAGCACGGCTATATCGCCGGCGACGAGGTGCTGCGCCAATTGGCCGGCGCTTTGGCTGACGAGATCCGCCGCCCGTCGGACTTGCTGGCGCGCTATCATGGTGACCAGTTCGTGGCCCTGCTGCCCGATACTGATGGGACGGGAGCCAGCCACGTCGCCGACCGGCTGCTCAGCCGCGTGCGCAACCTGCGTTTGCCCTACGCCGACAACAACGGCGGCCACGTCACGATCTCGATCGGCCTCGCGACCCTGGAGCCGAAATCGCGCGACGGACTGCCGGAATTCCTGAGCCTTGCCGCCGACGCGCTCTCTTCCGCGAAGCAGGGCGGGCGCAATCAGCTGAAGACGCTGCCCTGATGGGGCTAAGTGGTCGCATTTTCTACGCCGAACCGGCATCCACTTCGGCGGAAATTGCTCCGGACGTCACAGCAAATTCGGTCGCTAGGGCCGCCGGAATTGGCTAGGGTCCGCCCGTTTTCTTCCCGCGACTCGGAAATCCTGAATGCAAGAACTCGGTCCGCTTATCAAAGCCGCTATCCTTGGCATCGTCGAAGGTCTCACCGAATTCCTGCCGATTTCCAGCACCGGGCACCTGATCCTCGCCGGCGAGCTGCTCGCCTTCAATGACGAGAAGGGCAAGGCCTTTCTCATCATGATCCAGACCGGCGCGATGCTGGCGGTGATGTGGCAATACCGTGTCAAGTTCTGGGGCCTGACCGTTGGCCTCTTCACGCAGCGCGACGCCCAGATCTTCGTGGGCAAACTGTTCGTCGCGTTCCTGCCTGCTGCAATCATCGGTCTGTTGTTCGGCAGCCTGATCAAGGCGCATCTGTTCGGGTCGATCCCCGTGGCGATCGCGCTGATTGCCGGCGCTTTCGTCATCTTGGCGGTGGAGCGCTTCTACAAGAGCTGGCGCGTGGAAAGCATCGACGCCATGACCTGGCGCGATGCCTTCCTGATCGGCATTGCCCAGTGTTTCTCGCTCGTCCCCGGCGTTTCGCGCGCCGGCGCTACAATCATCGGCGGCATGCTGTGCGGCCTGTCGCGCAAGGCGGCGACCGAGTTCTCCTTCTTCCTTGCCGTGCCAACCCTGATCGCAGCCGGCGGCTACGACCTCATGCAGCACCGGAGCGAGTTCTCGGCCGACGATGTCGAGATCCTCTCGGTCGGATTGATCGTGTCCTTCATCTCGGCGCTGGTCTGCATCCGCTGGCTGCTGCGCTACGTCGCTAGCCACACCTTCAACATCTTCGCCTGGTACCGCATCGCGCTCGGCGCGATCATCCTGATCGTGCTGTGGTAGCCCAAAAACAAATCGGGGCCGGCGAGCCGACCCCGACGAACCTTCGCTCCAAACAGCGTGGGGACTAGTAGCCTTCGCGCTCCAGGCGCTTGCGCAACAACTTCCGGTGACGCCGCACAGCTTCCGCCTTCTCCCGCGCCTTCCGCTCCGAGGGCTTCTCGTAGTTCCGGCGCATCTTCATTTCGCGGAAAATACCCTCGCGCTGCATCTTCTTCTTCAGCGCGCGCAGGGCCTGGTCGACATTGTTGTCACGGACGAGGACTTGCACGGTTGACTCAGCTCCTATCTCTGTCACATCGGCCAGTCCATCCACCGGCCGGTTGAAACCGCAAAAAAACATCGGGCGACGTTCGGCCGCCCGTTGATTGGCGCGGTGTGTAGCACAGGCCGGCCACCTTGTGAAGGGCTCTCGGGGCTTCCGATGGCAGTGATTCTGTCCCATATTTCAAAGGGAAAGGGAGAAATCGCGAGATGGCGATCTTGAAAATCGCGCGCATGGGGCACCCGGTTCTGAAGGCCCGGGCGGAGCCTGTTCCAGATCCCAAATCCAAAGAGATTCAATGGCTTGTTCGCGACATGGTGGAGACGCTGGAGGATGTAGGCGGGATCGGGTTGGCCGCGCCACAGGTCCACGTCACCAAGCGAATCGTGATCTTCTACGTGCCGGGGGAGCGCCGGGCAGCCAGTGGCGAGCCCGCCGAGGACATCCCGCTGACCGTCCTGATCAACCCGGAGATCGAGCCTTTATCGGAAGAGAAGGCCGCGGGCGTCGAGGCGTGCCTGTCCGTGCCTGGGCTGGCCGGCCCAGTGCCGCGTTTCACCCACATCCGCTACCGCGCGCTCGATTTGCATGGCCGCATGTTCGAGCGCGAGGCCAGGGGCTATCATGCGCGCGTGGTGCAGCATGAATGCGATCATCTGGACGGCATCCTCTATCCGATGCGGATGACGGACCTTTCGCAACTGGCGTTTGTTGAGGAACTGCGCCGCTTCGGCGACGGGCAGAAACTGGAAGAGGAGTAGAGCCCATGAGCCATGAGCGCACCTATGACCGCGACGCAGACCGGCTGGCGCTGCTGGAGGCGACCTTGTCGCACGCCGCCTTCGATGGCTGGTCGCAGAAGGCGCTCGATCTCGGCGCCAAGGACGCCGGCATTCCCCTCGACCGCGCGCTCAACGCGTTCCCGGGCGGGATGGCGGAGCTGCTCGCCTTCTATCACGAGGTCGAGGACCGCCACATGCTGGAAGCGATGGCGCGGGCGAACGTCGCCGACATGCGCGTGCGTGACCGCATCGCCTTCGCCGTGAAGACGCGGCTGCAACGCAATATGCGGCATCGCGAAGCCATCAAGTCCGCCTGCAGCTTCCTGGCCATGCCGCACAATGCGGCGTTGGCTTTACGAGTGCTCTATCGCTCGGTGGATGCGATGTGGTACGGCGCGGGCGACACGGCGACTGATTTCAACTTCTATACCAAGCGCGCGCTGCTGGCGGGCGTCTATTCCTCGACCGTCCTCTATTGGCTGAACGACAAGTCGGCGGGTGCGGCCGATACCTGGTCCTTCCTCGATCGCCGCATCGATGAGGTCATGCAGGTACCGAAAGTGCTCGGCAAGGTCGGCGCCATCACCAGCCGCCTGCCCAATCCGTTCCGCGTCGCGCAACGCATGCGCCCACGCGGCTTCCGCGGCGCCAGGGCGGCCCGCGGCTAGTCGCATGCTGGCGACGCGGCCAGCGCGCACAGAGCGGCCGCGCGAAGCCGGCCGAGTCGGGTTTGATCCCATCCTGACCGGCTTGTCGCGCGGGGCGCCTGTCATGGTCTATGACGGCGCCTGCAATCTCTGCCACGGCTGGGTGCGTTTTGCGCTGAAGCGCGACCGCCACGAACGCCTGAAGTTCCTCGCGGCCCAATCGCCGCTGGGCCAGGAATTTCTGAAGCGCGCCGGTTTGCCCGCGCAGACCTTCGACAGCTTCTACCTGGTCGAGAACGCGGTGATCCTGCACAAATCACGCGGCTTCCTCAGCATGGTGCAGTACCTACGCTGGCCCTGGCCGTGGCTTGCGGTGTTCTCGATCCTGCCCACGCGTTCGCTTGATCGTCTCTACGATTTCATCGCGCGGAACCGCTACCGCTGGTTCGGGCGGCGCGAGTTGTGCCTGGTGGCCGACGAAGCGCACGCCGAGCGCTTCCTGTAGCCTCAGGACATCAAATCATATGGATGCTTCCAGCCGGGCAGGGCGCTGATGTCGCCCAGCCAGCGCTGGACGTGCGGCCACGCCGAGAGGTCGATATCGGCCTGATCCGCCCAGAACAGGTAGCCGCAGCAGCTGATGTCCGCGACGGTCGGGATCTCGCCCAGCAGGAACTTGCGTTCGCCAAATTCGCTGTTCATGCGGTCGAGATCCGCCAAAGCGCGGGCGCGCAGCCAATCCAGCACCTCCGGCTTGGTATCGGGGATCCACCGCAAGCAGAAGCGCAGATTGGGAACCGAGATGCCGATGCGGTTGGCTTCCCAGAACAGCCATTCGCGCACCTGGTCGTGGTCGACGGCATCGCGCCCGTAGAACTTCATGGTGCGCTGCGCCAGGTGCAATAGGATCGCGTTGGACTGGACATAAGCTTGGCCGCGATCCAGCAACACCGGAACCTCGCCATACCTGCTCACCTGCTGAAACTCGGCGGGGCGCCGATCGCGCGGCAGCTCGATATCGATCGGCCGATATTCGTGCGGCGTTTGCGTCAGCGTCAGCATCAGCCTAGCCTTGTAGGAATGGCCGGACTCGCGATTGCCGTAGAGGATGAATTCCATAACATCACCAGCGGGGAAGCTCTCGACCCCATCCTAACGCGTTTCGTCCACCGTGCGCATCCGTTCCGCGACCAGCTCCTGCAAGCGCCACAGGAATGGATCGTGGATGCCAAGCTCCTCGCATCTGAGCACGGTTTCGAGCAGGTATTCCGCACTGGTGCCGGCTTCGCCGCAGGCACTCGCGATGTGATCGGCGGCGATCTCGTCGGAGATGCGGCCAGCGTAACGCCCGCCTTCGTGATTCACGACGAAGGTGAGGCCGCGCAGCGCGCCCTGCATGGTTGTCAGGTTCACCCAGCGCGGGCGATAGCCGTTGCCGCCCATTTCGCGCTCCCAGACCTTCGCAACCTTCTCCCGCACCCTGGGCGCCGCGATGCGATAGGCGACGCCGCGGCAGGCGCCGCCGCGATCAAGCGCCAGCATCAGGCCTGGGTGATGGCGCGAACCGCGCCAACGCCATTGCCACAGGCAGAAGCGCCGATGCCAGCCCTTGAGCAAGGCCGGGCGGCTTTCCGCAAAGTCCAGGTCGGGTTTCCACATGAGCGAGCCATAGCCGAACAGCCACAGATCTCCCTCGTCATGCTCCAACAGGATGCGATCGAGCCATGCGGAGAGCTCTTCTTCGGTCAATTGCTTGTGGGCGCCGGGATCGTCTTTCACGGAATCTGGAAAGCGCGCGGAGATCATCGCGCGGGTGAGAGAAGGTTGGCGCCTTTGCTTCATCGCCTGGCGCTGGGCGCGGGGCGTGGCTCGAAGGCACGCGGGCGCATCTCCACCTCGCGTAGGGCGAAGGCCGTCTCCATCGAGCTGATGTTGCCGACGGAACGCAGGACGGTCTTGACGAACTCGTCATATTCCTCGAGATCGTCCACCAGCACGCGCAGGTAATAGTCGCGCTGGCCGGTCATCAGGAAGCATTCCTGCACCTGCGGCGCCTCGCTGATGGCTCGCTCGAACCGCTCGATTGCTTCGTCGCTGTGGATGGCGAGCTTGATCTCGACGAAGGCCATCATCTTGCGCCCGAGCTTGCGCCGGTCGACCAGCGCGGTGTAGCCGGTGATGTAGCCTTCCTCCTCCAAGCGCCGCCATCTGCGCATGCAGGGCGATTGGGAGAGCCCGACATGCTCCGACAATTCTGCTAGCGTAAGGCGGCAATTCTTCTGCAGCGCCGCCAGGATCTTGATGTCCAGGGCGTCCAGCTCAGCGTTGGCAATATTTTGCGCCATGGCGCCAATTTTTGGTGAATTTTGCCGCCAAAGTCAATTGCGAGGTGGAATTAGGCGCATCTTTGCGCAACGCGCGGCGTAACGTGGTTAACCTGAACGACGTCTCGAGTCTGGGAAGACCGCCATGAAACAGCAGCCCTATCACAAGCGCTTTGTGGGCACCCACAAGCTCAGCCCCGACACTCTGATGATGAGCTACGGGTATGACCCGAAGTTCTCCGAGGGCGCGGTCAAGCCGCCCTTGTTCATGAGTTCGACCTTCGCGTTCCGCTCGGCGGAGGAGGGCGCCCACTTCTTCGACGTGACCGCAGGCCGCGTCAAGCTGAACACCGAAGAGACCGCGGGCCTGGTCTATTCCCGCTTCAACAATCCGAACCTGGAGATGCTGGAGGACCGCCTCTCGATCCTAGAAGAGGCGGATGACGCCTGCGTCTTCTCGAGCGGCATGTCGGCGATCACCACGGCGGCGATGGCGTTCCTGCGCCCTGGGATGTCGATGGTGATGTCGAAGCCGATCTATGGCGGCACCTCGTCCTTGTTCTCCAGCTTCTTCCCGGATTTCGGAATCACCGTAGTGCCGATGACCGATGGTCTTAGCGTGGAAGGCATTACCTCGGCCATGAACGAGGCGGCGCGGCACGGCCAGCTTGGCTTGGTGCTGGTAGAAACGCCAGCCAACCCGACCAACACGCTCATCGATATCAGCCTGGTCGGCGGACAGTGTTTGCAGCACGGGTTGCGCACGGGGCACAAGCCGATCCTGGTCGTGGACAATACCTTCCTGGGGCCCATCTATCAGAAGCCGATCCTGCACGGCGCCGACATCGTCGCCTATTCGGTGACCAAGTATCTCGCCGGTCACAGCGATTTGGTGGCGGGCGCGGTCGCCGGGCGCGAGGACCTCATGTTCGCTGTGCGCAAGTTGCGCGGCCTGCTTGGCACGCAACTCGACCCGCACAGTGCTTGGCTGATCGGCCGCTCGCTGGAAACGTTGAGCCTGCGCATGCAGCGCGCCAACGAGAGTGCGCGCATCATCGCGGAGCGCCTGCGCGAGCATCCGATGGTGGAGAGCGTCAATTATCTCGGCTTCATCAAACCCGGCACGCGCGAGGCCACGATCTTCGCAAAGCAATGCCATAGCGCCGGTTCGACCTTCACCTTCAATGTCAAGGGCGGGCGAGAGGTGGCGTTCCGCATCCTCAACAGGATCCAACTGATCAAGCTGGCGGTCAGTCTGGGCGGGACGGAGTCGCTGATCTGCCATCCGGCTTCGACGACTCATTCCGGCATCAAGGCGGAGGAGCGCAAGGCGCTGGGCATCACCGAAGGCACCATCCGGCTGTCGATCGGTGTCGAGGATCCGGGCGATCTGCTCGCCGACCTTGAGCAGGCGATGCAGGCGGCCTAGAACGGAACTGGGGTGGGGGCGGATTGATGGCTCAGGCGGCGAATGCGCCGGCGGTGATTGGCGCGCAGACCTTTCCGATCGATGTGCTGCGGGACATCGAGCACAAAGTGCTGTGGCTGTCGACCCAGATCATCCACCATGCCAACCACGAGCGCGACAGCGACGACGGGCTGAAGGTCGGCGGGCATCAGGCCTCCTCCGCGTCGCTCGTCACCATCATGACTGCGCTCTATTTCGCGATCCTGCGGCCACAGGACCGCGTCGCCGTGAAGCCGCATGCCTCGCCGGTGTTCCACGCGATCCAGTATCTGCTGGGCAACCAGAGTCTCGGTCAGCTGAAGGCCTTCCGCGGCTTGGGCGGCGCGCAATCCTATCCGTCGCGTACGAAAGACGTAGACGACGTGGATTTCTCCACCGGTTCTGTCGGGCTCGGCGTTGCCATGACTTCGTTCGCCAGCCTGGTGCAGGACTACATCCGCGCCCATGGCTGGGGTCGCCATTGGCCGGAAGGGCGCATGGTGGCACTGGTCGGCGATGCGGAGCTGGATGAAGGCAATATCTATGAGGCGCTGATCGAGGGGTGGAAGCACGATCTGCGCAATACCTGGTGGGTGGTGGATTACAACCGGCAGAGCCTGGACGCGGTGATCTCCGCGCCCTTGACCGGCAAGCTCACCAACGTGTTCGAGAACATGGGCTGGCGGGTCGTCACCGTGAAATACGGTAGGCGCCTGCAGGCTTTGCGCGCGAAGCCGGGCGGACAGGCGATCCTCGACTGGATCGATGCATGCGACAACAGCCTCTATTCGGCGTTGACCTTCCAGGGCGCTGCCGGTTGGCGCGCGCAGCTGGCCGAGGATCTGGCCGACAAGGATGCGCGCGCGCTGATCGATGGGATGGATGACGAGACGCTGGCTGCCACCATGACGGACCTCGGCGGCCATTGCCTGGAAAGCCTGCTCGAGGCGTTCTCGGAGGCGAGCAGCACCGATCAGCCGGTCTGTTTCATCTGCTACACCATCAAGGGCTACGGCCTGCCTCTGGCAGGGCACAAGGACAATCACGCCGGACTGATGACGCCGGAGCAGATGCGGGGCTTCAAGGCGGCGAACAACATCCTGGACGGACAGGAATGGTCCAAGAGCGCCGGCCTCAACCGCTCGGAAAGCGATTTCGAGGCGCTGCTGGCAGAGACGCCGTTCAACGCCAAGGGGACGCGGCGGCTGAACGCAGAGCGGATCGAGGTGGGCACGCTGCCCTTGCCGCCGATCAAGGGCGCGATGTCGACCCAGCAAGGGTTCGGCCAGATTCTGGCGGAGATCGCCCGAGCGGGTGGCAAATTGGCGGAGCGGATCGTCACCACATCGCCCGATGTGACGGTGTCGACTAACCTGGGCCCGTGGGTCAATCGCCGCGGCGTATTCGCCATGCAGCCGCAGGAGGACGTGTTCCAGGCACGCAAGCTGATGTCGGCGCAGCGCTGGAGCAAGGGGCCGGCCGGGCAGCACATCGAGCTCGGCATCGCGGAGAACAATCTGTTCCTTATGCTGGCGGCGATGGGCATCAGCCACAGCATCTTCGGCGAGCGGCTGCTGCCGATCGGCACCCTCTATGATCCTTTCATCGCGCGCGGCCTCGATGCGCTCAACTACGCCTGCTATCAGGATGCGCGCTTCATCCTGGTGGCGACGCCGTCCGGCATCACGCTGGCGCCCGAAGGCGGCGCGCATCAATCCATCGGCACGCCGCTGATCGGCATGGTGCAAGACGGCATCGCGAGCTTCGAGCCGTCCTATGTCGACGAGCTGGCCGTCATCCTGGAATGGGCGCTGGAATACATCCAGCGCGCGCCGAAGGCGGAGAAGGGCGATGCCTGGCTGCATGAGCGGGACGGCGGCTCGGTCTATCTGCGCTTGTCGACGCGGGCGATCGACCAGGTGCTGCGGCCGATGACGCCGGAGTTGCGCGACGGGATCATCCAGGGTGGCTATTGGATGCGCCCGCCGGCCGAGGGCGCGCCGCTCGCCATCGCCTTCACCGGCGCCGTAGCGCCAGAGGCCGCAACGGCTATGGGCGAGTTGCTCGAGTATTTCCCCGGTGCGGGCCTGCTGGCAGTCACTTCAGCCGATCGCTTGAATGCCGGCTGGAAAGCGGCGCAGACCGCACAGCAGCACGGCCAGCCAACGGAATCGCACATCGAGCAGCTGTTGGCGCCATTGGCGCACAATGCCCGGATCGTGACCGTGCTGGATGGGCATCCAACCACCTTGTCCTGGCTGGGCGGTGTCCACGGGCACCGCGTGCACGCGCTGGGCGTCGAGCATTTCGGCCAGACGGGCACCATCCCCGACCTCTATCGCCATTACCGCATCGACGCCGCGGCGATCGTGGAAGCAGCGCTCGCGCCCCGCCGCAGGACGTAGCCATCGCATTGTCACAAAATCTGTTGATGAGTCGCTGGCTCCGCTCAATGATCGAGGGTTGCTGATCATTTGAGGGAGGCAATCAGATGAAAGTGCCTTTTATAGGCGCGGCCGTTGCCGCCGTGCTGGTCACTGCGTGCGCGTCGCCGCAGGACAAGGAGAGGGACTCGTTCTGGGCTCTCTATGAGAGCACATTCAAGACCGCGAAATATGTCGATCTGACCCACGCGTTCGAGCCGACCCAACCGGTGTGGCCCGGCTTCGGCCCGGCGAAGTTCAAGCCCGCGATCGCCGGCGCCGATCTCGGCGACTTCGCCAAGAAGGGCGACGAGTTCACGTACGAGAAGCATGGGTTCATCGCCACTGCTTACGAACTCACCACGGATCAGTACGGCACCCAGCTCGACCCGCCGGCGCATTGGGACAATCTCGGCGCGACCATCAGCGATTTGCCGGCGAGCTTCACGTTGCGGCCGCTGGTAGTGGTCGACATCCATGGGCAGGTCGCAAAAGACCCTGGCTACCATGCCACCATCGAGGACGTGAAAGCATGGGAGGCCAAGCACGGCAGGGTGCCGGAAGGCTCGGTGGTGATGTTCCGCTCCGACTGGTACAAGAGGTGGAGCGATGTCGCGAACTTCGCCAAGGCCCCGTTCCCGGGCGTGAAGCTCGACACGCTGCAATTCCTGCACAACGAGCGCAAGATCCTGTTCCACGGTCACGAGCCGCTGGATACCGACACCACGCCGACTCTGGAAGGCGAGTACTGGCTGATGCACAACCACTTCGCCCAGGCAGAGGGCGTCGCCAATCTCGACCAGGTGCCGGAGGCCGGCGCGCTGATCGCCATCGGCTTCGCCAAGCCCAAGGGCGGTGTCGGCGGCTATGCGCGTTACATCGCGATCTGCCCGCCGAGCTGGCCTCATGGCGTCTCGGTCATCGACGCGCCCGGCGCGCCGTTGCCCAAGCAGCCATATCCCCTGAAGCGCAACGCCGACGGTGTGCTGGTGCCGACACCCTGACCATTGCTGTGCAGTCTGGAATGCGCGAGGCCCCGCTGTTCGGCGGGGCCTTTTGTTCAAGGGCCTTTGGATGGTGTGAACGGCATCACTGCGGCCATTCGGCAACGGGTTCATACACCGGGGAGGCTCGATGGAGGTACCCTTGCCGAGAACCACAGCGATATTCCTTGGAGCGCTGTTCGTGTTGAGCACCATCACGGCGGGCGTGGTCGGATCGGATGTGCAGGACGTGCTGGGCGAGAATGAGGGACCCGGCGAATGGCACATCTCTGCAAGCCCCGGGCCTGCGGTGTGGAAGCTGAACACCAGGAGCGGCGCGCTCTATTACTGCACGCGCGCCAATTCTTGCATCTTGGTCGCGAACCGATAGCCCTGTAGTCTGCGTCGATCGTTTTGGGTCTCGCCGTCCGGCGGGGCTGCCTCCCGGGGGCGCAGCTACATGGATCTATCGAGCGCGGCGCTGTTGTTCGCTGCGGGGTTTGGCGGCGGGATCGCCGCGGCGATTGCGGGCGGCGCATCCCTGGTCACCTTTCCGACCTTGCTTGCCATGGGCCTGCCGCCGGTAGCGGCTAACGCCACGAACGCCGTCGGCCTGTCGCTCAGCAATTTCATGGCGGCGCTCGCGGACTGGCGTCGGCGGCCGAGCTGGGGCCGCTCCTTGAGCTGGCTGTTCATCATCAACGTGATCGGCGGAGCCATTGGCGCATTCCTGATGTTGGAGACGCCGGCGGATCTCCTGGTCCTGCTGGTGCCGGCCTTGATCGGCGGTGCCACCCTGCTGTTCGCCGTCGGGCCCTGGGTGCAGGGGAAACTGCCGGGCAAGGGCGACAACGTGCTGCAGGCGTGGCGCGTGGCCTTGCCACTGTTCCTGTCCGCGATCTATGGCGGCTATTTCGGGGCGGCGCTTGGCGTCATCAATCTCGCAATCCTCTCGATCGGAGGATTGACGGATCTGCGCAGCACGAACGTGCTGAAGAACATCCTCATCACGGGCGTGAGTGCGTCGTCGGTCTGGGTCTATGTCTGGCAGGGTGCCGTCGTGTGGCCGGCGATGATGGTGCTGATGGCTGGTTCGGTCGGCGGGGGCTATGCCGGCGGGCACCTCATCCGCATCCTGCCGCCGCGCGCCGTGCGCCTCGGCATCATCGCCTTCGGCACCGCGGCAACCGCGATCTACGCGAACAAATACTGGCTCTAGCGAACCCTGCCGAGCGCCTGGGCGAGCTCGTTCTCGAGCCAGGTGAGGCCCGCGTCTTGCGCCGTGTTCTCGTGACGGAGCGTGGCGACCTCGAAACCGGCCAGGGGAAACGGCACCTCGTACTGCTTGAGTCCGAAGGCGGCGGCGTGACGTTTGGCGAGCCGGCGCGGGGCGGTCGTGATCATGTCTGATCCGGCGACTGCGGCAAAGCCGGCGAGGAATTGCGGCACGGCCGCGACGACACGGCGCTCCTTGCCGATTTTCACCAGCGCGTTGTCCACCGTTCCGCGCGCGTCACCCGCTGCCGAAACCAGCAGGTGCCCGCATTTCAGATACCGCGCAAGGTCCAGCTTGCGGCCGACGACCGGATGATGAGGACGCGCCAGAACCACGAAATCCTCCGTCATCAGCGTGCGCTGCAGGAATGGTCCGCTAGGTGCTGGAATGCCCAGGATCAGGTCGATCGATCCGCTGGCGAGTGCCGTTCTGCCCGCTTCGTAGCCCATGGAGCGGAAGGCCAAGCGACAGCCTGGGGCGATGGTGCTGAAGCGCGCCAGGAAGTCGGGCACCAGCATCGCAATCGCGTAGTCCAGGGCCGCGACGCGGAACTCGCGGGTGGCACAGCTCGGGTCAAAGCAGCGGCCTTGCTGCAGCGCGTCGCGCAAGGTGGCCAGCGCCTGTGCGACCGGTTGGGCGAGCGCGAGCGCGCGTGGTGTCGGTTGCACGCCATTGGCGCGGCGCACGAACAGCGGGTCGCCGAGAATGTCGCGCAATCTCGTCACGGCGTGGCTGATCGCGGGCTGGGTCAAGCCGAGCTGATCGGCGACGGTCGTCAGCTTGCGATGCCTGAGGGCGCCGTCCAGCACCATGAGCAGCGTCAGGTCCAGCCGGCGGAGTTCAATGTCGTTAATATCCTTCATAAAGCTATTTCAATTACATTCATGACGTGGACTCCATACATCGGGAGCCGAGCAATGTCACCTGCGAGGCCCCGATGGACACGATCAGCCGCCAAGACACCCCAGCCACGGCCAAAATCGGAGCGCCGCTTAAGGTCTTTCTCGTCCTGGCGCATCCGGAGCGGCGCAGTTTCAATGGAGCCATGGCGGACACCGCGCTGGAGACGCTACGCGGGCTTGGCCACGACGTCGCCTTCTCGGACCTTTACCGGATGGGTTGGGATCCGGTCTCGGACCGGCGCAATTTCGCGACCGTGAAGAATCCCGACTTCTTCAAGCAGCAGATGGAAGAAGATCACGCCACCGAATCCAATGGCTTTGCGCCGGACGTGGAGGCCGAGATCGCCAAGCTGGAAGCCGCCGACCTTATGATCTGGCAGTTTCCGCTCTGGTGGTTCGGTCTGCCGGGTATCCTCAAGGGCTGGGTGGACAAGGTGTTTGCGTTCAACCGGATCTATGGCCGCGGCCGGTTCTACGAGAAGGGACTCTATCGCGGCCGCTGCGCACTACTCTCCTTGACGACCGGCGGTGAGGGCATAGCAGCCTACCAGCCCGGTGGTTTCAACGGCGACATCAACGGCATTCTGCGCCCGATCCAGCGTGGCATGCTGCAATTCATCGGCTACGATGTGCTGCAGCCGCAGATCGTCTGGGGACCCGCGCAGATGACGGAGGAGAAGCGCACGGCGGCCCTGACCGCTTGGCGCGAGCGTTTGACACGCATCGCCCAGGAGGAGCCGATCGTAGTGGGGCAATACTGAATGCAAAAAGGGCGGGCACGACTGCCGGGCTTGGGAGAGAGGCCCGGCATCCTAGAGACCGCAGGCAGCGGCAACACTCGGTTGATCAGTGTTCGTTCGGATCGAATAGATTCGATGGAACGCCCTCATTTCGTTTTCTGTCAGCTTCTGGTCACCCTGCGCAATCGCCTCGAGGCGCTCCATCTCCGCTGGATCCGTTGTTCGCATAATCTCATCGACTACGCAGACCGCTTTATCGCGCGGCACTCCGTTCGCGAGCGCAAAGCCAAAGAGCAGGTGGCGCGCAGTGCCCCACTCCGTTGGCTCTTCTTTATCAATGCCCCCCGGTTCGCTTGCGCAGCTAGCCAGTAGCACGACCGCGAGGACCCAACTAACGTTCCTCATGAACCCCCCACGAGTTGGACGATGCCGTCAATGCCCACAGTTGATCGCGTTGCAGCGCACCTCAGCCCACTCTGCCGCGCGTTGCTTCGCTAAAATTCGGAACGGGCCTTTCTTTCGTAAGCACACCAGGCCGCTCCGTCGCAGGTCAGCTACTGGCGGATCGCTTGCGGGAATTCCACTAATCAGGCGAGTGGGGCCGGCATGACTGCCGGCCCTTTCGCGTTGGAAGGGATCGTGGTCTACGCCGCCAGCTTGCCTTCGAGGCCGTTGACGAACATTACGCGCAGCTCCTTGGCGCCGACCTGGATCGGGTTGCCGCCGGCGCTGGGATCGGCGGCGGCCATCTCTGCCACCTTGTCGACCTGCTTGTCGTCGACACCGATCTCCTTCAGCGTGTGCGGGATGCCGATCTCCTTGCGCAGGGCGAGGATCCAGTCCAGCACCGCTTTATAGGAGGGGTTCGGCAGCCGCAGATAAGCGGCCAGCCGCGTCAGCTTCTCGTCGATCGCGGTGCGATTGAACTCCAGCACATACGGCATCACGACCGCGTTGGTGAGGCCATGGTGCGTGTTGTAGAGCGCACCCAAGGGATGGCTGATGGCGTGCATGCCGCCGAGACCCTTCTGGAACGCAGTCGCGCCCATGCTTGCGGCCGCCATCATGTTCGAGCGCGCGACCAGGCTCTTGCCGTCCTTCACCGCCGCCGGCAATGCGTCCTTGATGAGGCGCATGCCCTCGAGCGCGATGCCGTCGGCCAGCGGATGATAGCCGGGCGCGCAATAGGCCTCGAGGCAGTGGGAGAGCGCATCCATGCCCGTGGCCGCCGTGATATGCGGCGGCAGACCGACCGTCAGCTCCGGATCGTCGATCACGATCGAGGGCAGCATCTTCGGGTGGAAGATGATCTTCTTTACGTGGATGCTCTCGTCGGTGATGACCGAGGCGCGACCCACTTCCGAGCCGGTGCCCGACGTGGTTGGCACCGCGATGATGGTGGCGATGCCATTGGGGTCGACGCGGGTCCACCAATCACCGATATCTTCGAAATCCCAGATCGGACGTTTCTGTCCGATCATCAGCGCGACCGCCTTGGCCGCGTCGAGCGCAGAGCCGCCGCCGAACGCGATCACGCCATCATGGTCGCCGGCCTTGTAGGCCGCGATGCCATCCTCGACGTTCTTGCCCGTGGGATTGCCTTGCACGTTGCTGAACAGGCCGGTCGGCACGCCGGCCGCTTCGTTGCGCGCGATCGCATCCTTGATCATCGGAAGGCTGGCGAGGCCGGGATCGGTGATGAGCAATGGGCGCCTCATGCCCAGCGCCTTGCAGTGATCGGCCAGCTCCTTGATGCGGCCGCAGCCGAACTTGACCGAGGTCGGGTAGTTCCAATTGCCGCGAAGCGCGGCGGCGTCGGTGGTCATTGTCTCTAGGGTCCTTGGGTTTAGCCTGAAGGCCGGAGTGGCGGCATTCTAGCCGGTTCCCGGCGGCAGGGAAGGGGCTGAAAATCCGCCTAGAAGGCGCGGAAGTGCCCGGTAATCCGGTATGCGAACAACGCGTCCTCTTCTCTGGTGCCCCAGCCGATATTGTGGATGACGAGCGGCCTTGCGCCATCCGCGGACCGCTGATCCGACACGATGCCGATATGTGGCCGGCCATTGGCCAAGGTCCAGGTCACGATGTCGCCTGGCTGATATGCGGCAGGCTCTTGCTTCACGGGCAGTGCATAGCCTTGCCGTTTGAACCAGGTGCCGAGGTTCGGCACGCGCCGGTGATCGATGTTCGGATCCGGTGCCGAGAGGCCCCAGCTCTTCGGGTATGCGGCGAAGTGCCGCTTCATGTCACGGTGCAGCTCCTGCTGCAGGTCGATCCCGACGGCACGAAAGGCGCGGATCACGACGTCGCTGCACACGCCGCGCTCCAGCGGCACATCGCCCATCGGATAGGCGATGCGCTGATAGCTGGGATCGTAGATGAGCGTGACGCCGACCTGCGCGCGGGCGGCAGCGAGCAGATCCCTGGACGGGGACTCGTCAGCATTGGCTGATTGGGTCAGCAAGAACAGAACGGCGACTACCAGCCGGTGCATCCGGAGCCCTCAGACCTACTGCGGAGCGACGCTGACCGACGATCATGGCAATTCCAGGGCGTCGAATCCTTCCTCATCCAGCACAGTACCAGGAACGTGAGCAAGTACGGGCTGAACCACGGCGCGCTCGTTCGTTGAAGCGCCGGCGGACGCAGGCCGATCCACGATCCGGACAGACTCTCGGATGACTATGTTCGTGCCAGGCATACGGCCGGCCAGGTGTAGCGTTCCGCCTCGCGCATGATATCGCGCGCCTTGCGCTCCACATCGGACCGGTAGATCGTCGGCCGCACGTTGTAATGCTTCAGGTAGGCGGCAGCCGCCTCCGGAATGATCGCGAAGGATACGCCTTCGATGTACGTGCCGCCGTCATTCACTTGGCCCGAGTACTTTCCGGTAACCACGCCGATCACGAGGCCGCTTGCATCCAGCACCGGGCCGCCGGAATTGCCCGGTTGAACGGGGATGGTGAGCTGGAGCCGCGTGTCGTCGCCCCCTGGGCCGGTCAGGCCGGAGACGATCCCGTCCGTGATCTTGATACCCGACAAGTCGCCGAGTAGCGGATAGCCGACGGCATAGGCATCATCGCCAGGCTCGGGCAGCCATTCCGCGAACGCAGCGAACGGCATGCCTGCCTTCCGAACTTTGAGGATCGCAAGATCCAACCACTCGTTGGCAGCCACGACCTTTGCTGGATACGTGTTGTCGGCGGTGATTACCATCATCGCGTCGCAACCCGCCACGACATGATGGTTGGTGAGTAGATGGCCGTCGGAAGAGACGAAGAAGGCGCTTCCGTATCCGACCGGGACGAGTTCGTCCTTAGGCTCGGTCGCGCTGGGCTTTGCCTTGGCAGGTAGCCGTGCCGGTGTCGGTACGGCTGGCGGCGGAGCGGCGGCCGGCGCAGGCTGCGGTGGCGCCGGGCTCGCAGCCACCACCGGCTGAGTCACGGCTGACGCGGGCGGCTGGCCCGAGCGGCGATAGGCGGCCATCTCAGCATCCGACATCGCGACGTCGTCGTGCTGACATGTCCCGACCGCGATCGCATAGGGGTGGCCTTTCGCGAGATCCCAGCAGTAGCGATAAGTGGGTTGAGGTTGTGACGCGCGCTCGAGATAGTTCCGATATGCCTCCTCGGTGGCGGGAAAATGGTCAGCCGGACAGTCGTACGAAGTGTGCTCGTAGTACCGATCGCTGTTCGGTTCGTAGCAATAATGCGCGCGCTGATAATGCGCGCCGCCGGCATCGCGACGTGCATCGCCGCTACAGGCCGCTGCGCTCAGCACGATCGCCATGGCGGCGAGCGAAAGGAGCGCCCGACGGCTTGTCGATATCCCGCCCAGCATTGCGGCCCTCACCCCCTGGTCGAATTTCGAGGGTTAACCGAAGGAAGCAGAATGGCAAGTGGTTATCGCGTCACCGCCATGCTTTCGCACGTTCCACGGCACGCTCGAACCGCGCCCGGGCCTGATCCGGCAGGAGCCCGGGCTCAATCTCCGATCGGGGTGGAGGTGCCGCTGGCAGCGTGTCGATTGTTGCGAGACCGGCGCCGATGGCGGCGAACTGGGCCGCGCCGAGACCGGTCAGCTCGGTGCTGGCTGGGACGCGCACCCGCTTGCCCGCGGCGTCCGCCAGGAAGCGGTTGAAGTAGCGGTTCCGTGTCAGGCCGCCATCCACCGAAATCGTGCCGCCGAGTGGAGACAGTCGATCGATCGCCGCCAGAACGCGCTCCGACAGGAGCGCGATGCCTTCGAGCAGTGCCTGCATCATGTCGGCGCGGGTTGTGTCCAATCCCATGCCAAGCCACAAGCCGGCGGCGCGTCGGTCCCAGTAGGGGCAGGAGAGGCCACTCAACGCCGGCACGAAGACCAGGCCGCGCGCAATGGCCGGCTCGGCGGCGAAATCGTCGATCTCCTTGTAGTCGGCGAAAAGACCGAGATTACGCGCCCAATTGACCGCAGAGGCCGCGTTGTAGATGCCGCCCTGGAGCGCGTAGGCGCAGGGCGCATCGCCGATCTTCCACGCGATGGTGGCTTCGAGTCCGCTTTCGGTGTCGCGCGGGACGGCGGCGTCCGCCACCGCGAGCGCGAAGGCGCCGGTGCCGAAGGTGATCTTGGCGTCGCCCTTGCGGCGGCAGCCGTGGCCGAACAAGGCCGCCTGCTGATCGACCAGGCTGGCGGCGACGGGAATGCCGCGCGCGTCGCCGAACACGCCGGCGGTCGGTCGGATCTCCGGCAGGCACTCGATCGGCACGCCGAAGAGATCGGCCAGTCGTTCGTCCCACTGCAGTGTCTCGAGATTCATCAGGCTGGTGCGCGAGGCTGTGGTGACGTCGGTCGCGAACCGCCCGGTGAAGCGGTCGAGGAAAAAGGCATCGCTGGTGCCAAGCCGCAAGCGGCCGGCGCGGCGCAGCTCTTGCGCTTCCGGCACGTTGTCTAGCAGCCACCGCAGCTTGGTTGCGGAGTAGTAGGGATCGAGCGGCAGGCCGGCGACTTGCAGCGTCAAGGTCTCCGCGCCCTCGGATTTCGTGCGCTCCGTGACATCGGACGTGCGCGCATCCTGCCAGACGATGGCGTTGTGGATCGGCCGCTTGGTCGCGGCGTCCCAGGCGATCACCGTCTCGCCCTGGTTCGCGATGCCGATGGCGCCTGCATCACCTGCTTGGTCGAGGGCCGCCTCGACATGGCGCGCGATCTCCTCGGGATCGTGCTCGACCCAACCCTGCCGCGGATAGATCTGGCGATGCTCGAATGCGGCGATGGTTTCGAACGTGCCGTCGCTGCGCAGCCGGTGCGCCTTGGTGCCCGTGGTGCCCTGATCGATGGCGATGACGGAAGCTTCAGGCGGCATCGACTTCCACCGACACTTGCTGGCAAGACCTCATGTCCCGATTGGGCAGCCGCCAGGCGATGCGGCGCTCGGGCAGGGCGGAGATGCGGCGCGACCACACGACCTTGCCATCGACCACAACCGACAGGCGGCCGCGCACCGCGCGCGACACGCGGGCCTTGAACAGCAAGGGATGGTCCGGCGCGTCGCGATAGATGCGCTGGGGATAGACATAGGCGAGCGGGCCCTGCAGCGTGACGTGCGCGTCGGGCTCTCTCGCGGGCAAGCGGTTCTCCAGCTCAGCGATCACCATTTCCGCCACCGCACGGCCTTCGCGCCAGCATTGACCAGCCGTTTCGATGCCGCGCAGCATGTTGCCGGCTGCGAAGTAGTTATGGTCGGAGCACCGGAAGTAGGGATCGATCGAGGGACCTCTGGTACCGGCATCGATCTCGAGATGGCTAGGTGCGATCAGCGCCGTCTCAGGTCGGAATTTGCCGGTCAGGATGACGCCATCGCATTCCATCTCTTCCGAGCCAAGACCGCGATCGATCTCGATCCCCGTCACCTTGTCCCGGCCGATGATGCGGATGAGGCGCGTGCGGGTCAGCACGGGCACGCCGAAGCCCAGCCGTGCTACCCAGGTGCCCGGCTCGCGCGCGGTAATGCGTTCGTTCTCCTCGATGATGGCGAGCGGCTTGATGCCGACGTGGCGCAGGGTGAGCAGGGTGGAGAAGGCGACCAGCTCGCTGCCGATGACGACAGGCCGCTGGAACGGGCATTTGCCGTGCAGATAGACGAATTGCTGCAGCGCGCCGGTATTCATGACGCCGAACGGCCGTGAGCCGGAGATGAGGCGCGCGCTGCGCGGCGTTTCGCGCGCGCCGAACGCCAGCACGACGGCCTTGGCCTGGAAGTCTTCCGGGCCGTTGGGCCCGGTCGTGCGCACCAGCCCGCCGGGCTCGAGCTTCAGGGCCGTCATGCGCAAACGCAGGTCAGTGCCGGCCGCCTGATCAGCCAGACGCTTCGCATAGTCGGGACCGCTACAGATCCTGCCGAACTCGCGCAGACCAAAGCCGACATGGCCGCAGTGACGCGGAATGCCGCCGAGCGCGCTCTCGCGTTCCAGCAGCACTGCGTTGTGGACGCCAAGGCCACGCAGGGCGCGTGCGCAGGACAGGCCTGCCGGTCCGCCGCCCAGGATCAGCACGTCGCTCTTGTGGGTCATGACGCCAGCCGTCCTTCGGCCAACGCGAAGACTTGAGCGCTGCAATAAAAACCCTGGCAGCGGCCCATCATGCAGCGCGTGCGGCGTTTGAGGCCGCCAAGATCGCCAGCAGGCAAGGGGCCTGCGAGCGCGGCCTCGATCTCGCTACGCGTCACCAGCTCACAGTGGCAAACGACATCGCCGCCAGCCTCGGTCAAGTACGGGCGTGCACGGTCCTCCGCGAGGTTGGGCACTGGTGTCCAGATCGGCTCCTCGTCGCGCACGCCGTCGAACGCCTCGGCGAAGTCGCGCCCGACCATCTGCGCAATGCCGAGCGCGGCGGTGAGGCCGGTGGAGCGGATGCCGCCGACCGTGACCCAGCGGCGCTGGCGGTCGACCGCGATCTGATAGTCCTTGAATTGCGTCGCGGGCCTGAGGCCGGCATAGATCGCATTGACCGAATGGTCCGCAAGGCCGGGGATCATCTCGATCCCTTTTGCGATCAGGCGCTCCAAGGTCGCCTGGTCCACTTCGGCACGGCTGCGGTCCTGCTGATCCTCCGCGGTCGGACCGACCAGCAGATTGCCGAAAGCGGTGCGGCAGGCGACGATGCCCTTGCTGCGCTCCGTCGGCACCGGCAGGATGATGGCGTGCAGCAGCTTGGAAGCCGGCTTATCAAACACGACAAACTGGCCTTTGCGCGGCGTGATGGTGAAGGGGCTCTCCCGGTTGATCGCTTCCACCAGGTCGCCGTAGTTGCCGGCGGCGTTGATCACCACATCCGCGGCGATATCGCCGAGCGTCGTCTGCAGCATCCAGCGCTGACCGTCGAGTTCGCCGCCGGTGACGCGGCAGCGCCGCAGGATCCGCCCCCCGTGCGCCAGTCCCTGATGCGCGTAGGCGAGCGGCGCGGACCATGGATCGATGATGTGCTCACCGGGAATCAGTACGGCACCGAGTGCCCGGTCGCTAAGGAACGGCTCGCGCTTGCGCAGCTCGTCGCGTTCGATCTGCATCACGTCGGTGACGCCGTTGCGGTGCGCCCTCTCGACGATGGCAGGCAGCTTCGCGAACTGCTCCTCATCCCACGCCACCACCAGCGCGCCGCTTTCCACCAGCGGCAGGTTGAGCTTGTGCTTGATCGCCATGTATTCGCGATAGCCGGCCTGCACGCAGGCGAGTTCGATGCTATTCTCCGGCGCGTCGAAGCCGGTATGCAGCAAAGCGCTGTTGCCCTTGCTCGCGCCGTCGAGGATGTCCGCAGCCGCTTCGACCAGGATCGGCTGGAGACCGGCGATGGCCAAGCGCCGAAAGATGGCGCAACCGACCACTCCGCCGCCGATAATGACCACCCTGCTGCTTGCGATGGGTTCCCTCACGGGGCGCAGATTTGCAGGGGTTTGAGGGTCTGTCCAGAGGCTCAAAAGGAAACGGCCGCCTCGCGGCGGCCGTTCGTCGAAGCCTTGGATCAGATCTTCCGCAGATGGAACGACTTGGGCCGCGTCAGCATCTCGTAGCCCACCCGGCTCAAGGTGGCGCCGCGGCCGGAATCCTTGACGCCGACCCAGGCGAGGGCGGGGTCCAGATAGTCGCAGCGGTTCATGTAGATCGTTCCGGTCTCCAGGCGATCACCGATCTTCTCGGCTTCCTTCTCGTCAGACGTCCAGAGCGCGGCGGTGAGGCCGTATTTGCTGTCATTCATGAGGCGGATCGCCTCGTCGTCTGACTTCACCTTCATGATGCCGATCACGGGGCCAAAGCTCTCCTCCGACATCACGCCCATGGAATGGTCGACATTCACCAGGACCTGCGGCGCCAGATAGGGCGTGCCCGGCTTGTCGGCGGCGAAGCTTTTGGGATCGATCAGCGGCTTGGCGCCGTGCTTCACCGCATCGGCGATCTGGCCGCGTACGAACTCGGCCGCCGACGTGCGCACCATGGGGCCAAGGTTGGTGCTCGGGTCGAGCGGGTTGCCGAGCTTGTATTTCTTGGTGAGATCGGCGAAGCCCTCGACGAACTTGTCGAACAGCTTCTCGTGCACATAGATGCGCTCGATGGCGCAGCAGCATTGGCCGGAGTTGAACATGGCGCCATCGACCAGGTTCTCGATGGCATGGTCGAGGTTGGCATCGGCGCGCACATAGGCCGGGTCCTTGCCGCCGAGCTCGAGCCCGAGACCGATGAACTTGCCGAGCGCGGCCTGCTGAACGGCATGGCCGCCGGCGACCGAGCCGGTGAAATTGCAGTAGGCGACTTCGGGTGCCGCAATAACCTTCGCCGTGTCGTCATGGGTCAGCACCAGATGCTGGAACAGGCCCTTGGGCAGGCCCGCGGCATCGAAGGCCTGCTGGTAGTCCTCGGCACAGATCGGCGTCTGGGCGGAGTGCTTGAGCACCACCGCGTTGCCCGCCATCAGCGCGGGCACCACGCCATTCACTGACGTGAGATACGGATAGTTCCACGGCGCAACGATGAAGACGACACCCAGCGGCTCACGCCGGATGAACCGCACGAAACCAGCCTTGTCCTTCGCTTCGATGTCGGCCAGCGCCTCCCCGGCGATCTGGATCATGTAGCGGGCACGCTCCTCGAAGCCGCGCATCTCGCCTGGGCTCTGGGCGATCGGCCGGCCCATCTGGCGTGTGATCTGCTCGGCGTGCGCGTCCTTGTGCGAGAGGAAGATGTCGATCGCCTTGCTCAGGATCTTCGCACGCTCGGCAACGGGTGTGACCTTCCACTGCTGTTGCGCCTCCGCCGCGGCCTTCAACGTGGCGGCGATTTCCGCCGGGGTGGCGTAGGGCCGCTCGACATAGACGCTGTTATCGATCGGGGTGATGGTTTTCTGCGTGGCTGCCATGGTGATGCCGTCCGTTAGATGATCTCGAAGTAACGCGCCAGTTCCCAATCCGTGATGTGCTTGCGGAACTCGCGCTCCTCCCACTCGCGGGTCGAAGCCCAATGATCGACGAAGGCTTCGCCGAACAGTTCGGCGGCCGCCTTCGATTTGCGCAGCCGCTGCGCTGCTTCCCAGAGCGTTCGCGGCAGGTCGAGCTTGGCTGGATGCTTCATGTCATAAGAGTTGCCCACGATCGCTTCCGTCGGCTCGATCTTGTTCTCGATGCCATAGAGGCCCGATCCGATGGCGACTGCAATAGCCAGATAGGGATTCATATCGGCGGCGGCGATCCGGTATTCAACCCGCTGCGACTTTTCGCTGCCCGGAATGACGCGCAGTGCGCAGGTGCGGTTCTCGACGCCCCAGGTGGAATTGGTCGGCGCCCAGAAGCCGGGAATGAGGCGCGAATAGGAATTGACCGTGTTGCTCACCATCGACAGCAGTTCCGGCATCAGGGCCTGCTGACCGCCGACAAACCAGCGCTGCTTGTCGCTCATGGTATGCGGCTTCTTGGCGTCGTAGAAGGCGGACTTGCCGTCCTTGTTTTTAAGGCTGACGTGAATGTGGCCGCTCTGGCCCGGCCAGTTGTTGGACCACTTAGCCATGAACGTCGCCATCAGGCCGCGGCGCTGTGCCAGCACCTTCATGAAGGTCTTGAACAGGGCCGCGCGATCGGCACTTTCCAGCGCCTTGTCGACGGTCAAGGCCGCTTCCAGCACGCCGGGACCGGTTTCAGTGTGCAGGCCCTCGATCGGCATGCGCATCTTCTCGCAGGTATCCAGGATCTCGTGATAGAGCTCCGCCCAGACCGAGCCGCGCAGCACCGAATAGCCGAAATAGCCCGGCGTCATGGGCACCAGATTGCGGAAGCCCTTCTCGCGCACGCTCTCCGGCGTCTCGTCGAACATGAAGAACTCGTATTCGGCGGCGGCATAGGCCTCGTAACCCATCTTCGCCGCCTTGCCGAGCACGCGGCGCAGGACGCCGCGAGGGCAGATCTCCTCCGCCTTGTTCACGAACTCGCAGAGAAAAAAGAGCATCCCGTCCTCGAACGGGATCTCGCGGCAAGTCTCCGGAATCACGCGCACCCAGGCGTCGGGGTAGGCGGTGTGCCAGCCGGTATATTTGACGTTGTCGAACAGCTGGTCGTTGCTGTCCCAGCCCAGCACCACGTCGCAGAATCCGAAGCCGTTTTCCAGCGCCGAGAGGAACTTCGCCTTCGACACGTACTTGCCACGCAGGATCGCATCGCCATCGAACACGCCGACCTTGATGTGGGCGAGGCCGCGCTCCTCCACGATCTTTTTGGCGTCAGCGACGCTCTTCACCTGCTCCGGCTTCAAAGGCATGACGTAAACCCCCGTTTTATCGTCGTGATTTTATCGTGGATGGATCTCTAGGCGGCGTGGCGACGCGCGCCGGAAGGGCGTTTGGTGGGTGAGTGCTTGAGCGTCGGCGCGTCCCCCGTGAGGCCGTCTCCCGGCTGGTCGCCGGGCGTGGTGAAGTGACGTTGGCGGTCCTCGCTTGGCCTGATTCCGTGGGCGTCCATATAGCATTTCGAGAAATGCGAAAGCGAGTCGAAACCCACCGCTTCCGCCACCTGCGCCAGCCCCATCATCGTGCCCTGCACCAAGTCGCGCGCGCGAGCCAGACGTAAGCGCTGATAATAGCCGCGCGGACTGACGCCGAGATGGCGGTGGAACAGTCGTTCCAGGTGACGCAGGTGAATGCCGGCCTCCGCCGCGATCCTGGGCAGCGGAACGGGATCGGAGACCGTGCTGCGCATCAGCGCGACCGCCCGCTTGATCGGCGGTGCCACCTGGGTCTCGATCGATTGCTGCTGGTCAGCTGCCGGCTCGATCTTCTTGCGCATCCGCTGGCGGGCGAGGCGCATCATCACCTGTTGCGCGATCGGCGCTCCCAGCAACGCTTCGACATTGGCGAGGGCGAAATCCGAGGTCGCGCAGCCACCGCGGCAGCCGAAGAAATCGTCCTTGCGCCAGAACAGTTCCTTGCGCTGGGCGTGGCCGCGCGCGCGCTCCTTGGGCATCGCGGAAATGCGCCCCAGGACAGAGCAGCCGCCGCCAACGCCGCCGAGCCGCTGGATTGATGCCGGATGGGCGCTGAGCCAGGCGGCGAGCCCGGCGCAATCGTCGCCAGAAGCATCGGAATCGCTGAACACCATGACCGTGGAAAACGGGCGCAGCTCCGTCACGTCGCCATCGGCCGCAACCGGAATGCCGGCGGAACTGGTCACAGAGCGGCCCGAAATGGCCACGACCTCCCATAGGAACATGCGGCGATGCGCCAGTTCGTTGGCTGAGGTGAAGACATCAAGCAGACGTGCCAGATCGCCCAGCGCGAATCCGTTCATCAAGACGAGGCTGAGGCGCGCGCGGCGCTCGATATCGAGCGCGAAGGGCGAAGCCGGCGCGCGCAACGTCTCCGCCATACTGGGCGGCCGCCACGCACGATGATCCTCACCTTCCGCCATCAAGCTTCCCCCGGGCTGACCGATGGTCCGTCCTCCTGCCCCGCGGCAGGCGAGCGGTCCCCCCTCTGTCTATTGGACCTGAGAGATTCACCGTCACACCGCGATCAGCGAGAACGGCTTACCCCTTCGGTGAGGCATCAACGGCCGACCGCCGCCATGCCCGCTTTCCAGAGCATTCGGCCGCGATCGGTCCTTTTGCCTGAGAGGTTCCGGGGGCGGTTGCTCCTTCGGCGCTACGATCCCCAGTAGTCTCTCATTCGGGTCGCAGTCTCTCCCGACGGCGGCGAAACAAGCGGCAAGTCTGTGTTGCCGCCCATGCTCCGTCAAGTCCCGCCAAGGACCAGGACTGGGCCCTGCACGATGGCTGGCACCATCGGGCACCAACCGTCTGTACCGGTTACGCTTGCAGCCGGCCAAGCTGCCCTGATATTCAAGCATGGGGTTCGCTCTGCCTCATCTTCCCTGAAGTTGGGCCGATGGTTAACCGGTTCACCGGAGCGTCGGGCTTTTTGGGCGAGGCAGCAATAAGAAAAAAGGGGAGGCGACGCGGTGGTGTGCGCATGATGACCGATCGGACAGGCAAGCGGTCCCGGACGCAGGTAGCAGTCTATGCCTAGATTCATCGTGGCTTACGTCCGGTACGTCGAAGCGTTCAACCGGGCCGTTGGCAAGTTCGCCATGTACCTGATCCTGCTGCTGCTCGGGATCTTGCTGTATGCCGCCTTTTCAAAGGCAAGCACCGATATCTCGCCGATCTGGACCGTAGAAATGGCCCAGTTCACGCTGACGGCGTACTTCATGCTCGGAGGCGCCTACGCGTTGCAGAACAACGCGCTGGTGCGCATGGACCTGTTCTACAGCCACTGGAAACCCAGGACGCGTGCGATCGTCGACTGCATCACGATCATCGGGCTACTGATCTATCTTGCTATCCTGCTTTACGGCGCCGTGATCAGCACGCATTACACCTTCGAGATCGGACAGCGCAGGCCGAGCGCTTGGCAGCCCTATCTCTGGCCGATCCGCACGATCATGTCGATTGGCGTCCTAATGATGCTGTTGCAGGCGATTGCGACCTTTTTCAAGGACCTGGCGATCGCGCGCGGGAAGCCGATCGAATGAGCTACGAACTCATCGCCCTGACGATGTTCGTATCCATGCTGATGCTGCTGGCCACGGGCCAGCGAGTCTTCGGCATGATCGGTTTTGTCGGCGCAACGGCCGCGTTGCTGCTCTGGGGCGATGGTGGCAGCAACATGGCTTTCGCTGGCGCAGGCAAGCTTGAGAGCTGGTATGCGCTCGTTACCGTGCCGATGTTCATCTTGATGGGCTACGTGCTCGCCGAATCCGGCATCGCGGGCGACCTCTATCGGATGTTTCACGTGTGGATGGGCGGCATCCGTGGTGGGCTTGCCCTCGGCACCATCGGGCTCATGGTCATGATTTCCGTCATCAACGGCCTGTCCATCGCCGGCATGGCGATCGGTGCGACCATCGCACTGCCCGAGTTGCTGCGGCGCGGCTACGACAAGCTGATGGTTACGGGTGTGGTGCAGGCCGGCAGCACGCTTGGGATTCTTATCCCGCCGAGCGTCGTGCTCGTTCTCTACGCGATGATCGCACGCCAGCCGGTCGACCAGCTGTGGCTCGCCGGCATCTTTCCCGGTCTGCTGTTGGCCGGATTGTTCATGATCTATATCGCCGGGCGCTGCTGGCTGCAGCCGCATCTGGGACCTGCGCTTCCCAAGGAAGAGCGCAACATCCCGATGCGGGAGAAGCTGAAGCTGCTCTGGGTGGGGATCGTGCCGCTCCTGGTGTTCGGGTTGATGATCGGCCTGTTTGTCACCGGCATCACCAGCCTGGTCGAGAGTTCAGCTGTCGGCGCCGCGGCAGCCTGCCTGGCTGCACTGCTCAAGGGCAAAATGAACAAGGCATTGATCGAGAGTACGTTCCGGAAGACTCTCGATGTCACTTGCATGTTCATGTGGATCATCCTGGCAGCACTGTGCTTCGGTGCCGTGTTCGACGGACTAGGTGCTGTCAATGCCGTGAAATCGCTGTTCCTGGAGAAGCTGGGCCTGGAGCCGTGGGAAGTGCTGATCCTGATGCAGCTTTCCTTCCTGGTCATGGGCATGTTCCTGGACGACACGGCCATGCTGGTGATTGTCGCGCCGCTCTACATTCCACTGGTGCGGGTGCTGGGATTCGACCTCATCTGGTACGGCGTGCTCTACACGATCACCTGCCAGATCGCCTACATCACGCCACCATTCGGCTACAATTTATTCCTGATGCGCACCATGGCCCCGCCCGGCATCACGATGCGCGACATCTATCACTCGATTTATCCGTTCGTCGTCGTGATGGTGATTGCATTGGCGCTGGTGATGATATTCCCGGAGATCGCGCTTTATCTGCCGCAGCTTTATCGCGGACAATAGCGCGCTTTTGGGGCTTGCCTTGGCTTGCACCGTCAGTTCATACTTTTTCTTACTGTGAAAAGGTCAGAGAGCTCCAATTGGAGAAGCGGACCCAAGAACGGTCCAGATAAAGGGGAGGTCAAATGGATAAGAACAGACGCAAGTTCCTGCGAACGGCGGGCGTAGCCGCGGCCGCCGCCGGATCGGTGATCGCCGCGCCGCACGTGAAGGCGCAGTCCACCATCAAGTGGCGTCTTCAAACCTATGCCGGCCCGGCGCTGGCCGAGCATGTGATCAAGCCGTCGCTTGACGCATTCAACAAGGCGGCGAACGGTCAGATGATGATCGAGCTCTACACGTCGGACCAACTGGTGCCGACTGCGGAGCTGTTCCGTGCCGTACAGGACGGCACCCTCGACGCAATCCAGACGGACGACGATTCCGTCGGCGCACCGGTCGACGTGGCGGTGTTCTCGGCCTATTTCCCGCTGGGATATCGCTATTCGCTCGACATCCCGGTGCTGTGGCACCATTACGGCATCAAGGAGATCTGGGAAGAAGCCTATAAGGACGTGCCGAACGTCACCTGGCTTTCGACAGGTGCCTGGGATCCGTGTAACTTCGCGACCACGAAGCCGATCCGCTCGCTCGGGGATCTGAAGGGCTTGCGAGTCTTCTCGCCGCCAACGGCCGGGCGCTTCCTCACCCGCTTCGGGGTGGTGCCTGTCACGCTGCCTTGGGAAGACATCCAGGTCGCGATCCAGACCGGCGAGCTTGACGGCATCGCCTGGTGCGGCGCGACGGAGACCTATACGGTCGGCTGGGCGGACGTGACCAAGTACTACCTCACCAACAACATCTCGGGCGCGTGGGCTGGCTCCTACTTCGTCAACTCGGCGAAGTGGAAAGAGGTGCCCGAGCATCTGAAGACGCTGTTCCAGCTCTCGATCGATTCCTCGCACTACTACCGGCAGCATTGGTACTGGTGGGGTGAGGCGCACTACCGCACGACGGGCGGCAAGCTCGAGCTCACCACCATTCCCGAATCCGAATGGAACCAGGTCGAGGAAGAGGCGCACAAGTTCTGGGACGAGATCGCGGCCAAGAGCGAGCGGAGCGCGAAGATCGTGAAGATCCTGCGCGACTACGCCGAAACCATGCGCAAGGCGGGCCCGCCGTACCGCTACGGCTGATCGGTTTGCAGCAGACGTTGAAGCGCGCGCGATGCCACGGTCGCGCGCGCTTTTTCTTGCTCATCCGAGCCCGAGCCGCGCGGCGACCTCATCCGCAATGGCAAGGGACGACGTCAGGCCCGGCGACTCAATGCCATAGAGATGCACCTGGCCCGACAGGCCATGCACCTCCGGCCCGTCAATACGAAAGTCCAGCGCAGGGGTGCCAGGGGGCTGGATCTTTGGCCGGATGCCGGCATAGGCGGGCTGCAGCGTCCCGTCGCGCAGGCCCGGCCAATAGGTGCGGATCGCGGCATAGAATGCGTCGCCGCGCTTGGCGGCGACATCATATTGAGGCTGATCGATCCATTCGACATCCGGTCCGAAGCGAGCCTGCCCGGCCAGATCGAGCGTCAGGTGCACCCCGAGGCCGGCGGCTTCGGGCATAGGATAGATCAGTCGCGAAAAGGGCGAACGCCCGCTGAGGCTGAAATAGTTGCCCTTCGCATAGTAAAGCGGCGGGATGCGATCGGCTGGATACCCCCGCAAATTGCGCGCGATCTTCTGTGCTCCGAGGCCGGCTGCATTCACGAGCAGCCGCGCCGTCACTTGCATCGGCTCCGCACCGCCGACCGCGAGTGTCACCCGCCCATCGTCCTCCATCCAGCTGCGTTCGACTGGGGCATGGAGCGCGAGCGCGGCACCGCGCGTTTCCGCTTGGCCCAGCAGGCTCAGCATCAATCCGTGCGTGTCGATGATGCCGGTTGATGGTGAGTGGAAAGCCGCGACGCAGTTGAGTTCAGGTTCCAGCCTGCGCGCGTCGTCCGCGCTCAGCAGGGCGAGATCGTCGACGCCGTTGGCCTGCGCCTGCTCCATCAATTTGTGCAAGGCCGGGATCTGCTCCGAAGTCGTGGCGACCACCAGCTTCCCGACCTTGCGCGCCGTGACGCTGTGCCCTGCGCAATAGGCGTAGAGCATCTCGCGGCCGGTGACGCACAAGCGCGCTTTCAAGCTGCCGGTCGGATAATAGAGGCCGGCATGGATGACTTCGCTGTTGCGCGCGGAGACGCCCGATCCGATCTCGCCTTCCGCCTCCAGGATCAGAACCTCGCGGCCGGCTTGCGCAAGGCGGCGCGCGCAGGCGAGGCCGATCACACCGGCGCCGACGATGACGCAATCGATCTGCGCCCGCTCCATCAATGCTCCATGGTGCGCGTGATGTAGAGGCAGGCCGCGACGATGATGACAACGCCGATGATGGCGACCGGCCCCAGCACGTCACCCCAGAAAATGTAGCCGTAGAAGCAGGCCCAGACCAGCGCGCTGTATTCGAAGGGCGCCAGCAGGGACATCGGCGCATAGCGCAGGGCGAGGATCAGGAAATACTGGCCGAGGCAGCCGAAGATCCCGACGGCAATAATCGCCGCCCATTCCAGCGGCGTCGGATTGACCCAGACGAACGGCGTCGCGATCCCGAGGATGATCACGCCGCCGACCGCGTAGTAGAACAGGATCGTGAGATTGCTCTCAGTTGTGCTGAGCCGCCGCGCGAACAGCTGGGCGAAGCACCAGAGAACAACCGACGTGAGCACAGCACCTGTCCCTAAGAGACTGTTCGCGCCTTCTTCGGGCTGCACCACCAGGAGCATGCCGATGAAGCCCGCGAACACGGCGAACCAGCCGCGGAGGCGCAGCCGCTCGCGCAGGAACACAATGCCGAGCAGCGTACCGAAGATCGGAGACGCAGCGACGATGCTCATTGCAGTCGGCAAGGGAATGAGGCTGATCGCGAAATAGAACGCCGTCAGTTCAACCGCCGCGCAGAAGGCGCGCGCGGCATGCTCGATCGGCCGCTTGGTGCGCAGGGCTGTGAAGCCCGGCTGCGACCGCCCCACCAGCCAGAGCACCATGATCAGCGACACGACGAAGCGCGAGAATCCGATCTGGATCGGGTCGACATTGTTGGTCGACCATTTGACGATGGCATCGGTGCTGCCGAGCACGAAGATTGCTCCCAGCATGTAGAGCACGCCCAATCTGGGCTTGAACTGGAGCTGGCCGGCCGCCGCCAAACTTGTCACGATACATCCCCAATGAGCCGACCGGCCCCTGGAAGTGCGGAGCGTCGGCGGGTAAAGTCGCGGCACTCTAGGTATTTTGGAGCGTGCCGCCAAGAGCGGCCCCGAGATTTCGATGCCCTTGGACACTACCCCGAACGCCAAACCGGAGATCGTGCATAGCGCCTGCCCGCACGACTGTCCTTCGACGTGCGCGTTGGAGGTCGAACGCCTGAGCCCAACCCGGATCGGCCGCGTGCACGGCGCAAAGGACAATCCCTATACGGCCGGCGTGATCTGCGCCAAGGTCGCGCGCTACGCCGAGCGGCAGCATCATCCCGACAGGCTGGCGCAGCCGATGCGGCGCGTCGGTGAAAAGGGCGTCGGCATCGCCGCCTTTGAACCGATCCCGTGGAAACAGGCGCTCGATGAAATCGCCGAGCGCTTCATGCAGGCCGAGCAGACCTGGGGTGCGGAGTCGGTCTGGCCGTACTATTACGCCGGCACCATGGGGCTGGTGCAGCGCGACGGCATACACCGCCTCCGGCACGAGAAGAAGTATTCCCGGCAGAAGGACACGATCTGCGTCCAACTGTCGGATTCCGGCTGGATGGCTGGCGTCGGCGTGATGCGCGGCGTCGATGCACGCGAGATCGCGGAGAGCGACCTGATCATCGCCTGGGGCACCAATCCGGTTTCGACCCAGGTGAATGTGATGACCCATGTGGCGCGCGCTCGGAAAGAGCGCGGCGCCAAGTTCATCTGCGTCGATCCGTATCGCAATCCGACGGCGGAGGTCGCGGACCAACACATCATGCTGCGGCCCGGCACCGATGCCGCCTTGGTGCTCGGTATGATGCACGTGCTGTTCGCGGAGGGGTATGCCGATCGCGACTACATGGCGCGCTACGCCGATGATCCCGCCGCGCTCGAGGCGCATGTGCGCGACCGCACGCCGGACTGGGCCGAAGTAGTGACCGGCGTGCCGGCCGAAACAATCCGCGAATTCGCGCGGCTCTATGGGCGGTCCAAGCGCGCCTACATCCGGGTCGGCTTCGGCTTCTCGCGCGCCCGCAATGGTGCGGTGTCCTTGCATGCGGTCACCTGCCTCCCGACCATCACCGGCGCGTGGGCGCACAAGGGCGGCGGCGCGCTCTATTCCAACCGCTCGCTCTACCGGATCGACAATTCCTTCATCATCGGAAGCGATCTGCTGGACCGCAGCGTGCGGGAGTTGGATCAGTCGCGCATCGGTGCGGTGCTGACGGGCGACCAGCGCGACCTGGGCGACGGACCGCCGGTGATGGCGATGATCGTGCAGAACACCAATCCGATGATGGTCTGCCCGAACACCAATCTGGTACGGAAGGGGCTATCGCGCTCTGATCTGTTCCTGTGCGTGCATGAGCAGTTCATGACCGAGACCGCGGCGATGGCGGACATCGTGCTGCCGGCCACCACATTCCTGGAGCATGACGACATCTATCGCGGCAGTGGCCATACCTTCCTGCAGGTGACGCGCAAGGTCGTGGAGCCCTATGCCGAAGCGCGGACCAATCACTACGTGATTTGCGAACTGGCCAAGCGTCTGGGCTGCCAGCATCCGGCCTTTGCCATGACCGAGTGGGAGATCATCGCGGAGACGCTGAAGCGCTCCAACTGGCCCGCGCCGGATGAGATGTATGAAAAGCATTGGCAGGAATGCGCGCTGGATTTCGAGACCGCGCATTTTTTGAACGGCTTCGGCCATGCCGACGAGAAGTTCCACTTCAAGGCCGACTGGGCGAAGATCGGGCCCAACCATGCCCGCCTGCCCAGCCTGCCGGACATGGCGCCGGTGTTCGATGCGCCGACGCCGGAGCGGCCGTTCCGCATGGTGACCGCGCCGGCCCGGTCGTTCCTCAATTCCACCTTCACGGAAACGCCAGGATCCAAGAAGCGGGAAGGGCGCCCGACCTTGCTGATCCACCCAGACGACGCAGCGCGACTCGGGCTCCTCGAGGGCGACCTGGCGGAGGTCGGCAACGAGAGGGGCCTAGTCTTCATTCATGTGAAGCCCTTCCATGGCCTGCTGCCGGGCGTCGTGATCGTCGAGTCGATCTGGCCCAACGCGGCCTTCGTGGGCGGCAACGGCATCAACACGCTGACCAGCGACGAGCCGGGCTTGCCAAACGGCGGTGCTGTGTTTCATGACACTGCGGTATGGATTGGCAAAGCAGCCGAGTCGGGAGCGTGACGCCGCAGCGCGCGGGAAAGCCGCATACTATTGTGCTGGGCAACGAAAAGGGCGGGTCGGGCAAGTCGACCACTGCCATGCATCTGGTCGTCGCCCTGCTGCATGACGGCTACAAGGTCGGCTCGATCGATTGCGACGCGCGGCAGGGCTCCTTCAGCCGCTATGTGGAGAACCGCAAGGCGACGGCGGCCGCGATGCTGGTGCCTTTGCCGATGCCGCGGCACATCCCGGTCGAGAATTCAACAGCCGACAGCGCAATCGCCAGGCGGGACGATGAAGCCGACCGGCTGGGCGGCGCGCTTTCCGAGCTTGCGGATTGCGATTTCATCGTGATCGACACGCCGGGTTCCGATACCTCGCTGTCGCGACTGGCGCATACGCTGGCGGATACGCTGATCACACCGCTGAACGATAGTTTCCTCGATCTCGACCTGCTCGGGCGCATCGATGGCGCCGGCGAGAAGATCCTGAAGCCCAGCGTCTATAGCGAGATGGTGTGGGACCAGCGCAAGCAGCGCGCGGTCAATCGCGGCCGGCCGATCGACTGGATCGTGATGCGCAACCGTCTCAGCAGCCTCGATGCCAAGAACAAGCGCGATATCGGCCGCCTGCTGGAGCAGCTGTCGCGCCGCATCGGATTCCGGCTCGCGCCCGGCTTCACCGAGCGCGTCATCTTCCGCGAGCTGTTCCCGCGAGGCCTCACCCTACTGGACCTCAGCCGCAAGGATGCAGGCATCACCTGGCGCATTTCCCATGTCGCGGCCCGCCAGGAAGTGCGGGAGCTGGTAGCCGCCCTGGGCCTCAACAACGCGCACGCCGCCTAGTTGGAATAAAGATAAATTAATTCAATAGCATAGCCTTCTGCGCTAGAGCTGCCCGTTGCCGCTCAGGGTCTGCTGTGGCACAACCTCGGCCACTATCAGCACGAGAACAACACTCGGGAACAAGGATCAAGGAATGCGCAAGCCGCTACGCAAGGCGATCTTTCCGGTCGGCGGGTTGGGGACGCGGTTCTTGCCGGCGACCAAGGCGATGCCGAAGGAAATGCTCCCCGTGGTGGACAAGCCGCTGATCCAGTATGCGGTGGAGGAAGCGCGCGCCGCGGGCATCGAGGAGATGATCTTCGTGACGGGCCGGGGCAAGAGCGCGATCGAGGATCACTTCGACTATTCCTACGAGCTGCAGGATCTGCTGAAGGAGCGGAACAAGGACGCCGAGCTGGCGATGATCGACAATTTGCTGCCGAACCCGGGGGAGTTCGCCTATGTGCGCCAGCAGGAGGCGCGGGGCTTGGGCCACGCGGTCTGGTGCGCCCGCAACCTGGTCGGCAACGAGCCGTTTGCGGTGCTGCTGGCCGACGACCTGGTGCAGGCCAAGACACCGTGCCTGAAGCAGATGGTGGAGGTCTACAACGAGGTCGGCGGCAACGTCGTCGCGGTGATGGACGTGCCGAAGGCGCACACCGACCGCTATGGCATCCTGAAGACCGGCAAGGAAAGCGGCCGCCTGGTGGAAGCGGCTGGGCTGGTCGAGAAGCCGAAGCCGGACGTGGCGCCGTCGACGCTCTCGATCATCGGGCGCTACATCCTGCAGCCGGACGTGTTCGCGCATCTTGACCAGCAGACGCCGGGGGCCGGCGGCGAGATCCAGCTGACCGACGCGATGGCCAAGATGTGCGGCCGCGGCCGGTTCCACGGCTACCGCTTCGAAGGCCGGCGTTTCGATTGCGGCGACAAGGCCGGCTTCATCGAGGCCAACATCGCCTATGCCCTCAATCACCCGAAGATCGGAAGCAAGGTGCGGGAGGCCGTACTCGCTCTCGCGCGAGATCTGCAGCACTGAAACGACAGGGGAACAGGCGCCATGCAAATCGCAATGATTGGAGCCGGCTACGTTGGCCTGGTGTCTGGCGCCTGCTTCTCCGAGTTCGGTCACCGCGTCACCTGCATCGACCAGGATGAGCTGAAGATCGGCCGGCTGCGCCGCAATGAGATTCCGATCTATGAGCCTGGGCTCGAACCGCTGGTCGCCCGCAACGCCGCGGCCGGCCGGCTCAAGTTCGAGAAGGATCTATCGGCGGCCGTCGCGGATGCCGACCTAGTATTCATCGCGGTCGGCACGCCAAGCCGGCGCGGCGACGGCCATGCCGATCTGACCTATGTGCGCGAGGCAGCCAAGCAGATCGCCCAGGCGATCCGCCGTTACACCGTGGTCGTCACCAAGTCCACCGTCCCGGTCGGCACGGGGCGGGAGGTCGCGGAGATCATCCGCGCGACCAATCCCAAGGCCGAGTTCGATGTGGTCTCCAATCCGGAGTTCCTACGCGAAGGCTCGGCGATTGACGATTTCATGCGCCCGAACCGTGTCGTGATCGGCGCGGAGAGCGAGCGTGCCCGCGAAAGGATGCGTGAGCTCTATCGGCCGCTCTACTTGATCGAGACGCCGATTCTGTTCACGGGATTGGAGACGGCGGAACTCATCAAATATGCGGCCAATGGTTTTCTCGCGATGAAGATCTCCTTCATCAACCAGATTGCAGATCTGTGCGAGAAGGTGAGCGCGGACGTTCACGATGTGGCGCGTGGCGTCGGCCTCGATGGGCGCATTGGCCAGAAGTTCCTGCACCCCGGGCCCGGCTATGGCGGGTCCTGTTTCCCGAAGGACACGCGCGCGCTCGTCGAGATCGCACGCCAAGCCGGCGCACCGCTCAGCTTGATCGAGGCGACCCAGGAATTCAACGAAGCGCGCAAGCTGAAGATGGCCGACCGCGTCATCGCGGTCCTCGGCGGATCGGTGGCGGGCAAAGTGATTGCGCTGCTGGGCCTGACCTTCAAACCCAATACCGATGATATGCGCGAAGCGCCCAGCCTCGCCATCGCGCCGGCCCTGATCGAGGCCGGCGCCGAAGTCAGGGCGCACGATCCGGAAGGCATGGCGGAAGCCAAGAAGCTGGTGCCGGACGTGATCTACTGCGCCGATCCGTACGAAGCGATGACCGGCGCTGACGCAGTGGTCTTCCTGACAGAGTGGAACTCCTATCGCGCGCTCGATCTCACTCGGATGAAGGCGCTTCTCAGGCAGCCGGTCGTGGTCGATCTGCGCAACATCTATCGGCCGGCGGAAATGCGTGCGGCCGGCTTCCGCTATTCGAGCATCGGGCGCGCTTAGTCGGTGTGGCGGCCACCGTAGGAAAGTGCAGCCCCGACGGCGCATAGAAGAGCCGCAAAAGTCACAAACGCATTGACTGCGTGGGAATACTCCCACTGAGTGCGGAGCTGCTCCCAATCTTCCGGAGCAGAGGTCCAGTTTGCCGTCGCCTGATTGGCGGGAAAGGTCCAGGCGAAGAAGATAGCCAACATCGCCGCGATCAGCAGCCCCGCGGTCATCGACAACCAAAACTGCCGTGCGTTACGACGTGCGAGGAACGCACTCGCGAAGTTCGCGAACATCGCAGCAAGAATCACCACGCCAAATAAGGCCCAGCCGCGATAGATCTGCTGGACAACGAAGTAAGGCTGCTCCGGCATGTCGATCTTCGCGGGCAGCTCGATTAGATGTGCGCCAGCCGGAACAAGCGCGAGAGCGGTAAGGATGGTGGCTACAAACTGGAATGTCTTGGTAGCCATCAACCGAGCGATCAGCGCGATCTCTTGGCCGTCTTGCGTCCGCTTTTTGCTCTGCGCTTGCGTGTGGCGGCCGCCTTCCGCGCCGAGGCGGAGCGCGCCGCGGCCGATCGCTTGGCAGCAGCCTTGCTGCCAAGACGCCCGCCCTTGCGTGCCGGCGCCTTGTTGGTCTTTTTGCCGCGACCAGATCCACCGGCTCTCCGGCCACCGCCGGTCATCTTGTTGATAGTCGCCCAGGCCCGCCGCTCTGCTTCCCCTTCGCTAACACCGCGCTTCTCGTACCCTGTCTCAATCTTCTCCGCCTGGCGTTTCTGCTTGCGCGAATATTTCGATTTGTCACCTCGGGGCATCAATACCTCCTCAGAACACTTTGTGAACAGCCAACAGGCTGCCCGCACCAATGTTCCCGGTTGGACGCCCGGATCGGTAGCAAGCACAACGCCTCATGAGTGATGGACTAGGGCCGGCCGCCAACTATTTCCCGGATGCGACGCGCGATCATGACGGCGGAAATCGGTTTCACCAGGACAGCGACGCCTGGCCAACGACGGAACCGTTCGTCCTCCTGGTCGTAGCCTGAGAGATAGAGGAAAGGCACCTGCCGTTCGCGCGCAGCTTTGGCGATCGGTTCACTGGTCTCGCGGCCCAGTTCGAAATCGAGCACGGCGAAATCCAGCGCCGAGCTTGCTACAACCTGAAGCGCGGCAGCGACATTGGCAGAGGTTACTACCACAGCGCCCATTTCCGACAGACTCGATTCCAGATCGAGACAAATCAGTGGATCGTCCTCCACCAGGAGGATTTGCAGGCCTCGAAGAGACTCCCACGCTTTGTCCTGACTGGACATCCTGTCTCCTGACTGAGGAATGAACTGGGCGTGCTCTCCCGCGAGCCGGATGTTATCTCACCGGCGCTTCTTCCGTCGGCACGAAATCCAGTTCGACACGCGCGCCGTTCGGATCATGGAAGAATAGCTGCCACGTCCCCGTCTCAGCCTGTCGGCCAAGCTGGTACTTTACGCCTTTTTCCTCGAGCTTGCGAACGGTGTTGGCAAGGTCGACGGCGCTGAACGCCATGTGGTCGAGCACGCCGGCACGCGGCTGCGGCAGGGGAGTCCGGATCACCACATGCAGCACCGCCTGCTCGCCGGCATAGAGCCAGGCGCCAGGGAAGCCCATGTCGGGGCGATAGCCTTCGGTCAGACCGAGCAGATCGCGATAGAAATCGCAGGTCTCGCGCAGGTTCTCGGCCAGGATGGTGAAATGGTTCATGGCGCGCACGGGCATGCGACGTCTCCTTCCGAACTGGGATCAGGCGGCGATCTTACCCGGCCGGAATGGATGGCGCTATTTCAGGATATCGGCGATACGGGCGCGCAACTCCGGCAGCATCTCGGCCTCGAACCAAGGATTGCGCCGCGCCCATCCCAGCGTGCGCCAGGACGGATGCGGCAGCGGCACATGAGTGGGGAGGTAATCCCGCCAATGGGCGACGGCCTCGGACATCGAGCCGCGCGGGTCCGGCAGGTAGCGCAGCTGCGCCAGCCTGCCCACCAGCAGGGTCAACCTGACCTGTGTGAGGTGCGCGAACAAAGGCGCATGCCAGGTCTGGGAGCAGCGCGCTTCAGGCAGAAAGTCGCCCCCATCTTCCTGCGTGCCGGGATAGCAGAGGCCCATGGGGATGATGGCGATGCGCGTGGAATCATAGAACAGCTCCGGCGGCAGGCCGAGCCAGGCGCGCAGCCGGTCGCCGGATGCATCGGCGAAGGTGCGGCCCGCCTCATGGGCGCGCCGGCCGGGCGCCTGGCTGGTGATCAGCAGACGTGCGGTCGGCGTGGCGGACAGGATGGGCCGCGGCCCAAGCGGCAGTTCGCACGCGGCACAGGCACGAACCCGCCTCAGCAGCCGCGCCCAGTCGTTGGTATCGGTCATGGAGTTGTAGATAGGCGTAGCGGCGCCAGAAAGCTATGCGTCGCCGTCGGCGCTAAGAGCGCCGGGCGGGACGGAGCTGCCGCATCAGCAGCACCTCGCCATCACGGGCGGTTGCCGGAAAGCTGGCACGCCTTTCCGGCGGCAGCGCGCGCACGTGATAAAGCTGCTCGTCATTGAGGCCGGAGCGGCGGCTGGGACTTTCGTTGCCGACTGGCGTCCAGTCCGGCGAGAGGGCGCGCTGTTCCGCCGCGAGCCGCGCGAAGGCGGGGTTGGGCGCGGCGACCACGATCTCAGCCCAGATCGGCCGGTCCTGCCACATCTGATCGCCGGCATCGGCCACCGGCTCGATCAGCCACAGTTTCATTCCGGTTTCGACTTTCTCCTCAGCCATTGATGATCTCGCCGCCATTGGGATGCAGCGCTTGGCCGGTCATGTAGCTGGAATCGGAACTCGCCAGAAAAACGAAACAGGGTGCCACTTCATCCGGCTGGCCGGGCCTCCCCAGCGGGACGCTCTGGCCGAATGCGCCCACGTCCTTGGCTTCGAAGCTCGCGGGGATGAGCGGCGTCCAGATCGGACCGGGCGCCACGGCGTTGACGCGGATGCCCTTGTCCGCCAGTTGGGTGGACAAGGAGCGTGTGAAGGCCACCATTGCGCCCTTGGTCGAGGCGTAGTCCACAAGATGCTTGCTGCCGCGATAGGCCGTCACGGAGGTGCAGTTGATGATCGAAGCGCCTTCGCGCATGTGCTTCAGCGCGGCCTGGGTCATGAAGAAGGTGCCGAAGAAGTTGGTGCGGAAGGTGCGCAGGAGCTGATCTTCGCTGATGTTGGTCAGGTCGTCGCTCTCATGCTGTTCGCCGGCATTGTTGACCAGGATATCCAGCCGGCCGAATTCTTTCACCACGCGTTCCACGAACCTCTCGCATGCCTTCTTCACTCCGACGTCGCCGTCGAGCTTGAGGCACTTGCGCCCTTGTGCCTGAACCAGCTGCTGGGTCTTGGCTGCATCGTCGTGTTCCACGAGATAGGTGATGGCAACATCGGCGCCTTCCATCGCGAACATCACTGCGACGGCGCGGCCAATGCCGCTGTCGCCGCCGGTGACGATCGCAACCTTGCCAGCCAGCTTGCCGGACGGCTTGTAGCCGCGGCCCTCATCCTGTGGTTGGGGACGCATCTCGGTCTCGATACCGGGCTGGTGCGGTTGCGACTGCGGAGGAACCTTGTCGGGTCTATCGGTCATGTTTTCATGCCCATCTGCGGAAAAGACAGGCAATCAACATCGGCCATCAAGCGGCGTTGCAGGTTAGGCCGGCAACATCGGCTGCCGACGGGGGTTGTTACCAGCAGGAGGCTTCACATGAGCGACCGGAAAAACAGCGCCTGCCGGGAGTCTAAGCCGAAGGGCTGGCCGAAAACCGAACGGCCACCCTAAACGCCTCCAACCTCGAAAAACGACGACATCAGCAGCGCGGCGGATGAGAGCCGGGAACGCGGCTGAGCGGGGCGACAGGGGCTTTGACGAATGTCAATCAGCGTCCCCGCTAGCTGGTCAGCGCTTTGGCAATTGCGCGCCATTCGTCGGGAAGCGGCGTCTCGGCCATCGGCTTGCCGACGCGGCGATACCAATAACCGGCGTTGGAGGCGTCACCCTCCTTGCGGTGCAAATAGGCGTGCACCCAATCGCAAGACGAATCGCCTTCGTCCGCCTGCGCGCATTGATGCGCCTTGTCCCAGTCGCCTTTCGCGTCCCACCAGAGCGCCTGCAACGCGAGGTGCAGCGAAGAAGGCGGTTCCTTCGTTTCCAGAGAGGATTCAAACTCGGAAAGCGTCATGGCGATGCCTTTCAATCAGCAGGAGCCAAGCTCCTTCCAGTTTCGGGCCTAATGCTCTGATTTGTAAAGGTGGATAGCCGGAACAGCACTCGTTCCGAGCTGTTGTAGAAGGACGCCCGATCGAAGGAGAGGAGCGTCGGATGAAACGCATCTATGTGCTCGTCCCGACCCTGACGCTGGCCTTGGCCACGACGGGCACGGCGCAGGACATAGCACAGTCGCAATACCCGCCGGGCTTGGATTGCACGAGCATTCCTGGGGGATCAGAGCGCGAAGCGTGCGAAGAGTCACAGCTCAGCCCGGAGGTCGGCGACGATCTGAATGAGCATCGCTCGACGACCGGCGCCGAAGAAAGGACTCCTGGAACGGTGAGCCCGCCGACTTTCCCTGACGAGCCTGATGGTGAGACCCGCGATAGCGGTCCCGGAACTCAAGGCGGCGCCGGCGGCGTGGGCAATTGATCGCGGAACGCGCGTGGGCTGGAACTCAGCCCGCATAGGCCGGGTTTCACGTTTGTGGCACGGAGCAAGGCAAAAACGATGCCTGGTCGGCGCATCGCGCGCACCGCGGCGATTACTTTGGGAGCGCTGGTTCTTCTCGTTATCGCAGCGATGACAGCGCTGATCACCTATGCCGGCTCGAGCGCGTTCCGCGGCGAAGTGGAACGGCGGGCGGGCGTGGCACTCGGCCGGGAAGTCAAGTTGGGCGATCTGCAGATCGACTGGTCTTGGTCTCCACGCATCCGGATGCGCGAAGTGATGTTGGGCGGGGCGGCGAAGGACGCGCCGCCTCTGCTTGAAGCGCAATCCATTTTGGTTCAACTGCGCCTTCCTCCTCTGCTGCGCGGTGAAGTGGTGCTGCCGGAACTGGAGCTCGAGAAACCTGAGCTCGCCCTCTCAATCGACGAAAAGGGCGTGCCGAACTGGAGCTTCTCGAAGAATCCAACCGCTGCGGCAGCGGCCGAAGTTGCAGCACCGGAAGAGCGCACGGAAGCCCCGGTGATCGGGAAGCTGGTGATCAAGGACGGCCACTTCAAATACGAAGATCAGGTGAAGGACCTGCAGTTGGAAGGCGCCATCGCGACGGCAATTGGCGAGGCGGAGAAGACGGAAAGGATCCAGCTTGACGGAAAAGGGAAGCTGGAAGGCAGGCCGTTGATCGTGAAATTCGATGGCGGGTCCGTTTTGGCGCTGCGTGAGGGAGACAAGCCCTATCCGCTCGACCTCGCGGCCAAGTACAGCGCCACCGAAGTCACGGTCAAAGGCACCGCTCTGGATCCGTTCAAGCTCGAAGCCGCTGATCTGGATATCACCTTGAAAGGGCCCGATCTTGCAGACGTATTTCCGCTGCTGGGCGTGCCCGCGCCACCGACGCCGCCTTATGAGCTCAAGGGCCATCTGCTGCGTGACGGTGACAAATGGCAATTCACGAACGTGGAAGGGAGAGTTGGTGACAGCGACATGGCCGGCGACATCACCATCGACTACGGCAGGGAGAAGCCGCTGCTCACGGCCGATCTGGTTTCGGACAAATTGGACTTCGACGACTTGGCGCCACTGGTGGGCGCACCGCCGGACACGGATGAAACGGCCTCGGCAGAGCAGAAGGAGGCGGCGGCGCAGCTGAAACAGCAAGACGAGCTGTTTCCAGACATACCCCTGAACCTCAATCTGCTCGACGTCATGGACATGGAAGTGAAGCTCGATGCCAAGAAGGTGACGGCAGAGAACTACCTGCCGGTCGAAGCGCTGGCGGGCACAGTCACGATCGAGGGTGGCAAGGCGGTCGTAAAACCGCTGCAGATTGCGATTGCCGGGGGCAGTCTGGAAGGAGCGCTTTCGCTGGATGCGAATCATAAGCCGTCCGTCGCGGCGGCGGATCTCGCGATGCGGAATGTGGACTTCAAGGCGTTCTTCCAGGGCACGCAGTATTTCGATACCACCGGCGGGAAGGTCGGTGCGGAGGTCGATATCGAGGGTCAGGGCAAGTCCCTGGCGGAGGTCATGGGCACGTCCAACGGCAAGATGTTTCTCACAATGAATGGCGGCGCGATGAGTGGACTCCTGATTGAAGCGGCGGGTCTGGATATTGCGGAAGCTCTGGCGCTCTACATTGGCGAGGATGCGCGTGTCCCGATCCGCTGCGCGGCGGGCGAGATCGAACTCACCAAGGGTGTCGCAAGATTCGACCGCTTCATCATGGATACAACCGACTCCGTCCTCTACTTCCGCGGTCAGAGCAATTTGCGGCAGCAAACCATCGTCATGGACATCTTTGCAGACGCGAAGGATTTCAGCATTCTCGACATGGATGCACCCGTGCATCTGGAGGGCAAGATTCGCGAGCCGGCCATCTCCATCGGCAAGGGCGTTCCAATCCCACTGATCGAACCCGGCGACGCAGAGAACATTTCCTGCGACCTGCTACTTGAAGGCAAGCTCTAGACGCGATCGCGCTGCAGGATGGTGCGCGACCACCAGCGGCCCTTGGTCTCTTCGCGCAGGAAGGTGAAAAGGCCGGAGATGCCGATCAGGCACATCCCGATGATCGCCGGCAGATCCGGAAATTCCGCGAAGAATAATCCGCCGATGACAATCGCCCAGACCATCTGGCTGTATTGCGCCGGCGCCACCCGGTTGGCAGGAGCTGAGTGGGTGGCGAGGATCAGGCAGAGCTGCGCAGTTCCGGCGAAGACTCCGGCTGCGATCAGGTATGGCAGGTCCTCAAGGACCGGCCAGCGGAAACCCTTGAGCATCAGAACGCCGTTCATCAGCAGCGATGTCAGGATGACGGCGGCCAGCAGGCTGACGCGCCGCTCGGTCTGACCGAGGGTGCGCAGGATGATGACCGTGCCGGCCGCGCAGAAGGACACTGCAAAAGCCGCGAGATGGCCTAGCCCCAGCGTCTCGAACCCGGGCCGCACGATAGCAAGCACGCCGCCAAAGCCCAGCGCAACCGCCAGCCAGCGCCGCCAGCCGACCTGCTCGCTGAGGATGAAGATCGACAGGATCGTTGCAATGGACGGCGACAGAAAGATGAGCGCGTACGCTTCGGCAAAAGGCAGTGTCGTGAACGCGTAGATGCCAAGGATGCCGGCCGCTGCGCCGGTCAGGCCGCGCAGGGCCACCAGTCCAGGACGATGCACCAGGATCGCATCACGCCAGCGCTCGTCGCGCGGCCTCAGAAACAGCAGCACCAGAGCCGCGAAGAGGGTCGAGAAGAACCCGATCTCGAAGACCGGCAGTTGCCCGCCCAAGGCTTTCACGTTCGCATCGCTGCACGAAAACAGAAAGTAGGCGAGGAAACCCAGGGCAATGCCCTTGATCGGCGAATGGGCGGGAGACATGCAAGAAATGAGGAGAAGGGAATTGTACGCTTGTAGGTAGCACGCCAAGCACCGGCTGCGAAGATAGTGTCTTGGCGGAGATCGCGCTAAATTGCGTCGAATGCTACCAGGCGGCGAGGCCCATCTGCTTCTTGCCCAGCGCCGTCAGATCATCGGCCTGCGCCCGGCCTTCAAAATCGACCTCGAAGTTCTCCGCGGAGAAATCGGGTGCGCTTTCGCCGGAGAGGAAAGCGAGCTTCTGGCGTTGAAGATAGGCCGCGTTCTTGGTGCAATAGGGTGCCGCACCGATATAGATAACGTTGCTGTAGCCCTTTCCCGTGTGCCGATCCTCGACCGCGTGAATGATATCGGTGTGCCACCAGACGGTATCGCCCGGCTCGACCAGCGGGATCGGCGTTATGGCGGGCTTCAGCAGCGCATGCCATTGATCGACCAGCGACAAGGCGCGCCCAGGCTTGGCGCCGCATAGATCATCCTCGGGCACGTCCTTTGCCATCGGACGCAGCAGGAAATAGATGATGGAACGTGCGATCGGCAGCAACTGCAGGGTACCGTCGCCTCGCCCTTGGCGCGTCAAAGCGGTCCAGCCTTGGAAGGTGCGAAAGGCACTGCAGACGGCGGGCGAGGGGATTTCCTCCGTCTCGGTCCTGAAGGTGCCGTCGAACGGGTCATAGGCGCGCCAATTGCCGGCGAAGACTTCCCGATAGACTTGGGAATAAGCAGGATCCAGCCAGCGTTCCACCGATCCGGCATCCATGTGAGGAGAGAGGCCGAGGCTGACATCGCCTGGCTCGCGACGCCGGATGCGATCGGCATAGGTGCATTCGCGGTCGGGGTCGAAGTGCTGCTTGCCGTCGCTCTCGAAGCGCCAGAGGCGATTGAGAAAAGCACGGGCCTCCGCCATCGAGACGCCCTGCCGCGCCTCCATCTGCGGCTTCGACCAGTAGATGCCGAAGATCTGCGGACGGCTTGATTTGAGTGAGGTGAAGTAGCGATCGCCGGCGTCGCGCGTGGCCGCTTTGGTCACGTAATCATTGCGCGCCAGGTATTCTCCGATCTCATCATTCCAGGCTTCAGCCTGAGATCTCGGAAAGACGTTGCGTATGACCGCCGTGCCGCGCCGGCGGATCTCGGCCTTGGTGGCATCGGACACCTTGCCCGCGCGAACCTCCGCAAAGTCTATCTCGGGGATGACGGGCTTGCCGGCCGCGCGGCGCGTTGCGATGTCATCGACCTCGGCGTGCAGATCGGCCTCGATCTCAGCCAGAACCTTTTCGACATCGCCGATCTGTCTGCGTATCTGGGCTTTCTTGCCGCGAATGAGTTCAGGCAGCTTGCTCACATCGATGCTCATGGCATCCGCCTTTCGCGCCTAATCTTCCACCAGAATGGTGCGGCTGATTTCGATGCCGAAACCCGCCAAGCCGATATAGCGTTGCTCCTGCGGCGCCAGCAGTGCAATGGACTTCACGCCCAGGCTCTTCAGGATCTGCGCACCGACCCCGATATCACGCCAGCGCTGCATGCGGGTGCGGGCGCTGTTGTGCTTCTCGCCGGCGGCGGAATTGCTGGAGATCGGCTCCGCATCAGGCCGCAGCAATTCGTCGGCCACCGGATTGCGGATCACGATCAGGATGCCGCGGCCTTCCCGCTTGAAATGATTGACCGCGTTCTCGAACCAGGTTCCCTGGTGCACCGCGCGGCGCAGCATGTCGACCACCGGCTGTTCGCGGTGGATGCGGCAAGGGACATCGATACCATCCCCCACGTCGCCGAATACAGCAACGACATGTTGCAAGGTTTCGAATGGCGACTGAAATGCGTAGGCCGCAGCCTTCATGCTGTCGACCGCCAGCTCGCGCGGGCCGATGCGCTCCAGCAACTGTTCGTTCTGCATCCGGTATTGGATGAGATCCTCGATCGTGACGATCTTCAGCTTGTGCTCGGCCGCGAAGGTTAGCAGCTCGGGCAGCCGCTTCACCGTACCGTCATCACTGACGACTTCCGCCAGCACGCCGACCGGCTCGAACCCAGCAAGTCGCGCCAGATCGGTGGCCGCTTCCGTGTGGCCGGAGCGCGTCAGGACGCCGCCCGCGCGGGCGATCAGCGGAAAGACATGGCCGGGCCGCAGGAAGTCACTGGCGCCACAGTTGTCGTTGGCAAGCGCGCGGGCGGTGCTGGAGCGCTCCTCCGCGGAAATGCCCGTGGTCATGCCGACGCGGTAATCGACGCTGACGGTGAAGGCAGTCCGCATCGGGTCGAGGTTGTTGGCGACCATCGGATCGAGATGAAGGCGCTGCGCGCGGTCTGCCGTCATTGGCACGCAGATGATGCCGCTGGTGTGGCGGATCATGAAGGCCATCTTTTCCGGCGTGGCAGCGCCGGCCGCCATGATGAGGTCGCCCTCGTTCTCGCGATCGGTGTCGTCGACCACGATCACCAGTTCTCCCTGGCGCATGGCGGCGATGGCGTCTTTGACGGTATCGAGTTTCATGATGGTCCTGGCAGTGAGCCTCTTCGGCGGGTCTTCTTGGCGGCGAAGCCGGTCCCGATCAAGGGCTTTTCACTTGCGGACGGACTTGAGGAACGCAGCCAAGGTATCCGCGCCCATCCCGGCCTCCTCGGCGATGCGCTGGGCGAGCGTCGCGGCCGCGGGCCGGATTGTCCCGTTGGGCCGGTCCAGCCAGTACGAGACGGGATTGAGGACGGTCCGCTCATCGACAGCGGCCAGCCGACCGGACGCCATCAACGCCTGCGCCAAAGGCGGCCGGGCCAGGGCAATGCCGAGGCCGCAGGCCGCTGCGTCCAGCACTAGGTTGTAGTCCTCGAACCGGCGGTCCTGCGGGCGTGGGCGGTAGTCCAGGCCGTGCGCCGCGAACCAGGCCCGCCAGCCGGACGCGTCGGAATCGTGGATCAAGGGCGAGGCCAGCAGCCGCTCCGGAGCGCCGCTCCCGATCCGCTTGGCCACGTCCGGCGCGGCGATGGGAAAGCACCATTCTTCGAACAGCTTGACCGATATGCGTCCCGGCAATCCGCCCCGGCCGCAGCGGACGGCGAGGTCGACGCCCTGGTCCGCAAGGTCGACCGTGCGTTGGTCGATCAGCAGGATGACGCGAAGCGGTGGATTGCCGGCCTCGAACCGCGCCACGCGCGGCATGAGCCACAGGCTGCAGACGGACGGCATGGAATTGACCCGCACCACCGCCGGGCCCCGCGGCTCGCTCCAGCGATCGGAGGTGTCGGCGATGAGGGCGAAGGCCTCCTGCGTGCGCTGGAACAGGCGCTGGCCCTCCGGGGTCAGGGCGATCCCGCGCGCCCGCCGCTCGAACACGCGCAGGCCCAGCCAGCCCTCCAGCCGGGCAATTCGGCGGCTGATGGCGCCGTGGGTCAGGTTCAGGGCGGCGGCTGCCGCCGAAAAGCTGCCGGCACGAGCGGCGGCCTCGAAGGCGCGCAAGGTGTCCAGAGGCGGCAGGGTTTCCAAGCTGTGAGCCATGCGCACAGCTCAGGCCTTAATTGCTCGTTTGTCAATAGGCTGCCGGCGCCCTTAATTCCCGAGGATCGTTCCGAATCCAAGGGTCCCTTTCATGAGTGTCATTACAGATCGTCCGAATGCCGGGCACTCGTTCGATGCCGCCACGGCAACAGCGCTGGTGATCACGATCGTCGCCTGGGCGTCAGCATTCCCTGCTATCCGGGCAGGTCTCGCTGCATTCGGCCCGCTCGAGCTCGGAGCAGCGCGCTTTGCTATCGCTGCGCTGCCTGCGGCAGCGTTCCTGCTTATCGCGCGCCCGGCCTTGCCGCGCTGGTCGGAGGCCTGGCGGTTCTTCGTCGGCGGGCTGTTCTTTGTGGCGCTCTATACGACGCTGCTCAATATCGGCGAGCAGACGGTGTCGTCAGGCCCCGCCAGTTTCATCATCAATGTCAATCCGATCATCACGGCCGTCCTCGCCATGATGTTCCTGGGCGAGCGATTTGGCCGCCGCGCTTGGGCTGGAACAGCCGTGTCGTTTGCTGGCATCGGCCTGATCGCGCTCGGCGAAGGCGATGAACTGAAGCTCGATGCAGGCGCGCTGCTCATTCTTGGCTCCGCCTTCTGCAATTCGATCACCTCGGTCGTGCAGAAGCCGCTGTTCGCCCGGCATAAGCCTTTGACGGTATCGGCCTGGAACATGGTGATCGGTGCTGTGCTGCTGGCTCCGGCTCTGCCATCCGCGGTCGCGCAGGTGCCATCGGCGTCGACCGAAGGGCTGGTTGCGGCGATCTATCTTGGCCTCGTGCCCAGTCTCATCGCCTATGCGAGCTGGACGATCGTGTTGTCGCGTCTGCCTGCTAGCCGCGCCTCCAACTTCATGTATTGCGTGCCGCCGGTGGCAACCTTGATGGGATTCGTGTGGCTGGGTGAGACGCCCTCGGTGCTCAGCCTGGTCGGCGGTGCCATGGCACTAGGTGGCGTGATCCTGGTCAATCTGCGGCGATAGAGCCACTTCAGCGCGGCCGAATGCTCCAGGTGGCGGTGAGGACCAGCATCGCAATGATGGTCGGTGCGACTGCATACCAGGACTCGTTCATAGCCAGCGCCGCAGCCGAGGCCCAGGCGACGGATGAAAACGCTTCCGCAAACGTGGCGATCCGCGACGACGTCTGACGTCGCCGGAAGTAGCGGCGCTTGGCCTGACTGCGGAACCAGATCTGGATCAGCGTCGAGGACGCCGCAGCGAGGAAGATGGCGCCCGCGATGACGAGCGCCATAAGCCATGAGTGCATGAAGACGCCAATCAGGAAGGGCGCAAAGACCGCAAAGACCGCGATCAAGACCGCTTCGACCTTGGCTGTCAGATTGTAGGTCGGGGAAATTGGCGCAGTTGCGATGAGATCCGGTGCATCTTCGCCAGAGACCGCCAGCCAGGCGAGGCCGCCGCCCAATTGTCCTGCGGCCATTGTCAGCACTGGCGCCAGCACGAGCAAGGCGCCGCGACTATCGCCATAGAAGCGCCACAGCAGCAGGCCCGCTGGAATGAGGTATAACAGCTGCATCAGACTTTGCGACGCCAGCCACGGGTCACGGACCAGCAGCATCCACTCCTTGCGCTGGAGTAGCTGCCGCGGAGATGCCGTGCGGAACAAGCGCGCGCCCCAGACAGGGCGACTTCCGCCATGGCTGACGCTCGCAGTCGCGATCGCGTAGCCGCCGAGCCGGCCGGACAAGATCACCATCGGCACGATCAGCACAGAAGCAGCGCTGACGATCGTGAGAGCAAGGTCCGGCACGCTGCCGAGAACCGCGCGCGCCGGAATCCACAGCGCGTTGTCGGGCGGCGGCATGTAGCTCAAGACCAGATCGGAATCGAAGAAGTCCCGGGGCGACAAGGTTCCGATCGACAGGATCGCCACCGCTTGCACGCCGATGATAAAGGCCGACCCGATGATCGCGGAGGCAACCTGTGCTGCGAAGCGGGTCCGCCTCGGCCCCAGCGTGTCGAACAGGAGCGCGGCGAGGACAAGCGCGATACCGGCAGCCGCGAGCGCCGTCGCAACGGCGACGCCGAGCGCCGCGAACCAGCGTAGGCCGCCGAGCAGGGCAAGCATATTCACAGCGGGCAGGGCCACCACCAGAGACATCAGGATGCTGGAAACGGCGATGGCCAGCACGCGGATCGCGAACAGGCGACGGAGCGGCGCGGGAGAGGATCGAAACAGGTCGAGATCGCCACGCCCGTAGAATAGACGCGTCACGTGCTCGAGCGATTGCGAGAGCAGGAGGAAGAAGGTCAGCAGCAAGGTGCCGGTGATGGAGGTGAAACCGCGCGTGCCCGCCTCCAACGTCATTTCGGCGTGGGGCGCCACGATGCCGAAGGCGAGCAGATGCAGGCCGACGGCCAGGAGCGCGAAGCTGATGGCGACGTTCCGTATGCGCCATCGTCCGCCGGCGGTCATCAAATGGCGTAAATCGCGGATGGCCAGGCGGGCCTCATGCCGCGCGAGCCACAGCCAAGAGGCGGGTGTGCTCACTGCGTGGTCTCTTGTTCGGCGACCAGCGTCAGGAAGACGTCCTCAAGGCTGGTGTTGCTGGAGCCGGATTGCTTGCGCAACTCTTCCAGCGTTCCCTCCGCGATCAGGCGCCCCCGGGAGATGACACCGATCCGCTCCGCCATGCGTTCGGCGACCTCGAGGATATGGGTCGTCATGATAACGGTACAGCCCTCGCGCACGCGTGCCAGCAGCGCGTCCTTGACCAGCCGCGCGGCGCGCGCATCGAGGCCGGTCAGCGGCTCGTCAAGGATGATGAGCTTCGGCTCGTGGACCAGGGCGCCGGCCAAGGCGACTTTCTGGCGCATGCCTTTGGAGAAGTCTTCACACCTTTCGTGAGCATGCGGCTTGAGCTCCAGCCAGTCCAGCAGGGCCGCCGATTTCTTTTCGGCGAGGGTGGGATCCATCCCCCACAGGCCCGCGACGAAGGCGAGATATTCGGTGGGCGAGAGCTTGTCATAGATCATGGGCTCGTCGCTGACCCAGGCAGTGATGCGCTTGGCGGCGATCGGATTGGCCAAAGCATCGATGCCGAAGATCGATACCTCGCCGGCGTCGGGCTGCATCAGTCCGGCGATCATCCGCAGGGTCGTGGTTTTGCCCGCACCGTTGGGACCCAGGAGAGCATAGAACTCGCCCTGACCGACCCGAAGATCGAGCCCGTCGACCGCCGGGCGCTGGAACACCTTGCGCAAGCTGGCGACCCGCAGCGCGGAAACGCTTTGCACCATGTTCATGGATGGTTCTTCACAATCGTGACCGAACTACCGGGATTCTCTGGACCTAGAGGGAGAGTTGCCGTGCCTGGTTAAATATTCGTTCACGCCTCAGGCAGGCGGCGGCGCTTCGGGACGGGCGCCCCTGGATTCATGGAGGAAGCGCGACGTTGGTCAAGCGAATCGGGCCCGGCCCCTGCCGGCCGGCTACCTCGCTTAGCGGCATCGAAATGAAGCCCTCTTCAGCCGGCCAATCGCCATCGTTCCACCAAGTCCAGCACTCATGCTTCTTGTAGATACCGACAATGCGCTCGGCTGCGGCGCGGTCGACGGGAAAGCAGCGTAGCTCAGAACCGGGGGCAGGCCCATAGCGAGCGGCGAGAACCGCCGACCACGCTGAACAATAGGTCGGCATCCACATCGGAAAGCCGATCTCACTGCGTAGTCCATCGAGCACTCTGAACAGCTGGACATGATCCTCGTGTCCGTATTCGCCCCACGGGTTGTGTGTGAACACAGTAGTGTCCGGTGTCAGCTCCGAGTGCAGTCTGGAATGAAGGGTGCGAAAGTTCGTCTCGTACCGCAGAGCAGCCCCGCTGCTGCCATCAGAGGAGCTTAGCGCGAGGCCAAATTCGGTTACGAGCGGCTTTGTCCAGTCTGCCAGGTGCCATGATCCGGCCTCTGGAATTCCGAGACATGTCATGTTGCGGTAAGGCAGTTCTGCCAGAGCATCGGCGCGGCGTCGGCCGAGCTCGGGCTTCGCATCGTAGTCCCGAAAGGCGACCACGATCCTATCGACCTTCCACAGAATCGAGCCGAACCACAGCACTTCGTCATCCGGATGCGCGACGATGAGCACCGATCGCTCGAACATCGTCAATCCTCCGCGCTCATGCCTGTCATGGGCATGCGCACGACCTCGTGCATCGGACTGCGGCTGCAGCCGAACCCTGCCTTGAACGCCTCGTCGCCGATGGTGAAATCGAAGATCTGGCCGCCGCCGTCAAACCAGTGCTCCATCACCCGATCGAACATGATCGTGCCGGGCGAGTATTTGCCGTAGCCTACATAGTCGGCGCCAAGCACAAGATAGCAAAAGCGGTTGCGATGGATGATGCCGAACAAAACGGCGACGGTTTCTCCACCAGCAGATAGGCGATAGGTCCGGGAGAATCCGGATGCAGCGCCGCGCGTGGCGACGTCGACATAGAACTCGAAGAATCGCTCTTGCTGGAGAGGATCGTCCGCAAATCGGCCCTCCCTGAAACACCTTGCCGCCGCAAACACGTCGCGAATGCCAGTGCGATCAATGACCTCGAGGCGGAGAGGGCCTATTGCAGTCGCGAGCCTCCGGATCTTGCGCCGGACATCGGCGCGTCGACGTGGGCTTCGGGTTCGCTCGTACCAATCGGCAAAGGATCGGTCGCATTTCACCTCATGTGCACCGAAGCCAAGCCGCACCGGCGGTTCTCCGATCAATGCCTCCCAGGCGGTTAACCCATGAGGAGGCACGGGCGCGATCCGGATCGCATCATGTGATCCGGCAGCCTGAAGGAAAGCGCGCGCCAATTCGATCTTTCCACGCCCTGTCGCCAGCAGCGTTGGGCAGACGATGGGCAAGGCGTAGTCGGTGACACCGAGTGAGGCGTACTCGACGACCGTCGACCCGCCGGTCTTTCGCTTCAGCAGCGGAACGACGAATGCCAAGCGTCCCGTTTCAGCCCATCGCCCGATGACAACAACCGGCTCGACGCACCGGGCCTGTACCAAGCTGATATAGAACGCCGTGAGCCAGTCCGGATGTTGAAATGCCGAGCAATTTGCACGCTGGAACAGGGTCCGATATTCAGCCGAACCGAAATTGAAGCTAGGCGATGCGGCAACGACCAGGCCCTTCTCCAGTCCAGAGCACTCCGCGACGTCGTCGATGGCAGTCACGGACGCCAAACTGGTTCGGGGCGCGGCTTCCACCATGCCTGGTACCGCTGCAGCATGGGATCCTTGATCTTGACCGTGCCGTCCGCACTCAGGTCCGTCTTGAGCAGCGCCTTTTCCACCAGGTCTTCGCTGTATTTCTGGATGGCGGCGCGGCGCGGATGAATCGTGCGGAAGAGCGCCTCGTGATCGCCATGATAGGGGTTGGTGTTGATCTCGTAGATCTGCGGCTTTCCATTCACGATGGCGAAGTCGGCGCGGCCATAATCGATTCCTGCGAGTTCGAAAGCGCGACTGAGCACGTCCGCATACAGGTTTTTCGATATGAACTCCTGTTCTTTGGCGATGAAGTGATCAAACAGTGGATGGCTTTCCAGGCGCTTCATGTCCTTTACATCCTTCGCCACCCACTTGAAGTCCATGACGTTCGTATGGGCGATCGTCTCGCCGCCAATATGGTAGGTCTGGAGGCGTTGCCAGACGCCGGGACTGACCTCCTCGCCCGCATATTCGATGACGAGCTTCCCGACCAGCGGATACCCCGATCTCTGGAGCGCAGCGAGCTCGGCCTGCAGCGTGGCCTGATCAGGGATCAGTGGAGGATCGCCCAGCCAGTGGTCATATTCATTGCGAATGAAGACGGGGAATGAATCCGGCTTCGGAGAGCTCTCGGCACGCCAAGCGGAAAAGTCGTTGATGCCTGCCGCCTTCAACGTCCGCAGCAGGTCGAAGCGGCGAAGAACGCGCGCCGGATGATTGAGAATGCGCGCGCCGCCGCGCTCGAGATGGAAGGCGACGCGTGCCGCTAACGTGAGCTCGAAGGGCGACAAGCGTTCGTGGTCGGTGAATATCCAGGTGCCTGACGGCAATTTCTTGCGGCGGAATACATCGTCATAGTACCAGTCGCGGCAGCGACTACGGCCGAGCCTGGGGATCAGGAAGCGAAGCGTTGTGCCGTGAGGGCGGGTGGTGACGAAATGGATCATCAGTTCCCGGCGCCCATCTCGGATGGACGCAGCGATCCGCGTGGCTCTATGCCGCGATAGAGCCGCAAGAACTGCTGCTGGGCCAGGTGGACGGAGAATGCCTGGACTCTCTGCCGGCCACGGCTGACGAGATCCCGGCGCAGGTCACGATCATTGAGCACCTGGAAGACCTTGGTCAGGAACTCTTCGGTGTCCCTGGGGCTCACAAGCGAGATCGCATTGGGTTCGCCCGCGACATCGACGATGCCTCCTACGCCATAAGCGACTGCGGCAACTTCCAGCGCCATGGCCTCCAGCAGGATGCTGCCGAATGCCTCCCGCCGCGACGGGAGCATGATGACGTCGGCAACTCGCAGGGCCGCCTTGACCTCCTGCTGCGGAATGAAACCGGTCACGCACCAATGAAGATCATCGCCGCAGGCACTTCGCAGGCTTTTCTCCAGCTGCTTGCGGCGTGGACCATCGCCGCAGATCAGCACGAACTTGCCCGCACTGGTAAGCCGCTGAGCCAGCAGAGGCAGATCGCGCCAGCCCTTCTCCTCGCTGATTCGCCCGATATAGGCCACGACCGGCATTCCTTCGGGAATTGCGTACCGCGTCCGGAAGGCTTGCATCGCCTGCGCATCAATCCCTTCGGCAAAGGCCTGAGCGTCGATGGCGTCCGGAATGATCCAGACGCGGTCGCCGTGGCCGGGCAAAAGCCTGCGGACTGTCTCCGACTGGCGACGCGTCAGCGCGATGACGCGATCGGCTGCGCGCAAGGCGCAGCGCTCCAGCCATCGAGCAATGCGGTTACCCCGGTCGCTGCCCTCGCCGTCGCTCAGCAGAGATACGTTCAGGGAGACGACCACTGGCATGTCGGCGAGCTTGATGAGCACCGCCAGCAACCTGCACCAGATCGAATGGTCGAAATGGAGGTGCACGATGTCGAATTTCCTCAGATTGAGGAGCAAATAGGGAATTAGTGCAAGGAACCAGGATGCCGTCAGGAAATGGCCGGCCAGGAACGCCGGTAGCGAGGGCCCGGGGCACTTCACGGTCGTGGCGCTGAGGAGACGATATTCCCGCGGAGAGCCGGGTATGTAGGTGGTCACGATGGTTTGGGAAATGCCAGCTGAGTCAAGACTCCTGACTAATTGCCAGACCTGGTTCTGCATGCCCCCGACGGGGTCATAGGCCACTGGCCAGATACCCTCGCGGAAAAAATGCGGGGCAATCCGCAGCACCTCAATCCGCTGGCCACCCAATGAGTCCCCCGAGGTGTATGTTGAAAGTCGGAAGATGGGTGTAGAACCTGCCACATCTCCTTCTCGGCTGCAATCGCCGATGCAACTAACCGTCGTAACTGGACAACGGCTCGTCCGGAGCTGCGTATCGGTGGCAAAAAAAGCTCAGTCTTTCGGGAACGAATCGCCCTCAGTAGGGTTGAGGTCCCGGAGAAGTCTGCTCAAGGCTTGCTTGGGGATGCGGGGATCAGCCAAAAGATGTGGGATAAACGAGCTGTCGTCGCGACGGCCCGGCCGTGTTTCGCGGTGCGGAGCCAGTCGAACGGGCGCGCGCGCCGTCTCCGTCGATCTCACTCCCGTTACAAGATCTCGTCGGTTGCAGCCCCTTTAGGATTCGGGAGCCGTCAATGCGTGGTGCCAAACGCTCTTCTCAGGTCGAACCAAGCGGCTTGCTCGAGCCAAGCCCAGCGCCGGCTGGAGCACCACCCGGCGTGGATCTTGAAGACCCGACGGGGGCGATGCGTAGCCTGCTGCATGCCTTGCAGGCAATGCGCGTGGGCGATTTCTCCGTCCGTCTGCCGCGCGATCAGGTCGGTCTGGCCGGCAAGATCGCGGATACCTTCAACGACATCGTCGCCGCGAACGAGCGCATGGCCCAGCAGCTGGAGCAGGTGGGCGAAGTGGTCGGCCGGCAAGGCAAGACTCGCAAGCGCGTCCGGCTTGGCGTGCCCAGCGGCTCCTGGGCGGAGATGGAGAGTTCCATCAACACGCTCATTGACGATCTGCTGTGGCCGACCACTGAGCTGACGCGCGCCGTCTCCGCCGTGGCTCAAGGCGACCTGTTGCAGACCGTGCAACTCGAAGTGGACGGCAGGCCGCTCAAGGGCGAGTTCCTGCGTTCCGCCACCATCGTCAACACGATGATCAAGCAGCTCAGCGTCTTCACCTCGGAAGTGACGCGCGTGGCGCGCGAAGTCGGCACCGACGGCAAGCTGGGCGGGCAAGCCCAGGTCTCAGAGGTGACTGGCGTGTGGAAGGACTTGACCGAGAGCGTCAACTCCATGGCGAACAACCTGACGGCGCAGGTCCGCAACATCTCGGAAGTCACCATCGCCGTCGCGATGGGCGACCTCTCGAAGAAGATCACCGTCGACGTGCGCGGCGAGATCCTGCAGCTCAAGGAAGCCATAAACACGATGGTGGATCAGCTGCGTTCCTTTGCATCGGAAGTGACGCGCGTGGCGCGCGAGGTCGGCACCGAGGGCAAGCTGGGCGGCCAAGCGCTGGTGCCGGGTGTCGCCGGCACCTGGAAGGATCTGACGGATTCGGTCAACGCCATGTGCGGCAATCTCACCGATCAGGTGCGCAACATCGCGCAGGTGACGACGGCCGTTGCACGTGGTGACCTCTCGCGCAAGATCACTGTCGACGTGCGCGGCGAGATCCTGGAGCTGAAGGACACCATTAACACGATGGTGGACCAGCTCAACGCCTTCGCGTCGGAAGTGACGCGCGTCGCGCGCGAGGTCGGCACCGAAGGGCGCCTGGGCGGCCAGGCGCAGGTGCCTGGCGTCGCCGGCACATGGAAGGATCTGACGGACAACGTCAACTCAATGGCGAGCAATCTGACGGCGCAGGTGCGCAACATCGCGGAGGTGGCGACCGCCATCGCAGGCGGCGACTTGTCGAAGAAGATCACGGTCAATGTCAGCGGCGAGATCCTGCAGTTGAAGGAAACCATCAACACGATGGTGGATCAGTTGAATGCCTTCGCGGGCGAGGTGACGCGTGTGGCGCGCGAAGTGGGCACAGACGGGCGTCTTGGCGGACAGGCCAACGTCCTGGGCGTCGCCGGTACCTGGAAGGACCTGACCGAGAGCGTCAACTCGATGGCCAGCAACCTGACGGCCCAGGTGCGCAATATTGCGGAGGTCTCGACCGCCATCGCGAACGGCGATCTGTCCAAGAAGATCACCGTCAATGTCAGCGGTGAAATCCTGGAGCTGAAGAATACCATCAACACCATGGTGGATCAGCTCAACGCCTTTGCCGGCGAGGTGACGCGCGTCGCGCGCGAGGTCGGCACGGAGGGCAAACTTGGTGGCCAGGCGGAGGTGAAGGGCGTCGCCGGCACCTGGAAGCACCTGACCGACAGCGTCAATTCCATGGCCAGCAACCTGACTGGTCAGGTGCGCAACATCGCCGAAGTGGCGACCGCGGTGGCGCAGGGTAACCTGTCCAAGAAGGTCACCGTCAACGTCAGCGGCGAGATCTTGCAGCTGAAGGAGACCATCAACACGATGGTCGACCAGTTGAACGCCTTCGCCGGCGAGGTGACGCGCGTGGCACGCGAAGTCGGCACCGAAGGGCGCCTGGGCGGCCAAGCGCAGGTGCCGGGCGTTGCCGGCACCTGGAAGGACCTGACCGACAGCGTGAACTCGATGGCCGGCAACCTGACCGGCCAAGTGCGCAACATCGCCGAAGTCGCGACCGCCATCGCCAACGGCGACCTGTCACGCAAGATCACCGTCGACGTGAAGGGCGAAATCCTCCAACTCAAGGAAACGCTGAACACGATGGTGGATCAGCTCAACTCCTTCGCCTCGGAGGTGACACGCGTGGCGCGCGAGGTCGGCACCGAAGGGCGCCTGGGCGGCCAGGCACAGGTGCCGGGCGTGGCCGGAACCTGGAAGGACCTGACCGACAACGTCAATTCCATGGCCGGCAACCTGACGGCGCAGGTGCGCAACATCGCCGAGGTGACCACGGCCGTGGCGCGCGGCGACCTCTCGCGCAAGATCACCGTCGATGTGAAGGGCGAGATCCTGGAGCTGAAGAACACCATCAACACCATGGTCGACCAGCTCAATGCGTTCGCGTCGGAAGTGACGCGCGTGGCGCGCGAGGTCGGCACCGAAGGCAAGCTGGGCGGCCAGGCCGTGGTGCCGGGCGTCGCGGGAACGTGGAAGGACCTGACCGACAACGTCAACTTCATGGCCAGTAACCTGACCGGCCAGGTGCGCAACATCGCGGAGGTGGCGACCGCCATCGCAAATGGCGATTTGTCGAAGAAGATCACGGTCGATGTTCGCGGCGAGATCCTTCTGCTGAAGGAGACGCTGAACACGATGGTGGAGCAGCTTCGTTCCTTCGCGGCGGAAGTGACGCGCGTGGCGCGCGAAGTCGCAACCGAAGGCCGGCTGGGTGGCCAGGCCGTCGTGCCGGGTGTCGCCGGCACGTGGAAGGACCTGACCGATAACGTCAACCTGCTGGCGGCGAATCTCACGACCCAAGTGCGCAACATCGCGCAGGTGACGACGGCGGTGGCGCGCGGCGACCTGTCGCGCAAGATCACCGTGGATGTGCGTGGCGAGATCCTGGAGCTGAAGGACACCATCAACACCATGGTGGATCAGCTCAACGCCTTCGCCTCGGAAGTGACGCGTGTGGCGCGCGAGGTCGGCACCGAAGGCAAGTTGGGCGGCCAGGCCCAGGTCTCGGGCGTCGCCGGCACGTGGAAAGATCTCACTGACACCGTCAACGTCATGGCCGCCAACCTGACGGAACAGGTGCGCGGCATCGTGAAAGTGGTGACGGCCGTCGCCAACGGCGATCTCAAGCAGAACCTGACGGTGAAGTCGAAGGGCGAGGTCGCGGCCCTGGCGGAGACCATCAACAACATGACTAACACGCTCGCGACCTTCGCGGACCAGGTGACGACCGTGGCGCGCGAGGTCGGCGTGGAAGGGCGCCTTGGCGGCCAGGCGAACGTGCCGGGCGCGGCGGGCACCTGGAAGGATCTGACCGGCAACGTGAACCTGCTGGCGGCCAACCTCACCACCCAGGTGCGCGCGATCGCGGAGGTGGCGACGGCGGTGACTAAGGGCGACCTGACGCGATCGATCCAGGTCGATGCGCGCGGGGAAGTGGCCGAACTCAAGGACAACATCAACACGATGATCGGCAATCTGCGCCTGACGACCGACCGCAACACCGAGCAGGATTGGCTGAAAACAAATCTCGCGCGCTTCACCAACATGCTGCAGGGTCAGCGCGACCTCGGCATCGTCGGCCGGATGCTGCTGTCGGAGCTTGCGCCGCTGGTCAATGCGCAGAACGGCGTCATCTATCTGGTCGATAACGACTTGGAACCAAGCCTGAAGCTGCTCTCTTCCTATGCCGACCATGGCGCGGACGGGCATCCCGAGCGCCTGGCGGTCGGTGAGGGGCTGATCGGGCAATGTGCCGCCGACGGACGGCGCATGCTGATCAGCGATATGCCCGAGAATGTCGTGCCGATCGGCTCCGCTTTGTTCAAGGCGCTGCCGAAGAACGATATCGTGCTGCCGGTCCTGTTCGAAGGGCAGGTGAAGGCGGTGATCGAGCTGGCCTCCGTCAGCGCCTTCACGGACTTGCAGATCTCGTTCCTCGATCAGCTCACCGCCAGCATCGGCATCGTGCTGAACAGCATCGAAGCGACCATGCAGACCGAAGGCCTGCTGAAGCAATCGCAGAAGCTGGCGGCGGAGCTACAGGCGCAGCAGCGCGAGTTGCAGCAGACCAACGAGCAGCTGGAGCAGAAGGCCCAGCAGCTGGCCGAGCGCAATGTGGAGGTGGAGCGCAAGAACCAGGAGATCGACCAGGCCCGCCGTGCGGTGGAGGAAAAGGCGGCGGAGCTGGCCCTGACCTCGAAATACAAGTCCGAGTTCCTGGCGAACATGTCGCATGAGCTGCGCACGCCCCTGAACAGCATCCTCATCCTCGGCCAGCAGCTTTCCGAGAACCCGGAGGGCAACCTCGCGCCCAAGCAGGTCGAGTTTGCGCGCACGATCCACGGTGCGGGTACCGACCTGCTTAATCTCATCACCGATATCCTGGATCTGTCGAAGATCGAATCGGGCACGGTATCGGTGGAAGCGGAGGAAGTGTTCTTCAGCAATCTGGTAGACATGGTGGCGCGGCCGTTCCGGCACGAGGCGGAGAACCGGAAGCTGAACTTCGACACCAGCGTCGACCCGCGTCTCGACCGCAGCATGATCACGGACTCGAAGCGTCTGCAGCAGATCCTGAAGAACCTGCTGTCGAACGCCTTCAAATTCACCGAGCATGGCGGCGTCCGGCTGAGCATCACGGAGGTTGCCGGCGGCTGGACACCGGACCACGCGGCGCTGCGCCACGCGCCCTCGGTGATCGCCTTCGAGGTCTCCGATACCGGAATCGGTATTCTGCCGGAAAAGCAGAAGATCATCTTCGAGGCCTTCCAGCAGGCCGATTCCAGCACCAGCCGCAAGTATGGCGGCACCGGTCTGGGCCTTGCGATCAGCCGCGAGTTGGCCAACCTGCTGGGGGGCGAGATCCACCTGCGCAGCACGCCCGGCCAGGGCAGCACTTTTACGCTCTATTTGCCCTTGAAATATGCGGAGCCAGCAGCCGAGCAGCGTACCGCCCCGGCCAAGATGGGCAACGGCTCCTTGGCGCTCGCGAGTGGGCGCTCGGCCGAACTGCCGGTCGAACAGATGCCTGACGATCGCGCCGAGATCGGACCGGAAGACAAGACGCTGCTGATCGTGGAGGACGACCCGCACTACGCGCGGATCCTCGCCGATCTGGCGCACAATTCAGGGCTGAAGGTGCTGATCGCGCAGTGCGGCGCCGATGCCTTGAGCCTTGCGCGCGAACATCTGCCCAGCGCCGTCTCGCTCGACATCTTCCTGCCTGACATGTTGGGTTGGAGCATCCTCAGTCAACTGAAGCAGGACCCGGCGACCCGTCACATCCCGGTTCAAATCGTCACGCTGGACGAGGACCGGCAGCATGGCCTGGCGCGCGGGGCGTTCGGGTTCGTGACGAAGCCCTCCAGCAAGGAGGGGCTGGCGGAAATCATGTCGCGCATCGAGCGCTTCATCGCGCCCCGGCGCAAGCGCCTGCTGGTGGTCGAGGACAATGCGGCCGAGCGGCTCAGCATCACCGAGCTGCTGGGTCACGAAGACATCGACATCGTCGCGGTGGAAACCGGCGCGGAGGCGCTGGAAAGGCTGCGGTCGGAGCAGATCGATTGCGTGGTTCTCGATCTGCGGCTTCCGGACATGTCCGGCTTCGACGTCCTGGATGAGCTGCGTGAGGAAGCCTGCCTGGCCGACGTTCCGGTCGTGGTCTTTACCGGCCGGGAGCTTACTCCCGAGGAGGACGCGCAACTGCACACCATGGCCCGCAGCGTGGTGGTCAAGGGCGTCGAATCACCGGAGCGGCTGCTGGATGAGACCGCCTTGTTCCTGCATCGCGTCGTGGCCGAGCTGCCGCCCGACAAGCAGCGCATGTTGGAGCGGCTTTACGGCTCCGACGAGGACCTGATCGGCCGGACGGTCCTGTTGGTCGACGACGACGCCCGGAACATCTTTGCGCTGAGCAGCGTGCTCGAGCGGCGCGGCATGAACGTTTTGACGGCAACCACCGGCAAGGAGGCGATTCAGCTTCTCGATTCCACGCCGGAGATCGCGATGGTGCTGATGGACATCATGATGCCGGAGATGGACGGCTATCAGACCATGCAGGCGATCCGCACCAACTCGGCGTACCGCCGCCTTCCGATCGTCGCGCTGACGGCCAAGGCGATGAAAGGCGACCGCGAAAAGTGCCTGGAGGCCGGCGCGTCCGACTATCTCGCCAAGCCGGTCAATACGGAACAGTTGCTGTCCGTCCTGCGCATGTGGCTGCACCGCTGAGGACGACGACTGATGAACGCGAACGAGCCGGTCAACATCCTTCTGGTCGATGATCAGCCGGCCAAGCTGCTGAGCTATGAAGTCATTTTACGCGATTTGGGGGAAAACCTGATCAAGGCGTCGTCCGGTCGTGAGGCGCTGGAACAGATCCTGAAGAAAGACATCGCGGTCGTCCTGATCGACGTGGTGATGCCGGATCTGAACGGGTTCGAGCTTGCCTCGATGATTCGCGATCATCCACGTTTTCACACGCTCTCGATCATCTTTGTTTCGGCTATCTCAGTAACCGAGCTCGACCGGCTCAAGGGTTATCAGCATGGCGCGGTCGACTACATCTCGGTGCCGGTCGTGCCGGACCTCTTGCGCGCCAAGGTCAAGATATTCGCCGAGCTCTATCGCAAGACCCGGCAGCTGGAGCGGCTGAACGCCGAACTCGAGCGCCGCGTGCAGGAGCGAACCGCTGCGCTGGCGGAGGCGAACCTGAAGCTCGAGCAACGGGTCGAAGAGCGGACGCGGGAGCGGGAGGCTGCCCTTGCCCAGGTTCACGAGATGCAGAAGATGGAGAGCCTCGGCCAGCTGACCGGTGGTCTGGCGCACGATTTCAACAACCTGCTGATGGGCATTATCGGCAGCCTCGACTACCTGGCGAAGCAGTCGTTCAGCGATCCCAAGGCCAAGCACTTCCTGACCGCCGCGCGCGAGAGCGCCGAACGCGGCGCTGCTCTCACCAAGCGATTGCTCGCCTTCGCCCGACGCCAGGAGCTGAAACCGGAAGCAGTCGACGTGCGGCGACTGACCGAGGGCATGGCGGAGATGCTGCAGCGGTCGATCGGACCCACGATCCAGATCGAAATGGATTTCGATCAAGGTCTGGCGCTGATTTCGGTCGATCCCAACCAGCTCGAGCTTGCAATTCTCAACCTTGCGCTCAATGCGCGCGATGCCATGCCGGACGGTGGGCGCCTGCGCATTTCGGCGCAGAGCGAAACCGGGGCGACGGGACTGCGGTCGCTTGAGCCCGGCGACTATGTGCGCATGACCGTGACCGACACGGGAACCGGCATGGACGAAGCCATCCTCAAACGATGCAGCGAGCCGTTCTTCACGACCAAGGAGGTCGGGCGCGGCACGGGCCTGGGACTTTCGACCGTGCATGGCCTTGCTGTTCAATCCGGCGGCGGCATGCGCATTTCCAGCCAGCAAGGTGAAGGCACGATGGTCGAGCTGTGGTTTCCCGTTGCGGCCGGGGTGGCACACATCGTAGGGGCCGAAGCCGTGCAGGCGCCGAATAGCACGATGCCGCGCTATCGCGTCCTGGTCGTGGATGACGAGCCGCTGGTCGCGCTGCTGACCGCATCCATGCTCGAAGACCTCGGCCATGAAAGCCAAGTCGTGCCATCCGGTGCATCGGCGCTGCGTGTCCTGCGTTCCGATGGGTCGATTGACGCGGTCATCACCGACTATGCCATGCCGGACATGACCGGCGCCGAGCTGGCGACGCACATCCGTCGTCTGCGACCCGATTTGCCGATTATCCTGGCGACCGGCTATGCGGACTTTCCGAACAGCAATGCGCAGGACCTGCCGCGGCTGTCGAAGCCGTTCGGTTCCCATGAACTCCGCTCTATCCTGACGGCCCTGCAACAGCGGCCGCTGGCGAGCTGACGGCGACGGGGCATTCGGCCCGCTCCCGCCCGCGTGCATCACGAAAGCGCGTGGTTGTGGTAACGTGCAGGGTCCAGACGTGCCTCGGTCATTCTGGGAGGAGGCCAGTCCAGATTGAAGTTGTTCCTCTGCGGCGATGTCATGACGGGGCGGGGAATCGATCAGGTCCTGCCGCACCCTGGTGATCCTCAAATCCGCGAGCCCTATGTGCGATCCGCGCGGCGTTACGTGGAGCTGGCCGAAGCCGCCAACGGCCCCATCCCGGCACCGGTCCCCTTCGGCTACATCTGGGGCGACGCGTTGGCAGAGCTCGATGTTGCGCGGCCAGACGCGCGCATCATCAATCTCGAAACCAGCGTCACCGCAAGCCCCGAGCTCTGGCCAAAGGGCATCAACTACCGCATGCATCCGGCGAACTTGCCGTGCTTTGGGGCCGCCCGTATCGATTGCTGCTGTCTGGCAAACAACCATGTGCTGGATTGCGGGTACACCGGACTGACGGACACCATCGAGGCGCTTCGACACGCCGATATCGCCTTTGCAGGAGCGGGCGAAAACGAGACGCAAGCACGCGCGGCGGCGATACTCGACTGTGCCGGCGGCCGGGTGCTGGTGTTCAGCTTCGGCTGCGTGACCAGCGGCATTCCTCCCATGTGGGCAGCGGCGCCGAGCCGTGCGGGCGTGAATCTCTTGCCCGATCGGTCTGCCGACACGGCCGCGCAGGTTGGTGCCGCGGTTCTAGGACAGAAACAGCCGGGTGACGTTGCAGTGGTTTCGATCCACTGGGGTGCCAACTGGGGGTATCAGATTGCGGAGGAGGAGCGAGCCTTCGCTCGCCGGCTCGTCGAGGCCGGTGGCGTCGACATCGTTCACGGTCACTCATCGCATCATCCGAAGGCGATCGAGGTCCATAGAGGCAAGCTGATCCTGTATGGCTGCGGGGATTTCATCGATGACTATGAAGGGATATCTGGCTACGAGGAGTTTCGTGACGATCTGGTCCTCATGTATCTGGCAGAGATCGATGGGGGCACCGGCAAGCTGGTTCGGCTCGAGCTTTGTCCCTTTCAGATCAAGAAATTTCGCCTGAATCACCCATCGAGGCCGGACGTTGCTTGGCTGGCGCATCTTCTCAATCGGGAAGGAAAGCGGTTCGGTACACATGTTGATGTGATGCCGACCGGGGCGATGGCACTGTCATGGCGATAAAACATAGCCGCCGCCCCTGACGTAGACCGAACGTCAGTTCCCCATTGCCAGGGCGGGATCGATCTTCAGAACCAGGCAGTCGGTGCGCTTTGCCTGGAGGTTGCGGCAGGCGATCTGGGCATCGCTCTTGCTGAGGCCGGCGACCCGGGCGCGATAGAGCTTGCTGCCGTTGTTCATCTTCTGAGTGTCGATGATGATGCGCGCGTCGGCCAGCAACTCGGCTTCCGACTTGGTTGCGGTCTGCGCAGCCTGCTGCGCTGCGTTGTACTTGGAATAGGCACCGACCTGGATGCCGTAATCGCCGGCGGGCTTCCAGACCATGGTGGTGGCTTGGGAGTCGGGCGCCGCAGCGCTGGCGATGGTGACAATGTTGGATCGCGTGCCGGGCTTCAGGAGCGGCATCATCCCCTTGATGCCAGCAAGCCTGACCGCGCTATCGCTCTCGTCGATCGTCCCGCCTGTGTCGGCCTGGGCCGGCTTGATCAGGATGTTGGCGATCACGTCTTCGACCATTGATTCCGCCGTCGTGTCCGCCGGGGCAGGCGCGGCTGCCTTGACATGGCCACCGAGCGGCGGCGCCTTCGCGGCCAGCAGCGTGCCAGTGCCGCGTGCCGTCTTGAAGCCGTCGGTCAGAAGGTCGGCAACCTGTCGGTCGCGCATCGAGGGGCTGCTGCCGCCCAGCACGACCACGACGAGCCGACGGCCGTCGCGCTCGGCCGAGCTGGCGAGGTTGAAGCCGGATGCGCGGATATAGCCGGTCTTGATGCCATCGTAGCCTTTGAAGCTCTTCAGCAGCTTGTTGTGGCCGGCATAAGTGACGCCGCGATACTTGAAGCTGGTCCGCTTGAAGTAGCCGTAATATTGCGGGAAGTCGCGGATGAGGGCGACCGAAAGGGTCGCCATGTCACGCGCTGTCGTCCGCTGATTCGAATCCGGCAGGCCGTTGGCGTTGCGGAAAGTGGTCCGTGACATGCCCAACGACTTGGCCCTGTTCGTCATCAGCTTGGCGAAGCCGGACTCCGTGCCACCCAGATGCTCGGCGACCGCGGTCGCAACATCGTTTGCCGAGCGCACGACCAATGCGAGGACCGCGGTCTCGACCGAGATGCGATCGCCGCCGCGCACATTCAGATTGGTGGCCGCTTGGCTGGCCGCGTATTTCGAGAAGGTGATGGTGTCAGTCAGCTTGACGCGACCGTCCTGCATCGCCTCGAACAGCAGGTACAGCGTCATCATCTTGGTCAGAGAGGCGGGGTAGGTCGATGTATCCGCGTTGGAAGCCTGCAAGATCTGGCCAGTGGCGACGTCGACCACGATGTTGGCCTGCACCGGGCGGGCTTCAGCAGACGTTGTCCGCCCCAAAATCACCAGCACCACCAGCGCGAGGGCAAACGCAACCGTGATCCGGAACTGGGACAAACTGCCGCGTCTTGTCCTGACCGCGATTTGGGACGTCATCAACACTTCCCCTCATGCCGACAAACGCGGCGCAATTTGTTAACAGATGATACGAATCCGACTGAATCTTGTCTATACCAAGATCTTGGTTTATGGCCCCTTAACGCAAAAATGAGTCAAACATTTCGGGGACGTGGGCGACATGCTGAGAGCGGCACTCAAAGTAACCTTAATGGTGTATGTCCTCAGTGGGTGCGCCTATCACGGTCAGCCCAGGACGGATATCGATAACCCGGCCGTTCGTAAGGTTGCCTGGTTCAGTTATCTCGATGGCAACGATATCCGTGAGCGCTGCACAGAGGGCGCGGCCGATCGCTATCGACTGGTTTACAACAGCCAATATGAGAAGCAGATTCGGTCATACGAAATCACCCAGGCCAGTCCCACTCCCGGTGGTGCCTATTTCGTTGCGCGGGCGATGGGTCCGACCAATCTTGCCCAAGTGGAACTCAGTGACCTGCTGGCGCCGTGGCGCTGGCAGAGGTCCGAGACGCAACTGAGCGATGCGGAGTTCGATCAGTTCCGCGACCTCTTGCTGCAAAGTGGATGGGGCCAGGGCGCACCACAGGGCAAGATTCTCCATTCGCGCGATTTCTACTGGGTGGCGTCCGGTTGCCGGAATGGTCAGTTCCATTTCGACGCTTGGGTCCATGCCCAAGGCGATTTCCCGCAAATCAAGTTCCAGGAGTTTCTGCTGGCGCGGGACAGGACCGGCCTGGCCTTCCGAAACCCTGTTCCGGTGCTGCCGCGCGATCGGGTGGAGCATGGCCGGGCACGCGATCGCTCCGCGACGATTTTCGTCTTGACCGTGTCGGGCGAGGGGATCGGTGGGCTGCTCAATGCCTTCTGAGCGCCCATTTGATCCAATGGTCCATTGCCATCAGTGGCGGATTCACCCACCTTTATCGTGGTTGATCGCTGGCCCACGTGCTCTATCTTTTAACTTGGCATTGACTTCCAATATTATAGAGCAATGTGGAGAAGCGACACCGATAGGGCCCAGGGCGTAATGGCGGGTGTAACGGTACCGCGCGCGAGCGGACCAGACCGGAATGACGGCGACGCGACCGGCGGCACGGGAACCGGCACCGGCACGGTCGTCAAGACACGCCCAAAGACCAAGAAGCCCTCGATGTATCGGGTGCTGCTATTGAACGACGACTACACGCCGATGGAGTTCGTCGTCCACGTCCTGGAGCGGTTCTTCAACAAGAGCCGGGAAGCAGCCACCGAGATCATGCTCCACGTGCACCATCGCGGCGTGGGGGTGTGCGGCGTCTATACCTATGAAGTGGCGGAGACCAAGGTCACGCAGACCATAGACTTCGCGCGCCGACATCAGCATCCGTTGCAATGCACGATGGAGAAGGAATGAGGCGTTCCGACGATCCCCGGGCGCCGGTTTGAGTGAAGGAGAGGGTAGAATGTTGTCGCCGAACCTAGAACAAACCCTGCGCCGGGCCCTGGCCTACGCGAATGAGCGGCGGCACGACTACGCGACCCTCGAGCATCTCCTGCTGGCTCTGGTGGATGACCAGGACGCGATCGCGGTCATGCGGGCCTGCAATGTCGACGTCGAGCGGCTACGCCGCGATTTGATCGACTATGTCGACAACCAGCTCGGCAACATCGTTGGCACCCACCATAACGAGGCGAAGCCGACGTCCGGCTTCCAGCGGGTGCTGCAGCGTGCCGCCATCCACGTGCAGTCGTCCGGACGCGAGGAAGTGACGGGCGCCAATATCCTGGTCGCCTTGTTCTCCGAGCGCGAGAGCCATGCCGTCTTCTTCCTGCAGGAGCAGGAGATGTCGCGGCTCGACGCCGTCAATTACATCAGCCACGGCATCGCCAAGGCGCCCGGCCGCTCCGAAACGCGGCGCGTGCGCGGCGCCGATCCGGAGGCCGAGGGCAATGGCGGTGTGAAGACCGGCAGCGACGCACTCGAGGCCTATTGCGTCAACCTCAATCAGAAAGCCAAGGACGGCCGCATCGACCCGCTGATCGGGCGCGAGGCGGAGGTCAACCGCACCATCCAGGTCCTCTGCCGCCGGACCAAGAACAATCCGCTCTATGTAGGCGATCCGGGAGTCGGCAAGACCGCCATTGCCGAAGGGCTGGCACGCCGGATCGTCAACGAGGACGTGCCGGACGTTCTGAAAAATGCCGCGATCTTTGCCCTCGATATGGGCGCGCTGCTGGCCGGCACCCGCTATCGCGGCGATTTCGAGGAACGGCTGAAGGCGGTGGTGAAGGAACTGGAGGCGACGGAAGGCGCCATCCTCTTCATCGACGAGATCCACACCGTGATCGGCGCCGGCGCGACCTCCGGCGGCTCGATGGATGCCTCCAACCTGCTGAAGCCGGCTCTCCAGTCCGGTCTGCTGCGCTGCATCGGTTCGACCACCTATAAGGAATACCGGCAGTATTTCGAGAAGGACCGGGCGCTGGTCCGCCGCTTCCAGAAGATCGACGTCAACGAGCCGTCGGTCGAGGATGCCGTGAAGATCCTGCGCGGCCTGAAGCCTTATTACGAGAAGCACCACTCGGTGCGCTACACGCAAGAGGCAATCCGCGCCTCGGTGGAGCTGGCGGCGCGCTACATCAATGACCGCAAGCTGCCGGACAAGGCGATCGATGTGATCGACGAGGTCGGTGCGGCGCAGATGCTCCTGCCCGAATCCAAGCGCAAGAAGACCATCACCGTGCGGGACGTGGAGGCGACTGTCGCCACCATCGCCAGAATTCCTCCGAAGTCGGTCAGCAAGGACGACAAGAACACGCTGAAGAACCTGCTGCGCGACCTGAGGACCATGGTGTTCGGCCAGGACAAGGCGATCGAGACTCTGGTCGCAGCGATCAAGCTCAGCCGCGCGGGCCTGCGGGAGCCCGAAAAGCCGATCGGCTGCTACTTGTTCTCCGGCCCGACTGGGGTCGGCAAGACTGAGGTCGCCCGCCAGCTCGCGATTTGCATGGGGATCGAGCTGACTCGATTCGACATGTCCGAATATATGGAGCGGCACACGGTTTCCCGCCTGATCGGCGCCCCGCCGGGCTATGTCGGGTTCGACCAGGGCGGCTTGTTGACCGATGCAATCGATCAGCATCCGCACTCGGTTCTACTGCTCGATGAGATTGAGAAGGCCCATCCGGATCTGTTCAACATATTGTTACAGGTAATGGATCACGGAAAGCTCACAGACCACAATGGCAAGGTCGTGGACTTCCGAAATGTGATCCTGATCATGACCACCAATGCCGGCGCCTCGGAAATGTCCAAGGCGGCCATTGGCTTCGCTCGCGATCGGCGCGAGGGTGACGATACGGAGGCGATCAACCGGATGTTCACGCCGGAATTCCGCAATCGCCTGGACCAGATCATCGCCTTCAGCAACCTGCCGCCAGAGATTGTGGCCCAGGTCGTGGACAAGTTCGTGATGCAGCTCGAGGCTCAGTTGGCCGACCGGCACGTCACCATCGAGCTGGCCGAGGATGCCCGGAAATGGCTGGCGCAGAAGGGCTTCGATCCGCTCTATGGTGCCCGCCCGCTCGCCAGGGTCATCCAAGAGAACATCAAGAAGCCGCTGGCCGAGGACATCCTGTTCGGCAGGCTCGAAAAGGGCGGAATGGTGCGGATCGGGCTCGATCGCGAGGCGGACAAGCTGACCTTCGACATCGCCGAGGGCAAGTCCGCGCCGCGGGAAGAGACGGTCGAACCAGTCGACGCCTGACCGAACTGGTTGTTGGCGTTAGCTTTATTGCTCTGTCCTAGGCAATCACGACCATGTTAGCCGCAGCCGGGGAACGATCCCTGCGCTGTGGTTTTTCTTTCCCGCCCAGACCACACACTCTGTGATCTAGGTGTGGCAGCAGGTCTGGGCGGGTCATGGCCTTGTCACACCAATGCTTACCGAATTTTAAGAACTCTCGCGAAGAGTATTAACGCGCGAATCAGCAGCGCCGGCTTTGTCCGGATGTCCGGTTGGGAACCCGGATGTCCGTCCAGGACTGGGCCGGTGAGCACCTGGCGGACGGGAAGGGGTGCGCTGGTTCGTATCGATGGGGGCCTGTGAAACCTGGCGGGGTGCATCTGCACGCCGTCACGCCAAACGGAGGCCCTCGCATGCTGCGAACGACCATCCTTTCCGCTGCCATGGCCATAGCCCTGCCCTTGAGCCTGGGCGCCGGCGCCACGGTCGCCTCGGCTGCCCGCGACACGGACGACAAGCTGCCGAGAAATCGAGCGGCGGCCGCCGGTACCGCCGAGCCTGCTATGGCGGCGCCGGAAGAGGTCGCTGACGCGGAGGCGACGCGCCCGAAGCAGGGCGCCATGACCACCAAGGATGTGATCCTCTACAACATCATCTCCGACCAGATCAGCGAGATGCGCCGCAAGTCGGCACTGCCCGCAGTGATGTGCATCGCCGTAAGCACCGAGGACGGCGGTGCCGAAACAATTTCCCGCACCCTGATGACACAGCTCGAGGCGGACAACGCAGAAGTGGAAGACAGCCTCTTTACGCTGAAGCATGCCACCGAGTGCCAAAGCACGGGCAAGCGCGTCGTCGATCGCGAGACCCATGAGCGCGCGATGATGATCGTCGCCGGCCCGATGGAGGCCGACATGAAGGGCTTGATGAGCGGCTGCGGCGACTATGTCGGCGGCTTCGTCCGCGCCACCGATGACAGCGACTTCGACTTCTATACCGTCAATGGCGGCGCCGTCGCCCGCAAGCTTGGCTGCGAGCTGGCGCGGTAGCGGTACGAATAGAGGAGGCGTAGATGGCCGATGTTACTCTCCGAGTATCGACGAACTGGAGCGAGCGGCTGCTCCACCGGTTCGATCTGGTTCTGGACCGGCTTGAGCAGGCATTTGGCAGTGCCCTGGCGGACAAGCATGGCGATTTCCATGAGGCAGCTCACGTCACCCACATTCGCCGGCTGGCAGCGCGCGGCTGCAATGGCCAGGCGCTGATATAGGTATTTTGCTTTTTCCGGCAGATTGGGAACCTCTCCTGCCGCGCCATGGCCGATTGGTTGCGTGACGCCCCGTAACGCGGCACTCTCTCCCTGTTCTTCGAACGGGGTTCCGCGTGTTTCGCAGCTATATACGCCGATGCAATCTCGGCTTCGTCGCCGCATGCATGTTGCTGTCGGCTTGTGCCGACCCATCGGCTCGCATCAAGGCGACGGATTTCGGAGAACTGGACACTGTGAGCTATCTGATCCTATCGGATCAGCTGCAGCGCGTTCGCAACGTCCTGAAACAGCCGTCACTTGTCTGTGTCGGCGTTATTCCAAAGTTCGGTCGTATTTCGCCGGTCTCGGGCGAGGTCATGGCTCGCCTTCAGGCGGAGCCGGTGAGTGCGGAAATCCCTCTGGAGATCGTCTCGACATTCGAGTGCCTTGCACACTACGTACGGGACAAGGGGCCGTTTACCCCCGAGCGATCGGACATATTGGCTTATGCTAAACGTGCGAATGATCCTTGCGGAGAATGGTCGGGAGGGATGTACAACCAAGGCAATCTCGATCGCGCTGTGTTCTACGACCTCGTTGATGAAGATGGAATCGCAAGGCTCGTCGGTGGCCGGGAATGTGCGGGCAGATATTATTACCTACGAAGGTAACGCCTCAGCTCCGCTCGGCATGACGATAGGGTGTGAACTCCTCCAGCGCCGTCTTTTCCTGCGCCATGTAAGCGCGTTCGCGGTCCAGGAAATCGGAAATCGCGGCCCTGAGGCGTGGGTCTGAGATCCAGTGAGAGCTGTATGTATCGGTCGGCAAATAGCCGCGCTGGATCTTGTGCTCGCCCTGGGCGCCAGCCTCGACGCGCGATAGCTTGTGCGCGATCGCGTAGTCGATCGCGCGGTAATAGCACAGCTCGAAATGCAGGAACCGGTAATCCTCCAGGCAACCCCAGTTGCGGCCGTAGAGGGCTTGCGGGCCTTTGAGATTGAGCGCGCCGGCGACCAATTGCCCATCATTCTCCGCCAGCATCAGGACGATGCGATCGCGCAAGCTATCGGCAATGCGGGCGAAAAAATCGCGGTTGAGATAGGGGCGGCCCCATTTGCGGCTGCCGGTATCCATGTAGAAGGCGAAGAAGCCGTCCCAGTGCTTGGCCGTCAACTCAGCGCCCTCATAGGCATGGATGGCGAGGCCGTATTCGGCAACGGCCGCGCGCTCCTTCCGGATCGCCTTGCGCTTGCGCGAATTAAGTGCGCTGAGGAAATCGCCGAACTCAGCGTAGCCCTCGTTGGCCCAGTGATATTGCACGCCGATGCGCGTCAAGAACCCGACCTGCTCCAGCAAATCGCTCTCCTCGCGCGTCGCGAAGGTGACGTGCAGCGACGACATGCCTGAATTCTCGACTGCGGAGATGAGCGCCGAGATCAGGGCGGCACGCGCTTCTTTTGCGCGCGGCCCCGCGCGCACCAGCAGACGCGGTCCCGGCACCGGGGTGAAGGGGGCAGCGACCTGGAGCTTCGGATAGTAGCGTCCGCCGGCCCGCTCATAGGCATCGGCCCAGCCATGATCGAACACATATTCGCCCTGGCTGTGGGATTTCACGTAGAGCGGCGCGGCGGCCAGAAGCGTGCCGCTTCCATCCTCGATCACCAGATGCTGCGGCAGCCAGCCGGCCTTGCGCCCGACCGATCCGGATTGCTCCAGGGCATCCAGAAAGGCGTGGCCGACAAAGGGATTTTCGGGGCAGTCCCCCGCCAGCGCGGATTCGCCAGCGGCGCAGGCATCCCAAGCGGCGGCCGGAATGCGTGCGACGCCATCGACGACGCGCGCGGACAAAGTCGAAGCAGGACGGTTCATACCCGCATTGTGCGGCGCTGGCGCGGCGGGTCAAGCAACCTGATGTTCAGAGCAGGGTCAGGTTCTGCCGATCCGCCATCGGAAAGGAACAACCGAGAATGCGATCGATAGCCTTGCCGTCGCTCGCAAGCGGCAGCAGCAATCGCTCATAGACCCGCCAATGATCCATGAAGGCTCCGGGGTTGGGATTGTAACGCCGAGTCTTGCAGACTGGCGCTTTGGTTCGGAGCACGTCGGCATAGTCGTCCAGGACGTCCGGCTCATAGCCGGAAATGTCCGCCTCGTCGAAGAACTTCCCGGTCAGCTCGCGGCAGGCCGCATCGACCAGAGAGGTGCCCATCAGGCGGAAGCGAAAGCGGTGCGGTCCCTCGACGACATCAACCATCAGCAGATTGCCGAACCACGGACGCAGGTCGTCATCAGAGAAGTTGCTGCGGCTTGGCAGCATGTCGCCTTGCCGCTTGGATGCCCAGAGTTCCACCAGCGTACGCAGCTGTGGATGCGTGATTACCGGCATCGGCATCTGGCTGGGCAGGTACATGGTCCCCCGGTCGCAGCTTCGGTCCCATTCCCCACTAAAATACGCCCACCAAAACCGCCAGCCTCAAGATCAGACGATTTCGAAGGTGGCGTCAACCTCTACTGCAACGCCGAGTGGCAGTTGCGCCACGCCCACGGCAGAGCGCGCATGCTTGCCTGCATCGCCGAGTACCTCGACCATGAAGTCCGAAACGCCATTGGCAACCTTCGGCTGGTCGGTAAAACCGGGCGCCGAATTCACAAAAACGTTCAATTTGACACAACGTTTAACACGATCGAGATCGCCCAGGGCCGCTTGCAGTTGCGCGAGGATGTTGTGACCGCAGATCCGTGCGGCCTTTTGTCCATCCTCGATCTGAAAGTCCTTGCCGAGCTGACCGACATATTTGAGCTCGCCGTTCCAGACCGTGACTTGACCGGACACGAACGCCTGATTGCCGGTGATGACGACCGGCACATAGTTCGCGACCGGTGCAGCGGCTTTCGGCAATTCGATCTTCAGTTCCGCGAGGCGGGCGGCAATTCTTCCGGACATAGGTCAGCTCCCAAACTTGAAATCGCCGCGGAGCATAGCCGCAAGCCGGACCGCAAATCCAGACTGAGCACGACACTCTCAGCCACCGGTGCGCCGTACTTGTCACGAGACATATCGAGATGCGACGCAGAGGAGCGCGTGGTCCGGATCCCGTCACTCCGTCAGCACGGCGCCCTCTGGCGTGACCAGGACATTTACGGGGTCGCCTTCGGCCAGGGCCAGGGCGTGCCAGGCATCGTCGCAACCCTTTGCGAGCCGACTGATTTCCGTATAGCCCTCGGCAAGGATGCGCTGTTCAGCCTCGATCCGAGTTGGGCCCTCGGATCTTTCGTCGATCTGGCAGGCTTGATCCGCGCGCGAGCCGGGCAGTACATCTGGCGCCGCCACCACCTCAAGGCCGGCGGTCGCAATCAGGAAAGCGGGGAGAAGGAGATTAAGACGCAGTTTCATGGTGCACTGATCCCCTGTGGCTTTTCGTTGCCTGATGACACCGCAACAAGAGGCCGGCAAGATGGTGGCAAGGTGGCGCAAATGTGGCTTTGGCGCGTTCCTATAAGGCCTTGAAAAAGGGGTGCTTCCTGCCGTGAGTTCTATTCCCTTCGCGATCAAGGGGCTCGATCACATCGTGCTTCGTGTGCGCGATCTGGACCGCATGCTACGGTTCTATTGCGATATCCTGGGGTGCTCGATGGAACGAGTGCAGGCGGAGATTGGGTTGACGCAGGTTCGGGCCGGCCGCTCTCTGATCGATCTGGTCCCGGTGGACGGCAAGCTGGGTCGGATGGGCGGCGCCGCTCCAGGCAAGGAAGGGCGCAATCTCGATCATTTCTGCATCACGATCGAGGGCTATGATGAAGCCAAGATCCGGGCCTATTTGACCGCGCACGGCGTCCAGGCTGGAGAGGCCGGATCGCGCTACGGGGCGGAGGGCGAGGGGCCCTCGCTGTACGTGACTGATCCCGAAGGCAACGTGGTGGAACTGAAGGGACAACCGTGGCAGCGACAAGCCGGAGAGTGACGAGGAGGGGCCGCAAACCCGCCACGCGATCCAAGCCCCCGTTCGTGCTGGAGGGCATCGATCACATTCTGCTGCTGGTCAAGGGAATGAAGCCGGCCGTGCGGTTCTATACCAGCGTCCTCGGCTGCAAGATCGAGGGAAGGCTGCCACAATACGGCATGCTGCAATTGCGGGCGGGTTCAGCGCTAATCGATCTGGTTGATATCTCAGACGAGCGGGCGGCCTGGGCCGTCCCGCCGGTTGCGGGCGGTCGAAACTTCGATCATCTCTGCCTGGCGCTCGGCGCTCATGATGAAGCGAAGTTGCGCCGTCACTTGGCGCGCCACCGCGTCGACATCATCGAAGAAAGAGCCCATGGAGGTAGCCGCGGCGAGAGCTTATCGTTCTACGTCCGCGACCCATCCGGGAACGTAATCGAACTAAAGGGACCGCCAGCGAGCTAAAGTCCCGGCGTCACGAGCCTTCCTGCACGACACGGCCATCCGGCGTAACCATCACGTTGGTCATGACGCCGTTAAACATCGCTTGCCCGTGCCAATAATTATCGCAGCCCTTGGTGAGACCGCTGATGGAGGTGTAGCCGGCCTGGCTCAGGATGCGTTGAGCGTCATCCGCGGTCGTGCTGTCGATCTTTTCACCGAAATGGCAGCCGGGAACGCCGACCACGGTGGTGTCTGGAGACAAGCTGGTCGGAACCTGATTTGACGTCGAAGTCTGCGCATGAACTGGCGCAGCCGCAATGGCAAACATCGCCAGCGCCAACAAGTTAAGCTTCAACATTGGAAGATCTCCCGGTCACGCCAACAAAGAATGACGCCCAAAGAATTTAGCAATGGCGACGCGCGCCGCACCCTGAAGGTCCCGATGCATGGGGGGATGCTGGAGCGGGACCGGGGCGTGGGGTGGCGCACCGGGTCGACGCGCGTGCCATTGCTCGAAGAAACAACGAATGAGAGGCAAGGTTCCCTGCGCCGGTACGCGATTCGGGCGAGCACACGTCGGTGGAACTTTTTGTCGCATCCGGGCGTTGTTCGCCGCCATGCACGGCCACGTCATAGCGGCACGCCGAAAGCCTCGAAATTACGCGATCTTAGTGGTCTTCATGCTGATCGCGGGTGGCTGTGCAACAGTGCCCAACGCCAACAATGACATTGCTGAAGCAACCGCACTTTCGCCCAGCAGCCCCAGCATCCTTGGCCCGGAGGGGGTGCTGAGTGTTTCGCAAAGCCGCCGTCTGTTGAGCAGCATTGGCGGTGACACAGAGCAGGATGCACTCCTGGAGCGCCATCTTGAGGTCGAGCAGGCGCTGGCTGGCATTCCCCTTACCGTAGGCAATGCAACGGGATTGCTGCGGGACGGCGATGGCACTTTTGCCGCCGTGTTCGAAGCAATCGAAAGCGCACGGGATCACGTCAACCTTGAGTATTACACTTTTGAGGATGTAGTGTTCGATGGAACGCGTCTGAGCGACCTATTGATCGCCAAGCGCCGGGCGGGCGTTGCCGTCAACGTCATCTACGATTCCTATGGCTCCAGCACCACGCCTGGCGGATTTTTCAGGCGGCTCAAGGACGCGGGGGTCAATCTGCTGGAGTTCCGCCCTGTCAATCCGCTGGAAGCCGCGGCAAGCGGCTACTCGCCCAACGACCGCAATCACCGCAAGATCATGATTGTCGATGGGCGAATCGCCGTAATCGGCGGCGTCAATCTCGCAACCTATTATCAGAGCAAGACGCCCGGCAGCGACGGGACTGACAGGGAAGCGCAAGCCGGAGACGGGCGGCCAAACACCTGGCGCGATCTATCGATCCGCATCGAGGGGCCCGCCGTGGCACAGTTGCAGGGCCTATTCTTAGGTCACTGGCGAAGCGAAGGCGGGCCGAAGCTCAGTCAGGAGAATTTCTTCCCGAAGCTACCAGCGCGCGGCAGTGAGATCGTGCGCATCATCGGCAGCTCTCCGCAGCAGGACACGTCGCGCTACTACGTGACCTTGATATCGGCCATCCGTCATGCGGAACGGCGCATCTGGCTCACCACGGCGTACTTCGTACCCACGTTCGAGGAGAGACGCGAACTGATGGCAGCCGCCGAGCGCGGCGTGGACGTTCGGCTGGTCTTGCCCGCCGTCAGCGATGCTCCCCAAGCCGTCGCGGTCGCGCGCTCGCACTATTCCGATTTGCTGGAGGCAGGCGTTCGCATCTTCGAGATCGATCATGTCATCCTGCATTCCAAGGCAGTGACGATCGACGGCGTGTGGTCGGCCGTTGGCTCATCGAACCTCGATCACCGCAGCGTGCTGTTCAATGACGAGGTCGATGCCATCGTGCTTGGCAGGAAGGCGGCGCGGAGCTTGGAGCAAATCCTGGGAGAGAATCAGACGAAGGAGATCAAGCTGACGGACTGGAAGAAGCGACCGCTGACGGATCGTCTTTCCGAGCTCTTCCACCGCACCTGGCAATACTTCCTTTGAGCCAGTCCGATGGCGCAAATGTTCCAATGTCTGCCGCTACTTACATTGGGCATCTGCATTGTCCAATAGGCTGGAAGTCCGGTCTCGTCCATCAAAGTGACTTCGAAGTGCCACGAGACTGAAGCGACCCTTGTGCTCTAAGCGGTGCCGCTTTCGGGGGGAGCCACATGACACGTTATGCGGAAGGAACTCGCCTTGACAATAACTGTCAGTTCGTGAGACTTCCGACCGTCAAGTGAAGGTTTGATGACACAAGCCCATTCCGATGCCGAGGGTGCCGGCCCCTGATCGCGCTTGCGAGCATGCACCTGTCAAGAGGGAGACAAACGTGACATACCGATGGAAATTATACGCGGCCGCCGCGTCGTTTGCGGCGGTGCTGGCTATTGCTGGATGCGGTGAAGAGAAAAAGGAACAGCAAGCCGCAGCACCAGCGACGACCGAACAAGCTGCGCAGCCGGCAACCGGCGCGCAGACGGCGGCAACCGAAACGCAAGCCCCTGCTGCTGATCCGATGGCCGCTCTGGTTGAAGCGGCCAAGAAGGAGGGGCAGCTCACGACGATCGCTCTGCCGCACGATTGGTGCAACTACGGCGAGTTGATCCAGAGCTTCAAGGATAAGTATGGCCTGCAGGTGAACGAGCTCAATCCCGACGCCGGGTCCGGCGACGAGATCGAGGCGATCAAGGCGAACAAGGACAATAAGGGTCCGCAGGCGCCCGACGTGATCGACGTCGGTCTGTCGTTCGGCCCTTCTTCGAAGGCGGAAGGATTGCTCCAGCCCTACAAGGTTGCGACCTGGGACAGCATTCCGGATAGCGCGAAGGATGCGGAAGGATATTGGTACGGCGACTACTACGGCGTGCTCGCCTTCCAGGTGAATTCCGACATCGTGAAGACGCTGCCGCAGGATTGGAACGATCTGTTGAAGCCGGACTACGCCAACGCGGTCGCGCTGGCCGGCGATCCGCGCGCATCCAACCAGGCGATCCAGGGCGTCTACGCGGCGGGTCTGTCAGCCGCCGGCGGCGATGCTGCGAAGGCCGGGGAAGCGGGCCTGGCGTTCTTTGCCGACCTCAACAAGGCCGGCAACTTCGTGCCGGTCATCGGCAAGGCGGCCTCGCTGGCACAGGGCTCCACGCCGATCGTCATTCGTTGGGACTATAATGCACTGGCCGATCGCGACACACTGAAGGGCAATCCCAACGTCGAGGTGGTCATTCCGAAGACCGGCGTGGTCGCCGGCGTCTATGTGCAGGCGATCAGCGCCTACGCTCCGCACCCGAACGCGGCAAAGCTGTGGATGGAGCATCTCTATTCCGACGAAGGCCAGCTGCTGTGGCTCAAGGGCTACTGCCATCCGATCCGGTTCAACGACCTGGTGAAGAACGGCAAGGTGCCGCAGGAGATGCTGGACAAGCTTCCGCCGGCCGCTGCCTATGAGGCGGCCGTGTTCCCGACCCTGGATGAGCAGGCGGCGGGCAAGGAAGTGATCACCAAACAATGGGATTCGGTGGTCGGCGCGAACGTCCAGTAGCCCGGACCAACCGGTCCAACAGGCTTTTTGCCTTGCAACGCTCCCCCGCTCCCGCCAATGATCCGGCGGGGGCGGGGGAGGTCTGTATCCACCAGGCAGATCGCCGCCAGGTTCGCTAGAGAATTCAATGGCTCAAGAGGGGCAAGCCCTATCGCAGGCTTCCGCGCCGCCGGCGCGAACGGTTCAGCTCGGGCAGAATGCCTGGGCCTGGATCGGCGTCTCGCCGTTTTTCATCTTCGCGCTGATGTTCCTGATCTTACCGACCCTTTATCTGGTGATCGGTGCGTTCCAGGATGCGCAGGGCAACTTCACCCTCGTCAACGTCGCGCAGCTCTTCACCCAGGCCTCGATCCGCAGCGCGTATTGGATCAGCATCAAGATCAGCGTCGCGTCGGCCGTCATCGGTGGGCTGTTCGGTTTTGCGCTGGCGTATGCGGCGGTGATCGGCGGGCTGCCGCAATGGCTCCGGCCAACCTTGATGACCTTCTCCGGCGTGGCGTCGCAGTTTGCCGGCGTGCCGCTCGCCTTCGCCTTCCTGGCGACGCTCGGCCGGACCGGCCTCGTGACCACGCTGCTCGTCATGTTGTTCGATTTCAACATCTATTCCACTGGTTTCAACCTGCTCAGCTTCTGGGGCCTGACGCTCACCTATCTCTATTTCCAGATTCCGCTGATGATCCTCATCATCACGCCGGCCTTGGACGGCCTGCGACGCGAATGGCGCGAGGCCTCGGAGATTCTGGGCGCCAGCTACTGGCAATACTGGCGCTACGTCGCTCTGCCCATCCTGTGGCCGGCAATCGTCGGAACGACCCTGCTACTGTTCGCCAATTCCTTCGGCGCGATCGCCACAGCCTATGCGCTGACCGGCTCTTCGCTCAACATCGTGACTATCCTGCTCTATGCGCAGATCCGGGGCGACGTGCTGCATGACCAGAACCTCGGCTATGCGCTGGCACTCGGCATGATCGTCATCACGGGGCTTTCCAATGGCGCCTACATCTGGCTGCGCGCCCGCAGCGACCGGTGGCAGCGATGAAGCAGCAGAAGATCGGTTCCTGGATCGCGATCATCATCGGCACCCTCTATTTCGTCGTGCCGCTGATCGGAACCTTCGAATTCTCGCTGCGCATGCGCCGCGGGGAATACAGCTTCGATGCCTACCGGGTCGTGTTCGCAGACCCGCGGTTCCAGGCGACCTTCGGCTATTCCACGCTCATGGCGCTGCTCACCATCGCGGTGGGGGTGCTGATCGTCGTGCCGACATCCTATTGGATCCAGCTCCGCCTGCCCAAGCTGCGGCCGCTGGTGGAATTCATCACCTTGATGCCGCTGGTGATCCCCGCGATCGTCATCGTGTTCGGCTATTTGCGGCTTTACAACACATCTTCGATCCTGCCGCTGACGGGGAGCGCGCACTCGACTGACCTGCTGCTGGTGTTCAGCTATGTCGCGCTGGCCTTGCCCTACATGTATCGCGCCGTGGACACGGGCATGCGGGCGATCGACGTGCGCGTCCTGACCGAAGCCGCCGAGAATCTCGGCGCGCGATGGCCGACGATCCTGTTCCGCGTGATCCTGCCCAATGTGCGGGCGGCGATCCTGAGCGGGGCGTTCCTGACCTTCGCCACGGTCATCGGCGAATTCACCATGGCAAGCCTGCTCAACCGGCCGGCCTTCGGGCCCTATCTGCAATTGATCGGCGCCAACCGGGCCTATGAGCCGGCGGCGCTGGCCGTCATTGCGTTCCTGGTGACCTGGGCCTGCATGGGCCTCATCAACGTGGTCGGGCACGGGAAGCAGATCAAGGCGGCGCCGTGAATACGCGTCGTCTAAAGGGGAAGTAAGAATGGCGTTCCTGGATCTGAGCGACGTGCGCAAGAACTATGGGCCGAACACGGTCGTGCACAAGTTCGACCTGGACGTGGAACGCGGCGAATTTGTTTCCTTCCTGGGGCCATCCGGTTGCGGCAAGACCACGACGCTGCGCATGGTGGCAGGCTTCGAGGTGCCAACCGCCGGCGCAATCCGTATCGACGGCAGAGACATCACGCGCCTCAGGCCCAACCAGCGCAATGTCGGCATGGTGTTCCAATCCTACGCATTGTTCCCCAATATGACGGTGGCGGACAACGTCGCCTTCGGCCTCAAGATCGCCAACAAGCCGTCGAGCGAGATCAAGGCGCGGGTCGAGGAGATGCTGAACATCATCAAGCTGCCGCATCTCGGCGGGCGCTATCCCTACCAGCTCTCCGGCGGTCAGCAGCAGCGCGTGGCGCTGGCCCGCGCCCTCGCCATCAAGCCCCAAGTCTTGCTGCTGGATGAACCCCTGTCGGCGCTGGATGCCAAGATCCGTGTCTCGCTGCGCGAGGAGATCCGGTCGCTGCAGCGCAGCCTCGGCATCACCACCATCTATGTGACGCACGACCAGGAAGAAGCGCTCTCCATGTCCGACCGCATCGTGGTGATGAACGAGGGACGGGTGGAGCAGATCGGCACGCCGTTCGAGATCTACAATCACCCCAGAACCCGTTTCGTCGCCTCCTTCGTCGGCACGCTCAACATCCTGAAGGGCAAGGTGGTCGATCCCGCTGCCGGCAAGATCGTCATTGACGGGCAGGAGCTCTTCGCCTCCAAGCGCATCGCGCACCTGCAGGCTGGTGAAGCTTGTTCCGCGGCGTTGCGCCCCGAAGCGGCAAGCCTGCATCAGAGCGAGCTACAGGAGGCCGCCAAGATCGCCAGTGCTTTCGGCCGGGAAAGCGGCCCGCGCAACCGCATGGTGGGCACGATCGAGGAGGTGAGCTTCCTCGGCTCCGTCGTGCGCATCCGCGTGCGATTTAAGGAGAACGCGGTCTCGCTCGATACTTTCAATAATCCCAACACCACCCCGCCCGCGCGTGGAATGCAGGTGACCGTGAGCTTCGCGCGCGAGGATCTGCTGGTGCTGGAAGGGGCGGAGGGGTAGCCCTCTACGTCTTCGCCAGCTTGAGCTGTGCGCGCCGGCGGACGATCTGCTGATCGGCCAGTACGCCGATCAGGATCACCCCGCCGATCACCGCGAAATTGAGCGACGAAGGAATACCAAGCAGGTTGACCAGGTTCTGCAGCACTTGCAGCAGTATGGCGCCGAGCACGATGCCGAGCACCGAGCCTTCGCCGCCACGCAGCGAACAGCCGCCGAGCACCGCGGCCGCGATCGCGTAGAGCTCGTAGAAACTGCCGTGGGAAGCCGGCGAGATCGAGCGGGTATACATGGCGAGATAGATCGCCGACAGGCCGCACAAGGCGCCGGAGATCACGTAAGCCGCCGTGATGATGCGATGGGTACGGATGCCAGAATAGCGCGCCGCTTCCTCATTCTTGCCGACCGCAAACAGATACCGTCCGAACACCGACTTGTGCAGGACGATTCCCATGACAAGGGCGAGCAGGATGAAGACGATGAAGCTGTGCGGGATGAGGCCGAAGGCGCGACCCGTGGTCAGCCACTCCAGCGCTGGAAAATTCATGCCGAAGGCGAAGCCGGCCGTTCCGTCATTAGTGTAATAGCGGGCGATGCCGCGGTAGATCAGCAGGCCGCACAGAGTCACGACGAAAGGCTGCAGCCGCATTTCGGTGACCAGATAGCCATGCAGCCAGCCAAGCGCAGTGCCGGCCAGAACCATCAGCAGCATGGCCAACGGCCAGTTCATCTCGTAATTGACCAGGAGGTCGATGAAGATCACGCCGAGCAGCGCAAACATGGAGCCGACCGACAGCTCAATGCCGCCGGTAATGATCACGAAACCCATGCCGATGGAGAACATGCCGAACAAACCGATCAGGTTGGCTGTGTTCGCGATGTTGATGGGCGAGAGAAAGCGAGGATTGATGATGGCCACGATCGTTCCCACCACCAGGATGAGGACGAGAAGCGATAGGTCCTTCTTGAACATCATCGGATTTATCCTCCCATCGCCAGTTTCATCGCCGGCGGCTCCCGCAGGCTCTTGCCGATGGCGAGCTGCAGGACGCGATCCTCACTGAACTCGTTGCGCTCCAGGATGCCGCTGATGCGCCCCTCATGCATGACGGCGATCCGGTCGCTGACCCCGATCACCTCTTCCATGTCGCTGGAGATCATCAGGATCGCCACGCCGGCATCGGCAAGGGCGCGCATCAGCTCGTAGATCTCGCCCTTCGCGCCGACATCGATGCCGCGCGTCGGCTCGTCGAAGATGATGACCTTCGGGCTCATGCTGAGCCACTTGGCGAGGACGACCTTCTGCTGGTTGCCGCCGGAGAGCGAAGAGGTCCGGGTAGCGACCGACGGCACCTTGATCTTGAGCTTGGCCTTCTGCTGCTCGGCATTGCGGGTTTCGGCATTGTCCTGCACGAGAGAAGCCCGGGCATAGGCCGGCAGATTCGCCAGCGAGATGTTCTCCGCGACGGAGAAATCCAGCACCAGGCCGCTCTGCTTGCGGTCCTCGGGGATGAGATAGAGGCCGCGGTGGATGGCGTTGCGCGGTTCGGCGATCTCCAGAACCTGGCCGAGTAGCTTGATCTGGCCGCCCAGGCGCCGGTCGATGCCGAAAATCGCCCGGGCCAGCTCCGTGCGTCCGGAGCCGACCAGGCCGGCCAGCCCCAGGATCTCACCTCCGCGCAAGCCAAGCGTGACCGACTGCGATGGAAAGGCGGCGGTGCGGACCTCGGCAAGATCGAGCGCGACTTCCCGCGGCGGCGCGGCGGGCGGGATGTAGAGCGACTTCAGATCGCGCCCGATCATCAGGCGGATCATCGCATCGTGCTGGATCTGCGCGCGATCGAGCCGGCCGACCACCTTGCCGTCGCGCAGCACGATGACGCGATCGGCGCAGCGCTCCACCTCCTGCAGGCGGTGCGAAATGAAAATGACGCTCACATGGTTCTTCTTGAGGTCGGCGATCACGTCCAGCAGGCGCGCGGTCTCGCTGGCGGTCAAGCTGGAGGTCGGCTCGTCCATGATCACGAGGCGTGCGTCGAGCGACAGCGCCTTGGCGATCTCCACCAGCTGGCGCTGCGCCAGGGACAGGATTGCGACCGGTGTGGCGGGGCCGAAATCGGCGCCCAGCCGGCGCAGCAGAGGCGTCACCTTTTCGTGCAGTGCTCGCGTGTCGATCAGGTTGAGCAGCCCCCCAAAGCGCGGCTCACGCCCGATGAAGACGTTGGCGGCAACGTCCAGATTGTCGAACAGGTTGAGCTCCTGGTGGACGAACGCGATGCCGGCCTTGGTCGCATCCTTGACGCTCATCGCGGCGTGCTCTGCCGCGTCTATGCGGATGGTGCCCTCGCTCGGTGCCGTCACGCCGCCCAGGATCTTCATCAAGGTGGACTTGCCGGCGCCGTTCTCGCCGACCAGGCCGATGACCTCCCCCGGCGCGACCGACAGGTTGACGGCGGAGAGGGCAACGACCCCGGGATAGGTCTTGCCGATATCGATCAGGTCGAGAAACGGCGCGGCCGAAGCCGCTTGCAATGCTGACATGTGCCGGTCGTCGGTGCGAGGAGCGATGAAGCCGGCGCGATCATAGCACCGCGCCGGCTCCCCCTCCATCGGTCCGTCCCTATCAGCTTCGGCCCTGCTGCTTCTTCAGCTCTTCCCAGAATGCATCGACATTGGACTGGTCGATGATCTTGGTGGGCACGATGATCAGCTTGTTCTCTGGAATGAAGCTCTTGTCGCCTTCCAGGTACTTGGCCATCATCTTCATGCCTTCATAGCCCCACTGATAGGGCTGCTGCACCACCGTGCCGACGATGGTGCCTTCCTTGACGCCGCCCAGGGTCACCGGGTCCTCGTCAAAGGCGATGATCTTGATCTTGCCGAGCTGGCCGGAATTCTTCACCACCTCGTAGATCCGCGGCGTGTTGTAGGAGTAGAGCCCGGCCAGGCAGTCGATATCGGGATTGGCGGCCAAGGCGTCCTCGACATTGCGCTTGGCGCGCGCCATGTCGATGTCGTCCTCGCGGATATCCAGGATCTCGATCTTGGTGCCGCCGATGGCCTCCTTGATGCCTTCGACGCGCTCGCGGGCGTTGTCGTTGGCCAGGATGCCGACGAACATGATGCACTTGCCGCCGTCCGGCAGCGCCTTCTTCATCAGTTCGCCCGCCTGCACGCCGGCATCGATGTTGGAGCTGCCGATATAGGCGATGCGGTTGGAATCGGGCGCGTCGCTGTCGGTGGTGAACAAGGCCGCCTGGCTGGCAATGCGATTGAGCGCCTCCGTCGAGTGCTTCGGATCGTCCGGGCTGACCATGATGCCGGCGACACCCGCCGCCACCAAGTCATCCATCAGACGCTGCTGCACCGCGGCAGATGCGGTTTCTGGATACTTGAACACCAGTTCGTAGTTGGGCAGTTCCTCTTGCGCCTTCGCAACGCCGGCTTCCGCCGCCTTCCAGAAGTCGGATGCTCCGTTGACCACAAAGGCCAAGGTCTTCTTGTCGGCAGCCTCAGCGGCAATGCCGATGCTCATCGCCAGCGCCACGGCGGCACCAGCCAGAAAAAGTCGCTTCATCGTTTCCTCCCACGCGTACCAAAGTGCGTTTGCAGCAGCGATCGGACATTTTCGCCGCCGATCTTGGTCAGCTCATTTGTCTGACAATATCTCAATACGCGAGATAGGCGGGGGGCGTCAACGAAAGCAGCAATGATTACGCCAACTGCACAACCACACCTCAAAAAGATGCGTAATGCGCACGTGACAAAATGATAAAGCGCGGTCGATGCGCGAGTGCTATTGGCTTTGGCGCAGGTTGCGGATGCGATCGAACAGAACTGCCAGGATGATGGCGCCGCCGATGAAAGTCCCTTGCCAGAAGGCGTTGATGCCCAGGAGGCCCAGGCTGTTCCGAATGACCTCGATCAGGGCCGCACCCACGAGAGCGCCGAAGGCGGTGCCAACGCCGCCGGCGAGATTGGCGCCGCCGATGACCGCGGCGGCGATCACCTGCAACTCCATGCCGGCACCGATGTTGGTCGTGACTGCGCCAAGCCAGCCGGTTTGGATGATGCCCGCGATGCCCGCCGACAAGGCCGAGATGACGTAGACCGCAACCTTGATCGGGCGGACGGGGACACCGGTCAGGGTCGCCGCGTGCTCATTGCCGCCGATGGCAAAGACATGGCGGCCGAACCTGGTCCAGCGCAGAACGAAACCGGTCAGCAGCGCCAGCGCAATCATGTAAAGGACCGGGTTGGCGATGCCGAACAGCCACGCGCCACCACCCAGCGCGAGCAGCAAGTCGTGGTCCGGCCCGAACTGGAAAACCACGGTGTTGTTCGAGGCAACCATCGCCAGGCTGCGCGCGAGGGAGAGCATGCCGAGCGTCACGACAAAAGGTGGAAATCCGAGATAGGCTATGAGGATCCCGTTGAACAGGCCGACGATAATGGCCGTGCCGAGCGAGGCCAGAATGCCGATCTCGAGGCTGTAGCCGGCATTCATGGTGACGGCGAGCACCATGCTGCACAGACATAGGACGGATCCAACCGATAAATCGATGCCGCCGGTGATGATCACCAATGTCATGCCAAGGGCAATAATGGCGACGAACGTGACGTTCCGTGTGATGTTGTAGAGGTTTTTGCTGGTCGCGAACGATTCCGTGGCAAAGGACAGGAAGATGCAGGCCAGAATGACGGCGATCACGACCCAGAAGGTCTGGTTGCTGGTGATCGACGTCAGCCAGGTGTGCTGCTTCTGCTCAATCGTCTGGTCAAGGGTGGTTGTCATGGGTTATGCCCGCTCAATTGCGCCGGTGATGAGGCCGGTGACTTCCTCGGGTGAGCTGTCTGCGATCTTCTTGTCGGCGACCTTGCGCCCGCGGCGCATGACGATGACGCGGTCTGCGACCGAGAAAACGTCCGGCATGCGGTGGCTGATGAGCACAACCGCGAGCCCTTGATCGCGCAGGTGACGGATGAGGTTCAGCACCTCGGCCACCTGGCGGACGGAGATCGCGGCCGTTGGCTCGTCCATCAACACGATCTTGGCCTTGGACAGCATGGTGCGGGCAATGGCGACCGCCTGGCGCTGGCCGCCCGACATCTGCTTGACCAGATCGCGCGGCCGCGTCTCGGACTTGAGTTCTGCAAAGATCTGGCCGGCGCGCTTGTACATCGAGGCATAGTCGAGGATTCTGAAGGGCCCGACGCCGACGCGCAGCTCGCGCCCCAGAAATACGTTCGCCGCCGCCGTCAGGTTGTCGCACAGTGCCAGATCCTGGTGGACGATCTCGATCCCATGCCGCCGCGCATCCACCGGGCGATGCATGACAAGCTCGGTTCCTTCCAACCGCATCGCGCCGTGACTGGGCCGGAAATTGCCGGCAATCATCTTGACCAGGGTCGACTTGCCGGCGCCATTGTCCCCCATGAGACCCGTCACTTCGCCGGCTTCGAGCGATAGCGACACGTCGTTCACGGCCTGGATCGCGCCGAAATGTTTCGAGATACTAGCGAGTTCGAGAAGTGCCACCCGTCCTGCCTCCCGTTCCGCGTCGTTCGTTGTTGCCGGTCTCGCCTGAACCGTGAACGCGGTTTTTGCTGCGATGCACTCTTGCCCATCCCTGACGGGCGGAAAGCTGCGGTGAATTTATGCAAACACCATTCGGGGCGTCAATCTATTGTCTGAAGAATCAAGCCCCTCAAAGACCTCAACGATCCATTTTGTAGGACAAAATCGTTGACGCCTGCATCGCTCCGATATTAGCTAGCCGCGGGAGGGGCAGATGCTGATCCTCGTTACCGGCGCGACGGGAAAGGTTGGGCGGAACCTGATAGCTCGCCTGCTCGAGGACCCGCGATTCTCCGCGGCTCGCATTCGTGCGCTCTGTCACACCCGCACCTGGGGAGCGCATGAACGCGTCGAAATTGCGCGCGGCACGATCGCCGACCGCGCCGTCGTCAATGACGCGTTGGCCGGCGTCACGCACGTCGTGCACCTCGCCACCTGCAAGGAAACGCCCCTCGACGTCATGGACGTTACGGTAAAGGGCCTGTTCTGGTTGCTTGAGGGGTTTCGCCTCAGCGCGGCGGCCCGGCAGTTCATCCTGATTGGCGGCGATGCGGGCGTCGGCCACTTCTACTATCGGCATGACGGACCAATCACCGAGGACGCGCCGCACATGGCCTATCCCGGTTGCTATGCGCTGTCCAAAGTTCTCGAAGAAGTGATGCTGGAACAGTTCGGAATCCAGTACGGTCTCAACGGATGCTGCCTGCGCGCGCCTTGGATCATGGAGAAGGATGACTTCAAATACTCGTTGTCATTCGGCGACGACGTGTTCGGCGGGCCCGACTGGAAGACAATGGTGCCGGCGGAGGACGCAAGACGCTATGCCAAGGACGGTACCGTTCCGCTCTTGAGCGATGCCGACGGACGACCTCTCAAGAGGAATTTCGTTCATGTCGACGATCTGGTCTCCGCCATCGTGGCGGCGATCGACAATCCGCGCGCGGAGCGGCAGCTTTTCAATGTATGCATGGACCGGCCGGTCGATTACGGCGAAGTGGCCGCGTATCTGCGTCGCACCCGCGGGCTCAACTCCGTCGAGATCCCGAGCCGGTACCACTCGAACTGGATGGACAACAGCAAGGCGAAGTACCTGCTCGGTTGGAAGCCGGATTATGACTTGGAGATGCTGATCGACTCGGCCTGGACCTACCAGCGTTCGAAGGACGACCCGCGTAGGGTCTGGTATCCGGGTTGATTTGTATGGCGGGCACAGCGTGCCCGTGTGTTCAACGAAAGGAAAGTGTGCATCAGCGGGAGGAATGAATGAAAAAGCTATCCTTACTCATAGCCGCAGCGGCTCTGGCGTTGAGCGCCGGACCGGCGCTGGCCAAGAAGCAGCTCGTCATCGTGGTGAAGGGCCTCGACAATCCGTTCTTCGAGGCAATCAACCAAGGCTGCCAGAAATGGAACAAGGAGAACGCAAACTCCGAATACGAGTGCTTCTATACCGGCCCAGCATCGACCTCTGACGAGGCGGGCGAGGCGCAGATCGTCCAAGATATGCTCGGCAAGGCGACGACGGCGGCAATTGCCATTTCGCCCTCCAATGCCAAGCTGATCGCGCAGACCATCAAGACCGCCAATCCGTCGGTGCCGGTAATGACGCTCGATGCTGACCTCGCGAAGGAGGATTCGGCGCTGCGTCTGACATATCTCGGCACCGACAACTACCTGATGGGCTATCGCATCGGCGAATACATCAAGAAGCACAAGCCGAATGGCGGAACCGTCTGCACGATCCAGGGCAATCCTGGTGCAGACAACATCCTGCGTCGTGCGCAAGGCACTCGTGACGCGCTCAGCGGCCAGCAAGGGCTGCCGGCGCTGAAGGGCGAAGGCGGATGGACGGAAGTGGCAGGTTGCCCGGTCTTCACCAACGACGATGGCGCCAAGGGCGTACAAGCGATGACCGACATTCTGGCCGCCAATCCGAAACTCGACGCCTTCGCGGTCGAAGGTGGCTGGCCGCTGTTCGGCGCACCGCAGCCGTACCGCGACCTGTTCAAGCCGTACGCGGATCGCATCGCCAGCGGCGATTTCGTCATCTCCGCCGCGGACACGATCGGTGACGAAGTCGCGATCGCCCGCGAAGGTCTGGTGACAGCCCTGGTCGGCCAACGGCCGTTCGAAATGGGCTACAAGGCGCCATCGGTCATGATCGATCTGATCGAAGGCAAGAAGGTAGAAGACCCGGTATTCACGGGCCTCGACGAATGCACCAAGGACACGGTCGATACCTGCATTCAGAAGTAAGGCGGATACAAATCTGCAACGAGGGGCGCCTGGAAACAGGCGCCCCTTTTTTTGCTTCAAACAATTGGATGCGATGTTGTCCGCGTGGCGCACGGTCTTGCTCGCATGCGATTCCAGAGCGCGACCGCTCTCGACATGCTTCACCTCGAAAGAATGAGCGCGAATCCATGTGGTTGGTCGGCGAAAGGCTACTGCCAATTCTTGTCACTGGGCTGCGGTAGAACTCAACACGTGCAAGGAAGTGAGAGAACAGCGACAGGTTTTAGGGAGTCGGTCATGTCACAAATGATTTCACGCAGATCAGATTGCTTCCAGTTGCAGGCGCAGAGCGAAGCTTCGCTTGGCTGGACCGGTGATTTCTTGTTGGCATTTCCGCGCGCACTGGTGCGCACACTGCGGCGCGCCTGGACGAGGCATGCCGACGAAAAGCTGCTGCAGGAACTGAGCGATCATCAACTACGCGACATTGGAATCCGGCGGGAGCACATCCCGCACATTGTCCGCAATGGATGGGATATTTGAGGAGCCCGGCCGTGTGCATCGATATGATGCAAAGCCGGCATGTTAGAATCCGCATATATGACAGGCGCTTAGGGTGCCTGTCGGAATAGGAGTATACGTACACGCTGCCGTGAATTGTGGACGTCGGTCGACAGGCTAAGTTGCTTGTTATATCGATGTCCCAATTCACGAGCGGACAAAATTGCCTTCCATGGCCCAGGCAGCGGCGCGGCTCAGTTCCTACATTCCCTGGCTCGACCGGTCGGGGCGGGTTTCCACGTTCAAAGCACTGGTGTTCGCGCTGTTGCTCTTGCCAGGGGTCTATGTGGCGTGGCAATTGGCGATCGGGGGCTATGCGCGGCCCTACATCCTTGCGAATCATGATCTCGGCGACTGGGCGATTCGGCTGCTCTTCGTCACGCTGGCGGTGACGCCGTTCCGCCAGTCGCTTGGTCTGCCGAAGCTGATCCTGGTACGGCGCATGATCGGCGTGGCGGCGTTCTGCTACGCCCTGGCGCACTTTCTGTTCTTTGCGCTCGACAAGTCTCTGCAGTTCGACGTGGTCGCGCGCGAGATTGCGCTGCGTTACTACCTGGCGATCGGTTTCGTCGGCTTACTGATCCTGCTGGCGCTGGCCGCCACCTCCACCGATGGCATGGTGCGGCGCATGGGCGGCAAGAAATGGGCAGCCTTGCATCGCCTGGTCTACGCGGCGGGCGTACTCGCGGTCGTGCACTTCTTCATCCAATCCAAGGCGGACGTGACCGAGCCCTTCATCATGGGCGGGCTGTACTTGTGGCTGATGCTGTGGCGCTTGCTGGCGCGACGCGGCCGGCTGCAAGGTGGGATTCAGTCCGTCGTTGTCCTGGTCTTGTTGGCTGTCGTCTCGGCCGCTGCAGCGGCCGGTGCGGAGGCGATTTACTATTACCTCAAGACCGGAGCCGATTTGACGCGAATTTTAGCAACCAACTGGATGACGGGAATCGGCCTGCGGCCTGCCTCGGTAGTCGGCGGCGCCGGTCTGGCAGTCGCGGTAGGTGCGGCATTGCAGCCACTCTGGAGCAGGCGTTCGGGAGGCCGGCGGCAGGTCGCGGCGGCCTGAGGACGACTGCCCTAACGTTTCCTTAATTTGACCTGCGCTTTGCTGGCAATCCCAAAGCAGAATCTCGACCGGCCATGTAGGAAACCTGGGACGTTTCAGCCCTGATCGACAAGGGAACCCGCATCCACGATGCGCGTGGCATGACCATGCAGCACCTGGGCATGGAGTTGCGGCACATTGCGAACCGCGCCTTCATCGATTTTGTCACGCCGGCGCAGCGGGCCTGGTTTCGGCGCTGCATCGTGAAAGTGACGGCGGGCGAGGAGCTCGGCATCATCACGGCCGACCTGCAGACCGGCGCCGTCGCGCCGCAACCATTCTTCGTGACCGCGCGACCTGCGAAAGGCGAGGGCAAGTGGTGGCTGATGCTGGCCGCCAACCTGCCCGAAGCACTGCGCGCGGCGGTGCGCAAGCCGGACAAGCCCCCTCTGGCATCGGGCCATGAATTCATGCTGCTGGTGGAAAGCGCCGCTCAGCAGGCGGGCGAGCGGCTGGACCTGATGCGGGTGAATGCGGCGATCCTGACGGATGAGATGGCGGCTTCGCCGGAAACGCGTGCCAATTTGCAGGCGGCGTTCGATCAAGTCGTGCTCAACGACGCCTATGATGGGATCGCGTCGCGTACTGGCGCCGGCGAGTATCTGCTGCTGCGCGACCGTGAGGTGCCGTCCGGCACGCTCTTGGCAAGGCTGGGCGAGGCAGCCGAAAGCCACGCGATCCCGCGATCACAGCTCGGCCTTGAAACCAGTGCCCTGCAATTGTCGAGCCTGGGGTCAAATCTCAACCCTGCCGGCATCCGGCGCGCGGCTGCGACTCTACGCAATATCGATCGCCCGGTGCAGGAGTGGGAAGGCGTGGTGATGGAACAGCCGTTCTGGCTGCGGCCCGCTGTTCTCGCTTTTGGACTGGTCGCAATCCTGGCGATCGGCTGGTTGATCGTCTAAAGGATCAAAACTTCCGCGCCTGCACAACGTTGGCTATGATCGTGGTCTCGCCCAGCGCCTTGCAGGCCTCGATGCGGTGCAGGCCGCTGACCAGTACATAGCGGGCCTTGTCCGACCGCACCAGGATCGGCGCTTCCTGCCCCTTGTCCGCGATGCTCTCGGCCAGCGCGGTCACTTTCGCCGGATCGACCGGCTTGCGAAGCGCCTGAGGTACATAAATCTCTTCGATCTTGATGGTCACCGGCTTCATCGGTCGCGTGGGCCCTGATCGCTGTAGCAAGGTAGCGAGCCTGGCCCGCGGGATTGCCACTGGTCAAGGTCGAATTACTCCTTGGATTTCCCCGATATCGAGCAATAATGGCAAATATTCCGCTGAGGGCGCGGAACAGCGCGTGACGCGCTGCATTTAACGACCACTGGGGGAGGGTATCGACCACAAGATCTGGGAGGACCAAGATGCTCCGTATCTTCGCCGTTGCGGCAGCCATCCTCGTCGTCAATGCCGGTCTCAGCGCGAACGCACGCGCGGAAGTGACGATCTCGATCTCCTGCAGTTCGCTCGGCATCGAGCAACAGCTCTGCAAATCGAGCAGCGACGCCTGGGCCAAGGCGACCGGCAACAAGGTCAAGCTGGTCTCGACACCCGCCGATGCCAATGAACGGTTGGCGCTCTACCAGACCATGCTGGCGGCGCAGGCCAAGGATATCGATGTGTTCCAGATCGACGTGATCTGGCCGGCCATTCTGGCGCCGCATCTCATGGATCTTACCGCCATGCTGTCGGAGCAGGATCGCAGCGATCATTTCAAGGTCCTGGTCGATAACAACACCGTCGATGGCAAGCTGGTGGCCGTTCCATGGTTCATGGATGCCGGCCTGCTCTATTACCGCAAGGACCTGCTGGAGAAGTACGGCAAGGAGGTTCCCAAGACCTGGACCGAGCTCACCGATACGGCCAAGGCCATCATGGAAGGCGAGAAGCAGGCGGGCAAATCGGGACTGCAGGGTTATGTGTGGCAGGGCCGCGCCTATGAGGGCCTGACCTGCAACGCGCTGGAGTGGATCGCGAGCTATGGCGGCGGCAGCATCGTCAATGCGGACGGAGAGGTTACCATCGACAATCCGCAAGCGGCGCAGGCGCTGGACATGGCGAAGAACTGGATCGGCACCATCTCGCCCAAGGGCGTGCTCTCCTATTCGGAAGAGGAATCGCGCGGCGTGTTCCAGTCCGGCAATGCGGTCTTCATGCGCAACTGGCCCTATGCCTGGGCGCTGGCCAACGCCGACGACAGCCCGGTCAAGGGCAAGGTCGGCGTCGCAGTCTTGCCGCACGGCGAGGGGCCGGATGCGCGCAATGCCTCCGCCCTGGGTGGCCAGAACCTTGCGGTATCGAGCTATTCGGCGCATCCGGAGGAGGCGGCGGACCTGGTGCGCTATCTGACCTCGGCGCAGGAACAGAAGCGGCGTGCGTTGGAAGGCTCGTTCAATCCGACTCTGCGAAGCCTCTATTCGGACACGGAGCTGCTTACCGCCAATCCCTTCTACGAAGACTTCCTGCCGATCGTCGAAAGCGCCGTGCCGCGGCCGTCGACGGTGACGGGGCGGCGCTATAATCAGGTGTCCAGCGCCTTCGTCCGCACGGTGCATGGCACGCTATCCGGCCAAAGAACGGCGTCGGCTGTTCTGGTGGACCTGAACAAGGAGCTGGAGCGGTTGAGCCGCGGCGGCAAGTGGTAGGAATCGTCCTGTAATGCCGGCAGCGCAGCCGCATTCGGCGGCGCGGAATCTGGTCAGCGCCATGCCCGGGTCGATGTCCGGCAGGGTCGGCCGGACGCTGGAGCAACAGCGCACGCGGGTTGCGTGGCTGTTTGTGGCGCCGATGCTGGCGGCGGTCGCGCTCGTGGCGGCTTGGCCGTTGGCGCGCACCATCGCCTTCAGCTTCACCGATGCCTATCTCTCGGACCTGGAAAGCTGGGCTGCCATCGGGTTCGCCAACTACATCGCGTTGTTCGAGGATCCGCTCTGGTGGCAGGCAGTCTGGACCACCTTGCTGTTCACCGTTACGTCCGTCGGCCTCGAGACACTATTCGGACTGGCGATCGCGCTCACATTGAACGCGCACATGCCGGGGCGCGGATTGCTGCGGGCGGCCGTGCTCATTCCCTGGGCCATCCCGACGGTGATCTCCGCGAAGATGTGGGGCTGGATGCTGCACGACCTCTATGGCGTGGTGAATGCGGCGTTGCTGAAGCTCGGGCTGATCGATGCGCCGTGGGCCTGGTTGGCCGAGCCGAGGCTCGCCTTCGCCGCCGTGGTCGCCGTCGATGTCTGGAAGGCGACGCCCTTTATGACGTTGCTCATCCTTGCGGCATTGCAGGTGCTGCCGAAGGAGATTTATCAAGCAGGCAAGGTCGATGGCGTGCCACCGATCCGGATGTTCCTGCGCGTGACCTTGCCGCTGATCCGGCCGGCCTTGCTGGTCGCGGTCATCTTCCGCGGCCTCGATGCCATGCGGGTATTCGATGTGATCTACGTGCTCACGGGCAACAATCCGGCGACCACCACCATGTCGGTCTATGCCAGGCAGCAGCTGGTCGACTTCCAGGACGTGGGATACGGTTCGGCGGCGGCGACATCCCTGTTCCTCATCGTCGCGATCGCCACGGCGATCGTCATCACCGTCGGCCGGGTCAATGTCAGCGCGACGGGAGAACGGCGATGATCCGCAAGCGCCTCGGCAGGCTCGCCTTCTATCTGCTGATCGCTGGAATCATCTTCTATGCGGTGTTCCCATTCTACTGGGCGATCGTCTCTTCATTGAAGACCGGCACCAGCCTGTTCCAGGTCGAGTTCTGGCCAAGCAACCCCACAGTTGCGAACTATGTCGCCTTGTTCGAGGAGCAGCCGTTCGCGCGCAATATCATCAATTCGCTGGTCGTCGCGGTGGTGGCGACCGGCATCTCGCTGTTCCTCTCGGTGACTTCCGCCTATGCGCTCGGTCGCATCCGCTTCCGCGGGCGGACTTCGATGCTGATGATCATTCTCAGCGTCTCCATGTTCCCGCAGATCGCGGTGCTGTCCGGCCTGTTCGAGCTGATTCGCGCCATAGGCCTCTATGACACGCTGTCGGGACTGGTGCTCGCCAACCTGATCCTCACGCTGCCGTTTGTGACCTGGGTGCTGACGACCTTCATGCGCGAAATGCCGCGCGAACTGGAGCAGGCGGCGATTGTCGACGGCGCCAACGACTGGCGGATCCTGACCCGGGTGTTCCTGCCGATCATGGGGCCAGCGCTTTCGGCAACCGGGCTGCTGGCTTTCATCCTGGCATGGAACGAGTTCATGTTCGCGCTGACCTTCACGCTGTCCACCGAGCAGCGGACCGTGCCGGTTGCCATCGCCTTGATCTCAGGGGCCACTGCCTATGAGCTGCCCTGGGGCAAGGTGATGGCGGCCTGCGTCATCGTCACGGTGCCGCTCATCGTCCTGGTGCTGGTACTCCAGCGCTACATCATCTCCGGCCTGACAGCCGGCGCCGTGAAGGGCTAGCCGCGCACCTGGCGCAGGAAGGTGTCGACCTGATCCTTGAGGACGGTGCCGTTGCGCGCCAGCTCGCCCGCGGAGGACAAGACCTGGGCCGCGGCTGCGCCGGTATCCTGTGCGGCTTGCGAGACGTTGACGATATTGGACGCGACTTCGGTCGTTCCGGTCGCGGCCTGCTGCACGTTGCGAGAAATCTCCTGCGTCGCCGCGCCCTGCTGCTCCACTGCCGCCGCAATCGTCGTCGCAATCTCGTTGACCCGGTGGATCGTGCTCGTGATCGATTGGATCGCCTGTGCCGAGCTGTCAGTGGCGTCCTGGATGGCGCCGACCTGGTTGGCGATTTCCTCGGTCGCGCGTGCGGTCTGGTTCGCCAGCGCCTTGACCTCGGAAGCGACGACCGCGAAGCCCTTGCCGGCTTCCCCGGCGCGCGCCGCCTCGATCGTTGCATTGAGCGCGAGTAGGTTGGTCTGGCCCGCGATGTCGTTGATCAGGCTCACCACTTCGCCAATCTTCTTGGCGGCGTCGGCCAAGCCTTGGACCTTACCATTCGTGTCGTTTGCCTGCGTGACGGCTTCGCTGACGATGCGATTGGATTCGTTGACGCGGCCGTTGATTTCGCGGATTGAGGTCGACAGCTCCTCGGTGGCGGAAGCGACCGTCTGCACGTTTTGCGTCGTCTGCTCCGCCGCCGCGGAGACCGCCGAAGATTGGCGGGTCGTTTCCTCGGCGGTGGCCGACATCGATTCGGCAGTTACCTGCAGTTCAGTGGCGGCGCCGGTCACACTATTGAGGACGCCGCCGACGCTCGCCTCGAAACGATCGGCCAAGTCGTGCATCATCTGCCTACGTTCCACCTCGGCGCGCTTCTTGGAGTCTTCCTGCTCTTGGCGGAGACGCTCTGCCTCGACCAGCCCATCCTTGAAGACCAGGACGGCCTTGGCGACTTCTCCCACTTCATCCTTGCGATCGCTTCCTTTGACTTCGACGGCGAGATTGCCGGCGGTGAGCGCAGCCATCACGTCGATGATGCGACGCAGCGGCACGGTGACGGATCGGGCGATTAGGGTGGCAATCCCGGCACCCAGCAGGGCGGCGATGATCAGACCACCAATCAGAAACATGCGATTAAAGGAGTAGGAGTCCTGTGCCTTGCCATATTCCTCTTCGGCGGCCCTGACTTGAAGGGCTGTCAGGTCCTGGACCTTCTTCATGACCGCTGCGAGAGCTGGTCCCCCCTCTTTCTTGGCGAGATCTCTTCCACCGGTGAAATCGCCAGAAACGAGCGTACCAAGCACACGCTCGCGCACGCCGTCGTAGGTCTTGAAGGCGGCATCGGCGTCGTTCGCGAGCGCTTTCTCGTCCGATGTCAGGTAGGTCTGGAGATACGCGCCCCAAGTTTCCCGCGCCGCAGAGACGAGCTGGTCGATCTGCTCTTTGTTTTGGGCAATGGCGCTTGTGTCGGTGGAGTTTACTGACTCAATGACAAGAATCCGCACGCGATAATAGTCATCGGTGATCTTGGAAAGGTTCTTCAACGGAACGACTCGATCCAGATAGACGGACTGTAGTCCGTGCTTGATGTCCGATAGGCCGATGAGTCCGACGATGGCTACGCCAGTCATCAGGGTGAGAAGCGCAGCCACTAGGACCGCCAACCTGACAAAGATTTTGGTATTGGTAAGCATCGCCAGCTCTCCGAGTCTTATGCGTACACCGGGCGTGCGCGCGGGAGTGGACAGTGCGAGTGATTCATTAATGAGGTGTTGCACAGTCGCGCGATGTGGTTAGTAAATCGTCCGATCTATCCTTCAGGATATAGTTCAATCGACGTAGCGCGTTCTGCTCTCGCTCGCGTCCGGGTGATCGAATTGTTAGCTATCTGCCTGCGAGCGCCGATCGTTCGTTTGAAATTCCTAGGAACCGGGCGAATTCCTGTCGAGGCGGCGGATCAAGCGATCGTAGAGGCCCGCAGGAAGCAAGCGCATGACATGCGCGAGCCAGACCAATGGCCAGGGAAATGCCACGTATCGTTTCTTCTTCAGGATCGACCGAGTGAGAATGTCGGCTGCGCGGTCGAGCTGCATCGCCATAGGCTTGGCACGCTGCTTCTTGGTATCTTTGGTGACGACGAAGCCGGGCGCGGCCAGGGTCACCGAGATTCCCTTCGGCGCCAGGTCGATACGCAGGCTCTCCATGTAGTTCATCAGCGCGGCCTTGGCGGCGCCGTAGGAGGCGGCGCGCGGTAGCCCGCGGTAGCCGGCGATGCTGCCCACGGCAACGATCTGGCCGCGGCTTTGCTGCAGTAACGTCGGCAGCGCCGCCTCGATGAAATTCACCACACCGAACAGGTTGAGCTCAAGCACAGCGCGGATTTCCTCGCTGGTCAGGTTCTCCGGCAGGGCGCGGCCGCCGCCTCCGGCATTGAGGATCAAGCGGTCGATGCGGCCGTGCTTGCGCAGGGTTTCGGTCACGCAGGTCCGCGCGGCCTCGCCGATCGTCACGTCGCAGACCGATATTTCGCTGCTTCCGCCTGCCTTCGTGATCTCATCGGCCACGTCCTGCAACAGCCGCAGGCGCCGCGCCACCAGGATCACATGATCGCCATGCCGCGCGAGCCGCTTGGCCAGCGCGGCTCCAATGCCCGACGAAGCGCCGGTGATGAGGGTGATCGGCCTGCCGGTCTCAGCCAACGCGCCCTAGTCCGCAATACGCTGCATGGCGTCGGCGAGCGCCTGGTCGCGCGCCGCATCGGTCATCTGCGCACGGTCGTGCTTCTTCAGGTTGCGGCGGGCATCCTTGAAATAGGCGGTGCGCTTCATCAGCGACATCATGAGGCGATTGAGCGCGCTGGAAGGCCACCGCATCGGCCGGTCGAAGTCGAACAGCAGGATGATGCGCTCCTCGTCGGTGTGATTGGAGACGTGGTGTGTACGCGAATCATCGAACACGAAGCACTTGCCTTCGCGCCAGCGGACGGTCTGATCGTCTACCACCATGCGGCATCGCCGCCAATTTTGTGGAACAATGAGGCCGAGATGCGAGCGCAGCACCCCTTTGGTGATCCCGCGATGAGGCTTGATCCGGTAGTTCGGTGCCAGGATCGAAAACCAGGCGGAGCGCAATCCCGGCACCGTGCGCAACAGCGCCGCGGTCTTCGGACAGCGTGCCGTGTTACTGGTCAACTCCTCGCCCAGGCCCCACAGGAAGTAGGCACGCCATTTCTGTGAATGCGAAATGCGCGCCTGGTCGGGCGAGATCTTGTCAAAGAAGGGGATGCTCTCCCGGTCCTGTAGGAGGACATCAAGCTCGGCCCTGATATCCTTCCAGTTCGCCTCCAGCTTGTCGAGGAAGGGGAAGTGCTCATTGGGAATGAACGCGACGTTCGGGACCAGCGACTGCCGGCCATACAGCTTGGCCAACAGCTTCAGGATGCCAATTCCGAGCATCTTGACCCGCGCGCGCCGCCAGGCCTTCCAGGGCGATTTACCCTCGCTCCCGCGTGTTGCCGTTGCCCCTGCCATTTGCCCCCGTTATCCCGATCTGGTGCGCGGATTCATAAGGGGCAGAGCTCAGGGGGCGCAAGGGCCGATCGTGTCGCGGGTGCGCCGTCAGTGGGCAATCACGCTGCGGAACAGCCTGTCTGCTGCGTCCATGTCCGCCGGGAGACGGCCCGGAGCCTCGCCGGCTGCCTCGGTCGCTGCCGCGATCTCGACTGCGATCAGCCGGTCGAGAGCCGGAATGCGCGGCCCGGAACCCATTTCCCGTATCCGGCTCTTGGCGGCCACCAATCGCCCGATGATCTTGATCGTGGCGGCGGGAGGGTCTGTGCCGTCGATCAGGGCCTGAAGATGCATGGGCGGGCGGCGACCGCTTCGCAGGCGCAAGAAGCGCAGCGCGAGCGCCGGCCGCAGGGCGTAGAAGTAGCGCTTGAGGGCGATCCGATCGCGCGCGAGCTTCGCCGCCGCCTGGCGCCGCGCCAGATGCAGGTAGTGGTAGGTCAAGGCACGCGGATTCAACATGCGATCGGCGAAGGTGCGCAGCCGCTTCAGCGCAGCGGCCTCGCGCCGATAGATGATCGGCGATTCCATCCATTCCGAAATGACCGCGTTCGATTTGAGAACGAGATGCAGGGCCTTGCGAATGTCCCAGCCGCTGACGTCCATGCCGTCCTCGATCGGCGTCTCGATCACATCGCGGCCAGGGTAGACGCTGAGATACCAATCGGCCGGCATGGCATAGACGAAGCGTACGTCGTAGTCGCTGTCGGGCGACGGAAAGCCCCAAGCGCGACTGCCGGATTCCACGGCGAACAGGATGCGGCAGCCATGCGCGCGCTCGATCAGGTCGAGACGACGCTGCGCTTCCGCCCAGCGATCTCTGGGAATGGCGGGATGGGCCATGTCATGCGCCCGGCCGTGGCGCCCGGTAGCGGTCGGGCGGGACAACCGCAACCGGAACCAGCTCGATCAGGAGCTCCGGGAACACCAGCCCTGAGACCTGGATCAGAATACTGGCCGGCGCCGTGCCGCCTTTAAAATACCGCGAACGAACCTCCTGGATGATGGGCAGGTGGGCGCGGTCCAGGAAATAGATGGTCATGGAGACGATGTCGTCGAGGGTGCCGCCGACCTCGCGCAGGATCGCCTCGATGTTCTCGATACTCTTCACCATCTGGGCGCGCACGTCACCCACTCCGACGACATTGGAATGCTCATCCCAGGCGACCTGACCCGTCACATAGACCGTGCGTCCGGCGGGCGCGACCACGCCCTGGGAAAAGGCGCGGCCATTCGGTGCCCAGATTCCGGGCGGATTGAAGCCCAATGCCATTTCGTGCTCCCGTTCTCTTGGGTTGAGGCCTGGTGCATTGGACATGAGTCGCGTCAGAATTGAAACGGCCTTGGGGGAGATCGACATCGAGGTCTTTGAAGCGCAGGCGCCGGCCAGCGCGGTGTATTTCCTGTCGGCCGTGCGGGTCGGCCGCTATGACGACAGCAGCTTCTTCCGCATCGTCACGGTGGCGAATCAGAATGCCGAGGAGGCCCGGAAGATCGAGGTCGTCCAGGGCGGCCTCAAGCACAAGCGCGAGGATCTGCCTCCCATGATTCCGCACGAGGCGACAGTCATGACGGGACTGAGACACCTGAAGGGAACGGTGTCGCTGGCGCGCTTCGCGCCGGGCGCGGTCTATCATTCCTTCTTCATCTGCCTACGCGACGAACCGGCGCTGGATTTCGGCGGCGCGCGCCATCCGGACGGCCAGGGATTCGCGGCGTTCGGGGACGTGGCGCAAGGCTTCGACGTGGTGGAGCGCATCTTCGCGCGGGCGGAGGAGACAGAGTATTTGAAGAACGAGATCGCGATCAGACGCGCCGCTGTGTTGCCGGTCTAATAGAATTCGCCGGTAGCGCTGTGACGGCGCAGTGCTTCCGGCCGGTAGGGGCCGAACACATCGTAGAGCTGCACGTCTTTGGCCGCGAACCGCTGGAACACCGATGCATGTAGGGGCGCATCGACCGGTATCTCGCGGTCGATCTTTGCAAACCACTTGAACGGAATGCCCCTGGTTTCGTCATGCTGCATTCCAAGCGCGTCAGGATAGAGCTTCAGGACAGCGGGATCATATTTCAGTCCGGCGCTCTCGGCAGCCTCGAGCATCCATTTGAGAGGAATGTCGGAGAGGCGTGATTCCTCTTCCAGATAGCTGCCGCCGATATCGGAGTGACATCCGGAAAACCAGATCTGCTGGAACCATTCAGGTCCGTCCGTGGGCCGCTCCGGATTGTCGCCGGGCGTGCCCCATTTCACCCGGTTGAAGTCCTTCCGCCGCTCGTCGATCGCCAAGGCATGGCGAGCGTATTGGACCTTCGGATTGAGAGTCTTGTCGTAGAACCGCATCCGCCATTTCAGCAGATGAAAGGGCCGCCACCATCGACTGTGGCGAAGGCCGATTTCCCAGCGCACGCGGTAGAGTAGGTTGCCGAGAATGGCGAGAGCGACGATGACGCCGATGGAGATGCCGAGCAGGCTCGGCCAGCCGAAGTCCCAACCGAACCAGCCCGCTACACCGAGGACCGCGCTGAAGTTGATGGCGAGCGCAGCGATCCCGAGCACGATGGTTGCCAGCGTCATGTTGCTGATCGCGGCGACGGTGTCAAACACGCCAATGAAGTGCGGGTAGACATTGGCACCACTGCCATCGGCGGAGTTGGAGCGGTATTTCGCCCGGAAGCGCTCGGCCAGCTCACGCCGCTGATCCAATTGTTCCTTCTGACGCGGCGTGATTTCGTCCTGCTCCCAGGAGTGAGTGTGCTGGTAGACGCGCTTCACGGCCTGCTTCGCGATGCGCTTGGATGTCTTCATGTCGCGCTTGAGGGGCTGGTCGCCATCCATCGTGGGGATGCCACACAGCGCGATCACGGCGCCGAGGCAGCGCACCGTGTAGGCGCCGCGGCTGAAGCCGAAGAGGAAGATGCGATCATCGGGCCGCCAATTGCGGACCAATGCCGCGTAGCAATCGATGATATTGCCGGTGAGGCCGAGACCGGTTGCCTGGCAGATCAGGTTGTAGATGAAGTCCCAGGCCGTGCCGAGGAGGCCGCGCGCGCCTTTGCTGGTGCCGATGCCGGGATCGTAGAACGCGTATTGCTCCTTGGGATCGACCGAGCAGTCAGGGCCGCATCGCGTCGCGCGGTAGAGTTTGTAGATGTTGCTGCGGCGCTCATCGAACAGCACACCGCCGCGCTGTCCGGTGCCGTCGGAATAGATGACGAAGTTCCGGGACATGTCCCCCTCGCGTAACGGAGGTCAGGTCGCTAGTCTACTATAAATTGCTGACCTGTGGAAATGGTGTACCCAATCCCAAAAACGCTCCCGCCCGCCTTCAGGGCCTAGCTGAAGGCGGGCGGGGTGAGCAACAAGCGAGCCCTCGTCAGAGCAAGGGATAAAGAGAGCCTTACGAACACCCGCTTGTTGATCCGCAGGTCGTGCATTTCATGCACGTCCCATTTCGCACGAGCGTGAAGTTGCCGCATTCGCCGCAGGCATCACCCTCATAGCCTTTCATCTTGGCTTCGCGGATGCGGTCAAGTTTGCTCTCGATCTCCCTGGCGAGGTCGTTCGAGGCAATCAGCGCATCCACCTCCTCATGGCGCTCCATGTGCACATGAAGCTGCGTCTCGTCCTGACCATGTCCGTGCGCATGGCTATGGACTTCGTGCGGGCTCGGCGCCAGGGCCGTGTTGCCGACAACAGCGCCACGCGCGACGTTGGAGAGCACCACCAGGTTCGAGCGCACATAGCCGGTGGAAGCGATCCGCTTCACGCTGGCGATCTCACGCTGCGATTCGGGCAGGTCGCTCTGCGCCACGCCGCTCCCCAGCGCATCGGGATAGAGGTCGTGCGACTGGACGTGCGCCAGGTCGTTGCGCCCGAGATAGGAGATGGCGAGCTCCCGGAACATGTAGTCCAGGATCGAGGTCGACATCTTGATTGCGTCGTTACCTTCGACGATGCCGTTCGGCTCGAACCGCGTGAAGGTGTAGGCCTCGACATACTCCTCGAGCGGCACGCCGTACTGCAGGCCGATCGAGATCGCGATCGCGAAGTTGTTCATCAGGCTACGGAAGGCGGCACCTTCCTTGTGCATGTCGATGAAGACTTCGCCCAGCGTGCCATCCTCGTATTCGCCGGTGCGCAGATAGACCTTGTGGCCGCCGACAATGGCCTTCTGCGTATAGCCCTTGCGGCGTTCCGGCAGGCGCTTGCGGCCCTGCTGGACCTGGCGCTCGATGATGCGCTCGACGATCCGCTCCGCCACGATCGGGGCGCGGGCCGCGGCCGGCGCTTCGATCACGTCCTCGACCAGATCGTCATCGCCGAGGACCGAGCTGGCGAGCGGCTGCGACAGCTTGGAGCCGTCGCGATAGAGCGCGTTTGCCTTGATGCCGAGCCGCCACGAGAGCATGTAGGCGTCCTTGCAGGACTCGACCGTGCTCTGGTTCGGCATGTTGATGGTCTTGGAGATGGCGCCAGAGATGAAGCTTTGCGCCGCCGCCATCATGCGGATGTGGCTTTCCACCGACAGATAGCGCTTGCCGATGCGGCCGCACGGATTGGCGCAGTCGAAGATCGCCAGATGCTCTTCCTTGAGGAACGGCGCGCCTTCCAGCGTCATGGCGCCGGAGCAGTAGGTGTTGGCCGCCTCGATCTCGGCCCTGGTGAAACCCAGGGTCGCGAGCATGTCGAACGTCGGATCGTTCAGCTGCTCTGTGGTGAGGCCGAGGGCAGCCTGGCAGAACTCCTCGCCCAGCGTCCACTTGTTGAACACGAAGCGGATATCGAAAGCAGAGCCGAGCGCGTTCTCGATCGCCTGGATTGAGCCGGTGGTAAAGCCCTTCGCCTTCAGCGCATCGTGGTTGATGCCGGGCGCGTCGGAGAGCGTGCCGTGGCCAACGGCGTAGCGGATAATCTCTTCGATCTCGTCCTCCGCATAGCCCAGCTTGTGCAGAGCAGCCGGAACCGTGCGGTTGATGATCTTGAAGTAACCGCCGCCGGCCAGCTTCTTGTATTTGACCAGCGCGAAGTCGGGTTCGATGCCGGTGGTGTCGCAATCCATGACCAAGCCAATCGTGCCGGTCGGCGCGATCACCGTGGCTTGGGCATTGCGATAGCCGTGCAGCTCGCCCAGCGTCAGCGCCTGATCCCACGCCTGATGCGCGGCATCGAGCAAAGCGGCATCCGGGCAATTGTCGTGATCCAGCACGACCGGGAGGACCGAGAGGCCTTCATAGTCCGCGGTCTCGCCGTAGGCGGCGCGGCGGTGATTGCGGATGACCCGCAGCATCGCCTCGCGGTTCTTGTCGAAGCTTGGGAAGGTGCCGAGCTCTCCGGCCATTTCCGCCGACGTGGCGTAGGAGACGCCGGTCATGATCGCGGTCAAGGCTGCGGTCAGTGCGCGGCCCTCGTCGCTGTTATAGGGCAGCCCCATGGCCATCAAGAGGCCGCCGACATTGGCGTAGCCGAGGCCGAGGGTACGGAAGTCATAGGAGAGCTGCGCGATCTCCTTGGACGGGAACTGTGCCATCATGACCGAGATCTCGAGCACGATAGTCCACAGGCGCACGGCGTGGCTGTAGGCCTCGATGTCAACCCGGCCGTCTTCCTTGAGGAACGTCATCAGGTTGAGCGAGGCGAGATTGCAGGCCGTGTCGTCCAGGAACATGTATTCCGAGCACGGGTTGGAGGCATTGATGCGCCCCGATTCCGGGCAGGTGTGCCATTCGTTGATCGTGGTGTCGAACTGCACGCCCGGGTCGGCCGACTGCCAGGCCGCGGCGCCGATCTTCTCCCACAGGTCGCGTGCCTTCACGGTCTTGTGGACCTTGTGATCGGTGCGGCGGATCAGGTTCCAGTCGCCATCCTCGATCACCTTCTGGATGAAGTCGTTGCTGATCCGGACCGAGTTGTTCGAGTTCTGGCCGGAGACGGTGAGGTAGGCCTCGCTGTCCCAGTCGGTGTCGTAGGTCCTGAAATCGATCTGCTTGTAGCCCTGCTGCGCGAAGTGGATCACGCGCTGGATGTAGTTCTCGGAGATCTTGGACTTGCGCGCCTCGCGGATCGCGGCCTTCAGTGCGGGGTTCTTCTGAGGATCGAACTTGCCCTCGCCCTCACCGGAATGGGCAGCCTTCATCACGCGGTTGAGGTGGACGTTGCACGCCTGCGAACCGGCGACCAAGGCCGCGACCTTCTGCTCCTCCACCACCTTCCAGTCGATGTATTCCTCGATGTCCGGGTGATCGAGGTCCACCGTCACCATCTTGGCGGCGCGGCGGGTCGTGCCGCCGGACTTGATGGCGCCGGCGGCGCGATCGCCGATCTTGAGGAAGCTCATGAGACCGGAGGACTTGCCGCCGCCCGACAGCTTCTCATTCGCACCGCGGAGCTTGGAGAAGTTCGAGCCGGTGCCGGAGCCGTATTTGAACAGGCGCGCCTCGCGCACCCAGAGATCCATGATGCCGCCTTCGTTCACCAGATCGTCGGCGACGCCCTGGATGAAGCAGGCATGAGGCTGCGGATGCTCGTATGCCGACGCCGAGGCGGTCAGCATGCCGGTGCGGAAGTCGACGTAGTAGTGGCCCTGGGCCGGTCCGTCGATGCCATAGGCCCAGTGCAGGCCGGTGTTGAACCATTGCGGCGAGTTCGGCGCGCCCATCTGGAGGGCGAGCATGAAGCGCATCTCGTCGAAGAAGGCGCGGGCATCCTCCTCCGAATCGAAATAGCCGCCCTTCCAGCCCCAATAAGTCCAGGTGCCGGCCAGGCGATCGAATACCTGCTGGGCGGAATGCTCGCCCACATAGCGGTCCTCGGCGGGCAGCTTCAGCAACTCTTCGCGGTCGGCCTCCTTGCGCCACAGCCACTCGGGCACGTCGCGCTCCACGACCGGGCGCAGCTTCGCCGGCACACCGGCTTTGCGGAAGTATTTCTGCGCCAGCACGTCGGAGGCGACCTGCGACCATTCGGCCGGAACCTCGATGTCCTTCAGCTGGAAGACGATCGAGCCATCCGGGTTGCGGATCTCGCTGGTGGTCCTCTGGAACGCAATCTCCGCGTAAGGAGACTGGTCGGCTTTGGTGAAACGGCGTTCGATGCGCATGCTAATCCCCCGCTAAGCCCGCTGACGCGGAATCCTCCACCCCGCTGAAGAAACCGCTTCAACAAAGTGGTCTAAGTTGTTTAGATCGGCCGCTATATTTTGCGGGTGGCCCCGCAGCGACATGCTTAATATTGAGCGCGGGCAGCGCGTCGGCGCAAGCAAACATTTCTACATATTGTCACATTTGGCACTTGACGAACCTAGATCTAGTGGCTCCCCCCAGCATCTTGTAGGTGTTGCGCCTGCCTGTGGATAAGTAGTGTCAGCAATTTCAGGCTTTTCCGCGTCGCGACATTCCGGCGAGCGTCGAAATCGCGAGAAAGATCAAAAGCATAGCCATGCCGATCCACTGCCGAAGGGCGATCGCTTCGTGCAGCAGCAGAATTGCAGCGAGGGTCGAGAAAAGCGGCTCCAGGTTCATGGTGAGCGCCGACTGCGCCGGCGAGATCAGCATCAAGCCGAGAAACAGGAACAAGAGACCGAGTGTATAGCAAAAGCAGACGGCCAAGGTTGCCAGCCAGCCGTCAAATGTTTGCGGGAATTGTGGTCCGCCGCTGAAGCCCAAATAGACCGCCACGGCTAGCACGACCCAGAGGTTCATCCACGCATTCATGACGAACGGGTGCGCGTACGACATGGCACTGCCGCCGAACAGCGCAATGAAGGCGACACCACCCGCGGCGGCTAACGCGAGTGCAATGCCGCGCCAGTCGAGGGTCCCGAATGCTTCTGAAGAAGCAACCACGAGTCCGGCAAAAGCGCCGACTAGGCAGAGCGCCTTGATCCAGGTCATGCGCTCCCGCCCGAGCAGGGGCGAAGCAATGCCAACCATCAGTGGGTAGGTATAAAGGAGCAGCACCGCCAGGCTGACGCTGATGTAGAAGACCGAGGAGAGATAGCCGAATGACATCACGAGGATGCAGAGGCCGAGTCCGATGGTGGTCAGGATGGTGCGGCGCGGCAGCATAAGCCTGCGCCCCAGCGCACATTGCAGGCCACCCAGCACCAGCATCATACAGAGGGAGCGCAGGAAGACCTGCGTCGCGGGATTACTTCCGTCATCGTAAGTGATCCGCGCAAAGGTCGTAACCAGGCTGACGAAAAGTGCCGCCAGCAACGTTGCGCCGAGTCCCAGGAGTCGCTTGCGGCGCTGGTCGGCGAGTTCGGAAGACGACAGGATGGCCCCCACGAGTCGGAAGGACGGCAAGGTGCGGAAAGAGCCGGCAGAGAGCAACCCCGTATCGATTGGTCCAGCGCGTGCGGAGGAGGCCGAGGCGATCGCAGCGCTGATCCGCCGCGCTTTTGCGCAATATCGCGGCAGGCTGCAGCCGGAGCCGAGTGCGCTCAGGGAAAGCACGGATTCGATCAGATCGGTCCTGGAGACGGAATCGGTCGTCGTCGCTCGGCGTGCGGGCAGGGTCATCGGCTGCGTTTCAGTCCAGCAACGCCCCGATATCGTCTTTGCCCGCCGGCTGGCGGTCGAACCGGGGGAGCGGGGCGCCGGAGTCGGCCGCGCGCTCGTGGCCGAGGCGGAGGAGGTGGCGCGTCGGCTCGGGATCTCCCGCCTCGGGGTGGAGACGCGCCTCGCCCTGACTGAGAATCGTGCGTTCTTCCAGGCGCTGGGGTTCGTGGAGCGTGCCCAGCACTGCCACGCCGGGTTCGCCTATCCGACCTATGTCGAACTGCAGAAAACCCTGATTTGACGGCTACTTGGCGGCCGGGCCGGGTTTTAGGTCGGCTTGCCAGAGCCCGGACCCGCCGATATAGTCCGCGGCGTTTCGTGATTTCGAGGCCAACAAGTCCCATGTCTTTTGGTACCCGCGTCTTTACCTGGCTGCACGGCGAGCATGTCGGCACCGACGAGTTCGGCAACCGTTACTATGTCGACAAGCGCACCAAGGGAAAGCAACGGGAACGGCGCTGGGTGCTCTACAAGGGCATCCCGGAGGCCAGCAAGGTGCCACCGGAGTGGAATGCCTGGCTGCATCGCACGATTGTACAAGTGCCGGTCAGCCGCGCGCCGCAACGGCCCTGGCAGAAGCCGCATGTGCCGAACCTGACCGGCACCGATCTGGCCTACCGGCCGCCCGGTCATATTCTCAAAGGGGGCGCGCGGGCACCGGGCAGCGGCGATTACGAGCCCTGGGTACCGAACTGATATCGGAACGATGGCAAGGGAACAGGTGGGGCTGTTCCCGCCGGGACAGGAGGGAACGAGAGGGCCATGGAGCGAAACACACTCGAAACCGTTCTCGGCGCCGTGGTGCTGCTGGTCGCGGGATATTTCCTGTTTCTGGTCTACTCGCAGACCAATGTCGGCGCGGAAGCGAGCGGCTATCAGCTGGAGCTGCGGTTCGATAGTGGCGGATCGACCGGCATCGGTACCGATGTTCGGATCGCCGGCGTCAAGGTGGGCACGGTCATCAATCAGCAATTCGATCCGAAGGCCTATCAGGCGGTGGTGACGATCGAGATGGATGATTCGGTCAAGCTGCCGAAGGATACCTCCGCCGTCGTTACCAGCGATGGCTTGCTGGGCGACAACTACATCCTGCTGAATATCGGGGGCGATACAGAGATGCTGGCTGCGGGCGATCGCATCCGCAATGTGCAGGGCGCCATAAATTTGGCGGATTTGATCAACAAGTTCGTGGTTGGCACAGATAGCGGCGGCGCCAGCAACTAGCCGCAGAGATAGGTGCTCATGTCATCCAAGAGCAAGGACAAGGTCGGCGAGCGGGAAAGCAAAGGTGGCCGCGTTTGGCGGCAGCCGGACGGCAATCCCGTCTCCTGCGTCGAAAAGATCAAAGTATTGAACCAGAATCTCGATGAGATCCGGCAACTGGCGCAGGACGCGCTGGAGGACGCCATCCTGATGGGATGCGACGAGGCGCAGGTGCGCGCCGTCCTCCAAAGCGTGATCGAGGATTTGCAGAACCCCTACCGGAAGCAGAAATGAGACTTTGGCCGATGGCCCCCGTTGTGGCGGCCCTGGTCGCCGCAGCAACGCCCGCGTACGCGATCCAGATGGAAGAGGCCGTGCTGCAGGGCCTCGACAAGATCACGGCCCGTATCTCTACGATCAAGGTGGCCGTGGGCGAGACCGTCAGTTTCGGGTCGCTACAGATCACCTTGCGGGCCTGCGACAAGCGTCCGCCCGAGGAGACGCCAGAAAGTGCCGCCTTCCTGCAGGTGGTCGAGCAGAAGCCGGGCGAGCAGCCGGTGACGCGTTTCTCCGGCTGGATGTTCGCGTCCAGTCCAGCACTCTCTGCGATGGAGCATCCGGTCTATGACCTGTGGGTGCTGGATTGCGAGAACAAGGGCACTGCCGAGGCGGAGCAGGGGCCTCAGCCGGAACAAGCGCCGGCGTCGCAAGGAGAGGCCCTGCCAGAAGAGGCGGCGCCTGCCGACTAGACTCGCTACCGGGCGATCCCGTTCAGCGTCTCCGAGAGCGCATTCATCGGCAGTTCGGTCGGGAAGGACGCGCGATGCTTCAGCGCCTCGGTGAGGTGCTTGCGGTAGATGTCGCGCGAGATCTCAATCGCGCCGAAACGTTCCAGGTGCTTGGTGACAAACTGGGTGTCGAGCAGGGCAAAGCCGCCCCGCTTCAGCCGTGCCACCAGGTGCACCAGGGCCACCTTGCTGGCGTCGGTCTCACGGCTGAACATGCTTTCGCCGAAGAACGCTCCGCCGAGCGCCACACCATAGAGCCCGCCCACCAGCTCGCCATCCAGCCAGGTTTCGACCGAGTGGGCATAGCCCATGACGTGCAGCTTCCGGCACAGGTCGAAGATCGTGTCGTTGATCCAGGTCTGCCGGCGGCCGGGGGCCGGTTCGGCGCAGCCGGCCACCACGTCCTCAAAGGCGCGGTCGGCCGTCACCTGGAACGACCCTTTCAGAACGGTCTTCTTGAGGCTGCGCGGAACATGGAAATCGTCGAGGGGCAGGATGCCGCGCGCATCCGGGTCGATCCAATAGAGATGCGGATCGTGCCGCGATTCGGCCATGGGGAAGATCCCAATGGCGTAAGCCCGGAGCAGCATCTCCGGCGTAATGCGGGGCGAGCCAGCACGGTTCGACATGGCGCCTCCTCTAACAACACAAGCCTAACGCAAACAGCGGCCGTGGCATAGTCGCCACGCTCAGGCGTGAACAGCGGGAAGGAGAAGGCATGACACCGATCTATGTCCGGACGATGGCCGCCTATGGCTCGTGGATGAACGGGCGCATGCTGGATCTGTGCGGCGGGCTCAGCGACGCCGAGCGTAAGCGCGACCTGGGTGCGTTCTTCAAGTCGGTTCACGGCACTTTCGACCATCTGATCTATGGCGATGTCGCCTGGATGGGGCGGTTCACCGGCAGCCCCATGCCGACCAATGGAATCGGCGACATCGTCTACGAATCCTGGAGCGAGCTGGACGCCGCCCGGCGCGCCATGGATAACCGCATTGGCGCCTGGGCGGCCCAGGTCACCGAAGAGTGGCTCTCCGAGACGATGTCCTTTATCAGCGTCAGTGACGGCAAGACGCGTATCCTGCCACGCTGGGTGCTGGTGACGCACATGTTCAATCACGGAACCCATCACCGCGGCCAATTGACGGCCCTGATGAAGCAACTCGGGATCGATCCGGGTGTCACGGATTTGCCATGGTTGCCTGCGCTCTATGACGGGAGGGTGCTGAGCGCGACGCAGTTGTGATCAGGGGAGGCCTTTACATTTGCGTCGAAGCGGTCAGGATGAATTCCCGACCGTCATAGCGAGAGGAGGTGCCCATGAAATATGTTTCAAGGCTGGCGCTGGGGCTCGCGGCTGTCCTGGTCGCGGCTCCGGCGTTCGCCGAATGTCCGGGTCATTCCAGCGTAACGGCGCAAAGCCAAAGCACGCCGGCGCCGGCTGCCCAATCGACGCCTGCACCCGCTTCGACGGGTGCGGCCACGGAAGACGCAGTGATCCTGACACAAAACCAGACAAAGCAGACGACCGTTCAGACACAGGAATAGTCGTCGCGCGTCGTGTGGTTTCGAGCGCCGGCCTTGCAGCCGGCGCTCCTGTTTTTGGCGGTTTTTTTCCGGCGCTTCAGGCTTGCTGTTCGGCGACGAATTTCTCCAGCCAGCGTATGTCGTAGCTGCCGTTGAGGAAGTCGGGGGCACCGATGATGCGGCGGTGCACGGGGATCGAGGTGTGGATGCCGTTGATCACCATTTCCTCGAGTGCGCGGCGCAGGCGCATCATGCATTCGTTGCGACTGCGGCCATGCACGATCAGCTTGGCGATCAGGCTGTCATAGTGCGGCGGCACCCGATAGCCGCCATAGAGCGCCGAATCCACCCGCACGCCGAGGCCGCCCGGAGCGTGAAACTCGGTGACCCTGCCGGGTGAGGGTGCAAAGGTCTCCGGGTTCTCGGCATTGATACGGCACTCGATGGCATGGCCGTTGAAGGAGATGTCGGCCTGCGTCATGCCGAGTGGCGCACCAGATGCGACGCGGATCTGCTCGCGCACCAGATCAATGCCGGTGATCATCTCGGTCACCGGATGCTCCACCTGCAGGCGGGTGTTCATCTCTATAAAATAGAACTCGCCATCCTGGAACAGGAACTCGATTGTGCCGACGGAGCGATAGCCCATCTTGCGCATCGCGGCGCTTGCGATCTCGCCGATCTCAGCGCGCTGTTTGCTATTGAGCGCGGGCGAAGGCGCCTCCTCCACCAGCTTCTGATGGCGGCGCTGGAGCGAGCAGTCGCGTTCACCCAGATGCACGACGTTGCCGTGATTGTCGGCCAGGATCTGGATCTCGATATGACGCGGATGGGAGAGGTATTTCTCCATATAGACGGCGTCGTTGCCGAACGACTTCATCGCTTCGCTGCGCGCCATCGACCAGGCCTGCGAGATCTCGCTCTCGTCATTGGCGACGCGCATGCCCTTGCCGCCACCGCCCGCAGCCGCCTTGATCAGGATCGGATAGCCGATCTTCTTGGCCCAGCGCTTGGCATCGACCTCGTCCTTCACCTCGCCTTCCGAACCGGGCACGACTGGGATGCCGAAGCGGATGGCGGCATCCTTCGCCTGCACCTTGTCGCCCATTAGCGACAGGTGATCGGGGGCGGGGCCGATGAAGGTGAAGCCATGCTCCTCCACCATTGCGGCGAAGCGCGCATTCTCCGACAGGAACCCGATGCCGGGATGGATCGCGTCGGCGCCGGTGATGGTGGCGGCTGAAATGATAGCCGGCATGTTGAGATAGGATTCGCGCGACGGCGCGGGGCCGATGCACACACTCTCATCGGCAAGACGCACATGCATGGCGTCGGCGTCGGCAACGGAATGCACGGCGACCGTACGAATGCCCATCTCGCGGCAGGCGCGATGGATGCGAAGCGCAATCTCTCCGCGATTGGCGATCAGGATCTTTTCAAACATCGCCTGATGCCGATCCTAGGCGATGACCATCAGCGGCTCGCCGAACTCCACCGGCTGGCCGTCCTGGACCAGGATCTGGGTGATCGTGCCGGCATGGGGCGCCGGAATCGGGTTCATCACCTTCATGGCTTCGATGATGAGGATGGTCTGCCCCTTGGCGACCCGATCGCCGACCTTCACAAACGCGGGGGAATTCGGCTCAGGTGCCAGATACGCTGTGCCTACCATGGGTGAGGACACGGACCCAGCGGCTGGTACATCGGCGGCCGGCGCTACCGCGGCGGCAGGCGCGGCAACCGGAGCTGCAGCCGGGGAGGCTACAACCAGCGGACCGCTTGCGCCGGCATTCACGCGGATGCGGGCATCGTCGGTCTCGAACTCGATCTCGGTGAGGCCGGTCTCCTTGAGGAGCTTGGCCAGCTTGCGGATCAATGCCTCATCGATGTCGAACTTGGTCATGCGCGGTCTTTCTCGCTGATCAGCTCCGCCATTGCCTCCAGCGCCAGTACATAGCCGTGCGCGCCAAAGCCGCAAATCACTCCGGTGGCGGCTTGGCTGGTATAGGTGTGGTGGCGGAAGGCCTCGCGGCGGTGGATGTTGGACAAATGCAGTTCGACCACCGGCTTGTCGGCCATGCGCAGCGCGTCCAACAAGGCGATCGAAGTATGGCCATAGGCGCCGGGGTTGATGACGATGCCGTCCGCGCCGGTGCGCGCCTCCTGGATCCAGGTCACCAGCTCACCTTCCAGATTGGACTGGCGGAAATCGACGGCGAGGCTGAGTTCCTTGGCGCGGCGCGTACATGTGCGCTCAATATCGGCAAGGGTATCGGTGCCATAGATCGCAGTCTCCCGCACCCCCAGCATGTTGAGGTTCGGGCCGTTCAGAATCAAAACCTTAGGCGGCTTCGCCAAGACCCTTCCCCCGCGGCTGCGAAAATCCGAGTCCTTATAGCGGCGGCCATTGGCCGGCGCAATGCGGGCCGGCGACCGGACCTGCAAGCGCCGCTCGCACGGGAACGTCTAGCCATGCGCCCCGTTTGGTGGACGAGTGTGTCGCCGCCATACGCAGGATGGGAGTTCGCGATGAGCTATCATGTCGGGCGCCTGATCGACCACGTCCACCTCAAAGTGAAGGATCTCCCGGCCAGCCGCCGGTTCTATGACGCCGTGCTGGACGCCCTTGGATTGCCGCCAGCGCAGGACTATGGCGAGCTTATTGAAGCGGACGAGCTGTGCCTCAGTCACGGCGAACCGGTCACCAGCGGGCTGCACCTCGCGTTCCAGGCGGCGGATCGAGATGCAGTCCACCGCTTCCATGCAGCGGCGCTAACAGCCGGCGGCCGCGACAACGGCGCTCCCGGCGAACGGCACTATCATCCCGGTTACTACGGTGCCTTTGTGCTCGATCCTGACGGCAACAATATCGAGGCGGTCTGTCACGGACCGATCGAGCGATCGGCTCCGTCTGTCGTCATCACACGCGTGAAAAGCTAGCGGCGCCGGCTAGCCGGCCTGGGCCCGCGCGGCCGAGACCAGCTCCTTCATATCGTCCAGCGAAACAGCGCCGGGAACCAGCTGCTTTCCGAACAGGAAACCCGGCGTTCCGGTGATGTCGAGCGCCGCGGCGAGGGATTCGTTGGCCTGCAAAAGGCCCAGGATGGCGGGATCCTGCATGTCAGTCGCCAGTCGTGCCCGATCGGCACCAACCGATGCGGCGAGGTCCAATAGCGTGGCCTGATCGAACGAGCCCTTGTGGGACATGAAAGCCGTGTGCACTTGCTCGTATTTGCCCTGGCGGTGCGCAGCCAGCGCGACCTTCGCCGCGACGACCGACTCAGGACCGAGGATCGGGAACTCCTTGAACACGAGCTTGATGTTGGGGTCGTCCTTCAGCAGCTGCATCAGCGAATCCGCAACCCGCTTGCAGTAAGGGCAGCGATAGTCGAAGAACTCGACCACCGTGACATCACCCTGCAGATTGCCGAGCACCGGATCGGCCGGATTGTTGAAAATCTGATCCTGCTGCACGTCTAGCGCCTGCTGGGCCTCGTCCTTTTTGCGACGCTCCTCTTTTGCCTGCGCGAGCCTGAGCGCAGTCATCACCTCTTCGGGATGGTTCTTTAGGTATTGCGAGATCTGCTGATCGATGGAGGTCGGGACCTCCGCGGCGTTGCGGGCGACCGCAAACTCCTTGAAGGCGTAGCCGCCGATGGCGGCAAGGAACAGGGCAAGTGCGATCAGGATCGCGCGCATGGGGATCACGTCTTTCAACAGGGAAGCAGCCGCCGATAGCATAGCGGCCCGGGCAGGGGCCGCGCCACCCGCATCACGAACTTGTCAATCTTCCTCGGCCTGGTCGGCGGCGAACTGGATGTCCTGGGCCTTTAGCCAACCCGGAGAGCCTACCTTGAGGCCCTGCAGGGCGCGTTCGGCGAACCGCTTGGCGTCCTTGTTCTTGCCGCGGGCCAAGAACTCCTCCGCCTGGGCCAAGTCCGCCATGGGCGTGTTGCCGGACCGGCCGTAAGCCGTCGCCAGCAGATGGAACGCGCGAGCGTTCTTCGGCTCCAGCCGCACGACTTCGTTGAGGTTTGTAATTGCCGGTTCGAGCAGCGCCGGGTGCTCCAATCCCACCTGCGTTTCCGCCAGTTCCATGCGGATCAAAGGTTCCTGCGGGGCAAGATCAAGGGCCTGCTGATAGAGCGGCAGGGCCTCAGCAAGACGGCCGCGGTCATAGAGAATCTGCGCCTTCTGCTCGATGAAGAACGGATCATTCGGCGCTTCGGCCAGCAGGCTGTCCATCGCCGCGAGCGCTTCCTCGGTGCGCGATGCGCGGAAATAGGCGATCGCGCGGGCATAACGGGCCGCGACCCTCTGATCCTTCTCCGGATACTTGGTCATGACACGGCTCAGCGGCTCGAGATAGCCGATCAGCTTCGCCAGCATCCGTTCGTGGCGCTCGACCAGTTCCGGTGGGTCCTTGGCATCGGCGTAAGGTGATGCCCGCAGCGCCGCCTCGGCAGAATCCACCCGCGAGGTCGTGAGCGGGTGCGTGCGCATGTAGGGATCCTGGTTGATCGCGGAAAGCGCTTCCTGCCGCGCCAATACGCGGAAGAAATCGACCATGCCCTTCGGCGACTGATGCGTTGCTTCGAGCAGACCGAACGCGGCCTGATCGGCGGCGCCCTCCTGGGCCTGCGAATATTGCAGCAGGTTTCGCTGCGCGATGCTCTGGCCCAGCGTCGCAGCGCCGACGCCAGCCTCGCCACTACCGGTGGCCACACCGATGGCGACGCCCGCCAGAATGCCGATGATCGACTCGATGGTACGGTTTTCCAGCTCCTCCTTCTGGCGCGCCAGGTGGCCGCCCACAATATGACCGGTCTCGTGCGCGATGACGCCGATCACTTCGTTCGGAGCCTTGGTCTCCGTCAGCAGCCCGGTATGGATGAAGATCTGCATGCCGTTGGAGACGAATGCATTGAGCCGCTTGTCGTTGATGATGTGGACCTGCACCGCCGAGGTATCGAGGCCTGCCGCGGCGAAGATCGGATCCGCATAAGCCCGCAGGGTCGCCTCAATCTCAGCATCGCGGATCAGGCTGAGCCGGCGCGACTGGGCCTCGGCCTCGAACACTGGGGCAAGAGCCAGGGAAGCGGCCAGGACAAGGCCGATGGCACGCCGCGCCGCGCTTCGGGGGCCCGGCAGGGGTCGGGCTGGAGGCCGGTTGATCACATCCATGGTCCTACTTATGCTCGCCGCCGAATCGTTAAAACCTTAAAGTCGAGCGGAGTTTCCTCTATGTCCGTGCGCCATCATATCGGCCGGGGCCCATCGGGCAAGGCAAACACACCTCCCACGGGGGCCACCGGAATGGGGCGGCGACCGGCCTTCAGGCGTACCCTGGGCATCGCGGGAGGCCTCGTGGGGGCGGTCCTGGCGATTGCGGCCTGCTCGCGTGGGGGCGCCCAATATGCCGGCGAGCTTTTTGAGGTGGACGATTTTTATGGCGGCATTGTGGCCGACGAGCCCCGTGCCGCCCTGGTGGGCCGCGAGGTCCTGAACGCCGGGGGCAATGCGGCGGACGCGGTGGCAGCCGCCTATTTCGTCATGTCCGCGACCATGCCATCGACCGCTGGACTGGGCGGCGGCGGCATCTGCGTCGTGCACCGCGGGGAAGAAGACAGAATCGCGAGCGAGGTGTTGGACTTCCTGCCGCGGGCCGCCGCCGGCGGCTTGGTCGCGGTGCCGGCCTCGGCGCGCGGGATGGCCGCACTGTCGGCGCGTTATGGCAAGCTCCCGTGGGCCCAATTGGTGGCGCCGGCGGAGTCGATCGCACAGACCGGCGAGGCCGCCAGCCGTGCGCTGGCGCGCGACGTGGCACTGGCCGAGCGAAAGCTGCGTGCCGATCCGCAGATGGCCGGGTTGTTCACGCGCGCCGATGGCAGCATGCTCGGGGAAGGCGACAATCTGCGGCAGCCCGAGCTGGCCGGCGTGCTTGGGCAGATCAGGGCCAAGGGGCCGAACGAGCTCTATGGCGGCGTGTTGGGGCAGCAATTGGCGGCAAGCGCCCAGGCGATCGGCGCGCCTCTGACCATCGAGGATTTGCGCGGCGTCCAAGCGAAATTCTACAAGCCGCTCGCGATCAAGTGGGGTGACCAGCAGGTTTTCCTGCCGCAGCCGCCGGCAGCCGGCGGTGTCTCGGTCGCGCAAATGCTGAAAGCGCTGGATGGAGCCGACGACAACAATCGCGCCGCCTTCCTGGCCGATGCCAGCCTGCGGCTAACCGCCAATCGCGCTCAATGGATGCAGCCGAACGGCGACGTAACACAGCCGAGCGACACATTGATTTCCGACCAGCATGTCGCGCAGGTGATGCAGGGTCATCAGTCCGGCCGCGGGACGCCCGCAGCGAGCCTTCCATTCCCGGCGCAGCGCGTGCCGGAGAACCCGTTCGCGGCGGGTATCGTCGCGGTTGATGCGGAAGGGCTGGGAGTCGCGTGCAACTTCACCATGAACGCCTTGTTCGGCGCGGGTCGCATCGCGCAAGGAACAGGGATAATTCTCGCACCGGCGCCCTCCGACCGGGGCTTCGGCTTCTCGGCGCTGGCTCCGATGATCATGGCCAACGATAACAACGGCGAACTCTACTACGCCTCCGCGACGTCAGGCGGCATGGCCGGCGTGCTGGCCCAGGCGGAGCTGCTCTATGCGGTGACGAAGGAACGTGTGCCACTGGAGGCTGCGATGCTCCGCTCGCGCGTCTATCACGGTGTTGATCCGGACGTGGTCTATTTCGATGTCAGCGGCGACGACAATCCGTCAGCCGCATTGTCTGCCGCCGGCTATCAGGCCGAGCAAAGAGAGGCGCTTGGCCGCGTCAACGCGATCTTCTGCCCGCGCGGCACGCCAAGCGACCCGGATTCATGCCAGCTGCGCAATGACTATCGCGGCAACGGCCTGGCCACCCTGGTGAGCGGCAGGTAGGGCCGCCATGGTGCTCAAGGTCGCGCGACGCGGTCGCATCGATCCGTTCATCGTCATGGAAGTGATGCGCGCGGCGGCGGAGCGTGCTGCGAGCGGGGCCGACGTCGTACACCTGGAGGTCGGCCAACCATCGACGCCGGCGCCGCGCAAGGTGCTGGAAGCGGCGAAGGCTGCGCTCGAGAAGGAGCTGATCGGCTATACACTGGCGCTCGGAATCCCCGAGCTGCGGGCGCGCATCTCGCGGCACTACAAGGAGTTCTATGGCGCCGATGTGCCGGCGGAGCGCATTGTCGTCACCACCGGCTCGTCCGGCGGGTTCCTGCTGGCTTTCCTGACGGCGTTCGAGCCGGGCGACCGCGTGGCCCTGGCGAGTCCTGGCTATCCTTGCTACCGCAACATCCTGACCGCGCTCGGCATCGAGCCGGTGATCGCGCCGATGGAGGCCGACACCAAGTATCAGCCGACGGTTGCCGCGTTGGAACAGGTGCAGCGCGAGACGGGCAAGCATCTGGACGGCCTCATCGTCGCAAGCCCGTCGAATCCGGTTGGCGCCATCGTGCCGGACGCGGAGATGCGGGCGCTGGCGAGCTATTGCCGGCAGCGCAGCATCCGCTTCATCTCGGACGAGATCTATCACGGCATCACCTATGGCGTGGATGCGGTGACCGCTGCGTCGATCGACGACCAGGCGATCGTGGTCAATTCGTTCTCCAAGTATTTCTCGATGACCGGATGGCGGCTGGGCTGGCTGGTGGTGCCCGAGGACCTGCTGCAGCCGATCGAGCGGTTGGCACAGAACCTCTTCATCTCGCCGCCGACCTTGTCCCAGCATGCCGGCATCGCTGCCTTCGACGCGCATGACGAATGCCAGGCGAACGTCCGCCGGTACGCCACCAATCGCGAACTGCTGTTGAACGATCTGCCCGCTGCCGGCTTCGACAAGCTGGTGGCGACCGACGGCGCCTTCTACATCTACGCTGACGTGGCGCGACTCACCAACGACAGCGTCGAGTTCTGTCGTCGCATGCTGAGCGAGACCGGCGTCGCCGCCACGCCAGGCGTTGATTTCGACGGCCAGCGCGGCCGCGCCACCATGCGCTTCTCCTTCGCGGGCTCGACCGAGGACATGGCGGAAGCGGTGAAGCGACTCAGGGCGTGGCGGCGGTAGCGACTGCTTCTTAATCTTTTAATCTTTGGCGTCCTCTGTATTCTCTTTGCGGGGTAACGGGGGCGCAGATCAATGACTGTTCTTGGTAAGCTGGTCATCATCGCGTTCGCGATCTTGCCTGCGGCGGTGCTAACGGCCTTTCTGGTCAGCCACTATCGCAAGCGGATGGGTTGGCGGCTGATTGTGCGCACGCTGTCTTTGGGCGTGATCTCGGGCATGCTGGTGCTGGCGGGCGGCCCCATGATCGGCTGGGCGACGAGCTTCGCTGCGCCCGGTGTCGAAGCGGCGCTGAGTTCCGCCTTCATCGGGGCTGCCGGACCGGAAGAGCTCGCCAAGTTTCTGCTGCTCTATTTCATCGTGCGGGAACATAAGGATTGCGATTCCGGCGGCGATCTGTTCTGCGCCGCCATGCTGCTCGGCCTGGGGTTTGCAGCGCTCGAGAACACGCTCTATCTGCTGCGCAGCCCCGACTGGCTCGGCCTCGGCACCATGCGGGGCGTGCTCTCGATCCCGGCGCACATGGTGTTCGGGGCCGTCATGGGCTTGTTCGCGGCGCGTGCCTATCGAGGCCGGGCGCCGGGCCTGAACTGGGCGCTGGCGCTCATCGTGCCGATCCTCGGCCACGGCTTCTATGATTTTCCGCTCATGATGTGGGACGAGCTGACCTACGTGCCATTCGCGAATCCGAACCAGGTCTGGCGGGAAATGTTCTGGTTCCTGATGGCAGTGCTCATAGCCTCAGGGGCGGCAGCCTTCCTGATCTGCCGGCGCGAGATGGTTGAGATCTTCGCGCAGGACAGCGAGGACGCGGACGTTCATCTGCCGGCGCACTGGGCGATTCGGCCGTGGCGCTCGATCGGGACCTTGTTCGTGCTGGCGGGCGCAGCGGTTGGACTCGTTGGGTTGTGGCTCGTGCAATCGGACGAGTATCGCGGCGCCTTCTTGCTGGCACCGTCGATTTTTCCGCACGCCTTCGGGTGGGTCATGCGTCTGCAGCCGCCGGAGAAAGCGATCGGCGTGCCGCGCATCGCGGAGCGCTAGCGGTGCAGGTTCGATTGCAAAGATCGCGCCGGCAAGCAATTCTGGCTTGCCGTCCACCTGAAGCTGCGAGTCGGGGATGCCGCAACCGACTGTCGCGTTGGACATAGCAGGGATCACGTCGCCGCGCATTCATCGGCTGTACGCCTATTGGCAGCATCAATGCGAGCGCCGGGACGGAACGCCGCCAAAGCGCGGCGATATTGCGCCGGATCAGATCAGGGGCGTGCTGCCCAACATCATGATCGTTGATGTCGAGCGCGATCCCTTGCGTTTTCGTTATCGACTCGTCGGCACGCGGGTGGTGGAATATAATGGTCTGGAGTTCACCGGTCGCTACTTGGGCGAGATCGGCTGGCCGGAAGAGCAGGATCTGATCGACAGTTATGCCGCCGTGGTAGAGGGACGCCGACCGGTGTTCGGGGCCTTCGCATGGGAACTGACAACCGGGCGCATGGGACGATGCGAATTTGCGCGCCTTCCGTTGAGCGAGGACGGCGAGCTAGTGTCGCAGATCCTCGCGATGGAAGACTACGATTTCCCGCAGCCAGACGCGCTGCCGAGCGGGGGGCAGACGACACGGTAGGCGCAAATTTCACTTCACAGCGGGCGGCGGTGACGTCGTCGACATTATGGTCCATCAGATACACCGGCTCAATATCTCTCAACTCAATTCTCCTCGCATTCGTCGCTTCCGGGACTATTGGCAAGCGCGCCGCGTGCCGCAGCGCATCGTGCCACTACGTGCGGATCTGGATCCAACGGAGTTGCAGGAGCTGCTGCCCAACATCGTCATCATTGAGGTCGAGCAGAAGCCGCTTCGATTCCGGTATCGCCTGGTCGGCACGCGCGTGGTCGAGTTCAACAAGCTGGATTTCACCGGCCTTTATCTGGGAACCATCGGCTGGGACGAGGAGCAGCAGCTGGTCGAGGCCTGCACGGATGTCGTGAAGATCAAGGAACCGCTCTACGGCTTCTATACCTGGACGCAGAAGAACGGCAATATCGGCAAGTGCGAGTTCGGCCTCTTTCCGTTCAGCCGTGACGGTGAGACGGTGATGCAGCTCTTCGGGATCGAAGACTACGAATTCCCGCGCGTCTATGGCAGCGCGCGACCTCGCGCGCTGCCATAGCCCGGCGGCCGACTATTGTGCGTCCACCGCAACCTGCATCTTCACAATGCGATCCTGGGGAGCGCTGACCACGCCATTGTTGCCGGGGTCGCCCTTCTTGATGCGGTCGACGAATTCCATGCCCTCGACCACCTGGCCGAAGGCGGTGTACTGGCCGTCCAGGTGCGGCGCGGGCGCGAAGCAGATGAAGAACTGGCTGTCCGCGCTGTTCACGTCCGATGAGCGCGCCATCGAGACCGTGCCGCGCACGTGCTTCACCGCGGAGAATTCGGCCTTGAGCCGCTTTCCCGATCCACCGGTGCCGGTGCCCGTAGGGTCGCCGCCCTGAGCCATAAAGTTCGGGAGCACGCGGTGGAACGGCGTGCCATCATAGAAGCCTTGGCGTGCCAGCTCCTTTATGCGGGCGACGGTCCGCGGCGCGACGTCCGGCAGAAGCTGGATCACCACGCGGCCGTAGCTGAGATCCATGTAGAGGGTGTTCTCGAGATCCTGCGCGAAAGCATTCGCGCCGCCGGCAGTGAAGAACGCGCAGGTGACGAACGCGCTGAAGGCGCGGCGAGTTATGTTGGTCATGAAAATCTCCCGGAGCCCGGCCTAGCCCATAGCCTTCTTCAGGTTCTCATCGAGCTTGTCGAGGAACTCGTTGGTCGTCATCCACTTCTGGTCGGGCGAAATCAGTAACGCCAAATCCTTCGTCATGAAGCCGGCTTCGACCGTGTCGACGCAAACCTTCTCCAGCGCCTCGGCGAATTTCTGCACCTCGGGCGTGCTGTCGAACTTGCCGCGATACCAGAGGCCACGCGTCCAGGCATAGATCGACGCGATCGGGTTGGTGGACGTCTGCTTGCCCTTCTGGTGCTCGCGGTAGTGGCGCGTGACAGTACCGTGCGCCGCCTCCGCCTCCACCACATCGCCGGACGGCGACATGAGCACCGAAGTCATGAGGCCGAGAGAGCCGAAGCCCTGCGCGACCGTGTCGGACTGCACGTCGCCGTCGTAGTTCTTGCACGCCCACACGAACGCGCCGGACCATTTCAGCGCGCTCGCCACCATGTCGTCGATCAGGCGGTGATCGTAGGTGATGTTCTTGGCCTTGAAGTGGTCGGCGAACTCCTCGTCGAACACTTCCTGGAAGATGTCCTTGAAACGACCGTCGTAGGTCTTGAGAATCGTGTTCTTGGTCGACAGATAGACCGGCCAGCCGAGGTCAAGGCCATAGTTCAAGCAGGCGCGGGCGAAGCCGCGGATGGATTCGTCGAGGTTGTACATGCCAAGGGCAACACCGCTGCCTGTGAAACTGAAGACCTCCTTCTCGATCGGTGCGCCGCCGTCGGCGGGCTCGAACTTCATGGTCAGCTTGCCCTTGCCCGGCACGATGAAATCGGTGGCGCGATATTGGTCGCCGAAGGCGTGACGGCCGATGACGATGGGCTGGGTCCAGCCCGGCACCAGGCGCGGCACATTCTTGCAGATGATCGGCTGGCGGAAGACCGTGCCATCGAGGATGTTGCGGATCGTCCCGTTGGGCGACTTCCACATCTGCTTCAGCTTGAATTCCTTCACGCGCGCTTCGTCGGGCGTGATGGTGGCGCACTTCACGCCGACGCGATGCTGCTTGATGGCATTGGCGGCGTCGACCGTGATCTGGTCGCTGGTCTTGTCGCGGCTCTCGATGCCAAGGTCATAGTATTTTAGGTCAACCTCGAGATAGGGCAGGATCAGCTTGTCCTTGATGAAGCGCCAGATGATGCGCGTCATCTCATCGCCGTCCAACTCCACGATCGGGTTCTTGACCTTGATCTTCGCCATTCCGTTGCTTCCTCCGAAGGTGGCTGCCTCGCGCGCGACCCGGCGCGGCAACCGATGTTGCATCGCAAAATCGGGCGCAGAATAGCATCGCACGCTGGAATTTCCAGCGTGCGGAAAACACGGGCTAGGCCAACTAAATCCGCTCCGGATAGCTCGGTTCGCGGGTCTGCGGCTCGCCCTCGAGCATGTCGAGCAGCCGGCCGACGCTGCCGACCACGGAGAACAGCTGCCGCGTCGCGGAACGGGCGAAGCCGTTGTCGATTACGTGGTCAACCAGGTCCAGGAACGGATCCCAGTAATCGTCGTGATTGACCAAGATGATCGGCTTGTCATGCATGCCGAGCTGCCGCCAGGTGATGATCTCGAAGGTCTCGTCGAGCGTGCCCATGCCGCCGGGCAGCACGATGAAGGCCTGGGAAAGGTCGAACATCATGCGCTTTCTGGTGTGCATGCTGTCGACGATCTTGAGCTCGGTGAGGCCGCGATGGCCGAGCTCGGCCTGCTGCAGGTGCTCCGGAATGACGCCGACCACCTGTCCACCGGCCGCGAGCGTGGCGTCGGCAACGGCACCCATCAGGCCGATTCCGCCTCCGCCATAAATGAGGCGAATGCCGTTCTCCCCTAGAGCGCGGCCGACGTCGGTGGCGATTTTGAGGAATGTGGGGGAGGCACCCGTGGAGGCGCCGCAATAGACGCAGACTGACTTTATTACCTGACTCATTTCCAACCCAAGGGGCCATCCCCTTGGCCTTTCATTTCCATCTCTCTGGTCACAACACTTATGGCAGGGAAACGGGCCTCGGGGCAAGTTTGGAGGATGGCTCTGAGGGGCCACAGCCCAGCGAAACCCGTGGCATTCCCGCCACAGGGGCGCAAGAGAACCGGCTTGCAGCATTTGAGCGGCATTTGGATTGCGAGTTTTTACTTTTTCGCCAGGGAAATCCTATTTCTGTTCCGCGACTTCGTTCTTCTGCCACACCGAGTGGTCTGATACTGTTGTGCAACAGGTTGGTCACAAGGAGGATCGGGTGACGCGCGTCGCTCTGACCGGAACAATCGGTGCTGCGGTTCTGGTGGTCGCGCTCGGGCTGTTTTTCGCGATTTATCAGCAGGACCAGGATGAGGGCGGCGACACTGCACCGCCGGCCGCTCAGTCCGCCGCTCCCGCGACCGAGTCGGGCATGAGCGGCAGCCAGGATGGTGCGACCGAAGGCCAGCCGAGCCAATCTGCGAACACAACGGGCGGACAAGCGCCCGCCCAGCCCTCGAGCGGCCAAGCGGCAGAGGCCACGCCGATTCCGCCCAGCTTCGACGTCGTGCGTGTCAACCCCAGCGGCGATGCGGTGATCGCCGGTCGCGCCCAGCCGGATGCCGAGGTCACGATCATGGACAAGGGCAAGGTCATCGGCTCGGTACAGGCGGACAACCGCGGCGAATGGGTCTTCCTGCCGAACAGTGCCCTCGACCCCGGCGAACACAGCTTTACGCTTGAGAGCGTGCCGGACGATTCCGAGAATGACGCAAGCGCCAAGCGGGAGTCGGAGACATCCGTCGTCGTGCTGGTGCCGCAGGTGGCCAAGGACATCGCCGGGCGCGCGAGCGACCAACCCGCGGGAGCGCTGGCAATCGAGGTGCCCAAGTCAGGAATCGGGCCCACGCGGGTCATGAACGTGCCGGACCAGCCGGTGGAGGCTTCGGCCGGAGCGCCCAAGGTTCCAGAGATTTCGGCAATTGATTACGATTCTGAGGGCCGCGCTATCCTGTCGGGCAAGGCGCCGGGCGGCGTGCGGCTGTTCGTCTATCTGGACAACCAGTCGATTGGCGAGACGACAGCGAACGAGAATGGCTTCTGGTCGTTCACGCCCAACACGCCGATCGCGCCCGGGTTGCATGTCATCCGCGTGGATCAGGTCGACCAGACCGGAAAGGTGGTGGCGCGTGCGCAGACGCCGTTCGAACAGGCCGCTGTGCCTTTGGCGGCCCAAGCCGGCTCCAGTGCGCAACAGACCGCCTCAGCCGCGGGCGCTCCGGACGCCAATGGCGGGGCGATGGCCAATGGCAGAATCGTCGTGCAACCAGGAAATTCTCTCTGGAGGATCGCGCGTGAAAGCTACGGAGAGGGGATCCGTTACACCGTGATCTACGAAGCGAATAAGGATCAAATCGCGGATCCGGACCTGATCTATCCAGGCCAGGTGTTCGCGGTACCCACCGGCAACTGAATCCATTCCATCCACGAAAGACCTAGCAAGTGAGTCCTGCCGATCCGGAGTTGGGCCTGCGTGAGTTGCAGATCTTGCGCTCCGCCGGACTCGTCTCGGCACGCGGATATGCCGCCGCGGTCAGCGTCGTGCGCGACGAGGCGTTCTGGGCAAGATGGGGTCGCCATGCGTTGTTGACCTTGGGTGCGGGTCAGTTTCTGGCCGGCGTGGTATGTTTCTTCGCCTACAACTGGGATGACCTTTCCGATCTCGCCAAGTTTGCTGTCATCGAAACGGCGCTGGTGATCGCTGCCGGTGGCGCGCTGCTGATCGGTCTCGATCGCGCGTTCGGACGAGTGCTTCTGGTCGCGGCGTCGGTATTGACCGGCGTTCTCCTGGCGGTGATCGGTCAAGTCTATCAGACCGGCGCGGACGTCTTTGAGCTGTTCGTCGCGTGGGCCGTTCTCATCCTGCCTTGGGTTTTCGTGTCGCGCAGCGCGGTCCACTGGATGCTTTGGCTGGTGGTCGCGGAGGTCGCGCTGGCGCTCTATGCCAGCCAGGTGCTGGTGGTCGTCAGCGATGTGACCTCGGGGGAAATGTGGGTGCTGGTTGGAGCGACCATTGCCCTGGCGCTCGCCGGGCGCGAGTTCGCCGTCCAATATGGACTGTCGTGGCTGTCTGCGCACTGGACGCGGCTGGTGCTGCTGTTCGCAGCGACGGTGATCCTCTTCATTCCGGCTGCGGCCCATGCGGTGGATGCGGGCAGGTTCGGCTCTCCGGCGCTTTGCCTGGCGGCATTCCTGTTGATGATCATTGCCGCCGCCGCACTCTACTGGCACCTGTGGCGTGATTTCGCTGCGCTCGTGATCGTCATCGCGGTCGCCGATGCATTCTTCATCTGCATCGGATTTCGCCTGATCGACGAGGCAATCGGATTCGACTTCGACGATGCAGCGCCGGCCTTGGCGAGCCTCGGCGCCATGATTGTTTGGGCCATTGCCGGAACGGGTTCCGCCGCCCTGGCGATGCGGAGGCTGCGCGGAACCCTGCAAGGAGCGCCGGCATGACAACGCTTACGGCGTTCTGTGCACGGACTGGAATCGACGTGGCGCCGGCGCGCGAAGCATTGAACGCGCGCGGTCCGTACGACGACGCGCCCTGGTACATGCAAGCAGTGCTGGGCATCGGTGCCTGGGTCACGGCGGTTGTGGCGCTAGCCTTCGCCTGGGTGGTCATGGATATGGCGTTCGATGTCGATGAACCGAACCTCGTCGTCGCGATTGCCGGTGCAATTGTATTTGCCGTCAGTGTGCGGCTCCTGCATCACCGGCCTGAGGGCGCGTTCACCGCGCATGCTGCCGTGGCCCTCGCAACTGCCGGTACGCTGATGGTTGCGGCCGGGGTCGGCGTCCCAGCCGAGAGCGTGTGGGCAGCCGTCATCGCCACTGTGCCCTTCGCGGCGGCTGCCGTGTGGCAGCAACGGTCGCTGCTGCTGCAGTTCCTGGTCGTCTCGGTGACGCTGATCCTGCTGTTTGTGGCCATCTGGGACCATTGGGGCCAGATGACCGCGGATCTGCCGGCGGTCTTCGTTCCGTTCGGCGTGGCGCTGTTGTTGTACCCGCCAATGCGCGATGTGCGACCGACGGCATTGGCCCTGCTCGTCGTGCCGCAGCTTATCGAGATCCTGGTCTTCAACTTCGACACGGGCTGGAAGCTCTGGTTCGGCTGGCCGGCAAAGGGGCTGCTCCTTTTCGTGTTTGCGTTCCTTGTCTTCATCAACTGGCGGCGCGTGGGGGACTCCCAAGCGCAGCTTCTCGCTGCCGTCGCGGCGCTGGCCGCAGCGATTGTCGCCTTCCTGCTGCCGACCGGGGCCTCGGCCGCCTTGGTCCTGCTGGCGCTGGCCTACACAATCGGTTCGCGCTCGCTGGCGATCATCGGTGCGTTGGCGGAGATCTATTTCATCTGGCTGTTCTATTGGGACCTGCAGGAGACGTTGCTCACCAAGTCCGTCATCCTGATGTCGGCCGGGGCAATTCTGCTGGCCTGCTATGGGCTGCTGATCGGCGCAATGCGCGAGCGGAGGCCGTCATGAGGCCCGCACGGTTGGCGATCGCACTTGCCGGGCTGGTGCTGATCCTTGGGCTGACCAACTGGGATATTGCACAGAAGAGGGCGGTCATTGCCGACGGCGAGCTTCTGATGCTGGAGCTTCGGCCGGTCGATCCGAGATCCTTGCTGCAAGGCGACTACATGGCTCTGGCGCTGGCCGACGCGGTCATGCCCGACAGCACGGCGATCGAGAGCTTGCCCTACCGCGGCACGGTGATCCTGTCATTGGACGAAAACAGGATCGGTCGCTATGCGCGCCTGGATGACGGATCACCGCTGAAGGACAACGAGCTCCGTGTGCAGTACCGCCGGCACGAGGACTGGGGCAGGCCGCGGCTGGATTACGGCGCGCAATCCTTCTTTTTCCAGGAAGGCCAGGCAGAGGTCTATCAGGCTGCCAAATACGCCGTGCTGCGCGTTGCTGCGGATGGCGGGACGGTTCTGACCGACCTCGCAGACGAGAATCGCGAGCGGATCAGGCCGGGGCCGAGATAGAGGAACTCAGGCGGCTGGCTTTGCCCAGCGGGGCATGACGTCGCGCAGGACCATGAGATAGGGCCGCGCCTCCAAAACCAGTTCCGCCGCGACGGTCAGCAGCGCTGTGGGAGTCCAGCTCTCGCTCAAATGCCCCTTACCGACACAATAGATGCGCTTCTGCTTCGACACCATCAGGCGGCAAGAGGGCGAGGTGTGGCTGGAGCGGATGATGGCGTGTACCGCTTCGCGCAGGTCCACACCTTCGGCGGAATAGGGGTCGCCGCCGATCTCCGCCGCGATCTGCAGCACCGGCCCGGTCTCGGCTAGGCGCGTCTCCGCCGAAAAAGGAAGGCCGCAGGCCCTGAAACCGAAGGCAACGTTGGCGCGCTCCCGCTTCAACGCGACGGAACCATCGTCAAGGACGTCGAGCTCGTTTATTTCGGCAGGGGCAGGCGGGTGACTGAAGACGGTTGGTATGTTCATGAAATCAGCGCCAGCTGAATGGTTTGGGACCGGATGCGATGGTAGTAGGGGGGAATTAACGAAACCTGAAAAGTGCGCTGCCAAGCCATCCGGCCGGTCCAGCGACCAGTCATTGACTTGCGCGGCGTCAACAGCCAGATATGTGTCAAATCAATGAACTAGCGGCAGACCGTGGCGAACAGCTTGAGGAATGCCGGTTGACTGAACGAGGTGCCCTTCTTGTCCACATTCACGGTTCCTCCGATCAATCGCGATGGATGGCGCTTTGTCGCCCTGTTTGCCGTGGCGACCTTGCTCCTGTTCTGGATCTGGGAGCCGCTGGGGTGGATCGGGGTCATTCTCACCTGTTGGTGCGCATTCTTCTTCCGCGATCCGGCGCGCGTCACGCCCAATCGGCCAGGCCTCATCATCTCGCCGGCGGATGGCATAGTGCAGATGATCCAGCCCGCGATCCCACCGGCGGAGCTGGGCCTGGACCAAAGGCCGCTGACCCGCATTAGTGTCTTCATGAACGTGTTCGACGTGCACGTGAACCGCTCGCCGATCGACGGCGACGTGGTCGCGCTCGCTTATCGGCCGGGCAAGTTCGTCAACGCAGCGCTCGACAAGGCGAGTGAACACAACGAGCGGCAGTCGATCCATCTGCGTGGGCCGGACGGCCTCGACCTCTGCATGGTGCAGATCGCCGGGCTGGTGGCGCGGCGCATCAAATGCGACCTCGCGGCCGGGCGCACGCTGCGGGCAGGTGAGCGCATCGGTTTGATCCGGTTCGGCAGCCGGGTCGACGTCTACCTGCCGGACGGCGTCTCGCCCCTGGTCTGCGTCGGGCAGCGCGCGGTCGCGGGCGAAACGGTGCTGGCGGATGCCAAGTCCGACGAGTCCGCGAGGCTTGGCGAGCAACGGTAATCTGCGGCACAATGAGCCGGCTGCGGCCGGTTCAATCCTGGAGGATGAGAGCCATGCGGCGCACCAGATTGCGGGATCATTCGATCAACCGTCTGATCCCCAACATGCTGACCCTGTTCGCCTTGTGCGCGGGGCTCACCTCGATCAAGTTCGCGCTCGATGCCCAGGCGCTGATGGATGTCACGGCCTATACCGATCCATCCGCGGTCGCCAACGCGGCCGCGCGGAAATGGGAACTGGCCTGCATCGCCATCATCGTTGCCGCTGTCTTTGACGCGCTGGACGGACGGATCGCGCGCCTGCTGGACAGCACCAGCAAGTTCGGCGCGGAGCTGGATTCGCTCTCCGACTTCATCGCCTTCGGCGTCGCGCCGTCGGTCATCCTCTACGTCTGGACCATGGACCAGGCGGGCCGCATCGGCTGGGGCTTGACCTTGCTTTTCAGCGCCTGCATGGCGCTGCGTCTGGCGCGTTTCAATACCAAACTCGACAATGCGGACGTGCCGGCCTGGACCATGCGTTTCTTCACCGGGGTGCCGGCACCCGCCGGCGCAGGTTTGGTTCTGATGCCCGTGATCGCCTACAACGAATATGGCGGCGGGATCGCCGATTCACCGTGGCTGGTCGGCAGTTGGATGGTAATTGTCTCCGGTCTGCTGGTCAGCCGTATTCCGACCTTCTCGTTCAAGCGGCTCGCCATCACGCAGCGATGGGTGCTGCCAGCCATGGTCGTCGTGGCGGTGTTCGTGGCGCTGCTGGTGAGCGAAACCTGGAACACGGCTCTGGCGATGGGTGCGCTCTATCTCGCCTCGATTCCGTTCAGCTATCGCCAGTATCAGAGGCTGGCGGTGCAGCGGCCGCACGCGCCGACCATCGAGCAGCGTGCCGAGCACGATCTGGACCTGCATTGACCATCTGACGGCGGATCGTTTCCGATGCTGGATCGCGCCGCGCGGCGGCTGATCGACCCCGTGCTGGACGAGCTGGCGCTCGCCGCCCACCAGCGCGGCCTGACCGCCAATCAGATCACAGTCGTCGGGTTTGCGTGCGGTCTGGCAACGATCGGGGCTATCGCGCTGCAATCCTATGAACTGGCGCTGCTGCTGTTGCTGGCCAACCGGCTGGCGGATGGCATTGACGGCGCGCTGGCGCGCCGCGTGGGCGCGACCGATCTTGGCGGCTACCTCGATATCGTTCTCGACTTCATCATCTATTCCGGGACGGCTTTCGCCTTCGCATTGGCGCAGCCGGACCGTGCACTGGCAGCGGCGTTCCTGATCTTCTCCTTCATGGGGACGGGGTCGAGCTTTCTGGCCTTCGCGATTTTTGCCGCCAAGCGGAAGCTGGATGGGGAAGCGGCGACCAACAAGAGCTTCTACTATCTCGGCGGTATCACGGAGGGAACGGAGACAATCCTTTTCTTCGTGATTATCCTGCTGTTTCCCGGCTGGTTTCCGGTTGCCGCCTATATCTATGGGACCCTCTGCTGGCTGACCACGATCGGCCGCATCGGGGCCGCGGTGCAGAGATTGCGATAGAGGCAAAGAATGCAGACAAAACAATCGACACAGAGTTGGAGTGAAGAGACCTCCGCCAGCTTCATCGCCTATGGACGGTTTTTCAATCCGGAGCGCGAGCGCCAGTTCGATGTGATCGGCGACCTCGTGGGCGCGGCAGTGGAACGCGAAAGCACGCCGCTGATCGTGGAGCTCTGCTGCGGCGCGGGCGATCTGGCAGTGTTCCTGCTGGGGAAGTTCCCGACGGCTCGCTATGTGGCACTCGATGGATCAGCGGCGATGCTCGCGGAGACAACACGGCAATGCGCGCCCTTCCGCGACCGCCTGACGACGCAGACGTTCGACCTCGGCAGCGATGATTGGCGCTGGATGCGAGAGCAGCCGCGTGTCATCGTGAGCTCCCTGGCGGTGCATCACCTGGACGGCAACGGCAAGCGTAAGCTGTTCCGGGATCTTCATTGCCTGCTGAAGCCCGGCGGAGCGTTCGTGCTGGCCGATATCATGCGTCCGGCATCCGAGGCCGGCTTCGCTCTCGCGGCCGAAGCCTATGAGCGCGCAGTCGCCATGCGATCTCTCGAGGAACTCGGCGACCTCAGCATGCTGGACAAGCTGCGCGAGCTCAGGTGGAACTATTTCCGCTATCCGGACGACGACGCGATCGATCAGCCATCCACGATCAAAGAACATCTGGCGTGGCTTGAGGAGGCCGGCTTCCGCGGTGTCGACCTCTACTGGGCCTTGGCAAGCCACGCGATCGTCAGCGGTACCAAGTAGCTATTCCGCCTGCGCCGGCTCAGCGCCGATCTGTCGCGTACGATCGCGCCGGCGCGCGAGCCAGTCATAGAAGCGGCCCTGTAGCTCCAACGCGCAAGGTGTGAATATCAGCGTCAAAGGCGAAGCGAACAGCACGCCGAACGTGATGGCGGTCGCGAGCGGGGCCCACCATTGCGTAGATGGCGCATAGAAGGTGATGTCGCGCCCGATGAAATCGACCGTCATGTGAAAGACGAGCGGAAGCAGGCCGAGGACCGTGGTCAGCTTGGTCAGGATGACGGGCCGCAAGCGCTGAACGCCGGTGACCAGCAGCGCCTCGCGCCGCGATTTCGCGGTCTTCTTGAGATGATCGTAGGTGTCGATGAGGACGATGTTGTTGTTGACGATGATGCCGGCGAGCGCGATGACGCCGATACCGGTCATCACGATTCCAAACGGCTGCTGCAGGACCAGAAGGCCGAACATCACGCCGATCGAGGACATGATGACCGCGCTCAGCACCAGAAACACCGAGAAGAAGCTGTTGAACTGCAGCAGCAGGATGAGCGTGATCAAGAACATGGTGGCGATTGCCGCCAGTGTCAGGAAGTTGGCGGACTCCTGGCGATCTTCATCCTCGCCCGTGAACGCGACATTGACGGATGGATCGAGCCCTGGATCGGTCGCCAGCCACGCCTTGATCGCTTCCAGCTCTGCGTAGGCCTGGACGCCCGGCTTCACATCGGATTCGACGTCGATGACCCGCACACCATCGACCCGGCGCACCAGCGCCAGCTTCGGCTTGGCGGTCCGGTCGACGAAATTGCTCAGCGGCACGGACCCGTTGGCGGTCGGGATGCGCAGCTGGTCGATCTCGCTGATGTTGCGCACCTCCGACGGGAAGCGTGCCACGATGTCGATCTCATCGTCGGCGTCGTCCGGCCGGTAGTCCCCGAACTTCAGTCCGCGCGTGACCAGCTGGATGACATCGCCCACCGCGGTGACATCGAGGCCATACTTTGCCGCTTCGGTGCGGTCGACAGCCAGCTCCCACTCGATGCCGGGAACCGGCCGCGAATCCTGCACGTCGATCAAGCCTGGCATCGATTCGAGCTTCTTGCGGACGATTTCGGTGGCCGCTTCGAGCGCCACGAAGTCGGTGGAGGTGAGCTGGATGGAAACGGGCTTGCCGCCGCCCGGACCGCCTTCCTCCTCCGTCAGCTCGATCCGAATGCCGGGGATCGGCGCAGTGCGCTCACGGATCTCCGACAGGATCATATCGACGCTGCGCCTTTTGTCCCAATCGCCGAATTCCAGTGCGATTGTGCCGATCACGTCTTCTGCCAACTCCTGGCCACCGGACCGCCCGCCGACATCGGCCCTTGTCACGCTATAGACGCTGCGCAGCTCGTGATGCTCGCTGTTGAGGGCCAGGATCTCGCGCTCGACGGCCTTCACCAGATCGTCCCGCTCCTTGACCGACATGTTGCCGCGGGCATGGATCTGGACCTGGGCGCGCTCCGGCTCGACGTCCGGGAAGAACTCGACGCCGGCGCCATAAGATCCGAAGGCCATGACCGTGGCGACCAAGATTCCAATGCCACCTAGAATGACCAGGACCGGACGCCGCAAGGCACCACGCAGGGCGATCAGGTAAAGCCAGTCCGGTCCCCGCGCGCGGGCAAGCTGCTCCTCGCCGGACAGGCGCTCCGCCTCAAACGCGTGTCGCTCTTCCGCGTTCGGCTTGCCGATCAGGGCGCCGATGCAGGGAATGAAGACCATCGCCATCAGGAGCGAAGCAAACAAAGTCGCCGACAAGGTGATCGGCAGGTACTTCATGAACTCGCCGGTCGTGCCCGGCCAGAAGGCCATCGGCCCGAACGCGGCGATGATGGTGGCGATCGAGGAAAAGATCGGCCAGGCCATGCGCTTGGTCGCCTCGGCATAGGCGGCGCGGCGATCCATTCCGTTCAGCATGCAGCGGTCGGCGAACTCCACCAGGATGATGGCGCCATCGACCAGCATGCCGGTCGCCATGATGAGGCTGAACAGAACCACGATGTTGATCGTGATGCCGAAGCCCGCCAGCATCAGCAGGCCGATGAGGAACGATCCCGGCACGGCGATGCCGACGATCAGGCCGCCGCGCAGACCGAGCGAGGCCACGACCACGATCAGCACCAGCAGGACAGCCGTGATCAGGCTATTTTCCAGCTCGCCCAACATGTCGCGGATTTGCTGGGAGCTATCCTGCGAAAAGGTGACCTTGACCTGCGGCGGCCATGACTGGCTTTCCGCCGACACCAGCGTACGGACCTGATTGATGGTTTCGATGATGTTCTCGCCGGCGCGCTTGGAGACCTCGATGCCGATGGCCGGCAGGCCATCGATGCGCGCGACGGATTCGGGATCCTTGAAGGTGCGACGCAGGCTGGCGATGTCCTTGACCTGGACCACGGCATCGCCGCTGACTTTCACGGGCATCGAGAGGATGTCGTCGGCCGATTCGAACAGACCCGGCACCTTGATTGCGAACCGACCCTGGCCGGTATCCATCATTCCGGCGGCAACCAAGCGGTTGGACCGGGCAACGATGGTGCCGATCTCGTCCAGCGCGAGGCCATATGCTTCGATCCGCAGAGGATCGATGACCAGCTCGACCAACTCCTCACGCTCGCCACTCATGGTGGCTTCGAGGACGGAGGGGACGCTCTCGATCTTGTCCTGGAGGCGCTCGGCCAGCTGACGCAGCGACCGTTCCGGCACGTCTCCCGAGAGCGTGACGACCAGGACCGGGAACCGGCTGAAGGCGACTTCCTGGATGAAGGGCTCGTCGGTGTCTTCGGGCAGGTCGGGCTTCGCCAAATCGACCTGCTCGCGCACGTCATCCAAGGCCTTGTCGATGTCGTAGCCGGCCTGGAACTCCAGCACGACGCTGGCGCCACCCTGGTAGGTGAGGGAGCGGAACTCCTTCAGCCCTTCGATCGAGCGAATTTGCTGCTCCATCGGCCGCGCCAGCAGGCGCTCGGCATCGTCCGGCGAGACGCCCTCCAGCGTCATGCTGATGTAGATGAAGGGCAGCTGGATATCTGGCCAGAGCTCCTTCGGCAGGTTCTTGTAGGTGACCCAACCCGCAAGCAGCAGCAGGACGAGCCCCGCCAGCACGACGCGGCTGTTGGCGATGATCCCTTCGACCAGGCGGCTCATTGCGTCGTGGTTTCCGCCGCTCCGGATTTTGTCTCGACCGGGCGCACCAGTTGATCGTCAATGACGAAATCCTGGCCGACCACGATCATGCGCGCGGTCGGAGCGAGGCCAGTGATCCACAAGCCGCGCGAGTCCTCGCGCAAGATCTGGACGGGCGCGAAACGCACGGTGTCGGCTTCATCGACCAGCTTCACGCCCACTTCGCCGCTCGGCCCCAGCGTGAGGACGGCCGGCGAGATGCGGTGCGCCGGGACATCCTCCACCGGCACCACGAGCTCGGCCGACAGTCCATCACGGATCTCGTAATCCGCATTCGGCACCTCGACCTCGATCCGGAAGGTACGGGTCTGGGTTTCCGCTCGCGCGGCGATGAAACGCAAGGCGCCAACGACTTCGCGTCCATCCAGCAGCCGCGCACGAGCGGGACCGCCGATTTCGAGCTGACTGACGTCGCGCTCGGTCGCGTAGCCGACGATCACGATGGGGTCGAGATCGATGATGGTGGCGACCGGATCGGCAATCTGCAGGTAATGCCCGACTTCGGCATTGCGGTCATCTAGCACGCCCTCGATCGGCGCCTTGATCGAGAGGTGCGAAATCTCGACCTCCATGCTTTTGACCTGCGCCTGCGCCAGCGCCAGATTGGCGGCGAGCTCGGCGAGGTTGAGCTTGGGCGCGAAGCCTTTCTCGGCCAAGCGCCTGGAGGCTTCGGATTCGGCTTGGCGCTGTTGCAGCAGCGCCTTGGCTTCAGCCAGGCGTGCGGCACGGTCCGCTCCATCGAGCACCGCGATCAAATCACCCTTATGAACCAGAGCGCCTTCGTCGACCGGAATCTCGACAACGCGGCCCGTGGTCTCTGCGCGTACTTCCACCACGCGGTCGGCCTCGGTCCGCCCGCGCAGCACGATGGTGCGCGGCTGGGGCTCGGCCTTGGAGGTCGCGACCTGCACGCTGACCAGCTCGCCCGGCCTGGTCAACGGCGGCCCCGATGGCACGTCAACCGGTGCCGCGCCGGCGGCCACATCGATATCGTTATCCGGCTTGGGTTCCTGGAGCTGAGCCGCTTCTGCGCTCACCGCCGGAGCCGATCTGCCGGTGTCCGACTTGAACAGCATGCCGGACCCCAGCCACCCGGCGGCCAGCAGCGCAATTGTTCCGGCAATCAAATATGAACGTCGCATGATGAAGGATGTCGCTTCGTCAATCCAAATCCCACCAATTGGCGCCAGCAACGAGCAGCTTTCGGCGCTCAGTCGGCGGTCGTTGGTTCAGTTCAGCGCTCAAACATGGGTGAAGGGCCGTGAGCGGTTTTATGCTTGTTATTTGCGGCCGTGATGGACTTGCAGGCTCTGCACGATCTCCATCAGCTTATCGCGCTCCATGATAAATAGATTTCGGCCTTTCCGCTTCAACAGGCCGGACGGGTAGAGCTGGCTGACCGCCCTGTTGACGGTTTCCCGAGTCGTGCCGGTCAGGCTGGCAATCTCATGCATCGGCGGCAGCGGCCGGACCACCCATAAGCCCGGCACCGCCGCATCCGGCTTCGCCATGCGCAACAACTCGGCATAGACCCGCTGCGCGGCCTGGAGCGTCGCCAGTTCCATGATGCGGATGCCCGTCGTGCGCACGATGTTCGAGAGCCGTTGCAGGACGCCGAACGCCATCGGCGCATGCTTCATCAGCAGATCGCGGAAGAGCTCGGCCGGCATGATGGCGACGTCGGTTGCTTCCATCGCCGTGACCGTGGCGGAGCGCGGCTCCTGGTCGATCGCGGCCAGCTCTCCGAACATGTCGCCGGCGCGGATGATTCCGAGTGTTACTTCCCGTCCAGCGGGGGAAAACGTGACAGCCGCAGCGGCGCCCTTGAGCACGAAAAACACCTCGCGCGTCAGGCTGCCCTTGTCCAGCAGGGTCTCGGCCTTGGCATAGCTGCGGAACCGGCACTGGCCTTCCACGGCCTTCAGTTCCGGGTCCGAAATGCACTCGAAGAGCTTGATCCCGCGCAGGGACCGGGCCGATTGAAGGGCGAGGGTCGTCGACATGCGCGCCACAATAACGAAAGACGGTGCGATTTTCCAATGGCGGTAGCGCGATAAATGCGCGCAAAACGGTCACGTCACCGTCATTTTGACGGGTTAGTTCCGCCGGTTCGGGCGCAGATACCAGAATACGGCCAGGATCTGCAGAGCCAGGACCAAGCCAAAGGCCCAGTGATAGCCGCCCGGATCGACAGCCCCCTCGCCGGTCGCACGGAACTGGTCGAGGATCGCGCCGATCCCCCACTGCAGCGCCCAAGCCGTGGCAAACAGCAGCAGATTCGCGGTGCTTTGCGCACGGCCGGCCGCAGCCGTGCCGAAATGAGCTGCCAAGGTGGCATAGCCGAGATTGCCGGCCTGCCCTGCGAATCCAAACAGGAACCAGGGCAGGAACGGGGAAACCGGCACGTGAAGGATGATCAGCAGCTGGCTGAGCGCAAACAGCAGGAATGAACAGCCCACCACCAGCCCGATGGTGAAGCCGCGGCGTTGCGCCCGGTCCGCGATCCAGCCGGTCGTCAGCGAACCAATTACGAAACCAATGGCCATGATGAACAACACGTCCGCCACCGAAGCGCGGTCGAGCGCCGCGACATCCGACAACCAGCGACCGGCCCACAGTGTCTGTATGGCAATGAAGGCGCCGGACATGGTCGCGACCATGGGCACAACGCGCCAGAACACGGCGTCCCTTGTGATTCGACCGATCACGTGCAGCTGTGCCGTCAAGCCTTCGCGCGAGCCGGATTGTCCCTCCGCGGCCTGATCCTTCGGCACGCAAGAGAAGATCAGCAGCGCGACGCCAACCGTGGCGGCGGCCAGCAAATCGAACATGGAACGCCACCCGATCAGCTGCGCCAGCCAATCGGCCGGACTCGTTGCGGTGACGACGCCGAGCGCACCGATCGCGATCATCGTGGAATTGCCGAGCGCCACGCGCGGCATCGGCAACCAGATCGCATTGGCTTTAAAAGCCGACATGAGGCAGCCGCACAGGCCAAGCCCCAAGATGCCGCGCGCGACGGTGAGCGACCAGGGATCGGGCGCCAGCGCGAACAGAGCGGCGCCGGTCGCGGATACCAGCAGCAGTACTGTCTGCACGCGGCGCGGGCCGAAGCGATCCAACAGCAGCCCGAGCGGGAGCTGGAACAAGGTGAAGCCGAACAGATAGGCAGCGGTGAGCCGGCCGAGTTCACCCGGGCTGAGATCGAGCTCCGTGATCAGATCGGGCGCGATCACCTGATTCACCGCGCGGAACAGGTAGGACATGAAATAGCCGAGCGCGAACGGCAGCAGTGCACGGAAGACAATGGCCCACGGAATGCGATCGACAACGGTGGCTTTCTGCACAGCCATGGCTCACTCGACCGGCGGCGCGATGCGCTTGGCCTGACCCATTTCGGAAACGGTGTTCCAGATGACGGCGGCAATCACAAGCGCGCCGCCGATCAAGGCGCGATCGCCTGGATATTCGTGCAGGGTCGGCCAAACCCAGACCCAAATGGGCGCCAAGATCGATTCGAGCAGGCTGAGCAGGATTGCCTCGCCTGCCGGGATCAGACGGGCACCGGTGGTGAAGAGGATGAAACCGATGCCGAGCTGGCAGGCGCCGAACAGAAAGAGCAGCGTCAAGTCTGTCCCCTCCACGGAAGCAGGACTGCCCAGCGCGCCGCCGATCATGACAAGCCAAAGTGATGAGAGGCAGGTCGCCGGCGTCATGCGGACATGACTGAAGCGGCGCACCAGGACGGTCGCCAGCGCAAAGGCGATCATGATAAGCAGGGACAGGGCGATGCCGAGGAAATCGCCGGTTGCCTCCTGATCGGAAACCGTGATGCCGACGCCTGCCAGCGCCAGCAGCATGGCCGCCGCCTTGATCCAGGTCATCCGCTCGCCCAGCCATAGCCACGCCAGCACGCCCGCGACCAGCGGCGCCGCGCTCTGCAAGAACAGGATGGTGGCGACCGTCGTGTGCTGCAGCGCGATCACGAAGCTGGTCGACGCGGCACCGAAACAGATCGCGACACCCAATCCACCCCAGCCGAGGTCGCGGAACAGGGCGAGGATCTTCCGGCCGTCACGAACGGCCATGTAGAGCAGGAGGGTCAGGGACGCGAAGACACCGCGCCAAAACACGATGGTCCAGGCATCGGCCTCGACATGGCGTACGATGAGGCCGCCCGTGCTCCACACCGCGGCGGCACCGGCAACCATCGCGACACCGCGCGCATGCAGCGACCAGGACACAGAAGGACATCCCCTGACAAAGGGGTGCCAGCATAAGGGCGGCGATCCGTCTGGCAAGACAGCCGGCCGCATGACTGGCATGCGGGCGAGATGCGTCAGCCCTCCGCGCGCGCCTTAGCCAGGAGCCAGCGGCGAAAAGTGCGAAAGGCCATATGGCCGCGCGCCTCTGCTCGATAGATCAGGCGCCAGCGCAGCTGCGGTTCCTCGATGGTCAGCGAAAACGGTGCGACCAGCCGGCCTTCACGCAGATCGCTGGTGATGTAGGGCGCGCGGATGAGTGCCACGCCCAGCCCATCCAGTGCGGCCTGGATGGCGAATGCGGAAAAATCGAATGAAACGACATGGAGCCGGGAGCGATCAGGCAGCCCGGCTGCGGCCAGCCAACGCGGCCAGTCCTCCGGCGAGTGCCGGACATCGAGCAGCTTTTCGCGCGCAAGGTCGGCAGGAGCTTTCAACCTTTTGGCAATGTCGGGCCGACACACCGCCATCAGGCGGCCGGAGAACAGCGCGTCGCTGACGAAGCCGGGAACCTGCGCGCCGGCGAGACGAATGGCCGCGAGCGTGTCAGGGCCGGGCGTCACCTCGCGACTGATCGTCGTCGCCAGACGCAGATCGATCTCAGGATGCTTGGCGTGAAACTCGGTCAAATGGGGGATGAGCCACCGCATCGCGAAGGTTGGCCCGACCGAGAGGGTGACGGTTGGATCGTCGATCACCCGGCGCGCCTCGGCCACCGTCGTCTCCAGCCGGCGGAATCCGTCGCCCAGTCCAGATTGCAGCGACAAGGCGAAGGCAGTCGGGCGCGACTGATTGGCTTTGCGCTCGAACAGGGGGCGGGCGAGCTGGCGCTCAACCTCCTTCACGAGGCGGGAGATCGCGGTCTGCGTGACGCCGAGCTCCTTCGCCGCCGCCGCGAAGGAGCCAAGGCGCAGCGCGGCCTCCACGGCGCGCAATCCACGCAGGCTCGGCAGCCACATCGCTTACCCCAACCTCCCATCGGCCTAGGTCGAATAAACCGGATTTGATTTGCGGCCGATACTGGCGGAAATTGGCCGTCAGTGGAAGAGTGCTTCTCGGCCAATTCGGGGACCAGCCTGATGTTTGATTGGAGCATGATTGTTGCGATCGCCGTGGCGGCGCTGGGCACGTCATTCCTGAGCGGCGTTTTCGGTATGATCGGTGGCCTCGTGCTGATGGGCGTCCTGCTGCTGTTCTTGCCCGTTCCGGCTGCCATGACCCTGCACGCGATCACGCAGATGACGGCCAACGGCTGGCGCGCCGTCGTGTGGCATCGGCACATCATGTGGCGGATCCTGCCGGGCTATCTGCTCGGCAGCGCGATCGTGTTCGGCCTGCTGGCCTGGGCGCAATTCACGCCGCCGAAAGCGTGGGTCTATATCTGCCTGGGAATCATGCCGTTCGCGGCGCGGATGCTGCCGCGGGAGCACGCACCGGATATCCGCCGAAAAGGTGCGTCCGTGATGGTCGGCGCGTCCGTGATGGGGCTGCATGTGCTGGCTGGCGTGTCAGGGGCGGTGCTCGACATGTTCTTCCTGGCCCGCGATCTGGATCGGCGACTGGTGGTGGCGACCAAGGCCATGAGCCAGAGCATCGGCCACGCCATCAAGTTCGCCTACTTCACCTTTGTGGCGGTCGCGCCGCTGAAGGTGGAGCCCGCCACGATCTCGCGTGCGCTGGACGTGCCGCTCTGGGTCTATGGGATGGCGGCCGGACTGGCCATCTGCGGCACCACGTTGGCCAAGCCGGTGCTGCACCGGTTCAGCAACGAGGCCTTCCAGCTGTGGTCGCGGCGCCTAGTGCTGGGGATCGGCGGGGTCTATCTGGTGCAGGGCGGCGTCGCGTTGACGCAGTAGCGTGCCTTTGCTCATATCTCGTGCGCGGCGGCCATGACAAAAGGCCGCGTGCGGCCTATCCTTGCGCATCGAATCGCAATCGTCATTTTCGGGTATGGACATGCGGACGCGCGATCTGCGGAAGCCGAGGCTGGGAGATTCCATCACCATCATAATCGTCGGCGCTGTGGTGGCGCTCGCGGGGTGCGCCGCGCAGCCGGCGAAGACGCCGAGCGGCCCTGCGGGTGACAGCGCACCGAGCACGGCCGAGGCTGCGGCCGCGCCAATCGATTTTCGCACGTTCAACGAGACAAGCTGCCCGAATTCGGCCGCGAGCTATCAGGAGTGGGTCGCGAAGTTCCAATCCTATGCCCTGAGCAAGGGCCGGCGGGAGGACGTGGTCCAGACCGCGTTCCTCGGCGTGAAGGAGAATCCGGAAATCAGCGACCGTGCCGCCAAGCAGCCGGAATTCGTGACGCCGGTCTGGACCTATCTCGAGCGCGCCGTTTCCGACGACCGCGTCGCGCGTGGACAGCTGAAGTATCAGGAGAACAAGGCGCTCCTGACCGGCATCGAGCACGATTACGGCGTGCCGCGCGAAATCGTAATGGGCATCTGGGGCATCGAGACCGATTTCGGCAACAATTTCGGCGATGCAAACGTATTCGAAGCGCTCACGAATCTCGGCTATCGCGCCAACCGGCAAAGCTTTGCTTGCACCGAGCTGCTGGCTGCGCTCGACATCGTCGCGAACAACAAAGTGCCGGCATCACGTATGGTCGGTTCCTGGGCCGGCGCGATGGGACATCCACAGTTCCTGCCGTCCAACTATCTGACGCTGGCTGTGGATCGCGATGGCTCGGGCGTGCCTGATCTCTGGGAGTCGCTGCCCGACGCTCTGGCTTCGGCCGCCAATCATCTGGTCGATGATGGCTGGCAGCGCAATTTGCCCTGGGGCCTGGAAGTGAAGCTGCCGGCCACGTTCCCCTATGGCGAGGCGGAACTGGATCTTACCCAGCCGATCAGTCACTGGAAAAAGCTCGGTGTTACGCGCATGGACGGCTCGGCGCTGCCGGATCTTCCCGGCGGGACGTCGATCCTGTTGTTGGCGGGTCATCGTGGGCCAGCGTTCCTGATCACCGAGAATTTCAAGGTGATCCTCAAATACAATTACTCAACCTCCTATGCATTGTCGGTGGCTCATCTCGGCGACCGCGTCCTCGGCGGGCGGCGCTTCATCGGCAAATGGCCGGTGCACGAGCGGCCGCTCAGCCTGCCCGAGCGAGAAGAGGTCCAGACATTGCTGCTGGCTCGCGGTTATGATGTCGGCAAGGTGGACGGCGTGCTGGGCCTGAAGAGCCGCAAGGCCGCGCGCGAGTTCCAAAAGGAGCTCGGCTGGCCGCAGGATGGCTTCATCAACAAGGCGTTGCTGGAAGAATTGCGGCGCCGCAAGAACGTCTAACCGACATAGGCACACCTCGGTACATCCCTAGGGCGTGGCTCCGGCGAGGTCTGCGCCGGGGCTTGGCATTTGCTTTTCGGGTTCCGATCTGTATAGTCCGCCGGAATTTTGTAACAGGTTCGCACCGGCCGTAAAGAACAGTGCCGGATCAAGCACTTAGGGAGCGCGTTTCATGTTCATTTCTGAAGCTTGGGCACAGGCCGCGGGGCAGCCTGCGAGCGGCACCGACATGCTCATGTCGTTTGCGCCGTTCATCCTCATCTTCATCGTCATGTGGTTCCTGCTGATCCGGCCTCAGCAGAAGAAGGCAAAGGAACATCGCGCCATGGTCGCGGCCTTGAAGCGCGGTGACCGCGTGGTGACGACCGGCGGCATCTATGGCCAAGTTTCACATGTCGCTGACGACCACCTGATGGTCGAAATCGCCGATGGCGTGAAGATCAAGGTCGTGCGCGATGCGATCAGCGCCGTGACCGGCAAGCCCGAACCGGTGAAGAAGGAAGAATCGAAGCAGGGCGCCAACGACCGCTAAGGCGGTCGCTGCCGAGAGGCCCGGCTGAGCCAAGCCATGCTGCATTTCCCGAAATGGAAGATTGCGACCATCCTAATCGTGCTGCTGGTCGGCACGATTCTGGCGATCCCCAGTCTCATGCCGCGCGCCACGCTCGAGCAGATGCCGGGGTGGTTCCCCAAGCAGACCGTGAGCCTCGGCCTCGATCTGCAGGGCGGCTCGCACCTGCTGCTCGAAGTGGATATGCGAAAGCTGGTCAGCGATCGCCTCGCCGGCGTGCTGGACGAAACCCGGACAGCGCTGCGCAAGGCCAACATCGGCTACACCGATCTTGCGGTCAGGAACGACAGAGTGACGTTGAACGTGCGCGATACGGGCTCGATCGAGACGGCGCGCGAGCAACTACAGCCCCTTGTCGGCGAGGGAATGGAGCTCTCAGCAGACGGCACCCGGCTGAGCATTGGATATAGCGAGGCCGGCCTCACCCAGCTGAAGCAGCACACGGTCGAGCAGTCGATCGAGATCGTGCGCCGCCGAATCGACGAGACCGGCACGCGCGAACCGACCATCATCCGCCAGGGCGAGGACCGCATCGTTGTGCAGGTGCCGGGCGTCACGGATCCCGAGCATCTCAAGAAGATTCTGAGGTCGGAAGCGAAGCTTACATTCCACATGGTCCAGGGGCCCGGCGGTGCCGGCGCTGTCCCGCCGACGATGATGGATCTGCCGGAGGCGGACACCGGTCAGCTGCTACGCATCGAGAAGCGGCCTCTGGTCGAGGGCGAGAACCTAGTGGACGCCCAGCAGAGCTTCGACCAAGGCGGTTTGCCCGTAGTCTCGTTCAAGTTCGATTCGCTGGGTGCGCGCAAGTTCGGTGATGCAACATCGAAGAATGTCGGCCGGCGGTTTGCGATCGTGCTCGATGACAAGATCATCTCGGCACCGGTCATCCGGGATGCGATCCTCGGCGGTAGCGGCATCATCAGTGGCAGCTTCACGGTCGAGAGTGCGCGCGATCTGGCGCTGCTGCTGCGCGCCGGCGCGCTGCCCGCGCCGCTGACGGTGATCGAGGAGCGGACCGTTGGTGCCGACCTCGGCGCCGATTCGATCGAGGCCGGCAAACGCGCCTGCATCATCGCCCTCGTCGGCATCGTAGTGGCGATGGTCTTGCTCTACGGCATCTTTGGTGTGTTCGCGAATATCGCCCTGATCTTCAACGGCATCCTGATATTGGGCGCTTTGTCCGCGCTGGGCGCCACCCTGACGCTGCCCGGCATCGCAGGAATCGTGCTGACGCTCGGCATGGCCGTGGACGCCAACGTGCTGATCCTGGAGCGCGTGCGCGAGGAGATGCGCAACGGACGCTCGGCCGTCACGTCAATGGAGTTCGGCTATCGCGAGGCGCTGGCAACCATCATCGATGCGAACGTCACGACCCTCATTTCGACGCTTCTGCTGTTCAGTTTCGGCACCGGTCCCATCAAGGGGTTCGCCGTGACGTTGACCATCGGCATCCTTGTCTCGATGTTCACGGCCCTGATGTTCACGCAGCTTATGACCTCGGTCTGGCTGCGGCGCACGCGGCCCAAAGTGCTGCCGCTCTAGGAGCCACCGATCATGTTGAAACCGATCCATCTGGTTCCGCCCAACATGCGCATCCCCTTCATGCGCGCGCACAAGATCACTTTCGTCATTTCAGTGATCCTGGTGCTGGGCTCGATCGGGCTTCTGTTCACCAAGGGACTTAATCTCGGCATCGATTTCGCGGGCGGCATCTTGATGGAAGTGCGCGCCCCGCAGCAACCAGATCTTGCCGACATGCGCCAGCGGCTTGGCGGCCTCGGCCTGGGCGAGGTGTCGCTCCAGGCGTTCGGCGAGGAGAACGACGTGCTCATCCGCCTGCCGCAGCAGGAAGGCGGCGAGCAGGCGCAGCAGGACGCCATCACCAAGGTGCGCGGCGAGCTGGGCAACGAGTGGGAGTATCGCCGGACCGAGACGGTCGGACCAAAGGTCGGCGGCGAGCTGATCGAGAACGCGGCGATAGCAGCCGGCCTCGCGATGCTCGGCATCTTCGGCTATGTGTGGCTGCGCTATGACTGGCAGTTCGGATTCAACGCGCTGCTGGCGATGTTCCATGACGTCATCACGACGGTGGGGCTGTTCTCGCTGCTCGGACTGCAGTTCGACTTGGCGACGGTGGCGGCGATCCTGACGGTCGCCGGCTACTCGGTGAACGATACGGTCGTGATCTTCGATCGCATTCGCTACGAAATGCGGCGCTACAAGACCATGCCGATGAGCGACCTGATCAACCTGTCGATCAACGAGACTTTGAGCCGCACCACCGTGACCAGCGGCCTGACGCTTATCTCGGTCATCGCGCTATTCGTGTTCGGCGGCGAAGTGCTGCAAGGCTTCGCCCTGGCCCTGATCTGGGGCATCATCATCGGCACCTACTCGACCATCTGCGTTGCCTCGCCGCTCCTGCTCTACGCCAACCTGCGGCGCTCGAAGATCCATGGCGGCGACGAGGACAAGAAGGACGCGGGCAAGGGCGCAACGCGCCGGGCCTAGGGCTGTTCGGTGATCGAGAGGGGAAGGAGAGAGGCATGGATGTCACGCCGCTGATCCCCCAGGGTAAGCAGATCATCGACGGCTATGGCGAGGGTGGATTCCGCATCTCCGGCCAGCGAGTCGAAGGATCGGTCATCGTCTTCCCCGACAAGGTCATCGCCTGGGGAACCGCGGCGGTTTCCGATATGGGCGCCGGCGATCTCGAGCCCGTCAGTGAAGCCGGCCGCGCCGGTGCGGTGGAGCTGCTCCTGGTCGGCACGGGCGCCCGTATGACGCAGATCGACCGCACGCTGCGGCAGGCCCTGCGCGCCAATGGCGTGGTCATCGAGGTGATGGACACCGGGGCGGCCTGCCGCACCTACAACGTGCTGATGGCCGAAGGCAGGCGAGTCGCGGCCGCCCTGATTGCGGTTGCCTGAACCGGGCGGGCTTGTCGGCATCGGTGCTTCCGGCCACACTTCCGGCCAGCATCGAGTCGAAATCCGGGGCCACCGAACATGGAAGGCACGTCTCATCCGGCGCTGGCGCGCGATGAGGGCAGATTCGCCGGCCTACTGGCCGGCTTCAGTGCATTTGGGACGGCGACGCGGCAGGTCGCGCTTGATGGCGTCTCGGTCTTTGAGAACGAATTCTGGACGGCCCGGCAGCGGCAGGCACATCCGCTGCATGAGATTTCGTACCGCGCCTGTTTCAAGCCGCAATTGCCGCGTTTTTTCATCGAGGCGTTCACGCAGCCAGGCGGCTGCGTCTACGACCCTTTTGCCGGCCGTGGGACCACGCTGATCGAGGCGGCACTGCTTGGCCGCCGCGCGATCGGCAACGACGTCAATCCGCTGAGCCGTCTGTTGATCGAGCCGCGCCTCGATCCCCCTGCCGTCCAGGCGGTGGCCAAGCGGCTGGGCGATCTGGAGCGCATGCTGCCGCCGGCTGAAGACGTTCCGGACGACCTGCTGGCCTTCTATCATCCGGAGACGCTGCGCGATATTGCGCGCCTGCGCGCTCATTTTCTCAGTACGGCTAGCGATTCCGTTGACGCGTGGATTCGCATGGTCTGCCTCAACCGCCTGACGGGCCATTCCAGCGGGTTCTTTTCGGTCTATACCCTGCCGCCGAACCAGGCGACATCCGCCGCACGGCAGCGCAAGATCAACGAGGCCCGCGGGCAGGTTCCATCGAAGCGCGACGTGTTCGAGATCGTGCTGCGCAAGACCAAGGCGCTGCTCAAGGCGCCATTGCCGCCAGGTTTTGGCGGCACGACTGGGCGCGTGCTGACCGGTCCGGCGGAATCGACGCCGAGCATTCCCGACCGCAGTGTCGATCTGATTGTAACCTCGCCGCCCTTTCTCGACGTTGTCGACTATCCCATGGACAATTGGTTGCGCTGCTGGTTTGCCGGGATCGATCCCAATGCGGTGCCGATCACGCTGCATCGCTCGCTGGCGGACTGGGAGGCCTTCGTCGCTTCCTGTTTCCGGGAGTTTGCCCGCATCGTGCGGCCGGGCGGCAAGGTCGCCTTCGAAGTGGGTGAGGTGCGTGGCGGCAAGGTGGCGCTGGAGCATGCGGTCCTTTCGGCCGCAAAGGACCTGCCGTTCGAGCCGCTGGTGGTCATGATCAACCGACAGAGTTTCACCAAGACGGCGCAATGCTGGGGCGTCGACAACAATGCCAAAGGCACCAACAGCAACCGGATCGTTGTGTTCGAGCGGCGCTAGTGGATCGCCGAAACGTTGGTGTGATCGGGCGTCAAACCGGCGACGCAGCGCTGCCAGATGGAATCGTAGCCCGCCTCGAGATGGCGGACGAAGCGTCGACTGTCGAACAGAGGTGTGGTCAGACGGTTGGCAGCGAGCAGGCCCCGTACCCGCGCCAACTCTTCGCGGTCGGTCGCCAGGCGGAGGGCCAAGTCGTGATACTCCTGAATGGAACGAACGACCAGTTCCGGCAGCCCGATTGCAGCCAGTAGGCTTGCGGAAACCCGCGCCGCAAAGGTCGTTCCGCAATAGGCGATCTGCGGTACGCCAGCCCACAGCGCATCGCTAGCCGTCGTATGTGATCCATAGGGGGCGCAATCCAGTGCCAGATTCGCGAGGCTCAGGCGGCCAAGGTGAGCGGCCAGCGGCAGGCCGCGGCCGAACAAGAGGCGGTTGGGATCGATGCCACCAGCCTGCGCATGCTCCCTTTGGGCAGCCGTGGCCCAGCGGTTGTCGTCCTTGAGCCACAGCACGGCATGCGGTACGGCGCGCAGCAGATCAAGCCACAGCCCAAAGACCTCCCGATTGACCTTGAAGGGCTGATTAAAGCAGCAATAGACGAAGGCATCCTCCGGCAGGCCTTCTTCCGTGCGCGTGGGAATGGTGCCGATCCGCCGCTGCCGGTCATTGGGCTGATAGCAATGCGGGAGGCGCAGGAGCCGTTCACTGAACTCGCCTTCGCTGCCGGGAGGGGCGACGATCGGATCGACAACGGCATAGTCAACCCAATGCGCGCCCATTGTGCCCGGGTGGCCCAGCCATTGCACGACAAGCGGCGCGGGCCGGTGCGCAAAAATCTGCGGCCGAGCGTCCGTCGTCCAGCCTTTGAGATCTACAGCAATGGCGATGTCCTCGGCTGCGACCCGGCGCGCGGCCTCGCCATCGGAGAGACCCGCAATAGGTATCACGCGATCGAACGCTTTAAGGATGCGCGCGCGGGACTCGTTCGTCCGATTGACGCTGTAGTCGAAGGCGATGATCTCGAACCGCTCGCGGTCGTGCAGTTCCAGCGCTTCCACGAGCAAGTAGGTCATGGCGTGCTCGTGGAAATCGTTGGAGATGTAGCCGATGCGCAGGCGCGGCTGGGCTGCCAGCACGGACGCCGGCTTGTGGGGCACGGGTTCTGCGCCGGCATAGGCCTGCGCCATTTGGCGCGCCGCATGAAGCTGGTCGGCCGTGGTCGCCGACGGCATCGCCAGCAGCGGAAAGGGCTGGGCCCGATCGCCCGGCCGTTCGTTGGTACGCATTGTCCGCAGCAGGCGTTCCTCGAGCCTTTCAGCCGTGGCCCAGTCGCCGATGCGCCGCGCCATGTGGGCGGCGCTGATGCGATAGGTGAGCTCGTCGGATCGTTCGGCAGCCCGGAGATAGTGATCGGCCGCAGATTTGAGGTCACCCCTTTTGGCCAGCAGGTTGGCAAGATTGTTGTGCGCGCGGACATGGCCTGGCTCCCGCTCCAGGACCCGCTGATATTCGGCGATCGCCTTCTTGGCTTTGCCGAGATCCGCCAGCGAGTTGGCCAGCATCATCCTTGGGCGTGCTTTGGAGGCATCGATGGCGAGCGATTCTTGCAGGGCAGAGATTGCGCGCGCGAAGTCCCTTGATCGCCGATAGAGCCAGCCCAGGTGCTCCCATGACAGCGCATCCTGGGGCGCCAGGGAGATGGCATGAAGCAGAGACTGCTTTGCCTCCTGAAGGTTCTTGCGCACGGTTTGCACATAGCCGAGGGCCCGCCAGGCCGCAGGATCTGTCGGGGACTGCTCGGTCATGCGGCGTGCCTCCGCAAGCGCCTGATCGATGCGACCGCTATCGACCAGCTGCATGATGGATCGGGCGGAGGTCAGGTTGCCGCGCGACATCCGCGAAGATCGGTCAGCGCGCAAAACAAAACGGGGCCTCGAGGGGCCCCGTCTCGTTCGGCAGGCGGAACGCCTTATCCGACATTCTGCTGCGCCACCATGCAATAGAGCATGGGGATGGAGAGCAGCGTGTTCGTGCGCGAGGCAAACAACGCGGTCCGAGCAGCCGCCTTCTTGGCGTCGGCGTCCGCGTTGACGATTCCGAGGACCTTTTTCTGGTTCGGCCAGATGATGACCCAGACGTTGAACGCCATGATCAGCGCAAGCCACATGCCGATACCGATGGTGGCGTAGCCGCCCCGGAACGTGAGGGCCTCGACCAGATACATATTCATGAGAGCCGTCAGCAAACCGAACAGCACCGTGCCCGCGGCAGCCCAGCGGAAATAGAACAAGGCTTCCGGCGCGATGACCTTGCCGATCGCCGGCTTCTGCTCATCCGGGATCTTGGGCATGGAGGGAATCTGGACGAAATTGAAGTAGTAGAGGAGGCCGATCCACAGGATGCCGAACCACACGTGGATCCAGCGGATCACGAACGCCCAGAAAGCGTGCGAGCCGATCTGGTCCAAATGCAGGATGATGGCGACCACAATCGCCAAGACGAGGCCCGCGAGCAGTACGCGATGCAGGTTACCGAAGAATTTGTCCATTTCCCCACCCCAGAAACTGAGTTGACCGTGTCCGCATTTTACAGAATGCGGTATCAGTGACAACGAACTTATGGGAATCCCTAGGCTTTTTGGGGCTTATGCTTGGCCGCACATGACGATTACTGCCTGACACAGGTGCGGCAAGGCGACCGAGACAGATATCTCGCCTTGTTGTTCTCGTCCGGCGAGGCGCGCGCCAGCTTGGCGGCAATCGCTGCTTTCAACCTCGAACTCGCACGCGCAGCCAATGAAATCAGCGAGTCGATGCTGGGACTGGTCCGTCTCCAATGGTGGCGCGAGGCGGTGGAGGAGATTCGGGCCGGCGGCGCGACGCGGCGGCACCCAGTGGTCGAGGCCGTCGCCACGGCGACTCGAATGCATGGGCTGTCAACCGATCGCATGCTGGCGATGATCGGAGGCAAGGAAGAGGAGCTCGAGTCGGATGGGGCGCCGGCTCAACGGACTTTCGACGCACGCGGCGATGCGACGGCGGCCAATCTGATTCGACTGTCGCTGCAAGCGGTGGGGTTGGATCCGATGGAGACCGATCTGGCGGCCGCGAGTTCGGAAATCGGGCGGGCCTACGCGACCGTCGGATGTGCGCGCTCCGTGCTGCTGGATGCACGCCGCCACAAGGTGCGGCTGCCAGCGGAGGTGCTGACGGAGGCGGGGGTCGATCTGGACAAGCTGTTCGATCTGCGCCCACAACCGGCCTTGCAAGCCTGCCTTCGGATGATGGCCGAACGGGCGCAGGACGAGCTCAGTGCCGCGCGGCGACGGCGGATTCCGCGTAGGGCTCGGCCGCTCACGCTCACGGCCAGGCTCACGGCTCTGCATCTTGAGCGGCTGCGCCGGGCGGCCTACGATCCGTTCGACCCTCAGGTGATCGCGGCTGCGCCGTTCGATGTCTGGCGATTGCTCGGCACCGCGATCACCGGCCGATTCTAGCGCGATGGGACACACATGAGCACTCCAGCAATCATCACCGTGGCGATCACCGGCAGCCAGCCGACCAAGGCGCAGAATCCAGCGGTGCCCATTCATCCCTCCGAGCAAGTGGAAAGTACGCACGAGGCGTACGAAGCCGGTGCGAGTCTCGTGCACATCCATGTCCGCGACCGGGAAGGCAAATCGAGCTCCGACATCGAGCGGTTCCGGGAAGTGCAGGCCGGCATCCTCAAGCATTGCCCCGGCATGATCATCCAGTTCTCCACCGGCGGCCGCGGGCGGGCGGCGGAGGAACGCGGCGGCGCCATCAAGCTGAAGCCCGACATGGCTTCGCTCGCGACCGGCTCGGTCAACTTCGCGACTATCATCTATGAGAACCCGCCGCAGCTGGTCGACGATCTGGCGAAGGACATGCTGGCCAACGACGTGAAGCCTGAAGTCGAGATCTTCGATGCGGCGATGCTCTATAACGCGAAGAGTCTGATCGAGAAGGGCGTGATGAAGGCGCCGGCGCACGTGCAGTTCGTACTCGGGATTCCGAATGCCCTGCCGGTGCGCGAGAAGCTACTGGATTTCCTGATCGAAGAGCTGGCGGATCAGCTGCCGGCCGCAACCTGGACGGCGGCGGGAATCGGGCGATTCCAGCTCGAGGTCAACCACTGGGCCTTGAAGCGCGGCGGCCACGCGCGCACCGGCCTCGAGGACAACATCTATTTCGAGAAGGGACGGTTGGCGGCCAGCAACGCCGAACTGGTCAAGCGGGTTGCCGATCTATGCGGCAAATACGATCGTCATCCGGCAACGCCCCAGGAGGCGCGTGCCCTCTTGGGGCTGCATCCCGCAGCATAGACGGTAGTTCGGTCAGAGCCTCGGTGGCATCAGCGACGTGACGAAGCGGCGGACTGCCTCGCGCGCGCGGCCATTTGCCCAAGTGATGTGATGGAGACCCTGATTCTCGATCACGATGGATTGAGCGTATTTGCGACCGGCCATATAGGCGCCGCAATTGCCAGCATGGCCGCTGCGATCGAACCAGGGATCGTAGCGTGAGACCAAGGCAAGGACCGGAGTATCTGCCGGCGTCTTCAGGCCGGCGACATCCGGCGGGTATTGAGCGCCGCCGCAGGTCCAACCGGTCAGGACGACACCGCGGAATTCATGCCCTGGGTAGTTGGCGGCCGCCAGTGCGCCTTCTCCCAGCCCATAGAGGATGATGGCCGAGCTGTCGATCCAGGGCAGCTTCTTCATTTCGGTCAGGGCGACGAGAATCTCCGACTGCCGTTGCAGATAGGCGTCGGGATTGAGCCCAGCCACGTAGTCGAACCGCAGACAATCGGACTTGCGCTCTCGGTTGTCGAAACTGTCCGGCGCGAAGACGGCAAAACCAGCGGCCGCCAGCTCGGCGACATCGCGGACTGCCTCGATCTTCAGGCCAGGGCAATCGTGCAGATAAAGGATCGCCGGCACGTTCGCATCGGCCGGTATGTTTGCTAGAAACGGTTCGATGTGACGCAACCGACCAAAGAAGCCGCGATGGCCGGCCGCGGCCAGGTTAGGGCCGACTTCCACGAGCGCATTGCGCCATGCCTGATAGGCGGCCGGAGTGGCCTCCATGGTTTGTGCGGGCGGTTTAGGCGACATGCCAGCGAGCAGCGCAGCGGCGAGGATGCCAAACAGCATCCGGCTGACTCCGGCTCGTCTCCATCGCGACATGGTTGGATTGGGCTCCACTCCGCCGCAGCGAGCTTAGTCTAGCGGATCGCCCTCAGATCGACCAGTCGCCGAGATAGCTGGACTCCTCCCGCACGGCATCCTGCGGGATCTCGGCGGCCGTGGGCGTCGCGATTGGTCGGTCCATGCGATCGAGCGCCGTGACGATGGCGTCGACGTCGGCCAGCACGCCGAACACGCCATCCTCCACTGTCACCATGTGCAAGGCGGCACGATGTGCCTCCGCGTCGCCGGAGCCACAGGCGTCGCCCGCCAGCAGGCATTCGAAGCCGCGATCGTTGGCCTCGCGCAGCGTGCAATGAACGCAAACGTCGGTGGTGACGCCAGCCAGGATCAGAGCACGAATGCCGCGCGCGGTCAGGATTGCCGCAAGATCGGTGCCCCAGAAGGCGCTGTTGGCCGTCTTGTCGACGACGAATTCTCCAGGTACGGGGGCCAGCTCCGAGATGATCTGGAATCCCGGCTCGCCCCGGATCAGAAACCGACCGAGCGGCCCCGGCTTGCCGATGGCGGATTGACCGGCCTGAATGCGCGCAAGCTTGTGCGCGGGGACTTCGGCCAGATCCGGCCGATAACCCTGGCGCGTATGGATGATGCAGAGACCGGCAGCGCGTGCCGCAGCGAGCAATTGCTGCGCCGGCCCGATCGCGCCGCGCACGCCGCCGAGGTCATAGCCCAATCCCGCCAGATAGCCTTGGGGTTCCAGAAAATCGCGCTGCATGTCGATGAGCATGAGCGCAACGCCATTTCGGTCCAGGCCGTTGTGGGGGAAAGCTCGGGGCTTAGCGGCGATTTGGTTCATGGCGTTGCGGCCAGGCTATCACTGAACCGGTCGGACCGTCGCGACCAGCTCCTGACGCGACTGCAAGCGCGATACTGCGGCTTCAACATCGCTTGGCTGGCTTGCTGGAACTTGAACGAGATAGGTTCCATCGGGTCCCGGGCCGCCAGTGACGACCGCCTTCGCGCCGGCCAAGAGGCTCGATATGTCCGCCGCCGTTGCGTCCGGCTGGAACGTCACCAGCAGGGTTGCGCGGCCGGATCCATTGATCCCGCCTGTCAGATCGCCGGGTGCCGGCGGATTGTAGAGGCGGATGCCCAAAGCCACGATCGCGACGCAGGCCGCTGCAAAGGCGGCTTGCCAGATGACGCTATGGCTCATCGCGCCCTTGAGCCAACCGCCGGCTTCGTCGCGATTGTCGGCGCGCTGCACACGCCGTTGCCGCGTCGTTTCCACCTGCTGGAGCAAGCGCTGCAAGGTCTCGGGTGGGGCAGCCTCGACCGCTTCGGCAGCGCGCGACACCGCCTCTCGCTCGCGCTGAACCTGAGCCAGCTTCTCGGCCAGATCAGGCATCGTCTTCAACGCCGCCTCGATGCCGCGCGCTTCCTCGCGCGAGACACGGCCTGTTACGTACCAAGGTAGCAGTTCCTCGACATCCTGCGGCTCCAACGGCCCGTTCTGGTGCTGATCGTGCCTCATGCCGCCGCCCCCTCGATGCCTTCGGCTTCCAACAGCGCGCGCAGGCGCTGACGGGCATAGAACATGCGCGTCTTCACGGTATTTTCCGGGCAATCGAGGATTTCCGCGATCTGTCCGACACTGAACTCCTGGAAATAGGCCAACTGCAGCACGATACGATGGTCCACGCTGAGCTTTTCCATCAGGCGCGCAATGGTCTGGGTCAGGTCCTCGGCCGCAATCTTGGTATCGGCGGCCGGCGCGTCATCGGGAACCGCGGCGACCATGTCTTCGTCGAGTTCGACCTCGCGCCGCTTGCGCAGCCAGCTGATCGCCTTGTGATGGGCAATGCTGTAGATCCAGGTGGCGACTGACGATTTGCCTTCGAAGCGGCCGGCTTGGCGCCAGACATCGAGCATGGTTTCGTTCAGCACATCAGCCGCAGCCTCCCGGTCTCGCAGCGTCTTCACGAGGAACGCAAAGAGCGGTCGCTCCAGCCGGCGGTAGAGCGCCGTTACGGCGTCCTTGTCGCCGCGCGCGATGCGCGCCAGCAATTGCCCGTCGCTGGCCGCCGCGTCTGCCGACCTGGCACTCAGCAAGTCCATCCCACACCCATCCGTCGCAAGGCGCCCATGCCTGGTTCGACAACGCGATACAAATGCGTCAAGTGCTTGTTATTTTATGATTTTCGGTGGCAAGCGTAGCCAATCCGCCGGCGATTGTATAGGTCTCATCGATATGAGGATCACCGCTCAGCGCGCGTAGCTTTTTCGTCCAATTGACAGGCGGGCTCCGACCGGCAACAAGAGCATCGTCGTCAACCATCACCATTCCGACCACGCAAGGACAGCGAACCGGCGGATCCAGGGCATCTAAACAAATGAGATTAAAACACTTTCTGCCGCCGACCTACCGGGAGCTGCGACGCTCGCACGTGGCGTTCGTGGAATCAGCGAATCTGGCAATCATGTGGTCGAACAAAGCAGCCTGCACCACCGTCATGAAGTGGGTGTTCCTGCACAATGGACTGCTTGCTGAATCACTGGCTCACGGCAGGTGGGTTCACAGATACCGTCTGCGCCAATACCAGAAGTCCGAACGCTACCTCTCTCGGTTGGAGGATTTCGGGCATGGAAAGCTCGCCGTCGTTAAGGTTGTGCGTAACCCGTTCGAGCGGACCGTGAGCTCTTACATTCACGCTTACCGCATGGGCTATGAGGACGGCGCGGTTTCCGAGGTTGTGCAGCGCCCCCTCAATCGCCAGCATCGCTTTTCCTTCCGTGAGTTCGTGACGTTTCTCGAGCGTATCAATCTGCGGACATGCAATCCCCATCATCGCGTGCAAGTCACGCCGGTCGAGCGCCGCCCGCTGTTCCGAGTCAGGCCGCGCCAGATCATCAAGATCGAGCAAGGCCTGGAGAAGGCTCTGAACGATCTGGAACGTTCTGTCGGCCTGCCGGCCACCGACCTTACTGACCAAGTCTTCGCTTCCGAGCATCACACACAACGCGTCTCTCAGCATGGGCCGGCAGCGGACCTCACGCAATTCTCTCGCGACGGATTGCCGCCGACGAATGCGTTCTATGATGACGACCTACGGCGGAGAGTGGCGAGGCTCTATGCGGAGGATTTTCGGTGCTACGGCTATTCGACAGATGCAGCCCAAGTGGCAGACGCGGAAAGCGGTGAACCCATCGCCCGAGCGAGTTTTTCGCAAGTTCAGCCTTGATGTGGCTCGCGACTGTCACCGAACGGTTCAGTTGTCCTCTTGATTACGCCTGACGAATTGAGGCGGCGCCTGGCACGGCTCGGATGATTCTGTTTCATGTCGAAACGCTCGATCTCGACAAGCCGCGAGTGCGGTCCCGTGCCTGGCTGCCCGCTTGCCTGCTGCGGCGCGCTGGGCTGGCGGCAAAGCTTGTCGCGGGTGACATTCAACCGCGGCTTCTGAACACAGCACAATGCGTTGTCCTGACGGGCGACGCGTCCCACCACGCCCTTTGTGCGGCGCAGCGGGCGGCAGATGCCAAAGTGCCAGTGATCGTCGATATCGGCAGCGCCGAGCTGTTAAATGAGCTGACAGGGCAGATGCGATGCGGTCAGTTCCTGGAACTTTTGGGGTTGGCCAGCTCAATCACGGCAGCCAATGAGGTGCTGGCTCGCGAAGTTGCGCACTCCTTCGGCGTGAAGCCTGTGGTCATCGTGCCGGACCCTATTGATATCCAAGACGACCTCCTTGCGGCATTGCGCCTTCATCCTGCCGCAGCCGTGCACATGCTGGCGAATCGGGGCAACCATTGGATACGTGATGCCCTCGCCAAGTTGCGCAGGAAATGGCCTGCCGATAGGATATCGCATGCGACGCGTAAGCGCATCGTGTGGTTCGGCACTTCGGATCAGCCGAACAGCGAGGGGGGCATAGCAGAACTACTGCTGGCGGCAGGCGACCTCGTGGACCTTGCGGAGGAACTTCCGTTACGGCTCGAGATTGTCGGAGGAGCGCTCGACTCAGGGCGGCGGTTGCTCAAGTCTTTGCCCATCCCGATCGCGTTCCATCGCTACTCACCGCGCCGTGCACGCCAGTTCCTGGAGAAGTCCGACCTCTGCCTACTTCCGAGCGGGGGCGATCCAAAGAGCTTGGCGCGATCGACTGCGCGTGCGCGCTTGGCAGCGGCGCTCGGCGTTCCCGTTGTGGCTGGGATAATCGGCGACGCGATGCTGCCGGAAATGCGGAATGCTCTGACCGCGAAGAGGGCGGTGCCCAGTGCGAAGGATCGCGACGCGCTGCCCGCCATCAGAATGCAGGAGGCAGGGTCAGTCGAGGCTGCATGGCGGCGAGCCATCAAAGGTTCTCAAGGCCCCGCGGCTCGACTGACGACAAGTGAAGTGGCCGTTCGGGTCGATAGAAGGTTGAAGGTCCTGCTGTTGCTCCAGCAGTTTCAGGACATCGACCTCATCGTTCCGATCGCCGAGGCAGCCAGCACCGACTCACAAATTGAAGTGCGCATCGCCGTTCTTTCGAAGATAGCCGTGCCGGTTTCGCGGCGGCTCCGGGCGATATGCGCCAATGGCGGCAAGATAGAGTTCTGGCATGGCACAGATCTCCTCCGCGGGCGCATCACGTCGGGACGGTTCGCGGCGGATGTGGCGATCACCGCGTCAGAGGGGACTGCCTTCGGTGCACGCTTTGCGAGAAGCTTCGTCGCAGCCAGCCAGGCTGCAGGCGTGCGGGTCCTCAGCTTGCAGCACGGACTGGATAATCGCGGCATGACCTACGGACCGCAGGGTTCGTCGAAGGCATTCCGAGGCGATCTGGTTCTGACCTGGGGCGGTCCGCAACGGCTGTCCCATGCCGCCGGCGCCGAACTCAGGGCAAAAGCCGTTCCGGTCGGCTGTCCGAAGCGCGTCTTTTGCCGGGCCGACTTTCCGAGCTTTCCAATGGCCGACCGACCGTTCGTCGCGGTATTCGAGAATCTGCATTGGCGCAGATATGACGATGGTTATCGAAAGCGGTTCGTGAACGATCTGGCTGCAATGGCCGAAGCCCTACCGAACGAGATCTTCCTGGTGAAGCCGCACATGGGCGGGCAGTGGTTCACTCGCGGCAGTACAGCGGCAATTCCCTTGCCGCCGAATATCATCATTGCAGATCCCAAGGCGGCGCAATGGCGACGCTTCACGGCGGATGCCTTCCTCGCCCACGCATCGGCGGTAATCACAACGCCATCTACAATCGCGCTCGATGCGGCGCGCTATGGCCTGCCGGTGGCACTCGTGACCTACGGAATTGAAGCACACAACTATCATCCCCTGCCGCGCCTGGAGGAGACCGGAGATTGGCGTCGCTTCGTGGAGGATGTCAGGCAGGAACTCTACGATCGGAGCAAGCTCGAGGCCTTCTTCGCTGACGCCGCCTTGCCAGGCGACGCAGTGGGCCGAGCCCTGGCGGTCATCAGGATGGCCGGCGCTGGCCAGTCCTATCGCGAGATCATATCGGCCTTGGAGAAGGATCAGCACGGTCCGGCTACATCCTAGGGACGCTTGCGCACGCCCGCGACCAAGCTGGCCATCGCTTGTCTCCGGCGCCCGCTTGCATTAAGGCTGGACCGGGGATGAAAGCACGTCAGCAGCGAGAATCTGCGGTTTCGGGAAGCCGGCGATGGGTCCAGTCATCAATTGCGCCATTTACGAGGGTGGTCTCAAGGTCCGGGATCTGGATATCAGCAAACCGGAGGACATGAAGGTCCAGCCCGGGCGCGTGATCTGGATCGGGCTTCACGAGCCGAGCCAGGAACTGCTCAGCGAGCTGCAGCGCGAGTTCAAGCTGCACGAGCTTGCGATCGAGGACGCCTACAAGGCGCATCAACGGCCGAAGATCGAGATCTACGGCGATACCCTGTTTCTCGCTATGAAGACATTCCAGCAGGTCGGAGACGAGTTCGCGATGGGCGAGACCTGCATGTTCGTTGGGCGAGGTTACGTCATCACCGTGCGGCATGGACCGTCTCGGTCGTACGCTGCAGTGCGGGCGCGCTGCGAAGGTTCTCCCAACATGTTGCGGCAGGGCGAGGACTTCATCCTCTATGCGCTGATAGATTTCATCGTCGACAATTATTTCCCTGCGGTCGATGGGCTGGAGGAGCGCATCGAGGAGCTGGAGGAATCCATCTTTAGCCGGGTCACCAATCGTGACGAGCTTGCCGAAATCTCGACCGTGCGGCGCGAGCTGACCGAACTGCGCCACGCCGTTGCGCCGCTGCCGGACATTTGCCAACGCCTCCAGCGTTTCGACGTTCCGGTCATCGACCCACACTCGCACCCGTATTTCCGCGATGTCTATGACCATTGCGTGGTCCTGCTGGACCGGATCGAGCAGCTGCGCGAAGGCGTGAAGACGGTGGTGGAAACCAAGATGCTGCTGTCCAGCGTGCGTCAGAACGAGGTGATGCGGATGCTCGCCGCCTGGGCCGCCATGCTGGCCGTGCCGACCGCGATTGCCGGCATCTACGGCATGAACTTCGAGTTCATGCCGGAGCTGACCTGGCGCTACGGCTACTTCGTCGTGATTGGAGTCATCGCGATCATTTGCGTCGTGCTGTACTGGCGCTTTAAGAAGGCGGGGTGGCTTTAGTATCCACCGACATCAATACTGGATGTCAGGTGGCAGACGGGAGCATCCCACCGTGCTTCGGGTGCACTATTTGCAGGACGTATTCCAGTGATTATCCCTTAACGATCCTGAGGAGTCGCTGAACATCTTTCTTGGTTGCCTCTACATACCTGGACGCATCGTTTACTACCATTTCGTTCAGGTCCAACTCGTCAAAAATGCTGGCGGGGCGTATCCTCTTTGATCCGCCTCTTCCTCGAGCGCGCTTGCATTCGAATTCTTCCCAGGAACGTCCAAAGTAGTGATGAATTCGAGCAATGCCATCAACGTCGTCAAACGTGTTTGGAGTCCTCTTGTTAGGGTCAAACTCCTTGCCAGAGATATCGATCATCCGGCCATTCGACAAAATTGGCCAGTGGATCTTCATCCACTGTACGTCACGAAGCCGAACCATTGATTTGGGAGCATGTCCATTCTTTGCTGCAGCCAGTTGAAATCGTTCGATAGTCAATTCGGTGCCCCTATGACGTTGACCAGAGGAGCCGAATATGCGCCAAGGAATAGCAACCGCGCTCACTGAGGGATCTTGAGGCCGGAGATCTTCCAGCGTAGCGCCCTCCTTCAGAACCAAGAACTCATCAAGGTCCACGAAAAGGCACCAATCCAGTGAGTTGCACAGCCTTACACGAGCGTCGTTGTATGCACTCCGCTGCTTATTTTGTCCGGGCGGATTGCGCCAATGGATCGCGTTGATGATGCCTGCTTTTGCAAGAGGGGCCAAGATGCGCCAAGATGCATCGTTACTTTCATTGTCGTAGATTGTGATACTGCTGAAGCCAAGCAGGCGATAATGAGCAATCCACTCTAGCAGATAGGGCGCTTCATTCCGTGCCATCGCTACGACGCCAAATCGGGTCGATGGCAAGCGCGCTGGCGGAGCATACCACCTACGTCTTGCCTTGCGCGTAGCAACGGTGGGAGCAGTCGTCGGAGCGTCCGTTGCCTTGCGACCAACTATCCATGACGCCAGGGAGAAACTGGCCGTAGATGGTCCTGTGGAAATTTCGGTTGCGCCGCCGAACAGGTGGCTGAGGCTGCGTGGCCGGAAACGGGCTGGCTGGAACGGCACACCTATAGTCTGATCCAAGATGGATGTGGTGTGAACGAACCAACCACCTGGACGTAAGACGCGCAGTGTCTCACGCGCCGCGTCCCTGATGTTCTCGCAGCGATGCAGCACTCTGTCAGCTATTAGGAAGTCGCAACTGTCGCTCAGCAGTGCCAAGTTCTCCATGGTGAATTGCGGGAAATCCAACAGCCGCAGGTGCGCTCTGCGGATGCCTAAGCAGTGCGCCAATTCTTCTGATGATCCAATTACGACAGCCCTCTTTTCTGGCGAGTCCAGCATCAGGAAGCGATCTCGAAAAGCTGAATGCAAGGTTTCCTTGAGGAGATGCCAGTTTGGCCGCAATTCCGTGTAGACGGCCTGTGCCCCGCGCTGCCGCAGCCGATTAAGGCGGCGCATAAGATTGCCCATGTGTCAAAACCTGGCGATGGTTGATCGTAGCCAGCCGTAGGTCTGCTTAACGAGACCTCCGGCCGGCGCTTGGGCGGCAGATAGCACAATCCAATCTCAGTTGCATTACCACTAGATGCAGAGGACGGTAAGAAGGCTGACGAACTGCGTCGGGATCAATCCCGCTGAGCCCAAGGCCGCCCCGCCTACATAAAGAATGGTACCAGGGTCGAGACTAGGCTGTTCAGCGGCTCCCATGACTTCGGCGGAGATCTGAGCAGGCTGTCCTTGCGGTAGACGCTGGGGAGATCGATGAGTGCGGCATTCGCGCCTTCGGCGGCGTTGTAGGCCTTGATCATCTCGTTGGCGATGGCGGCATAGCCGATTGCCGAGGGATGCATGTTGTCGAGCCCAGCGATGCCGCCCTGGAACTTGAGCAGCGAGGAAGCGAACGGCAGGTTGGTAATGCGCTTCACCAGCTTCCCGGCCTTCTTGACCTCGATCGAGCGGCTGTCGCCATAGTGCTTCGAATCATACTGCTCGATGCCGCCATAGAGGTCGACGGTGACCAGCTTGATCGGCGTGCCGGACAATTCCGCCTGGATCGCCGCAACGGCCGCATCGTTCGTCGCCTTGATGACCTGGTCGTATGCCTTCATGGCCTTGGGCGTGATTGGCGCGCGCAAGGCCACCTTGGTCGAATACTCGCTGTAGTATTTCCCGGCCAAGGCCTTGCGCGTGGCATTCGCGATGAAGGCCTGGTCTTGATAGGGCGCGAGATTTGGCACCGCGCGCGGGCGGATCAGCGTGTTGAAGTAGACGAATTTCAGATCGTTGCGCAGGTGCGCTGCGAGGAACTGGCCGAGACGCCCTGCCTGCCTGACGATCTCATGCGCACCGGCACAGGTGGCGAACTCGAAGTCGGTGCTGTCATACGCACCGAGCATGCCGAAGCGGAACAGCCCTTCATTGGCGCCAATATTGACCAGCAGCCGCTCTGGAAGACGAGATGCGACCTGCTCCAGTTGCGACAGCTGCGATGTCTCCGCAAAGGCGCTGCCGGCATTCGGGTCGAGCAGGAAGGCATCGTTGATGCTGAACCACAGGCGCGCCACTGCGCCAAGGTCGAGATTGTCGGAAGCCTGAAGCTGCGCATAGGCGGCCTGAGCCTCCGCGCGGGCCTCGGCGCCGCGGCGTTCGAACATGTCGGACCAGTCCGCTCCGGCGCAGGACAGGTTGTCGTGGAAGAGGGGCTTTGCCTTTGGCTTCCCCGTCAGCCACGCCTTGCCATTCTTCAGCACGGTGGACTGCAGCGAGAACAGGGAGATGATGCCTTTCCGCGCCATCTCCTCCAGATCGAACAGGACCTCTCGAGGGTAGACTGGCCGTCGGATGGGAAGCCCGACTGCCTCAGCGAATTGCTGCACCGGTGACAGGGCCGCCAGTTCGTCACGGATGGTCAACGACCGTACGCCATTAGACATCGAATCGCCGATCGCCATGACTGGCGGGCGCATATAGCCGGCAAGCGCCAGATGGTTGGGCGGCAGGATCATGGGCGCATCTCCCCCTAACGCCGTCGTCCCAGGCTTCCCGATACGCTGGCGAGTCGCAGCGCATTACCCGGAAACTGTAACCAGCGACTCCGCGCGGGGCAATCCGGCGCAGCCGAGTCGCTCAGATGTTCCTGTCGAGAACGACCGATGTCGTCAGGTCGGCTACAGTCTCGTGAGAGGAGATGCGGTCACGCAGCGCGTTCACGCGATCGGTCGTAGGCGCGGCGATCTCCACCAGCAGGTCGATATCGCCGGTCAGCGACGTGCAGGATCTCACTTCCGGCATCTGCCGCAGAAGAGCGACCAGTCCTGGGGCGGGCGTGCTCTTGAGGCGGATGAAGAGATAGGCCAAAACGCTCGGCGTGCCGTCGGCGATGTCGGCATGATAACCACGGATGATGCCATCCGCCTCCAGCCGCGAAAGCCGATCGCGCAGCGTCGAGCGGGCGAGGCCGATCTTGGCAGCCAGGCTCTTCAACGGCAGACGGGCGTCGGCCCGCAGCAGTTCCAGGATCTGCCGGTCCTTGCCGTCGAGCGGACGCATCAGGCGGAATGTCTGGTCAAAGTGGCGGTCACGGAAGCCAAAAGGGCGGTTGCTTTCCGGCCTCCATCCTCAGCAAATTGGGCGCCGGGTCAATGGGTTGGATACCCACACCGGGCTTTGGGGAGAGTTCCATGTCGGTCCTGACGACACTGCCGCCCGCCTTCACGCCGGATGAGGTCGCTGGCATAGCGCGCGAGCTCTATGGCCTCACGGGCAGCCTCACTCCACTCGACAGCGAGCGGGATCAGAACTTCCGTCTGAGCGAAGCCGACGGGACGAACTGGGTGCTGAAGGTCGCCAATGAAGCGGAGGACAGCCAGGCGCTGGCGTTCCAGGCGGCGCTATTACGCCATGTGCAGGCGGTCGATCCGGCCCTGCCTTTGCCCCACCTGCGGCCAACGCTCGCGGGCGAGGATCTGGGCAAGACGAGGCAGCGAGGCGGGGCGGAGCATTTCGTCAGGCTGGTGAGCTGGCTGCCCGGGCAGCTCTTCTCCAGCTGCCGCAAGACCGTCGATCTCCATGACAGCCTGGGTGAAATCCTGGGGAGGCTGGATCGCGCGCTGCAAGGCTTCGGACATGCAGGTGGGCACCGGCTCTTCGACTGGGATATCAAGCAGGCTGGGCGGTCGCGGGCGCGGCTCGAATTCATCAACGATCCGGCGCAGCGGGCCATCCTTGAGCACTTCCTGGGGCGCTTCGAGAACGAGGTCGCATCTTCTCTGGCGCGTTTGCGGGCGCAGGTCATCCATGGCGATGCCAACGACAACAATCTCCTGGTCGACGGGCCGATCGGGCAAGAAATCACCGGCCTGATCGATTTTGGCGACGCGATCCACAGCGCGACGATCGGTGAGCTGGCGGTGGCCTGCGCCTATGCCATCCTGGGCGAAGCGGCGCCGATCGATGTTGCTGGCAGAATCGCGGCCGCATACCACCGCGTCTACCCCTTGCAGTCCGAAGAGCTGGATCTGCTGTTCGACCTGATCGCGATGCGGCTGGTTACGAGCGTGACCATCTCGGCGTCTCGGCGGGAGCGCGTGAAGGATAACGCCTATCTCAGTGTCAGCGAAGCGCCGGCTTGGGCAATGCTGGAACGGCTGCGGGCGATGGATTCGGCGCTGGCCACCGGCATTCTGCGGCATGCTTGCGGTTTCGAGGCGGCGCCGGGTGCCAGGGCGGTCGTCCAGTGGATCGCCAACAACCCGGCGCGGCTGCGGCCTGTGCTCGACAAGGCGCCGGCTCTGCTCAGCAAGGCCAAGGTTCCATTCGGCGATCCGTCACACCCGATTGCCAAGGCTTCGGCGGCCCGCCAGCCGGATGAGGCGGAGCGGCTGTGGCGCGAAATTGCCGAGAAGGATGGCATCGAGCTCGGCATCGGTCCCTGGTGCGAGGAGCGGCCGGTCTATTCCTCCGACTCCTTCCGCTCTGTGTTCGCGCCGGACCAGCGACGATCTCTGCATCTGGGGCTCGATCTGTTCGCGCCGGCGGGTTCCAATGTCCGGACACCGTTGGATGGCACCGTGGTGGACCTGTTCGAAACGGATCTGCCGCTTGACTACGGGCACGCCGTGCTGCTGAGGCACGACGCGGATGGCCTCATCTTCCATAGCTTGTGGGGTCACCTGTCGGCGCAGACAGTGCACGACCGCCAGCTCGGCGAGCGGCTGAAGGCAGGGGATGTCATCGGCCAGCTCGGCGCGCCGCGCGAGAACGGGAACTGGCAGCCGCATGTGCACATTCAACTCATCACCTATGAGCCTGCACGTGCCGCCGACATCATCGGTGCCGGCGAGGGGGGCTACCGTGCTGTCTGGGAGGAGCTGTTCCCTGATCCGGTGCACTTCGCGGGATTGTCGACAGAGACGCTGCGTGCCGACGGCAAGCCGAAAGAGGTGCTGCTGAAAGCACGCAAGAGCAAGCTGATCCGCAATCTCAGCATCTCTTATCGCAGACCGTTGAAGATCGTGCGCGGCGAGGGCGTATGGCTGATCGATGAGACGGGACGTGCCTATCTCGACTGCTACAACAATGTTGCACAGCTCGGCCACAGCAACCCTGAGATCATCGAGACGATGGCGCGGCAAGCGGCGATCCTCAATACCAATACGCGCTATCTGCATGACAATGTCATTGCCTATGCCGAAGCGTTGACCGCGACCCTGCCGGCGAAGCTCAAAGTGGCGGCCTTCTGCTGCACCGGCAGCGAAGCCAATGATCTGGCGTTGCGCATGGCCCGCACCCATGCAAGGGCGAAGGATGTGATCACGCTCGACTGGGCGTATCATGGCCATACCCATGCGCTGATCGACATCAGTCCCTACAAATACAAACGCAAGGGCGGCAGGGGACGGCCCGGAACCACCTGGGAAGCGCCGTTGCCCGATGCCTATCGCGCGCCGGAGGATTGGCCCAAGGCGGAAATCGGGAGGCGCTATGCCCAGCCGGTCGCGGAGATCGCGTCGACGCTGGCAAAGGAGGGCAGGGGTATCGCCGCCTTCATTGCCGAATCGTTGCCGAGTTCGGCCGGTCAGATCGTGCTGCCCGATGGCTACCTGAAAGCGGCTCACGAGGCGGCGCGGGCGGCCGGGGCCGTGGTGATCGCGGACGAGGTGCAGATCGGATTCGGGCGAGTGGGTAGCCATCTATGGGCGTTCGAGACCCAGGATGCGACGCCCGACATCATCACCATGGGCAAGCCGATCGGAAACGGCCATCCGATGTCGGCCCTGGTGACGACCGAGGAGATCGCAGAGAGCTTCGCCAACGGCATGGAGTATTTCAACACGTTCGGCGGCAATCCGGTCTCCTGCGCAGTCGGGCTGAAAGTGCTGGAGATCATCGCACGTGATGGGTTGCTCAGGAATGCATCCGCGATTGGCGGTGACTTGCTGACGCGCATGCGTGCGCTAATGGAAAAATACGCGGTGATCGGCGACGTGCGGGGGTTGGGCCTGATGCTCGGCATCGATCTGGTGACAGACCGCAGAAGCAAGGAGCCGGCGACGGAGCGCGCCGGGCGCGTCGTGGAACGCTGCCGCGAGCTGGGCGTGCTGATGGGGACGGATGGTCCCTTCGACAATGTGATCAAGCTGAGGCCGGCCCTCATTTTCAACAAGGCCAATGCCGATCACCTGATGCAAGTGCTAGAGCAAGCCTTCGCGGATACCGAGGAGTGATGCGATGCAAATGAAAACGCATGATCCATCGACGATATTCGCGCCGGTCGGGCCCTATACCCACGGCCTCGAGGTGGTGGAAGCGCGCCGGCTCCTGTTCATCACGGGCACCATGGGATTGGACAAGGACGGCAGAGCACCGGACGGGATCGAAGCGCAATGTGCGCTGGCTTGGCGCAATATCAGCGCAATCCTCGCGGAGGCAGGGATGAGCGTGCGCAACCTGGTGAAGGTCACCTGCTATCTGGCCGACCGATCCTATCGAGAAGCCAACATGAAGGCGCGTGCGGCAGCGCTGGGCGATCATCGCGTTGCGACAACAGTTATTGCTGCGGCGCTGCTGGAGGACGGTTGGCTGGTCGAGATCGAAGCGATCGCCGCCGCGTGATGATCAAGAAACCGAAGCGGCGGTCGGCTCGCGCCTTGCCAGGAGCGCCATGGCGCTTTCCAGGATGACGGCGGCGCGGCGGTCGAAGCTGTGCTCGCGGTGGACGATCTCCGCAAAGGTGCGTCGAGCCGCCCGCTGCGCAGGGCCTTCGTTCAATGCCTGCGCGATGGCGCGATCGATCGGCTGGTGCGGACCAAAGGAGATGATGGCTTCAGAGAAGCCGGCGGGCAGGTCGGCGATCTGATCGGAGATGATGGGCACTCCGCAGGCAAGGACATCGAACACACGATTGGAAAGAATCGCGGCCCGCTGCATGTCAGGCCAATGATCGTTGAGCACGACGCCCGCCTTTCGGTAAAGGTCCGCGACCATCGAGTTCGGGATCAGGGCTCCCTTGATATGGCGCGCATCAATGAGCGCTTCCCACCGCGTTCCATAGACCACTGGAGTCAAGCCGGCCTCGATCGCGGCGCGAACGGCGGGACGGAAGACGTTGCGCGAGTTGCCGACGAACAGAATGTCTCGGCTCCTCGGGGTGTCGGACGGATCGGGAAAGAACAGGTTTTTGTCGGTGCACTGCATCAGCGGCTCCACACGAATTCCCGATTCCGCGGTCCATTGGCGCGCAAGGCGATCCGATGCGACGAAGACTTGGCCGTAAGCCGAAATCTCCTCCGGTGCAACGAGGACGGGATGGCTAATCGCCCACATGATCGAGGGTCGGTCTGGCTTTGGAGCAAACCGCTCCAAGCCGCGCAATACCAGGTCAATCTCGCTCTCCGTGTCGGGCTCGTTCCATGATCGGTGGAAGTCGATCCGGCATCGGCAGCCAAGGCGCTGCAGCGCCTCTGCGAGGCTACGCGCAAAATGATAGTCACCCCACTCATCGCGTACCGCTTCGCTAGGGCAGGCGATCTTGATGGTGAACGACGGCTGCGCCGCGGTGGCCGCGTGTACGGAGAGGGCAGCTGCCGCACCATCCTCCGCGATGCATTCCAGGACTGGTCGATACGAAGCCAGCCCTGCGGGCGCCCACTCCGGCACGTCCGGCGCGTACTGTTGTGTGCGATAGCCGTCGTGGCTGTAGATCTCGGTGTCATTCGGCCTCAGGTAACTCTTCCAACGCTCGGCGAAGGTGCGACGGTTGCTGTAGGCGAAGCGGCCGCGGCCCGGCGTGCCGCCTTCGTGATGGATGACGATTGAGGAGGGCTCCACACGGCACGTCTTGCCCAACTGCGTCTTCAGCCGCAGGCACAGGTCGCTGTCTTCCTGCCCATTGATGAACATCGGATCGAAGCCGTGGAGCGCCGCAAAATCAGTGGCCCGGATAGCAAGGCACGCGCCACTGATCATGTCGAGCGTCCGCGGCTCGTTGACGTGCGGTGCATCGCCAGGAAGGCTGCGATAGAGTTCGTAGGGGATAGAGCCTTGCTCGCCCAGCACCGTGCCGAAGGTCTGGATCGTGCCATCGGGAAAAAGCAGCTTGGGCTGCACCGCGCCGACCGCCGGCTCGGCGAGGGGCGCGACAAGCGCACGCAGCCAGCCGGGGCGCACACGCGTGTCGTTGTTCAGGAACACGACAATGCTGCCGCGGGTCGCGGCAAAGCCGAAATTGCAGCCCAGAGCGAAGTTCAGGTTCTCCCAGTTGCGCACCAGTCGTGCATTCGAATGAGCCGCAACGCATTGGTCGAGCAGGGTGGCTGTCGCGGAATCGCTCCCATTGTCGACCAACACCAGCTCGAACCTGCAGCCAGCTTCGGTATCGAACAGGGAGGAGAGGCAAGCGGCGGTCAGCTCCGGCTGGCCATGGACCGGAATGACAACCGAGACCAGGTCCTGATCGCGGGTGCCGAGGCCGGATTGCAGCCGGGACCAGTCAAGATGGTGCTTGCCCAATACGACGTAGATCCAGCTTACCGGCTCCGAGACCGTGATGCGGTCGGAGCGTGTCAGGCGCCCATCATACACGCAGCCGATGAATGGGACGTAGGCGACCCGCGAGTCCTTCGCATAGCGCAAGATCAAATCCCAATCGGACATGCGCTTCAGGCCCTCATCGCATCCGCCGCGCCTGTCATAGAGATCCCGACGATGCAGGACGACGTTGATGTCGATGAAGTTGCGGTGGCTGAGCGCCGTGTACTCGTACTCCGCGCCTACATAGCGCGCGTGCCAGCCATCGTTCGTTTCCAGAGCAGAATAGACGAGGTCGAGATTCCGTTCGAGAAGGTAGGCGGCGGCAATCTCGAGGAAGTCGGGCCGCCAGCTATTGTCGCTGTCCAGATAGGCGAAAAACTGCCCCTTCGCCTGTGACATCGCGTGGTTGCGCGCGGCAGCCACGCCCCTTCCGCTCGTTTGCAGCAAGCGGATACGCGGATCAGCGAGAAAGGCCTCAACCACCGACTGGGTTGCGTCGATGCTGCCGTCATCGACGATCAAGAGTTCCCATTGATCGTAGGTTTGTGCCTTGATGCTCTCGATCGCCCTCGGCAGAAGCTCGGCTCGATCTCTCGTCGGAAGTACGATCGAGATCAACGGCCGTTCGCGCAGCAAGGTGGCATGACCGTTGCTAGCTCGAATCGCTGCCGCAAACGTGCGTGCCGCTTCGTGATCGAAGCTCTTATGCTGCGCGCTCCTACTGTGCGGCGACGCGATCTGGGCAGATGGAGCGAACGAGGTGCCGGAATCGATCGCGCTATTCGGGCGACGCCCCTCGCTCGCACCGTGACGCAGGAAATGCAGCAGAGGATTGATGCCTGCGGCTGCTACGTCAGGATTGGCATCCAGATACCATTTGGTATCGAACAGCGGGCCAGGACTACGACCTTCCTTGGCACCACATAGGATGAAGTGCAGCAGCGGGTTGAGCTCGGCCTTCGCCACATCGGGATTGCTGGCTAGATACCAGCTGGAACTGAAGAGGCGATTGGGGTCGCGCCCCTCTCGCGCTCCATAGCGGATGTAATGGCGCAGTGGATCGACTTTGCGCGCTGCTACATCGGGATAGGCTTCTAGGTACCATGGCGTATCGAATAGTCCGGAGCCGCGGATGACGTCTTCGGCGTTCGTGGCACGCGACTTGAGCCAGGCAGGAACGTGCAAACGGGCCAGCAAACCGCTCAACGAGGTACCCATTCGAGTATTGATCAACCGCGCAAATCGGTGAGATTCCATCTCACCATCAGCAGATTACCATCGAAATTGTCGGCGGGGTCAAACGACTTTTCCCTCGAAAGGGTTGCGGCCCTGTTTGTCCTCGACCTCGATGACCCACAGATCCGGATCGCGTTTGACCTGACGCTCGATATAGGCGGTTGCGTCCCCCTCCGTGAGCAGGGCGCCTTGCTGGGCGGCGAGCCAGGCGACGCGACCGTCCATATCACGCGTTTGGCTCAGGACTTTGAAGCTCCCGTCCAGGAGATTGAGCTTCACGATCACTGCGCCGCCCCATTGATCGCCTTTGCGCAGCACGGCGGCAAACGTGCCTTCCGCGTTGCAGCGTCGTAGATGGGCCTGGACCCAGAGTTCCGTCGAGAGGCGGCCGTCGGTGCTCAAGAGCGCGCCTTCGACGCCAGTGCGGCGTCGCGGATCTGGGACAACGTCTGCCGCGGGGTGATCACCTCTGCGCTCAGGCGGATCTCGATGAGGGCAGGCCTGCCGGCCTTTGCCGCGCGCTCAAAGGCAGTGGCGAAGCCGGAGGTCTGCTCGACCAACTCGCCGTGCGCGCCATAGGCTTTGGCGAGGGCGACGAAGTCCGGATTGACGAGATCGGTGCCGGAGACCCGACCGGGATAGCTGCGCTCCTGGTGCATGCGGATGGTGCCGTAACTGCCATTGTTCACAACCACGAAGACGACCGGCGCGTTGTACTGCACGGCGGTTGCGAGCTCCTGGCCGTTCATCATGTAGCAACCGTCGCCGTTGAAGGAGACCACCATGCGCTCCGGCGCGATCAGCTTGGCGGCGACTGCAGCGGGCACACCATAACCCATGGTGCCGTTGGTCGGGGCGAGCTGAGTCCGGAATTGGCGATAACGGTGAAAGCGGTGGATCCAGGTCGCATAGTTGCCCGCGCCATTCGTGAGGATGGCGTCGGCGGGCAGGCGCTGCTCCAGCCAGTTCATGATCTCGCCCATCTGGACCGGGCCTTCGACCTGGGGCGGGGTCGACCATTCCAAGTAGTCGGCGTGAGCCGTCTTGGTCTCGTTGTCCCAGGCGCGTGCGGGCAGCGGACCGAGCGCCTTCGCCATGGCGGCAAACTCGGCTGTACCGGAATTGATGGGCAAGGCAGCCTGATAGACTCGGCCGAGTTCCTCCGCACTCGGATGGATGTGCACCAGCGCCTGACGCGGCACCGGGATGCTCACCAGCGTATAGCCGGACGTCGTCATCTCCCCGAGGCGAGCGCCGACGACAATCAACAGATCGGCAGTCTTCACGCGTTCAGCCAACTTGGGGTTGATGCCGATTCCGACATCGCCGGCATAGTTCGCGTGGACATTGTCGAACAGATCCTGGCAACGGAAGGAGCAGCCGACCGGCAGATTCATAGTTTCCGCGAAGGCGCGGACATCGGCGACAGCACCCGCCGACCAGCCGCCTCCGCCCAGGATCATGAAAGGCCGCCTGGCTTGGCGCAGGCGGTCGCGGAGCTCCTCCAACTGAGCGGCGCTTGGGGAAGGCCGCACCGGCTGATAGCAGCCAGCGTCGGCTACATCGACTCGATCGGTCAGCATGTCCTCCGGCAGTGCCAGCACCACGGGACCTGGGCGGCCATTGACGGCACGATGGAAGGCCTGGCTGACATATTCCGGGACGCGGGCGGCATCGTCGATCTCCGCCACCCACTTGGCCATCTGGCCGAACATGCGGCGGAAATCAATCTCCTGGAAGGCTTCGCGCTCGACCTGATCGCGCGCCACCTGGCCGATGAACAGGATCATCGGCGAGGAATCCTGGAACGCGCAGTGAACGCCGATCGAGGCGTTGGTGGCGCCGGGACCGCGGGTGACAAAGCAGATGCCAGGGCGGCCCGTCATCTTTCCGTAGGCCTCCGCCATGTAGGCGGCACCGCCTTCCTGACGACAGACGATGAGCTTGATCTCAGGGGCATCGTGGAGGGCGTCGAGCGCAGCCAGGTAGCTCTCGCCCGGAACGCAGAAAACAGTGTCGACGCCGTGAATCTTCAGCGCGTCGATCAGGACCTGACCGCCTGTGCGCAGGTTGCTGGAAGTCGCCATGGAGTGTCCCTCGTTGACTGGCAGTGACATAGCCGAGCGAGGGACCGGCGGCAAGGAAGGTGGTCCCGTCGGAATGCGCGGATCGGCCGGCAAAACGGCGGCCGATCCTGCCGGAACGCCTAAGCCGATCGGAGCGCGGCGGCGATGCGGCCAATGGCCTCAGCCCCGCTCCGATAGGCGCCGCCACAGGTCGCGACCATCGGCATGGCGACCGCCTCGCCTGCGAAGAACAGCCTGTTTTCGACAGGCCTTGCCAGTTCCTCTCGGGCGCCGAAATGGCCGGGTCTGACCGAGGCATAGGCGCCCAATACCTATGGATCGGTCTCCCCAGGCCGAGACGATCGAGCGGACGAAGTGCCGGCGAATGCCTTCGCCAAAGACTGCTGCGATGCGGTCCAGGACATAGGCGGTTGCCACCTTCTGCCCGGCGCGGGTGAGATGGCTGGCATAGCGGCCGCCCGTCTGGCCCACCACGTAGTTGAAGCCGAAAGGCGGGATGTAGATGGCGAGCGGCTCGGCATCGCCGTCGATAATGGTGAAATTGTTGGGCGCATCGCCGAAGACATCGCGGTCGAAGTAGAGCGCGACCCGGTTGGCCACGCCAGGAGAGAAGCCGTCGATAGCGGAGAGGGTCGGTGCCGGCAAGGAAGGCCGGAACTTGATAAGCCCGGATTGCAGGATGCCGATGGAGACGGTGACGAGCACGGCACGTGCCGTGACGCTGCCGCGGTCTGTGTGCACGAGGACGCGATCGCGCTGCGACCAATCGATCTCCTCCGCGATCGTGTTCAGGGAAACCGGGATGTCGGCACCAAGGCGAGCGAGCAAGCGGCCGAGGCCATCGCGCACGGGCCAATCACCGCCATTGGCGACCTGAGCCATCACGTCTCTGGCGGACACCTGATCCGGGTCGGCCGCGTGGATGACGGAGAACACGTGAGCATAGGGGGCGAAGTAGGGACTGCTCGTGTCGAGCAGCGACAGAACATCACGATCTTCCCGCGGATCGAGGGCAATGCCCGCACCGCTTTCGGCCCAATCGAAATAGGAGGCGTAGGCGCTGCTCTCGGCTGCAGTCCCATGCCGGCCGTTCAGCCAGAGATGAGCAGAGAACGCGAAACCACGATCGATGAAGAAGCCGAGCCGGTCCGCCTCCGGCACCAGCGGGTTGATGTCCGACGTATGCAGCCAGTGGCAACCGAGATCGAACGGCACACCTGGCGCAAGATCCTCGGTATAGGCGCGGCCGCCGGTGCGATGGGAGGCTTCAATGACTTGGTGGGTGAGGCCGGCGTTGATCGCTGCGCGCGAGGCGGCGATACCGGCCGCGCCAGCCCCTATAATGACAAGGTCGAGATCGGGCATTAAGAGGATCTAGACCGGAGGGCGGCGATGCGCCCAGGGCATACGCTGTTCGACGGTTGCGCCGATGCGCAGCGCGAGGCGATCGTCGTGGCGGCGCGCGACGATCTGCAATCCCATCGGCAAGTTGTCCTTCGTCCAGCCGCAAGGGACCGACAGTGCGGGGCACATGCCGAATAGGCTGAAGACCGAGGTCACGTCAAGGCAGCGATAGGCGCCATCCGGCTCCCCTTTCCAATAGCTCGAATCCGTGCCGCCATGTGGCACGGCAGGCTGGGCCATGGTTGGACAGAGCAGGGCATGATGGCGGGAGAGGATCGGCGCCAGATCGTTGCGCCACGCAGCGGTACGCGCAATCTCGAGGCTCTTGAATTCGACGGCGGAGGCTGCGAGACCGTGATCGAGATACGAGACAACCTTCGGATCCATCTTCGCGCGATGGGTCTCCAAAGTGTGGCCGAAGAAGGTCGCGAGGAAAACCTCCCAATGCTTCAGCCAAAGGTGATCGAGCTCGGCGCCCCACGGCAGGCTCACCTCTTCGACCCGTGCGCCGGCTTCAGCGAGGGCATTCGCAGCGGCGCGAACGGCGGCCTCGACCTCCGGATGCCAGGCGCGCTTCCCTAAGTCGAGGCACAAGCCAAGACTGACGTCACGCAGGTCGGTGTCATAGGGCGCGAGGAAGTTCTGCGGCTGCGTGAGGGATTGGATGTCGCGCTCATCCGGCCCTTGCGCCACCTGGAGGAACAGGCTGGCATCGGCGATGGTTCGCGCCAGCGGTCCGAAGTGGGAAAGCTGGTCGAACTCGCTCGGCAAGATCGTGAAGGGAATGCGGCCGAAGCTCGGCTTCAATCCGACCACGCCGCAGAAGCTGGCGGGGATCCGCACCGACCCGCCCATATCGGAGCCTTCGGCGATGGGCATGCATCCAGTGGCAACCGCCACGCCCGCGCCGCCCGATGAGCCGCCAGCCGTGAGAGCCGGGTTCCAAGGGTTACGCGTGATACCCCAGAGCGGGCTCTCGGTGAAGCCGGAATAGGCGAATTCCGGCGTGGTGGTCTTGCCGACCATGATGCCGCCCGCGGCCTTCAACGCCTCGACAATGGGGGCGTCATGATCCGGCACCCAATGCTCGTAGGCGTAGGAGCCGAGCGTGGTTCGCTTACCTTTGGTGGGTGTGAGGTCCTTGATGGCGAAGGGCACGCCGTGCAGCGGCCCGCGGAACTGGCCGGCTTTGGCTTCACGATCAAGTTCCGCGGCAATCGATAGCGCCTCCTCCGGATAGAAGAAGCAGAAGCAGTTCAGCTTGGGATTGATCTCCGCGATGCGAGCCAAGCTGTTCTCCACGACGCGCGCGGCCGTTAGTGAGCCAGCGCGGATACAGCCTGCGATCTCGGTCGCCGGCATGTAGCAGAGGTCGAGATCAACGGACATGACGTATCTTTGTTTTCGGAACGTTAGTGGTGGCCGCCCTGATGCAGGATCTGATCCTTAATGCCGGTTTCGTAGGAACCGCCGGCGGGCGTCAGGACACAAGCCATCGGGAACAGTGACTTGATCAGCTTCTTGCGTTCCAGAGCGATCCAGACGCTTTCATTGGACAGGCCGGAGGCATCTTGGGCCCGCACGATATAAGAGCCGAGATGGAAATGATCCCCGTGCGGCCGCGGCATGTGGGAGATCATGATGTGGCCGGGCTCGCCGCTCGGATCATCGTGCGGAGAGGCAACGCCCTCCATCTGCGATAAAGCCTGGAACAAGGTGAGAGTCTTGAGCTGGAGCGGGTTGAGGTTGAGCGGGTTCTTTTTCTGCGCCATTGACGATTTCCAAAATTCAGCATTCAGTCGCGGAAGTTCACGAATTGGAGCGGCTGCTCGATCTTCAGACCGCGCACAAAAGCGATGGCGTCCTGCAGGTCGTCCTTCTTCTTGCCGCTGACCCTGAGCTCGTCCCCCTGGATAGACACCTGGACCTTCATCTTGCTGTCCTTGATCTCCTTCACAATGCGCTTGCCCAGCGTCTGGTCAATACCCTGCTTCACCACGACTTCCTGGCGCAAGGCGTTGCCAGATGCCTTCTGCGGATCCTTGAAATCAAGGGCAGTGGCATCAAGCTTGCGTCGGACCATATAGCCGCGCAGCAGTTCCTGCATCTGGCGCAGCTTCATGTCGTCGTCGGCGAGGATGGTGATCAGCGCCTCCTTGCGCTCGATCGAGCACTTCGAGCCCTTGAAGTCAAAGCGCGTGCCGATCTCACGCACCACACCTTGGACGGCGTTCTCGACCTCGGCCAGATCGGTCTTGGAAACGATATCGAAGCTCGGCATTGCAGTTTCTCCGGACCATAGTATCAGCGCGCCAAGGCGCGTGGGATCCGTCTGTACCAGAACACCAAAGGCAGCGCACGCATCACGTAGAACACATAGAGCGCCGCCCAGATTCCTTGATTGCCCCAGAACGGCGGGAGGAGCAGGCTGGCGGCAAGGCCGAAAATGGCCGCGATCATCATGCCGTTGCGAATTTCAGCCCCGCGGGTGGCGCCGAAATAGATCCCGTCGAGCTGGAAGCACCAGATGGCGACGAGGGGAGCCGCGGCAATCCATAGGAAATGATCGCGTGCTGTCTCGAGCACGTCGACGTCGGTGGTGAAGTGGGGAAGCAGCTGCACCCCCCATTTGTAGAGGCCGAAGCCGACCAGAAGAGCGAACAAGAGCCCCCAGAAGCTGCCCGCCCAGACCACGCGACCGAGGCGCTGGCGGTCGCGCGCGCCGATCGCCTGCCCGGTCAAGGTTTCCGTTGCCTGCGCGAAACCATCCAGGCCCTGCGCAATGATCGCGACAAAGCCGAACAGAATGTGATTGGCGGCAAGGATAGTGTCGCCCATCCCGGCACCGACGCGCACCAGATAGGCGAGGAATGTCATCAGGACGAAGGTGCGCAGGAAGATGTCGCGATTGACCGCCATCAGGCCCAGCAGCTTTTCTGATTCGATCAGGCGGGATTCCGCACCGCGCGGGGAAAGGACGCGGAACTGCGTGCGCACAATGATAAGGCCCACGCCGCAGGTTATTCCGATGGAGATGGCGGTGGCAGCGGCCGCGCCATCGACACCGCGCCCCATCAGAACGACGAAGAGATAGCAAAGCGCGATGTTCAGCACGTTCAGGAACACCTGCAGCGCCACCATGTCGCGCACCCGCCGCCGCCCCAGGAGCCAGCCGATGACGACGTAGAGCACGAGGTCGAAAGGCGCCGCGAACATACGGATGTGATAGTAGCGGCCCGCGATATCGAGCGCGTCGGACCCCGTGTCAAAGATGGCGAAGCCGAGCATGCCCAGCGGCACCATCAGGAGCATGAGGGCAAAGCCGAAGATGATGGCGAGGCCAAGCGCGCGTAGGAGCGTCGAACGTTGCTCGCTCTCGTCGCGCGCACCGAACGCCTGGGCGGCAAAACCTGCGGTCCCGATGCGCAGAAAGCTGAAGGCCCACAGGATGAAGCCGGTGATCGTGCTGCCCAGCGCGATGCCGCCGAGGTCGAGTCTGGTCCCCGTGGTGCCTACCCAGGCCGTATCGACGATTGCCGGAAGCACCGAGGTCAGATTGGCCAGGATCGCCGGGAGCGCGACGGCCAGGATTCGCCTGTGGACAGGCTGATGGGCCTGGCCGGTAATCCGGGCCGTACGCTCGATTGCGGATTGATCAACGCTCATGACCAGAGGCTCCCCCGAACCAGGCTCCCGCACCGGTCGATACCAGCTGGGAGCTTCATCCCCGGCGCCAGTATAGGCAGGGGCCTTCCAATTGCCAGGGTGCATGCAGGCGGCGGGGCACGTCATGGCCGAAGACTTACGTCTTTGATTCTACAGTCGGAGTCAGGTGGGTGGGCGGCGAGATATCCGTAGCGCTGATGAGTAACAAACGGTTAATGCCCAACGATTAACCTATACATTCGATATAAAGGTCGCGAGGGCCATTATGGGCACCGTCAGGGTGGGTCAGGCGCCAGCAGCCTCCCGAAAGAGCTGTCAATATGAACGTTGATGTGACCACGGCCCTGACCGACGCGATCATTGTCGCCGGCCAAGGGCCTGCGCTTGAAGAATTGTTCACGATCTTGACCGAGGCCGGACTGCCGGCGGAGCGTGTCGTCGACCTCATCGAAGCGGAAGGGCAAATCGAGGAGCGCGGCCGGGCGCTGCTGGTGCTGTTCGCTGCCTCACCGGTTGATGAGGCGCTGCGCATGGTGACGCGCCTGCGCAAAAGCCTCAACTCCGCCACGCTGCCGATTGTGATGCTCGTGGCCAAGGGGCGTGAAGAGCTGATGGTGCGCGCGCTCGAAGTCGGGACGGATGACTGCCTGGAAATGCCGGCCTACGCGCCGCTGGCTGTGGCTCGCGTGCGCGCGTTGCTGGGACGCCTGCGGGACATGGCAGAGGGTGTCGATCAGCGCCAGCGCTTCGATCTGGTGGTGCGCGGTGCCGGCGACGGCATCTGGGATTGGCGGTTGACTGATGATACGGTCTATTTCTCGCCCCGCTGGCGCGAATTGCTCGGCTATCAGCCGGAAGACCGTTTCAGCGCCATGGATGACTGGCTGGCGCTCGTGCATCCGGAAGAATCCGAGACGGTCAAGCGCGAGCTGCGCAACCATCTGGAGGGCATCTCGCTGGCGTTCCAAGTCGAATGTCGGCTGCGCCACAAGAGCCAATCCTATCGCTGGTTCCTGATCCGTGGGACCTCGCAGCGCGACCCTTATGGCCACACCAGCCGCATGGCCGGGTCGCTTACCGACATCAGCGAGCGCAAGCTGACGGACCCGATGACGGGCCTGCCGAACCGGATTGTGCTGTACGACCGCATCAACCAGGCGATCATCAAGACGCGCCGGCGCAAGAACAGCAGCTTCGGCATCATCCTGCTGCAGATCGACCGTTATGAGACCATGCGCGAGGCCTATGGCCAATCCTTCTGCGACAACGTCCAGCGCGTGGTCGCGCTGCGCATCATCGGCATCCTCCGGATGACCGACACGCTCACCGTCATGAGCGACACCACCATGTGCATCCTGGTCGACGTGATGCGTGAGGACACAGACCTGGTGCGCGTGGCGCAGCGCGTGCGCAGCGCGGCGGAGGAGCCGATCTCGCTGGGCGAGGAATCCGTCATGCTGACCCTCTCGATCGGTATGGCGCAGGGCTCGAGCCAACACGTCGGTGCAGACGAAATCATCAAGGACGCGACGGCGGCGCTCAACAAGGCGCGGCAGTCAGGCGCCGGCCACGAGGCGGTGTTCGACCCGGACATGCAGCGGCGTGCGCGCGATCGCCTGCGGATCGAGGCGGACCTGCATCAGGCCCTGCGGCGCGAGGAGTTGCGCGTATTCTGGCAGCCGATCGTCGAACTGGGTCCGAACCGCCTGGCTGGTTTCGAGGCGCTGCTGCGATGGGAGCATCCGACGCGTGGCCTAATCTCGCCGCTCGAGTTCATTCCGGTCGCGGAGGAAAGCGGCCTGATCGTGCCCATCGGCAAGTTCGTGCTGCGCGAGGCGCTGCGCCAGGGCAGGGCGTGGCACGAGGCCGGTGCAACCCAGGACCTGTTCGTGTCCGTAAACGTGTCCAGCCGGCAGCTGGACAGCCCCGACCTGGTGGAAGCCGTCACCATGGTAATGAGCGAACACCCGGTGCCGGCGGGCTGCCTGCATATCGAGATCACGGAAAGCGCCGTCATGCGCGACGTCGCGCGCAGCCAGGACGTGCTGAAGCAGCTGAAGGTGCTGGGCTGCCACATGGCGCTCGACGATTTCGGGACCGGCTACTCCTCGCTCAGCCTGCTGCAGCGGCTGCCGCTCGACTACGTGAAGATCGACCGCTCCTTCATCGCTGCCATGAGCGGCGAGTTCGCGGGCGAGAGCATGGTGGGTGCGATCATCCAGATCGCCAAGATCCTGCGCCTGACGGTCATTGCCGAGGGCATCGAGGCCGAGGCGGACGAATTTAAGCTGCGCACGCTCGGCTGCCAGTTCGGCCAAGGCTACCGCTATGGCAAACCCCTGCCGGCGGTGCAGTGGCAGGACGTGCTGTTTGCCAACCGCCGGTTGGGCGTGGCTCAGTAGATCGGCGGCCTAGTTCCCTTTCCCGCTTGCTCCTGCAGCCAACTCGCGCGCCCGTTCCGCGACCTGGCGCGCCGCTTCGCACAACCAGGATGCGCTTTCGGCCAGCACGTCCGCGCGCTGCCGATGAAGCGCCGAATAGCGGGAGCTGTCTTCCAGGCCAGAATCCGACCGTAATTGCCGGCTGGCCTCAACCAGCGCGCTGTCCTTCAGAACATCCGCATAGGCGATGGACAGCGACTTGACAGCGCGCTCCAGCGGCGAGAGGGAACGTTCAAACGCACGTTCCGCATTTTCCACGATGCGGATGCGTTCGCGTTCCGCGGCCGGAATCGGCCCTTCGAAATGCGCGTCCGTGGCGGCACGCAGAAATCGGCTGAGGCTCTGATGCATCGGTCCTCTCAGTTTCGTCCCCTAACGATACATAACGAGTTGACGAGCGTCAATACAATTTGTATTGGAAGGTCATAAAATGGAGTTCCCAGGTTGATTTCTAGGATTTTCGCTGCACCCATCGTCCTCGCTGTCGTCATTTCAGCCGCGGTGGCCGCAACGCCAGATCGGATGCGATACGCATGGCAAGTCGTCGGGATCAAGGATGGGGACACGTTGACGGTGAACCTGCCGGGGCTGCCGCCACCGCTCAACCCGGTCGCGGTGCGCGTGCGCAGCGTGGACACACCTGAAAGCGGTGGCCGCGCCAAATGTGCAGGCGAGCGCAAGCTGGCGGAGCGAGCGACTCTTTTTACGCGTCAGATGATCTCTGCCGCACGAAGCATCGAGTTCACCTCACCGTCCTGGGACAAGTATGGCGGCCGCATCGATGCGGACGTCTGGGTCGATGGGCAGTTGCTGTCGGAACAGTTGATCATAGCAGGATTGGCGCGGCGCTACGATGGGGGCAAGCGGGCCGGCTGGTGTTGACAGAGCTCAAAAACCCAGCAGCTCCTGATTCTTCAGGACGAGATGGACCGTCCGGACTTCCTTGTCGTCTAGCACGAATTCCTTCTCCGGATTGAATTGCTTCAGGCGCCATTTGGTGCCAGAGCGACGCACCAGACGCTTCAGGAAACAGCGCTCCTCGCCGCCCGGGCACTTGGCCACCAGCTGAATGACAACGTCGCGGCCGGCACGTGGCGGGCGGTGCGGATCCACATAGATCAGATCGCCCGCCTCGTAGACCGGCTCCATCGAGCTGCCTGCTGCATAGATGCAATAGACGCCCTTCCGGTTCAGCTGACCCGGCGGACGGCGCACGAAATCGATCGTCTCTCCGTTCAGTGTAAAGGCACCGTCGGACCCGCATTCCGCTTGGCCGAGGACAGGAACATCTTTCGCAAGGAACCGGAAATCCGGCGCTTCAGACGAAGAGAGGCTGATGTTCGATGGCCCCTCGACATCCTCTTCCGGCGCTTCTTCCGATTGACCGGTGCTGCCCTGCTGTGTGCCACGCGCGGTCGGGGCCGAACCATTTCCGTAAAGCAGCCAGGCGACGTCGATGTTGAGCGCGCGGCTGTAGGCTTCGGCGGCCCGCTTGGAGACATCACGCGTGCCGTTGACGTGGGAACGGACAGTGACTTCGTTCTGGTCCGTGAGACGGGCAAGCTCCGCGCCCGAACCTACGCCCCGCAGCTGCATTGCGTGGCGGAGACGGTGGGATGCGGTGGGGCCGATCTGGTCGGGCATGAGACGGATCGTAACGGAAATTCGATGCTTTGTGTATTGCTTTTGTTCGATACATAGAGTATCGTCATGCTATGCTCAACACCACGCCAGACCCCATCCAGCTTACCGGCTTCCGCGAGCTGATCGCGCGATGGCCAACCACCCGCGCTTTTGCAAGAGATGCCGGCTGCTCACCGACGTTGGTCCGACAGTGGCGGCATCGCGATTTCGTGCCGGCCCACTATTGGCCGCGGATCGTCAACGGTGCCGCCAAGCGTGGCATTCCGCTTATCAACGCCAGTCTGTTGGCGGAGCTTGCGGCCAAGCGGCGCGCGCTGGCAAAAGCGGTGGCGACGTGACGGAACATACGCATGCTTCGCCGGTCCGCAGACGCGAGCGCAACGGCGTCTCGCGGATGATCGGGCGCTGGCCGGATGGCATCCGTTTCGAGGATGCCAACGTGCCAGCGGAAGGTTTCTTCAAAGGAGCGGACCGTGAGGTCGTTGGCGTCTGGCCTGAATCCAGCCTGGCCACAATTGGACGAATCGCCGGCCGTCGCTGACGTTCAGACTGAGGAGGGGTTTGCATGGCGGCCAAGAGACCGAAACGCGCTCGCACGCCTGCGGTATCCGGCAGCAGCGCTCAGCGGAGCCGCAAGGCGGCGGACGCTGCGGACCTGCGCTTGTTGGCGCACGACGCTGCCTTGGCGGCGCTGAAGCGGCTTGCAGACTTGTCGCGCAGCGAGGATGAGCGTGTTGCTCTGGCAGCGTCCCAGGAACTGCTGAATCGGGCCTTCGGCAAAGCATCTGCGGCCGGGGCGGAAGACACTCCGGCAACGCGGCCTCTGATCATCAAGATCGTGAAATTTGGTGAGGTCACCAGGACACAAGGGGGGTAAGGAACCATGATCGAGCGTCGCCTGCGGGCAACGGCATCGAGAGAGGCAGCGCCTCCGGCCGATCCAAAAGAACTGGAGACCATGGCCCGGCGTGTGTGGCGGGAGCGGGGCATCGCGATTCTGTGGCCGGACAAGATCAAGGATGCGTGGGACCGGCAACACGTTCTCAACATCGCCAACGACCTCTACGGCAAGCGGTGAAAGCGATGCCATCACCGGCACGCGCGAGGCCAGCCGGAGAGGCTGAACTGTGGCAAGCGCATCTGGCGGTACTGAGGCACGCCCTTCGCATGCGCAAGCCTGACGCCGTCGCGCGGGTGCGGAGCGAGACGGGAAGGCTGGAGCGCGAGGTCGAGGCGTTGCAAGGACGCAAGGCTCTGGCCGAGCGCACAGGCGGCGATGGGGCGCTGGCCAGCCAACTTACCGAAGCGGTCGCGGAGCGGCTGCGGCGCATCAGCGATCTAGCGGGCTTGATCCGCATGTTCGGCGGAAAAGCCAAAGGCGACGATCTCGGTCCCGCTGCGGAGACCGCCACACGGCCGGCGGCAATCGATCCCATCGACCTGCTGCAAGGCAAGGGCAGGCTGAATGACGATCAGGTGAGGGCGGCACGGGAGATCAGGTGGGTCTATGAGGCGATTACGCGCGCCGGCCGAGCGCGCGTCTCACGTCTTTGCGAGATCGATCCGCCGAAGGGCTGGCAAGAAGTGTCCCTGCCGGAGCGGGCGGCATTCATCCATGCCAAGCGCTTCGTGCCGTGGGCGGAGCGACTGCGGGCGGATGCGCCGGCGACGCTGGATATCGTCCTGCGCGTCGCGGTGCTGGGCATCGCGATCTATCCCGTCGCCCGAAAGCACAGGCTTGGTTGGGCAAGCTGCGTCGCCAAGCTTGCCGACGGGCTCGACCGATACTGGCGACCTCCGAAGGATGGTGCTGGCTCGTAAAGCTGGCTAAGCTCGCCAGCAGGCAATCGCTGTCGAGAGGCCGGGATGGGCTTTCAGATCGCAGACAAGTGGTTCGAGTTCCGCCGCGTCGATGACGACATTACGCTGATCTGGGAGCCGCATGTCGTTCCGCTGATCCGCTGCAACATCTGGCATGTCCGCGGCCGCGATCGCGATCTGCTGATCGATACCGGTCTTGGCATGGCGAGCTTGAAGTCTGCGGCGCAGCATCTGTTCGAGAAGAAGCTGACGACGGTTGTCACGCACGCCCATTACGACCATATCGGCGGGTTCCACGAATTCGACGATCGCGTGATCCACAGCGCCGAGTCAGAGCGGGCAGCTTTGGGTCATAGCGCATCCCTCTATGGCGGCGGAAGGGACGATGCGCTGCTCGAGAGCATTCGCGCCTCCGGCTACGATGTGCCGCCGGAACTGTTCACCGCCGTGCCGGGCGATGACTATGATCCCGGCTCCTATCGCGTGCTGCCGGCGCCGGCGACGCGCATCGTGAAGGAAGGCGACATCATCGACATTGGCGATCGGCACTTCGAGGTGCTGCATTTGCCAGGACACTCGCCGGGCAGCATCGGCCTGTGGGAGTTCAAGACTGGCATCCTGTTCTCGGGCGATGCGATCTATGACGGTCCGCTGCTGGACGAACTACCGGGATCGGACATCCCCGCCTATGTCGCGACGATGAAGCGGCTCCGCGAACTGCCGGTCACCGTCGTCCATGCCGGCCATGATCCAAGCTTCGGCTGTGCGCGGCTACGAGAGCTGTGCGAGGCCTATCTCTCCAGGCGCGCATGAGGGACGGCGGGTGGGGCGCTGCGCCCCGAGTTGCGCAAGGCCTTCCGATTTCCGTGACGGTTTGATACACGCATAGCGGGAAACACTTGACGTTCGTTATAGCCGGCGGCATGATCCAGTCATCGTCGCAGTGCTGGGCGATGATCACGAAATGGGCCACGGCTCTCCATCGATTGGCCACAATTAATGTCCCAGTGAACGGAATGCGCGAGTGGTATCCGGGAACAATCGGCGGTAGCGATCTTACCTCCGGTGGCGGGCAGGTCGAAGCGGGCTGCGATGAAGTGGAATCGCCTTGTTGGCTGGACTGTTCGAGCCTTCTTGACTCTGTTCGTTGCTGTCAATGCGTACGGCTGGCTCGACATACTGGTTCTCCAGCTGGAGGAATATGAACGCCTCGCCGGGTCGGAATCCGCCTGCGGTATCGCCGAGGCTTACTGCTCCTGGCCGGCTTTCGTATTGGACGGAGCGCCTTTGGACGCTCTCGCTGTTGTCTCTGCCGCAGTGTTGCTATGGCGGGGCCTGCCGCGACGAGAAATCGTGCTTGGGGCGATTGCGGCTGCGATCTGCACCTATCTCGCATGGAGAATGTTCGATCGCTTTATGGACTATCCGCAACGGACAGTTACTGCCGATAAGGAAAGCTCGTCAGAAGCAAGCATAACGCGCGAGGTCGTACGCAGATCACCAACTCATAGAGGGTGACATGGCCAACACAAATGATCCGGGGGCTGATGCCGAGTTCCGCGAACGACTGCGCCGCTATGAAGAGCGGACGCATCCGCACTACGCTCTGCAGTTCGATGGAAGCAAGCTGACGCTTCAGGAGAATGATGAGCCGATCATAAGTTGGCCCGCCGTATGGGGTAGGCAGGGAACGCAGGGTCCGGAATATCAATCCTATCGCGACCATGACCCATTGCCGCAGGGCAGCTATCGCGCCAAGGTCAGCAAGATGCAGCACTATGACGATACGAGTACGCTGGATAGGCTTGCTGGAGTTTTCGATCGCGGGACCTGGCGGGGCGGCACGACGGCCTGGGGCAACCATCGCGCGAGTCGCTACCTGTGCGGCGCCGCGGGAGTCGCCGTCGATTCAGGAAAGCATGCAAGGTGGGGCGCTCGATGGAAATCACGTTGCCGAATCAGTGGCGGCCGCGCGATTACCAGCGGCGGCTGTGGACCTATCTCGAATCTGGCGGGAAGCGTGCCGTCGCAGTCTGGCACCGGCGCGCGGGGAAGGACGAGGTGTGCCTGCATTGGACGGCGTGCGCGGCGATGCAACGCGTCGGCAACTACTGGCATATGCTGCCCGAGGCGTCCCAGGCGCGGTGAACCGGCATCCAGACTCGAAGGTTCGTGACTTCATCAATCGCCTGTGTGGCGGCGAGGGCGATGGGGTTCCGATGAGCAGGCTTGGGGACCTGCTGCGGACACTCGATCAGCTGCAGTCAGCAGGTTCATAAGTTACGCCACTGAAATATCCTTCAACGCCTGGCGCACTGAACGCTCCAGCTTATCGATAATTTCATCGAGTTCCGATGCGCTGACATTGTAGGGTGGCGCGAGAATGACCGTATCGCCTGCGATACCGTCGATATTGCCGCCCATCGGATAGCAGATAAGGCCGTTCTCAAGCGATCGCATGCGAATCCGATGATGCAAGTCCAGACTCGCCGGAAACGGCTCCTTGCTCACGCGATCCGCGACGAACTCAAGGCCTATGAAGAAGCCGCGGCCGCGCACCTCCCCCAAAAATTCGATGTCGCCCAGCCGCTCGCGCAGTCGTTGCATCAATTGCGGACCGTCCGTTGCCACGCGCTGCAGCAGCCGGTCCCGGGCCACGATGCGCTGGACCGCGACACCCGCAGCGCAGGCGAGCGTGTGGCCGGTGAAGGTATGGCCGGTCATCGGGCCGCCGGCTTTCGCCTCGAGGACGGCAGAAACCCTCTCATGATAGATCGTGGCGCCGAGCGGGATGTAGCCGCCTGCGAGTCCTTTCGCAATCGCCATGACATCCGGCTCGACGCCGTCATACGCAAGGGCCCGCCAGGTGCCGCAACGACCGGCACCGCACATCACCTCATCGGCAATCAACAAGACGCCGTGCCGGTCGCAGACATCGCGCACGAGACGCGCATAGCCCGCGGGCGCCGGCACCACGCCGCCTGCCGCGCCGACCACCGGCTCGAAAATGAAGGCCGCAATATTTCGTGAGCCAAGATGGACGATCTCTCGCTCCAGCTCCTGCGCGCAATACTGAGCGACGTCGGCCGGCGCCACGCCGACCGGTGGCCGATATGCATTCACCGGCGAGAGATGCGAAACCGGAATGAGGGAGCCCTCGAACGGATCTCGACGCTCCTTGAATTCCGATACCGATAGTGCTCCTAGGGTGTTGCCGTGCCAGGACCGCCGCCGTGCTATGAAGCGCCGGCGTGACGGCTCGCCATTCACGCTATGATAGTGCAACGCAATCTTCAGGGCTGACTCGACCGCCTCCGAGCCGCCAGTCGTGAAGATCATCCTCCGAAAGTGTGGTCCGCAATGGCCAGCAATAATCTCCGTCAGTTCCTCCAGCGGATCACTGGTGAAATTATAGCGATACCCATGTGCCACGCGATCGAGTTGTCGCTTGATGGCTTCGTTGACCTCGGGATGCGCGTGGCCAAGGCAAAACACAGCCGGTCCACCCGACCCGTCTATGTAGTCCTTCCCATGGACGTCAAAGAGACGGCTTCCCCTCCCACAGGCAATCTTCGGCAAGCTCGAATCCGGCACCTCGCCATGAGCCGGTTGCGGGAGGTCGTGCGTGAGGTGGTTCATGGCCGCCGTCTTCCATTGCGCCTGAGCCATTGCTAGCGGACACGCCAAGGCGCGTCAAATTCGCTTGAAGTGCGGGCCCTTTCGCACTATTGGCGGTAGGCCAACCAAGAACAGGTTGATTTCATGCGGCTGCTCGTCCTGCAGCATTGTCCCGTGACGCCGGTCGGATTGGTGGGCGAGCGCGCGGCCGAGCGCGGCGCGGAGCTCGTCACGCTGTTCCCCCACAATGGGGACGGCGTGCCGATGTCGATGGACGGATTTGACGCGCTCATCGTCCTGGGCGGTCCGATGCATGCCGGCGATGACGCAAACTACCCAGCCTTTGCACCGATGTTGTCCCTCATCCAGGAGTGCGGCCAAGCCGATATGCCGGTCCTTGGGCTATGCCTTGGCGCGCAGCTCATCGCACGTGCGTTTGGGGAGAAGGTCTATCGGTTCGGTGGGCTAGAAGTCGGGTACCCGAGTGTCTATCTGACGCCGGCAGGGCAGCGCGATCCGCTGTTTCGCGGAACGCCGCGCGAGCAACGCGTCATGCAAATGCATGAGGATAGTTTCGACCTGCCCAAGGATGCTGTGCTCCTGATGCGCAACGACATTTGCGAGAACCAGGCCTTTCGGATCGGGTCGTCGATCTATGGAATCCAGGCCCATCCGGAAGTGACGCTGACGGACGCGCGCAACTTCCCCCGGGATTGCTGGGCAGCCATGAAGCGGCACTATGGCGATGAAGCGGAAGCCGTGGAGAAGAGGGTGCTTTCCGAGATCGAGACGCACTTCGACAGCGGCGTCACCTTCTGCCGGACAATGACCGATCGCTGGTTGGATCTTGTGGCGGCTGCCAGGGGGACAGGATGAGTCAGGCCTTGTCCGGCCATTCAAATGGAGCGGGATCCAGGAAGCGTCTGACGACGTTGCCGATGATCTGGGCGACATTGTTGCTGTAGCCATTGTGGCAGAGCGAGGCAGCCCACGCGATCGATCCGGTCGAAAAGACGGCGCCGCCGGCCGGCGTTTCAAAGAAGACGAGCTCCGCGCGAACGAGTGGATTGTCCAGGCCATCGGCAGATGGATGCGTCGACATCATTTCCTCGACCGTCACAAGATATACGTTGCTGTGTCCGGCTGAGCGCGCCAGAACGAGCGCGTGTGCGGGCGTTCCGAGAGTCGGATCCGTGGCATCAAGCTCGAGTCCTGCCGCGCCACCGAGAATGCCGAACGCGCCGATACGATCATCCTTTCCGACTCCCTCAAAGATGAAAGCGACCCGCGGGTCGAAGCTTCCGCTCTCGCGATGGTACCACTGGCAGGAATCGAACCCTTCGGCGACAAACCCCACGCCGACCAGCTGTTGCGGGGCGCGCCCGTTGCTGCGCCAAAGGCCACCGAATTCTCCATCGAACTGATGATGCCGTTCGCCAGGCGGCATTTCGAAGCAGCGCGTCCCGGCTTCTCCCCTGCGTACTTCTATGACGCCAAGGTGGTTCTCGTGAGTCGCGACTTTCCAGTAGAAGCCATTCCCTCCCATGTAGATCAGCCGGCCGCCGTTGCCGAGCCATTCTTCGACTGCATCAAGTGTGCGGGTCGTGTGGTACTCGGGATGCGTTCCCGCCATTAGGCAACGATAACCACTCAACAGACCGGCACCCTCCTCATGCAGCACGTCGTCCGTGATGACGTCGTACTCGATCCCGCTCTCTTCCAACCAATCGATGACGTGTAGATCGGCATTGAAGTTCCAAATCCGGTGCTTCGGACGCATGTTCAGGATCGGACGCTTGGCCGAGCTGTAGCAGGATCCACTGCCGTCCCGATGTCGATCATACAGTGACACGCCGAGGTCACGTCGCTCCTTCAGAAAGAGATCCGTGCGATCCAGAACCAACAACGCGCCGTAAGCTGGCTCCGACAGCGGGTCCTCGTACCCGTGATGGCTGTTGGCGTAAGCGAGATACGTGAACGTGGAGGCGAGAAAAGCCAGCGGTGCCGTGGTGTTTCCTTTTGGGGGCAGGATGAATAACGGCACGAAATCCTCGGCGCCCTGGTCGGTCGTCAATCGTGCCGCATAGATGCCACTTCGGATAGCCGACGGCACCTGCCAGACCACATCCGTGTTCCAGCTACAGTCCTCCAGATCATCGCAGTGAAAGTGGATCGCGCCATAGAGGTCAGGCCGAGCGCGCCAGTCTACCGTCTGGCCGCGCCACGCGTGACCGGTGACGGCGCGCGTCGGCAGGTTGATGCAGCGTCCGTGGGAGTCATTGCCCGAAACGTCAGCAATATCGGCCGACCCGATGTGGCGCGAGAAATTCCATCCCCCGAGCGCAGGCAGATCAATGTCGAACGGGTGCACGAGGCCGGAGAACTGATCGGTCTCCAGTGCGCCGCTGTAAAGCGCGGGCGCCTCGATCCTGCCGTCGAAATGGTCCACGATGCCATCAACTGGATCATGCCTTGCAGCAATCAGAGCCGCGCCAGCCGGTAACGAAGGCATTTGCAACTCTACCGAACGGTCTTCCTTGACGTCGCGTTCGAGACGATGATGGCCACCGATCGGCCGCTGCAGAACCCGGGCCGTGCCATTGGATGCATTGAAGCTTGCCACTAGCAGATACCAAGAACCTTCACGCATCGCGGTGCTGCATGTCACGAACACTTGATTGTTGCCATCGTGAAGCCAAAGCCCCCCGCAGCCTGAAGCGTCCATTATCAATGCCACGCCCTTAGAAGATCGATGTTGTCGGCTGAAGATGCACTGGTTGGCTCGCTTGCCGATCCAAGTCGGCATCACAAGAGCTGCCAGAGTGACGGCCTCCCCGCGGATTGCACGCAGGCTCGGTATGTGGACATAAGAACCCGCGTGAGTGGCCTGCTGGCGTCCGCGGCGTACCCCGTTGACCTCCGAGGTAATTGATTCAGCCTTGAAGCCTGGGCGATCTGGCCCGTCGTCACCGCAGATCAGCCGGACCAGTTCGACGCGAAAGTTCGGGCTGCCGTCCTCGATGCTGACCTTCAGCTCGGGTGCTTCACCGGGTCTGGCTGAAAACCGGTCCCAATAGCCCATGATGCCGAGCAAGGCCTCTGCCTCCTTACTCGCCCGGAAGATCGGTGCCAAAGAGCTTGCACCAGCGCAGCTTGAAGACCGCCCACTCCGCCTCCTCGAGCGTCAAGAAGGTATCACCGGTGTAACCAATGGGATCGGTAGGAGTGGGCCCCAGCCTAGCGAGGCGATACGGCAGGTTCCTGTGTTCCTGAATCAAGACATAGCGGCCCGAGAAGGGCTCGCTGCGCATACGGTTCAGCACACGCTGCAGCTCAGCGCTGTGTCTTCCATGAGGCTGCATGCGAAATTCTTGCGCCAGTTGCGCAACATCCTGACAAAGTTTGTCCACGGAGCCCTCTTGATTAGCTGGCGGCCCTTGACTAAGAGCGGCAGCAGCTTATCTGCGGCAGGGAGCGGTCGCAATCGGGGGACAGTTACCTGTGGGGAACCGAAGCGGTTGCGTCGACCACAAATTTAATAAGGTCTCCCGCCCGAACATTGTTGGAATGCGTTGAGCGTATGGCTGTATGGTCAGCCATGTGGGGCAGTCGGGTCGACAGGGATTGATCTAGTCGATACGATCCGCGCCTTCCGATGGTCAGGGGTCGGATAAGTCGTCTGCTTTGGGATAGATCACATGACCAATTCGGATTCTTCACAGTCTCGACTGACGGCGCGCACTAAACGCCGTGGCGCGATTTGGGCTCTAGTACTCTTACTTGCAGCCGGCGTGGCAGCCGGCATCTGGTGGCAAGGACAACAAAGCGGAGCAACCGGCGGCGAAGGCGACGCGGCAAGGCAAGCGCAGCCGAGCCAAGGGGCCGGTGCTCCACCGGCGCCACCGGTCACGGTTGCCAATCCCATACATAAAGAGATCGTCGAATGGGACGAGTACCCAGGGCAATTTCGCGCGGTCGATGCCATCGATGTGCGGGCACGGGTCAGCGGCTATCTGGAGCAGATTCATTTCACGGATGGCCAGATCGTGCGGCAGGGCGATCTGCTGTTCACGATCGAGAAGCGCCCATTCGAAATCGCGCTCGATGCAGCGCGCGCGCAATTGGCCGAGGCGACCGCTCAGCTCAGCCTCGCCCAGCGTAATCTCAAGCGCTACGAGAAGATGCGTGAAGGCAACATCGTCGGCGAGGCGGATTACGACGATCGCGTGGAAGCGGTGAGTGCCGGTAAGGCTGCCGTAGCAGCTGCGCAGGCGGAGCTGGAGCAGGCGGAGCTGGACCTGGGGTATACCGAAATTCGCGCGCCCGTTACAGGCCGGATTAGTCGGCACGAGGTCAGCGCGGGCAACCTGATTACAGGTGGCTATTCCGGTAACACGACCTTGCTCACGACCATCGTCTCACTGGATCCGATCTATTTCGAGTTCGATGTGAGCGAAGCAAACTATCTCGCCTATCAACGTGCGACTGAGCGCGGCGTAATGCCGTCGATGCGCAAGGGCAACATTGAAGTCTTTGCCAAGCTGCCCGATGAGGACGCCTGGAGACACAAGGGCGTTTTGGGCTTTGTTGACAACCGGGTTGACGCAACGTCCGGAACGATCAAGGCTCGCGCCACTTTCCCGAACTCGAAGGGGGTGTTCATACCCGGCCAATTCGGGCACATCAGGGTTCCTGGCTCAGAGCCTTACAAGGCCATTCTGTTGCCGGAATCAGCCATCGTCACTGATCAGTCGCAGAAGATTGCCTTGGTCGTGGCGGAGGACGGTACCGTGGGCGTCAAGATCCTACGCGTTGGGCCACATTACGACGACATGCGGATCATCCGCGAGGGCCTGGAGCCCAGTGACAGAGTGGTCATCAACGGTCTATTGCGTGCCCGGCCCGGGTCCAAGGTGACGGCCCAGATGGGCACGATTGAACCCGGCCCGCAAGCGGCGGCAACCGAGTAGGCAGCCATGAATTTTGCGCGCTTCTTTGTTGACCGGCCGATCTTTGCCGGCGTCATCTCGATCTTCATTACGCTGATCGGCGGCATTGCCTATTTCGCCTTGCCCGTCGCCCAATATCCGGAAATCGCGCCACCCAACGTCGTGGTCAGCGCGCAATACCCCGGCGCGTCGGCGGAGGTCATCAGCAACACGGTCTCGACGCCGCTGGAGCAGGAGATCAACGGCGTCGATGACATGCTCTACATGCTGTCGCAGGCGACGAGCGATGGAAAGCTGACCATTACCGTCACCTTCAAGCTCGGTACCGACCCTGACGAGGCGCAAGTGTTGGTGCAGAACCGCGTCTCGGCCGCGGAACCGCGGCTGCCGGAAGAGGTTCGCCGTCTCGGCGTCACGACGCGCAAGAACTCGCCCGACTTTCTGATGGTCGTGCATGTCTATTCTCCTGATGACACGCGCGACCAGCTCTACATTTCCAATTATGCGACCCTGCAGTTAGTCGATGTGCTGAAGCGTATCGAGGGTGTGGGTGACGTACAAGTATTTGGCGCGCGCGAATACGCCATGCGCGTCTGGCTTGATCCTGACAAGATCGCTGCTCGCAATCTGACCGGCCCGGAGGTCGCCGATGCCGTGCGATCGCAAAACCTCCAGGTGGCATCTGGCGTGCTCAATCAACCGCCAGTACCGGATCCCGGTGCCTTCCAGATGAATATTGAGACACTGGGGCGCCTCGTGGAACCTCGGCAATTCCAGAACATCGTTGTCAAGGCCGGCCAGAACGGTGAGATAACGCGCCTGCGCGATGTTGGAACTGTAGAGCTGGGTGCACAGGATTACGGCCTCAACGCGTATCTTGGCCAGAAGGATGCCGTCGCGATCGGTGTTTTCCAGCGCCCAGGCGGCAACGCACTTGAGACGGCCGATGCCGTTCTCGAGACACTAGAGGGGATGAAGGAGCGGTTTCCGCCGGGCCTGACCTATGACGTCATCTACAATCCGACGGATTTCATCGCTAAGTCGATCGACGAGGTCATCACAACCATCTTCGAAGCGATCGCCCTCGTGGTCGTTGTGGTCATCTTCTTCCTGCAGACCTGGCGGGCTTCCATCATTCCGATTATTGCCATCCCGGTATCGCTGGTCGGCAGCTTTGCCGTCATGGCGGCACTCGGATACTCGATCAATACACTGACTCTATTTGGGCTGGTGCTGGCCATCGGCATCGTCGTCGATGATGCTATCGTCGTTGTCGAAAATGTGGAGCGCAATCTGCGACTTGGTATGTCGCCTAAGGAAGCAGCGCGCCGGACCGTTGATGAAGTCGGTGGTGCGCTGGTCGCAATCGCCTTGGTCTTGACAGCCGTGTTTATTCCCGCGGCATTTGTTACCGGAATTTCGGGCCAGTTCTTCCGCCAGTTCGCGGTGACGATCGCGACCTCGACCATCATCTCGCTCGTCGTATCGCTGACCCTCAGCCCCGCTCTGAGCGGTATCCTGTTCAAGCCGCATCGGCAGCACGAAGGCGAACACAGGCATGGCTTCCATCCGATTGCGGGCTTCTTCCGCGGATTCAATCGGGGGTTTGATGCAATCGCCCGCGGCTATGCCGAGTTGGCCCGGCGGCTGATCGCGATCGGGCCAATCGTACTGCTGGTTTATGCAGGGCTGATCGGGTTGACGGCATGGCAATTCAATCGCGCCCCGACTGGCTTCATTCCAACGCAGGACGAAGGTTATCTCATCACGATCGTCCAGCTTCCGCCGGGATCGTCCCTGGCTCGCACCGACGCGGTCGTCAAACAGGCGACCAAGATCATGCTGGAGACGCCTGGCATCATTGACACGGCGGGCTTTACGGGTCTCGATGGTGCGACCTTTACCAACGCCTCGAATGCCGCCGCGATCTTCTCTGTGCTCGCGCCCTATGAGGAGCGTGTTGCGAAAGGCTTGAGCGCTGGACGGATCCTGGGCGACATGACCCAACGTTTGGGTGCAATCGAGGAAGGCTTCATCATCACCGTTCCGCCGCCGCCGGTGCGTGGCATCGGCAATGCAGGTGGCTTCAAGATGATGATCCAGGACCGTGGCGGCCAAGGCCTCAAGGCCCTTGAGGAAGCAGCGACGCAGGTCATGATGGCGGGCAATCAGACTGCAGGTCTGGCGGGCGTCTTCACCCTGTTCAATACCAAAACTCCGAAGTTGTTCGCGGAAATCGATCGAGTGCGGGCGCAGATGTTCCATGTGCCGGCGGAACGCGTGTTTCAGACACTGGAGGTCTATCTAGGCTCGACCTTCATCAATGACTTCAACTTCCTCAACCGGACGTTCCGGGTGACGGCGCAGGCGATGGGTGAGTTCCGGCAGAGCCCCGCCAGCATCGCGAACTTCAAGACGCGTAATGACCTCGGAGAGATGGTGCCGATCGGATCCGTGGCGAAGATCAAGGACATCGCCGGCCCATACCGCGTCGCACGCTACAACCTGTTCCCGGCTGCGGAAGTGCAAGGCAATGTGGCGCCCGGAACTTCTACCGGCACCGCACTGGAGGCGATGGAGAGTGTCGCCAGCCAGAATCTGACGGAAGGATTCGGGTACGAATGGACCGAGCTCGCCTACCAGCAGAAGCTCGCCGGCAACACTGGTCTTTTCGTGTTCGGTGCTGCGGTGCTCTTCGTCTTCTTGGTGCTGGCGGCGCAATACGAGAGCTGGGCTCTCCCGCTATCCGTCATTCTGATCGTGCCAATGTGCCTGCTGGCAGCCGTGACCGGGCTGCTTATGCGCGGGCTGGACGTGAATGTGTTGTCGCAGGTCGGGTTTGTCGTGCTTGTCGGCCTTGCTGCCAAGAACGCAATTCTGATCGTCGAGTTTGCTCGGCAGGCGGAGGAGGAGGGTAAGAACCCGACCGAAGCTGCGGTCCGCGCGGCCGGTACGCGTCTCCGGCCGATCCTGATGACCTCCTTCGCGTTCATCCTGGGTGTCGTACCGCTGGTGATCGCCAGTGGTGCGGGTGCCGAGATGCGCATTGCGATGGGCACGGCGGTGTTCGCGGGCATGATCGGCGTAACGTTCTTCGGCCTGATCTTCACGCCAGTGTTCTATGTCGTTGTGCGCCACATCGCGATCTGGCTGCGCGGCCACCGGCCCGGGCATTCGACCCCGGCGCCGCCGCGAAGCGCCGAATAAGGTAGGCCTAGCTAGCGGCAATGGGCATCTCTCTGCCCATTGCCGCCGCCTTGATCCGCTCAGCGACCAGTTCCTGCAACTTCCAGAGATAGCGGTCGTGGATTCCGAGATCTTCGAGATGCGCGACCGTGTGCATCAGGTACTCCGCACCTGATCCCCAGTGTCCGCAGGCCCGGGCCAGGATGTCGGCTGTTTGTTCCAACGTATGCGGACCGCAATAGGTCGGTCCTTTGCGGTTGATCGCAAAGGCGAGGGCGCGCTGCTTTCCCTTGTCCGTCTCAACGGTCACCCAGCGCGGTACATTGCTGGCAGGTTTGACGCTGGTTTCGCGACGGAGGAGTTGGCCCAGGCATTCCTCGACACGCTGTGCGGGGATGCGCTGCGCCACACCCCGGCACGAGCCACCGATGTCGAGTGCCATCATCAAGCCGGGGCACTCGGCGGAACCGCGATACCGGACCAGCTTCAGACAGAACTTCCGGTGCCAGCCACGCAGCAGCGCATGCCGCTGGCCATCCACCTCGCAGGCTGGCTTCCAGATCAAGGAGCCATAGGCGAACAGCCATAAGTCCTCGCCTTTGGGGTGCGAAGCCAGCAAAGCAGCTTGACGCTGGTCATGATCCTGATCGGTGAGCGGTTCGAACCCCGGAGGTGTCCCGGGATCGAGGACATGGCGATGGATGAGAGCAACGAGATCCGCAGTCAACGACATTTTGTGCCGACGCGACATAGCGGGACGGGTTCCTGCGACGGGATAGCTCTCAGGCACATTTATCGCAATAATCGACTGTGATATCAAGGAGGCGGGAGCGCCATGGAGCGCGACGCGGCCATACCGGAAACATGGAACCCGTTCTCGTCATCAACGCCAAGATCAGGGATATCGGCGGTTTTCCGGTGCGCCGCGCGCTACCCGCGATCGAACGGCGGATGATCGGCCCTTTCATCTTTCTCGACCAGATGGGACCAACGCAATTGGCAGCGGGGCAGCGGCTGAACGTGAGGCCTCATCCGCACATCGGTCTCAGCACGATGACCTATCTGCTGGAGGGGAAAATCCTGCATCGGGATTCTCTGGGAACCGTCCAGATGATTCGCCCGGGCGCCGTCAACTGGATGACGGCCGGCGGCGGGATTGCCCATTCGGAACGGACGCCGGCAGACGCAGGCGATGACATGCTGGCCGGCATTCAATTCTGGGTCGCCCTGCCGAAATCCCGTGAAGAGATGGCGGCGACGTTTCTTCATCTGGACTCCGGCGACTTGCCGGTGATTGAAGACGGAAGAGTCTCGGCACGCCTCATCGCCGGCGAAGCCTTCGGTGCGCGCTCGCCACTGAGTGCACCGCATCCGATGATTTGCATGGATGTAGCGATGGTGCCCGAGGCGAGCTTCGAGCCGCCCACCAGCTATGCGGAACGGGCGCTCTACGTGGTGGGCGGGCAGATCGAGCTGGCTGGCATTCGTTGTGGCCAAGGTCAGCTCTTGGTCTTGCCGTCCGGCTCTATCGGCGTCGTGAGGGCGCTATCCGATGCGCGCTTGATCGTGCTGGGTGGCGAGCCGATGGATGGGCCGCGACATATCTGGTGGAACTTCGTTTCCAGCTCAAAGGAACGGATCGAGCAAGCCAAACAGGATTGGAAGCTGGGTCGGTTTCCCGCCGTTCCCGGCGAAACGGAGTTCATTCCGCTGCCGGAGTGATCGGCCTCTGATCATCAGCTTGGTCTCGGCAGCCAAGGTGTGGAGAGGTACGGCGCCGAACCCAGCAAGATTGACTGCTACCGACAACCCGAAGACCAGCCCCAACGGCCGCGCAAAACACGGCTTCGATCATGATCACGCAAGTCTCAGTCAGCGCGGCAGCGCCCCACCAAGTCCCGGTCCACTCGAGCAATCTTGAAACCCCACCCATATCCAGGATGCGCCTCACCTGTGGCGATCACGGCGGTGGCGCCGACGCGTGCACTTGCACCGAGAGCCGTCAAACTGAGAAGCTTCCGGATAGGAGGCCGAGCAGCGCGGCCGAGGTATCTTCGTTATTGAGAGCAGGAAAACCCTGAGTCATGCGATGCGAATCGTTACGCATTACTAGAGTGGCCGCAACGTGAGCATTTCGCGCAACTACCAGCTCGTGTTGCCGCCGTCGACCGGCAGCAGGACACCCGTGATGTAACTCGCCGCATCCGAAGCCAGAAACGCGACCGCAGCGGCGACATCGATCGGCCGTCCCACGTGCCCGAGCGGGATCGTCTTCCCAAGCCGGTTCAAAATGCTCTCGCGCCCTTCCTCACCGCGTTCAGACAAGAGCATGTCCGTCTCGGTGTCGCCGGGGCAGACGGCGTTGACCCGAATTCCATCCTTCGCATGATCGATCGCCATCGACCGTGTCAACTGCGCAATCGCACCCTTGCTGGCGCCGTAGGCGGCGGCATTGCGTGCTCCAACGAGTGCCCAATCCGATGCGATATTGACGATGGCGCCGGCTCGTCCATCTTCCGCGAGTTGGCGGCGCATTGTCGGCACGATCGCGCGGCACAGCTGAAACACTGCCGTGACGTTCGTCGCGTTTACTGAGTCCCACTCGGCATCCATGCAGTCCGCGACGCTGGTCCGCGACAGGATTCCCGCATTATTGACCAGCACATCAATCCGGCCTTCGTGGCTCAGCACGTCGTCCACCAAGTGGGCGGCAAAGCCCGGAGCCGTCACATCTCCCTGGACGAAACGAGCCGCCCATCCCTTCGCCCGTATCCTGCCTTCTATCATCGTGCCGGCCTCTTCATTGCGGCCCGTCAGCACGATCCTCCCTCCAAGTTCCGCGCAGAGTTCTGCAATGGCCGCGCCGATGCCACGCGTCCCTCCCGTGACAATCACGACCCTTTCCGCAAGATGAATCACTAGGCGCCTCCTGCCTTGGTGGGGCATGCTGGCGTGGAAGCCTGCCACCTGGCAAGTTATCTCAAGCGATCTGCTACTTTACCCTCTTCCCGTTTTTCTTGGGTTCCGGCCGGAACGGAATGCGGGCTCGCCGATCCGTATCATAGAGCTCGGCGCCGTAGTTGCGATTGTACTGCTTCGAAGCATCCTGGAACGGCTGGAAGTCCCAGGGCGTGATCTTGCCTTTCAGCAGTGCCTCCTGGATCAGGATGCGATTGCACTGGCTTCCCACGACTTGAGCGCGAATGGACTCGCCGTCCCATTTGGCCGCAGCTTCTGCCGCGAAGGCCTTGGCCAACTTCGCGTGCTTCGGATCATTCGCAAGATTGCGGAGTTCGTGCGGGTCCGCTGCGACGTCGTACAGTTGCGGCGGGTCCCCAGCGCAGGAAATGTATTTCCATCCGTCGCGTCGGATCATGAAGGCCGGCTGGCACGTTCCCTCCGCCATGTATTCGCCGAAGACGGTGTTGGACCAGCCCTTTGACAAACCCGCTGCGAGGCCAAGAAGGCTATTGCCGTCGATTGGTGCAGTGTAAGTCACGCCCTTTCCTTCAGTCGCGATGTCGCAGAAAGTGGGCAGCAGGTCCATCAGCGAGACGTTCTCTATTACGCGCCGGGCCTTCAGCGCTCTGGGCGCATGGATGATCATCGGCACGCGAGTCGCGTGCTCAAAGAAGTTCATCTTGTACCACAAGCCGCGCTCGCCCATCATGTCGCCATGATCGGCGGACACGATGATGATAGTGTTGTCGGCTTGGCCGGTCTCTTCGAGTGTTTTCAGCACTTGTCCCAGGAGTCGGTCGCTGTACGTGATCATGGCGTAGTAGCCGCGCCGCGCCGCACGCACGTGGCGCTCGGTGATGCGATATTCATCGCGATCATAGAGATCGTACATGCGCTTGCCGACCGGCTCACGCTTCGCAGGCGGGACGTACGGCACGGCCGGCAGATCAATCTCATCCTCGCGATAGCTCTCGTAATCGGCGCGCGGCCCCAGATAAGGGTCGTGCGGCTGCATGAAAGAAGCGCAGAGCATGAAAGGCCGCTCGTCGCTGCCGCGCGCATGCTCGTGGAGCCAGCGCTGCGAGGTGTAGGCGACCTCGTCGTCATGCTCCATCTCGAGCGACCGGTCATAAGGGCCAGCCTCCGTCACGCTCAGCATGTTGTGGAACCACCAGTGGACCTTCTTCGGTTCCTCCCAGGTGGGGGTCCAGCCAAAGTCGCCGGGATACATATCAGTGGTGACGCGGTCTTCGAAGCCATGCAGCTGATCCGGCCCAACGAAATGCATCTTACCGGACAGACAGGTGCGATAGCCCGCCAGCCGCAGATAGTGCGCTAAGGTCGGGACGGAGGAGGGGAACTCCGACGCATTATCCCATGCGCCGATCCGGCTGCAGAGCTGGCCGGCCATCATGGAAAAGCGCCCGGGCGCGCAAAGCGGCGAATTGGTGTAGGCACTGTCGAACTGCACGCCTTCCGCCGCCAGCCGGCTGAGGTTTGGGGCCTTGACGACCTTGTGCCCATAGCTCGGCAGGAAGTGCGGCGCTAACTGGTCGAACATCACGTACAGGATGTTGGGGCGGCGCTTCTTGGATATCTCGGGGCGGGAGGCAGCTGTTCGCGTGGCCATAAGCAGTTCATGCTGGAAATCGAGGATTGCGGCAGATTATCCACCGTTCTCGCGTCCTGGTAGCGCGATCACGGCTCCGGATTGCGGGGAAGCGACATCGCGCATACCTGCCCTGCAGGCCCCTTCATTGACTTTTAACCTGGCTGCCGTCATATGTGCGGCGCCGAGGCAATCCAGCCTCTTCTCTCGCGACCGCGCGCAGGCGTAATCGGCGTAGACTCGCCGGCCACACCGTCCCGAGACCGTTTCTCCAACATCGTCCCGCACAGCGCGCGCATGCCGGGTCACAAACCCGGGCCCTTCCCACAAGAAGCGCCTGTCAAGAGCCGCGCTCGCGCTTGGCATCGTGCCAGTGCGGGGGGCACGGCTGCACATGCACGGAAAGATAACTGAACAAATGACTACTTTTACCGAATTGAAGCTGAGCGCCCCGTTGCTGCAGGCGCTCGCCACCGAAGGCTATGAAAAGCCCACTCCGATCCAGGCGCAGGCGATTCCCCCGCTGCTGGAGGGACGCGACCTGCTGGGGATCGCCCAGACCGGAACCGGAAAGACGGCGGCTTTTGCTCTGCCGTTGCTGCATCGGCTGACCAGCACCGACCGCCGCGCGGCACCACGCTGCGTGCGTGCCCTGATCCTGACGCCCACGCGCGAACTGTGCGTGCAGATCCTCGATTCCTTCCGCTCTTATGGGCGCCACCTCCGGCTCAGCCGTGCTGCGGTCTATGGCGGCGTCAGCCAGGGTCCGCAGATCCACAGCCTGTCGCGCGGCATTGACGTGCTGGTGGCGACTCCGGGCCGCCTATTGGATCTGATGAACCAGGGCCAGGTGCGGTTCGACATGCTCGAAGCCTTCGTGCTTGACGAAGCCGATCGCATGCTGGACATGGGCTTCATCGTGCCGGTCAAGCGCATCGTCGCCAAGCTCCCCAAGGAGCGGCAGACGCTGCTCTTTTCCGCAACCATGCCACAGGCGGTCGCCGGTCTGGCCGGTAGTCTGCTCAAGGATCCGGTACGCGTCGAGGTCACGCCCGTGGCGACGACAGCCGAACGCATTTCCCAGCGTGTCCATTTCGTGGAGAAGGCGAACAAGCGCGCGCTGCTGCAGCATCTGCTGAGTGATCAATCAATTGCGCGAGCGCTGATCTTCGCCCGCACCAAACACGGTGCCAACAAGGTCGCCGATCAGCTCGCCAAGGCGGGAGTCCGCGCCGATGCTATCCATGGCAACAAGTCGCAGAACGCTCGTCAGAAGGCGCTGAACGACTTCCGCAACGGCAAGGTTCGCGTCCTGGTGGCGACCGACATCGCTGCCCGCGGCATCGACGTGGATGGAATCACCCACGTGATCAATTTCGACCTGCCCAACGAGCCTGAGAGCTACGTCCACCGCATTGGCCGCACCGCGCGCGCCGGAAACGACGGCATCGCCATCTCCTTCTGCGATGCGGATGAGCGGGCATTCCTGCGGGATATCGAAAAGACGATCCGGCAGCAGGTGACCGTGGATGAGAACCATCCGTTCCACGCGGTGCATGTCGCGGATGGTCACCGCCACAGCGGCGGACGGCAAACCGGACGCAATGGTGGTGCCCCCGCGCAAGGCCGCAACCACGGTAAACCCGATCGCCGCGATGCCGGTGGACAAGCGTCACGTCGTGCCCATCGCCAGAACGATGCCGAGCGAACTGAGGCTGCGCGTCATCCTCGTCGCGAAGATGGAAGATATCGGCACGACGGCGAGGCGCATCGAGCGCACACGCGGCAGGACGGGGAGCACGATCGTGGGTCGCGCGCACATCACACGCACCCGCGCGGCAATGAAGCACGCGAGCATGGCAGCCGGCCGCACGGTCAGCAGCCTCGTGGCAAGCAGCACCCACAGCAAGGCAAGGGCGGCCATCAACCGCTGAAGCGTTCGCGTCAACAGCAGCGCAACGCGCGTCCCCAGCGTTTCGAGCCCGTGCGCATGAGCTAAAGTTCTCAGCGACGCTCCGCCGGGCCGGCGGAGCGTCGCTAAGCTATTGCGCGTGAGCCCGAACCCTTTGGGTCGGGGCGACCCGGGAGGCGGGCAGGTGAATGGTCGCTGTCGTGCCTCTGCCGGGCGCGCTGGCGATCTCCAACCGGCCACCATGGAGCTCGCAGAAGGCCTTGGCGATGGACAGACCAAGGCCGGCACCCTCATATTTGCGGACCAGCCAGTTCTCCAGCTGAACGAATGGCTTGGCAACTTTCGCCAATTCGCTTTCGCTCATGCCGATTCCGGAATCCATGACCGCGATTTCAATTCCCGCCGGTGTCGCTTTGGTCGAGACCCGAATCGCGCCGCCCTTAGGTGTGAACTTGATCGCATTCGATAGGAGGTTAAGCAGAGTCTGCTTCAACAGCCGCTCGTCGCCGACAATGTCGGGCACGGTTGTTGCCTCTTCAACCGATATCGTCAGGCCACCCGTGTGCGCCTTCCCCCGGACCAGGATCAGACAGGCTGACACCAGCTTCTGGATCTCCACCATCGATTCATTCAGCGCGGTCTGTCCGGCTTCGACACGGCTCAGATCCAGAATGTCGTTGATGATGGCGAGCAGGTGGCGTCCGCTATCATGGATATCACCCGCATACTCCTTGTAGAGCGGTGAGCCAAGCGGACCCATCAATTCGCCGGTCATGATCTCGGAAAAGCCGATGATCGCGTTGAGCGGTGTCCGCAGCTCGTGGCTCACATTGGCCAGGAACTGCGACTTGGCCCGGTTGGCGATCTCCGCTTCCATTTGCGCGCGCCGCAAGGCGTCTTCGGTCTGCTTGCGCTCGGTGATGTCCTGGATAGTACCGAACGCGGATTGCAGCCGGCCGTCACCGTCCAGCATCCGGCGGCCGATCTCGGAGACCACGGCGATCGAGCCATCCTGGCGCTGGATGCGATATTCCAGTGTGAATTCCTTCGCCCTATCCCCCATCAAGTCGGCAAAGCTCTTACGCAATCTTTCGCGATCCTCCGGATGGACGACACGGCCAATGTAGTCAGCAGTTGTCGCTGGCAACGCCTCGGCAGATAACCCGAAGAAGGTCGAAGCTGTGTCAGAGAACGTAAGCCGTGGCTCCTGCCAGCGATTGGTGTCGCCGATGCTGCTCCAGTGGATGAGACCCGCCACACTTTCAGCCTGGCGATAGCGCGCCTCGCTGCCGCGCAGCGCCTCTTCCGTTTGCTTTTCCTCGGTGACATCGATCATGGCACCGTACAGCCATGTCTTGCCATCATCCATCTTGATGACGCTCACCAGGTCGCGGATCCAGACAACCCTGCCGTCGGCGGCAACCAAACGATATTCCAGATTGTGATCGACACCAGCGCGCGAATAGTCCGCTGCTTCCCGCAGCACGCGATCGCGATCGCCCGGATGCAGCCGATCCGGCCATAGATCCTTCTCCACCCAGTCTTTTGCTGAGAACCCAACGACGGCTTCGATCTGCGGACCAACGTACGTAATTCGATAGGTTTCGTAGTCCGCCTCCCATGGAATAGCGCGCGACGATTCGGCCAAGGCGCGGAAACGTTCGTCACTGCGCCGAAGGGCAAGTTCGGCGTGCTTTAGGTCTGTTATGTCCAGATGTGTTCCGGACATACGAAGCGGCGAACCGTCCGTACCACGCTCCACCGCCCGGCCGCGACTCAGGATCCAGCGCCAATCGCCGCTCTTGGTGCGCATGCGATAAATCGCCTGGAAGAACTCCGAGCGGCCGCTGAGATAGTCGGCGACCGCCGAATCCAGGCCTGGACGGTCGGCAGGATGCATCAAAGCATCCCATGCGGTTGTGATGAACGCCACCTCATCCGGACGATAGCCCATCCGCTCCAGCATGCGGTGATCGAACCTATATTCCCCGCCGACGATGTTCCAATCCCACAGGCTGATGCCTGTGCCGTCCAGGACGAGGTCCAGCCGCTGTTGGCTGGCGCGCAAGTCCGCCTCAACGGCGCGGAGCTCCGTTACGTCCTGCGCAATGCCGTTGAGCCGGACTGCGGTGCCGTCCGGTGTGCGCTCGACTGCAACCCTCGCCAAGATGCGGCGAATGCCGCGTCGGCGATGATTGATGCGATACTCGATGGTGTATTCGGTTTGTGGGCCCGCGAGGTGCGATGCAACCGTCGCCTTGACCTGCTCGCGATCCTCCTCCAGCAGCGCGTTGAAAAACATGTCTCGCGTAACCGGCACGCCGTGCGGCTGTCCGAAGATATCCAGTGCTTCGTCACTCGCGATCATTTGGCCGGTTGCGACATCCACCTCCCAAGACCCCAAGTGCGCGTGCCGCTCTGCCGTCTTGAGCCGGCTGACACTGGCGCGGAGCTCGGCCTCGACCGTCGCCTGCTGCGCATCCGCCTGGATCGCTCCGATCACTGCGCCGCAGGCCCCCGTCAGCGGCTCCAAAAAAGCGACGATCGCGTCGTCATAGCCGCCGGGACGATTGGCGATGCCCATCAGGCCGACCATGTCCTGGTGGGAATAAAGCGGAACCCCAAGGAAACACTCGAGCGGTGGATGGCCACCGGGGCGGCCACCGCGACGCGGGTCAGTCGCAGGGCTGTTGGTGATTACCGGTTTGCCGCTGGTGATCGCAGCGCCGAACAAAGTATCCAGATTGCGAAAGTCCAAGCCCTGCGCTGCGCTCTCTGCATAGAGCCGACGGGTCTGCTCGTTCCAGGCGATGTTGGTGATGGCGTGAGCCTTGAGGTAGCGATTGCCGGCCTGATCGTGCCGGATTTCCCCCACAAAGCCATAGGCGCTCTGGGTGACGTCGAGCAGCGTTGCCAGCATCTGCTCGTATGCCTTCTTGGGATCGGCACCGCCGATATAGCTCGATTGAATCGCACGCACCGCATCGAGCAGGCTCATGGTCCGTGCTGCCTGCTCCTTTGCCTCCACCTCGACCGTGATATCGCGGGCCGTCCCGCGATACCCGAGGAATGTTTCATCCGGTCCGTAGAGCGGGTGGCCGGCGATGCTGGCGTGGAATCGCCTGCCATTCTGCCCCGAATAGGAGAACTCGAAGTTCCGAAAAGCTTCACGCGCATCCAGCAGTGCGCGGTAGCGGTCCCAAATCGGATCTTTGGGATCAACGCCCGGCATCTCCCATCGGCGTAGCCCGATCAGATCGGACCCTATCAGGCCACCGCGCGGCGTGCGGCCGGTATCCACGGTGAAGCGATACTCCGTATCGATCTCCCATAGCCAATCGGCGGCCGAATCAGCGAACTCGCGGAAACGATCCTGGCTTTCCTGGAGAGCGGCGACGGCTGCTGATCGACGGCGAGACTCCCCGGCCAGCTCGGCGCGCAGCCGAACCAAGGCCACGCATGCCGCCGCAAGCGACAGCGCCATCGCCAAAGCAACGCCTGCCCATATCAGCGACAACGGCACGACCCTCGATCTCGCCCCATGGCACAACACAGACTTGGTCGCATCCGCGGATCTGGGATGCGCGCCTGCGCGTGCGTTGTTGCCCTATCTCTCATCCGGCTCATCAAATTCCTGCGGGCCGTGGCATGGCGGCCATGCTCCCGGCAGAGGAGCCGACATTATGGGGCGCTTATGATTAACAGTGTCTTGCTCGCCAGCTCGACCGCAGGGTCAGCAATCCGACTTTAAACCATTGAGACGAGGCATAAATCTCCAGTTCCTGCAAATGCCTCAATTGACCAGCCGGTCTACACCGTACGGCCTACTGCCTGGGCCCCAAAGCCTCCTCAGCCATGCCGAGGCGGCCGATCGCTGGCAGGCGCAACGCCGGGCGCAAGACATCCACCCCGAAGGCCAGCCCCAGCAGGTTGAATTCCACGCCTTCCTCCGCCGCGAGCGTCACGCCAACGAGGCCCAGAAGCGAAACCTGTACCCCCGTTCCGCTCGGCGCGGATCCTACCGGTTGGTGCCATGGGCGATAGTCCTTGCCGATCGCGCTGGCCGGAATGTCAAGGCTCAGCTCCGGCACTTCGCGCGCCACGTGAGCCAGGAACGTGTTGCTATTGGGGCCCGGCCAAGTCCGGTAGTCGTCTTTATAGGGATAAGAGGCGACTGCGGCTTCGATGCGCTCGATCAGCGCATCGGCCTTCGGCCCGCGCACATCGACCAGCAAGGATGGCGTCGAGCCGTACCAGAGCCCATCAACCGTCGCATAGTCGGTGCGCAGTTTCGAGCCGGAGCTCCAACCAACGACTTCGTATCGCGTGTAAGCCGGTGCGTCGGATTTCTTGACGACGATCCAGGGATGGGTGGCAAAGATCCCGCGCCAGGAGAACGCGCGTGCGTTGTAGATCTGCACGACGGCGTCGCGGTGCATCGCTGGGTCGGGGGCGAGACCGGAGGAATGGCGCGGCGCGGTGGCCCACGAATATCCCGGCGCCGAATAGCGCGCGTAACTGACGGTCAGCGGGATCACGATCCAGGCTGCTAGAATCAACAGAGTTAACTTCATGCATTGCCCTCGAGCATCCGCCCTGCAAACTGGGACAGAGTAGGGTGGCGCGCAATAACACGCCAGAGGTGTCAGGGTCGCGCGAATCACATATGGTTGAACTAGGCCGGGAACGACATGACGCTGTGGGGGCGCCTACTCCTTCTCGATTGCGCGTAGAAACTGATCGAGTTCCGCTCTTCGAATACCCACCTGATGCCGGGCTTCCGGGTAGGCGCCTGATTTGATATCGCGCACCAATTCCGAGAAAGCGGCAACGCGCTCCTGTTGGAGCCGGTCATACTCGGCGGCGAAATTGCGATAGATCTTGGAGTGGCGCGGCACATGCCCGCGATTGGTGCCGAGCACGTCGCTCGCGAACAGGTATTGCGCGTCACATCCTGCGCCCGAGCCCATCGATATCATGAATAACGAGGTGCGTCTTGAAATTGCGCTCGCCACGTCCGAGGGCACCACTTCGATCTCGGCCGAGAATGCCCCGGCTTCTTCAAGCGCCTTCGTCTGCTGCCAGACCAGCAGCGCAGTCTCCAGCGTCTTGCCCACGGCCTTGAATCCGCCGGTCCAAGTGCGTCGCGCGGGGATCAGCCCCACGTGTCCACACACGGGCACGCCTTCATCGCGCAGCCTGCGAATGATCTGTAGGCTCGCCGCGCACCACACCGCATCACCACCCGACTTGAGCGCCTTGAACGCGGCGCGCAAATACTCCTCCTCCGAGACATACTCGCCATATTCTAGGCCGGGAAACACGAAGCAGGTGGGCACTGCTTCGCGGAATGCCGGGTCCAGTAAACCCGGCGGAACCGACAGCATGTCGATGCCGGCTCGCTGGGCCGCTTCCGCTTCTTCCAGGCTCTCGACCCGCAGCATGCTCAGTTGACGCTTGCCTTTGATGGCAAGCAGGTCGGTGACAGTCGGCCTCTGGTCGCGCATCGATCCTTCCTCCATATCAGCCTTATGCCGCTAGCAGCGACTTTAGTTTGACCTGTGGTTGCGCCAGTGCAGCCGGCTCCGGCATCGCACGTTTGGCAATCAGCATTTCAGCCAGACGGATGTCCTTTGCGACCACATTGCCACTTCCGATTCCGCTTGCCGCCATCAGGCGTCCATCATCCTGCAAATGGAACAGAATGAACGCGCCGTCCGACACGTCGCGCCGCACGATCCGCGTGCCGCCATCCGGCAGTCCTGCAATCTGCAGCGTCAGGTCATACTGATCCGACCAGAACCAAGGCACGGCCGATACCTTCTCTCCGGCCCCAAGCATGTTGCGCGCGGCGAGAACGCCCTGGTCCTGGGCGTTGCGCCAGCATTCCAGGCGCACACGTCGACTGCCATAGATCGCCAGCGGGAACGAGCAACAGTCGCCCGCGGCGTAGATATCCAGATCAGACGTCTGCAATTGCTCGTCCACTGCGATGCCGTTCTCCATGGCGAGCCCAGCTCCTTGCGCGAGGTCGGTAACCGGCACCGCACCGATTCCGATGATCAGAAGATCCGCCGTGACGGAACTGCCATCGGAAAGGCCAACCTCGATGCCAGTGCTATCCTCCCGCAACGTCAAAACGCTTCTGCCGCAGGCGATCTCGACGTCTTCGGCGCGATGCCGCGCGTCGATCACGCGCGCGATCTCCTCCGGCACCCCGCGGGTCAGGATACGCGGTAAAGCTTCGATGACGGTTACCACCGCGCCGCGCTTACGCGCGCTCGCGGCCAGTTCCAGGCCGATAAATCCGCCGCCGAGGATCGCCACATGACAGCCCGACCCGAGCGCCCTGCGAACCCGCAATGCGTCATCGTAGGTCCTGAGGTAGGCGCAGCGACTTCCCTCCGCACCGGGCAGCGATAGCCGTCGTGGCGCTGCACCCGTCGCCAGCAGCAGTTTGTCGTAACGCAGGGTGCTGCCATTGGCGAGCGCGACACTTCGGCTTGCACGGTCGATCGCAATGGCGCGAGTGCTGGTCACGCACTCAATCTTGCGATCGATGAAGTGTTGCCGATCGCCAACGAACTTGGGCAATGGCTCCCTTTCGGAAACTATCGCGTCCTTGGACAGAGGCGGCCGTTCGTACGGGAAGTGTGATTCATCGCCGACCAGGGTCACTGGTCCATCGTAGTTTTGGTCGCGCAGCGTCAGAGCAGCACGGGCGCCGCATTCTCCGGCGCCGACGATGAGCATTCCCGCCGGCATGACGCGTCAGTCGAGCTGGACGAAGACTTTGCCGCCTTCGAGCTTCACGGGGTAGGTCTGAAGGTTCACGCAAACCGGCGCGCTCTTAGCCTCGCCAGTCTTGTAGTTGAAGCGCCCGTTATGCTTCGGGCACTCGATAATATCATCCATCACCAGCCCGTCAGCCAAATGCACCTGCTCATGTGTACAGAGGCCGTCCGTCGCGAAATACTCATCGTCGGCGCTGCGATAGATGGCGAAGGTACGTCCGCCGTGATCGAAGCGAATTACGTCCTCTTCCTCGATCTCGTCAGCTGGGCAGGCCTCGATCCAGTTGTTGCTCATATGCTTCTTCCCAGAATTCGATGGTCGCTACTCCGCCGGCATCGGAGCGATAGTGGCTTGCAAGTGCGGCTGGTACGGCTTGGCAGTGTCGGGCAGCTCCGGCTGGATGGTCCAGGTCGGGTCCTTCTGCTGTCGGAGCATCGCGCCGACAATGTCCCGATGGGCGGCGATGGTACTGGGATAGGGCCGCGGCAGATCCGGCAACATGATCGCGTGCAGCTTGGGAAGGGCGTGATACGACACCATCGGGAAGATGTGATGCTCGATGTGGTAGTTCATGTTCCAGTACACGAAGCGGAAGACCGGATTCATGTACACCGTCCGTGAGTTCAGGCGGTGGTCGAGCACGTCCTCCGCCAGCCCTGCATGCTGCGTCAGGCCGAAATAGACACCGAGCCACGCGCCATACATCAGCGGCAGCACGCCGAAATACATGAGCGGCAGCCACGACCCGAAATACAGGGCGAGCGCGAAGGGCAGGGCATGGATGGCCAGATGGATTCGCGCAATCACATACACCTTCGTCCACTCTGATTCCGGCACGAAGGTCTTCTCTTCGCCCGTCATCCGGCCCATTGCGTGGATCGCCATCTTTTGCAGCGCCTTCGGCGCGGTCGTGATCCCGAAGAAGTAGAGGAAGATCTGGAACAGATTGGGCGGCCGTGTGGCGACGATCTCCGGATCGCGGCCTACGATGATGCTGTCGGTGTGATGCCGCGTATGGCTCCAGCGCCAGATCACCGGCTCACGCATGATCATGAACGAGGCGATGTGGTAGATGACGTCATTCATCCAGCGCGTCTTGAAAGCCGTGCCGTGGCCGCATTCATGCCAGCGGCTGTCGCTCGAGGAACCGTACAGCACGCCGTAGCAGAGGAAGAACGGCACGCACCACCAGGTGCCCCAGAAATAGAACCCGCCCGCGCCGAACAGGATGAAAAGCGCGAACCACAGAATCGTGTCACGGATTGCCGGCCCGTCGCTCCGCTGCATCAGCTCCTTCATCTGCTTGCGCGGGATGTCCGTGCGGTACCATTCGCCCGTCGTCAGTCCCTTCTGGACTGCCTTCTCCGCCTCGGGCCCGACCAAGCTGTAATCGCGCATTGGCATAGCCGTCATCTCTCCCAGAAACCTATTGCCGATTGGGCCGCTATCGATTTGGCCGCTGGGCTGCCAATGCGGCCGACGTACTGCGAATGAAATTAACCTCCGGCGCTGACAGGCTCAATCGGCAAATGATATAATCTTGCAAACTCCCTCAAAGCCAAGCTTCTGTACTGATGGTTTTTGATCAAGGAGCTGCTGCCTTCACGTTCCTCAGGGTCGATGCCTATTATCAGGAGATCGTAAAAGGCGTGATCATTGTCGCGGCCGTGGTCATTGATCAGCACCGGCAGCGCAAGCGCCGAAAGGCATAGCCACCGTATCTTGCACACAGAGGACACAATGCTCGACCCGAATACGCGGAACCAGCATACCAACGCGATCGTAACAGGCGGCGCGCAGGGCATCGGGTTTGCCATCGCACGTCAGCTGGCGGCGGAGGGTTGCAAATCCATCGCAATCGCCGGTCGCACGGCAGAGAAGGGCGCCCGCGCCGTCGATCAGCTGAAGGCCCTCGGCGTCGATGCCCTGTTCGTGCAGGCGGACGTGAGTAAGGCGGAGGATTGCGCGCGCATCGTCGCAACCGCCATCGAGCGCTTCGGCACCATCAACGGCCTGGTCAACGCGGCCGCCACATCCGCACGTGGATCGTTGGTCGACACAACGCCGCAGCTGTTCGACCAGATCTTCAATACCAATGTGCGCGGTCCGTTCTTGTTGATGCAGGGCGTCGTGCGGCGGCTGCTGGAGACCAACATGCCTGGCTCGATCGTGAACATCCTCTCGATGTCCGCCCATGCCGGACAATCGTTCCTGTGTCCCTATTCATCGTCGAAGGGCGCGCTGGCGACCATGACCAAGAATGTCGCCTCGGCCTATCGGGCCAAGCGCATCCGCTGCAATGCCATCCTGCCAGGGTGGATGGACACGCCGGCGGAGCACGAGATCCAGAAGAAGTATCACGGCGCTTCGGATGACTGGCTGCAGAAGGCGGAAGCGAACAGCCCCATGGGCCAGCTTGTGAAACCGGACCAGCTGGCGATCCTTGCTGCCTACATGCTGAGCCCGCATTCCGGCCTCATGACCGGCGCGCTGGTGGATTACGACCAGAACGTCGCTGGCGTGATTGGGGAGTGACGCCGTAGAAAGCCGGCCAGTCTAAGCCCAGCGGCGCACGTTCTCGGGCTGGAAGATTCCGACCTCCTTTGCGGCACGCTGGAACATCGCCGTGTCCTGCGCCGGGAAATGGAACGCGCTCAAGAAGTCCTCGATCGAATATTCCGGTCGCCACTCATGGATGCGCCTTGAGAAGGCGCGTGCCTCGTCACCTCGATCCGCCAGGGCAAGGCATTCTGCGGCGATCGCTAAGATGTGGGCATGCGCATTGGGCCGCAGGGTCGCCTTGACCGCCCATTCGGCGGCCTGATCGAACTGGCCCAGCCTCGCATGCGCCAGCGCCTTCGACCCGAGCATCGCAAAGGTCATGGGATCGTAGGGGCTGAGATCGAGCGAACGATCCGCGTAGCGGATCGCTGCCGTCGCATCGCCTGACTGGCAGTGGACGAATGACAAGGTGTAATGCGCGAGCGCGAAGTTCGGGCTGAGGTCAACCGCAGTCCCGAGTTCACCCAACGAACGGTCATGCTCGCCGCGCAACCACAACGCACGCCCCAGGGCCCAGTGCGCAGCCGGATCGCGGTCATCGGCGCTCAGCGCTTCCACCGCCATGTCGTAGGCGCGGGAGATCTCCTGCTGCCGCTCGCTTGGCCGCAACAGGAACGCGTTCTGGAAATGCGTGAACGAGAGCCCGGCATAGGCCCGTGCCATCGTAGGGTCCAACCGCACGGCCAGCTTGAAGAAGCGCCTTGCCCGCTCGTTATCCGCTTCATTGAAGCGATACATGTGCCAAAAGCCGCAATGCAGCGCTTCCCAGGCATCCAGCGACCCGGGCGGCTTGAGGATGGCGCGGTTACGCTCGGTTTGCTCGATCTCGGCCGCGACCGAGGTGACGATGTGGTTCACCAACTGGTCTTCAATGGAAAGCGAATCGCTCAGCTGGCGCTCGATCGTGTCGGCCCAGACGATGCGGGCGCATCGCGTCTCGACCAGCTCGACCGCAGCGGTCACATGGCTGCCCTGTCTGCGAATAGTGCCAGATACGACATAATCGACGTTCAGCAGCCGGCCCGCTTCCTCGGCGCCGACGCCCTTCTCGGCGAGGGTGAAGACAGTCCCCTGGGCGATCACGAACATGCTTCTCAGTTTGGCAAGCCGCGTGATCACGTCATGCGTGAGTCCCCGTGCCAGCGGCGCCTTTCCTTCAATCCTCAGGTCGAGGTCGACAAACGGCATGATGGCGACCGAGGCGCGCTGCGGTCCAGCGAGATCGCGACGAGGCGCCTCGGATCGCTCTGCTGGTACGACGACGGCCTGTGCAGCCTGCTCGGGCACGATCTGCAATGGCTGCTGCGGCCGACTTATCGCGCGCTGATAGATCGCCGTGGTCGAGGGATCCGGCTGCGTCTTCAGGTCGCGCCGCAAGGCTTCCGCGAGGAAGCGGTAGTTGCGGATCGCATCGTTGCAGAAGCCATGCTCGATCTGCAGGCCCATGAGGCGGCGATAGGCTTCTTCCGCCAGGGGATCGAACCGAACGGCGCTGTTCAACGTTGCAATGGCCGCATTCCAGTCGTCAGCCGCGACCTGCGCATCGGCCAGCGCAAGAAATGTATTGAACGCCAGGCCCTGCAGCTGCGTCCGCTGTTCGATCAGCCAATCCTCGAACCCCGGCTCGCGCAGGTTGAAGCCGTCGAGGAACTGGCCGCGATAGACATCAAGCGCGGCGCGCAAGCCGTCGGGCGTACTGGCGAGTCGCCGAAACTCGAGCACGTCTGACTCAATGGCGTCGGCACGCAGCGCCACCGCCTCGCGCTCGATGATCAGCAAGGAGTTCGCTTCTCCAAGTTCCTGGCGTAGCGACAGCAGAGTTTGGCTGAGACTATGGCGAGCCTGACGGTCGCCGCGATCGCCCCACAGCAGCGCCGTCAGTCGGTCGCGCGGCTGCTTCTCCCCCGGATGGCAGGCGAGAAAGGCCAACAGCGCTTCGGCCTTCCGTGTGGGCAGCCGGACATCCCCCCGATCGGCCCTGCGCAGGCCGAACCCGCCAAGCAACGTCAGTTGGACAAGCGCCATAAGTCCTCTCTTCTATGCAGGCGTGGTCGCCCTCATACTCCCCTTTGGCTAAAAATCCCAGCAAAGTTTTCGACTTGCTCATCAAATGTGTGAACTATCACATATTTCTATAGGTTGTGGTTTTTTGAAACTGGAGCAACTATTCTTACGCTTCACCGCCGCGACGTGCAGCATCGGAGCCCGGTCAGTCCGCCGAACCGGCCGATTTGATCACGCTTTGACGTCCAGGGGCGCTCGTTCTGACATTTGGTCGCTATCCGTCTAGGCCGCGCCCGGATCCACCGCCGGAATGGCAAGGAGCACATGGGATGGATGACCATTCGAGATTGGCAGAACCACAAGCGATACGGCTGCGGCACGCCTGGGATGCGGACCATGAGTTGATGCTCCGGCAGGCGGCGGAGATCGCGATGGATTTTCGTCGATCGCTGAATGAACGCTTCCAAAGGCCGGAAAGAAGCTTTGTGGAGATGCGGCAATCCTTTGCTGCGCCGTTGCCGGAGCAGGGCATGGACGGTTTCGCCGTTATCGAGGAACTTGCCGCACTGGCTGAGCCTGGGCTGGCGACCATGACGGGTCCACGCTTTTTCGGTTGGGTGATGGGCGCCTCGCATCCTGTCGGAGTCGCAGCCGACTGGCTGACCAGCGCCTGGGGGCAGAATTGCGGCAACCATGCGGCGACACCGGCTGCCGCCGCCTGCGAGGAGGCGGCCGCCAATTGGCTGCTCGAGCTTCTCCAGCTACCCGGGGAATCGTCGGTCGGCTTCGCAACCGGCGCGACGCTCGCGAACCTGATTTGCCTCGCCGCCGCGCGCGGGGAGTTGTTGCGCCGCGTCGGCTGGGATGTGGAAGCCAACGGCCTGTTCGGGGCGCCACGGATCCGCGTGCTCATCGGCGAGGAAGCGCACGCCACTGTCTTCTCTGGACTGCAGCTGCTGGGGCTCGGCCACGATCGCGTGATCCCCGTGCCGACCGACCCAATGGGCGGGATGAAGCTTGGCGATTTCGAAGCAGCGATGAAGCGCGGCAACGAGCCGGCGATCGTCATCACCCAGGCCGGTCACATCAACACCGGCGCTTTCGATCCGATCGGTGACATCGCGGAGATCGCGCGTCGCGGCAATGCCTGGGTGCATGTCGACGGTGCCTTCGGTCTGTGGGCGCGGGCTTGCCCTGAGACGGCGCCACTCGCAGCCGGCATGGACAAGGCTGATTCCTGGGCGACCGACGGGCACAAGTGGCTGCAGCTGCCGTACGATTGCGGCTTTGCCATCGTTCGGAATTCCGAAGCCCATCGCCGGGCCATGGCGATCACGGCCAGCTACCTGCCGGCCGTTGCCGCCGACGAGCGCAACCCCGCGCACTATGTGCCCGAACTTTCCCGCCGTGCGCGTGGTTTTGCGGCCTGGGCGATGATCCGCGCGTTCGGGCGGCAGGGCATCGCGCAGCTGGTCGCACATCATTGCCGGATCGCCCGGCGCATGGCGCGGGTGCTGAGCGAGGAAGCCGGCATCTGCGTGCTCAACGATGTCTTGCTTAATCAGGTCGTGGTGCGGTTTGGCGATGACGATCTGTTGACGAAGCATGTGATCGCGCGGATCCAAAAGGACGGTATCTGCTTCGCCGCCGGCGCCGAGTGGAAAGGACAGTGGATCATGCGTCTTTCCGTCACCTCCTGGGCCACCAGCGAGGAAGATGCAGACCACTCGGTCGCCGCGATCATCGGTGCCTGGCGCCAGGTCCAGGCCGAGGCTGCATGAGCGCCGCCCCACGTTAACAAAGCCAAGGGCGTGTGTTACGAAAGTGACCTCTGCTGCTAAGAGGTTCGATGCTCCATGAGCGCTCGTAACACCAAGCGCATTGCCGCCCTCGTCAGCGCCTTGGCGGAGCGTCGCGTCCTGCATCTGCGTTAAGCCGCGGAGCTGCTTGGCGTGTCGGAAATGACTGTTCGCCGCGACATTGCGGAGCATCCGGATCAGTTCGCCTATTTCGGCGGCCACATCATGTCGCCGGCCCAGATCGAGGGCAACACGCGCTACGAGATCGCGAGCGCCGCCGACAGCCATGCCGTCGCCAAGCGTGACGCTTGCATCCATGCCGCCCGCCATCTCCGTTCCAACGAGACGATCTTCATCGATTGCGGTACGACTCTCATTCACCTCGTCGAGCTGATCCCGGATGACTGCCAAGTCACCGCAATTTGCTATGCGCTGAACGTGGCGGAGCGCCTGACGCGCAAGCCCAACGTGACGATGATCATGCTGGGCGGCCACTATCATCCATCCTCTACCTCCTTTGCCGCCGATTACGACCTGGACAGGCTCGGAGACTTTGGCATCAACGTCGCCTTCCTGTCTGCTGCCGGGGTTGACATGCAACGCGGCGCCACCTGCGCCGCCTTTCATGAAGCACGGGTCAAGCAAAAGGCGATCTCGCTCGCCCGCGAAAGCTATCTCGTGGTGGACAGCAGCAAGATCGGCAAGCTTCAGCGTGCTTTCTTCGCGCCGATGAGCGCCTTCAGGGCGATCATTACCGAGCACGGCGAGACGCCGGTGACCGAGAAATAAGCTGAGAGTCGGGCAGCGCCAGCCGTAACGCCCGCCAGCGAGGCCCAAGCGGCCGAAGATCCGCTATCCGGGGATCGCGTGGATCGCGAGTATCAAGCGCTCCACTACCGTATTCTCCGCCTCGCCCCGAGGACGACAACACCGGGACAGAGCAAATACTCTACGTTTTCGCGGCCGCGCTCTGCCGCATATCGGACGAACGCGCGTGCGAAAGAGACGCGATGAAATCGCTGAATCGCTCGCCCTGGATTGCGACGTGATCGTGCAGGGCGCGGCCGGCGGCTTCCTCCTTTCCGGCCGTCAGCGCTGCCACCACCTGCTCATGCTCCGCAAACGACTTGGCCACGCGATTGCGTACGCGCAGCTGCAGGCGGCGATAGGGTTTCAGCCGCCGATGGAGTGCGCTGCATTGCTCGAACAGGAACTGACTGTGGCCGGCGTGATAGATGGCGAAGTGAAAACGCTCATTCTCATAGTAATAGGCATCGCTGTCGCCGGCTTCTGCCGCCTGCCGACAGGCTTCGTGCGTCTCCAGGATGGCCTTCATGTCTGCATCCGTGTGACGTCGCACGGCGAGGCGACCGGCCAGCCCTTCGAGTTCCGCCATCACCTCGAACATCTCGATGAGGCGTTCAGCGCCCACGCTTGCGACGATCGCCCCGCGCCGCGGTCGCACTTCGATGAGGCCGGCAGCCGAAAGCTGGAGCAGCGCCTCGCGGATCGGCGTGCGTGACACCCCGAAGCGGTTCGCCAAGGCCACCTCGTCCAATCGATGGCCCGGCACCCAGTGCCCCGTCAGGATCTCGTTCTCGATCTCGTCGCGCAGCCTCTGGCGGATATTGCCTGACATTTTCCCCTCTGCATGCCTTTCGACGACCATTGTATACAAGTTTGTTGACTTTGTCGACAGATGGGTTTTTCATTTGAGTGAGGTCGTCGGACCCAAGAACAGAACAACTCATCAGTGGAGGAGACCCATGCGACAGCTCATTGCGGCGCTGCTTGGCGCCACCGGAATTTCCATTTGCTTGGCGAGTGCGGTTCAGGCGGAGACCGTTTTGAAGGCATCGCACCAGTTCCCGGGCGGCAAGGGCGACCCGCGCGACGAGATGGTGCAGATCATCGCGCGCGAGGTCGAGAAGGCGAATGTCGATCTCAAGCTCCAGATCTATCCCGGCTCGTCCTTGTACAAGCCGACGGAGCAATGGGGCGCCTTGACGACGGGCGCGCTGGACATGTCGTCCTTTCCCCTCGACTACGCCTCCGGCCGTCATCCGCAATTCTCCGCGACCCTGATGCCGGGGCTGGTCGGCAATTTCGATCGCGCGGAACGGCTCAACGATTCGCCGTTCATGGAAAGCATCAAGAAGGTGATCGAAGATGCCGGCGTCATCGTGGTCGCGGACGCATGGCTGTCCGGTGCGTTCGCCTCCAAGGAAGGCTGCATCACCGCGCCCGAGACTGTGAAAGGGCAGGTCATTCGCGCCGCCGGGCCCGCCTTTGAACAGATGCTCGCGGCCGCCGGCGCCTCGATCGCCTCGATGCCATCGTCAGAGATCTATTCGGCGATGCAGACTGGAGTGCTCGACGCCACCAATACCTCGTCCGCCAGTTTCGTTTCTTACCGCTTGTACGAGCAGGTGAAGTGCCTGACGGCACCGGGCGCGAACGCGCTCTGGTTCATGTATGAGCCGGTGCTGATGTCGAAGAAGGTCTACGATAGCCTGACGCCGGAGCAGCAGAAGGCGATTATGGATGCCGGCACGAAGTCCGAGGAATATTTCTCGACCGAGATCCGCAAAGGCGACGACAAGATGGTCGAGACCTTCAAGAAGGCCAATGTGGAGGTCGTCGAGATGTCCAAGCAAGATTACGACGCTTGGATCGCGGTTGCCAAGGAGTCCTCCTACAAGAAGTTTGCCGACGAGGTTCCGGGCGGGGACAAGCTGATCGAGCAGGCTCTAGCCGTGCAATAGCCGGTTACGTCTGTTGCGCCCATGAGGCGGTTGAACTCCGCCCATGGGCGCCTCTGTCCAACGCCAGACGGAGAGAATCGTGATCCGTTCCTTCATCGCTCTTTCGGACGGATTGTCTCGCGTGGCCGGCATTGTCGCGACGCTGTTGCTTGTCGCAGCGATGGTAGTGATCTCGGAGATGATCTTCCTGCGCTATGTGTTCCGCGCTCCCACGTACTGGCAGACCGATTTCGTCGTGTTCTCGGCCACTGCAGCGATCTTCCTCGGCGCGCCCTATGTCCTCTTGCACAAGGGGCACGTCGGTGTGGACGTCATCGAAATGCTGCTTGCGGACCGCGCCCGCCGCCGTCTCCGCCTGGTCGGGGCGATTCTTGGACTCCTGTTCTCCGCAGCCATGCTCACGACTTGCGCGCACTATGTGCACGAGGCCTACGTGAACGGCTGGAAGCACTCCAGCATATGGGCACCGCGCCTATGGATTCCGATGTTGTCGATGCCGGTCGGATTTGGGCTGCTCTGCCTGCAATACGTTGCCGAGATGCTGAAACTGATGGTTGGTGCGCGCGAAGACGCCGCGGCCGCGGTTGAGGAGCGGCACGCATGAGCCCCGCACTCTCTGGCGTACTGATCGTGGTGTCCCTGTTCGCGCTGTTGGGCACGGGCATGCCTATCGCGTTCGCGCTTGGTTTAGCGGCAGTGGCAGCGATCGTGCTCGAGGGCGGCATGATCGGCTTCCTGGCGCTGCCGGAGACCCTGTTCGCCGGCATCGGCAATCTGGCCTATGTCTCCATCCCGATGTTCGTCCTGATGGGCGCGGCGATCGCGGCCTCGCCGGCGGGGCGCGACCTCTACTCCGCGCTCGATCGCTGGCTCAATCGCGTGCCGGGCGGCCTCATCATCTCCAATATAGGAGCTTGCGCGATTTTCTCCGGCATGACCGGATCTTCGCCGGCAACTTGCGCCGCGATTGGCAAGATGGGCATTCCGGAGATGATGGGACGCGGTTATCCATCCTCGGCCGCCTGCGGCTCGATCGCGGCCGGCGGAACCCTCGGTATCCTCATCCCGCCTTCCATCACCATGATCATCTACGGCATCGCGACTGAGACATCGATCGGCCGTCTGTTCCTTGCCGGCGCGCTGCCCGGATTGATGCTAACGGTCATGTTCATGGCTTGTGCGCTGTTGCAGTGCCGGCGCCAGGGCTACGGCTTGGCTGATCGCGCCCTCCGCTTCTCGCTCATCGAGAAGATCCGGCCGCTGCCGCGGGTATTGCCGTTCCTCCTGATTATCGCCGGAATACTCTATGTCCTGTATGGCGGGATCGCCACGCCATCGGAAGCAGCCGGCGCTGGCGCCTTCTTGACCCTGGCGGTCGTCGTCATCGTCTACCGGCTGTTCCGGGCCCGGCCGGTTGCGAGCATCTTCAACACCGCCATGCGCGAGAGCGTGATGATCATGATGATCATGGCGTCGGCGGAGCTGTTCGCCTTCGCCCTGTCGTCCCTGTTCATCACGCAGACCGTCGCAGGGGCGATCGCAGAGATGGAGGTCAATCGCTGGGTCCTGATGGCCATCATCAATGTCTTCCTGCTGGTTGCCGGGGTGTTCCTGCCGCCCGTCGCCGTCATCGTCATGTCCGCGCCGCTGCTGTTTCCGATCGTGACCCAGGCCGGATTCGACCCCTACTGGTTCGCCGTAGTCCTGACCATCAACATGGAGGTTGGACTGATCACGCCCCCGATCGGCCTCAATCTGTTCGTGATCAATGCCATCGCGCCCCAGGTGCCGACGAAGGACGTGCTGTGGGGTTCACTCCCGTACGTGATAGCCATGTTCGTGGGCATCGTCATTCTGTGCTTGGTGCCTGAGATCGCCACATGGCTGCCAGATCTCCTGATGGGGCCAGCGCTATGAAGAGCAGCGCGTTCTTTGCCGACCTTCTGCAGACCATCGCGGACCGCGGTCGCGAGCTGCTCGGGCGCGTGCGGCGAAGTGACGGCCTCGCGCCGGGCGATCTCGCCGCGGCTTGCGAGACCTTGCTGTCCAGCCGAGGCGAGGCGTCCGGCGTCGCACTGGCGCGCGAGATACTGATCCGATGGGAAACGCTGGACGATGCGGCAAGACTGGAGTTCTTGAAAATGCTGGCGGAGCGGTTCGGCCCCGATTTCGGGCGCATCGACGAAGCAGTCGCCGCCTATCTCAACGACAAGAGCGCAGCCATGGCGCAGCATCTGCATGGCGCGGCCGAAGCGCGCCGCCAGGAACTCGTCCGCCGCCTCAACCTGGCGCCCGGTGGCGTGGAAGCGCTAGTCGAGATGCGCGAGCTGCTGCTGAGGCATCGCGCGGAGCATCCCGAATTCCCGCTGGTCGATGCCGACTTCGAGCATCTGTTCTCATCCTGGTTCAACCGGGGATTCCTCGTGCTGCGGCGCATCGATTGGTCGACGCCGGCCAACATCCTTGAGAAGATCATCAGGTATGAAGCGGTTCATACGATCCATGATTGGAACGACCTGCGCCGGCGTCTGGAGCCCAGCGATCGGCGCTGTTTCGCGTTCTTCCATCCGCAGCTGACCGACGACCCCCTGATCTTCGTAGAAGTAGCGCTTACTGAGGAACCGCCATCCGCCATCGCCGACCTGCTGGCGGAGGAACGCACGCCGATCGCAGCCAATGATGCCACCACTGCGGTGTTCTACTCGATCTCCAATTGCCAGGAGGGGCTGCGCGGCATCTCGTTCGGCAACTTCCTCATCAAGCAGGTAGTGGATGAGCTGCGCCGCGAACTGCCGCGGCTCGAGAACTTCGTAACCCTGTCGCCAGTCCCAGGATTTGCGACATGGCTTGCGCGCGAACGGCGGACGGAAGCCTCGCTGGCCTTGTCGCAGGAGGATCAGCGCACCCTCGGCGCGGTGGACGAGGACAACTGGCACATCGATCCGCCGGAGGCGTTGCGCAAAACGCTGCTCTCGGCAGCCGCCTACTACTTCCTGAAGGCGCGCACGCCGAAGGGCACGCCGGTCGACCCGGTGGCGCGCTTCCATCTGGGCAACGGCGCGCGGCTCGAGCGACTCAATTTCCTGGGCGATCTGTCGGCCAGGGCCATGAAGCAGGCGCACGGGTTGATGGTGAACTACTGCTACCGGCTCCATGACATCGAGAAAAATCACGAGTTGTTCGTCAGCAAGGGCCAGGTCGCCGCGGCGCCCGAGGTGCGTCGCTTGTTGCGTGAGGATCGCGGGGCGCGGACCCTCGTCCTCGCGACCGACGAGAACAGTTCAAAATCCAAGCAATCATCCGAAAAGCCTGCGCTGGCCACGCAGGACCGCTTATCATGACCAATCACCTGTTCGATCAATTCCGCAAACAAATGCCCGGCGCCAGCGCCCGATTTCTCGAACTCCCCGACGGCGCGATCGTGACCTATGGCGACATGCTGGCGCGCTCGGCTCATCTGGCCAACGCGCTCGCCGCGCGTGGCGTAAGGCCGGGCGACCGCGTCGCCGTACAGGTGGAGAAATGTCCAGGTGCGCTGATGCTTTATCTCGCCTGTGTGCGGGCCGGCGCCATCTTCCTGCCGCTGAACACGGCCTACACGCTGGCGGAGCTCGATTATTTCTTCTCCGATGCCGAGCCGCAGCTGGTGATCTGCGATCCGGGCCGGGAAGGCGAGATCAGCCGGATCGCGAACAAAGTTGGCGCGGCGGTCGACACGCTGGCCGGCGGCGGCGAGGGCTCCCTCAACGAGATCGCAAACCTGAGCGATCCCACCTTTACCGACATTGATCGCGGCCCCGACGATCTCGCAGCCATTCTCTACACCTCCGGGACAACCGGCCGCTCGAAAGGGGCGATGCTGAGTCACGAGAACCTAGCATCGAATGCGCGCGTGCTGACGGACGTCTGGCGCTTCACCGCCGCCGACGTTCTGCTGCATGCGCTGCCGATCTTCCACACCCACGGCCTTTTCGTCGCTACCAACGTGACGCTGGTGACAGGCAGCGCGATGCTGTTCCTGCCGCGCTTCGATGCGGATGAGATGTTGCGGCTGATGCCGCGCGCGACCTGCATGATGGGCGTGCCGACTTTCTATGCGCGCCTGCTGCAGCATCCGCGCCTGACGCGCGAGGCGACTGCCCATATGCGCCTCTTCGTCTCCGGTTCCGCGCCACTATTGGCCGACGTGCACCAGCAATGGCGTGAGCGCACTGGCCACGCGATCCTCGAACGCTACGGCATGACCGAAACCAACATGAACACGTCGAATCCTTATGAGGGCGACCGGGTGGCAGGGACAGTCGGCTTCCCGCTGCCGGGTACCGCGCTACGAATCACCCAGCCGGAAACCGGCGATCCGCTGCCGCAGGGCGAGATCGGCGTGATCGAGGTGAAGGGGCCCAACGTCTTTCAGGGCTATTGGCGGATGCCTGAAAAGACCAAGGCCGAATTCCGTTCCGATGGATTCTTCATCACCGGCGATCTCGGCAAAATCGATGCGCGCGGCTATGTCCACATCGTGGGCCGCGGCAAGGACCTGGTGATCTCCGGCGGCTACAACGTCTACCCGAAGGAAGTCGAGAACGAGATCGACGCGATCCCAGGTGTGGTGGAAAGCGCGGTGATCGGCGTGCCGCATCCGGATTTCGGCGAGGGCGTGGTCGCAGTGGTCGTGAAGAGACCCGGTTCAGCCTTGAGCGAGGCGGACATCCTGCGGTCGCTCACCGACCGCCTGGCGAAGTTCAAGCAGCCCAAGCGGGTCTTCTTCGTCGACGATCTTCCCCGCAATACGATGGGCAAGGTGCAGAAGAATCGGCTGCGTGAGACATACGGCGCGATCTTCGGGCAGTCATAGTGGCCTAAGGTCCGGCGGGGCGGTTGGCCGGATCGTCGAGATGACCGTGGTGAACATCAGTGCGTTCACCGCGGGGCATCCGCAGAACGTTGGGACGATGTAACGCTTCTGGGGCTGTAATTCTCTTGAAAGTAGATGCGGGGCCGCTGCCGGGCGGACTCTGGGTGTAATGTCAGTGCTATGAGCCCGAGGTGGCCGAAGGAACCGATACGCATATTGAGTATCGGTGTCGCTGCGGGTTTCAGCCCGGCGGGGTTCGGAATCTGTGATCGACGGCATCTGCAAGATCGCTTGTGTTCCCGATTGATTTTTATTGTGATATTCTGTATACCAAATTATGTATTAACGGCGGCGCTTTCTTAGGTGCAGAACAAAACCTCGAGCAGTGGGCTGGAAACACCATTGGCGATGCAGAACGGGAGGGTCCGATGAAAGTTGCGCAGATCCTGCTTCAGAAAGAAGCCCGGGTCGTCAGCGTCCGGCCGCGCGAGCCCGTCGCGGCAGCACTGAAGCTCATGGCGGCCGAGAACATCGGTGCCCTGGTTGTGACGGACATTGTGTCCACGGAAGGCAGCACGGTGCTCGGCATGTTTTCCGAGCGGGACGTTGTGCGCGCGCTGGCTTCGAGCGGGCCAAATGGTCAAGAGATCATGCGGCTGCCGGTAGAGAAATTGATGAGCAAGAAGCTCGTCTCCTGCGAGCCAAACGACGACCTGGCGGACGTCATGGAGAAGATGGACCGCTATAGCATTCGTCACCTGCCGGTCCTGGAAGAGCATACGCTGGTCGGCGTTGTCGGCATCCGCGACGTGATTCACGTGATGCGGAATTTCGTGCCGGCCAGGGAAACAGTGGCTCCGGCAGCCTAGCTCGACCTAGCTCGACCGCCATCTGCGACCCTCTTCGCATCCGCGTCCTCGCCTGAGGCGATACGGGCGACGTGACGTGGTGATGCCTTATGTCGCACCCGCATTGTCCTATGGACGCCTACCGCTGTGGCAGTGATGCCTCTCAGTGCATCAGGCGAACTTTCACAGAAAATCCAAGCGCTTACAGGGAATGTTCTTGACGAAGGCAACCTTTCATATGTGTTTTTAACATAGGTATTATGTATACCAAATCCAAAATCCGATATTGAAAAAGGACAGCAATACGCCTATGTGCAATGCAGCAATTGACGCTAAGAAGGAACTGGAGCCGTGGATACTTTGACTGCCATCGTATGCTTCGCCGTGGCCTTTGCGACGGGAGCATTGATCCTGGAGATCGCCATGAAGCGGCCGGAGACCTTCCGCGAGATGCTCGCAGGCGCACGCGTATTCGCCGAGGCAGCTCTCCCGGAGGGCAGTTCTCATCAGCCTTCCGACCGTGGCCCCAAGATGAAGGGCGGCCATCAGCAGCACTTGGCAACTGCTTAATATCAGCGAAGCTTGAGATCCGCGCGCCCGCACAGGGCGCGCACCCTTCAGGCCCTAGTTCGCTGGGCAGCAAAAAGATGCGCTAGTCTTCTGGCGTAGCAAGCGCTCCAGTCTCTTCCGTATCTCCATCCGATTTTCTCGACGCATCCGCCAGCGGCTTGGCGCGGCGGAGCCATCCTCGCTCCTTTTTTGTCCCGCGCATCCTGATGCTTACGCGCTGCTAGTGTGATCTGCTTCTGGTCATCCAGCGTTCGTGCGGCGTAGGATTATTTCCGCTCCTGCCCCTGTTTTTGCGTCCAGCGCCGTTCCGGCGTTGTGATTTAATCTTTCATACAGTATGATAAATGCCAGCGATCCTCTTCTGTGGGGGCAGCTCCACAGAAACCGATCAAAAAAGACACAAGGATGCCTGCTGGGCTTGGATCGTGGCCGGCGGCGCACCGGGAGGAAAAAACCATGTCATACAGGTTGCTCGTTCGATCGCTGATTCCGGCGACGGTCGTCGCCCTCATGGTCTCCGTGGCAGGCGTCGAAGACGCCAAGGCCGAGTGGAAACCGACCAAAACAGTTGAATTCATTATTCCTGCCGGCACCGGCGGTGGTGCCGACCAGATGGCCCGCATGATCCAAGGCATCGTGCAGAAGCACGGCCTCATGGACCAGTCGCTGGTCGTCGTGAACAAAGCCGGTGGATCCGGTGGCGAGGGCTTCCTCGACATCAAGGACTCAACCGGCAATCCCCACAAGATCATCATCACCCTTTCCAGCCTCTTCACCACGCCTCTCGCCACGGGCATCCCATTCAGCTGGGAGGATGCAACGCCGGTGGCGATGCTGGCGCTCGACGAGTTCATCCTATGGGTCAACGCCGACTCCCCCTACAAATCGGCGAAGGAGTACATCGATGCGGCGAAGGCCGAGGCCGGCAAGTTCGTGATGGCCGGCACCGGCTCCAAGCAGGAAGACCAGATCATTACCGTCGGACTCGAGCAGGCCACGGGCGCGAAGTTCAAGTACATCTCCGAGAAGGGCGGCGGCGACGTCGCCAAGGCGCTGGTCGGCAATCACGCCCAGTCCACCGTGAACAACCCGATCGAGCAGGTCTCGTTCTGGAAGGCAGGCAAGACGCGGCCGCTGTGTGTCTTCGACAACGAGCGGATCAAGCTGACCGAGAAGGTCACTGCGGACATGGCATGGAGTGATATCCCGACCTGCAAGGAAGCAGGCGTGAACATCGATTATGTCATGCTGCGCGGCATCTTCATGCCGGCCGACGTGCCTGCAGATGCCGTTGCCTATTACGTCGATCTGTTCAAGAAGGTGCGCGAGACGCCCGAGTGGCAAGATTTCATGGCCAAGGGCGCCTTCAATACGACCTTCATGGAGGGTGAGGAATACAAGGCCTGGCTGAAGAAAGCGGCCGACACCCACAAGGACCTCATGACCAAAGCCGGCTTCATCAGCGGCTGAGGAACATCGGGCCCCGGTAGTTCTGCCGGGGCCCTCTCCCTTGTTCTCGTCCCAGGGCACGCTCGGCCCTGAACAGTGCTAGGCAGGAGTTCCCCGATGCAACATGAAGGCGAGAGCGGCGGCGGCCTGGTATCGATTCGTACTATTGATATCGTTGTCGCGCTCATCATGGCTGGCATTGGCGTGCTGGTCGTTATCGATAGCCTGCGATTGGGTGCGGGCTGGGCAGGCGATGGCCCACAGTCCGGCTACTTTCCGTTCTACATCGGGCTCTTCATCATAGCCGCGAGCCTTGGCACGATCGCAATTGCCTTATTCGGCCGCAAACAAAACCGCGACGCCTTTGTCAACAGCGTACAGCTGCGTCACGTAGTGCGAGTTCTCGTGCCGACCGCCATGTTCATCGCCCTGGTCGGCTTTACAGGGATCTACGTTGCGAGCGCGCTTTTCATCGGCGCGTCCATGCGGTGGCTCGGTCGGTTCCGCTGGCCGCTCATCGTCCTGGTCAGTGTCGCTGTGCCGTTCACCCTGTTCCTCCTGTTCGAGATCTGGTTCCTCGTGCCGCTGCCCAAAGGGCCGCTCGAGGATCTCCTCGGTTACTAAGAGCCGATCCGGTAAATCCGCTGGGCGAAGGAGTGTCGCGTGGAAGCATTGAGCTCTTTGATCGACGGTTTCGGCGTCCTCGGCGACCCGATGAACATCATGTACATGTTCATCGGCATCACCCTTGGGGTGCTGATCGGCGTGCTGCCTGGGTTGGGTGGTGCCAACGGTGTGGCGATCCTGTTGCCCTTGACATTCAGCATGTCGCCCACCTCGGCGATCATCATGCTGTCCTGCATCTACTGGGGCGCGTTGTTCGGCGGCGCGATCACCTCGGTGCTCTTCAACATTCCGGGAGAGCCATGGTCGGTCGCGACCACATTCGACGGTTATCCGATGGCGCAGCAGGGGCGCGCTGGAGAAGCACTGACAGGCGCCTTCACGTCATCCTTCATCGGCGCGCTCATAGCCGTCGTCATTCTGACGTTCCTCGCGCCGCTCGTCGCTGACTTCGCGCTTGAGTTTGGCCCGGCCGAGCTGTTTGCGGTCCAGTTGCTAACCTTCTGCAGCTTCGTCGGCATGGGCAAGGAGCCGCCCTTCAAGACGATTGCAGCCATGATGTTTGGATTCGCTCTTGCGGCCGTAGGCCAGGATCCGACCACAGGTCAGCTGCGCATGACCTTCGGTTGGTACGAGCTGCTGCGCGGCTTCGATTTCCTGATCGCGGTGATCGGACTGTTCGGCATCGGCGAGATTCTGCTGACCATGGAAGAAGGGCTCGCTTTCAGAGGAAAGAGCGCGAAGATCAATCCGCGCATCGTGCTCCAGACCTGGGCACAGATGCCGAAATACTGGATCACCGCGATACGCGGCGCGATCGTGGGCTGCTGGATGGGCATCACGCCGGGCGGCGCCACTCCGGCCTCGTTCATGAGCTATGGGCTTGCCAAGCGCATGTCCAAGCGCGGCGGCAATTTCGGCAAGGGCGAGCTGGAAGGGGTCGTGGCGCCGGAGACGGCCGCCCATGCCGCCGGCACCAGCGCGCTGCTGCCGATGTTGACGCTTGGCATTCCCGGTTCACCCACCGCGGCGGTGCTGCTGGGCGGATTGCTTATCTGGGGTCTGCAGCCCGGACCGCTGCTCTTCATCGAACAGCCTGAGTTCGTGTGGGGCCTGATCGCCAGCATGTATCTCGGCAACATTGCCGGCCTGATCGTGGTCCTGACCACGGTGCCGCTGTTCGCGGCGATCCTGCGCATTCCGTTTAGCATCATCGCGCCGGTCATCATCGCCATCTGCGCGGTCGGTGCTTACACCGTGAACAATGCGCTGCTCGACATGAGCTTCATGTTGATCTTCGGCGTCATCGGCTACGTCTTCAAGAAGCTGAGCTACCCGTTGGCGCCGGTGGTGCTGGCGCTGGTCCTCGGCGACATGGCGGAGTCCAACTTCCGGAACGCCATGGTGCTGTCCGATGGCAGCCTATCGATCTTCTGGTCGAACGGCCTTGTCGGTTCGATCTGTGGCCTGGCGGTGTTCATGCTGCTCTGGCCGGCGATCTCCTATGCCCTGCGTCGGTTGCGGCCGACAGCATCGCGCAGCCAAGGCGAACACGTTGCTGGCAAAGAACGGTCGACGGCGCCTTAGCGCTTGGGGGAAGACAGGCCGTCGGAAGGGAGCGGTGGCCTGCGGACTGGCGGAGCGAGGCCAGTTGAGGGGGGTTCCATTTGTTAACGCCGGAGAGATAGACCGGCCTGGAACGAGCGCAACTCCCCGGGGAAGAGCTTGTGAATCATCTGGAACTTGGTGTAATGTATTTCAGATGCAAGGATACGATGGGACGGTTAGGGCAGGGCCTTAGTAGGGTGCCGGCCCTTCCAAGTTGGAGGTTTTAACCGTGGAATCGCACGCGAGTTCACCCCCGAGACTTCGGGTCCAGCCGCTCGATGCGTCTGTGAGCTTTCGGAACTTGGCCTACGATAGGTTGAAGAAGGCGATCACAGAAATGGACATTTATGCGCATCCCAGCGAGATCCGCCTGGACGAGCGTCAGCTCTCTCAGGACCTCGCAGTGAGCCGCACGCCGGTGCGCGAGGCCATCACGCTGCTGGAACAGGAAGGCTTCGTCCGTTCCGTCCCACGCCGCGGTGTCTTTGTCGTCAAGAAGACAAAGAACGAAATCCTGGAAATGATCACGGTCTGGGCCGCGCTGGAAAGCATGTCCGCGCGGCTCGCCGCACAGAACGCGACGGATCAGGATCTGAAAAGGCTCAAGCTGCTGTTCTCGGATTTCGAGAACGAGAAGCCGGGAGACCACCTCAGCGAATACTCAGACGCAAACATCGCGTTCCATCAGACCATCATCCGCCTCGGCGGCTGCAAACTGATCGCTGATATGTCGGAGAATCTCTTCATCCATATGCGCGCGATCCGCAGGGTGACGATCGGTCAGGACAACCGCGCCGAGCGCTCAATCATCGATCACATGAACATCATCGAAGCTTTGCTTGCGCGCGATGCGGATCGGGCCGAGCGCTTGGTGCGCGAACACACCTTCGGGCTGCACGCGCACGTCGAGAAGCATGGAGATTTCCTAGGCTAGGAGACGTTCGACACCAACTGACCAACGATTTCCTCGGATTCAACTGAGGTAAGCCGATCCGGAAATGCACGGGTTCGTCTTTGGGAGGAAAGAATGGCTGAAGCTGCAGCCAAAGCCGAAACATTGAAAAACGATATTGCGTCGGAAACCGACGCGTCGCAGGCGCTGACCGATGGCTTTCACCTCGTCATCGACGCGCTCAAGCTCAACGGCATCGACACGATCTACAACGTACCGGGCATCCCGATCACGGACCTGGGCCGTCTGGCCCAAGCCTCCGGAATGCGGGTCATCTCCTTCCGTCACGAGCAGAACGCCGGCAACGCCGCGGCCATCGCGGGGTTCCTGACCAAGAAGCCGGGCGTCTGCCTCACGGTGTCGGCACCCGGCTTCCTCAACGGCCTGGTCGCGCTGGCAAACGCCACGACCAACTGCTTTCCGATGATCCTGATCTCCGGCTCGTCCGAGCGCGAGATCGTTGACCTGCAGCAGGGCGACTACGAGGAGATGGACCAGCTCGCCATCGCGAGGCCGATGTGCAAGGCGGCGTACCGCGTGTTGCACGCCGCCGACATCGGCATCGGCGTGGCGCGTGCCATCCGCGCCGCGGTCTCCGGCCGTCCGGGCGGTGTCTATCTCGACCTGCCCGCGAAGCTGTTCGCGCAGGTGGTCGGCGCCGATGCCGGCCGCAAGTCTCTGGTCAAGGTCATCGATGCGGCGCCGGCACAGATTCCGGCCCCGGCGGCGATCAAGCGCGCGCTCGACGTGCTCAAGAGTGCCAAGCGGCCATTGATCATCCTCGGTAAGGGCGCCGCGTACGCTCAGGCGGATGAGGAGATCCGGAATTTTGTCGAGAAGAGCGGCGTCCCGTTCCTGCCGATGAGCATGGCCAAGGGCCTGCTGCCAGACACGCATCCGCAATGCGCCGGTGCGGCGCGTTCGCTGGTGCTGAAGGATTCGGATGTCGTGATGCTGATCGGCGCCCGCCTCAACTGGCTGCTCTCCCATGGCAAGGGCAAGAGCTGGGGCGATGGTCCGAGGAAGTTCATCCAGGTCGACATCGATCCCAAGGAGATGGACAGCAACGTCGAGATCGCAGCTCCGGTGGTTGGTGACATCGGTTCCTGCGTCCAGGCGTTCCTCGAGACCATGGACAGCAAGTGGGACGCACCGCCGGCCGAGTGGGTCGGCACGATAAAGGCGAAGCGCGAAGAGAACATCGCCAAGATGGCGCCGCGCCTGATGAACAACCGCGCGCCGATGGACTTCCACGGTGCGCTGGGCGCGCTCCGCACCGTCATCAAGGAGCGGCCGGACGCGATCCTGGTCAATGAGGGCGCCAACACGCTCGACTTGGCGCGCGGCATCATCGACATGTACCAGCCGCGCAAGCGGCTCGATGTCGGCACCTGGGGTGTCATGGGCATCGGCATGGGCTTCGCGATCGCAGCCGCGATCGAGACGGGCAAGCCAGTGCTGGCGATCGAGGGCGACAGCGCTTTCGGCTTCTCCGGCATGGAGGTCGAGACGATCTGCCGCTACAACCTCCCGGTCTGCGTCGTCATTTTCAACAATGATGGCATCTATCGCGGCACGGATGTCAACTCGGCCGGCTCTGATCCGGCGACGACCGTGTTTGTCAAAGGCTCTCGCTACGACAAGATGATCGAGGCGTTCGGCGGTGTGGGCATCAACGCGACCACGCCCGACGAGCTGAAGCGCGCTGTCGACAAGGCGATGGATTCCGGCAGGCCGACGCTCATCAACGCGGTGATCGACCCGGCGGCGGGCAGCGAGAGCGGCCGCATCGGCAATCTCAACCCGCAGAGCGCGCTTTCCAAGAAAAAGCCGGCAAATTCCTGAAACGCGAGAGGACACAATGAAGGCTCTCGAAGGCGTCAAAATTCTGGACTTCACCCACGTGCAGTCGGGGCCGACCTGTACCCAGCTTCTGGCATGGTTCGGCGCCGACGTGATCAAGGTCGAGCGCCCCGGCGTCGGCGACATCACACGTGGACAGCTGCAAGACATTCCGGGCGTGGACAGCCTCTATTTCACCATGCTGAACCACAATAAGCGCTCGATCACGCTCGACACCAAGAACCCGCAGGGCAAGAAGGTGCTCGAGGAGCTGGTGAAAGTCTGCGACGTCATGGTGGAGAATTTCGCCCCCGGCGCGCTGGAACGCATGGGCTTCAGCTGGGAGCGCGTCCAGCAACTCAACCCGAGGATCATCCTGGCCTCGATCAAGGGCTTCGGTCCCGGCCCATACGAGGACTGCAAGGTCTACGAGAACGTCGCCCAATGCACCGGCGGCGCCGCATCGACCACCGGATTCCGCGACGGGCCGCCGCTCGTCACGGGCGCTCAGATCGGCGATTCCGGAACCGGGCTGCATCTCGCGCTCGGCATCGTTGCCGCCTTGTACCAGCGCACCAAGAGCGGACGCGGCCAGCGGGTGACCGCGGCTATGCAGGACGGCGTCCTCAACCTATGCCGGGTCAAGCTACGCGATCAGCAGCGCCTGGCTCATGGTCCGCTCAAGGAGTACAGCCAGTACGGCGAGGGCATTCCCTTTGGCGATGCTGTGCCGCGGGCGGGCAACGATTCCGGCGGCGGCCAGCCGGGATGGATCTTGAAGTGCAAGGGGTGGGAGACCGACCCCAACGCATACATCTACTTCATCACGCAGGCGCCGGTCTGGGAGCAGATCTGCGATGTTATCGGCAAGCCGGAATGGAAGACCGACCCCGACTACGCCAAACCGGCGGCGCGGTTGCCCAAGCTCAAGCACATCTTCAACACGATCGAGCAATGGACCATGACCAAGACGAAGTTCGAGGTCATGGACCTGCTGAACAAGTACGACATTCCCTGCGGCCCGATCCTGTCGATGAAGGAGATCCTCGAGGAGCAGTCGCTACGCCAGACCGGAACTGTGGTGGAGGTCGATCATCCCACCCGGGGCAAGTATTTTTCGGTCGGCAATCCGATCAAGCTGTCGGATAGCCCGACGGAGGTAACGCGCTCTCCCTTGTTGGGTGAGCACACTGAGGAGATCCTGCGCGACGTGCTGCGTCTCAGCGAGAGCCAGATTCGCGAGATCAAGGCCGCGGGCGCATTGGAAGAAGCTCCGCCGCGCAAGGCAGCAGCCAGCTAGGCGATCACGCCAGATCGGCGTCGCCTGCAGCCATCCGCGAACGGCGAATGGTGTGGGATCCAGGGGAGCAACAACGCCGATCTGGCTGATCGCTGCCAGCAGGCAATGCGGGTCTGCGCGCCGGCTATTGTGGCTTCGGTAAGTGAAAAGACATCTGCAGGAGAGGATCCATGACAAGTGGGGCGATGAAGGCCGAGGGGCTCACGCAGTCAGGCGCACGGCGCACAGTCGACAGAGACGCGGTCCGGAAGGTCCTCGATACGGTCAAGGCCGACGGGCGTACGGCACTCACCGCGCCGGAAGGCAAGCTGGTCTGTGACGCCTATGGTATCCCTGTGCCGAAGGAAGGGCTCGCGCGCTCTGCCCAGGAAGCCTCCAAGCTCGCCGACGGCATGGGCTACCCGGTCGTCCTCAAGATCGTCTCGCCGGACATCCTGCACAAGACGGAAGCGGGCGGCGTGCTGGTCGGTTTGAAAAGCGCCGACGAGGTCGCCAAGGGCTACGATGCCATTCTCGCCAACGGCAAGAAGTACAAGGCTGACGCCAAGGTCGAGGGCGTGCAGGTTCAGCAAATGCTGACCGGCGGGCAGGAGGTGATCGTCGGTGCCGTGACCGACGGCAGCTTCGGCAAGCTGGTGGCCTTCGGTCTCGGCGGTGTGCTCGTCGAAGTGCTCAAGGACATCACCTTCCGCCTCGCGCCGACATCGAAGGAAGATGCGCTCTCCATGCTCGACGGCGTGCAGGCCGCCGAGATGCTGAAAGGCGTGCGCGGCGGTGAGGCGGTGAACCGCGACGCGATTGCGGACGTCATCCAGAGGGTCGGCGATCTGGTCAGTGATTTCCCTGAGATCTTCGAGATGGACCTCAATCCGGTGTTCGCCACGGCAAAAGGCGCAACGGCGGCCGACGTGCGCATCGTCGTGGATTTTGCGCCGAAGGAAAGCCGCTATCGTCCGAAGCACGAGGACATCGTCCGGCAGATGAACCGCATCATGAAGCCCGATGCGGTGGCCGTGATCGGCGCTTCCGCGGAAGACGGAAAGATCGGCAATTCGGTCATGAAGAACCTGATCAATGGCGGCTATCAGGGGACGATTTATCCGATCCACCCGAAGGCCGACGAGATCATGGGTCGCAAGGCCTACAAGTCGGTCAAGGACGTGCCCGGCGAAATCGACGTGGCGGTGTTCGCGATCCCGGCCAAGTTCGTGGCGCAGGCCCTGACCGAGTGTGGCGAGAAGAAGATTCCCGGTGCCGTCCTTATCCCGTCCGGCTTCGCGGAGACCGGCAATATGGAAGGGCAGAAGGAGATTCAGGAGATCGGGCGAAAGTACGGCGTGCGCCTGATGGGCCCGAACATCTACGGTTTCTACTATACCCACAAGAATCTGTGCGCGACGTTCTGCACGGCCTACGACGTCAAGGGCAAGGCGGCGCTTTCCTCGCAGTCCGGCGGCATCGGCATGGCCATCATCGGCTTCAGCCGCTCGGCCAAGATGGGCGTCTCGGCGATCGTCGGCCTCGGCAACAAGTCAGACCTCGACGAAGACGATCTGCTGACCTTCTTCGAGCAGGACGACAATACGCAGATCATCGCGCAGCATTGCGAGGATCTGAAGGACGGCCGCTCCTTCGCGGAGGTGGCGCGGCGGGTTTCGAAGAAGAAGCCGGTCGTCGTCCTGAAGGCCGGGCGAACCTCTGCCGGCGCGAAGGCGGCCAGCTCGCATACCGGCGCATTGGCTGGCAATGACAAGATCTATGACGATGTGTTCCGTCAGGTCGGCGTCATCCGCGCCAAGGGTCTGCGCGACATGCTCGAATTCGCGCGCGGCATTCCCGTGCTGCCCACGCCCAAGGGCGAGAATGTCGTTATTATCACCGGTGCCGGTGGGTCGGGCGTTCTCCTGTCGGACGCCTGCATCGACAACGATCTCAAGCTGATGTCGATGCCATCTGATCTGGACGCCGCGTTCCGGAAGTTCATTCCGCCGTTCGGCGCGGCCGGCAATCCTGTCGACATCACCGGTGGCGAGCCGCCGACGACCTACAAGAACACGATCAAGCTCGGCCTCGAGGATGATCGCATTCATTCGATCATCCTCGGTTATTGGCACACGATCATCACGCCGCCGATGGTGTTCGCGAAGCTGGTCGCCGAGGTGGTCGAAGAGATGAAGGCGAAGGGAATCCACAAGCCGGTCGTCGCCTCGCTGGCAGGCGACGTCCAGGTCGAGGAGGCTTCGGAATATCTCTATGACCATGGCATCCCGGCTTATCCGTATTCGACCGAGGTCCCTGTCGCGGTGCTGGGCGCCAAATACAAATGGGCGCGCGGAGCGGGCCTGCTCTGAGGTTGCCCGCGGCGAGCCGGATGCACCTCCCCCGGGGCTTACCGCCTCTTGGCTGTGGCTTACGTGTTGAGGTGTTGAAAGAAAGCCGACCGTCTGTCGATCGGCGGCTTTCTACTTGCTGGCGCAGCGCTCAAGCAATCTGGCAAGTTGGCGTGTAGAGCTCTGCCTGGCGTGCGCGTTCTTGCACGAGCGCGAGAAGCACGTCGATCGTCGGAGTTGCAACGCGCGTCATGCGGCCGAACTCCTGCACGATCGTCACCAGAGCGTCGATCTCCAGCGAGCGCCCCCGTTCGAGATCCTGCAGCATGGACATCTTGTGTCCTGTCACGGCATGCGCGGCTTCGAGTCGACGCTGCATCATCTCTTCGGGGATATCGATGCCAAGCGCGCGGCAGACAGCCCGTGCTTCCTCCATTGCCGCGATGCAAACGGCGCGCAGGCCTGATTCCGACGTGATGCGATCCAATCGAGCGTGAGTCAGTGTGGCGATCGGGTTGAAGCAAACATTGCCCCACAGCTTCAGCCAGATGTTCCAGCGAATGCCTTGGCGAACGGGTGCCTCGAAGCCCGCAGACGTCATCGCCTCAGCAAGCGCCGTCACACGCTCGGATCGGCTGTTATCCGGTTCGCCCAGCGTGAAGCGATTGAGATGATGATGCTCGATAATGCCGGGAGCGACTGTCTCACACGCAGGATCGACGACGCATCCGATCGCGCGTTCAGGTCCGATCAATTTCCATTGCCGGGCGCCCGGATCGACAGCTTCCAATGATCGGCCCTCGAACTGCCCGCCGCTCTTGTAGAAGTACCACCACGGAATCCCGTTCATCGCGGTGACGAAGGCGGTGTGCGGGCCCAGAAGGGGCGGGAAGAGCGCGGCACACTCGAACGCCTGCTGCGCCTTGAGCGCACAGATGACGAAATCCTGCGGCCCGAACGCTCGCGGATCATCGCTCGCCGGAATCCGTGCGATCTTTTCTTTGCCGTCGATGCGGAGCCGTAGGCCTGCCTCCCGGATTGCCCGAAGGTGTGTGCCTCGCGCGATGACGCAAACGTCATGGCCTGCAAGGGCCAACTCGACCGCGAGGTAACCGCCAATGGCACCTGCACCGAAGACACAGATCTTCATGTGATCCCTTCTCACGCATTTTGCGTGTTACGCCACGCAGCACCCGGACAGAGAGAAGGCTCAGCCGACCTTCTCTGCGTTCCACAGGTATGCTCCAGACGATCTGGGACACAAAATCCATAACACAAAATGCCAGGATGGCAAAAGCTATTTTCGCGACCGGCCTCCGAGGACTCAGATCGGCAGAAGATGTTCGGAACTCGGGCCGACGAATCCGCAAGGCTGCCTTTGAACTCGGTTTCGGTGTGCCGGTCCGGATCAGCTCGGCTGGACGTCTGGCGCGCAACGCACGAGCTCGCCGCCACTGCCTCTGTAAGGCTTCGGCGCCGCGATTTAGCACCAAGATTGATGGCCGGACGACACAGACGGCCAGCCTTGCATTCCCTGGGTCTAGATGCTATTTGCCCCGGTCTCGCGGGCGGCTCGTATCGAGCCGGCCATCCCCGGTTCCGGGTCACGGGCGGTTAGCTCAGCGGGAGAGCACTACGTTGACATCGTAGGGGTCACTGGTTCAATCCCAGTACCGCCCACCATTTCGGCCGCGAACATCGTCTTGTCGGGTGCTTCGCGTCATTTGCTCCTCTGCAGCAAGCGCGAGGATTGCAACGGCGTCGAGCGCTTTTGAATGCGACCAGCTATCCCGCGTTGGACAGCTTGCTGGAATCGTCACCTTTCTCTACGCCAGCGCACGCTCAGCTTCCCTACTCTACGATCCGCGTCGGTCGTGTCGGCCCTCGCCAGAAGTGGGACGGCATAAAGTCAGCGCCAATTCTTCCTGATCCGATCGGCAGGGATTCAGGCCGCGGCTTGGGTGGCATACACAAGTCCTGCAGCGAGAAGCGCGACTCCGAGACCGACGTCGAACCATTTTCGGCCGACGGCCATCTTCTCCACCGTGACAGCCAGCGTCAGAGCGGCCATCCAGGTGAGATTCATGGTGCCGCCAGCGAAGATAAGCGCCATCAGTGCCCAGCAGCAGCCGATGCACAGGGCGCCATGCCGCAATCCCATAAGGAAGGCCCCCTTGTCGCCATTCCGCCACTCGGTCGTCAGAAACCCGAGCGGCGTGCGGCAGGCGGTGAGGCAGGCGCGTTTCAGCGGCGTGAATTGATAGAGTGCGGCGATGAGGAACAGCGCCGCCGTCACGGCGGGACTCGTGCTTGCACCCATGGGCGTCAGCAAAAACAGGCTTTGCAACCCCCATTGCATCATCGTGGCGCCCAAGCTGAACAAGCTCCACAGAGCAAGATACGCCGCCACGAAGAGGCTCGTTCGCCTGCCTGCCACGGCGATCGTTTCGGTGCGGCGTGCCAGATTGTCATAAAGCTGCACCATCGGCGTGGCGCCGGGCATCATCATGGCGGCCATCATCACCGCCCACATGAGGAAGACGGCGACGACAGTGGCGACACTCCAGCCCCCATGATGCGGCATCATCAGACCCACCAAGGGGCTTTCCATGTCGAGGGTCGGCCAGAGAGTGATGCCCCAAGCGACAAACGTAGTGGCGACCAACCCAGTCGTCACGGGTGTCGCCAGCCCTAGTACCAAACGCGGTACCATGATCTCAGTCCGCGTAGGCAAAAGGTGAATAAAAGGCCGTGCGGCCGCTGACCTCGGCATTGATGCCCGCCGCATTCAGCTTCAACCGTTGGCTACGCGCCACCGTCGCCGGGAATCCGGGCGCGACAGCCAGTGGGTGGCCGCTCACCGTCACCGGTCCGCCGTTCTGGCCCTCGATTGCGGAGAAAGCCGCCTCGGCCATTGAGCCCACCGTAATCTCATAGCGCCCCTTATTGCCCTCGAACTGGATCGGCGCGCGTTCAACCCCAGCAACCTCGCCGATCAGGGGCGCGAGATTGGCCGGATGTCCGCCCGCAGACCCCGAAAAGATGCGTGTCAGCGCCTCGTACTGCTTGTCGTCAGCTTTCTTGTCGATATAGAGCGCCACGCGCCAGTTCCCCTCGGACATCGACCCTGGCGAATAGAGGGCAAGGGCCACATTTAGCCCGCGCAGATCGGTTTCTCCATCGCCTCCCTCCTCGATGCGCCAAGCCACGAGCGCCGTGCATGAGCCGCCGGTGGGCGGTTGCAGATAGATGCAGGGACAGGCCCCCTCGCAGGTGCAAATTTCTGCATAGGTCCCTTTCACATCCCAGGTCATGTTTCTTCCTCCCACTAAAAGGTAACGTCGAAACTTAATCCAGGCGGCTTTTCTCTTCATGAGGCGAAGATGAGAATTGCGGGACCAGTCCCTTACCGACAGACATAGCCTTGGCCGCGCTGCGTGCCGATCATATCCGCTCGGCTCCCGAGCTTGCGCCGCAACCCGGCAATCACCGTATCGACGACATTGCTGCCGCCGTCGAAGTGATGGCCCCAAACATTGTCGAGCAGTTCCTGACGGGGCACCACCGCGCCGCGGCGCAGCCAGAGATAGCGCATCACCTCGAATTCCAGCCGCGTCAGCGGAATTGTCTCGTCCTGGATGCGCAGAACCTTGCCCGCGATATCGAGAACTTCACCCTCATCCGCCCCGAGTTCACACGCCATCAGCCAGGAGAGCCAGCCCTCGACCGAAGCCGCCCCCATGTCGAGCACGGCGCTCTCGAAGGTCGCTTCTCCGACTTCGGCGCGATATTTCGGCAGCAGACTGAACCCCAGCCGCTCCGCCACCTGCGCATAGGGAGCGGGATCGGCCAAGCCCAGATAGACGCGGCGCAGGCGGGGACGCATTTCGAGGTAGTGACGCTTGATGTCGAGCCAGGCAGCCGCTTGCACCGGGGAAGGCCGTTCGCCATCGATTTCGCCCAGCCAGCGGCGGATGAACAGGGCCGTTTGGTTGGCCGGAATTCGGTGATCCTTGAGGTGGCGCCACCATTGATGGGTTATGGGATCGTCTCGCAACTGGGTTTCGGGCACCTGCGCGGTGTCAAACAGGATGTAGAAGCCGGCAACTGCTCCATCCTCATGCAGGATGACGGAAAAATGGCGCGGCGCGCGCGCCCACCAGTTCTCCAGGAGGTGCGCCGCTTCCGGCGTTTCATGGCGGCAGGAGATGGCGCGAATGGCCTCGGCATGCTCCGGCCGGGCGGGTTGGACGCTGAGCAAAGGGGTGTTGCGCGGGAAAAATGCCTCGCGCACTACCGGGTTGCGCAGGATGTAGATGAGATCAGCCGTATAGCGCCAGAGATCGCTGTCACCTGCCGAAGACGCAGCTTGCGCCAGATGCCGCCATGCCGTGCGGCGGCAATCGCGAAACCCGTCCGGGTCGCAGGCTTCGAAATCGGCAGCCAGCGCTTCGCGCACCGCTTCGGTCATGGTCAGTCCACCTGCATCCCCCTCGATGAAAGGCAAGCGGGCAATCCTTTCGATGAGATTGTCGCTTCCGGCCGGCCGCAGGATTTCGAGGAGCGGCCGGGTGATCCGCCGCACGACGCAGGTAGCCCGCAATCCTTCGCGCACTGTCTCGTCTTCCACGCCATCGAGATAAAGCCGAGACAAGTGGTGCAATACGCCATCAAGAGAGGCGCCCTTTTCGGGCGTTTCCTTGGCCGCAAGCCGGGCGGCAAGGGTCAGCGCCAGTGGATTGCCATGCGCGAAGGCAACGATGCGCCTCGCCGTTTCGCCCGGCAAGCCAAAGCGCGCGACTAGGCGTCTCGCCGTTTCATCGCTGAGGGGCTTGAGTGGCAAGGGATGAAACAGCCCCTGCCATTCCGGCGCAATGAGCCAATGCGACGATGGCGGTAGCCGCCCGGCTAGCCCGACGCGGAGATTATCGGGCATCGCCGGCAAAAATTCCTGGCACAGCCAAGTGTCAAGCAATCGCAGGGATTCGTAATTGTCCAACACCAGGATGAGGCGGGAGTGGCTGGCAATTCTACCGGCGAGGCCATCCATCGTGACATCGCGCTGTCCTAGGTGCCGCGCGAGCTCGGCCATGAAGCCCGACGGGGTCGGCTCGACGGCGGCACCGTCCATGAGAACGACGCTGCATCCTCGCGTGGGCGCCCGCGTGGCAAAGCTACGCAGCAGCGTGGTCTTGCCGATTCCGGATGCCCCATGCACGTGAACGACGAGAGGCGCCTCATCGCCAAGGAGACGCGTCAGCACATCCAGTTCGTGATCACGGCCGAGAATGCTGGTTGCGGTATTGCGCGACAGCCTGTCACGGATTTTCGGCAAACGTTCGTTCCTTGCCCATACCCTCTGCAACTTAACGATACTTCTAACGAATGACACGATGGTCAACAGGGCCGATCAGAGCGCAACCGTGTCGAATGGACATGACAGGATTAGTCGGCGTGGCGCGGCCGCTGAACGGTGGATCGAAGCCCTCGCGACAGACGCGTCCCGGCTCGCGTGCGCCTCGTGATCGGCTGCGCGGTACAGGCCGTAGCCGACCTTAACGAAGAGATCTTCCTGGCACATACCTACCAGTTGGCAGCGGGGAACACCGATCTCCGTTAGGTCACGGGACCGACGAAGGTTCGTTTTCCCCGGATTCAGGCCAAACTTTGCGGACCCGCTAGCTTAGTCTAAGCGTTGACATCGCAGGGGTCACTGGTTCAATCCCACTACCGCCCACCATTCTCAGGCCGCCAGCAACTGGCGCACCTCATTCACCAGCCGGTTCAAGTGAAAGGGCTTGGACAGACCCGGATTGCGCCGCCCGTCCGGGCCAAATTCCTGGTTCAGCGCGACCGCCGCAAAACCGGTGATGAACATGATCTTGAGGTCGGGCGCCATGCGCGTCGCGCGTTTGGCCAGTTCGACGCCATCGATCCCCGGCATCACCACGTCCGCCAGCAGCAGATCGAAATCGCACCGCTCCAACTGGCTGGCTGCGCTTTCCCCATCCTCCGTCGCGCTCACATCGTGCCCTGCTCGGCGCAAGCAGTGAGCCAGGAACGCGCGCATCTCCGCGTCATCTTCTGCCAATAGAATTCGTGCCATCTTTCCTGCGAGCCCCCGCACTGCCGATCCTTCATGGATCGATGGCATCGGATTAGATGCTCATAGCCGAGTCGGGACCAAGGCCATTTTGCGCAAGGCAGTGACATTGCCGCGTCGTGACAGGCCGGATCGTTTCCAGTAAACCTTGCCTGCCATGAACGATCTCTCCGCCGCCCGGCCGGCCAGCCTGGCCGACCTTGCCGCCCGCCAGGCGAGCCTCGCCGATCTGGCGAGCCATCCGTTCGAAGTCACCGCGCCGGCGCGCCAGGCAAGCCCGCTCATCATCGCCTCGCCTCATAGCGGTCGGATCTATCCGGATGAGTTCGCGCAGCAATCGTGCCTTGCCGAGATTATCCTCAGGCAATCGGAGGACTGCTTCGTCGATCGCCTGGTGGCTGCCGCTCCCAAACTTGGCGTGCCACTGATCTCTGCACTGTTCCCCCGCATCTTTGTCGACCCCAACCGCGAGGCGACCGAACTTGACCAGGAGATGTTCGCGGAGCGCCTGACGCTGCCGGTGAATGCGAGCTCGCCGCGCGTCCTTGCGGGCCTTGGTGTCATTCCGCGCCTTGCCGCCAACGAGCAGGAGATCTACGCCGTGAAGCTTCCGCCGGCCGAAGCGGAGCAGCGGCTGGATCTGTTCTATCGTCCGTATCACCGCGCGCTGGGCGATCTGGTCGCGGCCACCAAGCGCCAGTTCGGCATCTGCGTGCTGCTCGACTGCCATTCCATGCCATCGGCGGGCGCCTGGATGGACGGGCTGCACACGCGGCAACGGATCGATGTTGACTACGTGCTCGGTGATTGCTTCGGCGCTTCCTGTGCGGAGCGCATGACCGGGACGGCGGAAGCAAGTCTCGTCGAACTTGGCGCCAGGGTCCGCCGCAACAACCCCTATTCCGGCGGCTATGTTGCCCAGGCCTATGGCCGGCCAGCGCAGGGTGTTCACGTCCTGCAGCTCGAGATCAACCGCGCGCTCTATATGAATGAAACGACACTGGAACCCGCCAAGAGCTTCACCGCCGTCCAGGATGTCTTGAAGGTGCTGATCGAGCGCATGAGCAATACGGCGCTGCAGCTCGCCAAGACCGCCTGATTGCTCGCCGTGAGCGAACCAGCCCCGACCATATCCATCCGGCCGGTGGAGGCCGCGGACCTGGAGGCGATCCAGGCCATCTACGCCCATCACGTTCTGCACGGCCTGGCCTCGTTCGAGGAAACGCCGCCCGACACGGCCGAACTGACGCGGCGCTGGCGTGCCATCGTCGATGCCGGCCTGCCGTACCTCTGTGCGACCGAGGGCCCCGGCCCAATCCTCGGCTATGCCTATGCTGGCGCCTATCGGCCGCGGAGCGCCTATCGCTTCACAGTCGAGGATTCGGTCTACGTGGCTCCAGGCGCGGCCGGGCGGGGGATCGGGCGCGCTTTGTTAGGCCGGCTGATCGACATCTGCACCGATCTCGGCAAGCGCCAGATGATCGCGATCATCGGCGATTCCGGCAACGCGGGATCCATCGCGCTGCACCGCGCCTGCGGCTTTGAGCTGGTGGGGAGCTTCAGGTCGATCGGGTTTAAGCACGGCCGGTGGGTCGACAGCGTATTGATGCAGCGCTCTCTTGGCGCAGGCGACACCACGCTGCTTGCTTAACCCTTTGTATCCGCGGAAAAAAATGGGCCGTGCTTTAGCACGGCCCAAGTTCTGGGAGGAAACGCCCATAAGGGCGATGCGACAACGGAATGTCAGGGGAGATATCCAGTTGCCGCGATGCAAAATATGATGTTGCGCATGCGAGAAGTCAAGCTCGATCTCACGCGACAGGTGAAACGTTTTTCACAAATTTTTTCAATGTATTAACCGCCACGAAATCGCCATGTTTTGTTTTTTGCACTGCACAGTGGCGCCTCTGCAACGAGCCGCACTTTCATATCCGTTAACCAAATCGGCACCAATGTGCACCAGAATCTTTGGAATGATCTGCGCAGGGATCAAGGGGCCGGTTTCAGGGATGGTGCTACAACCACTCCTCAGTCGGAAACGTCAGTTGAAGTGTCAGTGACGATGCAACCGCCGCACGTAGCGCCGCCGGGTTATACAGCCGACCGCAGAGGCCCGGTCCTGCAGCCGATCCGCGCCACGGTTTTCCCGATCGTCGGTCTGATCTTCGCCATGGCCGCGACCATCGGGATCATGGTCTGGTTCAGCGCCCGCGAAGTCGACCGGCAATATGCCGAGGATACGTCCGCCCGCATCAAACTCGTGGTCGCGAACCTCCGCAGCGCGGCTAAGACTGTGGCCCTGGACTATGCCTGGTGGGACGAGGCGTACGAAAAGATCCACGTCCAATACGATCCTGACTGGGCGGATTCGACCTTCGAGCAGGGCACCGTGCTCGGCCCTGACGAGTCGGTCGACGGCGTCATCCTGTTGGGCCCCGACAGTCAGATCCTGTTCGCCAAATGGCAGGGGAAGATTCTCGATCCTGCCGCGACCGTGTTGGAGGGCGGCCTGGCGGACTTGGCAGAGGCCGCCCGTGCCGATGCTTCCAACACATCACCCGGCCCGACGCCGCAAGCTGGGTACCTTTCCTACAATGGCCAGCTTGCAATCGCCGCCGCCTCCGGGCTGATGCCCTATGAAAAGGCCGAACTGAGCGCACAATCCCCGGGTATCTCCGTTCTCGTCATGCTGCGCTCCCTTACGCCCGAGTATCTCGAGCAAGTCAGTGCGATCTACGGAATCGTCGAGCCGCGCATTGTGGAGCCGCGGCACGCAGAGCCCTCGGAGCAGCGGCTGGCGGCTACGCTGGTGGACAACGTCGATAGCCGGCCTGAGCAGATCAATCTGACCGGTCGCGACGGAACCGTGCTCGGCCAGCTGGTGTGGGCACCTGCCGCACCTGGCCAATCACTGATGGCGACATTGGCGCCGGCTGCGCTCCTGGCTTTCATCGTATTGGGCGCCATCGGCTTGTTCGTGCTTTGGCAGATCGTCGCCATCCGTCGCGTGACGCGCGAGCAGATGAAAGTGATCGAGGCGCGCAACGATGCGCTGCGTAAGTCGGCGCAGATGCTGGGCGCCACCATCCAGTCGATCGAAGACGGCATCGCGGTCTGGGACCGCGACCGCAAGCTGCAGCACTGGAACCGCGCCTATATGCAGATGTGGCAGTTTCCGGAGAGCTTCCTGCGCTCCGGCATCACCATGGATGACATGCTGGACGAACTCGCCGGGAGCGGACGCGCGCAGCGGCTCGAAACCGATGATCGGGGCAGGCCCGCGACCGATCCAAAGGCCTTTGAACAGACCGGCCACTGGCTCTATCGCCGTGCCGACGGCCGCCTGCTGTCAGTGCGGCGGCTGCCGATCGGCGATGAAGGCTACATGGCGATCTGCAGCGATCTGACCGCGCAGAAGCAGCACGAGGATGAGCTGGTGAAGGCCTGGGAGCAGGCCGTCATCGCCAACCGCTCCAAGTCCGAATTCCTGGCCAATGTGAGCCACGAGCTGCGCACGCCGTTGAACGCCATCATCGGCTTCTCGGAAGTGGTGGAGCGCGAGTTGTTCGGCCCGCTCGGCAATGAGCGCTACGTCTCCTATGTGCGCGACATCCGCAACAGCGGCGAGCATCTCCTCAGCCTCATCAACGACATTCTCGACCTGTCGAAGATCGAGGCCGGACGCTTCCAGCTGCGCATGGAGGAGGTCGACTGCAACGAAATCGCGCACAGCGTCGCACGCCTGATCCGGCCGCGCACGGTTGAGCATGGCTTGACCATGCATATCGACCTGCCGGAGCGTCCGATCGTGCTGCATGCGGACAAGCGCGCCGTCAAGCAGGTGCTGATCAATCTACTGTCGAATGCCGTGAAGTTCACGCCGGAGAACGGCACAGTCACGCTCACCAGCCGGCCCTGGCATGACGGTGTGGAATTCGTGGTCAGCGATACCGGCATCGGCATCGACGAGAAGGACATGCATGTCGCGCTGGCGCCGTTCGGCCAGATCGACAGCCAGTTCACGCGCAAGTATGAGGGCACGGGCCTCGGCCTGCCAATCGTCAAGGGCATCGTCGAACTGCATGGCGGCACGCTTGAGATCAAGAGCGAGCCTAACCAGGGCACCAGCGTGATCGTGCGCTTCCCCAACCACCCGTCTGAACATCCGATAGCGGAGATCCTCTCCATGCCGCGAAAGCACGCGGCCGGGCACTAGGTCTAGTCGGTCTAATCCGCCGCAACGGCCTTCGGCTGGGCGCCGACCATGCGCACGAACCGCATGGCGCACACCATGGCGAACAGCGGCGCCAGCGCGCCGATCGACAGCACCCATTGCGACGCGCGCGCGACGTCCTGGTAGTCAAGGGCGTCGGTCAGCCCGGCCTTGTTGGCGATCACGCCGGCACCTGCGGAGCCGAACGCGATCCCCAGGGACCTTATCGTCGGAATAGCGCCCGCGGTCGTCGTTTCTTCTCCCGACGGCGCGTGGCGCATCGACGCCTCGACCAGATGCAGGTTGGAGCTGCCGAGCCCGGCCCCGACCACCACGTTGAGCGCGACGATGACCAAGAAGGGCAGGTCGGCGATGGCAAGCGCCATTCCGCCGAGGCCGATCACGCACAGCGCCTGGCCGATCACGATGCTGCGCATCGCCGCCGGGCCATGGATGTGGGACGTCATCATCGACGCGATGGTCCAGGACAAGGCAAGAGCCGTGATCGCGTAGCCTGCCGCCTCGTCCGAAACGCCGTGCAGGATCTGCATGCTGAGCGGCAGATAAGCGCCGATCACCGAATGCGTGATGGACGACAGCGACAGCACCCAGTTCGCCGTTCCGATCGGCCGCGCCAGCGACAGCGGGTGACTGGGGAACATGCGATTGTCGCTGCTCTGATCAAGCCGGATGGTCAGCGCAACCGCCACGGCCGCCAATGCCAGTAGTCCGACCTGCGCCCAGACCTGCGCAACCTGGCTCGCCATCGCCACGGCTGCCACACCGGCGGTGAGCAGGGCCAGCTGCAAGTAGGGAAAGCGGATGGCTTTCTCGCGGGCCTTCTTCTTCGGCAGGCGTATGCAGGCCAGCATGAACAGCAGTACGATCGGCACGTTGATCCAAAAGGCGCCACGCCACATCCCCGCGGAGGCGAACATGCCGCCGACGCCGGGTCCGAGTAGCGACGCGACACCCCAGGCAGCAGACACCAGTGCCAGCACGCGCTTGCGCAGATGCGGCGGGAACAATTCGCTGATCAGGCTCATGGACAGGGCGATCATGGTGCCGCCCCCCAGCCCCTGGATCGTGCGCGCGACCAGCAGCAGCGCCATCGTGGGCGCAAGTGCACAGGCGGCTGATCCCACCGCAAAGACCAGGGCCGCCACGGCATAGCCGATGCGGCTGCCCAGCATCTGGCGTACCGGATTGCCCGCGGCGGTGCCGATGATCGAGGCGACCATGTAGAGCATGGTGGCCCAGGTGTAGTATTCAGCGCCGCCAAGGTCGCGTACGACGCGCGGCATCACCGTCGCGATGATGAAGACATCCAGCGCGTGCAGCCCGATCCCGACATTCAGCATGATGGTGTAGAGCGCTAGGCCGTGCTTGAACGGATCAATCCAGCGCGCGCCTTCCGCAGCCTTGATTCCTGGCGATGTTGATTGATTCTTCAGAGCAGACTCCCAGCCAGCTTATGGCATCCGTTGAATGGATGCCCTTGGACGACGGATCAAGGCGATTGCGACATGGCACCGTGATGGCGTGCGTGCTATGCCACCTCAATGATAACAGCTCCAGCAAGAGGGAGATTGCGCATGGCAGCCGTGCAAGTGGTGCGTTTCGGCGCCAACCCGCCGCCGGTCGAGACGGGCAAGCCCGGCAACATCCTATCCGGCGACCCGATGACGAGCCTGCAGAATTACTTTAGCGACGACACGGGTCAGTTCTTTTCCGGCATCTGGGAGAGCTCGCCTGGCAAGTGGCGGGTGTCCTATGCCGAGAACGAGTTCTGCGGGATCCTGTCTGGCCGCGTGATCCTGACCAATGCGGACGGCGAGGCACAGGAGTTCAAGGCCGGCGATGCCTTCGTCATTCCAGCTGGGTTCGAAGGCACGTGGGAGACGATCGAGCCGGTCCGCAAGTGGTACGCGATCTTCGAAGCCAGGAAGGCGTAGCTCACTGTGCGAGCGCCATCGCGCTCGCGGATTTCATGAAGTCCTGGTAGAGCCGCCGCGCGCAGTCCTTGAAGCTCGGCATGAGCGGCTTGGCTTCGTCCGCCATGCGTTGCAGCGCGCCGGCGCCCTGCGTGCGCTCGAGCGCAGCCGCATATTCCGGCACGCAACCCCAGGCCGAGATCGTGCTGTCCTCCAGCTCGACGTGATACTGGGCGCTCCACGCGCGATCGCCAACTCGCATGGCCTGCACGCGGCAGGCGGGCGAGGAGGCGAGCACCACCGCGTCCTCCGGCGGTTGTGCCACCCGCACGCCATGCCATTGCAGCGCCTTTGCGGTTGCGGGCTGCCGGCCGAACACCGGGTCGCGCTTGCCGTCTTCGGTCAGCGAGACCTCCATGATTCCGACCTCGGGAGGGCGCTGCGGCCCGCAGGTGCCGCCAACCGAGTCGGCAAGCAGCTGATGACCGAGGCAGATGCCGAGGAACGGCCGGCGCAGCTCCCGCACCCATTGGCGGATCGCGCGCTTCTCCGGGATCAGCCAGGGATGGTCCTCGACATCCCACACATCCATCGGGCCGCCCATGACCCACAAGGCTTCATACGCGCGCAGGTCCGGAATCGGCTGGCCCTCATCCAGTTCGATGGCGTCCCATCGAACGCCGTCTTCCTTCAGGAATTCACGGAAGACCCCCGGATGCTCGATCGCGATGTGCTGGAAGACCAGGAGGCGCATGGCTGTCAGGGATCAGATGTCAAAAATCAGAGGTCAGATATTGGCTTGGAGGCGAGAAACTGACAACTCTGATTACTGATCCCTGATACCTGACTACTGACTCGCCTTGGTCCGGAAGATCACCGCCATCACGCCGCCCTTGATGAAGGGCAGCAGCGCGAGACTGAGCACCAGCGTGAGGCTGCACCAGATCAGCGCATGCACCCAGTCCGGGAAGGGCATGTAAGGCCACAGCAGCAGATAGAGGCTGACCACCAGATGGCCGACAATGAACAGGGTGAAATAGGGCGGGGCATCGTCCGAGCGCAGCGGCTCGAACGCCATCTTGCAAACCGCGCAGGCCTCTCGGACGGAGAGATAGCCTGCGAACATGCGCCCTTCGCCGCAGCGCGGGCACAGCCGGCGAAACCCCCGCCATACGGTCTCAAGTGCGCTCATGCTCTGACGGGAGGATGCCATCACGGTGCCCTTGGAATGCCTCTAATGGCGACGGGACACAAATGGCGTCGCCGCCGGTCCGGGGCAATGTGCCATGCTGCCGCATGCCGGCTACAGCCGCTCCAACTGGTCCTGAAACTTGAGACGCGCCTTGTCGTAATTGTCCGCCCACCAGTTGCTGTCGCTGAAGGCCTGCAGCGCCAGGTTCTGCGGCTGCGTCGGGTCGATCGGGCGGAGGCTTTCCGGCATGGCGGCGGTGGCCGCCGGATTGGACGGGCCAAGGCCGCGCAGGCGCGTCAATTCCAGCTGACGCTTGGGCTGCTGCATCGCCGCCAGCAGATCGAAGGCGGCATTGCCGCCGGGATTCTTCTTCGGCACGACCCACATGCCGGGGCACAACAGACCGCCTTCGAACGTCCAGGCGATCGCGCCCTTGCTCTCCGCGCCCAGCTGCGCCGCGCGGCTATGCCACATGCACGCCATGGTGATGGTGCCGTCGAGCAGCATCTGCCGGACATGATCGCCGCTTTCCCAGACGACCAGGTCGTCGCCGAGGGTTGCCAGCTTCGCCACCGCGGCTTCAATGTCGATCGGATAGAGCTTGTCGCGCGCCGCGCCCGACGCCATGGCCGCCGCTTCGAATCCGCCGATCATCCAGCGCCAGACCGCGCGCCGGCCCGGAAAGGTCCGACGGTCGAAGAAATCCTTCCAGGTCAGCGGCGGCCGTTTCGGGAAGGCGGCCGTGTTGTAGGCCAGCACGAAGGAGTAGGTGTAGCCGGCGATGGCATGTTCCAGCGCGAACGGCGCCATCACCGCCTCGCGCTGGACCTTCTTGTAGTCGATGATGCTGAGCACGCCGGCATTGGCGAGGCGCACGGCGACATAACCGTCGACATCGCACAGATCCCAATCGACCTGGCCCTGGTCGACCATGGCCTTGATCTTGCCCTCGGATGGACCCGCGCCGTCGAACAGAACCCTGATACCGGTCTCGCTCGTGAAGGGTCTCGCGAAAGCCGCCGTCAAATCCTTGATCTCACCCGCGCCCCAGGTCGCGATGGTCAGCTCCTTCGTCGCCGCCTGCGCCTCGCGCGGGTAGGCATGGAGAAGGGCGGCGGAGCCTGCGGCGCCTAGGAAGGAGCGGCGAGATAGTTCAGTCATCAGTAATCAGGTATCAGGTATCAGGCATCAGAAAAAGGACGTTTCTACGCCTCCAATTCTGATCCCTGATTCCTGATCCCTGATCCCTGATCCCTGACCTCTGAATCAGCGCATGGTTGGCATCACGAACTCGGCGCCGGCGCGGATGCCGGTCGGCCAGCGCGATGTCACGGTCTTCAGCTTGGTATAGAAGCGCACGCCCTCCGGGCCGTGCATATGATGGTCTCCGAACAGCGAGCGCTTCCAGCCGCCGAAGCTGTTGAAAGCCATCGGCACCGGGATCGGCACGTTGATGCCGACCATGCCGACCTTGATCTTGGAGGCGAACTCGCGCGCCGCGTCACCGTCGCGGGTGAAGATCGCGGTGCCGTTGCCGTATTCATGCTCGTTCACCAGCTTGACCGCGCTGTTGTAGTCCGGCACGCGCACGACGGAGAGAACGGGGCCGAAGATCTCCTCCTTGTAGATGCGCATATGCGGCTCGACATGGTCGAACAGGCACCCGCCGAGGAAGTAGCCGTTCTCATAGCCCTGCAGCCTCAGGCTGCGGCCGTCGACGACCAGCTTGGCACCTTCCTGCACGCCAAGATCGACATAGCCCTTCACCTTCTCGTAGTGCTGCTTGGTGACCAGCGGGCCCATCTCGGCCTCGGGATCGGTGCCCGGCGCGACCTTGAGGCCGCGCACGCGCGGCGCCAGCTTGTCGATCAGCGTGTCGCCGACCTTGTCGCCGATCGCGACGGCCACGGAGATCGCCATGCAGCGCTCGCCGGCCGAGCCGTAGCCCGCCCCCATCAGCGCATCGGTCGCCTGGTCCATGTCGGCGTCGGGCATCACGATCATATGGTTTTTGGCGCCGCCTAGCGCCTGCACGCGCTTATTGTGCGCGGTACCCGTGTGGTAGATGTATTCCGCGATCGGCGTCGAGCCGACGAAGCTCACCGCCTGGATGTCCGGGTTGGTGAGGATAGCGTCCACCGCTTCCTTGTCGCCGTGCACGACATTGAGCACGCCGTCCGGCAGGCCGGCCTTCTTCATGAGCTCGGCCATGAAATTGGCAGCGCTGGGATCGCGCTCCGAGACCTTCAGAATGAAGGTGTTGCCGCAGGCCAGCGCGAGGGGGAACATCCACATCGGCACCATGGCGGGGAAGTTGAACGGCGTGATGCCAGCAACGACGCCCAGCGCCTGGCGCATCGAGTAGGAATCGACGTTGGTGCCGACATTCTCGCAGTAGTCAGCCTTCAGCATATGCGGGATGCCGGTCGCGAATTCCACCACCTCCAGGCCGCGCGTAATGGAGCCCTTGGCGTCGGAGAGGACCTTGCCGTGCTCGGAGGTCACGATGTGCGCCAGCTGATCCATGTTCTCTTCGACCAGCTGCTTGAAGCGGAACATGACGCGGGCGCGGATGAGGGGCGGGGTGGAGGACCATTTCGGGAAGGCCTCGGCCGCGACCTTCACGGCGGCGTCGACCTCCGCCTTGCTGGCCAGCGCCACTTTGGCCTGTACTTCGCCGGTCGCGGGATTGAACACATCGCCAAAGCGGCCGCTCTTGCCGGCGACTTCTTGGCCGCCGACGAAGTGATTGATCGTACGCATCTGCCTCACCTTTCACGCTCGGAATTGGACCTTCGCCGCCAGCACTCTTCGGGGCACTGATCGGGCGCCGTTTTTGCCATCATATGGCGCTGGTGGCGACAGGCTGCGAAGGAATTTCGTGATCATAATTACTCGCGATTGTTGGTCAAGATATTAATCGTATGATCAGTTTACTTAACACCGCGGCGTCAGGTTAATCAAATCGCCATCAAGAAACCCGACTATTTCCCGCATCATCGTGGGGCGAGCTTGATGAAGTTCATACACTTGACTGACCCTCACTTGGTCCCGGCCGGGGAGCGGCTCTATGGTCTGGATCCGGAGGCACGGCTGCGCGCCGCTGTCGCCGACATAAATAAGAACCAGCCGGACGCCGCATTCGTCCTCGCCACCGGCGATCTTACGCATCGCGGCAAACCTGCTGCCTACAACGTCCTGAGGCGGGCGCTGGAGGATCTGACGGTCCCCTGGCATCTCATGCTCGGCAACCACGATGACCGCCAGGCGTTCCGGGATGCCTTCCCCGAGGTCCCAACCGACGAACATGGCTTCATCCAATCCGTCGTGGAAACACCGGCCGGGCCGCTGGTGCTGCTCGACACGAATCAACCCGGCACGGCGGCTGGCTGGTTCTGCGACCGGCGCATCGCTTGGCTTGACCGCACGCTGGCGGCCCTGAAGGGCGAGCGGGCGATGCTTGCCATGCATCACCCGCCATTCGATGTTGCACTTCCGGCACTGGATGCGATCGGGCTCGTGCAAAAGGCGGAACTCGGCGCCGTCCTTGCCAAGCATCCCGTTCGCCACATCTTTTTCGGCCACGTTCATCGACCCATTCATGGCGCTTGGCGCGACATACCGTTCTCGACTCTGCGGGCACTCAACCATCAGGTTGCGCTGCAGTTCACGCTGGAGGGGGGAGAGGGCGGCCGCAGGCGTGTTCCGGGCAGCCACGAGCCGCCAGCCTATTCGATCGTACTGGCCGATCGCGAATCGATCGTCATTCATGTCCACGACTTTCTCGATGCGAGTCCGCGCTTCTATCTGTCGGAGGAGGAAGCCCAGCGGGCACGGTCGGTCGAAGAGTTGGAAGCACGGACTGTGGTCAGCGAGTAGCTGCTAACGCCTGCCGAGTTCGAATCCCAGCCGGCGAACCAGCGCAATCAGGTGCTCTACGTCGCTCTCGTCGTTCTCATAGTGCAGGAAGCAGGCGCGCAGCGCGATGCGCCCGTGCACGCGCGTCGTCGGAATGTGCGCTTTGCCGCTGGCACTGATGGCCTCCGAGATCCGTCCGTTGAGATCGTCCAACGCTGGGTCATCCATGGCATGCGCCGTCGGTCGATACCGGAAGTTCACGACCGACAGCGAAGCCGGCGCGAGCAGCTCAAGATCGGCTGTCTCGCGCACGCGCTGCTCCAGCAGCTTGGCGAGCGCATTGCACCGCGTCACCAATTCGGCAACGCCGTTCCGCCCCAGGCGCGCGATCGCGGCCCACACCTTGAGCGCGCGATTGCCGTAGGTCAGCTGGAACATATGCTCGTACGGCCATGGCGCCTCGCTATGCCCCGCCTCGAGGTAGTCCGGGGTCAGGGAATAGGCGGCGCGGTGCGCCTCCGGGTGGCGCGTCAGCAGCGCGCCGCAATCGACCGGCACCTGCAGCCACTTGTGCGGATTGAGCGTGACCGAATCGACGCGCGAGAAGGCACGGAACCGGTCGCGATAGGAGGGATCGAGCGCTGCCCAGGCGCCGAACGCGCCATCCACGTGCAGCCAGATATCGAATGCCGCGGCGATGTCCGCGATCTCGTCCAGTGGATCGATTGCGCCGGTATTGGTCGCCCCGCCGCACGCCACGATGGCGAAGGGCAGGTGGCCTGCCTGTAAGTCGGCTTCGATCGCCGTCCGCAACGCCGGTGGCTTCATGCGGAAATCCGGCTCGGTTTCGATTGCGCGCAGATGGTCGGTCCCGATGCCAAGCTGCTCGGCGCACTTCTGGATCGAGGAATGGCTCTCTGCGCTGGCATAAAGGATGAGGCGCTTGCGCCCGCCTTGCAGTCCTTCGGTGCGCAGGTTCCAGCCATCGCGCGCGGCGGCGCGATGCCGTGCCGTGGTCAGCGCATTCAGCGTCGCTGACGACCCGCCGCTCAGGAGCAGGCACAGGCTGCCCTCGGTCGGAAACCCGACCAGCTCCATGATCCAGCGCCCTAGGCTTTTCATCAGGAAAATGGCGGAGTGGTCGAAGCCGTCCAACCCGCAATCCATGGTGCTGGCGATGGCGTCCGCCAATAGCGAGATCGGCGCGGGCGGCGAATTCACCCAGCCGTAGGAACGCTTGTGCCCGGTGGCGATCGGCCAGGGCATGATCTCGCGCCGCAGGAAGTCCAGAATCTCCTCGGGCGACTGTCCATACTCGGGCAGGGGCAGCGAGATCAGCCTTTGCCGCACCTCTTCCGGGACGATCCGGTCGACCGGCTCGTTCGGCAAGGCGCGCAGGTAGGAGGCCAGCATCTTGATCGTCTCAGTCCCGAGCGCGTCGAACCGCTCCCGATCCAGCACAAATGGATGCCTGGAATCCCCCACCATAGCCCGAACTCCCCTGCAAGTGGTGCGCCATTAGAGCAAGAATCGCGATCCGCGACCATGCGGCACTGGTATTGGCGCGCGGATCGCGTCAGGATAGGCGCAGTTCGGGTTTTGAGAGGGAGGTCGCGATGCGCACGCGTCTCTTGTCGTTCTTTGCCTTGTGCCTGTTGGCCATGCCGCTTACGAGCGCCGGCGCGGATTCGTTCCAGAATAACACTGCCGAAGCCGAGCGCCTCGCCAACGAAGCGCTCGCCAAAATGATGAAGGCGCTCGATCTGTTGATCATGACCGTGCCGCGCTACGCTGCGCCCGAGGTCCTGCCCAACGGCGACATCATCATCCGCCGCCTCGATCCGCAGGACGAGGAGCCGATCGAGACCAAAGGCGACGGGATCGAGACTTGATATTGTCCACCAACTTGCGTCGTGGTCATGCTCGGCACGACCATCCACGAGCCTATGTGCGTCCGCTCGGTCTCGCCGATGGAAACTCGTGGATGGTAAGACCAAGTCCGACCATGACGAAATAGAACGTATCTTCATATGGCCCTTTCTTCCGCCGCGCTTGCCACCGGTGCGTTTTGCCCGCACGGCGATTTCGAGATTGCCGGCGCCGCTTCCGGTCCGCTGAAGGGCCTGACCTTCGCCACCAAGGACATCTTCGATATTGCCGGCCGCGTCACCGGCTGCGGCAATCCCGATTGGCTCGCGAGCCATGGCCCGGCGAGCGCAACCGCGCCGGCGGCGCAGAAGCTGCTCGATGCTGGCGCGAGCATGATCGGCAAGACCATCACCGACGAGCTTGCCTTCAGCCTCAATGGCCAGAACTTCCACTATGGCACGCCGCGCAACGCGCTGACGCCGGAGCGCATTCCGGGCGGCTCCTCGTGCGGATCCGTCTCCGCCGTCGCGCATGGCACTGTCGATCTGGCGCTGGGCAGCGATACCGGCGGTTCGGTGCGCATCCCGGCCTGCCTCAATGGCATGTTCGGCATTCGCTCGACCCACGGCGCGGTCGATATTTCCGGCGTTATGCCTTTGGCGCCGAGCTTCGATACTGTCGGCTGGTTCGCGCGTGACGCGCACACGCTGTACCGTGCGGGCGAGGTGCTGCTGCCGGCCGACCGAAGCGGCATCGCGCTCAGCCGCTTCTATGTCATACGGGATGCCTTCGCGCTCGCGGAACCGAGCGTCGCGAACGCCGTGCGGCAGGCGCTGTCGCGGGCAGCGGGGACACTGTCGATTGCAGCCGAACTGGACTTGGCGAGCGAGCTGGGCGGCCTCGGCGAATGGCTGAAGCGCTTCCGCCGCCTGCAACCGCGCGAGATCTGGGCCATCCACGGTGCCTGGATCGAATCCACGAAGCCGAAATTCGGGCCCGAAATCGCCGAACGTTTCGCGCTCGCCAAGTCAGTCGCGGAAGCGCCCGAGGGCGACGATCAGGAATTCCGCACGAAAGTCTCGGCGCACCTCGATCGCGTTCTCGGCCCTGATGGTGTGCTGCTGATTCCAACGGCCGGCACCATTGCGCCGCGCCTTGATGCCAGCAAGGAAGAGCTGGCCGACTTCCGCGACCGTACTTTAAGCCTGACCTCGATCGCCGGGCTGGGCGGTCTGCCGCAGGTGCAGATCCCCGCCGGCCTGGTCGGCGGCGCGGCAGTCGGCCTGTCGCTCATCGGTCCGCGTGGCAGCGATCGCGCGTTGCTGCGGCTGACGGAACAGGTAGCGAGAGCCCTCGCCTAAGCGTCTGCTTTCCGCATCGCCTGCACTGCCAGGGATGCCGGCCGCTCGTGGCAGCGTTTGGCCCAGTCCGCCACCTGAGGAAAAGCCGCAATGTCGATAGCCGACAGGCGCGAGGCCGACAGCACGCAGGCCACATTGAGATCGGCTACCGTGAATCGCGAGCCTAGTAGATAGGGACTTTCCGCGAGGACCTTGTCTAACATCGCCAGCGGCCGTTGTACCTGCGCTTCCGCATCCTCGGCTGCCTTGGCATCGCGCTTGTCCGGCGGAAAGAAGTTGCGATGCAGGTGAATGGTGTTCAGGGGAATTTCCAGGTCCGTCAGCGCCCAGCACGACCACCGCCAGATCTTGGCCTCTTCCTCGAGCGAGGCCGGTGCCAGCGATGGCGTCGCGCGCTCGCCATATTTCCGCGCCAAATAGAGATTGATCGCGAGCGATTCCGACATGGCGAAGCCATTATCGTCGATCGCCGGCACGCGGCCTGCCGGATTGATCTTGAGGAACGGCGGCTGTTTCAGCGCCCCATCGCCCATCGTCAGCGGAGTGTGTTCGAACGGCAGCCCGAGCTCCGTCGCCATCCACAGCACCCGCGCCGTCCGCGAGCGCGCTGTGCCATAGATTTTCAAACCTGTCATCGCGTCATCCATTCTTGACGAACGCCCGCGTCACTTCGATCGGCCCGGCTATGTGCCGATTGAATTCGTCGAGCTCCTCGGCCGGAATCCACAGCTCGCGGTGCATGGCGGAGCCAACGACCTGCGGCGCGTAGCGCTTGACGAAATCCGCGTCGACCTCAAACCGGGTGACGTAGCCGGCGCCGCTCGCCTTGACGTTCCAGTCCCGCGCGATCTGGATCGCGTAGTCCTCATTGAGGACGGATAGAAGATCGGCTGCTCCGGCAGGCGCGGCGGAAATGCGCGCCACCCGCTGGCCTCGATCAGCGCCAGCTCCTTGGGGCCGACGGGGCGATAGAGCGTGACGGTTGGCACAGTGTGCTCTCCCTCACGACTCGTACGAGATCATCGACCTGAACGGCACGTCGAGCTTGCCGCGGCCGCCCAAGAACGCCAGCTCGATGATGCAGGCGGCACCCACCACATCGGCGCCGACCTTGCGCAGCAGGCTGATCGCGGCCTGCAGTGTCCCGCCGGTCGCCAACAGATCGTCGAGCACGACCACGCGCTGGCCGGGCGTAATGGCTCCCGCCTGGATCTCCACCGTGTCGGTCCCATATTCCAGATCGTAGTGATGCTGAATCACGTCGCCGGGCAGCTTGCCGCGCTTCCGCACCATGACGAAGCCGCAGCCCATCAGATAGGAAAGCGGCGCCGCCACCAGGAAACCGCGCGACTCGATTCCCACCAGCAGGTCCGGCTCCAGCGGCGTAACGGCGGTGACCAGCCGATTCACCGTCTCCTTCCACGCGGGCCCGTGCGCCAGCAGGGTGGAGATGTCGTAGAACAGGATGCCGGGTTTTGGGAAATCCGGAACGTGGCGGATATGGGCCTTGAGATCCATCGAGACACCTGGCGGCTGGAATGCGACGTGGCCCTAGATAACAGCCCATGCCGTCCTTGCAAAGCGGGACAGGGCTCCCGGGGCCTTGCGATCCAGCCGCATTCTGCCTAAGCATCGCGCCATGCGGTCCGCTCCCGGGCCGGCTAGGGGAACGGAATGGCCGCGCGCAAGTCACACAAGATCGACCGGATCGACCTCAAGATCCTGACGGCCCTGCAGGAACAGGGCCGGATGAGCAACCTGGAGCTGGCTGCCAAGGCCGGCCTCTCCGCTAGCCCCTGTCACGCTCGCCACCGCGCGCTGGAGCGCAGCAAGGTGATCCAAGGCTACCGTGCCGACGTCGACCTCTCCAAGCTCATCGACTATGTCGAGATCTTGTCCTTCGTAACGTTGCACAAGCACGGCCGCACCCAGCAGGGCGCGTTCGAGCGGCTGATCGAGCGCACGCCGCAGGCGATCGCCTGCTATCAGATCTCCGGCAATTTCGACTACATCGTCCACTTCGTCTGCCGCTCGGTCGGCGACTATGTCGAGCTGCATCACAGCCTGATCGAGGAGGAGCCGAACATCGCCTCGGTCACGACCAATGTCATCATGGCGGAGACAAAGAAGTTCTCCGGCTATCCGCTGAAGGAACTGATCGAGCCCGTGGAGCAGGCGAAGGAATAGGGAATGTTCTTCTGGTGGCGCAAACCGCGCATCCACTATTACGCACCAGCATGGAACGAAGAGCTGATGTTGCCCTTCCTATTCCGGCACTATGCGCAGTGGGTGGAGCGGTTCGTCATCTGCGACAGCGATTCGACGGATGGCTCCCTTGAGTTGTTGCGCCGGACGCCGAAGGTGGAGATTCGCAAGGTCACCTGGACGCAACCCGACTCCATGATCACGAGCCTGCAGGATCTGCACAACACCTGCTGGAAGGAGAGCCGCGGCACCGCCGACTGGGTGATCGTCGCGGACATCGACGAGTTCTTGCACCATCCGGACTTCCTCGGTTACTTGCGGACGTGCCGCAGACGGGGCGTGACGTGCATCCCGGCGCTTGGCTACGAGATGGTGTCGGATCGCTTTCCGGAGCCGGACGAGACGCTGCTCTCCGCCGTACGACGTGGCGTGCCGCATCGCATGATGAGCAAGCTGCGCCTGTTCGATCCCAATGCTCTCGAGGAGACGAACTTCGGTCCGGGCGGCCACGTCGCCGAGCCGGCCGGCAATGTCGTCTACCCGAAACGCGACGAGCTACTTCTCCTGCACTACAAGTGGCTCGGATTCGACTACCTGCGGCGGCGCAACGCCATGATGGAGACGACCCGCCGTTCCCGCGATATTGCCAACAACTGGAGCCACCATTATCGGACCTCGGAGCCTGATTTGGCATCGGGTCTGAAACATCTGCTGCAGTCTTCGGTGGACGTCATTGAGCTCGGCGAGGCGGCTTGGCGCGGGCACAAGGAGGGCCGCTGGTGGCGCGGCCGCAAGAAAGCGGCTTAGCGCCTGATCCGCGCCGAAACCTGGTACTGCTCATTGGCCGCCACGGGATTCAAATATTCCGCTCTGGCCGGCCAGATCGGTGACAAATTCTAAACCTCTGTCGCCATATTCTGGGCAAGCCAACACGGCAATCGCCGCAAGGGGCGCACCGCCGACTGGGTAAAGGTCGGGCTGCAGCACCCCTGCGGCGATTTCTATTTTGGCGAAGACCTTTTGGCTGCTCGGGGTGGACGCGGCCGCGGAGGAAACGAAGAAATGTCCGACAAAGTCGAGCAATTCCTGAATGAGCGACGTCCCGCCACCCCGTGCCTGGTGGTCGACCTGGACGTGGTGGCGGAGAAGTATCGCGCTTTGACGAACGCACTGCCGCTCGCCGAAGTGTTCTATGCCGTCAAGGCCAACCCGGCGCAGGAAGTCCTCTCACGTCTGGCCGAGCAGGGCGCCAGTTTCGACACCGCCTCGGCCGGCGAGATCGCCCAGGTGCTGTCGCTTGGCGTCGCGCCGGAGCGGATCTCCTTTGGCAGCACCATCAAGAAGCAGTCCGACATCGCCTGGGCTTATGCCCGCGGCATCAATCTCTATGCCTTCGACAGCAAGGCCGAGCTGGAGAAGATCGCCGAGGCTGCGCCGAGCGCACAGGTCTTCTGCCGCATCCTGATCGATGCCGAGGGCGCTCTGTGGCCGCTGAACCGCAAGTTCGGCTGCGCACCCAAGATGGCGGCCGACCTGCTCATACAGGCGCGCGAGCTGGGGCTGGAGCCCTACGGCGTCTCGTTCCACGTCGGCTCGCAGCAGACGCAGCCGGCCCAGTGGGATTCCGCTGTCGCCTCGGTGAAGAAGGTCTTCAAGCAGGTCGCCAAGGCCGGCATCGATCTCAAGATGATCGATCTCGGCGGCGGGTTCCCGGCCCACTACAACGCCCCAGTCGAGGCGATCGGCGCCTATGGCTCCGGGATCATGAACGCAATGACCAAGCATTTCGGCAACGACTTGCCGCGCATGATCGTGGAGCCGGGCCGCTATCTGGTCGGCGATGCCGGCGTGCTGGAGGCGGAGGTCGTGCTGATCTCCACGAAGAGCTACAGAGAGGACCGTCGTTGGGTCTATCTCGATATCGGCCGCTTCGGTGGCCTAGCCGAGGTGGAGGGCGAAGGTATCCGCTACCGCATCCGCCCGGTGCGCGAGATGGGCGTGGAGGAGGGGCCGGTCGTCCTGGCGGGTCCCACCTGCGATTCCGCCGACATCCTCTACGACAAGGCAAACTATCACATGCCGCGCGATCTCAAGATCGGCGACCGCGTGCGCATCTTCTCGACCGGCGCCTACACGACCACCTACTCGGCCGTGAACTTCAACGGTTTCGAGCCGCTGAAGGCCTACTACATCTAAGCAGGCGCTCCGTTCAGGAATCGGCGATGCAGCCCAGGTGCAATCCTGGCCGCATCGCCCTTTCTGTGCTTGGAACCCACCCGGTTTGCCCGTGTTTTCCCATTGCGCCAGCGGTTGAAGCACCTAAATGCCATTGAGGGTGCACCGAGAGGCGCCCACGCCAGAGGGGTTTCCGCATTTCCGGAGCAAACTATGAAAAAGACGGTTACATATATTCTGGTCGCCGATGGCGCCCGGGCGCGCCTCTACGCGAATCACGGAGTGGGCAAGGGGCTACAGCCAGTTTCGGGCGCGACCCACAAGGCCGATCTGCACCACCATGACCGGGACATCCTCACTGACAGGCCCGGACGCGCCTTCAGCAGCGTCGGCAGTGGGCGATCGGCCATGGAACCGCCGACCGAATGGCACCGCTTCGAGAAGCATAAGTTTGCGCGCGAAATGGCGAGAGTGCTCGACGCCGCCGCCGCCAACAAGGTGTTCGACCGCCTGATCCTGATCGCACCGCCTGCCACGCTGGGTGACCTGCGGACCGAGCTCAGCGACGCGACGCGCAAGATGGTGACGGCAGAGATCCCAAAGGATCTGACGCGGCATGCCGAGCAGGAGCTGCCTCAACATCTGGAGACTGTTCTGGCGGTCTGAGGTTCTGCCCCCTCCCATTGTTCGAACTTCCCGACCTGCTATTCTCCCTGCGCGGGCAGCGGGCCCCGCGCAGGGTAGATCTCCGATCGCATGACCAACCAACCCGGCTGGATCAAACTCGCGCAAGAGCGCGACGGCGCCGTGTTACAGGCGGGGGGTGCCTGGACGGTCGAATACGCGGCCGACCTGGACCGGCAGGTCGAATCCCTGCCCAAGGAGAGCGCTGCACAGGTCCTGGATCTGACAGAGATCGACGCGATCGACACTGCCGGTGCCTGGCTGCTGGCGCGCGCGAGTGGCCAGGGCGAGGGCCAGGAGATACCGTGGCGAAACCTGGCGCCGGAGTTCCAGCCCCTGGCTGAGCGCGTGCTGACCGCAGGGCCAAAGGTCACGCCGGAACGGCCGAGGGCACGCACGATCACCGATTGGGTGGCGGATGTCGGCGCCGGTGTCGAGGAGGTGCTGGCCGAGAGCCTGAACCTCGTCGCCTTCTTTGGCGAGTTCGTGCTGGCTACCGGCCGCGTCATTGCCAACCCACGCCGCTTCCGCTGGGTTTCGCTGCTGGTCCATATCGAGCAGACCGGCATCAATGCCTTGCCGATCGTCGGCCTGATCTCGTTCCTGGTGGGCGTTGTTCTTGCCTATCAGGGCGCGGACCAATTGCGGCAATTCAATGCTCAGTTCTTGACCGTCAACATGGTCGGTATTTCCGTCCTCCGCGAAATGGGCATCCTGCTCACTGCGATCGTTGTTGCCGGCCGCTCCGGCTCGGCCTTCACTGCGCAGATCGGCACCATGCAGGTAAGCGAAGAGGTGGATGCCCTGCGCACCATGGGGCTCGATCCCATGGAGGTCCTGGTGCTGCCGCGGGTCACGGCCCTCATCATCACGCTGCCGATCCTGACGTTCTTCGCGGACCTGATGGGATTGTTTGGCGGCGGCATCATGTATTCCGTGCTGGTCGATCAGACCTTCGGCCAGTATGTGACCCGCCTGAATGACGTGATCACGCCGACTATGTTCTGGGTCGGCATGGTAAAGGCGCCCGTCTTCGCCATCCTGATCGCGCTGGTCGGGTGCTTCGAGGGCCTGCGTGTGACCGGCAGCGCCGAAAGCGTCGGCAAGATGACCACGCGCGCGGTGGTGGAGGGCATCTTCCTGGTGATCATCTTCGATGCCTTGTTCTCAGTCCTTTTCTCCATCCTGAGCATCTGAGATGGCGGAGCGAAGCGCGAACATCATCGAAATACGCGGCCTCGTGAATCGCTTCGGCGAGCAGGTGCTGCATGACGGTCTCGATCTCGACATCCGGCGGGGCGAGGTGCTGGGCGTGGTCGGCGGCTCCGGCAGCGGTAAGTCGGTCCTGCTGCGCACCATCATCGGCCTCAATCGATCCACGGCAGGCGACATTCGCGTCCTCGGCCAATTGACGCGCGAGCTAGACGACGAGGCGCTGCGCCGCTTGCAGACCCGCTGGGGGGTCCTGTTCCAGAACGGCGCCTTGTTCTCCTCGCTCACGGTGGCGGAGAACATCCAGGCGCCGATGCGCGAGCGCGGCGACATCCCGCCGGAGCTGGTGGACGAGCTGGCCGGGCTGAAGGTCAAGCTGGTCGGCCTGCCGATCGACGCGATGGCCAAATATCCTTCGCAGCTCTCCGGCGGCATGAAGAAACGCGTCGGCCTGGCGCGCGCTCTGGCCCTCGATCCGGAGATCCTGTTCCTGGATGAGCCGACCGCCGGCCTCGACCCGATCGGCGCCGCCGACTTCGATCAGCTGATTCGCAGCCTGCAGCAGAGCCTTGGCCTGACCGTCGTCATGATCACCCACGACCTCGACTCGCTGGTCACGATTTGCGACCGGATTGCTGTCCTGGTAGACAAGAAGGTCAAGGTGGGGACCTTGGAAGAATTGATGCGCGATCCGCACCCCTGGGTTCAGAGCTATTTCCACGGGCCGCGTGCGCGCGCCGCCGGCATTGCGGCGGATTGATCGAGGGCTGTATCCCATGGAAACCCGCGCCAAGCACATCACGATCGGGGCCTTTGTCCTGTCTTCCCTCCTGGCGATCGCGTTCTTCGTATTCTGGCTTGCCCGCTTCGAGGGCGAGGCCGTGTATTATAAGTACTTTGTCCGCTTCGCCGGTTCGGTGTCGCAGTTGCGGGTCGACAGCACGGTCTTGTTCGGCGGCATCCCGGTCGGCCGCGTGACCGACGTGCGCATCGATCCGGAGAACAGCGAATTGGCACGCGTCGATCTCGCCATCCGCGAAGGCACGCCGATCCGCGTCGATTCACGGGCGACGCTCGAGATCCAGGGCATCGCTGGCGGCGTGGTCGTGCAGATCAGCCGCGGCACGAGCACGGCCACGCTGCTGGAGCCCGGTAGCGAGATCACAGCAGGCCCCTCCGCGCTGGAGCAGATCGTGCGCCGCGTGCCGGATCTCCTGACCAAGATCGACGATATAACTCAGCGCATGAGCGATCTGCTCAGCGACGAAAACCGCCAGGCCTTCAGCAACTCCCTCGCCAATCTCGAGGCGATTACCCGGCAGCTGGTGGGCGGGGCAAGCTCGGCCGAAGGCGTCATGACCAGCGCCGGCGGTGCAATCGAAGAGCTCAACAAGGCGGCCAAGGAATTCTCCGCCCTGGCCATGGAACTGCGCGGTGCAGTGGGCGACGTGCGCGGTGATGCCAGCAAGGCCGCGCGCAACTTCGCCCTGATGGCGGACAGCTTCAACAGGACGTCGAAACAGCTTGCCGCCGTGATCGAAGACAATCGCGAACCCTTGAAACAGTTCTCCGCCACCACCCTCTATGAGACCGGCGAGCTGGTCAGTGAGCTGCGCCGGCTGGTCGCCTCCATGACCCGTATCTCGCACCAGCTCGAAACGGACCCCGCGCGCTTCCTCCTTAGAGACCGCAGCAGCGGGGTCGACGCACCATGATCAACCGCCGTCGTTTCATCCTGGCCGGCGGTGCGGCGGTCGCGGGCTGTGGCGTCATTCCCGAAGTGAACAATCCAATTCCACTCTATACCTTGTCGCCGGTGCGTGATTTCGGCCGGTCGTTGCCCAAGGTCAATTGGCAATTGGTGATCGGCACGCCGGTCGCGTCGGCGGATCTCAACACCACGCGCATTGCTCTGACGCGCTCCCCGGGCGTCATCGAATACTACGCAAATGGCGCCTGGGCCGACTACGCTCCGGTTCTATTGCAAGGCAAGCTGATCGAAAGCTTCGAGGCCTCGAAGGCGATCGTCGCCGTCGGGCGCGATGCCGTCGGCTTGCGGCCGGATTACGTGCTGCAGTCGGAGCTTCGCGATTTCCAGGCGGAATATTCGGAAGGGAAACCGACTGCGCATCTGCGCCTGGCGGCCAAGCTGGTGCGCATGCCGGACCGGCGCATCGTCGCCAATATCCTGACCGAGCAGAAGGTGCCAGCCGAGGGCACCTCGCTGGCGCAGATCGTCCGCGCCTTCGACCGCGCCGCCGGCGAAGCCTTCGAGGATGTGGTGGTCCGCGTCCTGACCGCCGAGACCTAGACTTCAGGATCCCTATGCTACTGGAACCCAAGAAAAGCGCGCTGTTCCAACGCGACCTCGAGAATCCCGTGCCGGTCATCGTGAAGGGTGAGGGCGCCTATCTCGTCGATGACGACGGCAAGCGCTATCTCGACGCTTCGGGCGGGCCGGCGGTTTCATGCCTCGGTCATTCGCACCCGCTGGTAATGGAGGAGATCAAGCGCCAGCTCAATTCCGTCGCCTATGCCTATTCGATGTTCTTCACCACGCCGGCAATCGAGGAGTTGTCGCAGCGCCTGGTGGCTCAGGCGCCGGCCGGTCTCACCAAGACCTTCTTCGTCGGTAGCGGCTCGGAAGCGGTGGAAGCCGCGATGAAGCTGGCACGCCAGTACTTCCTGGAGATTGGGTGGCCCTCCCGCCGCCTGTTCATCGCGCGCGAGCGCTCCTATCACGGCAACACGCTGGGCGCACTGGCGCTCGGCGGCGATGCAAACCGCCGCGCGCCCTATCAGCCTCTGCTGATGGACGTGACGCATATCGCGCCCTGCTACGAATATCGCGACCGCCGCGCTGATGAAAGCGCGGAGCAATATGGGCTCCGCGTCGCCGATGAGCTGGAGCGTGCGATCCAGCGCCTGGGCGCGGAGAATGTCGCTGCCTTCTTCTGCGAGCCCGTGGTCGGAGCTTCGCTCGGTTGCGCGCCGCCGGTACCGGGCTATCTGAAACGCCTGCGCGAGATCTGCGACCGGCACGGTGTGCTGCTGATATTCGACGAGGTGATGTGCGGCATGGGCCGCACCGGTCACATGTATGCCTGCAACGAAGATGGCGTCGCGCCGGACATCCTCACCATGGCCAAAGGACTGGGCGGCGGCTATCAGCCGATTGGCGGTCTGTTGATCTCGCAGAAGATCTTCGACGCCATTGCCGAGGGCTCAGGCAGCTTAAAGCACGGCCATACCTATGCGGGCCACACCCTCTCGGTGGCGGCCGCGCTGGGTGTGCAGAAGGCGATTGAACAGGAGGGATTGCTGGCGCGGGTGCGGCATTTGAGCGCTTTGCTGTTCGGTCGGCTGCAGGAGCGCTTTGGTCAGCATCCGCATGTCGGAGACATCCGTGGGCGGGGCCTGTTCATCGGGCTGGAACTGGTGGCGGACCGCGACGGCAAGGCGCCGTTCGACCCGAAGACCAAGCTGTGGCAACGCGTTCGGCGCATCGGTTTCGAGGAGGGCATTGTCTGCTACCCTACCGGCGGGTGTATCGACGGCGTCCGTGGCGATCACGTCGTCCTGGCCCCGCCATTCATTTTGGCGGACCCGCAAGTTGATGAAATTGTTGACAAACTCTCGCGCACGCTCGACCGTGCGGTGGCCGCGGCAGGGGCCGTGGAGTAGCGGATTATTAACCCTTCTTTGTTTGACTGGGCAAACGGCGCGAAGCCAGGGAGTCGCGCCCGAATAGCGGAGCTTGCTCATGGCACAATTGCTGACCGAGGCCGACGTCAAACGGTTGATCACCAATCCAAGTGGAGAGGTGCGCGCCGAGACCGCCGTCAAGGTCGCCGAAGCATTCGAGTTGGGAGAACTATCGGCTAGCGAGCGGGCGCTTGCCGAACAGATCTTCCGCGTGATGGTGCAGGACGCCGAGGTCAAAGTCCGCGAATCCCTCGCCAGCCATCTGAAGTCGAGCGCAAATCTTCCGCACGACATCGCCCTCAAGATGGCGAAAGATGTGGAGCAGGTCGCGCTGCCCGTTCTCGAGTTCTCCAAGGTGTTGAGCGACGCCGACCTCATTGAGATCGTGCGCTCCTCCAGCGCCGAGAAGCAAACCGCGGTCGCCAAGCGCGCCGAGGTTTCCGGCAAGGTTGCCAACGCGCTCATCGATCACGGCAAGTCGAGCGGCGTAGTCGCCGCCTTGGCCGCCAACAAGGGCGCCGCGCTCGGTGATGCCGAGATGAAGAAGATTCTCGACAAGCACGGTTCGGACGCCACGGTGACCAATTCCCTGGTCGCCCGTCCCAATCTGCCGCTCGCCTTATCCGAGCGCATCGTGAACATCGTCTCAGGCAGCCTGCGCGACTACCTGGTGCAGTGTCACTACATGTCGGACGAAATGGCCGCCGATCTGGTGCTGTCAGCACGCGAGAAGGCGACGATCATGCTGCTGCCCTCCGGCGCCAAGAGCACCGACGTGATCGAGTTTGCTCAGCAGCTGCACAGCGCCGGCCGCCTGTCGCCGACCTTGCTGCTGCGCGCGCTCTGCAGCGGCGACATCGCCTTTTTCGAGGCAGCCATGTCGGTGCTGTCGGGAGTTCCGATCATCAATGCCCGCCTCCTGATCCACGATCAGGGCGGGCTTGGCATGCAGTCGATCTTTCAGTACGCCCACCTGCCGCTCGACCTGTTCCCTGCCTTCCGCGCCGCCTTCGACGTCGCGCGGGACATGGACTATGACGGCGGCGATCGCGATCGCCAGCGCTTCGCTTCCAAGGTGATCGAGCGCGTCCTGACGCGCCTCGAGCAGCTCGACCAGCGCAACGCCGAATATCTGCTCAACCGCCTGCAGCAACTGGCAGCCTAGCGCCGCCTGCGCGCCCCATGACGCCGCGGTAAGCCGCGTCGGCTAGGACGCCAGCGCTCCCGGGCGCCGGAAGCTTTTGCGCGCCCGCGCGACCTTGCTTCGGATCACGCAGTCTTCGACATGATCGTTGATCAGGCCCATGGCCTGCATGAACGCATAGACGGTCGTCGGCCCGACGAATTGCCAACCCCGCTTCTTGAGGTCTTTCGAAAGAGCGATCGCCTCCGCAGAGGTCGACGCGGTTTGCGGCTTCGCGTGCTGTTTTGGGTCCGGTTCGTAACCCCAGAAAAAGGCTGCCAACGAGCCTTCCTGTTTGACGAGCTCGCGGGCTCGCCGCGCATTGTTGATGACCGCCTCGATCTTGCCGCGGTGGCGGACGATCCCTTCGTCCTTCAGCAGGCGGGCTACGTCGCGCTCGGTGAAGCGCGCGATCTTGTCGAAATCGAAGCCATGGAAGGCGGCCCGGAAGTTCTCCCGCTTGGCGAGGATCGTGCGCCAGCTCAGTCCGGATTGAAAGCCCTCCAGGCACAACTTCTCGAACAGGCGCCGATCGCTGTCGACGGGAAAGCCCCATTCGATGTCGTGATAGGCCAGAAACCCCGGGGCGGCAGCGCACCAGCGACACCGTGACTTCCCATCTGGCCCCGCGATCGTTGCACTCATATGTCAGCCCTCCTGCTTGCGCTAGTTGAGCAGAAACTGCAGCCGTGCATCGGCTCTTGATGGCGTGATCTCGAGGATTTCGGCCGTCACCACGTTCTCCGCCACGAAAGGATCATCGTTTACGCGGCTTTGCAGATCCGGCAGCGATGTATTGTGGGCCACAATGCCGCCACCCCGATTGGGCTGAAGGCTGCCGGCCAACAGAAACACGCCATCATCAAAACCGCGTTTGAGCCACTCTTTGTGGCCGTCCATGAATTGGCCGGCTTTGCTGTTGTTGTCCGAAAAACTCAAAAGCACGATGAACATCGATTCCTTCCCCTCTCGATCTGTCCTGCGACCAGCCTGTGCCTTCTCGCCAAAACTACATGATCGCTGAAAGGGCGCGGCGCAGCGCGCCTTGATTGATGCCGTCGAGCGTTTTGCGAAGTTCGGCTTGCACCCTCGCCACTTCCTTCGCGCCCGCGCTCTGACGCTCGCGGCCGAGCCGCGTCAGCGCTGCCTTCACGGTCCGGCGGTCCTGCGGGTCCTTGATGCGCCGCACTAGCCCGTCCGCCTCGAGCCGATCCATGAGCTGCGTGATGTTGGAGCGCACGCAGGTCATTTTTTTCGCGCATTCGCTCAGGCTGAGCGGCTCACCCGCTTCGACGAGATGCGTCAAAGCGCCGAACTTCGCGAGCGACAGCCCAATCGGTGTCAAGGCTTCCTCCAGGCTCTGCTCGATCGCCCGCCCCGCGTTGATCAGGGAGAACATCAGCTGACGATCGTCCTTGCCACTTATGCCGTGTTGGTTCCGCGTGTTCGGTTTATTCATATATGAATAATACAGGGATGAGCCATCGCCCGTCAAGCCGACTGCAAGGCGCTGATGCGTCGTGCTACTGCTGCATCCTCCCCGTCACGCCCCAGCTATCGGCGACCAGGTAGCCCTGTGGATAGGGGTCGTTGGCGTCCAGGCAGTAGGTGTGGAAGCCGGTGATCCAGGCGCGGCCCTCGATGCGGGGCAGGATAGCGGGCCGGCCGGCGATCGTGGTCTGGCCGGCGATGGTGCCCTTGAAGCGCGAGCCGATGATGCTCTCGTGGTACATGTGATCGCCGACCTTCATCTGCCCGCGCGCGTGCAGGACTGCCATGCGCGCGCAAGTGCCGGTGCCCGTCGGACTGCGGTCGGAGCGCCCAGGCGCCACGATGCAGGTGTTGCGCGTCACCTTGCCGACACCTTCGAACGGGCGGTTGAGTTGCACAATCGAGACCCCGGCGATGCCGGGATTTTCCGGATGCACGACTTTCAACTGTTCACGCGCCGCCAGGCGCACCTTCTCGCCCAGCACCGCTAGGTCTCGCGCTTCGTCGGGCGTGATCGCGTAGCCGAGCTTCGCCGCATCCACGATCGCATAGAACATGCCGCCATAGGCAACGTCGAGGGTGACCGATCCGATGCCGGCGATCTCGATAGTCACATCCAGCTTGTCGACGAAGCATGGCACGTTGCCGAACTCGACCGACTGGCACTTGCCGTCGCGGCATGTGGCGACGGCCTCGACCGGACCCGCCGGCGTATCGACCGTGACCTCGGTGGCTGGTTCGCGCATCGGCACGATGCCGGTCTCCAGCGCCACGGTGACGATGCAGATGAGGTTGGAGCCCGACATCGGCACGTATTCCGTGGGCTCCATGATGATCACGCCGAAATCGCAGTCCGGCCGCGTCGCCGGCACGATGAAATTGAGATGTCGCGCCACCGACCCGCGCGGCTCGCACATCAGCAGCTTGCGGATATGGTCGTGCGCGTGCTCCATCGTGCGCATCTTCTCGTACATCGTCGCACCCGCCGGCGGTAGCACGCCGCCAGTGATCACATCGCCGACCTCGCCTTCGGCATGGCAGCCGACGACGGAAATGGAGCAGATGGACTGCATTCAGATCACCTTGCCAGGATTGAGGATGCCCTTGGGATCGAGCGCCGCTTTGATGCGGCGCATCACGTCGATCTCGGCTGCGGAGCGGCTGTGGTCGAGATAGGCGCGCTTCAGGGTGCCGATGCCGTGCTCGGCGGAGATGCTGCCGCCGATCCGGCGCACTTCGTCGTAGACGAGTTCGTCCATTTCATGCGCCACCTGTTCGAGCGTTTCGCCGACCCATGCCGACAAATGAATGTTGCCGTCGCCGATATGGCCATAAACGAAGAAGAGCCCGCCCGGCCAGCGCGTCGAGAGCTTCGCCTTGAGTTGATCTGCCAGCCCACCCAGCTGCGCGGTCGGCGCGCTCACGTCGAAATTGATGAGATAGGGCAGCTGGTCCAACGCTTCGCCTTCGCGGATCGTCCAGAAACTGCGCACCTCGCGCTCCGACTGTGCGATCAGCGCATCCAGCGCATCACCAGCCTCGATTGCTGCGGCGAGGCATTCCTCCAAGCGCGCGCCGTCGCGGTCCGGGTCGCTGCCCTGAAACTCGGTGAGGGCATAGAAGGGATGCGTGTCCACCATCGGCTTGGTGCCGGCCGCGGGATGGTCCGTCACATAGCGATAGAAATCCGGCCACATGGCCTCGAATGCGCTGACTTCGCCTAGCTCGCGCTGCAATCGCCGCAGCAGACGAACGGTCGCGTCATAGCCACTCGTGGCGATCAGCGCCGTGCTCTTGCAGCGCGGCCGCGGATAGAGCCGCAGCACTACGCGGGTCACAATCCCGAGCGTTCCTTCCGAGCCGATGAAGAGCTGATTGAGATCATAGCCGGCATTGTTCTTCATCACCTTGGTGAGCGAGGTCAGGATCGTGCCGTCGGCCAGCACCGTCTCGAGGCCCAGCACCTGCGCCCGTGCCATGCCATAGCGGATGACATGGTTGCCGCCGGCGTTGGTCGCGATGTTGCCACCGATCTGACAGGAGCCGCGGGAACCGATATCGAGGGCGAGGTAGAGCCCCGCTTCCTCGGCGGCCTTCTGGGCCGTCTCTAGAGGCGTGCCGGCCAGCAGGATTATGGTCGCGCTGTCGGGATCAATTTCCTCGATGCCCCTCAGCCGCTCGAGCGAGAGCACGACTTGGCCGGCCTGCGGTGTCGCGCCACCCGCAAGGCCCGTCAATCCGCCCTGCGGTACCACGCCGAGTCCGGCCTCATGGCACAAGCTAAGCGCCGCCGATACCTCCGCGACCGAGCGGGGACGCAACACGGCAAGCGGCCTCTGCCGGTTCACGTTGGACCAATCGCAGGCGTGCTTCTCCAGCACGGCCGGCTCGGTCGAAACCATTTCGCCCAATGAATTCAGGAGATCGAAGGACATGACGCAGCGCCACCCATGATGAGCCGCGCGCATCTTAATCATCCGAGCCTACCACGGTCGAGGTGGGGACGAATAGTCGCGCCATCTGTTTATGCACGGGAGCTTGGCGACAAGGAGTTAAAGGCGATGAACATCTTCTCAAAAGTGCTGGTCGGTCTGCTTGCCGGCGCTCTGATCGCCGGGTGTGGCACAGTCCCGACGCGAACGGGGAAGAGCAATGACCATGTGGTTGCCTACCGGTCGCAGAACGTCGAGCCGACGAGAGAACGGGAAGTCGTCTACGTGGACCGGACGCCGGTCTATCAGGAGCGGGTCTACTATCAGCGAGTGGTACCGGCCTATCGCGTGATCAGCTCAGATCCAAGTTACGCAACTGTCACCACTCGGCCAGTTTACCAGCGGACCTTCACGACCGGGCCAGTAACTCGCTACTACTATTACACTGACTAGGGAGGTTGCCATGAGGCTTCTTCCGCTCTTCACGCTCCTCCTTGCAGGAACTGCAGTAGTCGGATGCAGCGGGGCGCATGACGCCCTCCGCAACGAAGCCGAGGTCATGTACCGCGTGCCGGCCTATGGGGCCACCGCAGATCGCTACGACGATGATGAGGTGGTATATGTCCGCCCATCATACCGGGCGGTGCCTGCGGCTTGTGATGATCTGATCTACGGCGGCGACGGCTACTACTACTGCGACCCTGACTGAAGCGCGAACCGAGTAACGCGCTGCCACTATTCTGACTAAAGGAGCTTGCCATGAAGCTGCTTGCGCTTCTGACACTCGTCATTACCGGAACAACCGTGGCCGCATGTGGCGGTACCAGGTCCGACCGCAATTATGATCATGATGTCGTGTATCGCACGCCTTCTTATGAAGACCGCTACTATGTCGACGATGATGACGACGAGAGGGTGGTCTATACCCGCCCGACGTATCGGGCAGTCCCCGTCGATCGCGATGATCTGATCTACGGCGACGGCGGTTATTACTACTACTACGACCGCGACTACGACCACGATTAGGAGAGAGCGGGAAGCAAAGTGCTTCCCGCTTTCGCCTCTATGGGCCTCAAAATACCCGATTGGTCGGCAAACCAAGCGCGATGCTGCCTGCAAAGGCCGCCTGAGGCCCGCTTTGCAGCGGGTGATAGCGTGCGCCCTGGATGTCGCGGAAACGCCGCTCCAATCCTGCTGCGCGATAGAAAGCCGCGCCGCCGGCCGCCTCCATTGCCAGCTCGACGGTGGCAATGGCGTGGCTGGCAACCAGGCTGCGGCCGATCATAACCTCGTTGGTGGTTTCCGGTCCGGGCTTGTTGCTGCGCACGGCCGCCAGCATGGCAGCGTGTGCCAGTTGCGCGCCGCGCAGCTCGGTCTCCATCTTGCCCGCCAACTCGGTGGTATGCGGATCCGGCCGGCGCTTGCGTGCCAGCTCCAGCGCGATATCGCGCGCGCTCTCCGCCACGCCGAGATAGACGGCGTAGATCAACGGGAAGGCGATCATCGCAATGGTATGGAATACCAGATGCCACTCACCGGCCTTGCGCTTCAGCGCGACGGCGGAGTCCGGCACCACATGCCCGTCGATCAGCACGTCATGCGAGCCGGTGGCGCGCATGCCGAGCGTCTTCCACACCGGAATGATACGCACGTTGGGCGAAGTCATCGGGACACCGAAATGTAGTACCTGCGGCCCTTCGTCCGAACTGTCCCAGACAGCACTCGTCATCAGCAGGTTGCCGGCAGGCGCACCGGAAGAGAAGATCTTGCGTGCAGTAATGCGATAGCCGCCCTCAACCTTCTCCGCCTTGCCCGAGCCGGCGATCCAGTCCGACCCGCCGCTGGTCAGCAGGATGATGCGTTCGGCCGCCACGCGTTTCAGCAGCGGCTCCACGGGCGCCTTCTGGTGCACCCAGCGCCAGGCGGGAATCGCCACCTGGTGCGTATGCATGGCAAAGGCGAGGGCGGTTGAACTGCAATGATGCGCCAGCTCGCGCAGCATGGTCGCCAGCGCATCCACATCGTGCCCGCCACCACCGAGTTCCTTTGGCACGCCGGCCTCGACTAGCCCGGCGGACTTCAATGCTTCATAGTTTTCCCCGACAAAAGTGTCGGTCTCATCCATCTCCGCGGCGCGCTGGGCGAAATCCTGCCCCAGGTGCCGTGCCACGGCGACCAGATCCTCCACCACCGGCTGGGTCTTCAATTCCACGACTGACATTGGTGCTCTCCTCAAATCGATACCTCGACGCCCACGGGCCGAATCATCGCGCTGTGGCCCTTCGCAATCTAGTTCAGGATCTGTAGCGGTCTGATGGCGGGGCAGAACTCCCTGACCAACTAACTGAAAAACAAGCGAAATTCGAAACCAATCGAGTGGACTTCTGCAGCCCTGCGTGAAACCAGTCCAGAATCTGGAGTGGCATTTGGTGGCAACCTGGGCATAATACGTGGAAGTTTGCACGAAGGGGAGAGAGCCATGGACCAGGTCGGAGGTTACGGGCAGTTTTGCCCCGTCGCGATGGCGGCGGAGGTTGTGTGCGCGCGGTGGACACCGCTTATCCTGCGTGAGCTGCTATGCGGCAGCACGCGGTTCAATGACATTCGGCGCGGCGTGCCGCGTATGTCGCCTACCCTGCTGTCAAAACGCCTGAAGGAGCTCGAGCAGGCCGGCGTCGTGGAGACGCGGCCGACAGCCCAGCCTGGCATCGTCGAGTATCATCTGACGGGGGCTGGGCAAGAGCTGCGCCCGATCGTCATGTCCCTGGGCACCTGGGGGCAGCGCTGGGTGGAGACGCAACTGTCACTGAAGAATCTCGATCCGTCCCTGCTGATGTGGGACATGCGGCGAAGCCTGAACGTTACTCCCATTTCGCCGAGGCGCTCCACCATACAGTTCCAATTCCCGGAGCTGCCATCCTCGCGCCAGCGTTATTGGCTGGTGATCGAGAACAACCTCGTCGATCTCTGCCAAGTCGATCCTGGCTACGAGGTCGATCTCTTCGTCGAGTGCTCGCTACGCGCCATGACCATGATCTGGATGGGCCTGACCACTGTCCAGGCGGAGCTCGATGCCGGCCGCCTCGAACTCTCGGGAGATAGGGCGCTCGCGCGCTCCATGCAGCAATGGCTGGGCCTCAGCGCCTTCGCCGGCGAGAAGAACCGCCGCGCGGCGTAGAGCGAGCCATCGCGCCGGAACAACATCGCAGGAACCAACCATGCAGGAGGCTTGTTCTCCAGGGCCTGTTCTTCAACACATGGAGAGCCCCATGCCGACTGCCGCAAAGCACACGACCGCGAACCGCCGGAGGAGTGCCGCACGCAAGCGCACGACCGGCGGAAAGAATGATGCGCTGAAGCTCCTGAAGGCGGACCACAAGGAAGTCTCGGACCTGGTCGCAAAGTTCGAAGGCGGTCGGCTATCGAAAGACCGCAAGGTGGCCATTGCGAAGCATATCTGCATGGCGTTGACGGTCCATGCGCAGATCGAGGAGGAGATCTTCTATCCCGCCGCGCGCGAGGCCATGCGCAGCGACGAGGATCTTCTGGACGAGGCGGAAGTCGAGCACGGCTCGATCAAGGAGCTGGTCACGGCGATCGAGGATTCCTCGCCCGACGACGATCTGTTCGAGGCGCGCGTCAAGGTCCTGGGCGAATATGTCAAGCACCACGTGAAGGAAGAAGAGGGCCAGATCTTCCCGAAGATCCGCAAGAGCGACTTGGACCTGGCCGAGATCGGCCAGGAACTCACCGCCCGCAAGGAAGCGCTGATGCGTGAGCTGAAGGGCGACGCCTGATTTCCTTCTAATGCCGGACGCCAGCCATGGCGTCCGGCAGCTTGTTCACGACGTTATTCGGCCGCTCTCGCCGGCACCAGTTCCACTTTGATCCAGCCCGGGTCGCGCCGGTCGAACGCCTCGTAGGCCTCGATCGCCCCGCTCAGAGGCTCGGCCTGCGTCAGGATCTCCGCCGGGTCCACGGCACCGGTCCGCACCAGATCGATCAGCAGCGGGATGTACTTCCGGTGGTGGCAATTCCCCATGTTGAGGGTGAGGTTCTTGTTCATCGCCTTGCCGATCGGGAACGACGTGGCGTTCGGCGGATAGACGCCGACGATCGACAGCGTCCCTGCCTTCGCCAGCGCGTCGATCGCCCAGCGCAGCGCCTGCGAAGGCGCATCGCCCGGCACCCAGTTCTCGTCGTTGGGATTGGCTTCCGGCGCAACCTCCTGGACTTCTCGTTCGAAGCTCTCCTCCTCCTTCCGCGCGGCGTCGGCCGCCGGCCCGTGATGGGCATGCTGCGCATCCACGCCGACGGCATCGATCGCACGATCCACGCCGATCTCCCCGGTCAGCGCCAGGATGGTCTTGACCGGGTCTTCCTGGTCGAAGTTCACGATCTCGGCGCCCTGGCGCCGCGCCATCGTCAGGCGGTCCTCCTTGTTGTCGATAGCGATGATTCGACCCGCGCGCATCAGCTTGGCGCTGGCGATCGCGAACTGTCCGACGGGGCCGCAGCCGAACACCGCGACAGTGTCGCCGGGCTCGATCTCCGCCATCTCGGCGGCGAAATAGCCGGTCGGGAAGATGTCGGACAGGAGGATCGCCTGGTCGTCGCTGATCTCCTCTGGCAGCTTCACCAGCCCGACATTGGCGAAGGGAACGCGCACCTTCTCCGCCTGCATGCCGTGAAAACCGCCATTTGCGACCGGCCCGCCGAAGAACGCCGTGCCGGCCCGCTTGCCGTTGGGATTGGCGTTGTCGCATTGCGCGAAATAGCCGGCCCGGCAATAGGAGCATGTGCCGCACGCAATGGTGGACGGTATCACGACGCGGTCGCCGACCTGCAGGTTGCGCACCATCTCGCCCAGCTTCTCCACGATCCCAACCCCTTCGTGGCCCAGCACGGTGCCAGGCTTTACCCCGCTCGCCGTGCCACGCACGAAATGCAGGTCGGTCCCGCAGATCGCGGAGGAGGTGATCCGGACGATTGCATCGGTCGGCTGCTCGATCTTGGGTTCGGCAATGTCTTCGATGCGAATGTCGCCGATGCCGTGGAATACGACTGCCTTCATGAAAGAACTCCGCCAAACTTGTTACTTCTTGCGCTTTGGGGCTTTTTTGCCGCCCTTGCGTCCACCAGTGCGTGCAGCGGCATTGCTGGCCGTCTTGCCACGGCCAGACCCGCGCTTCCCCGACACACCGCGTTCCTTGTAGCTCTTGGTGGTAGTGCTCGGCTTTGCGCTTCTGCTTGCCGGTGTAGGAGCTCTTGCTGTCCCCGTAGCATCGCAAGGACCTCATGACTGTTCCATCTGCAAAACAGTCACCAAGAACTTGCGTTGCTCCGTGAGCACCCATCGCAAGGAAGACGTGTAGCCGCTCGGAACCTTTGCCCGGCTTGTGAGTTGTTATTGGTTGGCCACTTGTGGTGGCGTGGCTGGCGAAGTTTACCCCCTCACATCGCTGAGCCACGGCGGCGGCGAGGGCGAAGCCCGTCCCCCCGAGCGCGCTCCTTCGCCGTCGCCCGCTTTATGCACCGATAAAATTCTGCAATGCGTGTCGAGAAAGAGCGAGCTGGCTTGGTCTACGTCTGCAGGAGGTCGTAGTGGATCGTCTGCACCCGAATCTTCCCATCGCAGATCACGAAGGTATCCACGCCGCAGCCAACACGATAGTTGTTGGAACTTGCACCCCAAACTAGCAGCGCGTAGCGGTCGGCGACTTGGCGCGCCGTGAAATGGAAATGAACATTCGGCAGCTGTGCCTTGAGCCGCCGGGCGGATTCCCTGATTCCATCATGGCCGCGCTGGATGCTGTTGCACGTCAGGAGCAGCACATCATCGGCGTAGTTCCGGTGCAGATCCTCCTCGAGGGCGCCAGCCTCCCTGAGACGCAGATGGTCTTCGAAGACTTCGGCGGGCGACCGTTGCAACAGGCGGCGGTCGTTCTCGACGGCGCGAACTGACATGGCTGTTCCCTTCCAGAGCGTCATCTGCGAAGCAGCACCCGACCGCTTGCGCTAACAGATGGCGCGCGGAAGCATGGCTCAGGCGTGTCAGCCCTCGCCCCCTTTGACAAAGGACATTTTCTCCGCTGCGCGAGCGTTTGCTGGCGCAAGACTGCGCCCGCTGGCTCCGCATGAAAGGGGGATCAAGCCAGAGGGAATGGTCGGAGTGAGAGGATTCGAACCTCCGGCCCCTGCGTCCCGAACACAGTGCTCTACCAGGCTGAGCTACACTCCGACACATGAAACGGGGCGATGAGCCCCGGTCGGGAACTTCTGGGCGAGCGGTATATACAGACGCCATCGCCCTGAGGCAAGCCCCGCCCGGAGGGTCTTTCGGGGATGGCAGGATTCCCCGGAAAATCCCGCGAATTCAGCCGCTTCCGCTACCGCCGGAGGTGCCGGAAACGGCGGTGCTGCGCGGGCCACCGTCCCCTGGCAGGGTGTGGGCTTGTTCGCGAAACCTTAATCCTGTTGATTCCTGGTCGTCATGGTTCGCGGCGAGCATCGCGACCCGCACGAACCCCAAAGGAGAGTCGCGATGCCTCGCACCTCGTCCTCTCGGCCGAAGTCCCGGCGCACCTTCCTGAAGGTCGCCAGTGCCGGCGCTCTCATGATCCCGGCCGGCCTCGCCATGCCCCGCCTCTCGCGCGCCGTTTCCCGGCCGGTGGTGACGCACGGCCTGCAAGCGGGCGACGTCGGCGTGGATCACGGCGTGATCTGGGCGCGTGCCGACCGGCCTGCTCGCGCGATCATCGAGGTCGCGACGACGGAAGGGTTCCGCGACGCGCGGACATTGCCCTATGTCGATGTGCTGCCGGAGACCGACTATGTCGCCAAGCTGCTGGTCGAGAACCTGCCGGCTGGCCACGATATCTTCTACCGCGTGACCTTCTTTGATCTTGCCGACGCGAATGCCATCTCCGAGCCCGTGAGCGGCCGCTTCCGCACCGCGCCCACTGGCCTGCGCGACGTCTCCTTCACCTGGTCCGGCGACACGGCCGGGCAGGGCTGGGGCATCGATCTCGACCGCGGCGGCATGAAGGCCTATGCGACCATGCTGAAGCATCAGCCAGACTTCTTCATCCATTGCGGCGACACCGTCTACGCCGACGGCCCGTTGGCGGCGGAAGTCGACCTGCCCGACGGCAGCAAATGGAAGAACGTGATGATCGAGGAGAAAGCCAAGGTCGCCGAGACTTTGGCCGAGTTCCGCGCTCAGTACAAATACAATCTCATGGACCAGAACCTGCTCGCGTTCAACGCGCAGGTGCCGATGCTTGCACAGTGGGACGACCATGAGGTCACCAACAACTGGTCGGACTCGAAGGTCTTCGACGACCGTTACACGGAGAAGAACGTGCGCCTGCTGGCGGCGCGCGCGGCGCGGGCGTTCCACGAATTCATGCCGATCGCACCTGTCGCCGCGGAACAGGGCCGGGTCTATCGCAAAGTGTCGTACGGGCCGTTGCTCGACGTCTTTTTCGTCGACATGCGCCGCTATCGCGGGCCTAACGGGGGCAATCTGGAGGCCGAACCCGGCGTCAACACCGTGTTCCTCGGTCGCGACCAGATCGAATGGCTGAAACGTGAGCTGCTGGCGTCGAAGGCGACGTGGAAAGTGATCTCCGCCGACATGCCGCTCTCGCTGCTGATCTGGAACGACGCCGAGAACAAGAAGGGTTTCGAGGGCATCGCCAACAACGAGCCCGGCGCGCCCAGGGGCCGCGAGATGGAGTTCGCGGAACTGCTCTCCTTCATGAAGGCGGCGAAGATCCGCAACACGGTGTGGCTAACCGCCGACGTGCACTACACTGCCGCGCATTACTATGATCCGAACAAGGCGGCGTTCCAGGACTTCAACCCGTTCTGGGAGTTCGTGTCCGGCCCGATCCACGCCGGCACCTTCGGTCCCAACGAGCTCGACATGACCTTTGGGCCGGACGTGAAATACGCCAAATCGGCCGACGGCACCGTCGACGGCCTGTCGCCGGCCGCTGGCCTGCAGTTTTTCGGCCATGTGAAGATCGCCGGCGACACCGGCGTCATGACCGTCACGCTGCGCGACGTTGCCGACGCGGCGTTGTGGTCGGTCGATCTGACGCCAGAGCAGGCGTGAGTATCAGCGGGCGCCGCATCGTCGCCCGCTGCCGACACCCCGCCGGGCCGCGGATGTACCGGCCCGGCGGGTGTCGGTGCTTCTCCGCTTATCCAGGAAATGCCGTTGGAACGAACATGTTCGTCGCCGGATGGCGCTCAAACGCGGAGAAGACTGCAGCGTCCAGATACTTGATGATGTCAGGATCGCAGTTCGCGATGGTGTTGACGTCATAGAGCGCGAAGTTGGCCGGATCGTCGGCATATGCCTGCGTTTCTTCGCTCGAAAAGAAACGCCAGCCGCTATCCGTGTCATCGTCAGGCAACTCGCGATACATGAACCCGACGCGCTGACCGTCCACCGTAATGCGGTTGGAGGCGATGCAAGATCCTCGGCGCTCGGCCAGTGGCTTCATGTTCGAGGATCCAAGGCAAAGCGTTTCGTCGCCATATGGCGGCGCGCTACTACCGATCGCCCGCTTTCATCGCCTCGGGCTGCGCCTTGCGGCGGGCGAGGAGGTTGGTCAGCCAGTCGGGGTCCATCTCCGGCACGGAGGACAGCAGCAGCTCCGTGTAAGGTGGGTGCGGGGGCGAGAGCACTTGTGTCTTCGGCCCTTGCTGCACCACGCGGCCCTGGAACATCACCACGATCTCGTCCGAGATGGCGCGCACGGTCGCGATGTCGTGGGTGATGAAGAGGTAGGAGACGCCCAGCTCCCGCTGCAGCCGCATGAGCAGCTGCAGGATGCCTTCCTGCACGATCTGGTCGAGCGCCGAGGTCACCTCGTCGCAAATGATGAGTTCCGGCTCCGCGGCGAGGGCGCGGGCGATGCAGATGCGCTGCTTCTGGCCGCCCGACAGCTCGCCGGGGAAGCGATCGACATAGCTGTCGTCCATCTCGATCAGCTTCATGAGCTCGCTGATACGCGCCTCTTTCTTGGCGCCGGTCAGGCCCCGATAGAACTCGATCGGCCTGCCGATCACCTCATAGACCGTCTGGCGCGGATTGAGCGCGGTGTCCGGCATCTGGTAGATCATCTGGATGCGGCGTAGCGTGTCCGCATTGCGCTCCTTCAGTGCCCGCGGCAGCGCCTTGCCATTGAAGATGATCTGGCCTTCGATCGGTGGCAGCAGGCCGGTGATGACGCGCGCCAGCGTGGACTTTCCCGATCCGGACTCGCCCACCACCGCCACCGTGCGGCCGCGCGGCACCGTCACCGTCACGTCGCTCAGCACGCGCACGGCGTTGCCGTAGGCGGCGGTCACGTTCTTCACCTGCAGGATTGGCTCGCCGCCCGGCTGCTCCTGCTTGCCGAGCTTGCGCACCGACCAGAGCGACCTGGTGTATTCCTCGCGCGGGCTGGTCAGCATCTCGCGCGTCGGTGCCTCCTCTACCGACTTGCCGTAGCGCAGCACCTTGATACGGTCCGCCATCTGCGCCACCACCGCCAGATCGTGCGTGATGTAGATTGCGGCGGTGTGGAACTGCTCCACGATATCGCGGATCGCGGCCAGCACTTCGACCTGGGTCGTGACGTCGAGCGCCGTGGTCGGCTCGTCGAAGATGATGAGGTCGGGCCGGCAGGTCATCGCCATCGCCGTCATGGCGCGCTGCAGCTGGCCGCCCGAGACCTGGTGCGGATACCGGAAGCCGATCTCCTCGGGGTTCGGCAGACGCAGGCGGTGATAGAGCTCGATCGCGTCCTTCTCGGCCTCTGCTTTTGTGCGGAAGCCCTCACGCAGCTCCGCCTCGATGGTCTGCTCCAGCAGGCGATGGGCGGGATTAAAGGAGGCGGCGGCGCTTTGCGCTACATAAGCGATGCGGGTGCCGCGCAGTTTGCGACGCGTCTCGTCGCTCGCCGTCAGCAGGTCGATACCGTCGAAGACGACGCTGCCACCCGAAATACGACAGCCGCCCCGCGCATATCCCATGGCCGCAAGCCCGATGGTGGACTTGCCCGCTCCGGATTCGCCGATCAGGCCCAGGACCTCGCCACGCTTCAGTGTTAGATCGACGCCGCGCACAATCGGCTGCCAGACCTCGTCGCTCTCGCCTTCGATCTGCAAATTGCGGATCTCCAAGAGCACATCGCCCTTGGTGCGGGCGCCCCTCGATGACTTTGCGGTCTCGTTCATTCGCGCAGCCCACTCGTCTTGTGCAGGAACCAGTCGACCACGAAATTCACCGCGACCGTGAGCAGCGCAATCGCGCCGGCAGGCAAAAGCGGCGTGACGTCCCCATACGTGATGAGAGCAGCATTGTCCCGCACCATCGAACCCCAGTCGGCCGTCGGCGGCTTGATGCCGAGTCCTAGGAAGGAGAGGGCGCTAATGGTGAGGAAAACGAAGCAGAACCGAAGCCCGAACTCTGCCACCAGCGGCGGCATGATGTTGGGCAGAATCTCGCGCCGCATGATCCAAGGCAGCTTCTCGCCGCGCAGCCGCGCTGCCTCGACATAGTCCATCACCACCACGCCCTGTGCGACGGATCGGCTCAGCCGGAACACGCGCGTGGAGTCTAGCACGGCAATGACGACGATCAGGTTCACGATCGAGGAACCGAGGATGGACAGCAGCACCAGCGCGAAGATCAGCTGCGGAATGGACATGAGCACGTCGACCGCACGGCCCAGCACCTGGTCGAGCCAGCCGCCCGATATGGCCGCCATCAAGCCCAGCCCGCCGCCCAGCAGAAACGACAGCATGGTGGTCAGGAACGCGATACCGACCGTGTTGCGCGCGCCGTAGATAAGGCGCGAGAGCATGTCGCGACCAAGCTGGTCAGTGCCGAGAAGGAACTGTCCTCCCCAGGGCTCGAACGCGCCCCCCACGAGCTCGCTTTCCGGATAAGGCGCGAGCCAGGGGGCGCCAACCGCGACGAACAGATACAGGCCGATGACGATCAACCCGAACCAAGCCGTTGGGGGTGCCTTGCGCAGAACGCGCCAGACGCGCGCACGCCTGCTGCGGCGGCCGGGCAGTGGCTGCGCCGCCGCCACAGGTCTATCGGAGGTGTGCGCGCTCTCGGTCATCGCGGATGCAGCAATCTCGGGTTGGAGACGATCGTGACGATGTCGGCAAGAAGGTTGAGCAGGATGTATGTCCCGGCGAATACAAGGGCACAGCCCTGCACGACCGGCAAATCGCGTTTCGATACCGCATCGACCATCAATTGCCCAATACCGGGATAGGTGAACACCACCTCGACCACCACCACGCCCACCACCAGGTAGGCAAGGTTGAGCGCGATGACATTGGCGATCGGCGCCCAGGCATTCGGCAGCGCATGACGCAAGATGACCTGCATCGGTCTTGCGCCCTTCAGGCGACTCATCTCGATATACGGGCTGGCGAGTAGGTTGATGATAGCCGCGCGGGTCATCCGCATCATGTGCGCGACGATCACCAGCACAAGTGTAAGCGTGGGCAGCGCAATGGCGTGCAATCGGTCCAGGAACGGCATGTTCGGCGTTATGCTCGCCAGCGATACGAAAATCGGGAACTTGACCGCCAGGAACATGATCAGGATATAGGCCAGGAAGAATTCCGGCGACGAGATCGAGGTCAAGCTGACGACATTGACTGCCCGGTCGAAGAAGCTGTTGCGGTAGAGCGCGGCCATGAAGCCGAGGAACAGGGAGAGAGGCACGGCGATCAACGCCGCGGCACCGGCGAGGAAGAGCGTGTTCAGCAGCCTAGGCCCAATCATCTCGGCGACCAGCCGGCGATGGCCGGCGAGGCTGCCCGCGCTCGCATACGACTCGCCGAAATCACCGCGCAGCACGCCGCTGATCCAATTGAAATAGCGCACGACCGGGGAGCGGTCGAGGCCGATTTCCCGCTGGAACGCAGCTACGGTCTCAGGCGTCGCCGACTGCCCCAGCACCGCTCTCGCGAAATCGCCGGGCAGCATTTCGATGGTGAGCGAAATGATGATGGACACCACGAACAGGGTCGCGATGCCCAGCCCCAAGCGCTGCAGAATCGTCCTCAGAACTGGATTCATTGCCTTGCTTCAGAGCCAAAATGTCCCTTCCCGAAGCCTCGTCCGGAAAGGTCGCCTTCACTGTACCGGCCGGCTCGCACATTGGCAAACCGGCCGGCCACGTGACTGACCGCTATGCGAACCACCAGCGCTCGGCGATCTTGAAGCCGTCGCCTTCCCAGTTGCCCGCGATCTTGCCGTGCGCGAGCTTCTTGGAGGACGCATCGACGTAGTTGTTGAAGACGAGGACGATGGCACCGCCCTCGTCGTGCTGAATCTGCTGCATCTCCGCATAGATGGCGGCGCGCTTCTTCTCGTCCGTCTCGGCTCGCCCCTGGATCAGCAACTCATTGAACCGTGGATGAGCAAAGTTCGTCTCGTTCCACGCGGCTCCCTTGGCGTAGGTCGTCGTGAACATCCAATCGCAGGTGGGGCGGCCGCCCCAGTAGCTGGCGCACCAGGGCTTCTTCAGCCACACATTGTCCCAGTAGCCGTCGTTCGGTTCGCGCACGACGTTGATATCAATGCCCGCTGCCTTGGCATGCTGCTGGTAGAGCACGGCGGCATCCACCGCGCCGTTGAACGCGGCATCCGCCACCGACAGATTGACCTTGAGGTTCTCCATTCCCGCCTTCTTCAGGTGGAACTTCGCCTTTTCCGGATCATAGGTGTGCTTCGGCTCGGGATCGATCGCGAACTTGACAGATGGAGCGATCGGATTGTCGTTGCCCGGCGCGGCGTGACCCAGGAAGACCTTGTCGACAATGTCCTGCCGATTGATCGCATATTTCAGCGCCGTCCGCACGTCTACATTGTCGAACGGTGCAGCGTCGACCAGCATTGGGAACGTATAGTGGCCGAGGCCGGTCACCTCGTCGATATTGACGTTGGGATCACGCTTCAGCAGGTTCAGGGTCTTGAGATCCGCACGGCTGATCCAATGGAGCTGGCCGGCGGTCAGCGCCGCGGTGCGAGCCGTCACATCGGGGATCGTCAGGAACTCGACCTCGTCAAACCATGCCGTTTTATGATAGTTCGGGTTCCGGGTCAGATGCGCCCGGACGCCGGGTTCATATTCGCCATAGACATAGGCGCCGGTCCGCACGCCCGACTGCCAATCGGCCTTGCCGTCCTTCGCCGGCATGATCGGGATGTGATATTCGCTGGCGACGTAAGGGAAGTCCGCGTTCGCGCCCGTCAGCGTAAACACGACTTGGTCCTTTCCGTCGGCCTTGATCTCTTTGACATCGGCCAGCAGCGATTTGGCAGCCGACTTCGAGTCCGGGCCCATATGGTGCTGGAACGAAATGATGACGTCTTCGGGAGTCACGCCCTTGCCGTTATGGAAGGTGATGCCGTTGCGGATCTTGAAGACCCAGGTCGCCGCGTCGTCGCCGGGCTCGAAGGATTCGGCGACGTCCGGGTGGATATTGCCGTCCGCATCAACCTCCGTCAGGTTATTAGACATGGCGCCGGCGAACGGAATTTGCGTAGCGGTATCGGGGTAGCCGGCGGGATCGAGCGAATCCGTGGTTGCGCCGTGGGCAAGGCCGAACTTGGCGAATCCGCCTTTCTTGGGTTCGGCGCGCGCGGCTTTCACGAACATCGTTTCGGCGGCCCCGGCGGTGAGCCCGGCGGCAAGCGCCAACTGGACGAACTGGCGGCGCGAAACCTTCCCCCGGCCCACCAGTTTTTCAGCCAGCTTCAGTTTCTCCATGCTCTCAGACATCGAAACTCCCCTCCTTCGAGTTGGGCCAAATCAATCCCGCCCGCTACCTGTGCGGGCCAACCATCCTCTAAAGGCACGCTTCCCAGGTAACCACCGGGAAGCGTACTTCATCGATCAGTGGCGCGGGGGCGGCCGCTCGCACGAGCACCGCCCTCGCAACTCTCATGCGAACCACCAGCGTTCGGCCAGCTTGAGGCCGTCGCCTTCCCAGTTGCCGGCGATGGGGCCGTGCGCGATCTTCTTCGATGTCGCTTCGACATAGTTGTTGAACACGATCACCATGCCGCCGCCATCGTCGTGGTGCAGCTGCTGCATTTCCGCATAGATCGCGGCGCGCTTCTTGTCGTCGGTTTCCGAGCGGCCCTGCGCCAGCAACTCGTTAAACCGCGGATTGGACCAGTTGGTCTCGTTCCACGCCGCGCCGGCGGCATAGGCGGTCGAGAACATCCAGTCGCACGTGGGGCGGCCGCTCCAGTAGCTGGCACACCACGGCTTCTTCAGCCACACATTGTCCCAGTAGCCGTCGTTCGGCTCCCGCACGACATTGATGTCGATGCCGGCGGCCTTCGCATGCTGCTGGTAGAGAACGCCGGCATCTACAGCTCCGTTGAACGCCGCATCGGCCACCGACAGGTTGACCTTGAGGTTCTCCATGCCCGCCTTCTTCAGGTGGAACTTTGCCTTGTCCGGATCATAGGTATGCTTCGGCTCGGGATCGATCGCGAACTTCACGCCCTGCGCGATTGGGTTGTCGTTACCGGGCTTGGCATGGCCAAGGAAGATCTTGTCGACGATGTCCTGGCGATTCAGCGCGTATTTGAGCGCTGTGCGCACGTCGACATTGTCGAACGGCGCCTCGGTGACGCGCATCGGCAGGGTGTAATGACCGTAGCCGGTCACTTCCACGATATTGATATTGGGATTCCGCTTTAGCAGGTTGAGCGTCTTCAGGTCGGCGCGGCCGATCCAATGCACGGTGCCGGCGGTCAGCGCCGCAGTGCGGGCTGTCACGTCGGCAATGGTGAGGAACTCGACATCGTCGAAGTAGGGCATGCCCTCCTTGTGGTAGTTCGGATTACGCGTCAGGTGCGCCCGGACGCCCGGTTCGTATTCGCCATAGACATACGGTCCAGTCCGGACGCCCGACTGCCAGTCGGCTTTCCCATCCTTCGCCGGCATGATGACCATGTGGTACTCGCTGGCGACGTAGGGGAAGTCGGCACTGGGGGCCTTCAGATTGAAGACGACGGTCTCGGGACCGTCCGCTTTGATTTCAGCGATATCACCCAGCAGCGATTTGGCCGCTGACTTGGAACCCTCGCCCATATGATACTGGAACGAGGCGATCACGTCCTCCGGCGTCACGTTCTTGCCGTTATGGAACGTGGAGCCCTTGCGCAGCTTGAAGACCCATGTCGAGGCGTCGTCGCCAGGCGCGAACGATTCTGCGAGGTCAGGCTTCACGTTGCCCGCGATATCCACTTCGGTCAGGCAGTTCGACATGCTGCCGGAGAATGGAATCTGCGTTCCGGTGTCCGGGTAACCGGCGGGATCGATGGTGTCGGTGGTTGCGCCGTGCGCCAAGCCGAACTTGGCCGAGCCGCCCCTCTTTGGCTCCGCACGTGCGGCCTTGGCGAACATGACCTCGCCCGCGGCAGCCGTGAAGCCGGCGGCCAGCGCCAACTGGACGAACTGGCGGCGCGAGACTTTCCCGCGGCCGACCAGCCTCTCGGCCAGCTTCAGTTTCTCCAGGCTCTCAGACATTGATGCATCCCTCCTTCGAGTTGGGCGAAAACAATCCTGCCCGCGACCTTGCGCGGGTTGGCTGGGACTTCTTCATAGAGGCCAGGCCGGCGGTCGCTCCGCATCAGCTCGTGGGCCCTCCCTGCGTGTCAGTTCTTGTTTGTTTCCCGATGCGTGGCGCCTGATCTCACCCGCACGGGTTTAATCTGTACGCTGTCACTGGCCTGTGAGAGCGTCAATCTATCCCATCGGCTTTCCGGGTCTACTTCTTGACTTTTTCCGACCCATCTTCGCCTCGGCGCGCCTTTTTTGGTTGGTTGACCGATTAAGTTTGCTACGCCTCATCCCGGCGCAGCGCCTGGGCCATGCAGTGGATGCCGCCACCGGTCTTGGAGATCTCGCTCATGTCCATCTCCGCGACGGTGAAGCCGCGGGCCTTCAAGGCCTCGATCAGGGCGCGGCTGTGCTTGGGCGCGATCACCCGGTCCTTGCCCAGCGACATCACGTTGCAGCCAAGCGTTACGGTGTCCTGGAACGGCACTGGGATGATCTCGATCTTCTTCGCCTTGAGCCAGGCAACGACATCCGGTGCCGTTGTCTCCAGGCACACCGCCGCGAGCTTCTCCGCGATCATGACCACCATCAGGTCGATATGGACGTAGAAGGGATCGAAATAGGTGGGCTTCACTTCCCATCCTTCCTTCTCGAACCAGCCCTTCACCTGCTGCACTGCTTCGTCCTGCGTGCGCTCACCGCCGCAGCCGATCAGCACGCACCCCGGCTCGATCACGTTGAAGTCGCCGCCTTCGAAGTGGCCGGCGGTGATCATGTCATAGATCGGGATTCCCATCGCCTGATAGGTCCGGATGGCGGCGAAGTTCTCGCCGCGGCGCCACCAGTTCGCCATGTTGGTGATCACAGCGCCATACGGCGTCATGAAGCTCGAATCTCGCGCATAGACCTGGTACGGCAGGTTCGGATCGATGTCATGGAAGTGCACCCGCACGCCGAAATGCTCGTAGGCGCCGATCAGCTCGGCATGCTGCTTCTTCGCGACCTCGATGTTGCACGGGGCCTCGCGCAGATATTTGCGCGACAGAGATGAGGTGGAGAGATGCTTGATGTGATCCGCCTTGCCCAGCAACACGTCGGTCAGTACGCCATATTCCGACGTGCACCCCCAGTAGTTCATGACCGGCGTCCCGCCGCCCTCGACGCGGCGCTTCAGGCTGAAGGTCTCGGCGGCGGGAGTGGCAAGGGGTGCGTTCATGGGCGTGCCTCCTGTCGTTTCCAGGCACTGTAGCGTGAACGCGATTTGCAGAAAATCGAATAGATTTCGCTGAAATGGTGAGTTTTGTTCACCAGAACAGGATATTTTTAGTCCTGTGCACTCGCCTCGGCGAGCCGCGCGGTGATCCAGCCGCGGAACGCCTTCACCAGCGGCTGGCGCAGCCTCCCGCGCTCAGCCACCAGGTAATAGGAGTTGGGCGCGCGGATGGCGAGGCTGAACGGCCGCACTAGCCGGCCTGCGGAGAGCGCGCCACCGGCGATGATCGGATCCCCGATCGCGATGCCTTGACCCGCGAGCGCCGCGGCGATCACCAGATGCATGTCGGAGAACACGATGCCCTGCGCCGGATCGACCTCGTCGGCGCCCGCCGCCGTCAGCCACTGTGTCCAGTCGCTGTGGTCGGCGAGATGCAGCAGCGTCACCTTGGCGAGGTCGTTGGGTTCGCCCAAACCCCCGCACTCATTGATCAAGGTGGGGGAGCAGACCGGCGTCTCATGCAAATTGGCGAGTAGCTCGTACCACTTGCCGCTCCATTCGCCGCGCCCGAAGGCGATGAAAATGTCGATATCAGGTGCGCTCACGTCGTCGAACCGTTTCGGTGTGACGACGCTGATGCGTGCTTGTGGATGCGCGTCCTGGAAGGCGCCAATCTCCGCGCAGAGCCAGAAGCTGGCAAAGCCGGGCGCGCAACTGATCACCAGCCGGCCGCTGAGCGCCGCATCGGCCGACTTGGCGCGTGCGTCGGACAGGGTCTGCAGCGCCTTTCGCACTTCGCGCGCATAGGATTCGCCCCGCGGCGTCAGCACGACGCCACGTCCGTCGCGCTCGATGAGGGCGAAGCCGAGCTCGCGCTCCAGGAAACGCAATTGATGGCTAATGGCGCTGCGCGTGATGTTGAGCTCGGCGGCAGCCCGCGTCACGCTCCCGAGCCGCGCGACGGCATCGAGAGCGCGGAGCGCGCTGGTGGATGGCAGCATCAGAGGTCAGGGATCAGAAATCAGTAATCAGAGGGCAACGTGCCCTTCTGATCCCTGATCCCTGATACCTGGCCACTCGCTCAATGTCCCCGGCGGATGCAGAAATCGACCACCTCGATCAGCGCGCGCTTATCGGCGCTGTCGGGGAAGATGCCGAGGGCATCGCGCGCGACGGCACCGTAATACGCGGCGCGCTGCACGGTGTCGCTGAGCGCATTGTGCTTGGCGATGAGGCGCTGGGCTTCGGCGAGGTCGCCACCCTTCTGTTCCTGATGCTCCAGCGTGCGGCGCCAGAATTCGCGCTCGGTTTTATCGCCGCGCAGGAAGGCGAGGATGACGGGGAGCGTGATCTTGCCCTCCCGGAAGTCGTCACCGATCTTCTTGCCCAGTGCTTCCTGCTTGGCGGAGTAGTCGAGCGCATCGTCGATCAGCTGGAACGCGATGCCGAGATTGAGGCCGAAGCTCGCGAGTGCTTCCTGCTCGCTCTTCGGCCGATCGGCCAGCACGGCGCCCACTTCGCACGCCGCCGAAAACAGAATGGCGGTCTTGCCCTTGATGACTTCGAGATAGGCCTGCTCCGTCGTCGCGGTGTCGTTGGTCGTCATCAGCTGCAGAACCTCGCCCTCGGCGATCTTGGCCGAAGCGCTGCACAGTATTTCGAGGATGCGCAGCGAACCGTCCGCGACCATCAGCTGGAAGGCGCGGCTGAACAGGAAGTCACCGACCAGCACGCTGGCCTTGTTGCCCCAGAGGACGTTGGCAGAGGCCTCGCCGCGGCGGAGGTCGCTCTCGTCGACCACGTCGTCGTGCAGCAGGGTGGCGGTGTGGATGAACTCGACGCAGGCTGCGAGGCCCGCGGCCCTCGGACCGGGATGTCCGCATAGCCGCGCGGCGGCCAATGTCAGGACCGGCCGCAGCCGCTTTCCGCCGGCGGCGATGATGTGCCCAGCCAGCTGCGGTATCAGCGAAACCGGGCTCTGCATGTGCTGCAGGATGAGCTCATTGACCCGGTCCAGATCGTCGCGCACCAACTGCGTCAGACGATCCAGCGCGTCCGGCTGCTTGTCCCGCCCGGTTTCCAGATTGACGATGACTGCCACGCAAGCCCTTTCCGGCGGCCCTCCCCAAAGCGCCGCCTTAACCCTTCAACCAGTGCGGCGGCCCGGCACGCATTCATTTGGTGCGGAACGCCAGTAGGCAGCATAATGTCCCAATTAACGAACGCAATGCCAACAATCGACGCAGGCCTTGTGGTCAATCGGGGAGAGTCCGTGTGAAAGAGATCGCCCGCAGCACCGATCCAGTCCGCCTGTCCTTCCTGTCCGCTCTGCTGGCCGATGGCGGCATCACGTCCGTCTTGTTCGACACCCATGCCAGCATCGTCCAGGGCAGCCTCGGCGTCTTGCCACAGCGCCTGATGGTGGCGGATGACGAGTATAACGAGGCCGTGGCGATCCTGAAGAGCGCCGGCGAGTGGCACGAGCCGGAACAAACCGGATGGCTGTGAGCACGATGAGAGCGCGGCAGCAGGAATTCTGGCGCATGGCGTGCCACGCAGTGCCGGATCTGGTGCCTGCAGCTGCCCATCAGGTCTGGCACTTTGGCGATAGCGAGACGCTGGCACGCGCGCTGGCTGATCTGGTGCTGCAGGGTCGGAAGCGTGCGACCGCGGGCTTGCTGTGGGAGGCTGAGACGGATCCCACCACAGTGCCGGTTCTCGGCGGCTATAGCCTCGTCACCGACTATGCCGGTGGACCGCTGCTCATCATCCGCACCACGGACGTCGCGATTTGCTCCTATGATGAGGTCTTCGCCGCCGCGGAAGGGGAGGGCGACGGCTTGCCGGATTACTGGCGCGCTGCGCACTGGGACTATTTCTCGCGGCGCTGCACGGCCCTGGGCCGCGAACCGAGCACAGACATGCCGGTTTATCCTTGAGCGCTTCGCATTGGTCTATCTGATCGCACGGACATGAACGACGCACCGACCACACTCGATACGGTTCTCGGCGGAAGAGTCACCCTGCACCAGCCGGCGGTTGGCTACCGCGTTGCCATTGATCCCATCCTGCTCGCTGCGGCGTGCCCTGCCGAGGCAGGAGAGACGATCGTCGATCTCGGCTGCGGCGTCGGCACCGCCGCGCTGTGCCTCGCGCGGCGTGTGGCGGACGTGCGCTGCACCGGCGTCGACCTGCAGCCGGAGCTGGCAGCGCTCGCCGATCGCAACGCGCAGGAGAACAAGGTCGCCGATCGCGTGCGCTTCGTGGCAGGCGACATTCTCGACCGGTCGCTGCCGATCTATGCCGAGCCCGCGGATCACGTGATCGTCAATCCGCCTTACCTTAAGCGTGGCACGGCGACGCCGTCTGCCAATCCGGCGAAGGCGCTCGCCAATGTCGAGGGCGATGCGGATCTCGCTGCGTGGGTTGCAGCAGCTGCAAAGGCCGTCCGGCCCGGCGGCACCATCACCTTCATCCACCGCGCTGACCGGCTGCCGGAACTGCTGGCGCTGCTGGGCGCGCGCTGTGGTGGACTGGTCGTCCTGCCACTGCATCCGAAAGCGGGTGCGGCGGCGCATCGCACGATCGTCGCCTGCCGCCTCGATCAACGTCTGCCGGCCATGCTGCTGCCGGGTCTCGTCCTGCATGAGGCGGATGGTAGCTTCTCGCCCGTGCTGCAGCGCGTGTTGCGCGATGGCGCGCCGTTGCCCATGAGCGTCAGCGCCTGATCGTTTCTTGACCCGGCGGGGTCACGGCCGCTAAATGGCCCGATGTTTACGATTCCGACCCTGCCCAAGATTCTGCTGATCGTGCTGGTGATCGCAGTGGTCTGGTGGTGGCACCGCCGCAACCAGATCAAGAAGCGCGAGCAGGCCGAGCTGGAGCGCAATCCCCGCAACCGCGCGAAATCGAAGCCGGCCAACCCGATTGAGGACATGACGCAGTGCAAGGTATGCGGGGCCTATGTGCCCGCCAGCGGCGCGAAGAATTGCGGCCGCCCCAATTGCCCGTTCTAGTGCCCGGCGCGCTAGCCGGCCGCCTTTGGATGCAGCTGCTCGTATAGCGCCTGGTTCTTCGCGAACGAGCGCTGCGCCGCGGGGCGGGCACGCAGCCGCTCCATGTAGCTGGCGAATTCCGGCCGCTCAGGTACCGCTTTCATCATCGTGCCCCACTGCACCCCCGACCCGATGACGACATCGGCCGCGGTGAACTGCCCGCCGACCAGATAGGGACCTTTGGCCACCGCCTGCGCGAGTGTCTCCATGACCGTGTCGTGGTCGCCATAGGACGAGGCTTGCGGCGGCGCCAGTGGCCGATTGTGGATGCGGTCGATGATCGCCTGCTCGAGGCAGCTCGGTCCGAAGAACAGCCACTTGAGGTACACACCACGCCTGGGATCGCCGATCGGCACCGACAATTTCGCCGCCGGAAACTCGTCGGCGAGATAGGCGCAGATCGCCGCCGCCTCTGTGATGGTGATGCCCTGGTGCGTGATGGCTGGCACCTTGCCCATCGCATTGATGGCAAGATAGGCGGGCTTCTTGTGATCGCCGCGCTCGAGGCTCATGGCATCGAGCTCATACGGCACGCCGAGCTCTTCGAGCATCCAATGCACGATGTTGCTGCGCGACATCGGCGCGTGATGGAAGATGATCTTGTCCATGGGAGTCTCCATCCTGAAACTGACCCGATGCTAGTCCGGCATGCTGCCAATAAATGTCAGGAGCTTGCCTTGAGGCTATTATAGCTCGGGCGCGGGATGGCGAGGTGAGCGGTTTTCAGCGCTTCAGACCAGCGGTGGCGCAGATCCTCGAAATAGGGATCGCCCGCCTCGATCCGATGCTTCAGTTCCGTTTGCAACGCGTCGCGCCGCAGCACCATGATGTCGAGCGGCAGCCCGACCGCGAGGTTCGAGCGCATGGCCGAATCCATGGAAATGAGCCCAATCTTCAGCGCGTCATAGAGATCGGTGTTGAAGGTGACGGCGCGGTCAAGGATCGGTTTGCCGTATTTGGTCTCGCCGATCTGCAGGAACGGCGTGTCCGACGTCGCCTCGATGAAATTGCCGGCGGCATAGATCATGTAGAGGCGCAGGCGTCGTTCTTTCATCTGTCCGCCCAGCAGGAACGAGACCTCGAAGCGCCCGCCCTGCTGCTCCAGGCTCGGCCCGTCGATGCGGTAGACTTCGCGCACCGCGCGCCCGACTAGCTGCGCCGCCTGGAACATGGTCTCGCACTTGGACAGCAGTAGAGTCTCGCCGGTATCCGGATGCGCGAATCCTTCGTTCAGCAGTGACAGCACTGATTGCGTAACGGAGAGATTGCCAGCGCTTGCGACGGTGAGCACCCGCTCGCCCGGCTCCTCGAACACATGCAGCTTGCGGAAAGAGGCGATGTTGTCGATGCCCGCATTGGTGCGGGTATCCGAAATCATCACCAGCCCGTCGCGCACCAGCACGCCGACGCAATAGGTCATGAAAGGGCCCCTCGACTGACTGGCCGGATTTATAGCGGGGCGTCCTTCCGCTGTCATCCCGGCCGAGCGCAGCGAGCGCCGGGACCCATGCGGTATCGCCGCAACGCGGAGAGGACGAATGGGTCCCGGGTCACGCCGCTGTCGCGGCTGCCCGGGATGACGGTTTGTGGAGCATCAACTCTGCCACTGCGACCGCGCCTGATTGATCTGGACGGCGACGCGCATCTGCTCCTCCGCCCCGCCCTGGCGGGTGCCGCGGATGGGGGCGGCGCCGAGGTAGTCGAGGCCGGTGGCGACCCGGACGTGGCCCTCGGTCGGGCAGATGCCGTTGGCCGGATCGAAGCCGACCCAGCCCAGTCCTTCGACGTCCGCTTCGGCCCAGGCGTGGCCCGCCTCCTGCTGCGTCACGCCGTCTGTGCGGAGCATGTATCCGCCGACATAGCGCGCCGGCACGCCCAGGTGCCGCGCGCAGGCGATGAAGATGTGGGTCAGATCCTGGCACACGCCGCGTTTCAACTTGAACGCTTCGCTCGCAGCGGTCGCGCTGTTGGTCGGCGTCGTGTCGAACTTGATCGCGCTGTAGATGCCGACCAGCAGGCAGTGCAACATCTCGAGCCGGTCCTTGCGGGCTTCCGACGTCACGTCGTGCGCGAACTCCTTGAGCGCCGCGTCGGCTTCCGTCAGCGGCGTCTCGCGCAGGTAGAGTCCTGCTGGGAAGCGCTCGCAGGCGCCGCGCACGATGCCGTGGCGATCCTCAGTCTCGACCTCGCCTTCGACCGTGACCTCGAGGTCGGAAATGGGTCCGTTCAGCGCCAGCGTGTGGGTCAGGTTCCCGAACGGATCCTCGCCGGCCTTCAGCACACCATCGCAATTGAGGTCGATGCGCCAGCTCTTGACCGTCTGGCCGTCATGATTGCGCGGCGTCAGGCGCAGCAGCTGCATGACGGCCTTGGCCGGGCTGCCATAGGCGTAGTGTGTGCGGTGCTGGATGAAGATGCGCATGGTCAGACCAGGTATTGCTCGCTGATGGCTGCGCCAAGCCGCACGTTCTCCGCAATGACGGTTTCGCAGAACTCGTGCAGCCCGGTCTCGAAGATCTGCTCGATGCGCGCGTTCTCCAGCTTGTTGTGCATGCTGCGCGCCATGCGCTGCGCCTCGCCTTGCCTGCCATAGGCCTCTGCTAAGCTGTCGAGATTGGCGCAGATCGCGCCATAGCAGGAGGCGACGGAGCGCGGCATCTTGGGATTGAGCAGCATCAGATCCGCGATGCGCATCGGCTTGAGGCTCTCGTGATAGACATGATGATAGGCGGTGAGGGCGGAGACGGCGCGCAGGATCGCCGCCCATTGCGAGTAATCGAGCCCACCGCCGACCACGACATGCTCCGGCAGCAGCACGTGGTATTTGACATCCAGGATGCGTGCCGTGTTGTCCGCCCGCTCCACGAAGATGCCGAGCCGCGCGAACCAGTAGGCATCGTTGCGCAGCATGGTTCGATAGCCCGAGCCGTCGACCCGCAGCGAGATCTCTTTCACCCACTCCAGGAAGCGCGCCATGGCGCTGGCGTCCATGTTGTCGAAATCGAGCTTGTTCAGCTCGAGCCAGGCGGTGTTGATGGTATCCCACATCTCGGCCGTGAGCGCCGTCCGCACCTGGCGTGCATTGCGCCGCGCGATGCGCAGGCAGTTGCGGATCGAGGTCGGGTTGCGCTTGGAAAAGGCGAGGAAGCGCGTCACCTTTGCCGGCGACACCCAATCATAGAGCGCATCGAAGTCCGCCCGGCAGCCGGCGGTCGCCAGCGCGCTCGCCCATTCGTTCTCCGCATCCTCGCGCCGGATCGGCAGGGAGGAGAGGCGGATCGTCGCTTCCAGCACCCGTGCCAGATAGTCCGCCCGCTCCACATAGCGCGAGAACCAGAAGAGGCTATCTGCGGTGCGGCTCAGCATTCGATGACCCAGGTGTCCTTGGTGCCGCCGCCCTGGCTGGAATTGACCACCAGCGAGCCATCGCGCAAGGCAACTCGCGTGAGGCCACCTGGAACGATCCGCACGCCATCGGCGCCGGTCAGCACGAACGGCCGGAGATCGACGTGCCGTGGCGCGACCCCGTTGGAGACGAATGTGGGGCAGGTGGAGAGTGCCAACGTCGGCTGCGCGATGTAATTCTCAGGATGCACCTTCAGCCGCTCCGCAAAATCCGCGCGCTGGTCCTTGGTGGCGTGCGGTCCGACCAGCATGCCGTAGCCGCCGGAGCCATGCACTTCCTTCACCACCAGCTCCGCAAGATGGTCGAGTACATAACGCAGATCCTCCGGATCGCGGCAGCGCCAGGTCTGCACGTTCTTCAGGATGGGCTTCTCGCCCAGATAGAAACGCACGAAGTCGGGCACATAGGAGTAGATGACCTTGTCGTCCGCAGCACCTGTGCCCATCGCGTTCGCGACCGTGACATTGCCGGCGACGTAGGCGCCGTAGAGACCGGGAACGCCCAGCGCCGAATCTGGCCGGAACACCAGCGGGTCAATGAAATCGTCGTCGATCCTGCGATAGATCACGTCGACGCGCTTCGGCCCCTCGGTGGTGCGCATATAGACGACATCATCGCGCACGAAGAGGTCGACGCCCTCGACCAGCTCGACGCCCATGCCATCGGCCAGGAACGAGTGCTCATAGAAGGCGGAATTATGGATGCCTGGCGTCAGCAGCGCGATCGTGGGCTCGCTCATCGTGCCGCGCGGCGCCACCGATCGCAGGGTCGCCAGCAGCTCGTTGGGATAGTTCTCGATCGGCGCCACGCGATGCGAGCGGAATAGCTCGGGCATCAGGCGGATGGAGATTTCCCTGCCGCCGAGCATGTAGGAGACGCCGGAGGGCGTGCGCGCATTGTCCTCCAGAACATAGAATTCCTCTTCATCGACGCGCACGATGTCGATGCCGCCGATATGGACGTAGATGCCGTGCGGCGCCTCGACGCCGCACATCTCCGGCCGGAAGGCCGGATTGCGCCACACCAGGTCAGGCGGGACGATGCCAGCCTTCAGGATGTCCTGCGGCCCGTAGATGTCGCGCAGATATGCGTTGAGCGCCTTGACGCGCTGCTCAAGCCCGGCAGCGAGCTTCGACCATTCCTGGGTCGAAAGGATGCGCGGGATGATGTCGTAAGGAATGATGCGCTCTTCGCCCTGCGCATCGCCATAGACCGCGAAGGTGATGCCGCCGCGGCGGTAGAACAGCTCCGCCTCGACCCGCCGCCGTTCCAGCTGCTCCGGCGAAACGGTCGCGAGCCATTGCGCCACGCGCGCATACGGCTCGCGGACGCTGCCATCCTCCGCATTCATTTCGTCGAGGGACATCGCTCCCTGATCTCGCCCCCTTTGTTTTCCGGAGAGTGTAGCACGCGCTGTGCCAGTCCCAAGCCAAGGAAAATCGCGCGACGGAGGTCTGCGGTGCTCAAATCTTAGGCAAGTTCATGGAGGTTGATGCGAATCTGCGCGTGAAACTTAATTGCCCCTGCAGCATCGCTGCCGTCACGGGCCTGTCCTCACCGCCCGCATCTCGCGTGGCGTGGCGCCGTAGCGCCGGCGAAAGGCGTGGTTGAAGTAAGAGAGATCGCCGAATCCAACGGCGTAGGCTATCTCCGTGACCGTCCGATGATCCTGGCGTGGATCTGTGAGCAAGCGGCGCGCTGCGGCGAGGCGCTCCCCCAGCACGAACTGGGAGAAGCTGGTTCCCTCGCACTCGAACAGCATGTGCAAATAGCGCGGCGAGATGCCCTGGCGCTTGGCGACGGCGGCCACCGAGAGCTCAGCCTTGGCAGGCTGCGTGCCATCGCACTCTTCGGGCTGACATTTAGCGGGCCAATGATCGCGCTATCGCATTTGGGCAAGGTTCGCCGCTCTGATGCGAATCTGAGCGGAACGCTAGTTGTGATGCGGCATCCCGCTCTCATGCATCTTCATCATCTCGTGCATCTCCGGCTCGATTTGGATCGCGTCGGGGTTTCCCGGATACTGCGCGATGAAGTCGGACAGGATGCCAATCTCCATCATTTGGTCGCGGATGATGCCGATGTTGATCTCACGGATGACCTTGTTCCCGCCGGCTGGGTCGTTGTTGTACTCGTGCGCCATCTCCACGCCCATCTGATGGTGCATCTTCATCGCCTTGGCGAACATCACGTCGTAATCGGACGGGACTTGAGCGCTGACCGGTTCCATCACGGACAGGACTGGCGCTTTTTGGAAGCGCGCCTTGTGCTCCATTCCGGTCAAACCGGCCGGCAGACGGATGAGGCCCATATCACCTATCTGAAGCAGGGGATCGGGTCCCGCACTCACCCGCCGCTTCAGGTCTTCCAGCCACGCGATCTCGAACTCCTGATTATAGATGATGGCCCCGGCCATCTTCTGCAGGAACGGATTGGTGCCTCGCGGATCATCCAGATAGGCCCGAGACATGTCGACTGCGCCTTGATGATGATGCCCCATCTCGTCCGCGAACTTGATGTCGCGGTTCATGGCTGCTTCTGCGGCTTCTCGCGTATCGAAATAACGATAAACGGGAGCCGGGAAGTGACCCTGCTCTTCCTCGTCCTCCTCATAAGGGCTTGCTGCCGAACTCGCCGGCTGCAGAACGGCACAAGCGAGAATCGCTGCCCAGATTGGAGTTTTCATCGATCCACCTCCGCGCTTGAACGCGCAGTGCAAACAGCGGGGCGCTCACAGCCGTTCCAATGCATGGTTGCAGTAAGCCCACGGAACTCTCCCACGGGTCAGACTTGTTTCTAACTGGGCCACGAAGCATGAATTGCGAGGGGCTCTCGCCTTCGTGGCGGCGTTGAGAATTTCCAGTGAAGTGAGGCCACCATGCATAAGCTCTCAGGCGAATTGAAATCCTGCATCGATGCGTGCCAGCGCTGCTATGCCGTCTGCCTCCAGACCGCCATGCAGCACTGCCTGCAGGCCGGCGGCCGCCACACCGAGCCCAAGCACTTCCAGCTGATGATGGCGTGTGCCGAGATCTGCCGGACTTCGGCGGCACTGATGCTGATCGGCTCGCCCAGCCACCTGATGCAATGCGACCTGTGTGCCAAGATCTGCGAGGAATGCGCCACCGACTGCGAACACATCGGCGGCATGGAGGAGTGCGTCAAAGCCTGCCGCGCCTGCGCCAAGGAGTGCCGCCAGATGGCCAGCCGGGCGCTGGCCGCCTAAGGCGCTGGAGCGCTTCCAAAAAGGGCTAAATTCCGCCCCTTCCTTGCCTTGCAGACTCCAGCCCCGGTCATTATGGTGCGCCGCACCATAATCAGTGGGGCGGGCAAATGACGGGGCGGAAGCCCAATCCTGAGACCTGCTTTCAGAACGCGATTCTGAAACTGCAGACTTACTGGTCCAAGCAGGGCTGCGTGATCCTGCAGCCCTACGACATGGAAATGGGGGCGGGCACCTTCCACTGGGCGACCACCCTGCGCGCGCTCGGGCCGAAGCCGTGGCGCGCCGCGTATGTCCAGCCATCGCGCCGACCGAAAGACGGCCGCTACGGCGAGAACCCCAACCGCCTTCAGCACTACTACCAGTTCCAGGTCATTCTGAAGCCCTCGCCGATCGACAGCCAGGATCTCTATCTCGGCAGCCTGAAGGCGCTCGGCATCGACCCGATGAACCACGATATCCGCTTCGTGGAGGACGATTGGGAGAGCCCGACCCTCGGTGCCTGGGGCCTAGGCTGGGAGGTATGGCTGGACGGAATGGAGGTCTCCCAGTTCACCTACTTCCAGCAGGTCGGCGGCCTTGAGTGCAACCCGGTCTCAACCGAGCTTACCTATGGTCTCGAGCGCCTGATGATGTATGTGCAGGGGGTCGAGAACATCTTCGACCTCGACTTCAACGGCCACGGCATGACCTATGGCGATGTCTACCTGCAGGCCGAGCGCGAGTTCTCAGAATACAATTTCGAGAATTCAGACAGCACATTGTTATTGCAGCATTTCAAGGACGCGGAGCAGGAATGCATCGCGCTGCTGAACGGCGCGCAGCCACTGCCGCTGCCGGCCTATGATCAGTGCCTGAAGGCCAGCCACATTTTCAATCTGCTAGATGCGCGCGGCGTGATCTCGGTGACCGAGCGCCAAGCCTATATCGCTCGCGTGCGCACCCTGGCGAAGGCCTGCTGCGAAGCCTGGGAAGCGACCCAGCGCCCAGAGAACGTTCGCGGGGGGAACGTCCGCGTGGGGAAGGCCTGAACCATGTCGGAACTGTTGCTCGAGTTGTTCTCTGAAGAGATCCCGGCACGCATGCAGGCGCGCGCCGCCGAAGACCTGCAGCGCCTGATGTCGGACAAGTTGCACGAGGCCGGCCTGCATTTCACCTTGGCGCGCACCTATGTGACGCCGCGCCGCCTGGCCTTGGTGGTCGAGGAGCTGCCGACCGCCCAGCCCGACGTGCGCGAGGAGCGCAAGGGTCCGCGGGTCGGTTCGCCGCAAGCCGCCATCGACGGGTTCCTGAAATCCGCGGGCCTCAAGTCCATCAAGGAGTGCGAGGAGCGCGATACCGGCAAGGGCGTGTTCTATTTCGCTGTCGTCGAGAAGAAGGGCCGGCCGACTGCGGACGTGCTTCCTGCGATCATCGTCGACTGCATCCAACAGATGCCGTGGCCCAAGAGCATGCGCTTCGCCGATTTGACGCAGCGCTGGGTGCGGCCGCTGCACCACGTGCTGGCGGTGTTCGCCGGGACGGTACTGGAAGGCGGCGTGCCGATGGGTGGCAACACGGAGCTCGCCTTCACCTCCCGCACGCGGGGTCACCGCTTCTTGAGTCCAGGTGAGATAAGTGTTGCAAATTCAAGCGACTATCTCGTCAAGCTCAAGGCCGCCAAAGTTGTTCCTGACCCCAGGGAACGGCGCAGCCTCATCCTGGCCCAGTGTCGTGACCGCGCGCTCAAGGAAGGGCTGACGGTCAAGTCCGACGAAGGGCTGCTGGATGAGGTGACCGGCTTGGTGGAATGGCCGGTCGTGCTGATGGGCAGGATCGATCCGCAATACATGCCTCTTCCGCCGGAGGTGCTGACCACCTCCATGCGCACCCACCAGAAATACTTCGCGCTCCAGGACAAGAACGGGACGCTGGCGGCTCGCTTCCTAGTGGTTGCCAACATGGACACGCCCGACAAGGGCGCGCAGATCGTTGCCGGCAATGAGCGCGTCCTGCGCGCCCGTCTCAGCGACGCAATGTTCTTCTGGGAACAGGACCAGAAAGTGCATCTCGCGGATCGGCTGCCCGCGCTCAAGGACATTATCTTCCATGCCCAGCTCGGGACTGTGGGCCAGAAGGTCACGCGCATTGAAGCGCTCGCCCGTCACCTGGCCGGCCTCATTCCGGGCTGCAATGCCGATCAGGCCGCCCAGGCCGCGCGCCTTGCCAAGGCGGACCTTACCAGCGGGATGGTAGGTGAGTTCCCGGAACTCCAAGGCATCATGGGGCGTTACTACGCAGGGATCGAGGGTCACGCCCCAGAGATTGCTGATGCGATTGCCCATCATTACCGGCCTCTCGGTCCCACCGATCTATGTCCATCGGCGCCGATCAGCTTGGCCGTGGCCCTGGCGGACAAGATCGACAGTCTGGTCGGGTTCTTCGCGATCGACGAGAAGCCGACCGGCTCGAAGGATCCCTTTGCGCTGCGCCGTGCAGCCCTGGGCGTTATCCGGCTGATCCTGGAAAATGGCTTGAGGTTGAAACTGCGCGACGTGTTCGGCTTTGCTTACAGCGGCTTCTATGATCAGGGCGGGTTCGAGCAGAACCAACCGAAGGCGGTGATCGCCCAACTGCTCGACTTCTTCGCGGACCGGCTGAAGGTCGCACTGAGAGAGCAGGGCGTGCGGCATGATCTGATCGCTGCAGTGTTCGCGCTCGGCGATGAGGACGACCTGATCCGCCTGATGGCGCGGGTAAAGGCGCTGCAGGATCTGGTGGAAAGCGATGCGGGCGCCGATCTGCTGGCGGCCTATCGCCGTGCCAGCAACATTGTGCGCATCGAGGAGAAGAAGGACGCCGCCAGCTATGACGGCGCCGCCGATCCCGCGAAGTTCATCCAGGACGAGGAGCGGACGCTCTTCAAGGGCCTGGAACAGGAAGCTCAAATTGCACGAAAGCGCATCGCCAACGAAGAATTCGTGGCGGCCATGGGTGCGCTTGCCAATCTGCGTGCGCCGATCGACGACTTCTTCGATCGCGTGACAGTCAACGATCCCGATCCGTCGCTGCGCTCCAATCGCTTGCGACTGCTCTCCACCATCCGCGCGACGCTGAACGCTGTCGCGGACTTTTCCAAGATCGAAGCCAAAGCCGAAGCTTAACGACCGAAGGGTGAGTGAAGATGGCGAAGTGGGTGTATCGGTTCGGTGGTGGTTCCGCGGAAGGCAGTGCGGACATGCGCAACCTGCTGGGCGGCAAAGGCGCCAATCTTGCGGAGATGAGCGCGCTGGGCCTGCCGGTACCGCCTGGATTCACCATCACGACCGAGGTCTGCACCTATTTCTATGCCAACGGAAAGACCTATCCCGCGGACCTGAAGGTGCAGGTCGAGGATGCGCTGCGCCAGATCGAGACCATCGTCGGTGCGCAGTTCGGCGACGCCAAGAAGCCGCTGCTGGTCTCCGTGCGCTCGGGCGCACGCGTCTCCATGCCGGGCATGATGGATACCGTCCTCAATCTCGGCCTCAATGACGAGACCGCGAAAGGCCTTGCCAAGCAATCGGGCGATGAACGCTTCGCTTATGATTCCTATCGGCGTTTCATCCAAATGTACGGAAACGTGGTTCTGGGTGCGGAGCATCACAGCTTCGAGGAGATCCTCGAGCTGCACAAATCCGACCTCGGCCTCGACACCGACACCAAGCTCAAGGCCGAGCACTGGAAGAAGGTGATCGAGGATTACAAGGCGAAAGTCGAGGAGGAGATCGGCAAGCCCTTCCCGCAGGATCCCAAGGAGCAGCTGTGGGGCGCCATCGGCGCCGTCTTCGGCTCCTGGAACATCCAGCGCGCGGTCACCTACCGCAAGCTGAACCACATACCCGAGGACTGGGGGACCGCCGTCAGCGTCCAGGCGATGGTGTTCGGCAACATGGGCGAGGATTGCGCCACCGGTGTGGCCTTCACTCGCAATCCCTCCACCGGTGCCAAGGAATTCTACGGCGAGTATCTCGTCAACGCGCAGGGCGAGGATGTGGTCGCCGGCATCCGCACGCCGCAGCAGGTGACCATCGCCGGCAAGAAGGCGAACAACTCGACGCTGCCCGCGATGGAAGAAGTGATGCCGACCGTCTTCAAGCAGCTCGACCAGGTGCGCGCGCAGCTCGAGAAGCACTATTGCGACATGCAGGATGTCGAGTTCACGGTCCAGCAGGGCAAGCTCTACATGCTGCAGACCCGCAACGGCAAACGCACCGCCGCCGCTGCGTTGAAGATCGCGGTCGACCTCTGCAATGAAGGCTTGATCGACGAAGCGACCGCCGTCGCGCGCATCGACCCGGCTTCGCTCGACCAGCTGCTGCATCCGACCCTCGACCCCAAGGCCAAGAAGGAAGTGGTCGCGCGCGGCCTGCCGGCCAGTCCCGGCGCCGCCTCCGGGCAGGTCGTGTTCACCGCCGACGACGCGGAGGATCGCGCCGCGAAGGGCGCGGACGTCATCCTGGTGCGGGTCGAGACCAGCCCGGAAGACATCCACGGCATGCATGCTGCTGTCGGCATCCTCACCACCCGCGGTGGCATGACCAGCCACGCGGCGGTGGTGGCGCGCGGCATGGGACGCCCCTGCGTCTCCGGCGCCGGCGACATCAGGGTCGATGCCGGCAAGAAGCTCATGGTAGTCAGGGGCCAGCGCGTGGCCGAAGGTGACATCATCACCATCGACGGCGGCACTGGCGAAGTGATGATCGGCCAGATCCCGACCATCCAGCCGTCGCTGTCCGGCGATTTCGCGACGCTCATGTCCTGGGCCGACAAGGTGCGCAAATTGAAGGTGCGCACCAATGCGGATACGCCGTCCGACGCCCGTACGGCGCGGGATTTCGGGGCGGAGGGCATCGGCCTCTGCCGCACCGAGCACATGTTCTTCGACGGCGACCGCATCGTCGCGGTGCGCGAGATGATCATGGCCGACACGGTGGAAGGCCGGAAGAAGGCACTCGCCAAGATCCTGCCAATGCAGCGCCAGGATTTCGTGGAGCTGTTCAAGATCATGCGCGGCCTGCCTGTGACTATCCGGCTGCTCGATCCGCCGTTGCACGAATTCCTGCCGCACTCGCGGGAGGAAATGGCGGAGATCGCCAAGGCGGCTGGCGTCACGCCCGATGCGGTCGCTGCCCGCACGGCGCAGCTGCGCGAAACCAACCCGATGCTCGGCCATCGCGGCTGCCGCCTCGGCATCACCTATCCAGAGATCTACGAGATGCAGGCGCGCGCGATCTTCGAAGCCGCCGCCGCCGTGCACAAGGAGATCGGCGAGACGGTCGATGCGGAGATCATGATCCCGCTGGTCGGCATCCCCAAGGAGCTGACCTTGATGAAGGCCGTGGTGGAACGCGTCGCGGCTGAAGTGGAGAAGGCGGCCGGCTTCAAGCTCCCGTACATGATCGGCACCATGATCGAACTGCCGCGCGCTTGCCTGCTGGCGGGCGAGATCGCCAAGGAGGCGGAGTTCTTCTCCTTCGGCACCAACGATCTCACGCAGACGACCTATGGCCTCAGCCGTGACGACGCGGCGTCCTTCATCACTGCGTACGAGCGCCAGAGCATCATTAAGAAGGACCCGTTCATCAGCATCGATGTCGAAGGCGTCGGCGAACTGGTGCAGATCGGCACCGAACGCGGCCGCAAGGTCCGCCCCAAGCTGAAGATCGGCATCTGCGGCGAACATGGCGGCGATCCCGCGTCGGTCCACTTCTGCGCCAAGGTCGGGCTGGACTATGTGTCATGCTCGCCCTATCGCGTGCCGATCGCCAAGCTGGCAGCTGCCCAGGCCACGCTCTCCGGCTCCGATGGCCGCAAGGGCGAGGGATGAGGTGCTAAGCCGGGCTCTATCAGCTAACATTGACCGCGTTATGCTAAGCCGACGGCAACCAACTCTACCGTCACCCCGGCCTGGAGCCGGGGTCCATTTCTCAGCTGCTCGTGCGGGCGGCTCAATGGATCCCGAATCACGTCGTTTCGCGGCTGTCCCGGATGACGTGTGGGATGAGCGTCGCACACTGCAACGTCTCCGGGAAGGAGCGGTTCGATGAAAGCCTACTGCATCGTCTATGAGCGCCTGCACGACCCGAAGATGTTCGAGGAATATCGCAAGCAAGTGATGCCCACGATCGAAGCCTATGGCGGCAAGTTCCTGGTGCGCGGCGGCAAGTTCACGGCTTGGGAAGGCGAGATGCCGTTCGAGCGTATCGCCCTGCTCGAGTTCCCGTCGCGCAAGGCGGCGGAGGACTGGTACAACTCGCCCGGCTACCAGAAGATCCTTCCCCTCCGGCTCAACGCCACGGAATGCCAGTTCATCGTGGCGGACGGGGTCGAGTAGCGTCAGACCGGCAAGGCCGCGAAGACTTCGACTCCGCCGCCCAATCCCCGCACGCGCCGCCCGCCCAGGCCGTGCAGCGTGCGGTTGGTCGCTGCCGCGAAATCGGCGGACGCCAGAATGGGCGTGCCGACAATCTTCGTCAGCTCTTGCAGCCGGCTGGCGAGGTTGACGGCCGGGCCAATCACTGTGAAGTCGAGCCGGTCGCGCGTGCCGATATTGCCGAACTCGACCTCGCCCCAGTGCAGCCCGATCCCGAACGCGAGCGCTGAGCGTCCTTCCTTGGCGAGATCCGCATTCAGGGTATCCGTCCCAGCCAAGGCCGCCAGCGCAGCATCAAGCGCTCGGTCGCAGGTGGTGGCGCGGCTCTCCTCCAGCGGAAACACCGCCAGCAGCCCGTCGCCCATGAATTTCAGGATGTCGCCACGATGGGCGCCGATCGCGGCGCCGATCGCTTCGAACCAGCGATTGAGCAACGTCACGATCTCGCCATGCTGCGCCCGGTCGGTCATCGTCGTAAAACCGCGCAGGTCGCAGATCAGGATCGCGGCCTCGATGCGCGCGACGTCGCCGCGCTCGATTTGACCCGCATAGACCCGCTCAGAAGGCACGCGGCCCAGATAGTGCGTCAACAGGTCGAGCGCGATGTGGCGAAGAAGCCAGCGCTCCGCCACCGATGACCAGATCCGCGCCGCCATCTGCAGCCGCTCAACCTCGAGGTCGAAGAACCCGCCTTCGTCTGTGCTGGCGAAGGTCATGACGCAGGTGCGCGTCGCATCCTGGAACGGCAGTGGCATGGCGAAGTAATCGGTTAGGCCGAACTCCTGGAACCGCTGAATAATCTCCATGTCAGGCAGCGGGTCCGGCTTGCGCCACCGGAACGGCCGGTTGGTGGTGTCGACCACATAGATGGGACTCTTCAGGTAATCGGCGCGCGACATCACGCCGGCGCGGTCGATCTCGGTGCGCGTCAGCGCACCATCGCGCCAGATGAGCTGCGACCCGCTGAGCTCTGGATTGAGCACTTCGAGCCCGAGCGTACAACGCCAGAGCGGACAAATCCACTCCGCCATTCGGATGCAATAGCCTGCGAACAAGTCCGGAAAGGGCAGCGCGCCGATATTGTTCAGCGGGCGCCCGCTCTCATCCAGCCCGGTGTCGCCCAAGGCATGCACGGCGAGCCAGGCCGCCAGCTTCCCATAGATGAGCTTGCTTTCTGAATCCACATCGCTCGCCATGAGATCGTGATCCACAGAAGAGGAGCAGTCTTGATTGCTTGGTTATCCAAGTTGGACATTACGGCCGGCGGTTGCAAGAGGTCCACCAGATCGGGAAAAGGCCGATTGAAGGTCCGCCACGATGATTTATGATCGCTTCGCACGCAAGACTACGGCTCTTCGGACAGAACAATCCATGCCGGTTTCAAGAATACTCCTATTGGTGCCAATCTGTTTGGCTGTGACGTCGACCGCCTACGCCGCCGACGTGCAATGCACGACCGCCGACAAATCCGCGTGGCTGCCGCCGGCGCAGGTGAAGGCGATGCTGGAACAGCACGGCTTTACGAATGTCGGTGCGATCAAGCCCAACGAGCGGAAGTGCTATGTTGTGCAGGCGACCGACAACACCGGCGCGAAGCGAACGCTTTATCTCGACCCCACGGACGGCGCTCTGCGGGCGATGGAGTAATCTCTTCTCCTGTACGCCGGGAGAGCGTGACAATCGCGCCGATCCCTGGGCAGTATCGGCTGCGACACGAACGGGGATCCAACATGCCATCTAAAGGAAAGAAGTCGGCACCGCGCCAGGTCGCGCCTGCGCGGAAAAGCAAGGCCGCCATTGCAGCCGCCTTTCAGCGCGCATCGGCGAGGGCCGCGCAATCGCCTTATCGCGTGGTGCGGCGTGTGGAGCGCATTCTCTATGAGGACGTGCCGACCTTCATGGAAGCGCCCCATGCCGAGGAGGTGCCGGATGCGGATGTCGTGGTCGTCGGCCTGCCGTATGAGGGCGTGAAGATCCTCGATCCGCGCCGTTTCCTGCCGGCACAGGCGACCCATCAGGCTGCGATCTACTCGCGCACCGGCGCGACCGGCGCGCCGGCTGCGATCCGCCGCAACGCGATCTACTACTCGCTGGATCATTCCGGCGGCTTGTTTCCGGAGCGCGGACCGGATTTCCAGATCGCGGATTGGATCAAGGTCTCCGACGGCGGCGACATCCGCGTCGATTACGAGATCGACGCGGAAGTCATGCTGCACAAGGCGGGTGACCGCATCGAACGCCTGATTGGCAGGGACAAGGCGCTCATCCTGCTAGGCGGCGACGACACCATTCCCTATGTCGGCGTGCGCTCGGTGGTGCGCCAGCGCAAGCAGCGCATCGCCGTTCTGAAGTTCGATTCGCACTACGACCTGGCGTGGGAGCCGCGCTACTGGGCCGGCTCGCAATGGGCCCGCTGCTTCGAGGGCGGTTATCTCGATCCCGCGAACTTCGCCGAGATCGGCATCCGCGGCACGCGCAACTCGCTGGCCTGGCATGAGGCAGCGCGCGAGCTCGACATCGGCGTCTGGACTCTGCAGGACGTGGAAGAGAAGGGGATCCGCCAGTGCGTGCGCGAAGCGCTGGCGCGCATCTGCCGCGATGTCGACGCGCTCTATCTTTCGCTGGATCTCGACGTGATCGATCCCGCCTTCCTGCCGGCGCAGAAATACCCCGATCCGGCCGGTCTCACCGCACGCGAGATCCTGCAGGCGCTGCGCCTGGCGATCGAGGAGGGGCCGCCTGTCATCGGGTTCGACATGGCGTGCCTCGGCCCTGATTTCGATGTGAACGGCCTCGGTGCCCAACTGGCTGCGCGCTGCGCGGTCGAGGTGATCGGCGGCCTCGGTTGGAAAAAGGCGAAGGCCAAGCCCCGCCGCTGACGCTCACTGCGCCGCGACGATCCGCAATTTGCGCTCCTCGGCGGCGGGTCGCTCGGATTCCCCAGTCGGCGCGGCTTCGGTTTCCAGGGAAGGGCGAGGTCGTGTCCGGGCGGCCGGGAACAGGATGGACACCGTGGTGCCGACATCGAGTTCGCTGTCGATGGTGAGCGCGGCGCCGTGCAGCCGCGCCATTGAATTCACCAGCGGCAAGCCCAGCCCGACGCCATCGAAATTGCGGGCGAAGGCAGTCTCGACCTGCTCGAACGGCTTCAGGATCCGCGGGACGTCTTCCTTGGCGATGCCAATGCCGTGATCCGCGACGGCGAAGATCACGCCGCTGTGCGGCTCGGCGTTCGCCGCCGTGACACGGATCTCGACGAGGCCGCCCTTCGGGCTGAACTTGATGGCGTTCCCGACCAGGTTGATCAGCATCTGCTTCATCATGCGTCCATCCGCAAACAGCAGGTCGGCGGCCGGATCGACGTGAACAGCCAGGGTCACCTTCGCGGTCTCGGCGCGGCCGGCCACCAGCGCCACCACCGATTGGCAGATCTGCTCCGGTTCATGGATGCCTTCATGCAAGCGCGGCGTGCCCGCTTCGATCGACGATATGTCGAGAATGTCGTTGATGATGCCGAGCAGGTGCTTGGCGCTGTCGTGGATGCTTTCGCTGTAGCCGCGATAAGTCTCGGTCCCGATCGGCCCCAGCAGCTCGGTCTTCATGATCTCCGAGAAGCCGATGACGGCGTTGAGCGGCGTGCGCAGCTCGTGGCTCATATTGGCCAGGAACTGGCTCTTGCTGTTGCTAGCGGCTTCCGCCTGGTCGCGCGCTGCGCGCAGCTCCGCCTCGCGCATCTTCATCTCGGTGACATCGTGCAGCAGCGCCACGAATGCGGCATTCGGATGATCGGGCAGGCGCGTCAGCGCCACGTCCGCGATCAGCGTCGTACCGTCCGGCCTTGTCAACTCCACCTGGCTCGGGCGGTCCGCGTAGGCCATGCGCGAGAGGCTGTGGATCGGCGGCTGGTGGCTCGGCGTCGCGATCACGTCGAAGAAGTGCTGACCGGCGAGCTCCTTGCCAGGCTGGCCCAGCATACGCTCCACTGCGGGATTGACGGAGCGTACGATACCGTTCTCGTCGATGATCAGAAGCCCGTCATAGCTGTTCTGAACGACCAGCCGCATCAGCGCGTCCGTGCGGCGCAGCAGGATCGCCTGGCCGATCAGCCGAAGATCGAGGTCGCGCAGCTTCTCGAATATGGCCACCAGGAACGCAGCCGCCAGGGCCGCAAGCCAGGGCGCGGTGTCGACCATCAGCGGCAGGTTCGCTTGCACCGCCAGCGGCAGCAGAAGGACCGCGATCAGCACGCCACCTCCGGCGGCAAGGCCATGCACCCAACCACGATCGCGGCAGATCGCCTCGATTAGGAAGAACAGCATGCAGGCAACCACGAGCACAAGCCAGCGCGAGACCTTGTGCAGGTCGCGCTGCTGCAGCAGCGATTCGGTTGCGAGCGCTTGCAGCATTACGCCCGGCATCACGCCACCGGCCGGTGTGGCGACCGTATCGCCAAGCTCCAGTGCAGTAGCGCCGATCAGGACGGTCTTGCCCGCGAAGGTTTGTGGGTCGACCGCACCGCGCAGCACGTCGACATAGGAAACGGTCTTCAACTCCTGCGGCCGGAAACTGAAGTCGATGTAGTAGCTGCCGATGGCGCTCGGCTGCAGACCCGCGGCGGCGGCGGCCATGGTCGGCACCAGAGTGCCGGACCACAATTCCACGCGAGACAGGCGCCGCACGATTCCGTCGCTGTCCGGCCGGACGTTGGCGGATGCGATCCGCGTATGCTGCGCGAACTGCGGCAAAGGCGCAGTCGCCGCCACGTTGTTCTTGGCATCGGCGGGCTGCTCGAAGATCGGCAGGATGACAGTGCCGCCGGCGCGGGCCAAAGCCGCAGCCAAGGCGTCGTCCTCGCCCGGGCTAGAGCTTGCGCTGAAGTCGATGTCGACGGCGATCTGGCGCGCGCCCGCTGCGTGCAGCTGATCGATGACCGTGGCGTGCCAGGATCGTGGCCACGGCCAGACTGACATCTCCCGCAGGCTGCGGGCATCGATCGCGACCAGCACGATCTCGCCGGACGGCTCGGATTTCACGAGCTGGAAGCGGGCGCTGGCCAGCGGACGCTCGATGAAGGCGAGCGAGCCCGTGAAATAGAGCGCGGCGATGCTCGCACAGACCGCGAGCCCGATGCACCAGCGCAAGAGCCGCGGGCCGTATCGCCGAAGCGGACGCACTGCGCGGGAGAGCGACACGGGCGATCGCTACTTGAGCAATCCGCCAACGGCCCCGCCAAGGCCGCCTACGGCGCCACCGACCGCACCGCCGACACCGCTCACCGCGCCACCGACCGCACCGCCCACGCCGGACACCGCGCCACCGACAGGGCCGCCGACGGTATCTCCAACGGCGCCGGTCACATCGCCGACAGCGCCGCCCACGGCATCCGCTGTGTCGCCGACGGCGCCGCCAACAGCGTCCGCGGTATCGCCGACTGCACCCCCGACGCCGCCGCTCGACCCATCACTGGAGCCCGAGCTGCCGGAACTCGACCCGCCGGAATCTGAACTGCCCGAGTCCGACCCGCCTGAGCCCGACCCGCCTGAGCCCGACCCGCCTGAGCCCGAGCCATCCGAACCGCCGTCGCTGCCGGATTTGGCGCCGGCGCTTGCGGTGCTGGTGTCACCGCCCACGCTGCTGGGTGAACGGTTGGTCGGCACGAGCGATGGCGCGTCGGGCGCGTCGCGCCTAACCGTGGCAGTGTTGCCGGCGGTGACATCGACGCTCTTCCCCGTCCGCAGCGACGATACGCCGACGACGCCTTCCGTGACGGAGACGGCCGAGCCGGCGCTTGACGTGCTCACGTCGAACTGCGTGCCCTTGACCGTCGCTACCAGATAGGTCGCGCCGACGGAGAAGGTCTGCCCCGGCGTGCGCTTTCCCACCTCCACGTGAACCGTGCCGGTGACGAGATTGAGATTGGGGTCCGATGTCGTGGAATCGGAGTCGCCGATGACAAGCGTGGTGTTGGGGCTTATCTCCACAAGATCGCGGCCGTTGACCAAGACCATATGCTGGCCGCCGGCCGTGGAAATCTGCTGTCCGCTCGCGAGTGCTGTGCCGACCTGCGGCACTTGCATCGCCGATGCGGGGATGACATCGCCATCCTCATTGAAGGAAATCGATCGGACGATCCAGTTGAGGATGCCGTCATCGGCCCGGGCGCTGCCCGTCGCCGTCACGGCAAGCGCGAGCAATACGGGGCCGAGCCAAAGCCGCGCAAGGCGAGGTGAGATCGACATGGATACTCTCGTTGTTGGTTTCGCCAGCACTCCGTTCAACGAGGCCATGCGTACGGCCCGCGACGAACACCCCCACCGTGCGGCCAATTTCTTAATCGAATCTAACTTTTCTTGGTTAAGCTTGGCGCTGAACTGCCGAAGCGATACAGGTCGATGTATGAGATCGCAGTACCAAGAAATTCATTATAAAAGTGATGCAGATGATCAATCGAATTTTAGGAAAGTGCTGTCTGCATCTGCTGTCGCCGCAATGCGCGGCCGGGTCGCGCGCCCGTCGGTCTGCCGTCGCGCCACACCGCTTTTCCGTTGACCCACACTGCGACGATGCCATCTGAAACCTGCTTGGGATTCTCGAACGTCGCGCGGTCCTTCACGCTTTGCGGATCGAACAGAACCAGATCGGCGGCGTAGTTCTGCTTCAGGCGGCCGCGGCCGGTGAGGCCGAAGCGCTCCGCCGGCAGCGACGTCATGCGCCGGATTGCCTCTTCCATCGGGAACAGGCCCACCTCGCGCGCATAGTGCCCCAACACGCGCGGAAAGCTGCCCCACAGGCGTGGATGGGGATGGGTATCGTGCGGCAACCCGTCCGATCCGATCATGGTGTGCGGATAGCTGAGGATGCGCCGCACGTCCGCTTCATCCATCGCAAAATAGACCGCGCCCGCCGGTTGCAGCCTCTTCGCAGCCTCTTCCAGGGAACAGCCCCATTCCGTCGCAAGCTCGTCGAGCATGCGTCCCGTCGCTTCGGGATGCGGTGTCGACCAGGTCACCATCACCTTGGGCGCCTCGCTGAGCTCCTGTGATTTCAGCACGGTCGAGGATGCGGAGTAAGGGTACGCATCCAGCCCCAGCGGCTGGCGCAGCCGCTGGGTATCGAACTTCGCCAGGGTCTCGACCGAACGGCCGAAATTCGCCTTTCCATGCACCTTGAAGTGGGAGATCACGACCGGCACGTCGGCGGACTTGCCGATCGCGAAGGCCTCGTCCATCGCCTCGGTCACATGGTCGCCTTCACTGCGCATGTGCGTGGTATGGATTGCACCCGCCGGCTTCAGCAGTTGTGCCAGCGCCTGCACCTCTTCGGTCGGGGCCGCTTCCGCTGGTTGATAGTCGAGCCCGGTCGAAAGCCCGATCGCGCCAGCCTCCAGTGCCTCCTGCAACTTCGCGCGCATGGCGGCGATCTCATCCGACGTGGCCGGTCGATCCAGCCGATCCATCGTCCCGACGCGCAAGGTCGAATGCCCGACTAGGCACGCTGCATTGACTGCCGGCGGCTGCCGATCCAGTGCGTCCATGTACTCCGCGAAGGTGGGGTAAGTGTAGTCGGCCTGCGTGCCGATCAGGTCCAAAGGCGGAGGTGGCGCCGCGCGCAGCGAGAGCGGCGCGAGGGAAATGCCGCAATTGCCGACCACCACGCTGGTGACACCTTGGCTGGTCTTGTTCGCCATGTCGCCGATCAGCAGCGCGCGGTCGTCGTGGGTGTGGACGTCGATGAATCCCGGCGCCAGTGCCAGTCCTTGGCCATCCACCTTTTCGCGTGCACGCCAGTTGTGCAGATCGCCGATCACCACGATCTTGTCGTCGATAACCGCCAGATCGCCGACATAAGGCGGCGCGCCCGAACCGTCGAACAGCGAGACTCGTTGGATCAAGAGATCGCAGGTGTCGGGATCCGTCACATCGTCCTCACTGCTTCGGCATCAGGATCACGAAGATCTTCTTCACGTCGCTCGTGTTGCGCCAGCCAAGCGGCACGCCCTTGGGCACGAAGATCGTTTCGCCCGCCTGGAACGCCTGGCCGCTGGTTCCGCCGTCATGGAGTTCCACCTGGCCTTCCAGGAAATGCATCAGTTCATACCGGCCGAACGGCGCTGCCTTGCGATCATAGGGCGTCGCCGACCACAGGCCGATCGCGAGTTGCCCGCTGGCATCCGTATAGACAACACGCTCGGCGCAGCGCGGCTCCGGCCCATTCAAGATGGCGGGGTCGGGTCCGGCGCTGGGTTCCAGCCTGGCGGCGAGATCCATCTTGATCACATGATCCGCCGATGGCTTGGCGGGCACCGGCATCGCGGGATTCTCATAGATCACGAAGATCTTGCGGACATAGCCATCCTGCTTCCAGGCGCAATTGAGCCCGCGCGGAATGATGAAGCTCTCGCCGGCCTCGACCCGCGTGACGCGGCCATCGGCCTCCGTCACCGTCACGGTGCCCTCGAGCAGAAACATGAACTCGTCGACCGAGTAGGGGCCCATCGTTCCTTCGAAGGCGGTGCAGTCCCACACGCCCGCACTCAGACCGATATCCGGCGCGTTGAAGTAGTAGCGCCCGTGCTGCTTCGGCGATCCGGATTTGACGTCCGCTGCCGGGATCTCGCCCCAGTCCTCCAGCCCATCGCCGCCGGCATGGGGAAATATCCGCATCAACCGCGCTGAAGTCATGACTGCCGCTCCGCTCTGGAAAGACAGGTCACCCTAGCAAGGTCGTACGCAGCCGACAATCGCTACCACCTGCGCGCTCCCACTCCCATCGGCCGACGTAAGTGTCGACCCAGTGATCCACGCCTGGATGCGTTGATCTGAAGCAGGCTTGGATGGCCGGGTCTTGTGCCCGCCTCAAGTACCCGCGCGATAGATCGCGACGAGGAACTGGTCGATCGTCTTGCCGTCCGTCGCTAGCGGCAGGATCAGCCGCTCGAGCTGTGATGAAATGGCTGCCTCCGAGCAGCTATAGAATGCGCCGTAGACCGGTGCGCGCGTATCGGCGCAGCGGCGATAGGGCTCCAGGATTTCGTCACGCTGGTCTGTGGGGATCACGTCGTCGAGGAACAGACCGGTATTGTCACGTCCCTCGTAATAGACAATGCGCGTTCCGACCAGGCGCACGCGATGCCGCACCTGGTCGCCTTCGTTCACCCGCTCGACGATCTGGATGTGGCCCATCCAGGGCGTGAGGCTTTCGGGCGGAAAATCTGCGCGCGTCGGCAAGTGGCCGTTGCGGCACAACTCCTGCCAACGGCTCTGGATCGCCTCGAACTCCTTCCGGAGCGGCTGAGACAAGGAGCTTCCCCCGGTTTCAAAACGCCAGCCACCGACTCGGACGGTGACCGACTCGCAGGCAAAAGCTAGCGTCCTTCGCGCCGCCGCGCACGGTGAAAAGGCAGTGTGAAATGGGAGGGCGAAAAGGAACCGGCGCGGTCTCCCGGGACAGTTTGGGGGAGAAGACCGCGCCGGACTTTCGGCGGCCCACTCAGCCGGGATCAAGCTGAGGGGATGAGGGCCGCCGGTTGATCTCGAGCTTTGTTGGGGGGCATGCTCGAGATCCTAGGGAACCGTTCTTACTTCACTCCTTACGACTGGCTGATCTGCACCGCGACGAAGTGATCGCTACCGTCCCGGTCGATCAGCATTACCGCGACCGAACGGTTATCGGCATGTGCCTTGCGCAGCGCATCGCTCACGTCGTTCGGGCTCGTGACCTTGCGGTTGTTCACACGCTCGATCACGTCGCCCGGGCGAACACCCTGCTCGGCGAGCGCGCTGTCCTGCTCCAAGTCAGCGATCAGCACGCCCTGCGTGTCATCGGCGAGGCCGAACTGCTGCCGGGTTTCATCCGTCACCGGCGCCAGCACTGCGCCAAGCTGCTGGACCGTGTCGGTCGCCGCCGGGCCACCGCTGTGGTCGGGACGACTCTGGTCGGCGCTCGCGACCTCGTCTTTCATCTTGGCGATGGTGACGTCGACCGTGCGCTCCGAACCGTCGCGCCAGACCTTCACCGGCACGGTGGCGCCGCTCGCGGTTTCGGCAACGACGCGCGACAGGTCCTTGGGCGAGTCGATGGTCTGACCGTCGAAGCCCAGCACGACGTCACCCTGCTTCAAGCCGGCCTTGGCCGCCGGGCTGCCTGGCTGCACCGAAGCGATCAGGGCACCCTTGTCGGAGCTGAGGCCCATGCCCTGCGTCAGGTCCGGGGTCAGTTCCTGGATCGCAACGCCGAGCCAGCCGCGGTCGACGCGACCCTGCTCCTTGAGCTCCGCGATGATCGGCTTGGCAAGGTTCGACGGAATGGCGAAGCCGATACCGACCGAGCCGCCGCTCGGCGAGAAGATCGCGGTGTTGACGCCGACTACGCTGCCGTCGGTCGAAAAGGTCGGACCGCCGGAATTGCCCTGGTTGATCGGGGCGTCGATCTGCAGGAAGTCGTCGTACGGACCCTGGTGGATATCGCGGCCGCGCGCCGAGACGATGCCCGCCGTGACCGTTCCGCCAAGCCCGAACGGGTTACCCACTGCCATCACCCAGTCGCCGGTCCGCACCTTGTCGGAATCGCCGAAAGTGACGTAGGGCAGGGGCTTCTTGGATTCGACTTTCAGCAGCGCCAGGTCGGTCTTGGCATCAGTACCGATCACCTTCGCGGGATAGTCGCTGCCGTCGGTCAGCGTCACCTCGATGTCCTTGGCGTCATCGACCACGTGGTTGTTGGTTACAATGTAGCCGCTGGCATCGATGATGAAGCCGGAGCCGAGCGACGTGACCTTGCGCTCATGCCGCTGGGGCTGCATGCCTTGCGGGCCCTGGAAGTGCTTGAAGAATTCTTCGAACGGCGAGCCCGGTGGGAGGTTGAAGGGCATTGGAACGCCCTGCTCGGACATCACATGGGTCGAGGAGACATTGACCACCGCTGGAGAGACCTTCTGCGCCAGGTCGGCGAAGCTGTCCGGAGCCGACGCGGCATATCCCGGCGCGGCGACGGCGGCGCCTAGAATGGTCGCGGCGGCGATCCCGCCGATAGCTCGGGCGCGACCGGACCCGACGTAAGATGAAAGAGAACTCATTGCCACCTCCGATCGTTTTGACTGCCATGCGCAGCCTGTTGAGGGACAAGTTGGGCCTCTCGGGTAACATGCCAGTGTCCTGGGAAGCCGGTTTTGGTAACGGATTGCGACCGGGACGGGCCCTGTTACAATTCGTTACAATGCAGCAATGGCCGCTGTTACCGGCGTCGGGTCAGGTGCATTCATCCAACGTGCTGGAACCACTGTCTCGGGCAAGCCTGAATGGACCGCTCCCCCCATATCCTGGTGGTCGACGACGACAGGGAGATCCGCTCCCTCTTGTCGAAATTCCTGACCAAGAACGGCCTTCGGGTCAGTGTGGCAGCCGACGGGCGCGAGATGCGCCGCATGCTGGATGAGTCCAAGATCGACCTCATCGTGCTCGATGTCATGCTGCCGGGCGATTCCGGCCTCACCTTGTGCGGCCAGCTGCGCGCCACCACGACCATTCCGATCCTGATGCTGACCGCGGTCTCGGAAGATACCGACCGCATCATCGGGCTGGAGATGGGCGCCGATGATTACCTGCCTAAGCCGTTCAATCCACGCGAGCTGCTGGCGCGCATCCGCGCCATCCTGCGCCGGGCGGATGATCGCGCGCCGGCGGTGGTCGGCGTCGAAGCCGAAGCCGAGGTCACACTGGCGTTTGACGGCTGGGCGATCAGCCCCGGCCGCCGCCAGCTGCTCGACCCTGCCGGGCAGCCGGTCGACTTGACCGGCGGCGAATTCGATCTGCTGCTGGCGTTGGTCGAACGCCCGCAGCGGGTCTTGAGCCGTGATCGCCTGCTCGACCTGACCAAGGGCCGCGCGGCATCGTTGTTCGACCGTTCCATCGATGTGCAGATCGGCCGCCTGCGCCGCAAGCTGGAGAATGCGGCACCTGGGAGCGGTGCGCTGATCGCCACCGTGCGCGGCGGCGGCTACATGTTCACCGCCGGCGTGACGCGCTCCGACACGGCCAGGTCTGGCTCCGCCAAGCCGGCTGCGAAAGGTTGACGCGCATGCTGCGCCGCCTGGTGCCGCATTCCATGCTGAGCTGGTTTGCGCTGGTGCTGGCTGCCGGCATTTCGCTGTCGCTCATCTCGGTCTCCGCCTTTCACGCATTTAATCGGGACGAAGCGATCGCGGCGCTGGAGGATCTGCGCGCTGCCGAGCGCATCGCCGCCGTTGCGCGCTTCCTGGACCATTCCGCGCCGCCGCTGCGGCCGGTGATCGCCGAATCCATCAGCGGCTCGTCTCTCTTCATTGCCGCGACGCCAGCTAGCATGGTCGATAACGCGCATCCGCCCGACAACCGGACGGCGCGCCTGCGCGACGTCATCGCCGCGCGGCTGATCGACATGCGCTGGCGCGACCTACGCGTGAACTACGGCATCGGCCCGGATAGCGGCACGGATCATCTGTGGTCGTGGATCCCGAGCCTATGGAGTGATGAGCACAAAAGGAGCGATCAGATCCTATCGCTGCAGGACCGCGGCGAGACCTTTACCGTCTCGCTTCAACTGCTGGACGGGACGTGGCTCAACTTCAGTTTCGCCTCAGTCAAGAGCCTGCCTTTCTCCTCATGGTCGCATCTGCTGGCGCTCGCTTTGGGCATCATCGCCGTGATGGCGTTGGGCATCGGGGCCATGCGCGTCATCACGCGGCCGATCGCAAGCCTTGCCAATGCGGCGGAGCAGCTGGGCCGCGGCGCCAAACCGGGCGACGTGCCGGTGGCTGGCCTCGACGAGGTGCGCCAGGCGGCGCGCGCCTTCAACCAGATGCAGCGGCGCATCCGCCGCATGATCGAAGACCGCACCCAGATGATCGCCGCCATCTCGCACGATCTGCGGACGCCGATCACGCGCCTGCGCCTGCGCGCCGAGTTCGTCGAGGATGCGGAGGAGCAGCAGAAGATGCTGACCGACCTCGATCAGATGGAGGCGATCATCCGCTCCACCTTGATGTTTGCGCGCGAGGACAGCGACAACGAGCCGACTGCTGACATCGATCTGCAGGTGCTGCTCCAGGAGGTGGCGGAAAGCCATCCGCCCGCACGGCTAACGACGCGCGAAGCTTGCTCGCTGCGCGGGCGTCCGGTCGCGCTGCGGCGCTGTTTCAATAATCTCGTGGAGAACGCCGTTCGCTACGGCAACACGGCCGAGATCGCGCTGCACGATCGAGGCGGCGCGGTCGAAGTCACGGTCGACGACACCGGGCCGGGCATTCCGGAAGATCGCCTTAACGATGTCTTCCGCCCGTTCGTGCGCCTGGAGGAATCCCGCAACCGCGAGTCCGGTGGTGCCGGCCTCGGCCTTGCCATCGCCCGCAGCGTCGTTTTGGCGCATGGCGGGACCATTGTCCTGTCCAATCGCGCCGAAGGCGGCTTGCGGGTGCTGGTCAGATTGCCCAAGGCGGGCTAGAAGGCTTATCATCAGCATTTGTGGTTTTCGAGACACGGAGCACGAGGTCAGCCATGCGTATCGCGAATCAATGGGCCCGCTGGGCGCTTGTGGTGGGTTTGGTCGCGGCGCTGCCGGCCATGACCGCCTGCAACACGCTGAAGGGTGCCGCAAAGGGTGTCGAGAGTATCGGTAGCGGCCTGCAGAAGGACGTCGAGAAGGTCGAGCAGGAAGTGACCAACTAGAGAGCGGCACCGAGCCACAGCACGTCCTGGTGGACGTTTCGGCCTCTGCCATAGAACATGCCGATGAGCGCCAGGCATCTTCGCAGCACTGGTGATCGCAATCTGCCCTCCCGGATCAGCATCGGCTCATTTGCGCGGGAAGTGACTGCGAATACGCATTGCTCCGGCACGGTCGCGCGATAACGGAGCGCGCACCCGGCCTCACGGCGCGGGCGGGGACACCCTGGCGGCTGCGGGCTCGAACGCCGCACCGATACGGTTGCGTTTCGCATACGCCCATCCCCACGCTGCGAGGCATAGTGCCACCACGCTGAGCATCGGCAGCTCCAGGCCTTGCCGTTCGGCAACGCTGCCGACCAGATAGGTGCCGATCCCTCCCGCGATCCGCGAAAACAGGAACTCGGTGCCCATCACACGCCCGCGCTGCTCATCGGGGATCGAGGTCTGCAGCAGCGCGATCGTGCCGGTGCTGCGGATCTGGCCGGCTATGCCCCACAGCAAGGCCGCACCAGCGGCAAGCCACAGATTTCCCATCAGGATCAATCCGCCGATCGCACAGGCATAGATCGCAAAGGCGCGCAGCACGATTATCGGCGAGACGCGCGCCGATCCGCCATGCGCCAGCCAGAGCGCCGCGAGCGTCGCGCCGACGCCATAGGCGGTAAGGATCGCGCTCATGCCTTCCACGCCGCGCCCCAGGGTCTCGGCCGAAAAGGCCGGCAGCATGTGATAGAGCGAAACCGCCAGCACATCGCCCAGCAGCATCAGGATCAGCAGCGTGCTGATGCCCTGGTGTCCGAAGATGTAGCGCGCACCGTCGGTCAGATCGCCCATCACCGAGCGGCCGCTCTTTGGCGGCTGCTTGAAGTCCACCGGCGTGCGCAGGAACGCGGCCGAGATGAGATAGACCAGATAGCCCAGCACGTTGGCAGCGAAGGCGATGGCGACGCCATGATGCAGGATCAGCCAACCGGCGAGTGCCGGCCCAGCGACGATGGCGGCCTGGTTATAAGCGCTGTTGACTGCAATCGCCGAGGCGAGCCGCTCGCGTGCCACGAAGCGCGGCAGCATGCCGTAGGCCGCCGGCACGCTGAAGGAGTGGATCGCGCCGTGCAGGAGCACCAGGACGGCCAGCGGCCAGATGGTGAGCCATCCGGCATAAGCGAGGACAGTGAGCGCCAGCGCCTGCACCAGCGCCAGCGCATAACTCACGATCACGATGCGGAAGCGGTCCATCCGGTCCGCGAGCGTGCTGGCGAGCGGCACCAGCAGCACATTCGGCGCGATATCCAGCAGCGCGATGATCGCGAGCCAGGTTGTGGAGTGGGTCAGCTCCCACGCGGTCCACGACACCGCCACTACCTGGACGAAGAAACTGATCCAGGACGTGATGGAACCGACGGTATAGATGCGGAAGTTTCGATCGGCTAGCGCATCGCCGATGCCGCCCAGCCGCCACCTCATGCGGTCCAGCCGCGCCTAGAGCGCTGGGTCGTGCGGAACAAGCGATCGGAAGCGTGTGTGCACATGCGCCGCCATTTAGCGGCAACCGGAGGCGGGCGGCAAGTTCCGCCAAGTGAATCGCCCCTCCCTGGCGTGAGAGGGGCGATACGCAGGCCGACGCTCAGCCCTTCATCGGCTTCAAGCCGATCATGGTGAGGGCTGATTCGATCTTCTTGATGCCGGCACCTGCCTGATGCGTGCTGCACATGCTCTGCGCTTCGTTGCGCAGATTAAGCGCTCGCGCATAGTTCTTGTTGGTCTTGTGAGTCGCTTCTGCCTTGTCGAACTGCGCACCGAGGGCAGTGCAACGCTCCGGCAGGGTGGACGCCGCGGCATACATCTGGTGCGTTCTGATTGGCTTGTTCGGAAACGGGGTGGCGGTGACCGCGTCGGCGGCCAGTGCGAGCGGCGCGCCGAGTACGAGGGCGGCGGCGGTCGCGATGATCAGCTTTCTCACGGATCTCTCCTTCGTATACGGACATCAAGGGAGCCTTCTCGCAACGCCTCTGGCGTCGGGTTCGAAGGTGTCGGCGTGGATGTCCTTCGCGTCGACAGTTGCAACAATTTCACAGCTGCGTAGCGCCGCATGTCTCTGCGGCCTGGACGTTCTGTAACGCGCGATGACATGGGGCCGACGCCTCAAGTTCTGCGAGATACCTTGGCTGAACCTCGATCATCTTGAGCGCAGATGCGAGATACTTGGCACCGGCAACCTGCTGGTTAGACGAGCAAAGGGTCTCTCCCTCGGTACGGAGCGCGCGGGCAGCCGTCACGTTGGGGCTGCCCTTGTGTGTTGCCTCCACCCGATCGAAACGTGCATCCAATGCCGCGCATCGCGCACCGGGGTTTGATGCCGTCAAGAGAGTGTTGGTGCGCGCTGCGGCGGCGGGAGTGCTATCCGCGAACGCGAACGGCGCGCCCAGCATCGTGGCGGCAAGGGTCGCAAGAATGAGCTTGTTCATCGGTTTCTCCTTTGAGTGCGGGTGATTGAGGCTGTGCCGCACCCTTCCCGCGAGGGAAAGGTGCGGTCGACGATTGAGTGAGTTGGGGCTTTTCGCTGTGTTGGCGCCTTAAGACCTTGCCAGGCCGCCATGTGCCTTGTCGTTGCTATTCTTGGCCTGGTGGCATACCGAGAGCGCATTCTGCTTCGCCACCAGGAAGTCGGAATACGACTTGTAGGCAGCGCGATCCTGTGTGATCGCCTGCTCGGCCTGGCCGCAATGCATTGTGCTCAACTCGAGGCTGCTGATCGGCGTGGGCTTGGCAAAGGCGAGTGGCGTGCCGGCCACAAGGGCGATCGCGGTGGCCATCACAATCTTCTTCATAGGGATTCTCCAACATGAGACATCACGGATGCTTTCCGCCGCGGTGCGGGCGGGTCGGCGCGGATGTCGGGGCGCGTCGGCACCAGCACATATCGGCGTCGCTTGTAACGCGCGCATGTCTCAGACGGAGGAGTTGGCAACAGACCGTGTCAAAGGCCGCCGCGCAGTTTTTTGGTGAGGGAACCATACCCACGGGCCAGGATTACACTCTCGTTCGTCGCCCAACCCCGTGAGCCCCTTCGTTGTGAAAGCGGCCTCGTCATGGTTTTGTCAGCTCTGCTCCGGAAAGGAGAAACGTGCCGCGAATACACGCTGGCGGCGGCCTTCTGTGCGTCCCTCAGGCCTGCCGAGTTCGCTCAAGGGAAGTTGATCACCTGCCGGTTGTCCTGGCGCGTAGCGAAGGAGAACATCCGATAGAGGCAGAGAGGCTCGCCACCGATGCGGCACATGATCACTGAGCGAGGAAGCATGATGAAAAGAGCGGCTCTCCTCGCCGAAAATGATCCGCCGGCGATTCTGTCGGTCACGACCGCCGTCCCGCGCTTTCGCCTGGATCAGGCCGACGTGGTAAGGGCGGCGATGCAGGTCTTCGATCGCGAGCGTTCGGAGATTGAACGCCTGATGCCGGTGTTCGAGAATGCCGGGGTCGTCACGCGCTATTCCTGTGTCCCGATGGAGTGGTACTTCCAGTCCCACGGCTGGCGCGAGCGTAATGAGCGGTACCTGGCGAATGCGGTTGAGCTTCTGGAGAGCGCGACCCGCCAGGCGCTGGAACAGGCCGGGCGCAAACCGGACGACATCGCGGCCGTCGTGGTCGCCTCCACCACCGGCATCGCCACTCCCAGCCTCGATGCGCTGCTGCTGAATCGCATGAAGCTGCCGTCGACGATTCTGCGCCTGCCGATCTTCGGCCTCGGCTGCGCGGGCGGCGTGATCGGCCTCAGCCACGCCGCGGCGCTCGCGCGCACCGTGCCGGATGGCGACGTGCTGTTCCTCGCGGTCGAGCTTTGCTCCGTCACTTTCCGGCGCAGCGACATGTCCAAGAGCAACATCATCGGCGCGGCCCTGTTCGGTGACGGTGCCGCCGCCATGGTGATCGGGCGGCCGGGCTCGTCCGGTCTGCGGCTTGGTCCCGCCGGCATGCAGACGTGGCCCGATTCCCTGCGCGTTATGGGCTGGGACGTGGAGGATGACGGTCTCGGCGTCCTGTTTTCGCGCGACATCCCGACCCTGGTGCGGGAGGAGATGCGTGCGGCCGCCGATTCCTTCCTCGCGCGCTGCGGGATCAGCGCAGGCGATCTCGCCGGCTATATCTGCCATCCTGGTGGGGTGAAGGTGCTGGACGCGCTCGAGCAGGCCTTCAGCCTGCCGCAGGGCACGATGGCCGAAGCGCGCGAGATCCTGCGCGCCTATGGCAACATGTCGGCCGTTACCGTCCTGTTCGTGCTGCAGCGGACGATGCAGCGCGGCCTATCCGGCCGTCACCTGATGTCCGCCTTGGGCCCCGGCTTCAGCGCCGGATTCCAGATCATTGAGGGGTGATGTTGCTATACTTATGCCCTGTAATCCCCGGATCGCCACGACGTGGCGGGACCTGGGGATCCAGGCTATCGTTATGTGGCTTCGCACTTGGGTCGTCGGGGCGAACCCGGCGATGGCCTGATTGGGGAATTGTCGTTGACCGAGGACCAGCTCTTTTGCGCCGGCCTGCTTCTGCTGGTGACGCTGCAGCGCCTGATCGAGCTCGTGATCGCCAGCCGCAACACGCGGGCGCTGCTGGCGGAGGGCGCATATGAAATCGGGCGCGGGCACTACCCCGCCATCGTCTTCCTCCACACTGCTTGGCTGGCCGTACTGTGGGCGTTCGTGCTGTTCGGCCTCACGCTATTCCAGGTCTGGGCCGCCATCGCCTATCTCACGGTGCTCGGGCTGCGCATCTGGACCATGGCGAGCCTTGGGCGCTATTGGACCACGCGCATCATTGTCGTGCCACACGCACCGCTGGTGCGCGCCGGCCCCTATCGCTTCCTGCGGCATCCCAACTATCTGGTGGTCGTGCTGGAGATCGCGCTGCTGCCGCTCGCCCTCGGTTCCTGGCCGCTGGCACTCGGTTTCACCGTCGTGAACGTGATCCTGCTGGCATGGCGGATCAAGGTCGAGAACTCGGCGCTCGCTTCGCGGCGTTAACTATGCCTACACCAACCATTGTGCCAGAATTGCATGCTTGATCTCCTCTGAGGCCGGTCATGACGAAGAGTCTCTTTGGCAAGAATCCGGATCTGGACGACGTCGACTTCATCGAGGCCATCGAAGCCGCATTCGGAATCAAATTCGGCAATGAGGAGCCGGAGAAGTGGCTGACGTTCGGCGATGTATTTGACGCGACGTGCCGGCGCGTGCATCCCGTCGAGAGAGGCCCGTTCCCGTGCCTCTCCGCGTCTGCCTATCGACACATCAAGAGGGCAATTCTCAAAGACGGGCCTGGCTTGGACCTTCGTCCCGACACACCTCTGAAAGACCTCGTGCGCGGCCGCAGGGTTTCAGGTTGGTGGCGCAAGTTGGAGCGGGTTTCTGGGCTGAAACTGCCTGCGTTGCAACTTGGCCTATGGAGCACGTTGTTTTTTCTCGTTCTCTTTTTAGGCATTCCGTTACTCGTCGCAATAAGCCGTTCAAGCGGCTGGCTCGCCTTGCTTTCTGTAGCCCTGGCGATACTCGTGGCAATATGGTCGACCCGAAGCCTTCCTGTTCAGACCGTCGGCGATCTGGCGCGCTCGGTGGCCGCCCTGAATGCACAGACCCTCTCCCGGTCGCACGGTGCAATACGGGAACGCGATGTTTGGTCTTCTCTCGTCTGGATCGCGCGCGATAGCACAGCCTGCAGAGATCCAATAGACCGCCAGACAATCTTGATCGGATAGTTGTGCACTATGGTGCGGGATCAATGATCACCGTGCCGACAATCCCATCGTCTTCGTGGTGCAGAAATGCAGGTGCCCGGCACGGTGAGGGTGTGGCCCGACCGTGACAAGAAGCTGAGCCCCGCGAACTCCGGCCGGCATCAGCAGCAGGCGCATGGTTGGACAGGACACTCAACGAGCGGACCGCCTCTGGCCCCGCGATGGTTCCGCGCCGGCGCGGAGATCGAATGCGCCGAGCGGGTAGGGGACGCCGTTGATCAGCACATCGATCTGATGGCGCCCGGGATAGTGGCGCCGCGTCGTCATGTCCTTGAGGGAGATCGCGCTTCCCAACTCCACGCGGCCGGATGGCGGCAAGGCAATCTTGCGGAGCTTGAACACTTTCGCGCGCGCCGTGCCATTCGCCTTCACGAAATGCACGGCATAGTCGACCAGCAGTTCCTGGAGCCGCTTGCCCGTGCTCAGGAGCTCGAAGGAAAAGCGGATCTCTTCGCCGATCCTGGCACTCGCCGGCACCAGGCACGCGCCCGACAGGTCGACCTGCGGCTTTGCGCCGACGCCCAGCACAGCCAACGCGCCGCGATGCCCTTTCTTGACCAGCGACCGGAGGGCATGCCGTACGATCCACGTGCGGTCTGGCGAAGCATCACGGAGCCATTCGCGGCAGACCGAGACCGCCAGGTCCGGATGGTCCTTGGCGATGTCGTTGAGGTTGTTGGCCACCGACCGCTGCACATACCGCTCGGCATCATCCTTAAGCAATTCAAGCAAGGCGATGACCGGACGCGGATCGTCCTGGAACGCCCGCAAGCGCGGCGCCCATGGCAATCGCGGCCGCGTGCCCTCGGAAACCAGACGGCGCACATGCACGTTGTCATCGCGCGCCCAGGTCTGGAGGCGCTCGTACGTCGCCTCCGGGTAGTGCACCAGAAACGCCCGGATGCTCGATTCCGCGGAGAACCGCTTGGTGAGCTCATACTGCGCACGCATCGCCGGATCGAAATCCTCGAGGCCGTATTTCTGCACGAACAGTACATGCGGCAGATACCGGAAGGGCGCCATCCCGAGTTCGCCGGTCCGCTCTGCTTCCGGCCCCAGCGAGGCGATCAGAATGTCGGCCGCCGCCGCGAACGGGTGCGGCAGGAACGCACGCATCACCTCCGCAATGTGCCAGCCGCGCGCGATGAGCTCGAGGTCGGTCAATCCCTTCATGCACGCCGCCACGAAGCGATCCTTGCGGAGCGACGGATACGCACGCCGCAGCTCGTCCGCAATGGAGCGGACAAGCTGCTCGTTGAAGAAGTGCTTCAGCTGCTCGGCCACGCAGAGGACCTATTCGTAGGTTTTCACCTGCTCGAAGCCCATCACACCCATCTCCGGTGACATGTCCTCCGGTATGTCCATCACCTTGAAGTAATCCAGGCAAGCCTCTGAACTCTTTTCGGCCTCGACGACCCGATCGGCGGCCCCCTTGCTCGCGAAGAACACGAGGTCGGCATAGCTGCCGTCCTTTGCCCGCAAAAGCAGGCGTTTCAGGATTCCCTGCTGCCGGCTGACGAAATGGGTCTGGAAAGCGTCGGAGGCCTCTATCAGCGCCTTCTCGCCCAGGCCGTCCTTCAGTTGAATCGGGGCCAACATGACATAAGGTCCGTTCATCTGCGTCATCCGTTCTTGCTTGCCTTAATCCCCGGCATCTTATTACTGAATATGCCACTTAATGGCATATTTGATCGATGACCAGGCGCGCCATCCCGTCACGATTGCACCGACTGGAGGAACTCAAGGGCCTCCTGAAAGCGCGGGAGCACGTGACCGCAGCGGAGCTGTCGGCCGAGCTTGGCGTCAGCATCCGGACACTGAACCGCGATCTCGAGATTCTCCGTGACAGCGGGGTGCCGATCGATTCGGATCGCGGGCGTGGTGGTGGCTTGCGGTTGCAGCGCAACTGGGCCCTTGGCCGCCTGCATCTCAGCCCGGCGGAAGCCATCGATTTGCTGCTCAGCATCGCGATCGCGGAACGCATGAACTCACCCTTGCTCCTGCAGCAGCTGGCTGCGATCAAGCGCAAGATCGTCGCCGCCTTTTCCGAAAGCTACCAGGGCAAGATCCGTGCGCTGCGCAAGCGGATCCTGGTCGGCGCGCCGGCGTCCGAACGGGTGATAGCATCGTTCTCTCCGCCGCAGCGCAGCGCGCTCACCGGCATCGCGGAGGCCTTCTTCAACACCAGATGCGTTGCCATCGAATACGTCGACCAGAACGGCGTGGTCACCTCGCGTGAGGTCGAGCCGCAATTCCTTTACCTCAATGTGCCGGTCTGGTATCTGCTGGCGTGGGACCGGTTGCGCGGCGCTGTCCGCTTCTTCCGTATCGACCGGATCAGGTCGGTGAAGCCGCTTCAAGCCAGTTTCCGCCTGGCCGACCCGCGCCCCTTCCTCGCCGAGGCCGAGGAAGGGATCGAGGTGCTGTAGACCGTCTATTTCCTGGTCTTCACCATCATGCCGGCGATCTCCTTCAGCAGCTTTGCGGCAACCGTCGCGGTCACATTCGAGAGATCACAGCGCGGGTTATATTCGACGATATCGGCGGCCACGATCGGTTGATCGATGGTGTGGATAAGATCGATCACCTGCCGGGGAGACAGGCCGCCCGGTTCCCGGTGCGAGACGCCCGGCGCGTAGGCCGGATCCAACCCGTCGATATCCATCGAGACATAGACCGGCGTCGTGATGTCGAGCCGGAAAGGCTGGCTGCAGCAGCCGGCCTCGATCACCTCGACACCGAACCGCTTGAACTGGTCGCGATGATGATCGTTGATCGTGCGCAGGCCAACCTGTATCAGGCGGTCTGCCAGACCCTCCTCCATGATCCGTGCAAACGGTGAGGCATGCGACCGTGGATTGCCCTGGTAGGCGTGATAGATGTCCGCGTGCGCGTCGATGTGGAGGATGGTCAACCTGGGATGACGGCGGCGCACGGCGCGCATGATCGGGTGCGTGATGGCGTGGTCGCCACCCAGGCAGATCAGCGGTTCGCCCGACTCCAGGGCGCGTCCGACATTCTGCTCGATGACGCCCCATGGATCTGCGGCGGCGTCGAACACGAGATCGCCATGATCGATGAGCCGGCCGGCCGCACCCAGATCGACGCCCATCTCGCTCCAGATGCTGTAGGCATCGCTCTGCAGTTCGCGGCGGATCAGCGGCGGCGCCTCCGCGGGGCCTTTCATGAAGGAAGAATTATCGTCGTGGGGGATTCCCAGGAGAGATACGGCGGTCATTTCGATCTTACCTCGATGGAAATGGGAGCTGTCGCCGCTTGTAGCGCCTGCTATTCGCTTAGGTCCACTTCAATGGTCTAACGATATCTATTAGATTTACTGCATGTTCGATCTCACTCGACTCCGGCTGCTCCGGGAACTGGCCCATCGCGGCACCATGACCGCAGTCGGCCATGCATTCGGGATGACATCCTCGGCCGTGTCGCAGCAACTGGCGATTCTGGAGCGCGAGGCCAGGGTCGCCTTGCTGGAGCGTGTCGGTCGGCGTGTGCGCTTCACCGCAGAAGGCGACCGGCTGGCGGCGCATGCCGAAGCCATCCTGCAGGCGGTCGAGGCGGCCGAGCTGGACCTGAAAGCCTCCACCGACCAGCCCAAAGGCGTTCTAGAGATCGCGAGCTTCTCAACCTTCGCGAAGGCGCGCCTCCTGCCGGCCGTGATCCGGATGCGGCAAAAGCATCCGGAGGCGCGCGTGATCATCCACGAGCTTGAGTCGGCGGATGCAATCGAAGCCGTGCGCGACGGACGCTGCCACCTGGCGGTGAGCTTCGCCTACAGTTTGGCGCCTCGACCGGATATCGCCGGCCTCGTTTCGCATCAGCTGATGCACGAGCCTGTGCTCCTGGCGCTGCCGGAGCGGTGGCGGCGCGCCCGCGAGCCGATCAGCCTCAAACGCCTGGCGCAGGAAGGCTGGATCGTCGGATCGCGGCAAGCAGATGACCGGCAGCTTGCCGAACGCGCCTGCGCCCTGGCGGGCTTCGCGCCGCGGATCACCCATACGGTCGATGATTACGACCTGGTCCTGCGGATGGTCGCGGCCGGGCTCGGGGTCGGATTTGTGCCGGAATTGGCGCTCCGGTTTTCAGGCGCCAAGGGCGTGGTCATCCGCACGCCCGGCGGCGCGCCGCTCAGCCGGCGGATCGATATCTCGACGCGCACCACGCTCGCGCGCTCGCCGATGGTGCGCGCCTTTCTCGCGGCCCTCGGCATGAAAAAGGCGGGGCCTCGCGGCCCCGCCTGATGCTCTCGTTCGATCGGGGCGCCTACATCCCCAACGCCTGCTGCGCCGGCACGTATTTGTGCTTCAGCGCATCCGCGACCGCCTTGTAGGTCACCTGGCCGTCATGGATGTTGAGGCCGTTCAAGAGGTGCGGATCGTCCGCCAGTGCCTTGCGGGCACCCTTGTTGGCGAGGGCGACGGCAAAGGGCAGGGTGGCGTTGTTGAGCGCGATGGTCGACGTGCGCGCGACCGCGCCCGGCATGTTGGCCACGCAGTAGTGCGTGATGCCGTCCACCACATAGACCGGATCGGCATGCGTCGTCGCATGGCTGGTCTCGAAGCAGCCGCCCTGGTCGATCGCGATGTCCACCACCACCGAGCCGGGGCGCATCTTCTTGATCATGTTGCGCGTGACCAGCTTGGGTGCGGCGGCGCCCGGCACCAGCACGGCACCGATCACCAGGTCCGCCTCGACCACGTATTGCTCGATCGCGTCGACCGTCGAATAGATCGTATTGAGGCTGGAGCCGAATACCTCATCCAGCTCGCGCAGGCGGTCGAGGTTCTTATCAATCACGGTCACGACGGCTTCCATGCCGAGCGCCATGCGCACGGCATGGGTGCCGGAGATGCCGCCGCCGATCACAACCACGTTTGCCGCGCGCACGCCGGGCACGCCGCCGAGCAGGATGCCGGCGCCGCCCTGCGCCTTCTCCAGGTAGTGCGCGCCGACCTGCACCGACATGCGGCCGGCAACCTCCGACATCGGTGCGAGCAGCGGCAGGCCGCCGCGTGCGCTGGTCACCGTTTCGTAGGCGATGGCCGTGCAGCCGGACTTCAGAAGCCCCTCGGTCTGCTCCGGATCCGGCGCCAGGTGCAGGTAGGTGTAGAGCAGCTGGCCCTTGCGCAGCATCTTGCATTCGACCGGTTGCGGCTCCTTCACCTTTACGATCATCTCGGCCTGACCGAAGACCTCCGCCGCGCTGGCCGCGATGCCGGCACCGGCCGCCTGGTAGGTGGCGTCATCGAAGCCGATGCCGGCGCCCGCCTTGCTCTCGACCAGCACCTTGTGCCCGTGATGGACCAGCTCACGCACCGAGGAGGGCGTCAGGCCCACCCGGTATTCGTGATTCTTGATCTCCTTTGGCACGCCAATCAGCATAGTAAGCACTCCCTGTCTAAAGGATAAGTCGGCGGAGCTCTCTCCGCCGACCGGTTGTTTCGGTTCAGTGGCCGCGCGTACGCGGCCGATATCAGTCCAGGTTCTTCAGGATGTCAGCGAGCATGCTGAAGATCTGGTCGATATGACTCTTCTCGATGATCAGCGGTGGCGACAGCGCGATGATGTCGCCCGTGGTGCGGATCAGGAGCCCCTTGTCATATGCCTTCAGGAACGCATTGAAGGCGCGCGCCGTCGGCTTGCCTGGGATCGGCTCGAGCTCGATGCCGGCGATCAGGCCCATGTTGCGCAGATCGATGACGTTCTTGATGCCCTTCAGCGAATGCACCGCATCTTCCCAATACTTCGAGAGGTCGCGGCAATTCTCGAACAGGCCTTCCTCCTTGTAGATGTCGAGCACGGCGAGACCCGCTGCGCACGCCACCGGATGGGCGGAGTAGGTGTAGCCGTGGAACAGCTCGATGGCGTTCTCCGCGGCGTTCTCCATGAAGGCGTCATAGATGTGCTTGCGCGCGAACACCGCGCCCATCGGAACCGCGCCGTTGGTGAGGCCCTTGGCGCAGGTGATCATGTCGGGCTGCACGCCGAAATGCTCGGCGCCGAATGGCGAGCCCAGACGGCCGAAGCCGGTGATGACCTCGTCGAAGATCAGCAGGATGCCGTGCTTATCGCAGATCTGCCGGACCTTCTCGAGGTAGCCCTTGGGCGGAATCAGCACGCCGGTGGAACCGGCGACCGGCTCGATGATGACAGCCGCGATGGTCGAGGGGTCATGCAACGCGACGATGCGCTCCAGATCGTCTGCGAGATGTGCGCCCCACTCGGGCTGGCCGCGGGTGAAGGCGTTCTTCTCGAGATTGTGGGTGTGCGGCAGGTGATCGACGCCGTTCAGCAGCGGGCCGAAAAACTTGCGGTTGGCGACGATGCCGCCGACCGAGATGCCGCCGAAGCCGACGCCGTGATAGCCGCGCTCGCGGCCGATCAAGCGCGTGCGCGCGCCCTGGCCCTTCACGCGGTGATAGGCGAGGGCGATCTTCAGCGCCGTGTCGACCGACTCTGAACCCGAGTTGGTGAAGAACACGTGGTCGAGATCACCTGGCACTAGGTGCGTCAAACGCGAGGCCAGCTCGAAGGCGCTGGGGTGGCCCATCTGGAAGGCTGGGGCATAGTCCATCTGCTGGATCTGCCTGGCGACCGCTTCCGAGATCTTCTTGCGGCCGTGGCCGGCGTTCACGCACCACAGGCCCGCGGTGCCGTCCAAGACCTTGCGGTTGTCGATGGTCGTGTAGTGCATGCCCTCCGCGCCGACGAACAAGCGCGGCTTGGACTTGAACTGCCGGTTCGCCGTGAACGGCATCCAGAAGGATTCGAGGTTATTCGGCGTGGGCTCGAACGCGCTCGGAGTAAACGGCTGCGCGGCCGCTTTGGCGGTGGCGGACATGGGGTTGGTCCTCAAGGCCAGTGGAAATTGGCGGCACCATAGCAATGTTCAACAAACCGAACAAGTGTGCCCAGATGTTTACAATTTAAGGCCAGATGAGCCTTGATCCTGGGTACAGTTGTTCATTATATTAAGCGACCAAGCCATTGGGATGCTGAATTTAACATGGCCGAGGACACCGGGTTCGATCTGGGCGGTCGCCTCAAGTCGCTGCGGGAGGCGCACGATCTCTCACAGCGTGAACTGGCGAAGCGCGCCGGCGTCTCCAACGCGATCATATCCATGATCGAGCAGAACCGGTCCTCGCCCTCGGTCGGCATGCTGAAAAAGCTGCTCGACGGCTTCCCCATCTCCCTAGCAGAGTTTTTCGCCCTTGAGGCCCCGCCCAAGCCGCAGATCTATTTCACCGCCAAGGAGCTGGTGGAACTGGCTGGCGGTGCCATCTCCTATCGCCAGGTTGGGCAGGATCTCTCGGGCAAGGCGATGCAGATGCTGCACGAGCGCTACGCCCCCGGCGCCGATACCGGCGCGCAGATGCTGACCCACGATGCGGAGGAAGCCGGCATCATCATCCGCGGCCGGCTCGAAGTGACGGTCGGCGACCAGGTGCGCGTGCTCGGCTCCGGCGATGCCTACTACTTCGACAGCCGCACGCCGCACCGCTTCCGCAATCTGGGCGACGAAGAGTGCGAAGTCGTCTCCGCCAACTCGCCGCCCAGTTTTTAGCATACAGCTTCTAGAGCACGTTTCCCGAAGTGTGAATCTGGTGGGGATTCCCAGCTGGGGTGATTTGTGATTCAAGATGCTGACTGGGGTGGAGGCCAGCATCGATGTCACGACCCTATTCACTGGA